>NZ_CP058381.1:0-4028 GCF_049244155.1 Gardnerella sp. DNF01199S | reverse complement strand
AAAAGTCGTCGAGAATAGTCTTAAAAAGCGTAAACATAATAAAAGTAAAATATCAGTTAAAAAAAACTACTTTTTTGGGAGAATTTAATTAACTCTTTTTATATATAAATCTTTTATATAATCTTTTAGGCGGCTGAAACCCGTTGGGAGAGTAGGGCTAACAGGGTATTAAAATTAATTTTTGGGAGAATTTAATTAATTTTTGGGAGGTATTAACCTACTTTTTTGGGGAAAAAAAATACATGGTATTATTTAATTTATGGGTAATCAAATTGTAAAATACAGCAACGCTCTGAACAGTCAAGGTCTTAGAAATTTTAACGCCATAAATTTAGATATACTTATGGCAATTTGCAGCAGATTAAGAGATAAAAAGGAAGAAGAAGTTACTTTCAAATTTTCCGAATTAAAAAAGTTGATGTGTTGTGAAAAAAATATTAGTAACGCTGAATTAGCTCAACGAATTATTGAAACAAATAAGAAACTATTAGCACTTAACTTTGCTTATGAAGATAAAGACGAATACGTTCAATTCAATCTTTTCTCATGTTTCAAAACAAATCTAAAAGAAGCTAAATTAACCGTTGCAGTAAATAAACAATTCACATTTTTGCTAAATAATTTAACATCAAATTTCACACGATTTGAGCTATCTTCATACATGAAACTAAAAAGTTCCTATAGCAAAGAAGCGTTTCGAAGACTGAAAATGTTCAGAAACACAGGCATATGGAGAGTGAACGTAAACGATTTTAGAAGGCTACTTGATATACCAGATAGCTATAAAACAAATATAAATAGCAAGGTCATTCGGGTCATATTAAACGAGCTAGAGCCGATTATAGGATTAAAAGTTAAATCTATTTATTCTTCTGAGATAAAAAGAGGAAGAAGAAAGATAGTAGCATATGAATTTACTTTTAATAAGGAAAAAGTAAAGTTAGTGGAAGAAGAAAATGAAAGAATAAGTAAAGCCATAAAAGATAAGGAAACCGCAAAAAAGCATAGAGAGGAATTTGAAACCTTCCGCAAAGAACATAACGGTCTCTCGCCATGGAAGTTTTTCAGAAGGTTTGGAATCTGAAAAGCGAAAAGTAGTGGAAACACAGAAAAATTGCTGTGTTCGCTCATTTCAAATAGACTCGGTCGAAAATTTCCCCGGATTTTTCTAAAGTTGTGAGCTGCTGAGATGTTAAGCCTGCATAAAGTATGTACTTTATTAAATTATCTGGAACGTTAGTAAAACCAAACCTTAGAAAATGGCGTTTAATATCGATTTCGTTGACAAAATAATATTTTCTATCAGAAACCGAATGTTCCAAAAACGAAAATAACCGTTTTTTACAACCATATTGAAAAATGTTTTTCGCAAAATCGTATCTAATATTTAGATAGCTCATCAAAGTTAGAACATTGCCGTATTTTTTCTGAATTTCATCAGGCGTTATCATCAATCAATCTCTTTCATTATTAAATCAAATACTTTTTTGCGAATAGGAGAGCTGAAATACGTGGAATCGTCAAGCAAATTTTCAATAGGAAGAGTATCCGGAAAAGTAAAGATGTTATTAGCAAAACGTCGACGTACAGCATCAGCAGTTGATTTAGGTAAAGAATCAAAATGCCAGTAATCTTCAAAAGTTTTATTGCTTAAAAATAATAGAACTTTGGAGGCGCTTAAAACCGACGAGCCCTTCACTGGGTAGCGTACAGGCCCACAATTACTAATACGAAGTAGCGTATAAACATCTAGATTACAGTCGTCAAAAACGGTTATTTCTGCACCTGAACTATACTGGTAACCTTCAAAAGGAAAACTAGAAGATGAGTCAGAAGCACAAAAAATTTTATCAAATCCGATTTTTTGTAGAATAAGACTTTTTCCAACTCCCGTGTGTCCACTAACGAAGATACATGTTCTAGGCTTAACATTCGCAATATTAGCTTTCAAAGAAACGTAAGAAGTACAGCAGGCCTTCAAAAAGTTAGTATGAAAACGATAAAAATAGCTGTATGGGCAGTAATCAGATATGAAAAAATCGTAGCCTTTTGACTTATTTTCATTAAAATATTCACTAGCGTCGCTAATACTAAATTTCTTTACTTTATTACTATTTTTTACTTTATTATGTTTGTTTAATAGTTTATTTCTAAAGTCTTCCGAGGAGAAAATTGGAGAACCCACGGCCGATTTTGTCTTACAACAGTAACGAGACGCCGCTATTGCACTATTCGCCACCTCGAGATGCAGAATTTCGAAGGCATGGGACTGTTTAATCAATAATCTTTTAACAGAAAGCAACGTTTTAGCGGATTTTTTTCGGAAACAACCGTAAAGTTGCCAATGATTATAAGAGCTAGATTCCCCAATTTCTTCCTGAAAACAAAACTCGTCAAATACATTTGCAAAGGCTTTTTTAATACCGTCTGCGTCAATATCCTCAGTCTTTTTAAGAGTCATTAAAAATGCTCTGCCAGTTTTATATTTTGTAACCATAATTTATAAACCTCTATCTAAAATTGACCCCTTTCCTATGCTGAATATCAACAAATAAAATTTATATTATAGAAAAATTAAAAAAATTAATATTTTAATAAATTATTAGCATTTTTGAAAACTGCTAACATTAGAAAAACCGCAGAATATCAACGAAAAACTAAACAAAAATTAGTAATTATCAAAAAAAATTTATAAAAGTAATACTATTTTTAAGGCTGCGCCTTAAAAACCGTGCTTCGCACGGATTTTATAAATTTTTTCTCCCCAATACCACGCTACTCGAACGCACAAGTCGCAGCTAAACCACTATTTCACTAGCACCACCGCACCGCTGACACAAAAAATACTCTCTTCGCTTCCGCTTCGGAGTATTTTTTGGTCGCATCACGGTCGGCACCAAGCAAAATAGGGTTAACCGCTCCCTTGCACTGCCGCATGGTATCAGTCGAAAAAAATAAAAATAAAGCACTAAGAAATACTTAGTGCTTTTTCAAAATGAAGATTTTAGAAGTTATAATTATGATTCTTTGTTATCAGCAATAATAATATCTTTATAAATTAAACGATTTTCCCTTTTCGTATAAAGCTTTTTTGAACTCCTCAGAATCACCGTTTGAAAAGGCCGGTTTTAACACGCGTTTAATATTATTGGGATTCTCAGCACCCACAGCCGAATCACGCTCTAAGGGGCGTTTTTGAGGCTCCTGAGGCATGTTTTCGGATTGCAGTGCCGGGGCATAGCGTTCTTCCAATATGCTCGCGATTATGGCGGACATAGACATATGTCTCTGGTAGCTTTCAAATCTGAGTTTCTGAAAAACAGGCCATGAAATGTAAGACTTAATAGCCTTCTTATCCTTTTTACCGAACATACTTTATTTGACCTCCTCAATTGAATTAACGACTAAGCTATAAGCGATAAATGAGCCGCTAACGTATGGGATAACTTGGGCAGTTGCTCGGTAATTATGACCTGCCAAAAGAGAAGGGCAAACAGTTAACTTGAATTTTGTGTGGAGCTCATCATCTTTTAATAAAAGTTTGCTTTTACTGTCATGCTTTAAGACGTATAAGTCCTTACCGTTTTTTTGCTTATGAGTACCATCGCTATTGAGGCAAGGCTCAAAATCGTCATTATTCGTGTTTTCTAATGTAATTAATTTGAAAGTGCCATATAAACTTTGCATTGTAATTTAATTCTTTCTAAGAAGTTTTTTGATAATACCGACATAAGCCATATGGGTTCATGTCGCTAGTATTAATATCAACCATTAATTAACTCTTTTTAGAAAGCATCTATTACCGTCTAAATCTTCAATGTAGAAACTTTTACCTTTTTCCAAACGAGCTAACTGTGATGGTTTTATTCCGTATTTGTCAATTAGAAGAGCAACAGGAATATCATTCTTTTTACTAAAGCGTGAGATAAGTTCCGTGAGTTGATGATTTTTCTCCACTTTTTGAAAATAAGAAATGATATTTGGGGTCTTACTAGCAGAGAAAAAGAGATAATGTCTATCAGAATCAA
>NZ_CP058380.1:0-1637624 GCF_049244155.1 Gardnerella sp. DNF01199S | reverse complement strand
TCGTTTTGGCTTTACAAAGCCGCTTGTGCAAATGGGCGCTATGATTCAGCTGTATCGCGAGTGCTTAGGCTCGCTTCCTTGCCGATTCCAGCAGCGCAATTACAAGCATTCTGCTGTGATTTTTGGGCCAACGCCTCTTACTGGTCAAGATATTGATGTTCCAGATTTGCGTGGCGGTTTTAGTCATCTTATTGCCGCTCTTACAGCTAAGGGGCCATCTAACGTTAAGGGCATTTCGCTTATTGACCGCGGTTATGCAGACTTTAGAGGCAAGCTCACTGCTCTTGGCGCAGACATTGATTAGTGTGATTAATACTAGCAATGCAAGCAATGCAAGCAATGTAAGCAATGTGGATAACTTTTCCCTTATTTTTCTAGGGCTTTGATGGCTTTGGTACACATTTTCCATTAAGTCTTTTCTTTGCATGAATTAGTGCATAGAGTTTAGCGCACAGGATTATTATCGGTTTGATTTTATGAAAGTGCGGTAAATATGGTTTGTGTAGGTGGAAAATATCAGCTTTTGGGAAAACTCGGTTCGGGCGGAACTTCTAGCGTTTATCTTGCTGTAGATAATGTTTTACACAAAAAATGGGCTGTTAAAGAAACGTCTGATGAGCATCTAGATAGTGATAAAAAAGCTTTGATTTTGCAATCGCTTCGAGCAGAAGTAGAGGTTCTAAATCATTGCAATCATCCTTGTATTCCTAGAATTGTTGATTTTTTTGAGGAAAATGGCAGAGCGTACGCAGTTCGCGATTATGTTGAAGGAAGTTCGCTAAAAACGATTATTACGCAAAGCGGAGTTATTGCTCCTAGTCAGGTATGCGCTTTAGGAATCCAGCTATGCGAATTATTGCAATATCTTCACTCGTTAAATCCAGCTGTTGTTTATTGTGACTTAAAGCCTTCTAACGTTATGATTTCTAATGATTCTAGCGTGCATCTAATTGATTTTGGCTCTGCATTAGAGCTTAAAGGCGAAGATGGTGTTTTGGTACAACCAAGTCGATTTAAGCAAGATGCGCGTTTTGCAACATGTGGATTTGCAGCTCCCGAGCTTTTTGAGCAGGGCGCAAAAATTGGCATTTTTACAGATGTTTATGCGCTTGGAGCAACGTTGTTTTACGCGCTTACTGGTACGTGCTATTGCGAGAGTTCCAATTGTTCTGATTCCTCTTTAAGTTTTAACAATTCCGATTTTTCTAGTTTTTCTAGTAATCAGACTTTAGATTTTAAGGATTCTAATAAATCTCATCCGCTTACTAACTTCGATTTGAGCTGCGACGATTGCGATAGTGGTGTGCGCTATGTGTTAATGCGCGCATTGGCGCATAATCCAAAGGACCGATACGAAGATTGTGCGGAGTTTTCTCAAGCGTTAAAAGATTGTTTAGAAGATTTAGAATTTGGCGAAAAAGTTGAGTCAAATATGGGAGAATCTGGTCTTGTTTTGCGCAATAAAGAACGTGCGAGAGGTGCGCAAACTCGCAAAAAATATGATGCAAGTCGTAGCAGCCATGCTCTCTCGCGATTGCGCGTAGAAAGTGGTAATCAAAATATTGGCAAAAGACACAAGAAAAATGGTGTTAAAAATGGTGTTAAAAATGGCAAGAAAAATATTTTTAAGATTGTTTGTTGCGCCTTAATGGCATTTATTGGATGTATTGTTTTTGCATTTGCTTGTAAATCCGTAATAACAAACGCAAGTAGAGCAAAAGTAAGCGAACTGCGCTCATATGTAAAAAGCGGCAATATCCCTACAAAAAACAAGAACGCTAGCAACATAACAAGCAGTGTACAAGAATATAAAAAGTACATGTCTAAGGCTGCAAAATCAACAGATTCTAAGCAAATTGTTGAATATGTTAACAAAGCTATGTCTTTACAAGTAAAGCTTTTTAATGCAAATGTTCAGCCTATATCCATTCAGCCAGCGTTGCGACTTTTAGTAAACCAGATTGAAGATTTTCGATGGAGTGCAAGCGAAAGAGAAGATTTTACGTCGTTTGTTAATAAGTACAAGTCGGATCTTAAAAAATCCGAAGATTGGTATGAATTATGCTTATCTGTTGGAAAAGCGTATTGGTATTACGGTGTTAAAGATAAAGAAGAATCAAGTAGTGCGAATAGAAAGGAACGTATTGAACAGTCTGCAAAGTGGTTTGAAGAGGCGCTAAAGGGTGTTAAGGCAAAGGATTATGAGTCAGCGTTAATGTATTCCACGCTTGGCAAAGGCTACTTAGATCTTACAAACTATTCGCAAGCTAAGCCAAAGCCTAAAGTGCGAGAGTATGCTGGAAAGTTGTGCGCTTTTGTTGAAAATGCAAAGAAAAACGAAAATGAGATTGTAAAAATAGATGCAAGTGAGATTGTGTTTGAGTCCCTGAACTCTTGGAGTGCGCAATTTAAGGCAGATGGCGTAAATCAAGATATTGTTGAAAAGATTTTTGACGATGCGTTGGATTTAGCGCGGTCTTTGAAGTCGCAAAATAAAAACGTTGATAACAGAGTTAAGAGCATAATGAGCCAGGCAGATCCGCTAATCGATTCGATTGAAAACGCATTCGATAACAGCGGTGCTTAGGATTTGCAAAGAAAAAGCCCACTGCGGTGGAATGAATGCAGTGGGCTTAGTGGAGCTAATGGTAATCGAAACCACGACCTCTTCGATGCGAACGAAGCGCTCTACCAACTGAGCTATAGCCCCAATGTTTTACACAACTCTGCACACTGTACTACAAAATGCGTAAAAGTACAACGCTAGAAGTGATGGAGTGTTGTAAAACACGATTAATTTTGCTTAAGTTATTTTGTTAAGCTAATTCTGGTGCGCTTCGTTTTCTAAGCGTTTTTTGGCTTTGTTGGCAGCGTGAGCTTTGTAAAGCCCAATAAAAGTTGGAACAAGAGAAATAAGCAAAATCGCCACTATAACAAGCTCAAAATTCTTTTGAACAAAAGGAATATTGCCAAAGAAGTAGCCGAGAAGAGTAAAAAGCGATGACCACACTATTCCGCCAAGAACAGAAAAAGGAGTAAAACGAGTCCAGCGCATGCCAGAAATGCCAGAAATAAATGGCATAAATGTGCGTATAAATGGGAAGAATCTGCCTAAGAACACGGCAATTGGTCCCCACTTATCAATCATTTGCTCTGTTTTAGCAATGCGTTCTGGTGTTAAGGCCTTAACTTTGCCTGATTCAACGATTCGCCTGCCAAAAAAGTGGCCAATAAAGTAGTTGCATTGGTCACCAATAATGGGCGCAATCCAAACAACGGCGAGCAAAATCGCAAGTGGAAGCGAGCTTTTACCTGTTTGTGCATCTGGTGCTGCAAAGAATCCAGCAGCAAAAAGCAAGGAATCGCCAGGCAAGAATGGGAAGAACACAACGCCTGTTTCAATAAAGATGATTAGAAAAATCAATCCTAGTGCGGGTGCAGTTCCCATAGCAATCCAGCCAGCTATAGCAGAGCGCGGATCTTTAAGAAGGTTAAGAATAAAATGAATAAAACCCATGTGTGTACCTAAATCTGTTTGTGATTGCGCATTTTGTTGCAATCGCGTGGAGTATCATTATATTGCACGCTTTAGATAGGGGAATGTGGCTGGTAAGGTATTCACTAAGATTTGCCGTTACTAGATTTGTTGTAACAAATTTAATCTAGTCTAATCAGCACTAAGAGTTTAGCACGTTAAAGGAGAGTGCAAGAGATGGATCAGCGTAAAGCAAACGCTAATGCTGCTAATGCTAACGCAGATGAAACCCTTGAGTCGCCTGGCGAATTGGAGTCGGAGCTTTCTATAGCAGATATCTCCAAGCGCCACTCAAATCCTAAGCGTTGGGTGCTTTATTTTGCGATTCTTCTTGTAGCGGTTGTTGTTCCTTATTGGGCAGGTAGAACTTTGGCAGTTCAACACACTGCTTGGGTTGTTAAGAATTTTTCTGGATTATCTGCGCAGGGAGTTGTGTTTATTGCTTGGGTTACAACAGTTGCAACCGCTACAGCTTTGGCAATGGCGCTAATTGAGTCTAGTAGATGGCTTTGGCGATTCTTGTTTGTTGTTTTTCTAACGATTGAACAATTTATTAGCGGATTATGCTTGTTGCGCTTAAGTTTTTGGTATTCAACATACGTTGTTTATGGGTCAGCAAGTGGACTTGCAAATGCTGCAAATCTTGGAATAATCTCTGCTGGATTTGGCGTTGCTGTTTATGCGATTTTATTTGTTGGATTGCTTGTAATGGTTCCTAAAAAGTCGCGATTAAACGTTTTGACTTGCAGCTGGGCTTCGTTAATAATGTTTTACGCTATTGAAGTTCTTGCGATTCTTGTTGTGATTTTTGGTGGATTTATTACTGCTATGTAGGCTTTATAAGCTTGTTTGGGCATAGTTGTAACATTGAAACTCGGCGTGTAACGCCCGCGGATTTGCAAGCGCTGTATTAAAGGATGCGGCACCGCGCAGTAACTACATAAGGAGGACGCCGTGGCATTAACGGCTGAAGATAAGAAGAACATTATCAACGAATACGCAACGCACGAGGGTGACACGGGTTCCCCAGAGGTTCAGGTTGCTTTGCTCAGCAAGCGCATCTCCGACCTTACCGATCACTTGAAGGAACACAAGCATGATCACCACTCTCGTCGTGGTATGATGCTCATGATTGGTGACCGTCGTCGTCTTCTTGATTACTTGAAGCGCGTAGACATTAATCGCTATCGTTCTTTGATTGATCGACTCGGATTGCGTCGATAAGTCTTTTTGCCCGAGCGTAAGCTCGGGCTTTTGTATTTATGCATCTGTATTTATGCGTATTGTTTATGCAATTCTAGTGAATTTAGTGTGTTTGAAGTAGAATTAAAAAGCTTGATTAAATGGCTGAATTTGAGGTTTGAAGATTTAAGTTTGAAGATTTAAGATTAACGATTTAGATTCTAAGCTAAATAATTTAAGAATAATTGATTTAAGGTTAAATGATTTAGTATTTAAGCGATTTAAGATTTAAGATTTAAGCGATTTAGTTTTAGCAAGTTCTTAAGTTTGCAGGATTTATAACTGAAGAATAAAGCATAATTGAATATGGATGATTGAAGTAACCGAAACAAAAAACTACGAAATGTTGGTTATGCATTTTGCAAAGATTCGCGCGGATGTTAGGTAAAGGTAACAAAAAAGCGAGTCTGCCAATGACGACGCATGTTGGTTGATTAGGTAAGTTAAGAAAAGGAGGAACCCGTGGAGGGTCCCGAAATTAAGGCTGTAGAAGCCGTTATTGATAATGGTTCATTTGGAAAGCGTACGCTACGCTTTGAAACTGGTCGCCTCGCTCAGCAGGCGGATGGTGCTGTTGCCGCATACTTGGATGATGATTCCATGATTTTGTCGACGACGACTGCAGGATCTAGTCCAAAAGAAAACTACGATTTCTTCCCACTGACTGTGGATGTGGAAGAAAAAATGTACGCTGCTGGTAAGATTCCAGGATCTTTCTTCCGCAGAGAAGGACGCCCGTCAAATGAGGCAACGCTTGCGTGCCGTATTATTGACCGCCCGTTGCGTCCACTTTTCCCACACACTTTGCGTAACGAAGTGCAAGTTGTAGAAACGATTTTGGCAATTAATCCAGATGATGCTTACGACGTTATTGCTTTGAACGCTGCATCTGCCTCTACTATGATTTCTGGTTTGCCATTTGAAGGCCCAGTTTCTGGTGTGCGTTTAGCTTTGATTGATGGCCAGTGGGTTGCATTCCCACGTTGGAGTGAGCGTGAGCGCTCTGTATTTGAGATTGTTGTTGCTGGTCGCGTTATTGAAAATGGCGATGTTGCGATTGCAATGATCGAAGCTGGCGCTGGTAAGAATGCTTGGAATTTGATTTATAATGAGGGTCAAATTAAGCCAGATGAGGAAGTTGTAGCTGGAGGCTTAGAAGCTGCAAAGCCATTCATTAAGGTTATTTGCGAAGCGCAAAACGAGTTGAAGCGAATTGCGTCTAAGGAAACCAAGGAATTCCAGCTGTTCCCAGAGTATACGGATGAGCTTTATGCAAGAATCGACGAGATTGCTCATGCTGATTTGAACGAGGCTCTTTCTATTGCAGAAAAGCTTCCACGCCAAGACCGCATTGCGGAAATTAAAGAAGGCGTGCGCGAGGCGATTGCGCAAGAGTTTACCGATATGGACGAAGCCGAGAAAGAAAAGGAACTCGGCAATGCGTTCAAGGAGTTGCAGCGTCAGATTGTTCGTCGTCGTATTTTGACGGAAGATTACCGTATTGACGGCCGCGGCTTGCGCGATATTCGTACGCTTAGTGCAGAAGTTGATATTGTTCCTCGCGTTCATGGTTCGGCGCTCTTCCAGCGCGGCGAAACCCAGATTTTGGGCGTAACTACTTTGAACATGCTTAAGATGGAGCAGCAAGTGGATGCGCTTTCTGGCCCACAAACCAAGCGCTACATGCACAACTACGAGATGCCTCCATACTCCACTGGCGAAACGGGTCGCGTTGGTTCTCCAAAGCGCCGCGAGATTGGTCATGGTGCTTTGGCAGAGAAGGCTTTGGTGCCAGTTTTGCCAAGTCGCGAAGAGTTCCCATACGCCATTCGTCAAGTATCGGAAGCTATTGGTTCCAACGGCTCTACGTCTATGGGCTCCGTGTGCGCTTCTACGCTTTCTTTGCTCGCTGCTGGCGTTCCTTTGAAGGCTCCAGTTGCTGGCATTGCTATGGGCTTGGTTTCCGGAGACGTTGATGGCAAGCACATCTTTAAGACTTTGACCGATATTCTTGGCGCAGAAGATGCGTTTGGAGATATGGACTTTAAGGTTGCTGGTACGTCTGAATTTATTACTGCTTTGCAGCTTGATACTAAGCTTGATGGCATTCCAGCAGACATTTTGGCTGCTGCTTTGCAACAGGCTCACGAGGCGCGCACGACTATTCTTGAAGTGATTAACGAGTGCATTGATTGCCCAGCAGATATGAGCCCATTTGCTCCACGCATTATTACAACTACGATTCCGGTAGATAAGATTGGTGAAGTGATTGGCCCTAAGGGCAAGATGATTAACCAGATTCAAGAAGAAACTGGTGCAGAGATTGCTATTGAAGATGATGGTACTGTGTACATCTCTTCCGAAGGCGGCGAAGCTGCTCAGAAGGCAAAGGAAATCATCGATTCTATTGCAAATCCGCGCATTCCAAAGGCTGGTGAGACTTTTACTGGCAAGGTTGTTAAGACTACGAGCTTTGGTGCTTTCGTAAACTTGACTCCTGGAAGCGACGGCTTGTTGCATATTTCCCAGATTCGTAATCTTGCTAACGGTGAGCGCATTGACACTGTTGAAGATGTGCTTAAAGAGGGAGATACCGTAGAAGTAATCGTGCAAAGCGTAGATGAGCGCGGTAAGATTTCTTTGGCAATTCCAGGTTTTGAGAATCAAGAGTCTTCGGCGCCAGCGCCTCGTGAAAATCGTGGTCGTGGATCTCGCGAAGATCGTGAAGATAGGGATGATCGCAGAAGTGACCGTAGGCGTGCTCCACGCGACGATAGGGATGATAGAGGAGATAGAGGAGATAGAGGAGATAGGGACGAGCGTCCTCGCCGCCGTAGCGTTCGCGATGATCGCGATTCGCGCTATGACGATAGGGAAAATCGTTCTGATCGTTCCAGCCGTTACGATGAACGCTCTTCTAGAAGGGATGATCGCAGAAGCGATCGCTACGATAACAACGATTATGACGAGCGTCCTCGCCGCCGTAGCGTTCGCGATGATCGCGATTCGCGCTACGACGACCGAGATGATAGCTCAAGCGAGCGCGCAGAGCGTTCCGATCGTTCAGACGACCGCGCAGAGCGTCCTCGTCGCGGATCGGATCGCAGAGTGAGCGACCGCAATTTGCGCTACGCTGCAGACGACGATCACTACGATGAGTACCGCGCTGCTCGCGAGGAGCGCTCTGAGCGCCCTCGTCGCAGAATCCGCCGCGATTTTGACCCATTTGACGAGGATTAATCGCAAGCTAATCGCAAGATAAAGACGCAAGCGCATAAGCGCCTAGTCATATAAAATAAAAAATCTAAATGCCTTCAAGTTGCTTTTTGCGCTTGGGGGCATTTTGAAACATTTGAAGTATTTGAACAGGAGCAAAATGGCCATGAATCGCACTATAGGATCGTTTAACACTACAGCTATTGGCTTTGGCGAGATGCCATTAACGATTGAAAACAATCTTGGACACAGTATGGGCATTGAAACAATCCACGCGGCTCTAAACGCTGGATGCACGCATATAGATACGGCATGGGCGTATTATTGCTCGGGCGGCGAGGAGCAAACTGGCGAAAAGCTTGTGCGCGAGGCATTGGATAGCTGGAATGGAGACAAGTCTTCGATTCTTGTTGCAACAAAAGTCGGTCACTTCCGCAACTTTACAGATGGCAAGCCAACGTGGGGTAAAGATGGAAAGCCAGAGCATTTAATTGCGCACGCTAAAGAGTCTGCAATGGCTCTTGGCGTAGATACGATTGATTTGCTTTACTTCCACAGGCCAGATCCAGAAGTTCCATACAACGAGTCGATTGAAGCAATGCAACAGCTGCTTGATGAGGGAGTCGCGCGAGAAATCGGCATTTCTAACGCATCTGTTGAGCAGATTGACATTGCGCGTGGGATTTTGGGAGAAAAGCTTGTTGCTGTTCAAAATCAGTATTCGCCAGTGCATCTAGAAAACGAAGACACGTTGCAATATTGCAAGAAGCTTGGAATTGCGTTTGTTTGCTGGAGTCCGCTTGGAGGGTTCCGTCACCCGTACGACGAGCATCTTTTTGACCCATTCCGCAAAGTTGCAAATGATCACAACGTTAGCTATCAGCAGGTTGTTTTGGCTTGGGAGCTTGCCAAGGGCAGCAATGTTTTTGTTATTCCAGGCGCGCATAGGCCAGCTACGATTTTGGATAGCTTAAAGGCTGCAGATTTGCAATTAAGCGACGAAGAATTAGCTTATTTGGGTTAGTTTAATTTTGATTAACTTTTTCATCAAATAAGTTGTTACATCAAATAAGACAAAACGAATAAGACAAAACGAAAGCGAATAATATGCAAGAAACTAGCGTAGCAGGAATGCCACTTGCACACGAAGACGAAGATGGCTTGCCAATTCCAGTGACAATTCCAGTGCCACTGGGCGCACGCGCTCATGCCGTTTTTACAACGCGATTAGGTGGAATTTCCGAAGGTGCGTTTGCTTCGCTTAACTTAGGTGGCAAGGCTGGCGACGATGCTAAATCTGTGTTTAGCAACCGTTGCGCTTTGCAACGCGCGCTTAAATCTGACTTGTGCCTTGTTAGCCAAGTTCACGGAAATAGCGTTTTTGATGCAGATTCAATAGTTGATTCGTGGAACACTCCGTACGGTTTTGATGCTACAGGTTTTGCAGATTCATACGCTAAAATCGAAGCGGACGCGCAAGTTTCAACTGCTTGCTCGCTTGCTTTAGGAATGTTTGCTGCAGATTGCTTGCCAGTTTTGCTTGCAGATAGTGAATCTGGCGTAATTGCTGCAGCGCATTGTGGCAGAAAAGGCTTAATGGCTGGCGTGCTTGATTCTGTTATTGAAGCAATGTGCGAAAAGGGAGCCGAACGCTCGAATATAACAGCTGTTTTAGGGCCATGCATTTGTGGTGATTGCTACGAAGTTGGCGAAGAAATCGCGCGCGACTTTGAACGCCGATACCCACAAACTGTAACGCAAACGCGTTTTGGTGGACTTGGAATTGATATTGCAGAAGCTGCTCGCATTGATTTAGCGCTTGCAGGAGTTGCAAACATTGTCGACGCTTTGCCGCGTGTTACTGCTGCCACACAATATTTGGCTAAAGATGAAGAGTTGCAAACGATTTGTAAGGTAGACGGCGAAGGCGAAGCGCTGGAAAGTCGCCTGCAGGCGTTGCAAAACCCAATGTGTACGCTGGAAAATCCATTATGGTATTCTCACAGACGCGCATGTATTGCAGGAAAATCTCATGAAGGACGATTGCTTGCTCTTGTAGTTAAAGACAAGTAAAAGATATTGAAGCTATTGCGTAGAAAGCTATTGTTATGAATCAAATTAACGTAGTGATTTCTGGGTTTGGGCCATACGAGGATTTAGAAGTAAACCCGTCGCACGAAGTGCCACTGGCACTCGAACACGCCAAAAATGGCGATTTGGCATCGGATTTTAATCTTCCAGAAGATGTTAGCGTAAAAATTGCGTCTGTAATGTTGCCAATCAGCTTTGCAAACGCATGGCCGCATCTTTTAGAAACGATTAACGCGCAAGACGCGGATATTGTGATTGCAACAGGCGTAAAGCACGCGGCTCGTGGAGTGCAACTAGAGCGATGTGCTACAAACATAATGGATGCAAATAAGCCAGACGTAGATAACCACACTCCTCAAAGCGTACAAATCGTTGAAAATGGGCCTGCTGCATACTGGACTAGGCTGCCGCTAAGAATGATTCTAAACGATTTTGCTCATAGTGGGATTGCATCCACACTAAGCTCGGATGCAGGAACATACGTTTGCAATTCGCTGTTTTATAGATTGCTAGATTGGGCGTCGAATAATTCTAAAAAGCACATAATTGCAGGGTTTGTAAGTTTTCCGCCAGTGGTTGCGTTGCATGATGCGCGCCACGGGCTGCCATTGGACGCGCAAATAAAAGCTGGAAAAAGCATAATTTGCGAAGCTGTAAATTACTATATGAAACCTTCGTCTTCGGGAATATTGCTCAAGTAGTTTGCGCGACACGCTCGAGTGTTTTAGCAACTAAAGTGATAGCGTTATTGCTGATGGAGTGTGCACGATAAGTAGTAGTCGTGCGGGGGTTTGTGAAAGGAATAAACATGGTGCCAGATCGTTTCCCAACTGCTTTGCGAGGGTACGACAAAGATAAAGTCAACGAAGCCTTTACCAACTATGAGCGCACAATATCGCGTTTGCGTGAACAAGTGCGATCTAGTGACGAATCTATTCTTCAATTGCAAGCACAATTGCAAGAAGAAAAAAATAATGTAAAACGCGCAAAAAGCGGAAATACTTTTGCATCTTTGGGCGCAAATGCGCAACAATTACTTGCTTCAGCAGAGCAAACTAGTGCGCAATTAATTGAGCGCGCAAAGCAAGACGCTGCGTCTATTAAAAAAACGGCTCAAGCTCAGGCAGGAACTTTACTGAATAATGCAAAATTAGACGCGGAACATTTGCTTCAAGAAGCGCAAACTAAGGCAGATACGCTGCTTTCTACGGCAAGCAATAAGGCAAATCAGATGACAAGCGCTGCGAAAGAGGATTCAGAGCGTTTGCGCGAAACAACGAGTAAAGATGTTAATGCACAAAAAGATGCTGCAACGCTAGAAATCAACAATGCGCGTGAAGAGCACACGAAGCGAATGGCATCCGAAAAATCCGAGCAAGAACGTGCAATTGCACAGCTAAAGGCAGATGCAGCGCAAAAAATCGCGGAACAAAGGTCGGCTGCAAACGCGGAAATCGCACATGCTAAAGCAGAAACGAATGATCAAATTGAATCGGCTTTAGCAGAGGCGAATAAGAAGCTTGCAGATATGCAAGAACGCGCAACAAAGATGATGGCGGATGCTCAGCGCAAGGCTGGAGAAATCACGGATGCTGCAGCTGCAAAGGCCCAAGAGATTGCAGATGAAGCGCAAGTTGAGCGCACACGTACACTGAGCCAAGTTAGTGCAGAAGTTGAGCAAATTAGAAACGATATTGCAGCTCAACAAGAAGAGGCCACAAAAAAGGTGAACGAGCTTATTTCTGGTCTAAAAGAGCGCGAGCGTGCTGCGCAAGAAGAGGCGGATGCGCTTGTTGCGAGAGCGAAAACAGTGCATCAAGATGCGGATGATTATGCTGCTCAAGCGCATAAGGATGCGGATGCTCAAGCTGCGCAAATCGTTCGCAAAGCTATGCAAGACGCTACAGCTCAAGTTGAAGAGCGTAGGGCGGCGGCTCAAAAGGAGTTGGACGGCATGACGGCGCGCTTAACGCAGTTGCAGCATAGGGAAGCGCAAATCACGCAGCGCGTTACTGAGCTTAGGTCGCTTTTTGCAAACGCATTCTCGGGATTTGACTTTGGAGATGCATCTGGCAAGCAGGGCAATTCTGGCGATTCTGCAGGTTATGATGCTTCGGAGCGTAGAGATGCGGATGCTCAAAAGCAGGCTCGAAAAGATGCTCAGGCTCAAGTGGAAGAGGCAATTGCGCAGGAGTCGTGAGCTTCTGGCGTAGATGCGCGCTGAGTGATTTGGATACGTGATTTGGATACGTGATTTGCGCGGAAAAATCGCAAGCAAGACGCAAGATTTACGAAAAAAGCTAAAATAAACTATAAAAAATAAACATAAAACAAGAAAAACAAGAAAGGTTATACAGTGACTGAGATCTCTGAATTAAGTGCCGAAGCTTTGCAAGGTTTGCGTGACGATTTTGACGCAAATCCATTGAATCGTTTGGCAATGAACGGCGTTACAGCTGCTGGAATCGACAAAGTGGCGCGAAATTATGACCGCGCTCGCCTGCTGCAGCGCCGATTCTCAACGGTTGTGGATAATGGCGATGCAAGGCATCAAGATCATTCTGGTCGCTGCTGGCTATTTAGCTCTTTGAATGTTGCGCGATTTGTTGCTAAAAAATCGCTTAAAGTTAAGGATTTTGAGTTCTCGCAGAACTACGCAATGTACTTCGACAAGCTTGAGCGAATCAACTACTTCTTAAAGGATGTTGCGGCTCTTGTTCGCTCTGGCGAGCCTTCTGATTCGCGTTTGCTGCAGCATTTGCTCAGTGACGTTATGGGTGACGGCGGCCAGTGGACTATGGCTATGAACGTCTACAAGAAGTATGGTGCTGTTCCTAAGGATTTGTACCCAGAAACAGAGTCTTCTAAAGACACTGGAGATATGAATACTCAGCTTAAAAAGCTTTTGCACACGGCTGTGGCTCATATGTATGCCAACGCTGCCGACATTGACAATATTATTGAGACGACTATGGCTGCAGGTCATAGGATTCTTACAATTCACTTGGGTGAGCCACCAAAGAGCTTCGATTGGGAGTGGACGGACGAGGACGGAAAGTTCCATCGCGATGGCGAAATTACGCCAGTTGAGTTTTGGAAGAAGTACGTTACTGCTGGTTTGGAAGACTACGTTTGCTTGGTGGACGATCCACGTGCGGAGCATCTAAAGGGCAAGAAGATTGCGATTGAGCACTTGGGCAATGTTGCTGGCGGAGACGCTACGGAATATTTGAACGTGCCAAACCAGTTTATGAAGGATTGCGTGCGTAAGATTCTTGTTGAGCAGGGTATTCCAGTTTGGTTTGGTGCGGATTGCCACCCTATGATGGATCGCGATAATGGCGCGTGGGCTACGGATTTGTTTGAGTACGATCGCGTTTATGGCGTTGATTTTGATTTGAACAAGGAGCAGCGCGTGCGTTTTGCTGATTCTGCTATGAATCATGCTATGGCGTTTGCTGGAGTTGATGTTGCGGATGACGGCACGACTACTCGCCGCTGGCGTGTTGAGAACTCTTGGGGACCAGAGATTGCAGACAAGGGTTACTTTACGATGAGTGACGATTGGTTCACTGAGTACGTGTACGAGGTTGCTGTGCCTAAGGCTCTTTTGCCAGAGGAATATAAGAAAGCACTGGAAGAACCAGCAATTGTTTTGCCAGCGTGGGACCCAATGGGCGCTTTGGCTTAGCTTAAGCGCATTGGGCGCTTAAGCTAAGCCAAAGCGCCCGCGCTTGCTTAAAGTTGAAAGCACAGTGTGCTTTCAACGCAAGCGCGGCCTGCTGCGTCTCGATTGACGCAGCAGGTGCCACACCAAGTGTGATTTTCCGCACTTTGTACCAGATTCAGCTTAAAACACGTACAAAAAGCGGAACCAATTGACGCACTTTGTACCAGATTCAGCCTAAAACACGTACAAAAAGCGGAATAGAAGATCATGTCGTTTGCGCGAACAATGCTACGCTTTAAGCGAAAAGGCAGGTCGGAGCGACTACATAAACTTGTAGTGCTTTTGTAATTACGTCAAACGCTTCCACATTTAGCGCAGCTTATTTTATAGGATGGTGACAAATGGAATCTACGCCTGATCAGCGCATTTCAAGCGCAGTCAAGCAAGCTGTTGAAAACGGCATGAATCCGCTTGACTCGTCTAAATTCGAGCGCTGGGAAGACCAGGTTGGCGTAGATCGTATAATCAACCGTCGCGTGTTGGAGTTGGAGCCGCTTCCCACTCCTGCTCAAGTTCTTGGCGAGTTGCCGCTTTCTCCGTATGCGCAAGATATTGTTGCCGAGTCACGCGATGAGATTCGCGAATGCCTTAACGGAGATGACGATCGCTTGCTTGTAATCGTTGGGCCTTGCTCGGTTCACGACCCCGCTGCGGCTCTTGACTACGCGTCTCGTTTGGCTGATTTGCGCGCAAAGCTCGAAGGCGAGCTTTTGATTGTTATGCGCGTTTACTTTGAAAAGCCGCGCACAACAGTTGGCTGGAAGGGCTTGATTAACGACCCAGATATTGACGGCACGCACGATATTCACAAGGGTTTGCTTTTGGCGCGTCGCACGCTTCTTGGCGTTTTGGACGCTGGTTTGGCTGCAGCAACCGAGTTTTTGGAGCCGACTAGCCCGCAGTTTATTGCGGATGCGGTTAGCTGGGGGGCGATTGGCGCGCGCAACACGGAATCGCAGATTCACCGCCAGCTTGCTAGTGGTCTTTCTATGCCAGTCGGATTTAAGAATGCTACAGATGGCTCTGTTACGGCTGCCGTCAATGGCTGCCTAGCTGCCAGCCAGCATCACACTTTCTTTGGAATTGACCATCTTGGACGCGCTTGCGCTGTACAAACGCTTGGAAACCCTGATTGCCATGTTGTTTTGCGCGGCTCTAGCAAGGGTCCAAACTACGATTCGGCTTCTGTTGCAGCGGCCGTTGCGTCGGTTCGTTTGAGGCTCGGCGCGGATTGCGTGGCGTCTAATGGCGTTGTAATCGACTGCTCGCACGGAAATTCGGGCAAAGATGAAAATCGCCAGATTCAAGTTGTGCAAGATATTGCGGATCGATTTGCGCACGGCGAAAAGGGCATTAAAGGCGTTATGATGGAAAGCTTCTTGCAAGGCGGAAACCAAGATCCTGCGCCTTTGAGTGAGCTTGAGTACGGAAAGTCGATTACGGATCGATGCATTTCTTGGAAAGATACCGAGCGTTTGCTTAACACTCTTGCGCAGTCTGTTTCTTCTCGCCGACTTAAGTCTTGATTTTGCCGAAAATGTTGTGTGATTCCTATTTACTGTTGCGCGAGGTTTGAGTATTTCTCTCCTCGCAGGCGCGCCAACCTGCCGGAGCGCTTAAAGCGTAGCGCGCGAAGGCAATTTGGCACGCTGAGCAGCTCAAGGCAGAAGCACTGCTTCTGCGCTGGGAAGACGTGAGCGCAGCTAATCTGCGCGAACGATTTTCCTTACTTGGTGTGTAGGAGGGCTGGGTGTTTCTTGTCTCACAACGCTCCGCCTATTACGTGTAGTCTGTTGTTGCGGTTGTTCCGATTTGGCTTTGATTTTGTTTTTGGTTGAAGTTTGTTTGTAGGCGTGAGCCATTGGATTATTTGGTATCGGCTGCCGCTCTTATACTGTTCGACCAAGAATCACCCAGCCCTCTTACGTGCTTGAACAATTGCGTATTGCTTAATCGCCTGAGATTCTCGATTTTTCTTGCTGCTTCAGCGAATCACCATTTCATGCTGCGAATCGACGATTTCGAGCTGCGTAATGCGCGAGAAATCACCTCGATTCGCTGAGCCGCTCAAACGTAAAGTCCAGTGGACTTTACGTGCGGCGAAGACACGAGCGCGCTTAGACCGCGCGAGCGAAACATCTCATCCGCTGCGAAAAATCTCGAATCTCTACCGCGCTTAGCGTAATCGTGTAGTGCGTTTGTACCTGATTTACGGCGTGTCGCCATACAATCGCACTACGTAAACACGCAGAACTGTAGTGCGATTGTACTGAATTTCCGTGTTTTTTGATACAAACGCACTACACAAACAAACAAACAAAACTGTAGTGCGATTATATTGCGACACGCCGTGTTTTTTTTAGTTGTAAACAATTACAATAAATCCTCAAATAGTCAGCATTTTTGAACAAAGGAGTGCAAAATGTGCGAATCGCCAGCCACCAATCGCAACAGTCTTCCTAAAGATAAAGATGGCGCTTTAAGCCGCGCTCTTCCAATCGCGCGATACGCGATTTTTGCGCTTCTGCTTGCTGGTGCGTTTCTTCTTGCGTTTGCGTGGTATCGCGGCACTCACAGCAAAGGCTACACTGTTGTTGCCTGTTCTGCACTATGGTTTAGTGTTATTGTTCCGTTTATTACGCTGATTGTACTTTGCATTTTTGTGCGCGGATGGCGTCTTGTTGTTGGCTCTATAATTTGCGTTTTGCTAATAGCGTCTTTCTTTGGATTTATTGCGCTTCAAGATCAAATCATGGAGTTTCTAAATATCCCCGCTACAAATCCTTGGTTTGAATTCACGTGCAGCGCTTTGCTAAAAATTGCAACCGCGTCTTTTGTTATTATGTGTTGTGTAAGCGTATTTTTGATTAGACGCAATTCAATGCACAAGATTAAAGGATGATTTGACGAATGCCTAAGTTTACAAAAATTGCCATTATTGGCGCTATGGAAGAAGAAGTTGCGCACATTGCTGCCTCGCTTAGCAATGTTAAGCACGATAAGGCGGCCAGCTTAGACGTATCTTGCGGCGTGCTTGAATGCGAAGATGGCGGAAAAATCGAAGTTGCTGCAACAGTTGGCGGAATGGGACTTGTAAATGCTGCTGCAACTGCGCAGTATTTAATTGATACGTACAAGCCGCAGGCTGTAATCTTTTCGGGAATTGCAGGAAATCTCAATAAAAATTTGCATACGAATGATGTTGTTCTTGGAAAAACATTAAGATATTTAGACACCGACATGCGCATGATTAGTCAGTGGAAACCGTTTACAAACGAGTACCATTCAGACGATTATCTTCTTAAAACAGCAGACAGTGTTTTAACAAAGATGGGCATTAATCACATTTTGGGAACAATCGCATCTGGTGGATATTTTGTAGACACGCCCGAAAAAGTGGCGGAAGTAATTGAGGCAACTCAAGCGGATGCTGTAGAAATGGAAGGCGCTGCGATTCTTCACGTTGCTGCAAGAAACGACGTTCCAGCGTTAGTTGTGCGCGCAATGAGCGACAATGCAGACACAAAATACGAGGAGTTTCACACTTTCGACATATCCGAATACGCGGATACGGCTGCAAAAATGACGGTAAATATTGCTAGAAATTTGTAGAATTCAACACGCCGATGTGGTCGCCGACGCGTTGCACCGTCAATCAAAAGGCGAGTAGCGCTAAATGCCGCCATTTTCTAAGCTCAATCAGATTTTGGCGGCAAGGTTTTTACCCCCCTCTTAATATTGGCATCGTTAATAGAAGAAAAAGGTAATAAGAAATAAAAGATGCCAGTTTTGAACATTAGTTTAATTAATTTAAGAGGAAAATTTGCGGTAGGTTATACGAGAAACGCAGATTGGCTGGCATAATGGCAATTCTTCTTGAAAGGAATGAAGAATATGCGTAAAAATGCAGTAAATAATGCAGTAGAAAATCAATCAATAAAGTCTAACACAAAGTGGAATATGCGCGCGATTGCAGCAGGATTGTTAGCGTCCGCAACTTTAGTGAGCTTTGCGGCTTGCGGAGATAATGTTCCTGCAAGTAGTTCGCAATCGTCCGCAAATACTAGCGCAAAAATCGTAGGAAACTTCCAAGGCTCGGGTGCGTCTTCCCAGCAGGTTGCTGTAGAAGCGTGGATTGCAGGATTCCAATCCAAAAATCCTGGCGCAAAAATAGCCTATAATCCAACTGGCTCAGGCGCAGGAGTTACAACATTTATGACGGGAGCCACAGCTTGGGCTGGGTCCGATAAATCGCTAAGCGACGACGAAGTTGAAAAGTCTAAGTCGGTTTGCGCTAATGGCACTACAGCTTTCGACGTTCCAGTATACGTTTCTCCAATCGCAGTAATCTTTAATCTAAAAGGCGTTTCGGATGCTGGAAAGCACATAAATATGGACGCTTCTACAATCGCAAAAATCTTCGACGGCAAGATTACGCGTTGGAACGACGATGCAATTAAATCGCAAAATCCAAAGCTAAAGCTTCCAGATAAGCCGATTACAGTTGTTCACAGGTCCGACAAGTCTGGCACAACGCAGAACTTCTTAAGCTACATAAAAGACGTTGCTCCAAGCGATTGGGCGTACGATCTTAGCGAAAATTGGCCAAATAGCGTAGGCCAGGGCGCAAAAGGCACGTCTGGCGTTGTTTCCACAATCCGCATGGCAGACGGAGCGATTGGATACGCGGACTTCTCGCAAGTTGGAAAGCTTGGAACTGTTGCAGTAAAAGTGGGAGATTCTTACAACCAGATTAGCCCAGAAGGTGGCTCTATAACCGTTAACGATTCAAAGGTTGACGAAGATGCTGCAGCAAAAGCAAAGCACCGCGTTGTTGTTAAAATAAACCACAAAACGGAAGAAAAAGGCGCTTATCCGATTGTGCTAGTTTCTTACGATATTGTGTGCAATGCGTACAAAGATGCTGCGACTGCGCGATTTGCAAAGTCGTGGCTTTCGTACGTTGTTAGCAAAGATGGCCAGGCTGAGGCTCAAGGTGCTGCTGGAACTGCGCCTTTGCCAGAAAAGCTTATGGGCAGGATTAACAAGTCGATTCAGTCAATTCAGTCGATTGGCAAGTAAAAATAGCATTTTGCAAAGATTTTAGAGTAGTCAATATATTGCTGCTGATAGCATTTATATAATGACTACAAAAGGAGCATGAGTGAGTTCTAAACAAAGAACTGAAATCAGTAAGGATGCGAACAAAAGCGGCCATTTTGCCGACCGCGTGTTCAAAAACGTGGCTCTTTTATGCGGATTGCTGATTTTAATGGTGCTTACAGCTGTGGCGCTGTTCTTGCTGTTTCAAGCGTGGCCGATTCTAGGCGCAAACAAAAGCCAAGTAAGTCAAGTATTTTTGGACTTTACTGGTGGCAAAGCGCACGATTTTCTAGGCTACGTAGCGCCAATGGTTTTTGGAACTGTTCTTATGTCTGCGCTCGCTCTGCTCCTTGCATTCTTTATTTCGATTGGAATCGCGCTGTTTATAAGCCACTATGCTCCGCCAAAAATGGTGCCGCTTTTAAGTGGTGTAGTCGACTTGCTTGCTGCGATTCCGTCCGTAATCTACGGTCTTTGGGGCGGATTGGTGCTAGTGCCATCCATATACCCGTTCTGGAAGTTTATCTCTCACATTTTTGGCTGGATTCCGCTTTTTGCAGGCCCTGCGGCAAGCCCTTCGCGTAGTGCTGCAACCGTTAGCATTGTTCTGGCAGTTATGATTTTGCCGATTATAACTTCTATGGCGCGAGACATTTTCCAGCAAGCGCCGCGATTGCAACAAGAAGGCGCGCTCGCGCTTGGTGCAACAAAGTGGGAGATGATAAAGCTAGCGGTTTTGCCGTTTGCAAAGTCGGGAATTGTTTCCGCATCTATGCTTGGTCTTGGTCGCGCTTTGGGCGAAACAATGGCAGTTCTTATGATTTTGTCTCCAGGATTCACCTTTAAATTCAATATTTTGCAAGCTTCGCAAAACCAAACGATTGCAGCAAACATAGCAGCGCAATACCCAGAAGCAAACGGATTGGGTGTTAGTGCGCTTATTGCTACAGGCTTGGTGCTGTTTGTTATTTCATTCGCTGTAAACCTTATTGCGCGCAAAATCACGGGAAAGGCGAGTGCATGATGCAAAATTCGCAATCGTTACAAGTTGGCTCCGTTGGCTCTGATCAGACTGTTGGCGCAAGCAGCGAATCTCCAAAAATCGACTTTAACAAGTTCCGCCCAACGCGCTCTAGAATCGCAAGTCGTAAGCGAAAAGACTTGTTTATGAGCGTTCTAATCTTTTTGTCTTTTGTAGTTGCGCTAATTCCGCTTCTTTCTTTGCTTTTTACGACTATTGCAAACGGCATTAAGCGATTAAACCTTGACTTTTTAACGCATAATATGACGTATGTAGTTGGCGGCGCTGCAACTGGCACAGGCGGTTACGGCGGTATTTTGCACGCCATTATTGGAACGTTGGAGATTACTCTTGGAGCAATGCTGATTTCGATTCCGATTGGAATTATGTGCTCCGTGTATTTGATTGAGTATGCGCGTGGCAGCCGCCTTGCTAGAGTGATTAATCTTGTTGTAGACGTTATGAGCGGAATCCCTTCGATTGTAGCTGGTTTGTTTGCGTTTTCTAGCTTTACGATTTTTGTGGGTCCTGGAACAATCAACGGTTTTGAAGGGTCGGTTGCGCTTTCGCTGCTTATGCTGCCAACTGTTGTTAAGTCGTGTCAAGAAATGTTAAAAATTGTGCCGAACGATTTAAGAGAAGCGGCGCTTGCTCTAGGCGTTACAAAGCAGCGCATGATTACAAAAATCGTGTTGCGCACTGCTTTGCCTGGCATTGTTTCTGGTTGTATTCTTGCTGTTGCGCGCGTGATTGGCGAGACGGCTCCGCTTTTAATGGCAGCTGGGTTTATTGCATCAACGAATTTCAATCTTTTTGACGGGCAAATGACTACTTTGCCAGTGTACGTTTATCAGGAGTATTCAAAGCTTTCGGCGAATTGCCCAGCTAATGCGCCATCTTCGTGCGTTACTACGATTCCGATGGAGCGCGCGTGGGCAGCGGCGCTTGCGTTGATAGTGATTGTTTTGCTGCTGAATATTGTTGGGCGAGTTGTGGCTCGCGTGTTTTCAGTAAAAGTGAAGTAGAGCGAAATAAATCAAGGTAAATCAAAGTAAAGCGAAGTAATGCAAAGTAAAGCGAAGGATTTTAGAAAGTGAGGCGCAAATGGGTCAGCGCATTGATGTTAAGCATTTGAACATTTACTACGGTGATTTTCTAGCAGTAGAAGACGTTAACATAAGCATTGAGCCAAACAAGGTTACAGCTTTTATTGGGCCTTCGGGATGTGGAAAATCAACGGTTTTGCGCACTTTAGACCGCATGCACGAGATTACTCCAGGCGCTCGCGTGGAAGGTCAAGTGTTGCTTGAAGGCCGCGATTTGTATGGCAAAGATGTGGACCCTGTGGCCGTTCGCCGAGATGTTGGAATGGTGTTTCAGCGCCCAAATCCTTTCCCAACAATGTCTATTCGAGAAAACGTTCTTGCAGGAGTTCGCTTAAATAATCGCCATATTTCAAAGCAAGACGCCGATGACCTAGTTGAGTGGGCTTTGCGTGGCGCGAATTTGTGGAACGAAGTTAAAGATAGACTCGATAAGCCAGGAATCGGGCTTTCTGGCGGCCAGCAGCAACGGCTTTGTATTGCGCGAGCTGTAGCTGTGCATCCGCAAGTGTTGCTTATGGATGAGCCTTGCTCTGCGCTTGACCCAATTTCTACTCTTGCTGTAGAAGATTTGATTAACGAGCTTAAGCGCGATTACACGATTGTGATTGTAACGCACAACATGCAACAGGCGGCGCGCGTGGCCGATTACACTGCGTTCTTTAACCTTAAGGCTGTTGGAAAACCAGGTCATCTTGAGTATTTTGCAGATACTACCACTATGTTTAACAATCCGCGCAATGCGGAGGCGGAACGCTATATTTCTGGCCGCTTTGGGTGATTTTTGCCGCGGTTTCTGGGTGATTTTTGCGCGATTTTTGCATAATTTTTGCGCGATTTTTCTCTGGTCAGCACGTGCGCGTAAGGTCGAACCTGTTCGGTTGTTCAAAGTTCTATGAGTCGTTTCTAATTCTCGCTAGCTTTCTAGAGTGTTTGTTCGGCTTGTGCTTTGCGCGCCGAGCGAGTCGCAGTAACCTCTGCGTGAATGCCCAAATGTAATTGCGTCCGCGATTGCTCAAGTGCTATCGCCACGCTTTTCATGGTCTTTTGCGCTGTAAAACCAAGGAACAGAGAGTTTATGGAAAAGTTCTTCCATCTCAAAGAAAACGGCACGAATGTATCAACGGAGATCACTGCAGGTCTCACTACATTCTTTGCAATGTCGTATATTATCGTCGTAAACCCAATGATTTTAAGCCAAACTGGCATGCCTAAGGGTGGCGTTTTCCTCGCTACAATCATCGCAGCAATTATTGGCACACTTGTTATGGGCTTGTTTGCCAATGTGCCTTACGCTCAAGCTGCTGGCATGGGTCTTAACGCATTCTTCACATACACAGTGTGTTTTGGCCTTCATTTTACGTGGCAAGAAGCCATGTGCATGGTGTTCTTGTGCGGTTTAATTAACATTATTATTACCGTTACTAAGATTCGTAAGATGATTATTCGTGCCATCCCAACTTCGCTACAACAAGCGATTGGCGGTGGCATTGGTTTATTCGTTGCATACGTTGGCATTATGAGCGTTGGCTTAATCACCTTTACTTCTAAAGATCCTGCAGCTGCCGCTAAGAGCAAGCCAACCGCTGCTATTCCAGGCCTTGCTGTTATTAATAATCCTATTTTGTGGCTATTCCTTATTGGACTTGTTTTGGCTATTGTTCTTACTGTTCTTAAGGTTCGCGCAAGCTTGCTTATTACGATTATTGCAACCTCTTTGATTGGTATTCCGCTTGGCTTGACTTCGCTAAATAACGCCGTTTCTGTTACGGATGCTTTTGCTCAGCTTCCAACCACTTTTGGTGCTATTTTCGGTCCGCAAGGTTTCCCTGCTCTCTTCTCTAATCCAGCACGCATTCCGCTTGTTTTGGTAACTATTTTTGCCTTCTCTATGTCGGATACTTTCGACACTCTTGGCACGTTTATTGGCACTGGCCGCAGAACTGGCATTTTCTCGGAGGCAGATGAGAAGGCTTTGGAAAACGGCTCTGGCTTTAGTTCCAAGATGGATCGTGCGCTGTTTGCTGATTCGATTGCAACTTCGGTTGGCGCAATTTGCGGTACTTCCAACACAACTACTTACGTTGAGTCTGCTGCTGGTATTGGTGCTGGTGGCCGCACTGGTTTGACTTCTGTAGTTGTTTCCGTGTGCTTTGCGCTTTCGATTGTTCTTGCGCCATTTGCTAGCGCTGTTCCTGCTGCTGCTACGGCTGGCGTGCTTGTAGTTGTAGGCTGCATGATGGCAAGCTCGCTGAAGGAGATTGCTTGGGACGATATTTCCGAAGCAATTCCTGCGTTCTTCGCTGCCGTGTTTATGGCGTTCTCTTACTCGATTTCTTACGGCATTGCCGCTGGATTCATCATGTACTGCTTAGTTATGACTTGCAAGAAGCGTGCTAAAGACGTTCATCCAATGCTTTGGATTGTTTCGCTTTTGTTCATTCTTGACTTTGTTGCTAACGCAGTTTTGTAAATCTGCTAGTTTGTATTAGTTAAGTTAGATATTAGTTAGATATTAATTTAATTAATTATTTTACGAGCGTATTTGATGCGTACGGCTGCTTGCGATTTTTCCGCGTTAGTTTGGGATAAGTCGCCAGCAACCGCGCGTGTTGAGTACGCTCTTAAGTAATCTTAAATAAAAATAAATTATAAAGTTTGCGAAAAAATATTGACATTGTCGCAAGTAGGTATTAAACTTGCCCAACGTAAACCACAGACCGTTGGTGGAGTCGCAAGATTCCTGAAAATGATGTGTCATGCCAGCACAGGTTGAGCAGTGATTGTTGCAATTGACTTGCGATTTTTCACAAACTTTTTAACACTATGTGTTTTTTGGATGCTCTGCCGTGCGCAGGGCTTTTTTGATATGTTATTTCCATTCCGACGGCCAATTTAGGAAGGAACGCCATGAAGAGGCCCGAAAAGGAAGCGGTAGTTGCAGAGCTTACGGATTTGTTCCGTAACGCCGACGCTGTCTACCTTACCGAGTACCGCGGGCTTACAGTTCCGCAGATTTCTTCTCTGCGCGAAAAGCTAGGCCGCGATACTTCCTACTCTGTGGCTAAGAATACGCTTGCTCGCATTGCCGCTAAGGAAGCGGGCATTGAAGGTCTTGATGAGCTTCTTGCTGGCCCAACTGCAATCACCTTTGTAAAGGGCGATTTCATTGAGGCTGCTAAGACCTTGCGTGATTTTGCCAAAGAGAATAAGACCCTCGTCATCAAGGGCGGTTTCGCAGATGGAACCGTTTACGATGCCGAAGGCGCCAAGCAGCTGGCAGACCTCAAGTCTCGCCCAGAATTGCTTTCCGAGATGGCTGGCGCGCTCAAGGGCACCATGTCCAAGGCCGCCTACCTGTTCAACGCTTTGCCAACCAAGGCAGTGCGTACTATCGACGCTTTGCGCGAGAAGCAGGAAAAGGCCGCTTGATTCCCTTGCAGCTTGCTGCATGAGACCAAAAAATAATAAAAATGTTATGGCTCTAAGGCACAAGGTGTGTCTGGCCAAGTAAGAAAGGAAGCCATTATGGCTAAGCTCACTAGCGAAGAGCTTCTTGAAGCTTTCGGTGAAATGACCCTCGTCGAGCTTTCTGAGTTCGTCAAGGCCTTTGAAGAGAAGTTCGATGTTGAGGCTGCTGCTCCTGTAGCTGCTGTTGCTGCTGCTCCAGCCGCTGCCGCTGGCGCTGCTGAGGAAGAGAAGGACGAGTTTGACGTTGTTCTCGCTTCTGCAGGTGCTCAGAAGGTTGCCGTCATCAAGGCTGTTAAGGCTTTGACTGGCCTCGGCTTGAAGGAAGCTAAGGACATTGTTGACAATGCTCCAAAGCCAGTCCTCGAGAAGGCTAAGAAGGAAGATGCTGACAAGGCTAAGGCTGCTCTTGAAGAAGCCGGCGCAACTGTTGAACTTAAGTAGTTCTAGGCTCTTTTGTTAACTTTGTTAACGCATGCGGCTGGTTGCTAGCGTGATTTGCTAGTTAGCGATTTGCTAATGCGCTAGTCGCGAATGCGTTTTGAATGCGGCAAGGTTTTCGTGGTTTTCACGGATTCCTTGCCGCTTTTGCGCTTCGACCTGCTTTTTCGCTTAAAGCGTAGCGCGAAAAAGCAATTCGGAGCGCTGAGCTTGCTTAAGGTTGAAAGCACAGTGTGCTTTCAACGCAAGCGAAGACGTGAGCGCAGCTAATCTGCGCGAACAACTACCTGCCTTGTAGTGCGTTTGTATCAAAAAACACCGAAATTCAGTACAATCGCACTACAGTTTTGCGTGTATGTGTAGTGTGTTTGTATGACGACACGCCGTATTTTAGGTACAATCGCACTACATCTTGCACCATAAAATCGTCGCGGCAAAGTGGTATAATAGGAAAGCTTGTGACTGGAGGAGTAATCCGCTAGCACAGCACAGCAATATAAGTTGCGGGAGGATCCTTAAAACGGCTTAATATCAACGTTTTAAGGCGCCGAATGAACCGCTTCAAAAGAAAGAAGAACCATATTATGGCTCCAAAAAAGAAAGTCTCTGCGCTTATTAAGCTCGAGATTCAGGCTGGTAAAGCAAATCCAGCCCCACCACTGGGTCCTGCATTAGGCTCCCACGGCGTAAACATCATGGACTTCTGCAAGGCCTATAACGACCAGACGAAGGACAAGATGGGTCAGATCGTTCCAGTAGAAATTACTGTTTACGAAGATCGTTCCTTTACATTTATTCTTAAGACTCCACCAGCTGCTGCTTTGTTGCTTAAGGCTGCTGGCATTCCTAAGGGCACCGAGAACCCATTGACACACAAGGTTGGTTCTGTAACCAAGGCTCAGGTGCGCGAAATCGCCGAAATCAAGATGCCAGATCTTTCTGCACGAGATGTTGAAGCTGGTATGAAGATTATCGCGGGCACTGCTCGCTCGATGGGTATTACCGTTACCGACTGAAAGTGAGTGGAAAAAATGGTGAAGCGTTCTAAGAAGTATCGTGAAGCGGCTGAGAAGATTGACCGCAACAACCTTTACACCCCAGCTGAGGCTATTGCTTTGCTTAAGAGCATGCCAAAGCACGCTTTCGACGAGTCTGCTGAGGCTGTTATGCGCCTTAATGTGGATCCTCGCAAGGCGGATCAGTTGGTTCGTGGCGTTGTGAACTTGCCTAATGGCACTGGTAAAACCGCTAAGGTTTTGGTGTTTGCTCGTGGCCCAAAGGCTACTGAGGCTCAAGAAGCTGGCGCAGACATTGTTGGCGATGACGAGCTTATCGAGAAGGTTGCCGGTGGCTTCCTTGACTTCGATGCCGTTGTTGCAACCCCAGACATGATGGGCAAGGTTGGTCGCCTTGGTCGTGTGCTTGGTCCTCGTAGCTTGATGCCAAATCCTAAGACTGGCACCGTTACAATGGATGTTGCAAAGGCTGTTGCCGATATTAAGGGCGGTAAGATTGAGTTCCGCGTTGATCGTCAGGGCAATCTTTCCTTCCTGTTTGGCAAGCTTTCCTTCGACGATAAGGCTCTTGAAGAGAACTTCAAGGCTGTTGCCGATGAGATTCGCCGCTTGAAGCCTACAACCATCAAGGGTCGTTACATCACTAAGGTAACGATTACCTCTACAATGGCTCCTGGCGTTCCAGTGGATATTGCAAGCATTGCTGCGTGATTTTAGCCAAGCATAGCTGAGTAATTTTTTAGCGCTGAAAATAGTGTGTTCTTTTTTAGAGCACATTGTTTTCGGCGCTTTTGCTTTAGAGCGCAGAATCGTGGATGCGCCCAATCGTAATCGCAGTTTGCAAAACGTATGCTTCTCGCGGATCGGTGGCGTCCCAGCCTGTTGTTTGCGCAACTTTGCGCAAGCGGTATCGTATTGTGTTTGGATGCACGTTAAGATTGTGCGAAGTTTGATCTAGCGCGCCGCCAAATCGCAAGAAAGCGTCTACTGTTTGCAAAGTCGGGTCATCTGGGTTGTACGGCGCCAAGCTTTGATACACCTTAGTGTATAAGGTTTCTACGGCGGTTTCATCGCCTATAAGTGCGCGCTCTGGAAGAACGTCGTCGCAGCGGATTATTTGCGGCAAATGTGTTACAGACGGCGCAACGGCAAGCGCTGCAAGTGTTGCTGTGATTTCTTTGCATATTTTTTGCGCGCCGACTACAACTTCGCTTATGCAAACGGGTTTTCCCGACTTTTCAAACACTTCGCACATCTTGTTTAATGCTGTTGGATTTGGGTTTTCTCTTAGCGCAAGAATGATTATGTGCGAAGGCGCTGCATCTTTGCGCGAGACGCTTTCTTGCGATTTTCCGCCGATTTTCCACGTTTTTGCACGCGCGCTAATGGCGTCTAGCTGCACTCTGTCAACTATTGCATCGTATGCGCCGCATGCGCCAAGTTGCGTCCATATTGCGCGTCTTAAAGAGTCTGTGTTGTTCTGCGCCGCATGCGCGCCTGCGTTTTGCGGTGTTGGATTTGGGTTGTCGTCGTTTGAGTTCAATTCCGTTTTATACGTGCCTGCAATCGCCACGAATCGCGTATTTTCTTGCCATTGCAAGAGGTGCATTAGCGCGCTTACGCGACTATCTGCAATGCCGTTCATAAGGCACGTTCCGATTAGCGCGTGCAATCGCAAGCGCGTTGCCGCGTCAAAAATTTTGCCGTCTCGAATGTCAAAAATTCCGAGTGCATCTTCGCTTTTTGGAGCGCATGGCATTGGCGTAAAGTTTGGTGTGGAACTTGGTGTAAAGCCTTGTGCGCTAGATTCTTCGGCAGATTCGCATGCTTCACTGCGTTCGTCATCTGGCTTTACGCTTGTAAGAATTGTAAGAAAGTCAGCGTTTTCGTCCATTCACTCCCTCAATTCTTGTGCGAATCCTCGTGTGTCTTGTAGTGTGTATTGTTGTGCTAATCCTCGCGCGTACTATCATGCACCAAATCGCAATTTATTTTATCACTTTGACGGCATGTATTACGGCATGAGATGCAAACGCTATCCCTTATAAACATTAGAACCGTAAAGAAGAACACAAACGCAATCGGCAGCATGTGTCGCTCAAAATTGTTTGCAGGAGCCAACACCATTACGCCCATCAAAAGCGCAAGAGGCGCGTGCAAAACCAGCGTTTTCCACCTGCGCAATGCTATTTCGGCAACGCCAATAAGCAACGTTGCAACAACATACAAGTTTCCGTGAATAATCCACCCAAGAATCGGCGTATTGCTCCACGCTTCCGCGCTGCTTGATACAGCGCCACGCCACTCGGGCAGCCAGTAGCGAATCCACTCGGAATTCTTTATATTCTCGGTGTTTACGTAGTATTCTGGGCCAACATAAGGCACGTCTAGAATGTCGAAGTAGCCGTACGACTTTGCTAGCAGCGCATCCGTTGCAACAATCGGGCTGTGCGTAATCATAAGCAACCATGCGTGGTTAAACTTTTTCATGTCGTCTTTTGTAATATAACGCCAACGGTAGCTCACTTTTTTAGATTGCAAGCCAGAAGATTTTACAGGATCCGCGTCTTGAGGAGTGTACGCTTCTGCAGTTTGACTAAGATTAAAAATTGGCGATATTGCGCGCTTTGCTGCATGCGGTATGCTTTTTGGATCTAGCTTTGCGATTCTTGCGATTTGCTGAAGTTGCACTCCGCGGCTTTCGATTGGGTCTCCATTTATAATCGCGCCGCTAGAAATGGCAAGCATAATTGCGCCATGTATAAGAATTGTTGGGAGCAGAATGCACAAAACCCATATTTTCCAACGTTTTCTGCTAGATATAATCATCAACACAAATTGAATCGCAAGAATGTACCACGCGTATTTTGCAGCAATCAGCATAATGCACACGCTGATTATTAATTCGACAATTGTGTGTGCGGCTGGCTTTTGCTTGAAATCAAGGCAATTAAGCTCGTACATTATTCCAAACCACCACACAAACGCAAACGCGAACAGTGGCGATTTTGTAAGCGAAATCGTTGAAAATACTACAAGTGGACTGAATAAAAATGTGATTATTACGGCTGCGCGCAAGGCGATTGGTGTTGTTGTGATTGGTGTGTAGCCAGCTTGCGATTCGCCTGTTTTAGATTTAGCCCACGGCGTGTTTAAGAATCGGTTTGCGGTTGCAGCGCAACAAAATGCCGCGAGCACAAATTGCATAACGGCAAGCAGCACGATTCCTGCATCGTTCGATTCGGTAAAATATCGCGATACTGCTGCTACAGCACCGTAAATCAATGTTAAAACAATGTTGTGCTGGTCGCTTAAATACGTTGGTTTTGCTGGCCAAAGATAGTGTGCTGTTGGGTAGATGTCTGCTGGAACAAAGCTAAAGAAGCCAATGTATGGCTGTTTTAGGCCAGTAACTTGATTCCATGCCCAGCTGTATTCGCGGATTTGCGAGCAAATGTCGGCTCCGTAGGCAGCGAGCAGCGTTGCGGGCGCCCACAGCCAGCCGATAATCAGCGTTAGGAAAATGTTTCGTTTTCGGCAGGTTGAGCGGTAAAAACACCACTTTGCAGCGCGTTTTGCGTTAAAAAATGCGGTGCGTAGGGTTGTGGCGATTTTTGATTTCGATTGATTTGGCTGTGATTGTTTTATTTGTGATTTTTCTGGCGATAATTCTGCTTTCGATGATTCTGCGCGCATAAATCTTACGATTTTTGGCATAACTCCGTTTTTGCCAAAATAAATAAGAACCCTCAAAATTGCGTAATATGCGCAAAATGCGATTACAAAAATCAGCGCATTTAGCCAATTAAAATCTGTTAAAGATCCTTGTGCGCGGTAGATTACGCCCAGACTTGTGCAGGTTGCAAGGAAGATACATGTAAAAACGATTAGCGAGTTTGCGGCGATTTTGCTTGCCGTGTTTGCGCCCGTGTTAATGCGTTTCATGTTCCACCTATACATCTATACACTCGTGTTTTACTTGCACTCTAATTATACCCGCTATAATCGCTTGCGCTCTGATCTGCCTTTTCGCGCTACGCTTTAAGCGAAAAGGCAGGTTGTCGCGCAAATCGCACTTGATGTTTTCATAGGGGGGGGGTATATTATTAATGGCTTATGATAAGTGCCCATTTACTGGCCGTAGTTAGCAGATGATTATTTAATCTGTAAGTTTTGCATTTTGCTTTGCAAGCTTAGTAAATACGCGGAGAGGGAGGTGTGCCGATGCGTAATTTACATTGCGGTGGCCATTTCCTTCGATTATTGCGCTCAATTTGCGCTAAAACTGCGTGCGCTCGCCGTGCGATTGTTGCGCTTTTTGTTGTTGCTACTATTCTTGCTACTTTTATGATTGCTCCGACTTATGCTTTAAGCGCTGGCGAAGGTGCTGGTGAGAAAGTTAGCGCTGAGAAGGTTGTTGATGCGCAGTCTGGTTCTGCTAAGAGTGAGGGAGAGAATAAGCAGCAGCCTAATCAAAGTGAATCTAATAGTACTGAGATTAATCAAGGCAATAATACTGGCTCTTCTAGTAGTTTAAAGAAGAATGATGGTGAGCTAAAGTCTGTTGAAAAGCAGCAGCCTGATAGTAACAATGGTGTTGATAAGGCTAAGGCTGAAAAGTTTGCAGATGAGACTGATGCAAAGCAAAAAGCTGAAGGTGCAAAGAAGGAATTCGCCTCTAAGGAAACTGCTCACAGAATGAACAGAAGTGCGAAGGAAGAGCCTCAGTTTCCAAAAGAGTGCATGGATAAAGGGAAAAATACCTTATCTTCATGTTATAAGATTGACTACTATAATAGTCGGTCTATTGTTAAAAGTAGTAATCCTATTGGAGTAGAACGTGGTAGGTCTATAACTATTACTCCAGAATTCAAATTCAGGTTTGGTAAAAAACAAAAAACCACTGTGCCAGAAGGCGTGTGGTTTAAGTTAGAACAAGATGGTGAAGATCCTGTACCAAGTTGGGTGAATTTTGAAAAAACAGAAAATGGTAAAACTATCCCAGTTCAGAATACTGAAAATCAAAAAGGCTTTAACGGTTCTGTTACATTGCACCCAGGCAAATGGGATCGCGGTAGTCATAAATTCAAAATTGGCATATACCACCCTGCTGATACTAAAGGTAAAAAAATTTATGTAAATGTAAAAATTGCCAGATCTGTTAGTGGTGATTTAACACTTAATGTTTACAATCATGAGGATTCTGATTCAACGCGTTCAGAAATAAACGATAAAACTGGAATAACTTTTGAATCAGGCGAAGATGGCAAATATAGCGAAATTACACCTATCTTTATTGATTCTCAATCCAAAAAAGAGCCTGGTTTTATTTATCACCATATGATTTGCCATAAAGATGGTAGTGATGGTAGTGGTGATTCTAATGAAAATTACACGGTAGATAAAGTTAACGGCTTGAGCTTAAGCGCTAAAAATAGCAACTCAGGCATACAGACTCAGTTCAAGCATGTGGAAAATAATAAGCCTTCAACTGGTGCAGATGCTTACGCTGTGTATGAAAAAGGGGATGACAGTATTACTGAGCGTTCCCAAAGCTGGATTACTGGCAAGCCGCAGGCACAAAGTGATGGAACTTTTGAGTGCAAAGTGTTTGCTGTTAAGGATACTAAGTTAATTCACATCAGGAATCAATACGTACCTAAGGAAGTAAAAGATTCTTCGGTGTCAGACGAATTCAGCAGTAAAATTAAAGATAAAAAATCTATTGCGCAATTGTTTGCTAATCCAGAAAGCAATATGGTTGATAGTAGTTTGTGGACTAATAGCAACGATATTACAAAAACCATCGACTGGGACTATAAGACTATTAAGATTGTTTTTAAGTCGAAGAAAAAGAAGCAGCTTGAGGTTAAAGATGGAGATCTTAAGCTGAACGTGTATCCGTTTAAGAGCAATGATGCTGGTTCTGGCTCTGCTGCTGGTGGCGCGTCTGCGGCCGCTCCTTCGGCTTTAGGCAATAACAGCACTGTTTCTGTTATGAAGGGAATGGAGCTTAAGCCGTTTATTGAAGCCACATCTGAGGCGGATTCTCAAAAAGAAATCAACCTTAAAATATTGTGCTCCAAAGGCGAGAAGCCGCAAAAAACTAACGCAGGCGCTGCAGGCGGCGCAAGTAACGCATCCAAAACAGGCGATGCAGATCTTGAGTATACAAAATGGGTAGATCCAAGCAGCCTTGGCTTTAATTTCCCAGATAGTGATAGTCAAACTAAGTGTACTTCAAACGAAGGCGAGCAGTCTTGCACTCCTGATGGAGCTACTACCAAGTTTGCGGCTAGGACTTACGCTAGCGCTACGTTTAAGTCAACGGAAGCTGGCGATTATAAATGCGTTGTGTATGCGCTTAAAAAACCAGATGCGCTTAATAAGTTCAATGACGAAGCAACTAAAACAGACGTAACGCCAGAGAAAATATCTACCTCTTTTAAGGGTGCGAATCTAACAGCCAACAAAGACTTTGCGCAGTTAGCTTTTAAAATTCACGTGCCAGAAGATTTCACTCTGCCGCACACGGGCGGTCAGAATTGGAACTTGCAGCTGGGTGCTATAGCTGCAGTCATGGTGAGTGTGCTTGCCGCAGGATTTGTTATAAGTCAAAGTGAAGCATGCAGAAAGCTGCTTTACGAAAGGCGGCGATGCTAATGTGAAAGCTGCCTACGTAATCAAGTTGTGCTCGCGTATTAGTGCAGTGCGCGTAGCAAAAATAAAAACATAATTAGATTAACTAAACCAAGATATTCCAGAAGATATTTCAGGTAGTCAAAAAACAAAACAAACACACAAACACAAACAAGTGCCGAATGGGTACAAACAAGTATCGAGTAAGTACGTAAACAAGTGCTAAATCGGTACTCAAACAAACACACAGTAACAAACACAAAAACAAAACAACTTAACTTAACTGCTCTTAGAAGCATCGAGTAAAGGAGAAAAGATGAATAAATTAACAAGAAAGTGCGTTGCGGCTGTTGCGTCGCTCGCGATGGCTGGCACGCTGTGCGTTGCTGGCGCCGTAACAATGGCAAGCGTTGCGTGGGGTGCTCCACATCCTGGGGTGCCCCAACCACATGCCGATAACTCTCCGTGGGGTACGAAACAAGATAAAACAGGTACATTAACGATTAACAAGTTTAAGTACGCAGATACTGTAGATGGCGAGGGTCACCACAAGGGCGCTGCTCTTACTGGCGCAACGTTTACTCTTAAAAAGGTTACCAAGATTGATAACGTTGATCTTAAATACGATGAGTTTAGCACTTGGTCCAAGATTGCTGGCATAGTCGGTGCGCTGAATCGTGGTGATGAGGCTAGCGCAAATCTTACATTTGACGATAATACAAGTCCTACGTCTACTGTAAGTGAAAACGTTACAACTTTCTCAAAACTCCCAGAGGGCTTGTACAAGGTTGTTGAAACGCCTCCTGCAGGCTATGGTGCTGCGGATATGACCGAGTTCTACATAACAATGCCTTTGATTGAGACGAAGGTTGAGAATGGCGCTACGACCACCACTTACAACTGGAATCCAACAATCAACCCAAAGAACAAGGATATTTCTAAGACGTTTACCAAGAAGCTAGACGACGGTAAAGATCACAACTCTGTTCTTGCAAAAGATAAGACGCTTTACTACACGATTAGCGCTTCTGTAAACCGTACCAAGTCTGGCACTTTGAGCGCAGATGATCTTAATGGATTTGCTGTGTTTGATGATTTTCCTACTGCTGCATTTGCGTCACCAACGGATGCCAGCAGCGCTGTTGAGTCTGTGAAGATTGGCGATGGTGATAGTGCTACTGAACTAACTAAGAATACTGACTACAACGTTTCTATCGTGAAAGCTAGCTCTGAAGCCGACGGCAAGAATCTTGAATCTGGTCGAAATCGCATCTTAGTTAAGTTCACCGACGCTGGTTTGAAGAAAATTGCTGAAAAGCTGAATGACGTTACCAACGGCCAAGACCCTAAGGTAAACGTTGCTATTAAGCTCGATCTTAGTGATACTTACCAGAACGGTAATGCTCCTACCGACACAACTTCAACAGAGACGAATGGCAAGAACGAAGTCGTAAATAAGTCTGGTTACTTCCAAGCAAGTCCTAAGGGCACGCCAAATCCAGACCCAATCGTGTCTGGAGATGATGACGGCGGTACTTCTAAAGTCAAGTATGGCTGGTTCGACGTGTTCAAGTACGATGCTGCAGACGAAGGCAAGAAAGATAGGACTGGCCTTCCTGGTGCTGAGTTCAGACTTTTCAACACTGAAGAGAAAGCGAACGCTTGCGCTGAGAAACTTGTCGACGCAAGTAAGACTGCAGATAATATCGCCGAATGCAAAGCTGGTTCTTCTACGTTTAAGGGCGAAGAGGCTACAACTCAAGAAACTACTGGTAAATTGAAGGCGGCTGTTAAGGTTCAAGCTGGCACAAACATTTACCTTGTTGAGGTTAAAGCTCCAAATGACTACATTCGTTTGCCAGAAGTTAAGGCTGTGAATGTAGAAGAAGGCAAGCTCAAGATTGTTGACTTCTCTAACACAAAGAAGAACACATTTGGTACATGGTTCAACCTTCCTGCAACTGGTGCTACTGGCGTGATTATTTTCGCGCTTGCTGGCATGGGCTTGATTGCAGCAAGCGTGTTCCTCTACATGCGCAATCGCAAGGAAGAGGAGCAGGCAAAAGCCTGATGCGCTTTTGCAAAGTAGCTGCTTCAGTAATCTAGTAGTCTAAAAGTAAAGTGTGTGAGTCTAGGGTTTGTATGTAAGCCCTAGACTCGCGCATATTTGCGCTTTTGCTGCTTTTTGTTCAATATTCTGTTCATTTTTTGTAGTGCGTTTGTATTTGATTTCGGTGTTTTTTGGTACAAACGCACTACAAGGCAGGTCGTGCCGTTCGCGCGGTCTGAGCGCTATTCCTTACGGCTATTAGTAGCCGTAAGGCTGATTTGGCATGTAAAGTCCACTGGACTTTACATTTGAGCCAAATCACGCTTTGAAGGAGCTTGAAATGCGTTATGCAATTTCAAGCTCAGTCAAAGCGCCCATGCAAGTCGATTCGCATTGGAGGAGGAATGAAGGCTAAGAAAAAGAAAAGCCCTTTGCATCGAGCGCTAGAGCCAGTTGTCTTGGCAGTCGCCGCAATCCTATGTTTTACGTACCCAGTGGCATCTACTCTTTGGAACAATCACGCTTCGAAGCAGCTCTCTGCAATTTACGACAAGCTTAGTCGCGAGCAGCCTAAAGATGCGCGTGCGATTAGCTTAGAAAAGGCTCGCAAGTATAACGCGCATCGCAGCGCGATTTTTACGGCGGATCCGTATAACGGAACGGAAGATTTTAAGAAAACATCCGAGTATAAAAAGTACAGTAGCGTGCTGGATGAACCAATGGGCATTATGGGAATCGTAAAAATCCCAAAGATTGGTGTAAAACTTCCTATTTATCACGGCAGTTCGCAGGATGTTTTAGCGTATGGCGCTGGTCATTTGTACGGCACGGATTTACCAGTAGGCGGCAAAAATAGGCATTCTGTTATTACTGCGCATACGGGTTTGCCGCATGCGACTATGTTTGACGACTTAATCTACCTTAAAAAAGGCGATTTTTTCTATTTGGATATTCAAGGCGAGACGCTGCGATACAAGGTGTTTCGCATTAGCGTTGTAGAACCTAATGACATCAGCTTGTTGCAGCGCGAGAAGGGGCGCGATTTGGTGACTTTGCTCACTTGCACGCCGTATGGTGTTAATACGCAAAGGCTGCTAGTTACGGGGTATCGCGTGTTGCCAGATCTTGTTAAGGCGCCAGATGACAAGCTGCAGTGGCCGCTTTGGATGACGCTGTTTGTTATTGCGCTTGTTGGGTGCGCGGTGATTCTTGCGACTATGGTTGTTGCGGATGTTAAAAGAAAGCGCGGCAGGTTTGATTTGCACGCTAAGCATTTGATTAGCATTTAGCGCAATATACACAAAGCATGACACAATAGTGTGTAGTGTGTTTTTTGAAGGGAGCAGGTTCCGTGAGTGTTCAACAAACCTTGCAGCGCTGGATGATTACGGTAGGTGGAGTGGAGCAGGCACGCGTTGGCGCGGGTCGGTCTGTAGAAATTGGCAGGAAGCCTATACGCCCTTTGCGCGAAGACGGTTTTATGCGCGTAGACGTTGTAGACAATAAGCGCTCTATGTCTAAAAGGCACGCGCTTTTTATTGTTGATGCAAGCGGCGCGGCTACGATTCGCGATTTAAACTCTACAAACGGAACTTACTTGGTTAGCGAAAGCGGCGATTTGCTGCGACTAGACCCAGGCGTTGATTTCCACATGCCAGACAGCATTGTTCGCATGCAATTTGGCGACGTTCCAGTTGATTTTGTGCGCATTGAAGAAAAGGCGCCGCAGGGAAGTGATGCGGGTGCGCAGCCAGTGCGCGATTTGTTCTCTTACGCGCCAGATAATGATATTAAGGAGCCAGACGCTGCGGATTTGTCGGTAGATGATATTCTTGACATTCGCGCGGGGGAGCCAACGGGAGTGTTCCATGCGCAGTCGGTTTCGCGGCCTGATTTGGTTTGGGATAGTCAAAAGCGGCTTAATGATGCTGCTGCGGCGGATGACCTTGGTAGTGCTTCGGCGGCGGATGCTGGTGCGGATGCGGATGATAATGCGGATAATAATTCTGCTGTAACTTCTGCTGAGCCTTCAAGTGTTGAAGATGTTGCAAATGTTGCGGATGGTGCAAGCGTTCTAGATGCTGCAAGTGTTGCAGAAAGCGTTGCGGAGCAAATTAAGCCTGTTATTGCGGGTCAGGTTGTTTTGCCTGTTGTTCGAGATGAGTTTGCTTCCCCTGTGGAACCGCGCAATTTATTTGACGATGCTGCTAATAATGATGCTGTAAACACTGATGCTGCTAGCGATTCGTCTAATAATGATTTGTCGAATAGCGATCTGTCGAATAGCAACTATGCAACAAATAGTCAGAATGTAGAATCTCAAGCGGATTCTAAAGAAGATTATAAAGAGGATTTGCAAGCAAGCGTTCAATCAGATATGCAAGATGTTGCTCAAGATCAAAGTGTTGCTCAAAATTATGCCCAAGAAGAAGTGCAATACAATGATTCTGCAGATGCTGTTAATAGCGTTAATGATGCAAACGATGTAAGTGATGCAAGCACTACCATAGCAAGCGATTCCGCGCAATTTACACCAGCTTTTGAGCCAGGATCCGTGTTTGAAAAAGTTTCAAATGGCGAATTTAGTGCTCGCAAAGAAGTGGTTTCTGCTGGAGGATTTACATCGGAAGAAGCGCAAAAAACAGACGATTTTGCCGAGCAATTTGAGATGGCAAAGTACCAAGAGTTGCTGCCATTCTTGGCAATGAACACAAATTTGTACGACGATTTGTATGCGTGGCTTTCGGCGCAGGGGAACGCAGACGTGGATCAAGCGTTGGCGCAAAATAGCGGATACAGCGCGTATCGCAATGCAATCGGCTTGTAAACAAGGGAGTTGAGTAGTATGAGCGATAATCAAAATGACTTTATGCACAGCCAGCAAGGCCAGGCAAGTCAGTTAAGCCAGCAAAATCAGCAAAATCTTTCAGATAAGCCAGACCAGGTCGACAAGGCAGACCAGGCTGCGCCTCGCCAATCTGCACAATCTTTGCGCGCCGAGAAACTCGAGCGCATGAACAAATGGTATGAAAAATACAAGTCGCAGCTTGCTCCATCTCCGCTAGAAGACATAACAAAACTTTGTGCGCAACTAGAGTTGACTCACGCGCATCCTTCGGGAATCGCCCAGCTTTTTGCCAGTGGAAAGGCCACTCTTCAAGCGCTTTTCCGCGATTCGGGAATGCTGCGTGCGGCAGGTAGAAGGCTAGACAGAGTTTTTGAAGACAGAGACAATAAAGCGCACGAAAATGGCGTTTCGGAGCTTTCGCTTGTTGTTGGAGTTGCGTCTTGGAGTGGAAATCATGTGCCAGTTTTAACATACCCAGTACGCGTTTTGCGAGAAGCTGGAAAAGACGAGACGGCTGCAACGATTTACTTTTCGGGAAACGTTCGCCTAAACCACGCTCTTGTTCTTAGGCTGCAAGAAAGAGGCGTGCACCTTAGCGAAGACGCGCTTTTTGATGGTGCAAACTACCAGAGCGGCACACCAGAAACATCTGCAGTTTTTGACGCGATTTGTGCTGCTGCGCAAAGAGTTTTCCCAGATTTCGACATTGAGCGAGATATTGTGCTCGGTTGTTTTACGGACTCGGGATCTAGATTCTTAGCAGAAAGCGGACAGATTTTGCGCGCGCTTAAGCTGGGGAACGTTGGAAATACAATGATTGACGCGATTGCGGGAGATGATATTGCCGTTGAATCGCTGGGTGCAAAAGCTGCTTCCGACTATTCTCCACTAGATGCAGACCCGCATTACGAATACGAAGTTGGCGACGTTAGTAACGCTGTGCGATACGCTGCAGGAATGGCGGCAAATGGCGCTTCTTTGGCAATAGACGCAGATGCTGGATGCGATTCCGCTTTAATCGCAGCTGCGATCTCTTCTAGATGCGTTCTTGCAGGAAAGTCCGTTTTGTACGTTCCAAACGTTATGGAGCAGCAGCGCAGATTCCGCCACGCTCTTAGCGCAAACGAGATTTCTTCGCTTTCGCTAGACGTTTCGGATTCGCATCTTGCTAAGCACGTTGATTCGCAACTTATAGCGGCAGTTGGATCTCGTCAAAGCGTTGCTTCTAGCCGTTTTGAGCAAGTTTGCGACGAGCTTGTTGGTGTTAAAACGCGATTAAACCGCTACTTGGGTGATTTGCACGGAGTAAACGAGCGCTGGGGCGTATCCGCTTACCAGACGATGCAAAATCTTGCAGGAATTGCAATGCTTCCTACGCATCCTTGCACGCATGTACGTCTTAGCGTAGATGCTGCGCGCTCGCTTTCTGGTCATTTAGACGAGTGGGCGCAAAAGCTGCACGAGGCAGATTCTCTTGGTGAATTTACTACTAATGCTGAAGATACGCCGTGGTTTGGTGCTTCGCTGTTTAGCGAGAACGAGGCTGTAACAGTGTATCAGCGCGTTGTAGACGTTCTTACAAAGCTTTTGCCAGCCGCGCGCGAGCACGTTAAGTCAACTGTGCAAAATTGCGGTTTCCCTATTCCTTCTACGGCGCGAGAATGGGGTAGGCAGGTTACGGTTCTAAAGAATCTTCGCCGCGTTTTAGACGTTTTCCAGCCAGATATTTTTGAGCGCGATCTTAACGCAATGATTGAAGCGAGCAAGCCGAAGGCTGTTCGCAAGCGCGAAGGTACGCCAATGGGCTTTTGGGAGCGCAGGCATCATATTAAAGAAGCGCGCAGCCTTTTGCGTGTTGGTGCAAAGGTAGACGATCTTCACGAAGCGTTAAAGATTGTTGCCGCGCAAGCTGCGCAATGGCGTACTTTTGTGCCTCATGGCGGTTGGCCAGTATTGCCTCCTAAGTTAGACGAAATCGTTAGTACGCAGGAGCTTTTAGACCGTAATCTTGTAGCGCTTAACGCTGTGCTTTCTACAACGCGCCTTGGTGCAGACCTTGAAAACATTGAGTTTACTAAGCTTGACGAGCGCTTGCAAGCCTTGCACGATAGTCGCGAATCCTTAGATACGCTACCAGGTAGGTGTGTTATTGAGCGTGAATTACGCGGCGTTGGTTTAGAAGATCTTGTTTGTGATTTGCGTAGGCGTAAAGTTACGGGCCAGGCTTTAGATGGCGAGCTTCATCTAGCTTGGTGGACTACCGTTTTTGAAGATATTGTTAATTCTTCCGAGATTATATCTAATCAAGACGGTTCCGCGTTGCAAGACGCTTCTGATCGTTTTGTTCAAGTAGACACAGAGCATGTGCGTTCTGTAGGACCAATGGTTCAGCAAGAAGCACTTAAAAAGCTTTGCGACTTGCTTTTTGCGCGTTCTCAAGAGGCAAATCAGCTTCACACTGCTCTTGCAAGCAATGGTTCGGGTGTAACTTTTGCTAAGTTGATGAACTCTTACCCAGATTTGCTGCTTGCTGCTAAGCCGATTCTGGTTGCAATGCCGTCTACTTTAACTATGATGACTGAGTTTAAGCCGATTGTAGATGTTGTAATCATTGATTCTGCGGAGCATATTAACAACATTGAGCTGCTTAGCATTCTTGCGCGCGCACGCCAAGTCGTTGTTATTGCGCACAAGCAAACTGTTAGCTCGCAAAGCGTAAGTGACCTTATTAGTGTTTTGCCTACTATTTGCGTTAAGTCGCGAGCAACCAGGCGGTCCGCGTATCTTGCCGATTTTCTTGAAAATCACGGCTACGGCGTGCTTAGACACGATGTTCCTGTAGAAAAAATGCAAGGCAAGGTTAAGCTTCATCAAGTAGAAGCCGCTGGCGTTCCAGTTATGGCAACGGGTCTTATTGAAAGCAGTCAGCGCGAGATTGACGAAGTTGTGTCTTTGATTAAGCAGCGCGCTAAGACTTTTAGCGTTGTTCCTTCTAGCTACGTGCTTGCGGTTGTGACTCTTACAAGCGTGTTTAGAAACAGGCTTGGAGCGGAGCTTAAGGCGTTGGCTGTTAAAGACGAAAATATGGGTAGATTCCTTAGGCATGTTCGACTTGTAAGCGTAAACGAGGCTGTTGGTGCATATGCAACGGATGTTATTCTTTCGCTTTGCTATGCAAAGACTTCGCACGGAAGGCTTTTGCAGCAATTTGGTGTTTTGGAAGAAGAAGGCGGAAAGTCCATGCTTCTTGACTCCTTGGCTTTGGCTCGCAGAAATCTGGACATTGTTTGCGCATTTAAGTCTAGCGATATGGAAGATGATCGTTTGCATCAAGACGGACCTAAGCTTCTTAAGGATTTGCTTATTTGGGCAGAGGCTTTGGGCGATAATCCAGTAGATGCAGTATATGCAGCGGCTGCTGGCGATTCTAGCGATGCTGGAGATGCTGGAGACGAGGGTAGTGAGGTCGAGCCTACTAAATCGCAAGCTGCTGGCGATTTTTCCGCAAACGGCTTTAGCAACGTTTTGTTTGCTGATCTGGCAGAACGAATTCGCTCTCGCGGCCTTAATGTTGCAGTGAACTACGGTTTTAGTGAAGATCATAGCATTCCTCTTGTTGTTGGCTTGCCAAATAAGCCGTTTGCTTTGGCTGTTCTAACAGACGATGCGCGTTTTATGAGCATTGAGTCCACTCGTGAGCGCAATCGCGTACTAGCTCAAGATTTGGAGTATCTTGGCTGGTCGGTTATGAACGTTTGGAGCGTTGGAGCATTCGTTAATCCCGAAAAAGAAGTTGAGCGGATTGTTTCTAGAATTGGCGAGCTTTATAAAAGCGGCGAGCAGCAATGAGTGATTACAACGCTAATCGCAGGTGTTCTAGGGGTCATTCGCGCGTGGTTCGTAAAGGTTCGGAGCTTTTCGACGCGGATGGCGTAAAACAAGAGCCAGGTGATGCTCAAACGATTGAGCAGCGCGCAAAAGATGACGATAATCGTATTCTTGGCGAGCTTCCTCCTCATTGGGCAGTTTTTAGCGAGCGCGGCAGATAAACCACATAGCGGCATAAGTTTCTTTATTGTTCGCTAGTTTTGCACAGCTATAACTGCAAGGTTTGGAATAATCGCCTGCGTGTTTATGATTTGCAACGCGTTTTCTGCTGGCATTGCCAGCAGTGCGCTTTGCGCAGAATTGTTTACGTTAACAACGATTACGTTGTGAACAAGCGAAACGTTTTTGTCTTGCAAAGTAATGTTATCCGAAGAACTAGCGTCGCTAGATGTTTCTATTTGTGCTGGATTTGTTGAATGATTGGCTGTATTTGAGCTATTTGGAACTTTGCTAAACGCTATAGAAATAACGTCTCCTTGTGCAAGACTGGCGCCACTACTTGCAAGATTCACCGAAATCGTTGTAAAACCAGGCGGAATTTTTGTTTGCTTTGTAACTTGGTTGCTAAAAATCGGCGTTCCGTATTTAATGTTGCACGCAGCAATAATAGCGTTTTTAGAGGAATTGTTTATAGAAGTTTGGTTAAGAACATTGTTAAAAACGCTGCTTTTAGGCACGTTAACGTAATGCAGGTCACTTTGTTTAATCACGCTGCCTTTTGCTATGTTTCTAATGGCTACTGGCACGCTTTGAGTAGCTTGAAACGTTGAAATAAGGTGTATTGAAAACAATGTTGCAACACTTATAAAAAATATTGAAAGCATGTTTAAGGTTTGCGCCCTTTTTCTGCGCTTTATAAGCTCTACTGGCATTTTGTTTTCTGCTTTGTAGCCAACTGTTTTTAGTAAAAATGATGTACTCATATAAGCATCATTTATCACGCGTAGCGCTTTTGCAAGCTTTTTTGTGCAATGTGGTTAAAGGCTAGCTTAGATGGGGATTTTACAAGGATTTTACGCACATATAAACATTTTTGATGAATCTTAATAGTCACTTATACACATATTCACATAAATGGCCATTTTTGATTGGTGTTAATCCACATATCAACATAAGTGATTACTAACATACGCACACATGCGTAGCAAAATAAACGCCACTTACGCACATAAGCACATAAGTGGCGTTATAAAGTTTCAATTTATTCACATGCACACATAAGTAGCGTCATATTTTTTCACTTATGCACATATGCACAAATTTTAATGGGTTATTTGCACGTTACTTATCGGTGCGATAAAATCCGCTACCTTTAAAGCTGATTGGTGGTGCGCTAAAAACCTTACGAACTTCTTGCTTTCCGCACTTTGGGCACACGGTAATTGGCTCATCTTCAAACGATTGATGTTGTGAAAAATCATATCCGCATTGCTTGCAACGGTAATGATAAGTAGGCAACGGTTCCTCCAATCTATAATTCCATCACATATCCTAGCTCATAATATCGCCTCGTTAAAGCTGTTAATCGCTAATCGTAAACGCTTTTTCGTTTGTAAAATTTTGCGAAACAATCGCAAAAAATCCGACACGCCGACTTATTTTTAGCCTTTACATCCTTAATGCACTTTATATTTGTACGTATGGGTTATGAATCGGTGAGCGCGTTAACAGTATTGATCATCATCGTAGCCTTAATGTTTGGTTGGTTGCCTAAACGCACTGAAAACAGCATGAAGTCAATGCTGGAACACAGCGAAGATAGGTATTCACCTTCGTTGCACATTGTGGATTATAGCAGTGATTCGCTTTTCCACGCGTGTAGCGGCACGATGGCGAAAGGGGTTGGCATGCAGCCGTCGAAGATGCAAGCGAATACAAAGCCTAATAATGGCAAGTCCAGTCGCAATAGCGTGAATGCTAATAAACATAAGTGCGCTAAGCAGTTTAATGGTGTTTTTACGCCTGAACATGTTGCTCGTATTCGCGCGCTTCGCCGTGCAGCAATCCGCCGTCGCCGTGCGTTGGTGCTTTCTCTAGCATTTTTAACTCTTGTTGTGTTTGTTGCGGGTCTTTCTGGACTCTATAGCGCATGGTTTGCAATTATTCCTCTTGCTGCTGTTTGCACTGTTCTCTACTTTGGTTCTATGGCTGCTAAGCAAGCGCGTAAGTGGGAAGCAAAAGTTGCTTTGTATAACAAGCGTTCTGCAGCTTTTAATGATTCTGTTGTGGAGCCAATTTTTGACGCTGCCGTAAACTCAGTTGTTGAGCATGTTGAGAATTCAGACAATTCCATCAATCCAGACAACACAGAGACTTCAGTTATGCAACAGCGAGATATAAGCATGGCTTTAGCAGGAGCAAATAGGCAAGAGGCGGCAAAAAGCGCGGTTGCTGGCGATTTTTCAGCTGCTAATGATGTGCGCTCGCAAGCCGATATCTCCAACTCAAATCAAGATCTTATATCTTTCTCGTTTGGCGATGATTCCAGCGATTGCAAAATAAACGCCAATGATCCGCAAAGTTTAGAAATAAAGTCTACAAAGCAAGTTACTAAAGCGATTGCAGCAGGCGATTCAAACGAATTGGCGGCGGCTTTCGATTCAAGCAATCCAAACTCCGCGAGCGATTCAACCGAAGTTACTGTAGAACCTCCAGTTAGCACGGAAGATTCGCTTGGTAAAGCCGATTTAAGGGATGTTTTGGCTCGCCGCGCTGCTTAAAGTTTGTAAAAATTTTCTAAAATTTTAGCACTCTAGTTGGTAGAGTGCTAAAAACGCGCTATTATAAGGTTCAGTGCTCGATAGTTTTGACGTGATCGTCAGCCTCGTCAACATTATTCGCGCAAAGGTTACATTTCTCTAGAAAGAGGTACCGAAGTGTCGATTAAGCTCACACCTTTGGAAGATAAGATTATTGTTAAGCAAGCTCAAGCAGAAACTCAAACTGCTTCTGGCTTGTACATTCCAGATAATGCTAAGGAAAAGCCACAGCAGGGAGAGGTTTTGGCTGTTGGCCCAGGCCGCAGAGACGATAAGGGCGAGCGCATTCCTATGGATGTTAAGCCTGGAGACAAGATTCTTTACTCCAAGTATGGTGGCACAGAAGTTCATTACGAAGGCGAAGATTACTTAATCGTTTCGTCTCGTGACGTTCTTGCAATCCTTGGCTGATTTTGGTTAATCACTTGTATTAGTCAAGTAGTATTAAAGCTATTTATATAAAGCTATTTAGCGCTGAAAATGGCGACTTATCGCTGTTTTCAGCGTTTTTGTTTAATTTGTATAGCTTGGTTTAATTTGTATAGTTTTGTTTAATTTACTTATTTTGTCTAATTTTTCTTAATTTGTTTAAGACGCGACTATTATAAAATCATGGATTACAAACATCGCAGTATTTTAGATACTTTGCCAAATTACAAGCAAGGTAAGCCAGCGCCATCATTAGACGGTATTCGCGCATATAAGATTTCTAGCAACGAAAACCCATTTGAGCCGTTAGAAAGTGTGAAAAGCACCATTTCTAGCCGTGCGCTTGGTGTTATTAATCGTTATCCAAACATGCGCGGAACAGAAGTCGTAGAAGAGTTAGCTAAAAAGTTTAACGTTACTCCAGAAGAGGTTGTTCTTGGATGCGGCTCTACAGAGGTTATTACGCAACTTGTAAATCTTGTTGCAGGCCCTGGAGACGAAGTCATATACCCGTGGAGAAGCTTTGAAGCGTACCCGATTATTGTTACGGGTGCTGGCGCTACAAGCGTTAAAATCCCTAATCGTGCAGATGGGTCGCACGATGTGGACGCAATGATTGATGCGATTAATGAGCGCACTCGTCTTGTTATTTTGAACAATCCAAACAATCCAACGTCTGCATCGCTTTCAGACGAGGAAGCTAGACGAGTGCTGGATGCTGTTCCAAGCAACGTTTTAGTGCTTATTGACGAAGCTTACGTGCAATTTAACAACGCAAAGGGAACGGCAGATGGCATGCAACTTTACCGCGAATATCCAAACGTTGTTGTTGCTCAAACATTCTCTAAAGCCTACGGATTGGCTGGTTTGCGTATTGGATACGCTATTGCTGCAGCAGATGTTGTAGAAGGCATGCGAAAAGTAGCTGTTCCGTTTGGTGTAAGCCAAATTGCACAAGTTGCAGCTCTTGCGTCTTTGGAGAATGAAGCGCTTGTAGAAATGCGAAATCGCGTAGATGCGCTTGTTAAGGAGCGTGCGCGCGTTGTAAGCGGTTTGCGTGAGCAAGGGTGGAATGTTGCCGAGCCATACGCAAACTTCTTCTGGATGCCGTTTGGTGAAGATACAGAGCGAGCTAATCAACGTTTTGTTGATGCAGGTCTTTCTGTGCGCGCGTTTGCTGGAGAAGGTATTCGCATTACGATTGCGGAGACTGAGGCAAATAATCGCGTACTTAAAGTGTGTGAGTCTTTAAAGAAAGATGGTTTTTCGCTTAAATAATTGCTTAATAATCGCTTAAAGGCATATAAATAGCGGATAAATAGCATATAAATAATCGCATTTTTTAGATGCATTTAGATGTGATTTTTGCTTTCGGCGTGTCTTGAACTTGCATTAGTCGCGCGTTCGTGGCAAAATAACAAAGTTGCCGTTTGGAGATGTTCTTCTCCGCGCGGTTACGTTGGCGGGTTACCAGAGCGGCCAAATGGGACTGACTGTAAATCAGTTGCTTCGTGCTTCAGTGGTTCAAATCCACTACCCGCCACGCCTCGATAGCTCAGTGGTAGAGCACTTCCTTGGTAAGGAAGAGGTCGTGAGTCCGATTCTCACTCGAGGCTCTCTGGCGGGGTAGCTCAGCTGGCTAGAGCGTACGACTCATAATCGTAAGGTCAAGAGTTCGAGTCTCTTCCTCGCTACAATGGCCAGCAGGAGTTGGTCAACATACAATATTCTAGAGGTGAACAAAATGGCAAGTAAGAGCGCAGACATCCGTCCAGGCATTACGCTTGCATGCACGGAGTGCAAGGAGCGTAATTACATCACGACGAAGAATCGTCGTAATACGCCTGATCGCCTTGAGTTGAGCAAGTTCTGCCCACGCTGCGGCAAGCACACTCTCCATCGCGAGACTCGCTAAAAGCGTGAACTTCGGCGAAGTTTTATAGCTTTATTACCCCGCGTTTTGCGGGGTTTTTTGTTATTTATTGCTGTTAGGATTAGTCGTATGAGTATGCAATCATCCTTATTGGAATCTGATAATCCAACTTTTGCAAATCTTACAACAATCGGCGTTGGAGGCTCTATTGCTCGTTTTGTAGAGCCTACTAGCAGAGTGGCTGTTATTGAAGCTGTAGAAGACGCAGATTGCGCTGGATTGCCGCTTTGTGTTATTGGCGGCGGGTCTAACATGCTTGTAAGCGACGAACCGTTTAACGGAGTTGTTGTGCGTGATGCTCGTCGTGAGATTTGCGTTTTAGATGAGGCAGCTCCTGGCATAGACGGCGTTGATAAAACTAGCGGAGATTTTTTGGTTCACGTTAGTGCAGAGGCTGGCTGCAATTGGGATGATTTTGTGTCTCACACTATTGAGCTTGGATTGCAAGGCGTAGAAGCGTTATCTGGGATTCCTGGAACTGTTGGAGCGTCTGTGGTACAAAACATTGGCGCATACGGTGCGGAAGTATCACAAAGTGTTGATTCTGTAGAAGTTTGGGATCGTAAAGACAAAACCACTTTTTATATGAATCTTGCGGATCTTAAATTTGGCTATCGCACGTCTGTTCTTAAGCAAAGCATGTATAAGGCTCCTGGTGTTGCTGCTGATTGCTTCTTCCCAACGCCTAGATACGTTGTTTTATCTGTTACTTTTTGCTTAAAGCATTCAAAAACAGGTGTTGTGGCTCATTCGCAGCTTGCTCACGCGCTTGGCGTACAAGTTGGAGATAGGATGGAAACGTCTAAGATTCGTCGCGAAGTTTTGCGCGTTAGAGCATCTAAGGGCATGCTCGAAGATGCTATGCGCTACGCAAATAAGTGGATGTGCTACGCAAAAAGCGAAAACGGTGTTGAGTCTTCTATTAGGCTTCAAAATGAAGACTATGTTTGTGGTGATTTGCAAGAGGGCGATTCCAAGTATGCGGACCGCCATAGTTGCGGAAGCTTCTTTATGAATCCGATTTTGACTAAATCTCAAGCAGATTTGCTCCCAGAAGATGCTCCGCGATTTGACGCCACTTTGCCAGATGGATCTAAAGGAGTTAAGACTTCTGCAGCTTGGCTTATTGACCATGCTGGATTCCACAAGGGATTTAGACTTGCTCAAAGCGATGGCGAAAAAAGTAAAGCTGGATTATCTTCTCTGCACACTTTGGCGTTGACTAATCGCAGTTGTGCAAAATGCAAGGATATTGTTGATTTGGCGCGCAAAATCATAGATGGTGTTTACGATTCGTTTGGTGTAAAACTTGTTCCAGAACCTGTTTTAATCGGCGTTAGTGCGGATTGTTAAGACAATTGTTAACACAAATTTAGCATAATTTAACATAATAAATTGCGATTTGTGTTGTGATTTTCCGCTAGACAAAGTACTATGCTCTTTTAATATCGTAAAAATTATTGTTTGATGACTCTTAATGCGAGTTGAACCGTATTTTTTGCGATTTATAACATATATACCCTTATATGGAATGTTTTAGACGTAGTTTTAGAGAAGGTTGGATTATGCAAATATGGAGAAAAAAGTCTGTTGAACAGACTATTGCAGAAACAATGGATGGTGATCGCCATCTTAAGCGTACATTAAATGCTTGGGATTTGGCAGTTATGGGCGTAGCTGTTGCTGTTGGCGCTGGAATCTTCTCCGTTGGCGCTCAAGCAGCAGCATTCCATGCAGGTCCTGCAGTGATTATTAGCTTTATTATTGCTGGAATCGTTTGCGGAACGGCTGCAATGTGCTACGCGGAGTTTGCTTCGATGATTCCTGTTGCAGGTTCTGCATACACGTTTACATATACCACAGTAGGCGAGCTTATTGCTTGGATTATTGGCTGGGATATGATTCTGGAAATGCTTATGGCAGGATCCGTTATAGCTAAATATTGGGGCGTTTATCTTAACGATTTAATGCACTTGTTTGGCCTTAACGTATCTACTTCGGTAAAGCTTGGTAATTTTACTTTTGATCTTGCTCCAGTAGTTATTGTTGCGTTCTTTACGATTATGCTTGTTGTTGGAACAAAACTTTCTGCTCGTTTTGACGGTGCTTTAACAATTCTTAAGATTGGTATTGTTTTGTTTGTTGTTGTTGTTGGATTCTTCTACATTAAGGCTTCTAACTTCACTCCATTTGTTCCACCTGCAACAGACGTTGCTAGCGTTAAGGGTATTCACGTTTCTGGCACTATGAGCCAGCCGCTCTGGCAGTGGATTACTGGCATGCAGCCAGCTGTTTACGGCATTACGGGTATTCTTTCTGGCGCAGCACTTGTATTCTTTGCATTCATTGGATTCGACGTTGTTGCAACTACGGCAGAAGAAACTAAAGACCCACACAAGAACATTCCTAGGGGCATTGGTCTTGGTCTTTTGATTGTGACTGTTCTTTACATTCTTGTTGCTGTTGTTACAACTGGTATGGTCTCTTACAAGGATTTGGCTAAGCAAGAGGCTCCTTCGCTTTCTACTAGCTTTGAGCTTGTAGGTGCAACTTGGGCTGCTAAGATTATTTCTCTTGGCATTGTAATCGGCTTAACAACTGTTGTTATGGTTCTTCTTTTGGGCCTTACGCGTATTGTGTTTGCTGTTAGCCGAGATGGTTTGCTTCCACGCAGCTTCTCTAAGGTTAGCAAGCGCGGAATCCCTGCACGTATTCAGATTGTTTCTGGCGTTGTAGTTGCTATAATCGCTTCTACATTAGATATTGGAATTCTTTCCGATATGGTGAATATTGGTACGCTTTCTGCGTTCTTGCTTGTTTCGGCAGGCGTTCCTATTATGCGTATGCGTAGACCTGATTTGCATCGATCATTTATGGTTCCATGGAATCCAGTTCTACCTATTTTCGCCGCGCTTTCTACGTTCTGGCTTATGCTAAACCTTTCTGTGCTTACATGGATTCGTTTTGCAATCTGGCTTGCAATCGGTTTTATTGTGTACTTTGGCTATTCTTACCGCAATTCTTTGCTTGGAAGGCAACTTCGTAAAGCTAAGAAGCTTGGCGTTCCAGTAGAAACCTTGTTTGCACAAGATGCTGCTGCCGCAGAAAAAGTTGCGGAAGGCGAGTCGGAAGACCAAGCGCGAGCTGAGGCAGCTCAAGAGGTGGCTCAAGAGGTGGCTCAAGAGGTGGCTGTTGGGTCTGCTCAAGAGGATGCTCAATAGGCTTTTGCTTTTAGACGTTGATTTTTTGAGATGTTGATTTAATTGCGTTGAGTCGGTATGCGATTACGTATGCCGACTCAACGCGTTTTGCACTCGTAATGTGAACTATAATGGAAGAGTTAGTTTATTTTTGAGTGTGAAAGGGGGCGTTTGTTATGCCTTACGTTATTGCAGAACCGTGCGTTGACGTTAAAGATAAAGCGTGTGTTGACGAGTGCCCTGTTGATTGCATTTACGAAGGCGACCGCACGCTTTACATAAACCCTAACGAATGCGTTGATTGCGGTGCATGCGAGCCTGCATGCCCAGTAGAAGCCATCTTTTACGAAGACGACGTTCCAGAAGAGTGGGAATGGTATAAAGACGCTGCTGTGGAATACTTTAACAAACTTGGCGATTTAGGCGGAGCGCAAGAAGCTGGCCCATCTGGCTGGGATGAAGATCGCGTAGCTGCTCTTCCTAAAAAAGATGCTTAAATGCCCATTTGAGCAGCATCTTTACCATACTTTTTTCTTACTGCATCTAATACGTGTTCTGCGTGACTTATTCTTGCATTCGTATTTTTTATTGCGTTTTGCGCAATTTCTGTTGAATTTTTACGCATACCACTTATGGTGTTTTCTCTTTCGTTCTCTTCTAAGATGTCGCTAATCGTAGGCTGAACAAGCGCTTTGCTTTTATCTACAAGATTGCTTACGCTAACGCCAGCAAGCCTAACGGAGCTTAGTAAACAAACATGACTTCCGCCTAATTTGTGGTCATGAACCGTTGGATTTACTGATTCTAGTAAATCGCAAGCATGCTTATAAATCTCTGGAGCGCAATCGGTTACATTCCTTAATGTTTTGCATCTTGTTGCATAGTGCAAATCACTGAATCGCAATTTTAACGTTACTGTTTTTGCCATTGTGTTGCGATTGCGTAATTCTTGCGCCACTTCGTTGCAGCAGTGCCTGATCAGGTTTTTCACTGCTGCAATATCCGTGGTGTCTTTATCAAGAGTGCTTTCTGTTCCAATGGATTTCTCTGGAACGTGGGGCATTACTTGCCGTGTATCAATTCCGCGCGAAGTGTTATAAAGCATTCGCGCAAGAACTTTAGACCCAGCAACTCGTTCCAAAGTTTTCTCATCTACACCTCTAAGCATCTCAATGCTGTTTATTCCCCACGTAGCTAGTTTTTTAGCAAGCGCAGGTCCAATTCCTGGTATTGCTCGTAATGGCATTATCGAAACAAAGTCGGCATTGCGATTTTGGGGGATAATCAGCATTCCGTTTGGCTTTGCGTTCGTTGACGCCATTTTTGCGATCAGCTTATTTGATGCAATCCCCACAGAGCAAGTGATGTGAAACTTGCGCGCGACTTCGCTTCTTATCCACTCACCTATGGCGATGGGCGTTTTCCAGCGTAATAACGCTGAGCTAACGTCCATATAACACTCGTCTACAGAAACCTGTTCAACTTTATCTGTGATCTTTGAAAAGACCTCCTTAAAAATCCTAGATGAAATGGAAACGTAATATGGCATATCTACCGGCAGGAAAATGCCATTAGGGCACAAGCTTCGTGCTCGCGCTGTAGGCATAGCGGAATTCACGCCATACTTACGTGCTTCGTAGCTGGCTGCCGAAACTACGGAGCGCGAGCCTGTACCAATAATCACAGGTTTGCCAAGTAACCTAGGATTACGCGCCGCCTCGAGTGATGCATAAAATGCATCCATATCGATATGAAGTATTGTGCAGCCAGACGTGTTGCGCCCCCAATCGCGTTTAGCTGCATTAACTCGCGGTGCTGTGCTCATGAATTTATAGTAGAACAAACGTTCGATTTTGTACAATAGCGTGTCGCAATAAGTTTACGAAAAATAATTGTAAAATACGCAAAATAACTACTGGCAAATATAACTACTGCCGTGTAGGGTATGCTTTATGAAACAAATCATAGTAAACGCGCTAAATCGCATGCCTGTTTTGCTAATCGTTGTTGTAGAAGCTGCAACGGTCTATCTAGCAACGTCTATAGCAAAGGTCGCGTTTAGCCAGCTCGATCCGCTATATTCTGTGTGGTATCGCGTTGGGTTTATGTCTTTGTTTTTGCTTGCTTGGAGAAGACCTTTTTCGCGTAAAAAGCGCGCTCGCAACTCTCTTCCTAAAACGTTAAAAGAATGGGCAATTGTTGTTGCTGTAGGCATTTCTGTTGTTCTTATGAACACAATGTTTTATTTAGCTATTAGTTGCATGGCTGTGGGGGTGGCTGTAACTATTGAGTTTGTAGGGCCTTTAATGGTTGCTGTTATAACTGGTAAAACATGGCGTGAGCGCGTTGGTATTGTTATTGCGGCTTGCGGAATTGTGCTTCTTGCAAGCGCGTCTATGCATTCTAACGAAAGTCCGCATTTTCTTGTTGGATTAGTGGCAATTCTTATTGGCGGATCAATGTGGGGAATGTACATTGTATCTGGGCGTATGCTTGCAAGAGGTTCTAATGCAATTGACAGAGTTAGTATAGCTATTTTAATTGGTTGGCTTTTGCAGTCGAGTGTTCTTGGAATCCCTGCAATTTTGCATGTTGTGCATCCTAAATCGAGTGCAACTTGGGCTGCTCAGCCTTATGGATCTTTGAAACTTCTTGGATTAATGGTTGTTATTGCGATTTGCGCGTCTTTTATTCCAACTCTTTTAGACCAGGTTTTGCTAAAGCGTGTATCTTCGGCAAGATATTCAGTTATGCAAGCGCTTTACCCTGCGATTGCGGCGCTTGTTGGCATGGGATTTGGTGAAATGCCAACGTTGATTGATGTTTGCGGAATGGCTTTAGTTATGTTGGCTGTTGTGATTACATTTTCGGGAGATCACAATCCCGCATAAATACTGTTGCGCGTTATATAAGCTTCTTTTGTGCGTTTGGTGTGTCGCTTAAGCATTGTGCACGTCCTCAAGAGGTGATATAGTTTGAACCTGTTGCTATCTTGAATAGTTACAAAGTGGAGTCATGCCTGAGTGGCCGATAGGGGCACCCTGCTAAGGTGTTAGTCGCGTAAGCGGCTCGAGAGTTCGAATCTCTCTGACTCCGCGGTTTAGCTCTAAATCGTTGAAAAATCAGCGGTTTAGAGCTTTTTGTTTTGATTTTTGGCCTATAACCCATAATCCGATTCACTGTATTCCCTGTATTCCCACTTAATCGTTGCAAATCGCCAGCAGCCGCCGTAATTGTGTGTAATTGTGCACAATTGTGTATAACAATGTGGATAACTACCCTCTAAAATAGCCTTTAACCACATTGAAAGTTTTTTATTTACAGATTGAAATTCCTAAATCATAGTTAGAGCATGAGCGAATTTTTCGTTCATCGTGGCTAGCAAAAACGTTTGTCACGTTAGAGAAAACAACGTTTTAAGGAGTTGATATGGGAAAACATGGATGTAAAGGGATTCCAATCTTTTTACGCAATAAGCGCACGCGAATGTTCTCTTTACTGACAGCGTTGCTGGCGACTATTGCAATTGTTGTTGGTAATGGCGCAATAAATGCTGCTTCTGCGGATATTTTTGCTCAATACTATACGTATAGTGATGCCTGTTCAAAAGTGAGTCCGAGCAGAAAAATTGTAAAAAAAGATGATGATGGTAATTACGTATTTTGCATTAATACGGGATCAACTGTAAAAGCTGATTCCGATTGGAGAGATATTCCGCTTGATGTTAACAATATTAATGAAATCACAGCAAGAATAGCTAAGTCTGCTATTGAAAATGATTTTACATCCCGAATGGAGGCTGCAGCATATTTAATTCATGAACATTATGATGAAGATAAACGCGGGTGGGAAGAAGCGAAGCGTAGGGGATTTGATGGTGCGTCTAACTTAAAGGAAGATGCAGAAAAACTATGGAACGAAGTAACCCAAAAAACGCCTAAGGGTATGGGATTCAAAATACTTGACCCTTATGCTACCTACTATGCAAGGAGTGGAAGGGTAGTTATTGATACACAGGGTGTTGATGAAAGAAATGTTACATATGACAGCGAAAATACAAAATTTAAAGTTACTGCAGTAGGCGATAAGTTGCGTTTTATAAAAGATAAGAAACAGGTTAAAGAGGTTAAAGATCACATTGGATCTTATAGTACGTTGTATGGAATTGATTGGGTTGCAACAGGAGAAGGTGAAGCAGAAATTAAGGGTGAATACTACATTCCATATTTGCAAAGAAAAGATATAGGGAATGGAGCAGCTTTAATACGAGTAGCAAAAGATGAAAAAGTCAAAGAATTTACAAATGTATTAACAGAGAGAGCGCACAGAAAGTTCCAGCCCTCGCTTTCTTCTAAGTCGACTGTAAAAGAGTTGAAAGTAGGCGATTCTGTAGAAGATACTGTTACTTCGTCGCTAAAGAATCCTACTGAAGGTGAGTGGGTAAGTGGTAAAGACGTTCGTGCTCGCGGATACTACTTTGTTGGTTCTTATAACGATATTATGAAAAAACGCAAAAATAAAAAAGACAAAGTAGAAGAGTATATAAAGGAACTACGAGAAGATAAGAATATTCGTCAAGTTGCTGCAGCTGATGTTTATTTTTCGGGAGAAAATCAAGAGGTTAAGGCGGTTGCGCACGAAGCAAAAGGTGACTTATCTAAAGATGAACTTGCTAGCGCAAAAGTTTATAAAGTGAACAAAGACGATGCAGGATTATTTGGAACGTGGGTTTGGTTTATTGATCCCGGAAATCAAAAAGACGACGTTCGAGAGTTTATTCCAGGAAAGTTTGTTGAAGAATTTGGAAACGTAAATTCAACAGTTTCGCATAAGGCAAAAATATCGATTGAACATGTTAAGAATCTAAAAAACAAAGATACAAATGACGTTTCGGATGCGATAGTTGTTAGTGGTGTTCCAAAAGACTACGGAAAATTTGATGGAAATACCGATTATGGGTTTAGTAAAGATGCAAAGATGAACATTCGTCTTTGGTGGGTTGGAAACAAAGATGGTTCAATGAGCAACGAAAATATGGTAAAGCTTGTTTCCAGCTCTGTAGAAGAGCCTAAAGAAGACGAAAATCATAAGAAAATAGATTCATGGGATGTTCCATTGCGTAATGGAACTTACACGCTTGGGAACGGCAAGATAATTCTTACTCATAACGAGTCTAATGGCAAAGAAGCTGGCAAAGAATCTGGCAAAGATAGCGATAGTGAAGATAACAAGGGCAGTGAAGATAACAAAGAGAACAGAAGTGCTGAGAATAAAAAAGAAAAGTTTGAAAAAGTTGGATATATGATCGATCTTTTAGACGGCAATACGGCTAAAAGTGGAATGTATGTTTTTGTTTATGAATTCCCAGGTTCTTCTAGAGCGCAAGAGTTTAAGACGTCGTTTAATAACGAAGATAGTAGAAGCTTCTTTGATAGAAATAAGCCTGTTACTGTGACTGTTAATAAGGCGGAGAATGCTGGTGCGAAGGGTGAGCCTGGTAAGGGTGAGCCTGGAAAAGAGCAGTCTGGTAATGCGAATCCTGTGAAGAGTGAGCCTGGTGTGCAAAAGCCTGGTGGTTCTAGTGAAGATCCTGGTAAGCAAGATCCTGGTAAGCAGGATAATCCTGGAGGTTCTAGCGAAAAGCCTAGTAAACAAGATCCAGATAAGAGCGAGCCTGCTGGTAGTGGAAATGTTACGGGTAGTGAAGTTGATCCAAAGACGTCTTCTAGTGGTGGCGTTGTAGATAATATTATTTCAAAGCAGAATCCGCAGAATCCGCAGAATCCTCAGAATCCGCAAGGTTCTGGTGTGCAAGCTGGCAATAATAATCAGTCTGGTAGCACACAGAGTTCTGGGAAAAACGATCCTGGTAAGCAAGATCCTGGTAAGCAAGATCCTGGTAAGCAGGATAATCCTGGAGGTTCTAGCGAGCAGCCTGGTGGTACACAAGGTTCTAGTGCGCAGAATGAAGTTGCTGGCACACAGTCTGGCAGAGCGCAAGTTGGCAACAATGCGCAATCTGGTTTAAACGCTGGAGCGAATAATAATACGCTCGGTGCGCAAGTAGATGCTGGAACCAATAATACAGTTCATCAAAATGCAGATGCGACTGGCGATAGTAATCCTAAGAGTAATCCTAAGAGTAATGCTAATAACGATAAAATTAATGAAAAAAACAATAAAAAAGATGATCAAAGTAATGTTAAGACGGATTCTCAGCATAAATCTGAGCATATTGCAAGTAAGGAAGATAGCAAGGAAGGTAAATATACAGCTACTAAATCAGGTACTATTCAGAGAGGTGATTCTAAGAAGGTTGATACTTACCAAAGTGCTACTCAGCAGGGAGATTCTAAACAGGGAGATTCTCAGTATGGAGGTAATCAACAAGTAAGCGACTCTAATGTAGAGCAGAATTCGCAGTCAAATAATCAATATGCAAGTGGAACAAAGAATTCAAAACGACGCCATGCTCGTCTAGGTGCTAATGTTGGGCATCTAGTAACAACTGGCGTAAAAGTTGAAACAACATTAATGTTCTCTCTGGCTATATTGCTTATTGCAGGATCTGTGATTTTGGCAAAACGCGTAAGTTACATTGCATAAAATCTCTCATAAAATATTTGATTCATATGTGCATAAATTTGTAAAACATGTATGTTGAGATATATTAATTGGGATATATTTAAAACAGATAAGAATAGTTGCGTTGTATAATATGCATAATTTATTCTATAAACATAGCTTTTTGGCGCTTATAGTTTTGCGTACTATACAACGCACAATTATTATGTAAATAGTATATAAAAGCACTGTTTTCAAATGAGGTTTTTTTATGAGTGACTACAACATAGATAAAGAAAAGATGTTGGTTCGCTTGCATAGAGTATGTGGGCAAGTTCACGCTGTTGAAAATATGGTTGAAAAAGGGGAAGACTACAACAACATTCTTATGCAACTTTCTGCATCTACGGCAGCTCTTAGGGCAGTTGCGCTTATAGTTGCTCATCAAGAAATATCAAAGGCATTAGAAGAAGCGCAAGACGCTGGAAATAAAAAGGTTACAGATAAGAAAGTTGCAGAGCTTGTAGACGTTGTAGATCACTTAATGCGTTACGATAAGTCGTGATTTGTGATTTGCGATTTGTAATTCTAGCGGTTGCATATAATCTTTTGTAGCTTTAAGACTGTTTGAATTGAAAACGATTTGAATATCAAATATCAAATATGAAGAATATGCAAAATATGCGAACCGTAACTGATTTATGTGAGAATCCTGCGCACTTTGCTTTTGTGGAAAAGAAGTCCGAATTTATTTCGGACGCTTGCCACGTTTCTAGTGCTGAAGAAGCGCTTGAGTTTGTAGAGTCAATTAGGATGATTCACCCCAAAGCAAGGCATGTTGCGTACGCTGCGATTTACGCAGATAAAAATGGCAGATTGTGCGAGCGAATGAGCGATGACGGCGAGCCATCAGGCACTGCAGGTAAGCCGATTTTAGATGTTATTAGATCTTCTAATGTTGTAGACGCAGTTGTAACAGTTACGCGCTATTTTGGTGGGATTTTGCTTGGCTCTGGTGGTTTAATAAGAGCGTATTCTGCTTCGGCTGCAGGTGCTATAAAGTCTAGTAAAATAGCGGATATTGTAGAGTGCAATTGTTTTTCTTGCAAAGTTGAGTACTCGCATTTAAGAATGTTTAAGCATTTATTGTTAAAAAATAATGCGGAAATTATAAGCGAAGAATACGGCGTTTCTATTGAATTAACAGTGAGTTTGCCGCGTGAAGAATCAGATAGATTCCTTGAAGCAGTAAAAAATACATTTTCGGGAGTAATAATTCCAGATTTTTGTGGTGTTTGCACTAGAATTTGCTGATTTTTATTTTTAGTGGTTCTTGTTTGACGCTTGTTTGATTCTTGGTTTTAAGATTTGTGTTGCAAAGCTGATAGATTATATAAGTGATTAAGCAAAGGTTGGTGAGTCGTTTATGAATGATACTCAAAAGCTTAATGGCGTTGAGCAAAACGATGATTTAGGCAATGGTGCAAGCCGCGATTTATCTATTGAATCTAATGATTCTAGCAATTCATATGAGCCGTTAACCGCGGTATATGAGCATTTAAGGCATTCCAGTGATTCTAAAGAATTGCATGAATTTGCTGTAAAAGAGTTGCCAGATAGGTCTGATCAGGCAGGATTTTCTAGAGCGACTGCACTCTTGGAAGCAGTAGCAGGCAATTCAAACACTCCAGAAGAAGATCGCGTTCACTTAGCAACAGTAATGCCATTCCCGAATATCTTGGTTAAGCTTTCTCAAGACGAATCAAGTAATGTTCGCTTAGCTGTTGCAAAGAACGAAAATGCTAAGAATTGGCTAGTTGGAAGGCTTACTAAAGATTCTTGTGCAGAAGTTAGAGATGCCGCTTTGTGTAATCCGCGAACATCTTGGAAAATGCGATTAGAAGGTGCGCAAACAAATGGTGTTAGCACAAAAACGTTGGATTACTTGGCTTCTCTTGGTGCAAGCGAAGAAAGTGACGATTCTCCTGTGCTCTCTGCAATGGTAAGAAGAGCAGTGGCTCTTAATCCTGGTGTGTCGCAGCCAACTTTGATTGCTTTGTCTAAAGACAAGGACTCGGACGTCTCGCTTGCTGCGTCAAAAGTCTTAAATAAGTCTTGAATAAGTCTTAAATATAAAAATAAGTCTTGAGTATAAAAGTAAAATGAATAATAATTGCATACGTTTGCATTAAAACCCCACAAATAGACTCGATGGAAAATATGAACACTAAAAATGAAGAAACAGTGCAGCCAACAAGTCCGTTAATACATTTGGCTGAACTAATGGGCGTTCGCTCAAAATTTGTTGGATCGGATGGCGTAGAGCACAAAATAGCAGATAGCGTGCTTGTAAAAGTATTGCAATCACTATGCGTAGAGGCTCAAAACAATAAGCAAATCGAAGAAGCAACTCAAAAAATTCTTAATGAGCGTCACACTCGCTTAGTTGCTCCAACAGTTTTGCACACAGTTGGTAAAGAAAGCGAAGTAAGTATAAATACTGGGATTTTAGAGTATCCTACAGCAACGCTTATTTTGGAAGATGGCAGTGAATACAAGGGTGATTTGCAGATTTTGCCTTCTAAAAATGACGTTGCAATTCCAGTAGACGGCAAGTTTGTAGCAACTTCTCTGCTTAAGATTCCTGCAGACGTTCCAATGGGCTACCACACTTTGCGTGTTAGTGTTGAGAACCGCGTAGAAGAGGCCACTCTTATTAGTGCGCCAGAAAGCATTGATACTATTGAGAAACTAGAAAAAGATGGCAAGCAAATTTGGGGTTGGATGGCTCAGCTTTATTCAATCCGCTCCTCTAAGTCTTGGGGAGTTGGCGATTACGCAGATTTGGCGGATTTGCTTGTTAAAGCTAAAGAAAAGTCGGGAGCGGACTTTGTTCTTGTAAATCCGCTTCACGCTGGAGAGCCAGTTGCTCCGTTAACGCCTTCGCCATATTTGCCTGTTGCTAGGTCTATGGTAAACGTTACGTATATTCGCCCAGAAAGCATTCCAGAATATAATCTTCTTAGCGATCAAGATCGCAAAAGTGTTGACGATTTGCACAATCAAGTAGAGCCGCTTAATAATGATGTGCAAATTATTGATCGAGACGCAATGTGGCGCGTAAAAATGCACGCTTTGTGGATTATTTTTAAGTCGGGCATGTCAGATAAGCGCGCGCAAAAGTTTGAAGCATTTAAGAAAGATATGGGAGACACGCTTGAATCCTACGCAACTTGGTGCCTTTGCTACGACAAGTGGGGTGCGCCTAATGGCGATGACTGCTGGGAGAAGCATCTTACTAAAGATTCCGATGAGATTAGCGCTTTAGCAAAGCAATTCCCAGACACGCTAGAGTTTTATCGTTGGCTTGAGTGGGTTGCGTTCGGCCAGTTGCACGACGCGCAAATGGCAGCTAAAAAAGCAGGAATGCGCATTGGAATTATGTCGGATATGGCTGTTGGCGTGCATCCTGCAGGCTCCGAAGTTTGGTGGAATCCAGAGCGATTCGCCAATGGCGCTTGCGTTGGTGCGCCTCCTGATTATTTCAATCAGCAAGGTCAAAACTGGTCTCAGCCTCCGCTTAATCCATTTGAGCTTGAGCGCACAGGTTTTAAGACATACAGAGATATGGTTCATGGCATGTTTGCTTCCGCTGGAGCTGTGCGAATTGACCATATTCTTGGGCTTTTCCGACTTTGGTGGATTCCAGAAGGATCTACTCCAGGAGACGGAGCTTACGTTTACTACGATGCAAACATTATGCTTGGCATTCTTGCTATTGAAGCCACGCGCGCAAATGGCGTTGTAGTTGGAGAAGACCTTGGCGTTGTGCCAGCTGAAGCTCTAGAAGTTTTGGCTAAGAATAAGGTTCTTGGATGCACGGTTGAGTGGTTTGAACAGAGAGATGGCGCGTTCCGCGAGCCTAAGAAGTGGCGCGAAATGACGCTTGCTTCTGTAAACACTCACGATTTGCCACCTGCTGCAGGGTACTTAAACTACGAGCACGTTAATATTCGCGAGCGTTTGAATCTTCTTTCTGGATCTGTAGAAGAGTTCCGCGCTGATGCTGTTAAAGAGCATAACGCAATGCTTAAGATGCTTGTTTCTGGCGGATTCTTAAGCGAAAGTGCGTTAGAAGACGAGTCGCAGCATGAGCAAGAGATTGTAGAAGCATTGTATAAAGCGCTTAAAGCTGCGCCTTCTAAGTTGCTTGCTGCGTCGATTGTTGACGCCACTGGCGAGAATCGCGCGCAAAATCAGCCTGGAACTAACGATGAATATCCAAATTGGCGTATTCCTTTGGCAGATGCCGATTGCAATCCTGTTCTTTTGGACGATTTATTCGACTTGCCTAGAGTTAAGTCTTTAGCGCAAATCATGAATAAATAGAGATGAATAAATAGAGATAGATGCATTATTAATTGCGGGCTGCAGCGTTTGTTTTTGACTTGCGAGCGTTGTAGTCCGCATTTGCATAACGTTGTAGTCCGTGTTGTATGTAAAATAGAAGTTTGCAAATAGTCGTCATATGGCGATATACTTGCAGATTGTTGTGTTTCCCTAAGGGGTCCTTCAAAGCGCTTTTCCCACTCGCCATCGAGGACTTTCAGGGAGCCCACGGATTATGAGTAGAGTATCTTCTATAAACCAAGAAGATATAAAGCTCGAAACACAATAGAGAAAAGGTACGATTGTGAAGACTTTCACACCGAAACCAGCAGATTTAACTCATGACTGGTACATTATCGACGCCACTGATGTGGTGCTTGGTCGCTTGGCTTCCCAGGTAGCTATTTTGCTTCGTGGTAAGAATAAGCCAACGTATGCTCCTCACGCTGATTCTGGCAATCACGTTATTATTATTAACGCAGATAAGATTGCTTTGACTGGCAATAAGTTGAGCAAGGAATTGTATTCCCACTCTGGCCGTCCAGGCGGACTTCGCCGCGATAGCTATGCTGAGCTTTTGGAGAAGAATCCAAAGCGCATCATTGTTTCCGCTGTTAGGGGAATGCTTCCAAAGAATCGTCTTGCTAAGGTTCAGCTTGATCGCCTTCGTGTGTTCACTGGCGCTGAGCATCCTCATATTTCGCAAAAGCCACAGGTCTTCGAGATCTCTCAGGTTAGCCAGCAGGCTAAGTGAATCGTAAGGAGAATATGATTATGGTAGATAACAACAACTCCGCGGTTCTTGAGAACGAAGAAGAACTGACTAGCTACACCACCGAAACCAACGCTGGTGCAGGCACTGGTACTTCCGCTATCGCTCCAGGCTATGGCACTGGTCGTCGTAAGGAAGCCGTTGCTCGCGTTCGCTTGGTTCCAGGTTCTGGTAAGTGGACTATTAACGGCCGCACTCTTGAGGAATACTTCCCATCTCGCTTATTGCAGCGTGAAGTTAATTCCCCAATCGTGCTTCTAAAGCTTGAAGGTAAGTTCGACGTTGTCGTTTTGGTAGACGGCGGCGGCACCACTGGTCAGGCTGGCGCAATCCGCTTGGGCGTTGCCCGCGCTTTGAACGCTATTGACCGCGATGCAAACCGTGCTTCCTTGAAGAAGGCTGGCTTCTTGACTCGCGACGCTCGCGTTGTGGAACGCAAGAAGGCTGGTTTGCACAAGGCACGTCGTGCACCTCAGTTCTCGAAGCGTTAAGCTGCGAAGAATTACAACTTCAATGGCTCCTGGCTTATGCTGGGAGCCATTTTTTATTCGTGTGTAATCTAGAATCAAGTTAAATGTTATTAATCGTTTGTAAGTAACAGCTAAATCTAACATTCTAGAAAATTTTTCAGCAAATCGCACATAAATCATTACAAATAAGAACAAATAACGAACATTAGGGGATAAACCTCGCTCATAAATAGCGCAACTCGCTGCAAACTCAAAATAGTACAGTAATTCAAGTAAATTGTGAAATGTATCACATACCAGCATTATGATGCGTCTTTCATAGAAGATTATGCATGTAAATGTTGATGTGCCAAAAGCGTAGAAGTACGTAAGGAATCTAAAGATCAAGGAGGACCAAATGGCGCAAGCGCAAGAAACAGCGCAAGAAAATGTGCTCGATGAAAAAGAGCAAGCGGCATTAGTTGCAAAGCAAGAAGTTGACGAGTTAGCTAAAAAAGCAAAAGTCGCTTTAGATGAATTTGAAAAGTTAAATCAAACTCAAGTAGACCGAATCGTAGCAAAAGCATCGATTGCAGCTCTAAACAAGCATTTAGTCTTAGCAAAAATGGCTGTTGAAGAAACAGGCAGAGGATTAGTTGAAGATAAAGCTACAAAAAACATCTTTGCATGCGAACATATTACGCATTATCTTGCAGGCCAGCGCACAGTAGGCATTATTAGAGAAGACGACGTTCTTGGAATCGACGAAATCGCTGAGCCAGTTGGCATTGTAGCAGGCGTTACGCCAGTCACAAATCCAACGTCTACAGCCATTTTTAAGTCGCTAATCGCGCTTAAAACTCGTTGCCCAATTATTTTTGGCTTCCATCCATTTGCCCAAAAGTGCTCTGCAGAAGCGGCAAGAATTGTGCGCGATGCTGCAATAGAAGCAGGAGCGCCAGAAAATTGCATTCAGTGGATTGAGCATCCATCAATCGAAGCTACGGGAGCTTTAATGAAGCACCCAGATGTTGCAACAATTCTTGCAACGGGTGGTCCTGGAATGGTTAAAGCTGCTTATTCTTCTGGTAAGCCAGCATTGGGCGTTGGTGCAGGAAACGCTCCAGCATACGTTGATGCAGACGTAGATGTTGAGCGCGCTGCAAACGATTTAGTGCTTTCAAAGCATTTTGACTACGGCATGATTTGTGCAACAGAGCAGGCGATTATTGCGCATAAAGACGTATACGATCCTTTGAAGCTCGAATTAAAGCGCCGTAAAGCTTACTTTGTAAACGAAGAAGAAAAAGCAAAGCTCGAGAAGTACATGTTTGGTTGCACGTCTTATAGTGGCCAAACTCCAAAGCTTAATTCTGTTGTTCCTGGAAAGTCGCCTCAATTTATTGCGCAACAGGCTGGATTTGAGATTCCAGAAGATGCTGTGATTCTTATTGCTGAGTGCAAAGAAGTTGGCGAGATGGAGCCTCTAACAATGGAAAAGTTGGCTCCTGTTCACGCTTTACTGCGCGCAGATAACAAGGAACAAGGCTTTGAAATGTGCGAGAAGATGCTTGTGCACGGAGCTGGTCACACTGCTGTGATTCATACCAACAATCAGCAGCTTGCTCGCGAATATGGTAGCCGCATGCATGCTTGCCGAATCATTTGGAACTCTCCAGGATCTTTGGGTGGCGTTGGAGACATCTACAACGCAATCGCGCCTTCTTTAACTTTGGGATGCGGTTCTTATGGTGGAAACTCTGTTTCTGGAAACGTTCAAGCGGTAAATCTTATTAATATAAAGCGCATAGCGCGAAGGAATAACAATATGCAATGGTTCAAGATTCCGGCCAAAACGTATTTTGAGCCGAATGCTGTTCGCTATTTGCGAGACATGTATGGCATTGAGCGCGCGGTTATTGTGTGCGATAAAGTGATGGAACAGCTTGGCATTATAGACAAGGTGATTGATCAGCTTCGTGCTAGAGACAACCGCGTAACGTTTAGGATTATTGATTACGTTGAGCCAGAGCCAAGCGTTGAAACTGTTGAGCGCGGCGCGGAAATGATGCGCGAAGAGTTCCAGCCAGACACGATTATTGCTGTTGGCGGCGGATCTCCTATGGATGCTGCAAAGATTATGTGGCTTCTTTACGAGCATCCAGAAATTTCCTTCGCTGATTTGCGCGAAAAGTTCTTCGATATTAGAAAGCGCGCGTTTAAGATTCCGCCTCTTGGCAAAAAAGCTTGCTTGATTTGCGTACCAACGTCTTCTGGAACAGGATCGGAAGTTACTCCGTTTGCTGTTATTACAGACCATAAGACTGGCTATAAGTACCCGATTACGGATTACGCGATTACGCCTTCGGTTGCAATCGTGGATCCAGTTTTGGCGCGTACGCAGCCTAGAAAGCTTGCTTGCGATTCTGGTTTTGACGCTTTGACGCACTCTATGGAAGCTTTTGCTTCTGTTTATGCTAACGACTTTACGGATGCAATGGCATTGCATGCAGCAAAGTTGATTTGGGAGAATCTTAACGATTCTGTGAACGCTAATGACCCTGAGCGCAAGATTCAAGCTCAAGAGAAGATGCATAATGCAGCTACGATGGCTGGAATGGCGTTTGGCTCGGCGTTCCTTGGAATGTGCCACGCAATGGCACATACAATCGGGGCTTTGTGCCACGTTGCGCACGGCCACACAAATGCGATTTTGCTTCCATATGTAATTCGCTACAATGGTCAAATTCCACAAGAGCCTACAAGCTGGCCAAAGTACAATCGCTATATCGCTCCAGAGCGCTACCAGCAGCTTGCTAAGAATCTTGGTGTAAATCCTGGTAAAACTCCTCAAGAGGGCGTAGAGAATTTGGCGCGCGCTGTTGAAAACTACAGGGATAATCTTCTTGGCATGGACGCATCGTTTAAGGCGTGCGGTGTGGACGAAGAATACTATTGGTCTTTGTTGGATCAGATTGGCATGCGTGCTTACGAAGATCAGTGCGCTCCTGCAAATCCGCGTATTCCTCAAATCGAAGATATGAAGGATATTGCGATTGCAGCGTATTATGGTGTTTCTCAAGAAGAAGGACATCGTATGCGCCTACAGCGTGAATCGAAGTAGAATTTAAGCAAAATTTATTGCATGATTATTTGAGTGGTTATCTAAGTGGTTATCTAAGTGATTATCTAGGTAATTATTGAATGATTATTGCATATTTAGTTACAAATGGCAGAGGCTGCACTAGCTGTAGTTTCTGCCATTTTTCGTTGGAAAATAGCCGACACGCCCGATTTTTGTTAATCCAAGGTTGATGGTTTAATTACTTAGTTGCCTGTTTTTAAGGCTCGCATATTGTAATTCAAAAAAGCGAGCGCAGAAGCAGAAATCGCAGTTTTTTGTTGATTTTTGTAGGCTGCGCACTGATGTGGAATGGCCTTTAGTGTCTATTCTCCCGGTGCCCTTTGATACAGGTTGGTAAACAGTAAACGAATCGCTAGAAAGGGCGGACGGCAATGGCGGGACAGAAAATCCGCATCAGGCTTAAGTCCTATGACCATGAGGTCATCGACCAATCGGCGAAGAAAATCGTCGAGACGGTGACGAACGCGGGCGCCACAGTAGTGGGTCCGGTTCCTCTGCCGACCGAGAAGAACGTGTTTGTTGTTATCCGTTCTCCTCATAAATATAAGGATTCTCGCGAGCATTTCGAGATGCGCACTCATAAGCGCCTCATTGACATCGTTGATCCAACGCCAAAGGCTGTGGATTCTTTGATGCACATTGACCTGCCTGCGGATGTAAATATCGAGATTAAGCTGTAGGAAGGGGGGTAAATAATGTCGCAAAATAAGAATCGCACTGCTTTGCTCGGCCGTAAGCTGGGCATGAGCCAGGTTTGGGATGAAAACGGCCTTTTTGTCCCCGTAACTCTGGTTGAGGTTGCTACCAACGTAGTTACCGCTGTTAAGACCGAAGAAACTGACGGTTATTGCGCCGTACAGCTCGGTTATGGCCAGATTGATCCTACCAAGGTTACCAAGCCATTGGCTGGTCACTTTGCAAAGGCTGGCGTGACTCCTCGTCGTCACCTCGCTGAGGTGCGCACTGAAAATGCAGCAGATTACAAGCCAGGTCAGGAATTGACCGCTGAAGTATTTGCTGAAGGTGCAGAAGTTGACGTAACGGGTACTACAAAGGGTAAAGGCTTTGCTGGCACAATCAAGCGTTGGGGCTTCAAGTCTTACCGTCGTACTCACGGCTCGCACAAGAATGAACGTCGTCCAGGTTCTGTGGGCGCATGTGCAACTCCAAGCCGCATTTTGAAGGGCAAGCGTATGGCTGGTCGCATGGGTCATGTGACTTCTACTGCGCTCAACCTCACAATCGTTTCTTCGGATGTTGAGAACGGTATTTTAGCTATCAAGGGTGCTATTCCAGGACCTAAGGGTGCTATCGTTCTAGTCCGTTCGGCAGTGAAGGGAGCCTGATTTAAATGGCAAACGTAACTCTGAACGTAACTGACACCAAGGGTAATGCAAACGGTACTGTTGAAGCTCCTGCCGAGATTTTCGGCATCTCCAACGAAGACGTTTTGGCTCACGGCCCATTGGTTCATCAGGTCGTTATTGCTCAGCTTGCTGCTGCTCGCCAGGGTACTCACGCGGTTAAGAATCGCGCTAACGTATCTGGTGGCGGTAAGAAGCCATGGAAGCAAAAGGGCACTGGTCGTGCTCGTCAAGGCTCCATTCGTGCTCCACAGTGGGTACATGGTGGCGTTGTACACGGTCCAGTTCCTCGCAAGTACGATCAGCGTACTCCAAAGAAGATGAAGGCAGCTGCTCTTCGTTATGCTCTTTCGGATCGTGCAAATGCTGGTCGCATTGCAATTGTGGACTTTGGCATTAAGGATGTTCCATCCACAAAGGCAGCTGTTGCAGCACTTACACCAGTAACTAAGGATCAGTTCACCACTGTTGTTCTCTCTCGCGAGAACATCAACGAGTGGATGTCTGTTCGTAACATTCCTACGGTGCATGTGATCTTCGCTGATCAGCTCAACACCTACGATGTCATCACCGCTCAGTACGTCGTCTTCTCCAAGGAAGGTTTCGAAGCCTTCGTTGCAGCTAAGACCGAGCCTGAAGTTAAGGAGGCCTGATTCAAATGGTCGCAGTCCATAACCCAGCACATGACATCATCTTAAAGCCAGTTGTTTCTGAAAAAAGCTATGCAGCTTCCGATCGTGGCCAGTACACCTTCGTCGTAGCTCCAAACGCTAACAAGGTTCAGATCAAGCAGGCTATCGAAGAAATCTTCAAAGTCAAGGTAACGAATGTTAACACCTTGAATCGCGCTGGCAAGCTCAAGCGCTCTCGCACCGGCTTCGGTCGTCGTGTGAATCAAAAGCGCGCTATTGTCACCGTGGCACAAGGCCAGACAATCGATATCTTTGGTAACTGAAGGCTAGCCGAGAAAAGTAAAGGAATACTATATTATGGCTATCCGCGTTTATAAGCCTACGACTGCAGGACGTCGTAACGCTTCGGTTTCGGACTTCTCCGAGATTACGCGTTCTACTCCTGAAAAGTCGTTGGTACGCAAACTCAGCAAAACTGGCGGTCGTAACTCTTACGGTCGCATGACTTCCCGCCATCGCGGCGGCGGACACAAGCGTCAGTATCGTCTCATCGATTTTAAGCGTTGGGACAAGGATGGCGTGCCAGCAAAGGTCGCTCATATTGAGTATGACCCTAATCGTTCCGCTCGCATCGCATTGTTGCATTATGCAGATGGTGAGAAGCGCTACATTATCGCTCCTGAAGGCATTTCCCAGGGAGATGTTATTGAGACTGGCGCCCAGGCTGATATTAAGCCAGGCAACAACTTGCCTCTTAAGAACATCCCAACTGGTACCGTGGTTCACGCAATCGAGCTTCGTCCACTTGGTGGCGCAAAGATTGCACGCTCCGCAGGTGCTGCCGTTCAGCTCGTAGCTAAGGATGGTGCTTACGCTCAGTTGCGTATGCCATCTGGCGAAATTCGTAACGTGGACGCTCGTTGCCGCGCTACAATCGGCGAGGTTGGCAACTCCGACCACGCTAACATCGAGCTTGGTAAGGCAGGTCGTGCTCGTTGGCTTGGTCGCAGGCCAATCACCCGAGGCGAATCTATGAACCCTGTTGATCACCCTCATGGTGGTCGTACCCGTGGTGGTAAGCCACCTGTTTCTCCATGGGGCAAGGGCGAGGTTCGTACCCGCCGTCCGAAGAAGGCTTCGAACAAGATGATTGTTCGTCGTCGTCCGAATGGTAAGAACCGCAAGTAAGGGAGTGTCGAACAGATGACTCGTAGCATCAAGAAGGGCCCTTTCGTCGACGCCCACTTACAGAAGAAAGTCGATGAACAAAACGACAAGGGCACGCATAACGTCATCAAGACGTGGTCGCGTCGTTCGATGATCACTCCTGATTTCATTGGACACACCTTTGCCGTACACGATGGCCGCAAGCATGTGCCGGTATTCGTTACCGAAGCAATGGTTGGTCATAAGCTCGGTGAATTCGCCCCAACCAAGACCTTCAAGGGTCATGTGAAGGACGACAAGAAAGCACGCCGCTAAAGGAGAGTTAGGACACATGGAAGCTAAAGCAATCGCTCGTCACGTACGTGTGACGCCGCGCAAGGCTCGCCGCATGGTCGACCTCATCCGAGGCAAGCGTGCAAGCGAAGCCATTACCATTTTGAAGTTTGCTCCTCAAGACGCATCGTTGCCGGTGCGCAAGGTTCTTGAAAGCGCGATCGCTAATGCTCGCGTTAAGGCTGAGAAAGCTGGAGAACCATTCCGCGAGCAGAACTTGGTCATCAAGGAAACCTATGTGGATGAGGGTGTAACGCTTAAGCGTTTCCGCGCTCGTGCACAGGGTCGCGCTGCGCGCATTAACAAGCGCACAAGCCATATCACTGTTATCGTCTCGCTTAAGGAAGGGGATCGCTAAAGATGGGTCAGAAGATCAATCCTTTCGGCTATCGCCTGGGCATTACCGAGAATCATCGCTCTAGGTGGTTCTCCGATTCTACTAAAGCCGGCGAGCGTTACCGTGACTTCGTCCTTGAGGATGACAAGATTCGCAAGGAAATGAGCCATGACCTCGAACGTGCAGGCGTGTCCCGCATTGTTATCGAGCGTACCCGTGACCGCGTTCGTGTGGATATTCACACCGCTCGTCCAGGTATTATTATCGGTCGTCGTGGCGCAGAAGCCGAGCGTGTTCGTGCAAAGCTTGAGAAGCTCACTGGTAAGCAAGTACAGCTCAACATCTTTGAAGTAAAGAACGCTGCACTTGACGCTCAATTAGTTGCTCAGGGAATTGCGGAACAGTTGACTAACCGCGTTACATTCCGTCGCGCTATGCGTAAGGCACAGCAAGACGCAATGCGCGCAGGTGCCAAGGGTATCCGTATTAAGCTCTCTGGTCGCCTTGGTGGCGCCGAAATGAGCCGTTCTGAGTTCTACCGCGAAGGTCGCGTTCCACTGCAGACCTTGCGCGCCCTTATTGATTACGGCTTCTTTGAAGCCAAGACCACTTACGGCCGTATTGGCGTAAAGGTTTGGATTTACAAGGGCGATATGACTGAGCGTGAGTTTGAAGAGCAGCAGGCTCAGCAGGGTAAGCGTGAAGGTCGCCGTGGCGATCGTCGTCCACGTCGTGGCGCACGCTCTGCCAATCAGCAGAAGGCTACCGAGGCACAGGCCGAAAAGCCAGCCGAGGCTGTAGCTGCTGAAGCTCCTGCCGCAACGGAAACGAAGGAGTGAGCAGATGCTTATCCCAAAAAGGACTAAATATCGCAAGCAGCACCGTCCTACCCGTAGCGGCATGTCTAAGGGTGGAACCGCTATCGCTTTCGGCGATTTCGGTATTCAGGCGCTGGCTCCGGCGTACATCACTAACCGTCAGATCGAGGCAGCCCGTATCGCAATGACCCGCTATATTAAGCGTGGTGGTCGCGTGTGGATTACGGTTTTCCCTGATCGTCCATTAACCAAGCACCCGCTTGGTGCACGAATGGGTTCCGGTAAAGGTGCTCCAGAATTCTGGATTGCCAACATTCACCCAGGTCGTGTAATGTTCGAGATCGGTGGTGTTTCTGAGGACGTCGCTCGCGAGGCTTTGCGCCGCGCTATCGACAAGCTCCCAATGAAATGCCGTGTTATTGCGCGTGAAGGCGGTGACATCTGATGCCAGTCGGAACTGCAGACTACACCATCAAGAATTTAAACGAGAAGACTAATGCTGAAATCGAAGGCTTCTTAAAGAAGTCTAAGGAAGAGCTTTTTAACTTGCGCTTCCAGGCAGCAACTGGTCAACTTGAAAACAGCGCTCGCCTCAAGGCGGTCAAGCACGACATAGCCAGGATGTATACTATCCTGCGTGAGCGTGAACTCGGCATCAGCCAAGAGCCTGGCGCCACTGAGGTCAAGGAGAAGTAAGCATGGCTGAGAACCAAGAGCGCAACTTCCGCAAGGTTCGTCGCGGCTACGTCGTGTCCGAGGCCATGGACAAGACGATTGCCGTGGAGTTGGAGCAGCGTTCGACACACCCACTTTACGGTAAAGTCGTCCGCTCCACCCGCAAGGTCAAGGCCCATGATGAACACAATGAGGCGCATATTGGCGACCTCGTGAGTATTATGGAAACTCGGCCTTTGAGCAAGACCAAGCGTTGGCGTCTCGACTCGATTATCGAGCGCGCCAAGTAAACAAGTTCAGCAAGGCTCCGCGCTTCACCTGTGCTGCTTATTTGAGCGGTACGGGTGAGCGGGGAGAACCAGCTCGACTAAGGAGAATCAATGATTCAGCAGGAAACGCGGCTTCATGTCGCCGACAACACGGGTGCTAAGGAATTACTTGCCATCCGCGTGCTCGGTGGATCGAAGCGACGCTATGCCGGCATCGGCGACATCATCGTCGCCTCCGTTAAGGATGCTATTCCTGGCGGGTCGGTCAAGAAAGGCGACGTAGTTAAGGCTGTCGTCGTCCGTACTGTCAAGGAACATCGTCGTGTTGATGGTTCCTATATTAAGTTCGACGAGAACGCCGCTGTTATTCTCGGCTCCGGCCGTGAACCAAAGGGCACTCGTATCTTTGGACCAGTCGGTCGTGAATTGCGCGATAAGCGCTTCATGAAGATTGTGTCCCTCGCCCCGGAGGTGATCTGAGATGGTAGCCAAGATTAAGTCCGGCGACCAGGTAAAGGTTATCCGCGGCAAGGATCGCGGTAAGGAAGGCAAAGTACTTCGTGTACTCGCCGAAGACCGTTTGATCGTCGAGGGTGTTCAGGTTGTTAAGAAGCACGTGCGTGCTACCCAGCAGGGTCAGCAGGCAGGCATCGTCTCTGTTGAGGCTCCAATTCACCGTTCTAACGTTATGGTGATTGACCCAGAGACCAAGCAACCAACCCGCGTGGGCGTGATTGTTAAGCAAGAAGCTCGCGACGGCAAAGTAAAGACCGTGCGCGTGCGTGTAGCTAAGAAGTCCGGAAAGGAGCTGGCATGACCGATACTACAGTTGAAGCGCCGGCAACTCCGCGCTTAAAGCAACAATACAATGATCAAATCGTTCCAGCTTTGGAAAAGGAATTTGGCCACACTAATCCTATGCAGGTGGCTCGTTTGCAGAAGGTCGTCGTCTCTATGGGCGTTGGCGCTGCAGCTCGCGATTCCAAGCTTATCGAAGGTGCGATTAAGGATCTCACTTTAATCACTGGTCAGAAGCCAAAGGTTACTAAGGCTAAGAAGTCTGTTGCGCAGTTCCATTTGCGCGAAGGCCAGGCTATTGGCGCTTACGTAACTCTTCGTGGTGATCGTATGTGGGAATTCTTGGATCGTTTGCTCACTCTGGCTTTGCCACGTATCCGCGATTTCCGTGGTATTAATGGCAACCAGTTCGACGGTCAGGGTAACTACAACTTCGGTCTTACGGAGCAGTCAATGTTCCACGAGATTGATCCTGATTCGATTGATCATCAGCGTGGTATGGACATCACCGTGGTGACCACCACCAAGGACGATGTGGAAGCGAAGTCGCTACTTAAGCACCTCGGTTTCCCATTCAAGGAGAACTGATATGGCAAAAACCGCTCTGAAAAACAAGGCGGCCGCTAAGCCGAAGTTCAAGGTGCGCGCTTATACGCGTTGCCAGGTTTGTGGTCGTCCTCACTCCGTGTATCGCAAGTTCGGTCTGTGCCGTGTATGCCTTCGTGAAAAGGCACATCGCGGTGAGTTGCCGGGTGTTACGAAGTCCAGTTGGTAAATATCGACGCTGAAGGTCCACTGCTTTATAAATAACAAACAGGCGGTGGAAACCACGGCGAGAAAGGGCGTTAGCCCAACATGACAATGACAGATCCTATCGCAGACATGTTGACACGTCTGCGTAATGCGAGCGCGGCAAAGCACGATATCGTGGAAATGCCGTACTCCAAATTCAAGGCGAATATCGCCGAGATTCTTAAGCGCGAAGGCTACATTAAAGACTTTGCTGCTAAAGAAGCTAAGGTTGGACAGACTTTGGAAGTTACGTTAAAGTACGGCTCCAATGGTCAGCGTTCCATCCAGGGCATTAAGCGCATCTCTAAGCCAGGCTTGCGTCGTTACGCAAAGTCTGATTCTTTGCCTATGCCTCTTGGCGGTCTCGGTATCGCTATTATCTCGACCAGCTCGGGATTGTTGACTCAGAAGGAATGCCTCGATCGAGGCATTGGCGGCGAAATCGTCGCCTACGTATGGTGAGAAAGGAGAGCTGAAAATGGCATCGCATATTGGTAAGCTCCCCGTCGACATTCCTGCAGGCGTGGAAGTTAAGATTGAAGGTCAGTCCTTTAGCGCTAAGGGTGCTAAGGGCTCTGATTCCTATGTAATTCCAGAAGGTATTACCGCTGAAGTTGCTGATGGCAAGATCGTTTTGACCCCAGTTGACGATTTGCGTCCAACTCGTGCAAAGCACGGCTTGGCTCGCGCAATCGTGGCGTCTATGGTTAAGGGTGTGCACGAAGGCTACGCCAAGACTCTAGACATTGTTGGAACTGGTTATCGTGCTGTAATGAAGGGCAAGGGCATTGAGTTCTCGCTCGGCTATTCGCACACTATTACCGTTCAGCCACCTGAGGGCATTGAGTTTGAATTGCCAAACGCAAATCAGGTAATCGTCAAGGGTACTGACAAGCAGGCCGTTGGTCAGGCTGCCGCTAACATTCGCAAGCTTCGTGCTCCAGAACCTTATAAGGGCAAGGGCATTAAGTACAGCGATGAGCGTATTTTGCGCAAGGCTGGAAAGGCTGGTAAGTGATATGAGCGTTAAGATTTTCGGTAAGGGTACCAAAGTCGCACGTTTGCGTCGTCACGCCCGCCTTCGTAAGCGCATCTCTGGCACTCCAGAGCGCCCACGTTTGGTAGTTTCTCGTTCTAACCGTCACATGGTTGCTCAGATTGTGGATGACACTAAGGGTCTTACCCTTGTAAGCGCTTCCACCTTGACTTCTGACTTCGCTGGTTTTACTGGTACGAAGACTGAAGCTGCTACCAAGGTTGGCGAGTTAATCGCAGCCAAGGCGAAGGAAGCGGGAATCACCGCTGTTATCTTCGATCGTGGCGGTAATAAGTATCATGGTCGCGTCGCAGCCGTAGCTGAAGGCGCCCGTCAGGGAGGTCTAGCACTGTGAGCGATAACGAAAAGGAAACCCAAGTGGCTGAAGAAACTCAGAACACTCAGGCATCCGCTGAGGAGCGTACCGACGATCGTCGTTCCCGTCGTTCTAAGGGCGAAGGTAAGCGTAGCGAACGTCGTAGCCGTCGTGAAGAAAACCGCGGCGAAGAGCTTTTGGATCGCGTAGTTACTATTAACCGTGTTTCCAAGACCCACAAGGGTGGCCGTACCTTTAGCTTTGCAGCACTTGTTGTTGTTGGCGACGGTAAGGGCACTGTTGGTGTTGGTTACGGTAAGTCTCGCGAAGTTCCAGCAGCTATCGCTAAGGGTCAGCTTGACGCTAAGAAGCATATGTTTACTGTTCCACGCATTCGTGGTACCGTGACTCACCCTGTGTTGGGTCACGATGCTGCTGGTACAGTTTTGCTTCGTCCAGCTGCTCCAGGTACTGGTGTAATCGCTGGTGGCGCTGTGCGTGCTGTTATGGAGTGCGCTGGCATTACCGATATCCTCACCAAGTCCATGGGCTCCGCAACCGCTGTTAACGTGGTTCGCGCTACTGTGGATGCTTTGAAGAAGCTTGAAGAGCCAGAAGAAATTTGCGCTCGTCGTGGACTTTCCCTCGAGGAAGTTGCACCAGACGCATTGCTTCGTGAGCGCGCTGCTGGCATTGCCGAAGCACGCAAGGCTCGTGAAGAAGCTCAGGCTGCTAAGGCTGCTCAGGCAAAGGATGGTGAGTGATGGCTAACTTAAAGATCACTCTGGTGCACGGTTTGGTTCATTCCACCGAGCGTCAGCGCGCTAACGTTAAGACTCTTGGCCTTCACAAGATTGGTCAAAGCGTTGTTCGCGAGGACAATTCAGTCAATCGTGGCTTGGTTATGGCCGTTCGCCACTTGCTGAGCGTTGAGGAGGTTGACTGATTATGGCTAATGAAGAACCAATGTTGCACATGCACACGTTGCGTCCAGCTCCAGGAGCTAAGAAGGATCGCATCCGCGTGGGTCGTGGTGAAGGCTCTAAGGGTAAGACTTCGGGTCGTGGAGACAAAGGTACAAAGAAGCGTTACCAAGTTCGTCCAGGCTTTGAAGGCGGCCAGCTTCCACTTTACATGCGCTTGCCTAAGCTTCGTGGCTTTAAGAGCCCATTCAAGAAGGAGTTCCAGGTTGTTAATGTTGCAGCCCTTGCAGAACTCTTCCCAAAGGGTGGCGAAGTCACTGTTGCTGATTTGGTAGTTAAGGGCGCTGTGCGTGATGGTTACCCAGTTAAGGTTTTGGGCGATGGCGATCTTAAGGTTGCTTTGACTCTTAAGGGAGTTAAGGCTTCTGCATCCGCTAAAGCCAAGATCGAAGCTGCTGGTGGCTCTGTTAGCGAAGAGTAGTAATAAGTAGTAATACTTAAGCTAGTAATGCTAATTAACGCAGTGATTTAACTGTTTAATAATCCCCCTAGTTTGCACTGGGGGGATTATTTTATTGCAAAACTCACTCAATTATTGTTTCAGTATGTACCGTGATATAAACTATTGCCTCAGAGTTTGTTTTTTTACTGGTGCGCCTAGATCGTAGCGCAAAAAAGGGAGGAAGACCCAGGTGAAAACGTTAATCCAGGCCTTCAAGACGAAGGAGTTGAGGAATAAGATCCTCTTCGTCTTCGCAATGATTATTATCTACCGAATCGGCTCATTTATTCCGATTCCTGGAGTTGACTACAAAGTTATTCGAGCTTGCACCGCTAAGCTGGCTTCTTCTAGCGAGAACTTTATTGGGTTGGTGAATCTGTTCTCTGGCGGTTCTCTTTTGCAGCTTTCGATTTTTGCATTAGGCGTTATGCCATACATTACGGCGTCCATTGTTATTCAGTTGCTTAGAGTTGTGATTCCACGCTTTGAGGCTCTTCACAAAGAAGGTCAGTCTGGAGAAACGAAACTTACTCAGTACACCCGTTACTTAACCATCGGTTTGGCTGTTTTGCAATCAACTACCATTTTGGTTACGGCTCGTTCTGGCGCGCTATTTAACTATCAATGCGGCCAGGTTATTCCAGACGGTTCTATGTGGAGCCTTATTGTAATGGTCTTAATCATGACTGGTGGCACTGGCCTCATAATGTGGATGGCAGAGCTTATTACAGATAAGGGTATTGGCCAGGGTATGTCTGTATTAATCTTTATGTCTATTTGCTCTGGATTCCTTCCAAAGTTGTGGGAAATCGGTTGGGGTACGAATGGCCTTAATGGAGATTGGACTAAGTTCTCCATTGTTGCTGGCGTTTTCCTTGTGATTCTTATTTTCGTTGACTTTGTGGAGCTTGCTCAGCGTAGAATCCCTGTTCAGTACACGCGTCGAATGATTGGCCGCAAAATGTACGGCGGCTCTTCCACATACTTGCCTCTTAAGGTGAATATGAGTGGCGTTATTCCACCAATCTTTGCGTCTTCGATTCTTGCTATTCCAACACTTCTTGCTCAATTTGGAGATAGTCGTAAGGATTGGGTGCGTTGGATTAATGCCAATTTAGCAAACTCTACTTCTGTTTGGTACATAGCGTTGTACACCGTTATGATCGTGTTCTTCTGCTTCTTCTACACCGAGATTACTTTTAATCCAGATGAGACTGCAGACAACATGAAGGAATACGGCGGATTTATTCCTGGTATTCGCGCTGGTAGCGCTACAAGCCGTTATCTTAGCTACGTTATGAATAGGCTTAACACAGTTGGTGCTATTTACTTGCTGTTTGTGGCTTTGATTCCAACGGTTTTGATTATGTCTTTGCATCTTAATATGAAGCTTCCATTTGGTGGTACAACAATTCTGATTATTGCTGGTGTTGGCTTGGATACTTTGCGTCAAGCTAAGGCTCAAACTGAGCAATTCCAGTATGCTGGATTCCTGTTTGATCACAGCAATAATAAGCAGGTTGCTAAGTAGTATTTCAGATAGGTTTTGTTTAATATTTGTATTGGATTTGCATTGGCATAAAACTAGGAGATTAATATGCGATTGTTAATTATGGGTCCGCAAGGAGTAGGTAAAGGCACTCAAGCCGCTTTGCTTGCAGAGCATTACAATATTCCTGCTATTTCTACTGGCGACATTTTCCGTTATAACTTAAAGAATAAAACGGAACTTGGCAAGAAGGTTCAAGGTTATCTCGATAAGGGAGAGCTTGTTCCAGATGAATTGACAAATAGCATTGTTAAAGATCGTCTTGCTCAAGATGATGCAAAGAATGGCTGGATTCTAGATGGCTATCCTCGCAACGCTTCTCAAGTTCAGGCTCTTGATCGCATGTTGGAAGAGCTTGGTACTCCACTAGATCATGTTGTTGCTTTAGAGGCGGAGCGTGAGGTTTTGCTTGAGCGCATGCAAAAGCGTGCTGTAGAGCAGGGTCGTTCCGACGATACTCCAGAAGTTATTGCTAAGCGTTTGGAAACTTACGAGAAGGAAACAGCTCCTTTGCTGGATATTTATGAAAGCCGCGGTCAGCTTGTTGAAGTTGATGGCGTTGGAGATATTGCCGAAATCAACAATCGCATAGTTGAATCCTTGGTATGAGATTTATTTAAGATTTAGATTTTCTCATATTTGTAATGCGCCCTTGCGACACGCCGAGTGTTGTATTGGGCGCATTTACTGTATCATAGAAGATTGGCGTGTCTTCGGATGCGCAAAGTAGTATATCCAAGGAACGGAACGAGGCTCATGGCAAAAGACGGTGTGATTGAAGTCGAAGGCACGGTAGTAGAAGCACTACCTAACGCGATGTTTCGCGTTCAGCTTGAGAACGAGCACATTGTACTGGCTACGATTTCGGGAAAAATGCGTAAGAATTACATTCGCATTCTTCCGCAAGATCGTGTTGTGCTGGAGATGAGTCCTTACGATTTGAACCGCGGACGTATTACGTACCGTTATAAGTAAAGGTACAAGCAAAGGAAAACCATGAAGGTCAGCCCTAGCGTGAAGAGGATCTGCGAAAACTGCCGCGTGATCCGCCGTCACGGTCGCGTCATGGTGATTTGCATCAACCCACGTCATAAGCAGCGTCAGGGCTGAGTGGATCTCCACCGCGAATATAAAGGAATAAGGCGCTAAGTCGCAGCTTAAGCTGAACCCTGGGTGCGCAGGCCCAGGCCGCAAATAATCGATATTATTGCGGGAGACTTGGTGCACGACCTGCGTAATAGTAAAGGAATTACAATGGCACGTCTTGCCGGAGTAGATATTCCCAATGAGAAGCGCATTGAGATTGCCCTCACCTATATTTTTGGTGTAGGTCGTACTCGCGCTAAGGAAACGCTTGCCGCGACCGGTGTTAATCCGGATACCCGCGTCAAGGATCTTACGGATGAACAGTTAATCACTTTGCGTGATTATCTTGAGGCCAACTATAAGATTGAAGGCGATTTGCGTCGTGAAATCGACGCCGACATCCGTCGTAAGATTCAGATCAACTGCTATCAAGGCCAGCGTCATCGCAAGGGTCTTCCTGTGCGTGGTCAGCGTACTAAGACTAATGCTCGTACTCGTAAGGGTCCAAAGCGTACTGTCGCCGGGAAGAAGAAGGCCACCCGATAGTCGGTGGTCGGCTCTAGGCCACGAGTTAATTCTCATCGCCTAGACATACCAACTAATTCGTCATAGGAAACGAGGGTCAATGGCAGCTGCAAAGCAAGCCTCGCGCAAGCCGCGTCGCCGGGACCGCAAGTCGGTACCGGTTGGGCAGGCGCATATTAAATCAACATTCAATAACACGATTATTTCCATCACCGATCCATCGGGTGCAGTCCTCTCTTGGGCTTCTGGTGGCGATGTCGGCTTTAAGGGTTCCCGTAAGTCGACTCCTTACGCTGCAGGTATGGCCGCTGAGTCTGCTGCTCGTAAGGCAATGGAACATGGCCTTAAAAAGGTCGACGTGTTTGTTAAGGGTCCAGGTTCCGGTCGCGAAACCGCTATCCGTTCCCTTCAGTCCGCGGGTCTTGAGGTCGGTTCTATTACCGACGTCACCCCACAAGCGCATAACGGCGTTCGCCCACCAAAGCGTCGCCGCGTCTGAGCACTCTTACGAATCCATCCATCCAACCCGCTTATGGGCGGCGAGTGCACCACCGACCAGAAGCTGAAAGGATACAAAAGTGCTTATCGCACAGCGTCCAACACTTACCGAGGAATCACTGAATCCCCAGCGTTCTCGCTTTACTATTGAGCCGTTGGAACCAGGTTTCGGATACACGCTCGGCAATTCGCTGCGTCGTACCTTGTTGAGCTCCATTCCAGGTGCGGCCGTTACTTCGGTACGCATCTCTGGTGCTTTACATGAGTTCACGACTCTGCCAGGTGTTGAAGAGGATGTCACTGAAATCCTGCTGAACATCAAGGGCATCGTACTTACAAGTGAGTATGACGAGCCAGTAGTGATGTATCTACGCAAGAGCGGCAAGGGTGAGGCAACAGCTGGAGATATTACTCCTCCTGCTGGCGTCACTATTGCCAACCCACAGATGCATATCGCTACACTTGCTGAAGATGGCGAGCTCGAAATTGAGTTCACTGTGGAGCGTGGTCGTGGCTACGTGCCTGCTCAAATGAATAAGCAGGAAAACAGCGAAATCGGTCGCATTCCAGTGGATTCGATCTACTCGCCAGTTTTGAAGGTGAGCTATAAGGTCGAAGCTACCCGCGTGGAACAGCGCACGGACTTCGATAAGCTTATCCTGGATGTGGAAACTAAGCCAGCTATTACACCACGAGACGCAGTTGCGTCCGCAGGTTCGACTTTGGTTGAGCTTTTCGGTCTTTGCCGTGAGCTTAACGTCGATGCTGAAGGTGTTGAAGTTGGTCCAGCTCCAGTCATGGCGGAAGCTGATTCCCAAATGGCCACTCCAATTGAGGATTTGAACCTAACGCAGCGCAGCTACAACTGCTTGAAGCGTGAAGGAATCCACACAGTTGGTGAGCTGGTAGTTCACACTGAGCAGGATTTGCTCGATATTCGTAATTTCGGCATGAAATCCATCGATGAGGTTAAAGAAAAGTTGCAATCCATGGGATTGTCTCTTAAGCCTTCACCGCTTGGCTTTGACGCCAATAATCTCGAAGGTGGCACATTCTTCTCGCCAGAAGACGAGTAAACAACCACCGCAAATCGTCGCGGTTTTTGGATGTTCGGGTTTTTGCCCACCTGAATTCCGCGGCAATAAGGAGTAATAATGCCTACACCGAAACAAGGGCCTCGTCTGGCTTCTAGCCCAGCGCATGAGCGCCTGATGCTGGCCAATATGGCTACAAGCCTCTTCCAGCACGGTCGTATTGTGACTACTTTGCCAAAGGCAAAGCGTCTTCGTCCACTTGCTGAGCGTTTGGTAACATTCGCTAAGCGTGGCGATTTGCATTCGCGCCGCCGCGTGTTGCGCGTAATTCGCAATAAGTCCGTTGTTCACATGCTTTTCACTCAGATTGCTGAGCAGATGAAGCAGCGTGAAGGTGGCTATACTCGCATCGTTAAGATGGCCCCTCGTCGTGGTGATACTGCTCCACAGGCTATTATCGAGCTTGTTGTTGAGCCAGTAAGCCCAAAGAAGGCTGTTGTTAAGGAAGCTGAGTCCGCTACTAAGGTTGCTGCTAAAGAAGAAGCAGCCGAGTAGTTGAGATTAGCATCTTGATGCATCGGTAAGTAAATCTTTTGCGATTAATCGCAAGTATAAAGGTTTATTAAACGGGTTGGAGATATCTCCAGCCCGTTTTTCTATATCTGACATATATTTTCTATATCTGGTATCAATTATTATTGAACTATGTCAAATATTCTCGATTTACTGAATAACGATTTTACTAATTTTAAAGAGCGAAAATTCAACGCCGTAGATTCGCTTATTTTATGCGAGTTGGCGTATATTTGCATGCCTGAATCGATTCCAAAGTATAATGACGATTCTAACGCACTAGCAACCGTTCCTTTAAGCGAATTGCTTCGCGGCGAGGATTTTTCTTCAATGTTTAGCTCTGGTTCTACTAAGGTAGATGAGTTTCGCAAGAATCTACTTTTGGCTGTTGAGTCTAGCCCGCGTTATAGGGGCATGCGTGTTGGTGAGGTTCTTGAACGTTTTGATGAGTCGAATATTGATGACTCTTGCGAACAGCAATTTGCGGCTGTTACTTTTGATTTAACAGATTGCATTGGGTCTAGCTGCTTTGTTGTTGCTTTTAGAGGAACAGATAACACGCTTGTTGGCTGGAAGGAAGACTTTAACATGGCATTTCGCTGCCCAGTGCCAGCGCAGGAGTCGGCGGCGGAGTATTTGCTCTCTATATCTAGGCGCGCATGTAAAGATTCTTGCAAAAGTGGCGGTATTCGTGGGATTTTTAGCAGTGTTGGTGATTATTTTGCGAATTTGTTTAATAAGAAGAGTGATTTTAAGAATAGTGATTTAGATAAGAGCAATCTAGAAAATAGCAATGATTGCGATTTAAGTGATTGCGATTTAAGTGATAATCCTAAAATATTTGTTGTGGGCCATTCAAAAGGCGGGAATATGGCTGCATACGCGGCAATGCGATTAGACGCGAAAGATCGAAGCCTTGGAAATCATATTAATAAAATCTATTCAATGGACGGTCCTAGTTTTGGCTCGGATGTTGTTGATCCAAAGGTTTTTTCTCGCGTTGTTTCCAGAATCGAAAAAGTTGTTCCGCAATCTGCTTTTATTGGATTGATTATGGATACGGGAGTGCCGTATAAGGTTACAGCTGCTGATTCGATTGGATTAATGCAACATTTTGGCATGTATTGGCAAGTTAAAGATGGTGATTTTGACTACTGCGATTGTGTAACTCCGCGAGCTCTGGCCGTTTCTAAAGCTGCAAACGAGTGGATGATGAGTTTGCCATTTGAAGAGAGAAAACGCAGAATTGATAGTGTTTACAGCATGTTTAGTAGTTTAGGGTACTCGACTTTCGACGAGATGTCTTCGCATTGGTCGGAGGTTGTTCCTGCATTATTGAAGATTGCAATGCATATGGATTCAAAGACATATGAGTTGATTCGTAGCGTTATGAGTGCTTTTGCGCTCGCTAGTGTGCCTTCAGATAAGGAAAACTAGTGTAAGTTTGTTTGTAGGTCTGTTTGTAAGTCTGTTTGTAGGTCTGTTTGGAAAGGTTTTGAATGCGTCTTCGTTTGGATTTAGCGTATGATGGCGGCGATTTTTATGGTTGGGCAAAGCAGCCTACTTTGCGCACCGTTCAAGGTGTTTTAGAAGACGCATTGCATAAGGTTTTGCGCGTGAATAAAGACGATGCTAGCGAACCTTTGCGCCTTAGCGTTGCTGGCCGCACAGATACGGGCGTTCACGCATCTTACCAAGTTTGCCATTTAGACGTTTCGGAATCCATTTTGCAAAATTGCGTCGGTCACACAAATCTTACGCCAGTAAAAGCCTTGGAATATAGGCTTTGTGGCGTTTTGCCTAAAGACATTTCGATTCACAGCGTAAGCATTGCGCCAAGCGGTTTTGATGCGCGTTTTTCTGCGTTGGATCGCACATACGTGTATAGGATTAGTGATGCTGCGAATCGCGCGAATTTGGATCCGCGTATGCGTGGCTTTGTGTTGCAACTTGACTACGACTTAAACGTTGATGCCATGAATCAGGCGGCGTCTTTGATTGTTGGTTTGCACGATTTTGGCTCTTTTGCGCGGCCAAATCCTGGTGGAACTACGATTCGCTGCGTTAAAAAGGCTGTTTGGAATCGCGTTTGCGTGGGGAGCTGTTTATCTAAATCAACTGGAAAAATTCCTTGCATTGAGAACGGTTTGCTTGAGTTTACTATTGTTGCAGACGCGTTTGCGCATAACATGGTTCGTTCGCTTGTTGGGGCGTGCGTGCAAGTTGGGTGTGCAAAGCGTTCTGTTGATTGGTTCAAAAATAAGATTGAAAATCCGATTCGAGAAGGCTCTACTGGGCCGATTGCAGCTAACGGTTTGACTTTGGAATATGTTGAATACCCTAAAGACGAGGAGCTTGGTGTGCGAGCAAACGCGATTCGTGCTAAGCGCACGATCGAGGAGCTTGGGTGAGTGTCAACGCGCCATGCGTCTTATATATTCTAGGGTTGTTTTACAATTGAAAAGTTGCGTTTCTTTTTGCATTTGCGTTTTGCGTATTTGCGATTGGCGCAAAGGATGAATGTCCGAGCGGTCTAAGGAGCACGCCTCGAAAGCGTGTGAGGGCTACACCCTCCGCGAGTTCAAATCTCGCTTCATCCGCAAGCAGGGTTTCTAGCGATTGGCTAGAAGCCCTTTTTTCATGCCGAAAACCCTTGATATATCAACGTTTTTGGCTTGTTTTTAACGTTCTTCTGTTTTGTATTTTATAGCATTAAATATCGTTATTTTTGATTACAAACGGGGTGTTTAACGGGGTGAATATCTGATATAAGAATTATATTGAAGATAGTTTTATTTATCATGGGACGAAGTAAGGGACAACACTCATGGCAAGAAAAAGCTCTTTTGGTCAAATTAAGCCACGTTCAAATCGTAACAAAAAGCATAAGCCTAGTGAACGTCATTATGATGTTTCTTATCCAACACCTATAGAAGCTTTTACAAAGTGGCAACATTTGCCAAAGCGACAATATAAGCCTCATGGTGCTATAACAAAGCAAGAGGCACAAGATTGGCTTAATTCAGAAGAAAAGCTAGTTCGTAGCGGTCAATGGACGCCAGTAAGAGAACGTAAAGCAAGACGCGAGCGCAATAGTGTGCTATTTAGTGATTATGCGAATAGTTTTGTTGAGAATAATGAGAGGCTTGGTAAGTCTACTAAGAACAGATATTTTGGATTATTGAAGAATCATTTATTGTTTTTCTTTGGTGATATGCAAGTAAGGGCTATTACTTACACAAATGTTGAGAAGTGGTATAATAGTAGACCTGATAATACGGCTCGTGTGAACGCTTATAAACTGTTATCTGAGATTATGCATGCGGCTGAGAGTGTTGCGATTGATGATGAAGGTAACACGCTTATTGATAAAAGCCCGTGCCGTTTGAAGAATGTTGTGCGACCAAAGAAGAAGCATGAAACAGTAGTTCCTACTGAAGAGCAGATTGGAGAGCTTGTTTCTTACATGCCAGAGCGTCTGAGATTGATTGAGTGGATTGCTTATGGCATGGGGTGTCGTATAGGTGAGATATTAGCGTTACAGAGGCGTGATATTGAATTGAATGATGAGGCTAATAAGTCTTTTATTTATGTGCGCCATTCGTTGAAAGATGAGAAAGATGAGCGCGGTAAAACAGTAGTAGTAATGGGTAGTACTAAGACTAAGAGTAGTGAAGGTATTGTTTACATTCCTGAATCACTAAAACCATTATTTGAGAAACAATTAGATGAGTATACGAGTAAAGAGGCGGACGCGTTCATATTTACTACGGAGAAAAACAATAATTTTATAAGGCCGTCTAATTTTCGTTGTAGATACCACAACACGGCTCGTAAGCAAGTAGAAGGCTTGGAAGAGTATTGGCCTCATGATGGCCGCCACGCTTGTGTTATTACTATGCTTGAAAGTGGTGAATCGGCTATTGTTGTTTCTAAGCAAGTACGCCACGCTGATGTTCGTACAACAGAACGTTTTTATGCAGACTCAACAACAAAAGGTGCGCTAGAAAAAGCAAACGAGAGAAGAAGCGAACAATTGAGTAAAGTATTAAACTCAGAGCCTACAAAAACAGCCTCTAACGCGAGCGTAGAGAGCATAGAAAGCGCGAAGCCTAACAATAACAGCCTAAATAATAGTGAGGCTGCTAGTGATTTTTATGCGTTCCTCGTAAGCATGGAGATGAGCGCTCGCATTCAAGCATTAAAAGGCATGGAAGAAAAGCAACAAGAGCAAGCATTAAAATCACTACCAGACGGCATGAGAGAGGAAACAGAAAAATTTTTACAAGCTAAATAGAATAACCTAACGCTCTAATATGTAAACCGACGCCGTCGACACGTCGACATGTTGAAAACATTAGGTTTCTACCCTAGTCGACACAAAGTCGACAACGTCGACAATCTCAAAAAAACAAGTATTGCGCTCGCGAACAATACGAGGCTAATAGCTTTTATTGTCGTATCTTGTTACGAATAGCTTTTTTGTTACGATAAGGACGTTACGAATAGAACACGAAGGGAGATATTAGACCTATCGCCGAGGTGGCTTTTACTGTAGGGGGTAGGGGTATACCCCCCTAGGCTTGTTGCTTTCGTACCATATTCAATGCTTATTAATGGTTTACTACTTGCATACTACTAGCTATTGTTAGCGAGCGCATGGGTTGATTTTACTAGGGTTTAGCATGATAGTGTGTAGAACCTACATTGTGGCATGTGCTTAACAATGTTTAATAATCTAGCGTGTGCCAAATCTTTTGAACCCAGCGTAATAAAAAGAGAGTTAGGCAGCGCCTCTACCGAGAATATCAGAAATACCCTTTCCCCCCGTCTTGTAAGGGTGGCGTGTGGGTTTGATGCTGTGCGACGTGTTAGCGCGTGTACGGCCATTATAGGCGGCATATTCAAGGCATTATTCTAGTAGTGTTTGTGGGTTTGGTTGCGTATATAGTAGTATTACTTACTATTTTTTAGTAGAAGGGACAACATTCATGTTTGCTAATAATAAAGATGTGAACAAGTTCAAGAAAGCTATGAACTCTATTTATTCGTGTCTTGCTCCAATTGACACTAAGGGCGAACTATCTAATCATTTTTATGATTTGCTTGCTTACCTAGTCTATTACAAGAATAATGGTTACCCGTCATTTATGTGCGCAACTGATGAAGAGATTAAAAAAATAGTAGACGATGGCACACGTGATATTAGAAATTTTATCAATGATGCGGCTGAAATTTTCCAAACCCCCAAGATAGATGGCATCGCTAAAACACATGACTTGGAAAAGGTTAAAATAGAAGATGAAGCGTATGGTGGTTGGATTGATGCATACTATGTTTCATACGCGATTACTAAATTACCTTCGTATGCTTATGCAGCTTATAAGGTGTCACGTCAACGCTCGTGTATTGAAAAAAACGGTTCACACCTGAGCGATACGGGTGCATTTAATCTTTTTAAGCGTGAACTAAACTACGCTATGAATTTGTATGGTATTACGCCTGACGTTTCATTGTCTGATATTTTAAGAGATACTATTAACGCGTCACGTGGCGTTATTCCCACGAGTGAAATAGATTTTTAATATTTGGGCATACTGTAGTATAGTATGTACTTAATTCGTCTGTGCGACGTAAACCACACAAGCTATCTCGCAGCTTTACAGAGAGAGTAGGCATATAGTGATGTCTTTAAGTCATACGGGTTCACCTCATGCCCTTACAAGAGGAAAGATTAACGCTCTTTATCGCGTTTCATCATGCACTGAAAAAGTGCATTTAACCAGAATTATTAAAAACATTTTTATTAGGAGATATTATGACTGTTAACACTATGAGTGTCTATGTATCAATCAAAGACGCACAAGAAATGCTAAGCCTATGCCGTAAATCAGTTGAATCACTCATTCGTCAAGGCAAACTCGAAGCAATACGACCTACACCACGTAAAATACTAATCTCTAAAAAGTCCATTATGGAACTCAAATAAGAAAGGGTTTCATAATGAACAAAATAAAAAACAGCCCTACCAGCACAAACACTAGCAGGGCTTGGGACAACATACCCAATTATAGCATGTTCCCCGTATGCCGTGAGTTTATAGAGGCTGATGCTAGTGAGCGATTAAACATACTCACTAATGGCCTCATAGCCTCAACGTTTGGAGGTGAATTCACCTACACACTACCGTCTGAAGTCGTGAAACAAGCTAGAAGAGTTGCGCTCGCGACCATGCTAGCAACGTTCAAGCCTCACGCTATTAGGTTTGCAGCTAGTGGGTTTGATTACTACGCTGTGAGGCTATTAGAGGCGGCTGCACGCTTGTGTAACGGTAGTGTGATAACTCTAGGCTTTAATGGTAAAAGCGCGTTTAATGCACAATATTTAAGCGTGCCGCCTGAAGTCACGAACCACGTGGATATTATGCACGCCAACACTAACAGTGATTATAGTGAAAACATTCAATCGCGAGCGCAGTCTGTTCGTGATTTTAGTAAGCTGTGTGAGCTGAAGCGTGTTGGCTGTGGGACTCTTGAGGCTTTTTCTAATAGTCTTGAGGGGACTATGTGGAAGCGTGTGGCTGATAGCCTTAAGTCCACGGAGGTGGTTTGATGATTACCCCCGTTGCTCTTGATTCGATTAAGCGTGTAGAAGACTGTGAAGAATTTTGGCACTCTTGTGTTAAATTGCGTGATTTGCGTGATGTGTGCCGTTGTGCTCATTCTAGTGCTGATGGCGTGTTAAATATTCTCATATCGCGTATTTTGAGCATGGTACCGCCAAACTATACGTTGCCTAATTTTATCGCTAATAGTAATGCTAGCTTGAATTTTTATGGCGCTATTATTGCTAAGCCAGGTGGTGGTAAAAGTAATGCGTTTAGAATGGCTAAAAGTATTATTCCTGATTCTCCTAATGTTTTTTACTGTTCTCCAGCTAGTGGCGAGAGCCTACCAGCGATGTTTGCTTATAGGAAGTTTACCGATGATGAGTGTAAGTCTTCTATGGTGCAGTGTTCGCATTGGAGTGCGTATCTTCAGATTAGAGAGGTTAGTAAGCTAGCGGCTAATATTAGCCGTCAATCTTCTAATCTTTTGGGTAATATGCTCGATTTTTGGGACGGTGATAGTAGCTGTGGCGACTATACAAAAAACGAGAATATTAGAATATCTGTTCCACCTAACGGCTTTAGGCTTGTTTCTACTGTAGCTATTCAAGATGATAACCTTGATATGATTACACGATATGGAGGTTCGGGACTACCACAAAGAATACTATTTGCGAGGGTTCAAGATGCGAATATTCGCGATAGGAGTGATGGCACTACACCGATACCAGAATATAAAAACCCGTTTAATGATGCGAATACGCCTGATATGAGCGTGTTTAACGAGCTTTATGCTTGTGGCTGTATTGAGGCGTTGGAAGATGCTGATAGCTATAGGCTTAAACGGTTCGCTTTTCCTGACTATATTAAGAAGGAAATAATTGATTTAGTTGACTCTAGGCTAGAGGGTAGTAGTGAAGATGATGAGGGTTCACATGACCCTGAGATTCTCTTAAAAACAGCTACAGCGTTACACCTATATCTTGATTTAGACGATGGCGGCAAGCTGCTAGAAGTATCACCTAGAGCGTGCGAACTAGCTAGATGGCTAGTAAAATGCAGCAACCAAATTAGAAAAGAAACACTCAAACAAGTCAACGAAACGAGGAAAGGGAAAAAGGAATGGGAAAAACTATTAGTACAACAACAAAACAACCTTATAGAGGAACGTAAAAAAGCAATAATAGATGAGCTTAAAAACCGTAAAGATGGTTGTTCTAAACGTTGCCTCCAAAGAATTGGAAGTAACCAAGCCTTTAGCTCAATGCCATTCAACCAAGCAATAGATAGTTTGATAAACGAAGGGAAAATAGTAGAAGTCCAACAGCAAGGCAAAAAAATATTAAAACTAATCAAATAGCATGTAAGTAAAAATAGTGCCTGAACGCGAATATAAAACGTTCGGGCACTTTCCATATCTACCCACACACTAACTGACACTTTTGACACTGACAAATCACCGATAAACGTTGAAATACCAACGATTACAAGCACTCAAACACTCAAACTGACACACAAATGACACAACTGACACAACAATAACAATTAAAACTGTCAACAATGTCAACAACATGTCACAAAACACAAAAACCCAACAATAACAACATGTCAAGCGTCAAACACTGTCAATAACAATATATAGACAAAACACAAAACCGCGAGCGCAACAATACAAAACAAAACATTGCAGACGTTAGAGGAAACGTAACACAAAAAACACACACAACCACAAAAACAAGGGTTGCGCTCGCAAACAGTACGAGGGTGCGTGTGTAGTGGCTTTAGTATGTAGTCTGATGCTTGATATTTAAGAGCCTTAACATGAGCATATAAATTAGCGTTGTAAGGCTGTATAATGGCTATTACGAGCGCTTATAGTAAGTGTTGTGAATGGTATTATTTAACGTTTTGAAGCATTAAAAAATATTACAAACGGGGTGTTTAACGGGGTGAATATCTTTTATAAAAGCGCAAAACCTAATGTTTAGTAGGGCTAAGAGGGTACGGTGTCGGAATCTCGCTTCATCCGCAAGCAGGGTTTCTGGCGATTAGCCAGAAGCCCTTTTTGCTTACACAAGCGCTTTCCTTATTTGTCGTTGCGCGAGGTTTGAGTATTTCTCTCCTCGCAAGTCCCGTCGCTACGCTCCTCTTTTATTGCTCGTAGAGAAATACATCAAACCTTCTGGATATCTAGAACTTTTTCGTATCTTTCATCACCGAGATTCTCGATTTTTCTTCTTCATTCGATGAATCACCACCTTCGGCGCTGAGGTTCATCTCATTCAGTGCGAAAAATCTCGAATCTCTACTTTATTTGGCGTACATATGCAATCATGCAGTGTGCTATTGCTCAAAAATCGCGGAAGAATCGCTAGGGTATCCATACGCGTACGCGCTCATAATATGCGAAATAGCAATGTTTGCAAGAATCTCAATAAACTCTTGATTTGTGTTGCTAGAAAGTGCGCTATGATTTACGCTACCGTCTTTGTTTGTAGGGAAAATAGCTTGATTTAGCGCGTCTAGTTCTCCGCGCGCGCAATCCATATACGCTATTGCAACTATTGGCAAGTCTTTTGCGCTAGCTTCGTCTTTTGCAACGCCAGAGTCCAGATTCTTTTGCGGTATTTCGTATACTTTTTGTCGCAAGTCGCTTCCGCTTGAAGCAAAGTGCATAAGCATGTTAGCAATCGTAGCTGTAATATCGCTTTGTCTTAAGGAAACATTATCAACATCTTTTGCAGCTAAAGTTTGTAACATAAAAGCTAGTTTGTCTTGTTCTAGTGCCGCTTTTGCAAGTGGGTCGTGATTCCAATACAAGTTACTAGTGCTATTTGCAAAGTCATACAATTTTTTGTAAACGCTTGATTCCATTTGATTTGCGATTTTAGAGGCGTTTGCCGCTCCGCTTTCGTTACCTTGACTTAAGTTGGCCAATTTCCAAGTGTTTTGCGCGCTAAAAACAACGCCTTGAGCAAATCGTGCGTTGCATTGTATTGCAACGTTTTTCCAAGAATCCGCAGCATTTTGCAAGTTGTTTCTAGTTACGTTTGCTTCTTGTTGATCTACGATTTTTTGATTGTGCTTTGCGCTTTGTAGAACTTGGTAGCACTCATTATTGCTTTTAGATGAACGAACCGCAGTGTTGTTAACGTTATTAAATTGCCCTGATCCCGAGCAAGCGCTAGAAGCCATTAATACAGCAATAAGTGATGCAAATACTAGAACAAACTTTTTTTTGTGCATTGGAACACCTTTTGCTACGCGTTTGATAATATTTTGCACGCCTTGCAAGGCTTTAGAACAAAACAAAACGTGTCTGCATAATCTACTAAAATAGTCCGTGACTGTGACCAATGTTGGCTTGCTTTGTGTCTAACATTTTATGCTTAACATTTTTAATCATAGTCATAAAATTTTGCGCTTTACATACTTGTTAAAATTAGATTTTAGCGTTTTGTTATGCGTAAAACGTATAAAAGAAGAATAAGTTAATTTTATAAGTGAAAATTTATAAATGAATCACAGGAGGACGTGCACGATGGAATTGGATTTGGCGGGAATGCATCAGCTTGCGGCTCAGCAGGGGATTAATGCCGACGAGCTGGACGAGGCACTCGCCGAGGCTTTGCGTCTTGCATACATGAAGACTTCCCACCCAGCAAGGCATGCTCGAGTTGAGCTAGATGAGCGTGCTGGTTGCTTTACTGTATGGGCACGAGATGAGATTCCAGGTGTTCCTACAGAAGATAATCCTCACCCAGCATTTACTTTGGGCGAGGAGTATGACGATACGCCTAGAGATTTTGGACGTCTTGCTGCAGCAACAGCTCGCCAAGTTATTACTCAACTTTTCCGCAAAGTGGAAGATGACCGCGTATTTGGAGCTTTTTCGGGTCAAAAAGGAAAGCTTATTAACGGCATTGTGCAGCAGGATTCTAAAGATCCTTCTAATATTCACGTTGCTGTTGGAGATGTTGAAGCCATTTTGCCTAGAAGAGAGCAAGTTCCTGGCGAAAGGTATCGTCACGGCGAGCGTATTCGCGTTTATGTTGTAAACGTTGCTCGCGGCTTGCGCGGACCAGAAATAGTTGTTTCTAGGTCTCACCCAGATCTTGTTCGCAGACTTTTTGAGCGAGAAGTTCCAGAACTTGTTTCGGGAGCTGTTTCGATTATGGCAATTGCTCGAGAAGCTGGCGCTCGTACTAAGATTGCTGTTCGCGCTAACACAGATGGCGTTAATCCAAAGGGTGCTTTGATTGGTCCTGGTGGTTCGCGCGTTCGTGCTGTATTGGAAAATCTTGGTCAAGAAAAAATCGATATTGTTGATTGGTCGCAAGATCCAGCACAGTTTGTTTCCGCTGCATTGTCTCCAGCAGTAGTAACTGAAGTTCATGTTGTTAGTGAGAAAAGTCAGACTGCTGTTGCTTTTATTCACGATTCTCAGCTTTCGCTTGCAATTGGCAAGGAGGGACAGAACGCGCGACTTGCAGCAAAGTTGACTGGTTGGAAGATTGGAATTGAGTCTGCGGAAGAGCATGCTAAAAAGCAAGAAGCTATGAACGCTGATTCTAATTCGGCGGAATAAGATTTTTGCTAGTATTTAGCAAACTTGCGACACTCCCGAGAATCCAACGTTTCGAGTAAGCTGAAAGCTGCAATCTGGGCTTATTAGCAGCTTTTTGCCTAGGGAACGAGGTACAAAATCATGGTTGAAATCATGGTTACACGATGAGATATCGCATTATGAGATATCTAAATAAAAAGCATAAGAGTAAGAATCTTATAACAATATAAAGTGGTTGCGTTCGTTTTACGCTGCCACAGACTGAGGAGAACACTGAGTGGTAAAAAAGCGCGTATACGAACTGGCCAAAGAATTTGGTGTAGATAGTAAAACCGTATTGGAACGTTTGAAGAGTATGGGCGAATTCGTAAAGTCCGCTTCTTCAACTGTTGAAGCTCCTGTAGTGCGTCGTCTAAAGACGGAATTTGTGCCTGCGGATTCTGCTGCAAAGAGCGAATCGAAGCCTTCTGCGTCTAAGAATGTTGATCATGCGTCTAATAAATCTGCGGATTCTGCGTCTAATAGCAAGCCAGAATCTCATGGTCAAAATGCAGAAAAGAAGGCTAATCAAAAGCCAGAACAAAAGTCTTTTGCAAAGCAGAATTCTGCGCAAAAAGTGCATGAAAATCACGAATCTAAGACTTCTAATGCGCATGCTGCTAACAATGCAACTCCTAAGCCTTCGGCTGGAAACGCAAAGCCTAATAATGCTTCTAGGTCTGGCGATTCAAAGCGCAACGCAGAAAAGCGCAGTGGTGCAGAATCTAAATCTGCTAAGCAAGAGCGTTCTGCGCAAATGCCTCCACGCCCTAGACCACACCAAGGCTCTGGCTCGGGAGCCGCTCCTCGTCCAGGAAACAATCCGTTTAGTCGAAAGCAGGGTATGCGCGCGCCAACACCTGGAGACATTCCACGCCCACATCCAATGTCGCGGCCAGGCGCTGCTGCAGAGAATGCTCGTGGCTCAAAACCAGGATCTGGTAATGGTAATGGCGGCAACGGCGGTGGTCGTGGTCGCGGTGGTCGCGGCGGAAACCGTCAAGGCGGCGGCAATGGCAATGGTGGTAACGGAGCAAATCGTTCCCAATGGCAAGGCTCGCATCGTTCAGGCGGCGGCAATGGTGGCGCAGGATCGCGCCCATCGGCAGAGTCGCGCTTTAACGCAAACCAAGCTGCAAGCTTCCAAGCAGCGGCTGCAGGTGCTCCAAACGCAGGCCCATCCAGGGGTGGTCGTGGTCGCGCAGGAGCTGCAGGTGCATTCGGTCGCCAAGGTGGAAAGTCCTCTAAGGCTCGCAAGAATCGTCTTGCAAAGCGCAGGGAATACGAAGAGCTTAAAGCACCAGTTATTGGCGGCGTGCGTATTCCTTCGGGTAACGGCGCTACGATTCGCCTTCGTCAGGGAGCAACGCTTTCGGATTTGGCAGAAAAGATTGATGTAAATCCAGCAGCTTTGGTTACTGTTTTGTTCCATCTTGGAGAGATGGCAACAGCTACGCAGTCTTTGGATGAAACAACATTCCAGATTCTTGGCGAAGAAATCGGCTGGAATATTAGCCTTGTTTCTGCAGAAGAGGAAGATAAAGAGCTTCTTCAGCAGTTCGATATTGACTTAGACGAAGAAGAGCTTCAAGAAGACGATAATCTTGTAACTCGCCCTCCAGTTGTTACTGTTATGGGCCACGTTGATCACGGTAAAACTCGCTTGCTCGATACAATCCGTAAGTCGAATGTTGTAGCGCGCGAAGCTGGCGGCATTACGCAGCGCATCGGCGCTTACCAAGTTACAGTCACCTTAGACGGCGACAAGCGCAAGATTACGTTCTTGGATACACCAGGCCACGAAGCGTTTACAGCTATGCGTGCTCGTGGTGCGGAGCTTACAGACGTTGCAATTCTTGTTGTTGCAGCAGACGACGGCGTTATGCCTCAGACTGTTGAAGCAATCAACCACGCACAGGCTGCTCACGTGCCTATTGTTGTTGCAGTAAACAAGATTGATGTTGCTGGAGCAAACCCAGATAAGGTGCGCGGTCAGCTTACAGAGTACGGTCTTGTGCCAGAAGAATACGGCGGCGACACCATGTTTGTGAATATTTCCGCAAAGCAGGGGACCAACGTAGATAAGCTTCTTGAGGCTGTTCTTTTGACTACAGATGCGGAGCTTGATCCTAAGGCGAATCCAAACATGGACGCTCGTGGCGCAACTGTTGAAGCTCGCTTGGATAAGGGTCGCGGTGCTGTTGCAACCGTTCTTGTTCAGCAAGGTACGCTTAAAGTCGGAGATTCCATTGTTGCAGGCACGTCTTATGGTCGCGTTCGCGCAATGCTCGACGAAAATGGCAACCACTTGCAAGAGGCAGGTCCTTCCACTCCAGTTCAGGTGCTTGGTTTGACTTCTGTTCCAACTGCAGGCGACTTGTTCTTGGTTACTTCCGACGATCGTTCTGCTCGTCAAATTGCCGAAAAGCGCCAGGCTACAGAACGTGCGGCTCAGCTTGCAAAGCGTCGTAAGGTTGTGTCTCTTGAAAGCCTTAAGGAACAGTTTGCTAAGTCCGAAGTGGATATGCTTAACATTGTTATTAAGGGTGATTCTTCTGGCTCCGTTGAAGCTTTGGAAGACTCCTTAATGAAGATTGAGGTTTCCGACGAAGTTGGAATTCAGGTTATTCACCGCGGCGTTGGCGCGATTACTCAAAACGATGTGAACCTTGCAACAGTTGATAAGGCCGTTATTATTGGCTTCAACGTGCGTCCAAATCGCCAGGTTGCAGACTTGGCAGATCGCGAAGGCGTGGAAGTTAAGTACTACTCTGTTATTTACAAGGCAATCGAAGATATTGAAGCTGCTTTGAAGGGTATGCTTAAGCCAGAGTTTGAAGAGGTTGTTACATCTCATTCCGAGATTCGCGAAATCTTCCGCTCGTCCAAGTTTGGCAATATTGCTGGCGTTATGGTTCAAGATGGTGAGGTTAAGCGCGGAACCAAGTGCCGTATTTTGCGTAACGGTGTTGCAACTGTTAACGATCTTGAAATCTCCACTTTGCGTAGGTTTAAGGATGATGTGCAATCCGTTAGTGAAGGCTACGAGGCAGGCATTAACCTTGGAAGCTTTAACGACATTGAGCTTGGCGACGTAATCGAAACCTTTGAAATGAAGCAGATCGAGCGCAAATAATATGGCTGGAACAAACCCTAGAGCCGCGCGAATTGCGGCTTTGATTCACAGAGTGATTGCGTCCAATATGGAATCGCATTTGCACGATAAGCGACTTGCTAACGTAACGATTACAGAAGTGAGAGTTACTAACGATTTGCAAATAGCTAAAGTGTATTGGACGCAGCTTGGTACTGCTGGAAAAGAGCAGGGCGAGCGTATGCGCGCAAACCAGGCTTTGCAGCAGGCTAAGGGTCGTTTGCGCACTTTAGTTGGAGCTAAAGCAGGCTTGCGATTAACGCCTCAAATCCAATTTGTTTACGATGAAGTTCCTAGCGAAGCTCACGAGATTGAAGACATTTTGGTTGCGGCTCGCAAGCGTGACGAGGAGCTAGCTAAAGCGCGAGAAACAGCGCAATATGCTGGGGAAGCGGATCCGTATAAAAAGCCTCGTGAAGATGAGGATTTTGACGACGATGAATTTGGCGAAGACGACGACTTTGAAGAGGACGACTTTGCTGATTCTAGCGACTCTGCGGATTCTGGCGACTTTGATAGCGATGTAAATAGCGATCGATTTTAGCGAGGGCAATGAGTAGTCCTGAATTACCATCTTCTGGCATTTTGCTAGTAGATAAGCCAAAAGGCGTTACCAGTCACGATGTTGTATCTTTTGCACGCGGACTGTTGCACACTAAACGAGTGGGTCATGCTGGCACTCTTGACCCAATGGCAACGGGCTTGCTGATTCTTGGCTTTGGTAACGCCACGCGCTTGCTCAACTATTTGCTTGGTCACAATAAAACGTACGAAGCTGTGATTCGTCTTGGCGAGTCAACTAATACGGACGACGCAGATGGTGATGTTGTTTCAAGCGCGGATGATGAAAATGGCATTATAAACTTTGCAAATATTGATGAAATTCTTAAAGAATTGCGCGCTGTAATAGCAAAGAATTTTACTGGCTCGATTATGCAAACGCCAACATCTTTTTCTGCTATAAAAGTAAACGGCGTTCGCGCTTACGACTTAGCGCGTGAAGGTAAAGATGTTCATTTAGAGCCTAGAGAAGTTTTTATTTATGATTTTTCTTTGCTGGATGCGCATTTTAGTGTGGGCGTAAGCGGTGCAAAGGTTATTGATGTGCGCGCAAGCGTTTCTTGCTCTAGTGGTACGTATATTCGCGCTCTAGCTCGCGATTTGGGTCGTGTTCTTGGAGTTGGAGGCCACTTAGTGAGCCTTAGAAGAACGCGTATTGGCGATTTTTCTATAGAAGATAGTCGCGTACTTAAGCTTAAAAGTGTTATTCGCACATTTACAAACAAAAATGGAGTGACTCAAACTCGCGCGAAGGCTGTTTTAGACGATTCATACTATTCACAAGGTTCATGCGAATCGCAAGCTGCTGGCGATTCGCCATCTGCTTTGCCAGCCTCGTCGCCTCTAGAAAACACTCTTAATCAACGCTTGCTAAGCATGTTTGAATCTGCAAAATTAACGATGCAAACAGTAGAAGTAAGTGAAAATCAAGCTAAAGACTTGCGATTTGGCAGAAAAATCACGATTTCTGCTATTAGTGCAAAAGACGCTACAAAGAACGCTATTGCATACGTAAAAGCCGCAAAAGATGAGCAAAACGACGTTGTTGCTGTTTTGCAGACCGCACAAAAGCGTCAAGCAACCGCAGATTTAAGCAGAACGGTTTCTATATCTCAAGCCAAAATTACAACAACAAACGAAAAAATCGAAAAAAATACAAATCAAATAGAAGCTAAACCAATTGTAGTATTTGTACAAAGCTAGTTTGCTGGTAAAATAGATGTTAGTGTGAAAATGGGGTTGCGGCAAAGTGGCGTCTAAAATAAAGCGATACCAATATTTGCGGCTCTTGCGAACAGTAAGGATATGATGAAGGTCATAGACATTCGACCAGATGCCAACGGTATGATTAGTTGGCCAACGTTGAGCGCTCAACGTAAGTCAGTTGTTACAATAGGTGTATTCGACGGAATGCATCTTGGGCATCGTAAAGTTATTGAGCGAACAGTGGAGATTGCGCGCAAAAACAACGCGTTCTCGGTTGTTATAATGTTTGACCCTCGTCCAAGCGTTGTGCACGAAAATCCAGATTTATTCGACGATTTTGGCGATGACGCGCAAATTCCAGTAGATTCGCAAGCGCTAACAAGCGTTCGCCAGCGGCTTAGAGTTTTACAGCAGTTAGACGTTGATCACGTTATTATTGTTCGATATAGCCTTGCTTTTGCGGCAAAATCGTACAGATTCTTCCTTGGGCAGCTGGTTGGAAAGCTAGGCATGCGCGCGCTTGTTTTAGGCTCGGATGCAGCTTTGGGCGCTAAAAGAGCTGGAAACGTTCATGCTATTAAAGAGCTTGCGCAAGCTACAGGCGTTTTTAATCTTGTTGTTGTAGATGATTTTGGGCCGGGAGACGTTCGAGTTCCAGACCCGATTGTTCCAGAGGTTCCTTTAGAAGGCGGAGAGCCAAAAGACCCTGCAGATGGCATGAATAAGGCGGAATATCGCGCTTGGAGCAAGGGTATGCCTAATAAAAAGGTTCGTGCTTGGAGCTCTACAAACGTGCGATGGATGCTTGCAAATGGCAGGGTTCGAGATGCTGGAGATATTCTTGGACAGCCGCATAGAGTAGAAGGCACTGTTATTCACGGAGCTGGTCGCGGTCATCAAATTGGTTTCCCAACTGTGAATCTTGGGGAGCGAATTGACGGATATATTCCTGTTGATGGTGTGTATGCTGGTTGGATTATTGATTTAGACGCAGACGAGCAAGATGGCGCTTCTTCTAGCAGAAACATTCCTAGTGTAGGCGTTTTGCGTAAAGATGAGCTTCATCTTGGATCGCATTCTCCTTGGCGTTGGGCTGCTGCGATTTCAGTTGGCACTAATCCTACTTTTGAAGATGACGCATCAAACGCATCAAATAGCGCGGATGCTTACGACGATACTCTAGAAGAGCAATCGTCTAATCGAACTGTTGAAGCATATGCATTAACAGACAAGATTCAAGACTTATACGGTCACAGAGTTTGCATTGAGTTTGCGCGCTTCTTGCGCCCTCAGCAAGCATTTGACTCGCAAGAGCAGCTTAAGGACGCTATTAGCAAAGACGTTGAGCAAACGCGCGCGCTAGTGGCGGAATGATTTAAAGAAGTTTTGCGTTTCTGGGTCGCTGCAAGCGTCCATAACTTCGTACGGCGTGCCATTTTCTGCAACAACGCCATTTCTAAGCAAAACTACTCTGTCGGCAGCTTCGTGCGCAAAATGCATCTCGTGAGTGGCCATTAAAATGGTTGTTCCTTGCTGCTTTAGCTCCGCAACCATGTCTAGAACTTCTCCAACAAGCATTGGGTCTAGCGCGGAAGTAATCTCGTCTAAAAGTAAAAGTTGCGGGCTTGTCATAAGCGCGCGCGCAATCGCCACTCGCTGCTGCTGTCCGCCCGAAAGCTGATCTGGGTAGGACTTTGCTTTATTTTCTAGCTTAATCCTAGATAGAAGCTCCATTGCGCGGCTTTCTGCGCGATCTTTGCTCCAATGATGAACTTTTCGCGCAGCAAGAGTTACGTTATCTAAAACACTCATATGCGTAAAAAGATTGAATTGCTGGAACACAACTCCGATTTGAGATCTAATTTGATCTTGATTTATGCGTGGGTCTGTAATATCTGTGTTTCCAAGCCAAACTTGGCCGTCGTCTACTCGCTCAAGCAAATTAATGCACTTCATAAGAGTAGATTTTCCGCTTCCAGAAGGCCCTAAAAGAGCCACCACTTCGTGAGGCGCAATATCAAAAGAAATGCCTTTAAGAACAGGCGTTGAGTTATACGATTTTCGAATATTGCTTAAGCGCAAAACTGGGGTTGAATCTGTATTGTCGCCTGCATTTGTTTGATTGATTGTGTTCGTGTAATCACTCATTTGTTGATTTACCTTTTGATTTGTTACGTTACTCATCACACAGTTCCTCCGTTTAGCTCGCGCTTGCGAAGTCTTGCTGTATACCAATCGTTTAGAACAATAAACGGAATGCTTAGCGCTATAAACACAACGCTTGCTACAACGTATGGAGTGAAGTTATAAGAAGTTGCAACAGATATTTGAGCGGCTCGAACTGCGTCTACAGCACCCAAAACAGATATGAGCCCTGCGTCTTTTTGCATAGATATAAAGTCGTTCATTAATGCGGGAGCCACTTTTCTTAAGCCAAGAGGAATTACCACTAATCTCACAGTTTGACCAGATGTTAAGCCAAGAGACCTTGCAGATGCTCGCATAGACGGATGTACGTCTTCAAATCCTGCGCGCAATACCTCTCCAACGTATGCGGAGTAGCTCATAACAATGGCGATTGTGCCAAGTATTGCTGGTGGAATGCGTCCAAAAAGCTGCAAGCCTGGTATGCCAAAGCCGATTAAGTAAAGCACAACAAGCATTGGTATGCCGCGCATAATGGTTGTGTAGAATTGCGCTATAGCTCGCAACGGAAAAAGCATTGGGCTTACGCTTGTGCGAATAACTGCGATTAAAGTTCCAAGTATTGCAACTCCTATTACAGCAAATACAAGCACTTGCAAATTAAGCATTAAGCCTTGCAAAACAGATGGCAAAGATAGCATAAAGTATTTGCCAGAAAAGAACGTTTCGCGCACTCTTGGCCAACCAGGGCTCATTGCAAGCGCCGCAATGCACACGCAAAGCAATACTAAAGTGCTTATTATGCTTGTTAAAACAGATTTAAGATTCTGTTTTTTGCGTATTGCTCTACGCTCAAGCTCGATATTGCTTAAAGCGCACGTTCCTTCATCTAATGCCGTATTAGCGCTAGATAGTGACGACGCATTAGTGAGTAACTTATTTGATTCGTTGCTTGCAGAATCTGTTGTACTGCCGTTAAGTACTGTCATTGGCGGTAGCCTGAGCCTTTCGACATAATGAATGATACGCACTATTGTAAGCACTTTTATGTGACGATTGGGTTACAAATTGCTTACAATAATGCGTATTGGTAATGACGTTGGTACGATTTTTATTTATTTTGATCTATTTTTAATCTATTTTGTTTGATTTAATTTAGATCAATTTACTTAAGAACTGGCACATCAGTTGTGTACTCTGCAAGCCACTTTTCTTGAAGCTTCTTCAAAGTGCCATCTTTTTCTAGCGCGTTTACAGCCTTAGTAACGTCTGCAGTAAGCTTAGATCCTTTTGGAAGAACAAGGCCAGTTCCTTCCTTATCTTCCGATCCTGCAATCTGTCCAAGAACAACACCATCCTTAACTTGCTTACTGCGAACAATGTTCACAGAAGATGGAGTATCTATAACAAGTGCGTCAATTTGCTTAGAATCAAGAGCCTGAACCAAAGCGTCGTTATCGTTAAAGGTTTGAATATCGCTCTTAATCTTGTCTTTAGCAAAGCTGTAGCTTGTTGTTCCAACCATTGCGCCAATCTGCGCGGTTTTAAGATCTGCTAAAGTCTTTGCGTTGGCAAACTTGCTGTCTTTTTTAATAACAACGCCTTGAGTTGCATTGTAGTAGCTTGGCGAAAAGTCTACTGCCTTCTTGCGTTCTGCTGTAATAGAGAACTGTTGAAGGTTAAAGTCAAAGTCCTTTGGTCCTGGAGTTACTGCGGAGTCGAAGGTTGTGCGAACCCACTTAACCTTGTCTTTGTTGTATCCAAGTTTCTTTGCAACGGCGTATGCTACTGCAGATTCGTATCCTTTGCCGTTTTCTGGCTTGTTGTCGTACATCCAAGGTGTGTAAGTTGGCTGAGCTGTGCCGATTGTCAAAACGCCTGGAGTAATCGTCTTTTGGTTTGGATCTTGTGCGTTTTGGCTTCCGCATGCCGCTGTGCTAACCATTGATGCAACGGCTAATGCTGCTGCAGCGATTTTTGTAGCTGCGATTGCTACGCGGTTAGTGTGCAAGTTGTTATGTACGAAAATAGCCATTTTTTCTCCTTGTTTTTGCTAAAACCTTAAAATTTTTCGCTTATTCGTTTTTTAAGCGATTTAAGTAGGTTTTGCGGCCGTACATTTGATAGTTTATAAGACGATAGACGCATTTAAGGCTTAATTGTTACAGAATTGTTATTGCGATTGTTTATAACGCGCTATATTTTGTTGATTTAATGGCGTAAATTTGCTCTATTTATGTTCAATTTTGTGATTGTTAAGTAACGGTTACAATCGGTGTGTTGCGGCGTGTTGTGTGTTGCTGTGTGTCTTTACGATTTTAGAATCATAAACATTTGATTGTATTTAACTGTATCTGACTATATTTGATTTTGTTAGATTTTATTAGATTAGACTTATCGAACTTATTTTAGGGGAGACTATGCAAAAGGAATTTTCAATCGGTAATTCTGGCGATTTTAGCAATCTTTCAAAACTTGCGATTATAGTGGCACTTCAAAAAGAGGCTCAGCCTATTTTGCAAGCGTTTAGTGGCGAATATAAGTCTTGGCAAGATTACGGTGTTACTTTTATTCAAGGTAAAATCGCCTCTAACAACAACGAAAATAGCGCGATTCTTACAATATGCATTGCTGGAATGGGAAAGTGTGCTGCAGCTGCTGCGGCTCAGGCGCTTATAATCGAAGCTAAGCCACAAGTATTGATTTTTAGCGGAATCGCAGGAGCATTAAATCCGCGTCTTAATGTTGGAGACATTGTTATAGGCAAGAATTTTCACTATTTAGAAACAAATACGCAAATTATTGCCGATTGTGCTCCATACAAAGAAGTTTTTGAATCGGATTCAAAGTTATGCGATTTAGCGGCAGATCAAGCGAAGTTATTAGGCTTTAGGCTTGAAAAGTCTTTGCAAGAATCATCTTCGGCTGCTTGCGATTCTTCAGCGGGATTTAAGCAAAGCGCGTCTAATAAGAGCGAAAATGGCGTTGCATACGTTTGCGGAAACATAGCAACAAGCGACCAATTTAACACAGACCCAAAGGTTCTAGACGCAGTTCGCGAAGAGATTTTTGGCGATTGCGAAGAGATGGAAGGCGCTGCAGTAGCGCATATTGCAGCTAAAAATAGCGTGCCATTCCTTGCGATTCGCGCAATGAGTAATCGTTGCGGAGAATCCTATGAATCGCTTGATGCGCATAAAGACGATTTAGTTCTTGCTGCAAATCGCGCTGCAAGTTTGACTTTGAGCGTTTTGAACGCGCTTGTTAAATAGCTTACTCGTTTTTAGGCGCTAAATTAAATCCGCTAAAAGTAAAACCAGGGCTTACAACGCAAGACACTAGAACGTCTGCGTTGCTAGGCACAGTTCGCTGCCATGTTCCAGCAGGAATCACAAGGTGACCGCGCGTAGATAAGCCGTTGTGTTCTTTAGTGTTTCCAAGCGTAAAACGTTGCGAATCCGCCTCTGCGCAAGGATTTACTCCGCAACCGCCAAGCTCAATCGTAAGATTTGCTGGCCCATGCCAAAGCCAAATCTCGTCTGCGTCAACTTTATGCCACGCGCTTGAATCGCCAGCTGGTAAAAGAAAATAAATAAGCGATGCTAGTGGTCTTGGAGCGCTGGCTGCGGAGTTTTCGTCAACTTGTGTATTAGTCGCGTTTGCGCTCGCGTCTGCGCTCGCGTCTGCGCTGTTATTTGCGCTATATAACTGTGCTGCTTGCCAATCGCGAGCGTACCATCCGCCTTCTGGGTGTGCTTCTAAGTGCAATTCTTTAACAAGATTTTTTGCGTAATCGCTCATATCTTCTAATTTAATGCTCATAATATCTCCTGATATTTTCTGATTTATTTTGCGAGACTTATTAGTCAAGACTTATTGCGCAAAAGCGCCATTATTGTACGCAAGATTTCCAGATATTACAGTTGCTTTTGCGCTTCCTGCGCCGTGACGAACAAAATTGTGCAAAGTCTCTTCAACTCCTTGCGGCGAGCTTGTGTCTGTTGGAATGTTAAAGAATGCAAGGTCGGCTGTGGCTCCAGCATTAATTTGGCCAATTCTGTGCGGTCCTACGTGCAAGCCCATAACGCTTGCGCCGCCTAAAGTAAGCATGCGAATAATTCGATGTGTTAAATCATCTTTTCTATATCCTTGTGCTGTTGCTAGGTCGTAGATTTTTGCAGCATCGTCTAAAACGTCTAAAGATGGGGAAGAAGATAGGGAATCCGTGCCAATTGCAAGCAAGTTTCCTTCTTCCATGTAATCGCGAATTGGCGCGTCTCGTTCTGTAACAGTAATGCGATTGGATCTTGGGCAAAGTGCCACTCCAACTCCGCGCTGGCGTAAAATCCTGCGGTCTTCGCCGTCCGCCCAAACGCCGTGCGCAATATGAACGTCTGGCCCCAAAGACCCAAGCTGATCCAAAAACTGAATTGCAGATGCCGTCATTCCGTGCGATTTAAGTTCGCTATAGCTTTCCCAAACATTGCTATTCCAATCTGGAGCAGAATACGTAGTTAGCGTATCTGCGTGATTTCCTGCTTCCATTGGCGTTTCGGCCAAGTGTATGTGCAAGCGCATGTTTAGCTGTCGCGCAATGTCTGGTAAATCCACAAACGGCTCTGTTTCTAGACTATAAGGCGCATGTGGGCTAATACCTATGCTCGGTATGCTGCCGTTGTTCATCATTTGCCCAAGCATTTCTAGCAGCTTAGCGTAGCCTTCTTCCTTCCAATCAACGTTTTTCCAGCCCATTACCTCCCAATAGGCAATTCCGTGCATTCCCTGGCTTGCAAGCGCTCCAACCGCTTCAATATCGGTTACAATATCGGCAGCTGCGCTAGTGCCAGCTTCCACCATCATTCTTGCGCCTTCGTATGCAGAAGTCTTCCAAGTTGTTAGCGATGGATTTTTTTGTTTATCTTCTTGCAACTTGTCGTAAACAACGTTAAATCCTTGCTCCCAATCGTGGAAATTTCTATATTCTCCGCGTCCTACGCTTGCCATATTTGTGTATTGCAAATGCGTATGTGCGTTTATAAGACCTGGTGTCATAAGGCCGTGCCAATGTTTCTCATTTCTAAACATTTGCATATAAGAATCGCTTGGCATCTCGTCTTTTAGAATATTAAGAACCCATTGACGTGTTCCAACGTGAACAACGCGTCCGTTAGATACAGCAACGGCACCTTCGGGGATTATTGGCCCCGTTACTGGAATAACCATTGATGCACTGTATAGTGTGACTTCGCTAAGTGGTGTTGGGTGTGCAAGTTTGCGTATTGGGTCTGTAAGCATTGTGTTCCTTAAGGAATTACGTTGTACTACTTTTTGCTTTATTTATTCTATTATTGCTTAGATTTATTATGATTTGGTTAATTGATTTATGCTAACTATTTGCTTCTTCCGCAAATCGCGTTAAATCCCACTTGTAGCCGTTGTTTTTATTGGCTTCGCTTGCGCTATATCCGCGTTTTGCTAGTGCGATTCTTGCTATTTGATTATCGGAGCTTTCTGGCAATTGGTAGATTCCAGAATCAAGGCGATTATCGTTATTTTTATTGCCATTTTTATTGCCGTCTTTATTGCCATTGTGCTCTAGCAAATACGCAATCGCGCTTACTTGAACAGCAAAACTAAAGTCCATAATCTCAATAGGATTTCCGCCGCCTGTAGTGTAATTTGTGCCGTCTCCTTCGCTTATTAGCGTGATCTGCGGACCTAGTGGAACTTGGATTTTTCTTTGTGCTGTTCCAACGATTGGCTTAAAATCAGGGATTTCGTCTAGTGCAATCTCGTTTGCAATTCCACCAATAACAGCCAAAATTGCGTTTTCTTGCATGTTTTGCATATTTTGCAATGTAATCGTGTGTCTAACTCCTGTTGCAGAAACAATCATATTGCTTTCTTTAACAGCGCATTCAAGATTTTTAGCTTCAAATCCGTCGAAAACTGCGCGTAAGGATTGAACAGGATTTGTATCGCAAATCGTAACTTTCGCGCCCAATGCGCGTATTCTTAATGCAAATCCGCGGCCAACTGGTCCATATCCAACAACAGTTACTTTAGCGTTTTCAAAGCATTCGCTTCCAAGAATTTGTTGCATTGTTGTAACGCATGTTTCGCCAGTTCCATGACGATTGTCAAAATCAGTTTTTAGAGCGCTATTATTTACTGCGATTACGGGGTAGTGCAAGTGACCAGCTTTTTGCATTGCTTCAAAAGCGCGCACTCCGCTTGTTGTTTCTTCTGCAACACCTATTAGATTTGCTGCGATTTGTGGGCGTTCTAGGCTTGCGAGTCGCGCAAAACTTGCACCATCGTCGATTATTATGTTTGGCTGTATTTCGTCTAGAAGTTTTAGAGCGCCTTCGTGCGTTTGCTCAGGAGACCAATCGCGGTTTGCTTGCACTAAAATGCCCTCTTTTTTAAGTTGATCTGCCACTCTCTGGTCAGTTTCGTCTGGGCCGCAAAAAACGCCAACAATCGCTCCGTGTGCGTGTAGCTCCCTTAGTAGCACGGCTGTTTTTGGCTCTAGCACAAGGCAAACAGCTATTCTAATGCCTTCTAAATTAAGAGCGTTTTCTTGTAAATCGTTAAGTAGCGTGCGCATTACTGGCATGTGGCTTTGCGCGTAGTCAATGGCATCTTTTCCGCTTAAATTAGGCGCATCTACAGTGGTCTCTAGGTTTTTTGCGCATATTTTTACGCAAAAATCAGCGTCTTCCTTAGAATTTACTGGAATTATTCCCCAAGATTGAGCGTTTTGCAAGAATTTTTGCACATTGCTATTGTTGCCGCTATTGATGTTGTTGATGTTACCGCTGTTATTGTTTTCATTATTTTCATCTTCAATAAACACTCGCGAACCTGCAAGCGAGCGATTAGTTTTTTGCGATGTAAAAGCAGCCCATTTACTAAAGTCAACCATATTAATCTCCATTAATCTCCTACAATCCCAGCGCTTTCAACGCTTCTTTAAGATTATTTACTTCAACTACATCAATTCCTGCAACGTGAATCTTTTTTTGCAAATGGCAAACAATCGCACGTTTATAGCCAATTCTTGCAGCTTCTTTAAGTCTAGTTTCCATTCTAGAAGCCAATCGAACTTGGCCAGTCAAGCTAATCTCGCCAATTGCGCATGTAAAAGGCAAAACTGGCTTATTTTTTGCAGCACTTGCAAGAGATGCCACTATTGCTAAATCGCAAGAAGGCTCTTTTGCTTTAGCGCCAGCAATCGTAGAAACGTAAATGTCTTTAGCAAGAAGATTCAATCCGCCATGCCTATATAAAACTGCTGTAAGCATAGCGATTCTATTTGCATCTACTCCCGAAACTGCACGCCTAGGAGCAGGGAGAACAGAGTCTGTAACAAGCGCTTGAACCTCAATAGCAAGGCTTCGATTGCCCTCTAAAGTAAGCGTTACGCATGTGCCTTCGTTTTTGCAATCCTCGTTAGAAGACAAAAACAGTCCAGAAGGGTCGGGGACTTCTTCAATTCCACATCCACTCATATCGAAGCATCCAACTTCGTCTGTAGGTCCAAAACGATTTTTAACAGCGCGAAGCATGCGCAATGCAGTTTGACTATCTCCTTCAAATTGGCAAACTGTGTCTACAAGATGCTCAAGCGTGCGCGGGCCTGCAATCGAGCCGTCTTTTGTAACGTGACCAACTAAAAGCACTGGAATATTACAAGTTTTAGCAACGTCAATAAGCGCGCTAGCTACTTCTCTAACTTGAGTGGAGCCTCCTGTAATGCCATCAACATCGCTAGAAACAATAGTTTGTGCCGAATCAACAATTGCAAGTGTTGGCTTATACTTTTCGATTAATGCTAAAGCTGTGTTTAAGTCTGTTGTAGAAGCAAGAAGAAGATTTTGACTTATAGCGTTTATGCGTGACGCGCGCAATTTTACTTGCGACTTTGATTCTTCGCCAGAAATGTATAAAACTAAGTTTGTTTCAGACTCGCTGCTTTGAGTAAATTTGCCGCCATTTTTAGCTACTTTTCCAGCGGTTTCTAAAAGCAGAGTAGACTTTCCGATTCCTGGCTCGCCTGCTATAAGCGTTACGGACCCTGGAACAAGCCCTCCTCCTAAAACGCGGTCAAATTCGCTAAATCCTGTGTGTATTCTAATTCCATTATCTGCTTGGATGCTGCTAATCGGCTGTGCGTCTACGCTGGAATCGATGTTTAACGCGGCAATCGCATTTGTTTTTGCGCTTCTTGAATTTCTAGACGATCTTAAAGCTTTAGAAACGCCACTTTGCAACTTTGGCTCGCTAAACTCGCTTAGTGTACCCCATTCGCCGCATTCTGGGCAGCGGCCGTACCATTTTGACCCACTCCAACCACATTCGGAGCACAAGTAATAAGTAGAAGATTTTGCAGCCATGATTTGACGCTAGCTGCATTTATAGACATTTTGCCGTCATACTTTTGTGAGATAATCCAAGTATGTTTAACAGTGTTATGTGGGGTAAAAAATGAATTCTTATACAAATAATTCTTCTACTTCTTCGCAAGGATTTTCTGCGTCTCATAACAATTTACGAAAAGTGCTTATTGTTGCATTAATAGTTGTTGTTTTGGCAATTGTTTCCGCGTTTGTTTGGCCAGGTTGGGCGTTAAATCACCAGCAAAATGCGCAATCTGCTAAAACGCATGTGCCTTCTGCAAAAACGCCATCTATTAAGGCTAAAGATTTGCCTAGCACTTCTACTGCTCTGTTAAAAGCTATGCCAGATACTGTTCTTGATTTTGCTCGTGTTGATGCTTCTGCTAGTGCAAAATGGTCTTCGGCTTCTCCTTTAGAAGAATACACAGTTAAGTATTCAACAGGAGAATCTGGAAGCGATGTTTCGCTTGTTGTTGCTCAATGGAGCAGTCGCGACCTAGCGAATAAGCAATATGAGCTTTTGCTAGATGGATTAAGTGGGGTAGATGTTGCTTCTGGAAAAATTCAAGTTTCTGGGAAAACCACTGGAAGCTATGTGTTAAAGACTGAGTCGGGCAATAAAGCTAAAGCTAGTGCCATTTGGCAAAACGACACAGCTGTGTTTGAGTTAACTGGATCAAAGCAATCTGTTGAAAGATTCTATAAGCAATTCCCAATGTAAACTTTGCAAAATATAAGCTGTTTTGTATGTGTTTTGTATGTGTTTAACGTATGGTTTTGCGCATGTTTTGCATGTGTTTTTGTAAAACTTTGCTTTAGGATTTTCCAAAGTCGTCAAAACGGTGTAACATTAGGCAAGTTGCACACTTTACATATGAATGGAGGCTTCAGATGGGTTCTGTCATCAAGAAGCGCCGCAAGCGGATGAGCAAGAAGAAGCACCGCAAACTGCTGCGTAAGACTCGTCATCAGCGTAAGTAATGCTGTTTGGCGCGCCTGCCCGTTTGGGCACGTAACACTTTTGAAAGCGTTGGATTTTCCAGCGCTTTTTTATTTCGATTGACTTATTGCGATTGAAGATTGTAAAAAATTTCCCGAAAACGTATGCAAATTAACTAATTTTACATACATTCTCGGGAAATGATTGGTTAAATATTAGATTATGACTGGATTATGCAGCTTACTTATTTGGATTTGTAAGCGTGCGAGGACCGTTTGGATCTCCAACAATCACAGTATCAACCATGTTCAAGAACAGGCCGTGTTCAACAACGCCAACAGTTTCAATCAAGTCTTTAGCAAGCTCTTGTGGGTGGTCAATGCGCTCCAAATGCAAGTCAACAACAAAGTTGTTCTCGTCTGTGCGCACTTCTTTGCCGTTTGCATCCAAGCGCAAAACTGGCTTGTATCCGCGCTTCTCGAACTTGCGAATCACTTGAGCAGATCCAAATGGAATTACCTCAACAGGCAGTGGGAACTTGCCGATTGTGTCTACAACCTTGCTTGCGTCTACAATCCACACAATGCGATCGGAGTTGATTGCAACAATCTTTTCCCAAAGAAGAGCCGCGCCGCCGCCCTTAATGCCGTTAAAGTTCTTATCAACTTCGTCTGATCCGTCAATCGTAACGTCAATATGGTCAACATCGTTAATGTCAAGAATCTTAATGCCGTAGCCTTCTGCCTGCTCTTGCGTGCGGCGAGAAGTTGTAACTCCAGTAAAGCTTAAACCTTCTTCCTTAACTCTGCGACCAAGCTCGTCTACCAAGAATCGCACTGTAGAGCCAGTTCCAAGTCCAACCATCATGCCATTTTGTACGATTTTTGCGGCCTCAATGCCAGCTGCTTTCTTTAGCGCGTCTTGTTGTGCTTTATCCATGTGTGCCTACTTTCTTGCTTTTGCAGGTTGTTACCGCGCTGTTTTGCGCGATTATGTGCGATTTTTAGTGATTGCTAATCGCATCTGTTTCATACATATTACATATTAGTCTGCTTTAAGAATTTTGTTCTGTTATTTCTTAGCATTTGTTTGCATATAAAATTCAGTTGGTTCTAAGTTAAAAGTGCCATCTGGCATAACGTATCCGCTTAACTGTATTGTGCCTGTTATAAATCGTGGATTTCCGTTAAAACTTGGGCTTGTGTTTGGAGCAGGCGTAAATTGCAATGTTCCGCATACGCGCAATCCTGGAACTGCTTTATATTTTTGCTCTGATTTATTTTGGGATTCGCTATTTTTGGATTCGTTATTTTCATGCGAATCTTCATCGGCTTTCGATTCATCATTTGCTGGCGATTCATCATTTGTATTAATGATTTGCGTAGATGAGTCGCAAGCAGCGTTGTTATTTGCGTATTTAGTGGTATCGCTAAATGTTTCACGCTCTGTTTCACGCGTATTATTGCCATTAAAATCAGGATTAATATCTTCTCCAACGCATCTGCCAATGTGGTATTCGCTACTAGAAATTTTTCCATCCAATAGCATTTTTGCGTCTTGCGGAACGTCAACGCCATCTGAATATGAGGAAGAAATCAACGATTTCCACCCTTCTAGTGGCAAATATCCATCCTTCAATTTGCTGCGGCAATCTTCGGCATAAGTTCTAGCAAGCTCGTCAACTTTCTCGTTTCCAGCGTTTCCAGCATGACCCTTAACCCAAACGAACTTAACGGAGCCTTTGCGCTTGCAAATCTCCGAATCGATTGCGCGAATAAGTTCTGCATTTTTTACAGGCTCTTTTTTGGAGTTTTTCCAACCGTTCTTTTTCCAACCATGAATCCAAGTTGTTGCACAATTAATCGCATATTGCGAGTCGCTTTCGATTGTTAAAGGCTCGCTTCCAGGATGTGCTCGCAAAGCTTCTAGAACTGCGCATAATTCGCCTATTTGATTCGTGCCGTTAGTAGCTCCGCCTGCATCCGCGTTACCAGTGTGATTGTGCTCGTGAGCGTTGCCCGCTTCGTCTATGTGGTCTGCCCAAGCCCAGCCCATTGATCCGTTTGGATTTCCTAGAGCAGATCCGTCTGTAGAAACAACAATCATTGCAAAACCTTTCAAAAATGCGCTGGCAGCATCAGCAACCAGCGCATATAGAAGCTGTTAACTTTAACTAATCGCAATTAAAGCGTTACGCTAAAGCCTTGTCAACTACAGCAGTAGCTTCCTCAAGCACCTTATCTAGCGCTTCTGGAGAAACGAAGGACTCAGCGTAAACCTTGTAAATGTTCTCGGTACCAGATGGGCGAGCAGCGAACCAATTGTTCTTAGTTGTAACCTTCAAGCCGCCAATCTTAGCGCCGTTTCCAGGAGCCTCAGTGAGCTTTGCAGTAATATCTTCGCCAGCAAGCTTAGTCGCTTCAACGTCGTTTCCGCTTAGAGCTGCAAACTTTTGCTTTTGCTCAAGAGTGGTTGGAGTATCTACGCGCTTGTACCAGCTTTCGCCAAAGCGAGCAACCTGGTCTTGATGAAGCTGAGCAGGATTCTTGCCAGTCTTTGCAGTGATTTCTGCAGCGAGCAAATCAGGAATCAAGCCATCCTTATCGGTTGTCCACACGCGGCCATCCTTGCGCAAGAAGCTCATGCCAGAGCTTTCCTCGCCGCCGAAAGCAACTTCGCCACTAAAGAGTGGGTCAACAAACCACTTAAAGCCAACAGGAACTTCCACAAGCTTAGCGTTAATAGAAGCAGCTACGCGGTCAATCAAAGAAGAAGACACAAGCGTCTTGCCGATAGCAGTATTCTTTGGCCAATCTGGGCGAGCGCCGCCGAACAAGTACTCCACGCACACTGCAATGTAGTGGTTCGGGTTCATAACGCCCCAGTTAGGGCACACAATTCCGTGGCGGTCAGCATCTGGATCGGTGCCGCCAACTAAATCGTACTTATCCCAAGCGCCAGCGTTAAGCTGATCAACTAAGCCCTTCATTGCGTAAGGGGAGCTTGGATCCATACGAATCTTGCCATCGTGGTCAATTGTCATGAATCGCCAAGTTGGGTCAACATCTGGGCGCACAACGCCAATGTTTAAGCCGTACTTTTCGTTCATAAGTGGCCAGTAGTTTACGCTTGCGCCGCCGAGTGGGTCAATTCCCAAGCGCACACCGCTAGAGCGAATTACATCGAAGTCAATAACGTTTGCTAAATCGCTAACGTAGTGTTCGCGGTAATCGAAGCCTTCAACCAAATCAGACTTGATTGCTTCCTCGAAAGGCACGCGCTTAACGGACTTGTAATTGTCGAGCAATTCGTTTGCGCGGTTTGCAATCGCATTAGTTACGTCTGCTGGGGCAGGGCCGCCAGTTACAGGGTCGTACTTAAAACCGCCGTCGGTTGGAGGATTGTGTGAAGGAGTTACTACGATGCCATCTGCCAAACCTTCGCCGCTAAAACGCTGAGTGCCATCAGCTGCGCGATTATGCGTCAAAATAGCTTGCGACACAACAGGCGTTGGAACAAAGTCGCCGCGCGAGTCCACACGAACGTGAACGCCGTTAGCAACCAAAACCTCAATAGCGGTTTTTTGAGCAGGCTCGGAAAGAGCGTGCGTATCTCTACCAATATAAAGTGGGCCAGTTACGCCAGCCTTCTTGCGATATTCGGCAATGGCTTGTGTGATTGCAACAATGTGAGCTTCGTTAAACGAAGTTTTTAACGCAGAACCACGGTGACCAGACGTGCCGAAAATAACGCGCTGTTCTGGAATATTGGAATTTGGAACTTCATCGTAGTAAGCGCCAATCAAAGCGTCAACGTCTACTAGATCTTCTGGGGTGGCGGGCATTCCCGCATTTTTTGCTACCATAATTTTTTATTTTGCCACGGCGGCGGTATTTTAACGTAAGTCGGCGGTATTTTGAGTTAAAGAAGATTGCAAACTCTCTGGCACGCGCACGCATAATGCTCGTTTATCTACACTAAAACGCAAGTGTTTTGTGTAGCCTAAAATATCTCCATCAACCTGCACGGGAGCAGGCCGTTCTAGCTTAACTTCGGCTTCAACACCCTGCGATTGGTCAATCTTGGAGTTTGTAGAAAGTGGGCTTTGTTGCGCTTTTCCTGTAACGGTTTGGTGCACAACATCTCCAAACAAGTTAGCCCATCCAATTAATCCGCCAGAAGTGTCAATAATCTCAAAGTCGAGTATGCCATCGTCGTAAGCTGCATCTGGCATAAGTGAAAACATTGGAATCTGGCCGCAATTTCCAGCCATAAGCGTGCGGAAAGATATTGCACTAGATGTGTAATCCGTTCCATCTTTGCGCGTAAAAGTAACGTCTCCGCGGTATTTTGGCGCAAATAAGTGTTTAACACCTGCAACAAAGTATGCAAGCCAGCTTATGTTCTTTTTAAGTGCAGGATTAGTGTCGTCTATCATAAGCGCGTCGAATCCAATTCCCGCAATAATCAAAAACGCGTGACCGTGGTCTTCGTACGGCTTATCGAGTATAAAAACGCGACCAACGTCAACAAACCTAGATCCATGGCTAGTGGCCACCCTTAGCGCAGCTTGAACATTGTCTACAGGAATCCCCATGTTTCGCGCAAACAAATTTCCCGTTCCAATTGGAATTATCCCCATTGCGTGGTTCGTTCCGCTAACTGCGCTCGCAACCGTTCTAACAGTGCCATCTCCGCCAACTGCAACAACAACGTTTGCGCCATTTTTCAAAGCTTCTAGCGCGCATTCGCGCCCGTCTTTATTAAGCTGTGTATCTATTATTTCGTAAGTAAGATTGTTAGAAGCACAGTAATCTTTAATGCTTTTTCGGTATTCTTCGGCTTGCGGTTTAGAAGGATTTAGTATAAAAGCATAGTGAACGCTGTCTCCATGCCTTTCTGCCAGTTTTTCTGCTAAATGATGCTTCTTCAGGGTACGCGTAACTATCATGATGACGAATGGCGCAAAAACTAGCGCAAAAACAATCACCATTAACGCAATTGTTGCTTGAATTGGCATATCTGGCATATTTATTATTCTTGCACACATCTTTAATATATGGACATTATTTTGACAATATTTATAAAATTTGATTATTTCTTTACATTTTCATCACTTATTGCGTTATTTAGCGCGTTGCGGCATTTGATTAGCGCATTGATTATGAGCTTGATTATGCGCTTAATTACATTTTGACGTTGGCATGTTTGCTTAGTTAGTGCCATTTATATGATTTTTATATGCTAAGCAAGTGATAAGCTTGCACCATGCGTTTTGCGCGTAGAACTAGCAGGGGTTTAAAGTTATGTCTGAATCGCAAGAAAATAATATGAGCGTTTTTGAATCCGACGATACTGAACAATTTGAAGTATCGAAAAAACGTGTTAAAGGCAATAAGTCTGCGCTTGTATTGCTTTACTCGTTTATTATTTTCTTAATACTTGTAGTTGCGGCTTTTGTAGGGTCGCAAGCATACTTCCATAACCGTGTTGCTCCTGGAGTGCATTTTGCTGGCAGCAGTGAAGTTTCGGGCGCGCAGATTGAAAAAGTCACAGATGCTGTAAATAGGGCGATTGAAAACACAAAGATTGAGATTAAAGACGATTCTGGAAAAAGCTCTGTTGAAACACTTAAAGACTTATCGGTAAGTGTAGATAAAAGCGCAACTGTGCAAAACGTTATGCGCGCAAAGCACAATAACGTGTTTACAATGCTTATGCCTTGGTTGCAAGAAAACGTTGGGCTTAAAGCCAAGTTAGACAACGAAAGCATGGACGCGTACATTGTTAAAAAGTTTGTTAGCGAAAAAGATAGGGCAATGCCGTATACAGCTAAGTTCGATTCTTCTTCTAACTCTTATGTTGTAGAAGATGGTGTTCCAGGCCGTACGATTATAACTTTGCCAGTTCGTGAGGCAATTAAGCGCGTTCTAGAAAATCCTGGTAAAACAGTAAAAGTTACGGTTGGCTCTCGTAAGGTAGAAGCTCCAATTAAGCGTGATGTAGCGCAGAAAACTGTTGATCAACTCAATAATTTGCTATCTAAAAAAATTACGTTAGATAATGGCGATTCAAAAGATTTTACGCTTTCAAAGGCTGTTTTAGCATCTTGGATTAAGATTGATGCAGATTGTGCAAAAAAGAAGATTTCGTACAAGGTTGATTCGTCTGCTGCCAACGCATGGCTTTCTAAAGAGCTTGCTAAGAATCTTAATCAACAAAAAGTAGACCAAGAAGATACATACAACAAGCAAGGAAAGTTTATATTAACAACGCTTAAGGGTGAAAACGGCATAGAAGTTAAGTATTCTAAAGACTTTGCAAATAAAGTTGTTCAAGCTGTAGAAAAGTCGGCAGATGCAAAGCTTAGTGTTCCAACAAACGTTGTTAAGTTTGGAATCGAAAAAAAGACTGTTGACATGCGCGTTGTTGTTAACAAGTCAAACCAAACAATAAGCGTTTACAAAGACGATCAGCTTCTTAAAACATTCCCAGTTTGCAGTGGCTCAAACGGTTATTACGAAACGCCAAACGGAACGTACTTTATTTACTTGCGCTACCGAGTGCAAGATATGCGCGGATTTAACCGAAACGGCTCTAGGTATTTCTTGCCTGGAATTACTTGGGTTAGCTACTTTAACGGCGGAATCTCATTCCACACAGCTCTTTGGAACAATGTTGGTATATCTCAAGGATATCCTGCAAAGTACGGTTCTCATGGATGCATAAACATGTATGAGCAAGATGCAAAGTGGGTGTTTGAAAACTGCCCTCGCGGAACAGTTGTGGAAGTTGTTGGAGAACAACCAGATGGACCAGTACGCTAATAAAGCAGCAAATTTGAAGGGCGATTTGCCTGCTGCATCTAGAAGAGTTAGTAGCACTCCGATTCAGGTTCGTGTTACAGAAACGCTGTTTGATGCTCCTTCTAGCGAAGAGCGCTTAGATAAAAAACCTCCGATTGTTCAATTTGCTAGAAAGTTTGCAACGTCTAGCTTTGGACTTTGGGTGCGCATAAGTGGCAAAATCGCTCGGCATTTTGGATGGTTTCCTAGCGTTGAGCCATACATTGGTTACGGTACAGATCGCTACGCGCGCTTGATTTGCCGAACTGTTCTAGCGCCTAAAGCTGGTCATCATTCCGCTTTAAAGCGCGGTATTTACGCGATGCTTGTTGTTCCTGCAATTCGTGTTAAGGTTGCTCTAAGTATTGATAACGTTGCTGTTGAATGGGCGCAAGTTGGCGATTCTTCCGTGTACGATAAGCCAGATTCTGCGTATAACAGTAGCGCAGAATATTGCGTTTCGGATTGTTCGGGTTACTTGGATTTGGTTACCGAAAGGTCGCTTTTGCCAGGTGAACACAAGGTTTCGTACAAGGTTGATAATCGCAATCCTGTTGAAGCAAGCATGTTTGTTATATCGGAGCAAACGCCTTTAGGTATTATTTCCGACGTTGACGATACTATTATGGTCACTCAAGCGCCTTCTCCTCTTAGAGCTGCTTACAATTTGCTTATTATGAATCCTGAACATAGGCATGCTGTTGATGGAATGAGTCACTTTTTTAGGCGTATTAAGGATTCAATTCCTAGCACCCCTTTCTTCTACCTTTCCAATTCTCCTTGGAATGTGGAAGCTTCAATTCGACACTTTATTTTGCGCGAAGGTTTTCCTGCAGGACCTCTTCTTCTTAGGGATTTAGACCCGCGTCCTAAGACTTTTGTTCCAACTGGACCACAGCACAAGCTCGAGTTTGCTCAACAGCTTATGGATGATTTTCCAGACATGCGATTTGTTCTTATTGGAGATGACGGTCAAAAAGACCCTTCGACTTATGCAAAAATCATTGAAAAATTCCCAAATCGCGTTCTTGCTGTTGGCATACGTCAGCTTAAAAAAGACGCAACTTTGGTTGATTTTAGGCGAAGCATGTCTAAGAATTTTGGTGTGACTCTTGCATCTTCTAGAGTTGCTAAAACTTGCAATGATATTTTTGTTGAAGCTAAGGGTGCAGCTGGTACTTTTGAAGGTGTTCCATTCTTTGCTGCTCAAAATGGCAATTTGCTAGAAGATATTATGATTCCGTTTATTATGGATTCTGTTAATAGCAAAGAATGATTTTAATCAAAGACTGATTTTAAGTGTTCTAAGTGTTGTAAATATTTTAAGTGTTGTAAGTGTTGTAAAGATCATAAAGATTGTAAAGGTTATAAATGGAAGATAATTCGCTAAAAGTTGGTGATTTTAATACTGCTAAAAAGCCACTTCTTGCAAAACGAGTTGACTACGTTCGTAAGTTCCACAACGATGTGTTTGTAGACGAATATGCGTGGATGAGTAACACTAAATCCAAGGAGTTGCGCGAGTATATTGATGCTCAAAATGAGTACACTAGCAAACGCGTTTCTAGTTTAGAGCCTTTACGTAAACATTTGTTCAGCGAGCTAAAAAGTCGTGTTCAAGAAACAGATATGTCGGTTCCAACTCGCATGGATGGCTATTGGTATTACGTTAGAACAGAAGAAGGAAAGCAATATGGCGTTCAATGCCGTATGAAAATTAAGAGCGAAGATGATTGGAATCCACCTGTTATAGATGAGCGCGCTCATGCTGGTCAAACGCCATGCGAAGAGGTTATTTTTGACGCAAATATAGAAGCTAACCGTTTTAATGGCGGATTCTTTCAGCTTGGCGGAATGGATATTAGCTTAGACGGTAAGCGAATGCTGTTTGGAGTTGATTCTAAGGGCGATGAAAGATTTGACTTTTATATTCGCGATTTTTGCGCGGAGAAAAGTGGCGATTTTGATTGCAAAAATGGCGAAAATATCGAAGAAAATGGTAGCGAAAGTGCCGATTACATCACTCGCTATAACAATAGTTTTGTAACACTTTCGGATTGCATAAAAGGCATATCTTCTGCGCTTTTAACACCAGATGGAAAATGGGTTTTCTACGTAACTTTAGATAGTGCTTGGAGGCCATACCAAGTGTTTAGGCATAAGGTTGGAACAAGTGTAGAAAATGACGTTAAAGTTTTTGAAGATTTAGACGAACGCTTTTTTGTTAGCGTGTACGAAAGCTTCGACGAGCGAAGCGTTATTATAAACAGCAGCTCTAAAACCACTTCACGCGTGTTAATGTTGCCTCTAAGCACTCCAGAAGGCGATTTTAGAATGGTGCTTAAGCCTATAGAAAACGTAGAATACGACGTTTCGTTTGCGTGCTTTGAAAATGCTGGGCAAGATGGCAAAGATATTCCACTAATGTTTGTAAGCCACAATCTTAAAAATCCTAATTTTCAAATTGATGTTATAGATTTGCGAAAATACTCTGCAGATTCGATGCCATTTAACATTGGCGAAGGTTATTGCATTGCGCAAGGGTCTCCATACGGATGCCAAAATGGCGATTTAATAGAAAAAGGCGCGAGTAAAAAGGCCATTAGTGCGCCGTATTACAACAGCAAAAATCCTAAGATTTTGCAAGGATTGCGCGGCTTGAGCGTAGATGGTTTAAGCGTTTATAAAAATTACGTTGCTCTTTCTTTCCGCGCGAATGGCTTGCCTCAGCTTGCTGTTATGACTAAAAGCAATGCTGTTGAAGATTTTAAGGCAGGCTGCCCATGGAGATTCCGCCTTGTAAAAGAAGACGGGTTTGTAGAAGATTCTTGCGAGTCTGCGGCTTCTTGCGATTCGTTAGTTTCTTGCGATTCTTGCGCAAAAGTCGCAAGCTTCCGTTCCACTAGCGCTCGCAAAGAATTGTCTAAAATAAGTCTTGAACAAGCAAAAAATAGTCGAATCAGCCTTATTGGAGCAACGGGAAATCCGTGTTATGAAGCGCCAAAAATACGTTATTCTTGCTCAAGTTACGCAACTCTTGGAGCGTTAAAAGAACTAGACCCAGCAACAGGTAAAAGTGTTTTACTTAAGCGCGGGAAAATTTTAGGCGATTTTAACGAAAACGACTACGCAGAAAAACGAGTGTGGGTTAAAGTTCGAGACGGCGAGAGCGTGCCAGTTTCGCTAGTTTGGAAAAAAGACGCTGTTGCAAAAACGAACGCAATGTTTATAACCGCTTACGGAGCGTACGAGATTAGCAGCGATCCGTATTTTTCTGTTGCGCGTTTAAGCATGCTAGACAGAGGCGTGCTTTTTGCGCAAGTTCATGTGCGAGGCGGCGGAGAAATGGGTCGCGCGTGGTATGAGAATGGCAGACGGCGCAATAAAAAACACACTTTTGAAGATTTTGTAGATGTTACGCGCGCTTTGCAACAAGCAGGTTATGCTGATGCGAATCAGACTGTTGCAAATGGTGGTTCCGCAGGCGGCCTTCTTATGGGAGCTGTGGCAAATATGGCTCCGCAATGCTACGCAGGAATCGAAGCGGACGTTCCTTTTGTAGACGCGCTTACATCTATGTTAGACGAATCGCTGCCGCTTACTGTTACCGAGTGGGACGAGTGGGGAGATCCGTTGCACAATGCGCAAGATTACGCGTATCTAAAGTCGTATACGCCTTACGAGAATGTGCCTGAGCATATTGAGCAAGGAGATTTTCCAAAGATTCTTATAACGTCTTCGATTAACGACACTCGCGTTCTTGTTACGGAGCCGCTTAAGTGGCTTGCGCGATTGCAAGCGGCTGGAGCGGATGCGATTGCGCGCATTGAAACAGAAGGTGGCCACGGCGGAGGCTCTGGCAGATATAAAAAGTGGGAAGAAGTTTGCTACGAAAACGCGTGGTGTTTAGATGCCATGGGTATTTCGTAGAATATCCTTAAAACACATTGGAGGCTGATTGTGGTAAGAATTAAGCCAGATAAGCCCTATGCGGAAGACCTTCCGTTAACGCATACAGCGTTATTTAAGCAAGTGCCACTAGATCAAGCGAGGGAGCTGCTAGAACACTTGCATGAGTCGGTTTTTTCTAAGGGGCAGGCGATTTTTAACGAAGGAGATACGGATCGCCGCATGTATCTTTTGGAGCGCGGACGCGTTAAGCTTGTTCGTCATTCTAGAGATAATCGTGTGCAATTGCTTAGCATTCACACGCATGGAGAAATTCTTGGGGAGATTCCTGTTTTTGACCCGTATGGTGGGCCGCGCACGGCATCTGCGATTGCTATTACAGATAAAACTCGCGTGCTGTGGCTAGAAAATGAAGTACTTTTTAACTGGTTAGGTCATCATCCGCGAGTTGCTGTAGATATGCTTCAAGTTTTAGCTGCTCGCTTAAGAGCAAACAACGAGCATATTTCTGATCTTGTTTTTATGGACGTTCCAGCAAGATTAGCAAAAACGCTTTTGAACCTTGCTTCTAGATTTGGAGAGCCTGTTAGAGAAGGCGTGCTTGTTCCTCACGATTTAACTCAAGAAGAGCTTGCGCAATTGGTTGGATCTTCTAGAGAAACAGTTAATAAAGCGTTGATGGATTTTGCGCAAAGAGGTTGGATTAAAAGGCACGGAAGGTCGATTATTATTTACGAGCCTGGAATGTTGATTCGCCGAGCAGAAAGATAAATCGTGCAAATCATGCAAATCGTGCAAATCGCGTAAATCTTGTAAATCGCGATTTTTGCGTGCCGCAACGTAGAGGCAAGCCTCTAGAATAGTACGCATGCCTAAAAAGAAATCCCTAACAACTCGTAGAGTACTCGCACTGTTTCTTACGTACATCACTTTGTGTGTTGCAGGTGGTGTAGCTTCTAGTATTCTATTTGTTCCAGGGGTAATGAGCATAAACAGCGTTGTTAAGTCTGTTGTGCCTTCTCTTAGGGTAGATGGTATTGATTTTGACGTTACTGCTTTGCCTCAAAAATCGCGATTATACGCTTCCGATGGCAAAACTGTTATTGCCACTTTTTATGCTCAAAACCGCACTGTTGTGCCGCTTAGGCGAATATCGCAATATATGCAACAAGCAATGGTTGCTCGAGAAGATCGACGATTCTTTGAACATTCTGGCGTAGATGTTCAAGGCGTTATGCGTGCGTTTGTGCAAACGTTTATTAAAAAGTCAGATATGCAAGGTGGTTCTTCCTTAACGCAGCAGTACGTTAAAAACGTTCTTATGATTAAAGCTAGGGAAGATAACGATCCTATATCGGAATATCATGCTGCAGAAAGTACTGTTGCTAGAAAATTGCGAGAAATGCTAATCGCAATTCAAATGGAGAAAAAATACTCAAAGTTAGAGATTTTGCAGGGTTACTTAAACGTTGCGCAATTCGGTAGTAATAATCTTTATGGTGTAGAAACAGCTGCAAAGCGCTACTTTAACACTACTGCAGCAAAGCTTAATCTTGTTCAAGCGGCAACGATTGCATCAATCACAAAAAATCCTTCTAGGTATGATCCTTCTATAGAAGAAAATTGGCCAGAATCGCAAAAGCAAAGGAATATTGTTCTTGATTTAATGCTTAGGCAGAATTTTATAAGCCAAAAAGAGCATGATGATGCTGCAAAAATTCCAATTAAAGATACGCTTAATATTCAGCATGAAGTTGCAAATGTTGGATGCCAAGCTGCTGGAGACGCTGCATTCTTCTGCGATTACGTTACTAAAAAAATATTGAATTCTCGCGAGTTTGGTAAAACCACTGTTGCGCGTCAAAAGCTTCTTAACGAAGGCGGATTAGACATTTACACAACAATGGATATTCTTGCAAACTCTTCTGCAATGGACACAGCTAGGGCTACTGTTCCAATCAACGATCCAAGCGGTTTTGAAGTTTCGATTGCTGCGATTAAGCCTGGAACTGGAGAAGTACTTGGATTTGGAAGCAACCGTATTTACGACGCTACAGATGCAGCAAAATCAGACCCTACGCACACTGCGATTAACTACGCTGTAGACGAGCGAGACGGCGGAGGTTTAGGTTGGCAGATTGGTTCTACGTGGAAGCCAATTAACATTGTTGCTTGGCTGCTTGCTGGAAAGTCGATTAATCAGCCTCTAAGAACAAGCATGCTTTATAACAACACTGATTTTTCTTGCGCAAGGTACCGTGGAATTGGGCGCTGGTCTGTTCAAAATTCTGGCGGCGGTAGTGTTAGCCCAGAAACGCCTTTAATGGGTCTTGTTCATTCTCATAACACTATTCAGGCAGCAATGGGAACCCAGCTTAAGCTTTGCGCTGTTGCGGAAGCAGCTAAAACGTTGGGGTATCACAATTCGCCATTGGGTCAAGAAGATGTGTTTTCTAAGAACTCGTTCAATCCTCCTATGCTGATTGGTGCTGTGCAAGCTTCGCCGCTTACAATGGCAAATGTTTATGCAACAATCGCAGCTGATGGCGTTCAATGCGATCCTATAGCCATTAAGCGTGTAGTAGACAAGAATGGTAAGCGTTTGCGTGTTCCTAGCGCTAATTGCCATCAAGCAATACCAAAGAAGGTTGCTCAAACGGCAGCATACGCTATTAATCAAGGCGTTGTTCAGCCAACTGGTGTTGCGCATATGGCTCAGCTAGAAGGTGGACGAAAAACGTTTACTAAAACTGGTACTAACGAAGAGTTTTACATGGCAACAGCTGGATTTGTGCCAAACAAGGTATCTGCGTTTATTGCGGTTGGAAATGCGGAAGTTCAAAAAAGCTTTAACAACATGCGCATTAATGGCGTCTACCACAGCACATGGTATGGTACCTACATTGCTATGCCTGCTTGGAAAAAGTTTATGGATACGTACCTAAAGGCATCTAACACGCCTATGGATAACGATTACGGAAAGCCAGATCCAAAGTATATGGCTGGCGGAAAAATGCCGTTGACTAGCGAGCAGATGCGCAGGCAATATGAGTTGCAACAACAGCGCGATAGGGAAGAAGAAGCGCGCAGGCAGGCAGCTCAAGAGCAAAGCCAGGGTTCGCAAAGCGATCAGAGTGCGCAAGGTGATCAAAACTCGCAACAAGATGCTGCTACAAACGGACGCTACGCAACGGGCGACGGAAGGCAAGACCAATATTCTGGTGACTCCAGCAGTGGAGATACCTCCAGCTCGTATTCTGGCGGAACTCGTTAGTGTGTTGTTGCTAGTGTGATGTCACTAGTGTGACTCGACTAGAGCGCGTCTACTCCAACAGCATCCTTAACACTATTAAAGCCGTCTTTTCTAAGCATCTTTGCAAGACCGCGCTTTAGCGTTGTAATTTGTTGAGGGCCTCTGTACATAAGAGAAGAAACGAACATAACTAAGTCGGCGCCGTTTCTAATCTTTTGATATGCTTGTTCAGCGGTAAATACTCCGCCGATTCCAGCAATTGCAAAGCGGGATCCAAACTCGCTTCTAGTGCGCTTAATAAGCTCATTGCTTGCGGCAAATGTTGGAGCCCCTGAGATTCCACCTTTCCAATCTGCTGGAATATCTAGTCCATCTCGATTCTTGCGCAAATTTGCAATGCTCACGCCATCAACCTTATGTGCGCTTAAAACGTCTAACAAAGACTTAAATTGAGGCCATCCGCCCTTTAAGTTCAAAGGCATTTTTACAAGAGTTGGCTGAGGTCTGCTTACTTTATCTAAAACACTAAAAAGCTTATCTAAAGCATCTGGATTACTAAAAGGTTCGCCAGCCATAGTGTTTGGGCAAGAAATATTAACCTCAATCATCGAGCTTTTGCCACTTGCGCGCTCCATAGATATGCGATAATCTTCAATGCCTTCGTCTAAATCGCCAACAAGATTATCGTTAGTTCGCGCAATGCTTATAGAAATTTGCATGCTTTTAGCATTCGTCCATGCTTTTTCTACTCTAGGAATCACAAATTCGCTGCCATCGTTTGCAAGACCTGCATGAACAAGAAGTGAATCATATTGCGGAAGCCTATGATACCAAGGTTTAGCGTTTCCTGCACATGGACGAGCGGTTGTGGAGCCAACTGTTTCAAATCCAAAACCAGCGTTGTCTAGAACTGTGCACAAATCGCAGTTTTTATCGAGTCCTGCGCTTAAGCCAAATGGATTCGCAAAATCTACTCCCATAACTTGCGTTTGTAAAATTGGATCTGTGTAGTCAAGCATTTGTCGCAAAAGCCACATTAATCCAGGAATGCGCTCGCTTATTTTGCAAAATGCAATCATGCGGTCGTGTGCTTCGTCTGGCGGAATGTTAAACACTAAGTGCGGCTTAATAATGTGCTTGTAGCTAAAAGTAAAGAGGTCTGTTGCAGCAAGATTCACAGCATTGTGTAAAGAATTTTCAGATACGTAACTCATGATTCAATACTATACGACATTAAGCATTTTGCAATTTTTGGTGCAAAGCGAATCATATAGATAGCGAGCTTATATAGCGCTAACGATTTTCCTATTTGGTATTGCGCGAGGTTTGAGTATTTCTCTCCTCGCAAGTCCCGTCTCTACGCTCCTCTTTTATTGCTCGTAGAGAAATACATCAAACCTTCTGAATATCTAGAACAATTGCGTGTCTTTAATCACCGAGATTCTCGATTTTTCTTGCTGCTTCAGCGAATCACCATTTCATGCTGAGGTTCGCTTCATCCGCTGCGAAAAATCTCGAATCTCTACCTAGCTTGCGCGCCAACCTGCCCGAGCGCTTAAAGCGTAGCGCGCGAAGGCAATTTGGCGCGCTGAGCAGCTCAGCGCAGAAGCACTGCTTCTGCGCTGCGGAGACGTTCGCACGGCTAATCCGTGCGAACGACGACCTGCATTCGCGAATGGTATAGCAGCACGGCTATATTTGTGAGTTATGCCTACTTATGATTTGGGACTAGAACATGTTTCCCTTGAATTTGCAACAAAAACGATTTTCAAAGACGTAACTCAAGGCGTTTTTGAAGGCGATCGCATAGGAATCGTAGGCAAAAATGGAGATGGAAAATCCACTCTTTTAAAGCTTCTTCAAGGCGCGATTGACCCAGATTCGGGAAGAGTTACGCGTAGAAATGGCCTAACTTTTGGCATTTTAAGCCAGCGAGACCCGCTAGACGATAATGCTACGGTTCGCCAGGCTGCGCTAGAAAATCGCCAGGATTACGAGTGGGCTGCAGATTCAAAGCAGCGAGAAATTGTGGAGGCTCTTTTGGGCGGAATCAACCTTGAAGCTAAGGTTGGTACGCTTTCTGGCGGCCAGCGCAGGCGCGCGGATTTGGCAAGACTTCTGCTGCATGATTGGGATATTTTGGCTTTGGACGAGCCTACGAATCATCTTGATGTGCTTACAATTCATTGGCTTGCGGAGCATCTTTTGCACAGATGGCAAGATGGTCAGGGTGCGCTTTTGCTTGTTACGCACGACAGGTGGTTTTTAGACGAAGTTTGCTCTTCTATGTGGGAAGTTCACGATGGTGCAATCGACCCGTTTGAAGGCGGCTACAGCGCTTACATGATGCAGCGCGTTGAGCGCGAACGCCAGGCGGATGTTCGCGAGGAGCGCAGGCGGAATTTGGCTCGTAAAGAGCTTGCGTGGCTTTCTAGAGGTGCTCGAGCGCGTTCTACAAAGCAAAAATTCCACGTTAAGCAAGCTCGCGAGCTTATAGCAGACGTTCCGCCAATGCGAGATACTCTTGAGCTAAAAAGAATGGCAACTTCTCGTCTTGGTAAGCAAGTTGTTGATTTGATTGACGTTACGCAAATTTTTGAGGATTCATCAAGTCCTGCTGCATCCGATGCGGATATTGTAAAATCGCCATTTTCACAGCCTACGCATGATGGTAGCGTTACGATTTCTGTAGAAGAATCGCAAGTGGAATCGCAAGAATCGCCATTATCGCAAGAAGAATCGCCATTAAAAGAAACATGTGCAGCATTGCAAAAAACGATTAGCGGCCGCATGATTTTAGACAATCAAACGTGGCTAATAGGGCCAGGAGACCGATTCGGCATAGTCGGAGCTAATGGCGCTGGAAAATCAACGCTTTTAAGCATAATCGACGGCTCTTTGCATCCAACTAAAGGTCATGTAAATATTGGCAAAACTGTAAAATTTGCCGTGCTATCTCAGCGCCTAGAAGAGCTGGAAAAGCTTGGAAAATATAAGGTTAAAGAGGTTTTGAGCCGATACAAGCCAAGCTACATAATCGACGGCAAAGAAGTGACTCCTGGTCAGCTTATGGAGAGGCTTGGTTTTAAGCCAGAGCAGCTTATGACGCCGATTGCAGACCTTTCGGGTGGCCAAAAACGTCGCATGCAATTGCTTTTGATTCTTCTAAACGAGCCAAATGTGTTGATAATGGACGAGCCTGGAAACGACTTAGATACAGACATGCTTGCCGTTATGGAAGATTTACTAGACACTTGGCCAGGCACTTTGATTGTTGTCTCGCACGACAGATACTTGCTTGAGCGCGTGACTGATCAGCAGTTTGCGTTGATTGACGGCAAGATTCGCCATCTTCCAGGCGGAGTTGACGAATATTTAAAGATTATGGAAGACTATGAGCGCGCAAATATGCAAGAGTCTAAGGCAGATTTTGCGGCGGAATCTGGTGGTAAGTCGGAGTCAAAGTCGGAGTCTGCAGAAGGTGTTGGATTAGATTCAAATCAAAAGTCAAATCAAAAATCAAATCAAAAATCTGAAGCAAAATTAAGCGGAAAAGCGTACTACGATGCTACAAGAAGAGTTGCGGCAATAGAGCGCAAGCTAGAAAAGCTTGAAGAAGAAAAAAGCGCGATTGAGCAAAAAATGGCAAGCCACGATCCTAGCGATTTTGTTGGCTTGCAAGAGCTTAACGAGAAGTTGCAGGCGAATCAAAGCGAATCTAGCGCGTTAGAAGAAGAGTGGCTTACGCTTAGCGAGCAAATTTGATGCAAAAGTCTACGGTTTTGTATAGCGATTTTGCTAAAGATTAATGCTGTGTGCTAGCAAGATTAATGCTGCGTGCTAGTTAATGCCGCGTGCTAAATTGTTGAATTATGGCTCAAATTAAGGATATGTTGGAATCTATAAAACCTATTCGCTTTGATGGCAGAGATGTGGACGAGTTGCGGCCAGTAAAAATCACGCGCAATTTTACAAACGTTCCAGAAGGCTCCGTTCTTATTGAGTGCGGAAATACGCGCGTTATGTGCACTGCCACTTTTACTATTGGCGTTCCGCGCTGGAGGAGAGACACTGGTTTAGGTTGGGTTACAGCCGAGTACTCAATGCTTCCAAGGGCCACTGCCGAGCGCACCGATCGCGAGTCTGTTAAGGGCAAAATCGGCGGCCGCACGCACGAGATTAGTCGTCTTATTGGTCGCTGCCTTAGGGGCGTTATAGACATGAAGGCAATGGGCGAGTGCCTTATTCAAATTGATTGCGATGTTCTTCAAGCAGATGGTGGCACGCGCACAGCTTCGATTACAGGCGCATATGTGGCTCTTGTAGACGCGCTAAATTGGGCCGAAAAGCACAAGCATATTCGCAGCGCTAAAAACGTTCTTAAAGACTCCGTTTCCGCTGTTTCTGTAGGCGTTATTAATGGCACTCCAATGCTTGATTTGCCCTATGTAGAAGACAGTCAAGCTATGACAGATATGAACGTTGCTATGACTGGTTCGGGCAATTTTATTGAGATTCAAGGCACGGCGGAGCATCGCCCGTTTAATCGCGATGAGCTTAACGTTTTGCTTGATTTGGCAGCCAAAGGTAATCGCGAGCTTCAAGCGGCTCAGCGTGCAGTTTTAAGCCAAAATTAAGTTAAGCCAAAATTAAATAAAATTTATGTCTGTTTATTCGATAAATTACTAAGGAGTGGCGAGCGTGAAACTTGTTGTGGCAACGCATAATGAGGGTAAACTCGTTGAAATTAAGCGGATTCTTAACGAAGAGTTTGCGGAAATATCGGAGCATATTGAGCTTGTTACTGCTGGCTCTTTGGGGCTTCCAGACCCAGTGGAAACAGGCGTGACTTTTGAGCAAAACGCGCTAATCAAGGCTAGAGACGTTGCGCAAAGAACTGGATTACCTGCGGTTGCTGACGATTCTGGCTTGATTGTAGACGTTTTGGGCGCGGCTCCAGGAATATTGTCTGCGCGCTGGAGCGGGGTTCATGGAGACGATAATGCCAATAACGCGCTTTTGCTTAAGCAGCTTGAGGATATTCCAGACGAATGCCGAACGGCGCGATTTAGATGCGCGGCGGCTCTTGCTGTTCCTAAAGACTGCGTTGATGCGGATCTGGAAAACGCTATGTGGAAAAACAACGGTTTTGAGACTGTTCGCGTTGGAGAAATGGTTGGGCGCTTGATTCGTGAGCCTAGAGGTTGCAAGGGTTTTGGCTACGATCCGCTTTTTGTGCCAAATAATCAGCCCGTTAGGGATGGTGTTCAAATGCACGATTTAACTAGCGCGCAACTTAATCAGCAAGAAAAAAATGCGATTTCTCATCGCGGCAACGCTTTGAGGGCACTTTTGCCTGAATTAAAAGCTATGTTTATTGAGTAGTTGCGATTTAATTTGCGATTATAGTTGCGATAAACTAACGACTTCAGCTTGCGATTAAACTACAAAATGTGCGCGAGATGGGACTTGAACCCACACGTCGTAAGACACAGGAACCTAAATCCTGCGCGTCTACCATTCCGCCACTCGCGCAAAATCGCCTAAACAGGCAAAAAATGGGTTTTTAAGAGCCACTTGACAGAATCGAACTGTCGACCTTCTCATTACGAGTGAGACGCTCTACCGACTGAGCTAAAGTGGCAACTGCCCGAGAAGCATTCGCGACTCGCGCACAAATCAAATACTATATATGAATATTTCGATTTTGTCTAGTGCGCCGCGCCGTAATGTTCGCATGTGTTCTAGTCAAAGTGTATTTCTGTCCGCTTTTGTGAGTATCTTGGCAATTGGAAGATGTGATGCAAGCACCTTGCTTAAGCTCATTTTTACACTTGTTTACATTATGATTTTTGCTTACGATTCATGATGATTCTGCATTGTGTTTAAGTGTGCCAAAGATTGTGCTTAGACTTAAAACATTTATATAAAACATTTATAAATCATCACATCACTTAATAAAGATGAAAGGACCTAGAAATGGCCATCAATCCACCAGTTGACGCCGTTAAGACCCCAGAATGGGCTGCATTGCAAAAGCACTATGATGAGTTGCAATCCGAAGGCGTGAGCCTGAAGAAGTGGTTTGCCGAAGATGCAAATCGCGTGGATAAGTTGAGCTTCGAAGCTGGAGACCTCCACTTCGATCTTTCTAAGAATTTGATTAAGCCAGAAACGCTTAAGCTTTTCGCAAACCTTGCTAAGGCTGTAAAGCTCGACGAGCGCACTAAGGCAATGTACACTGGCGTGCACATTAACAACACCGAAGATCGCGCAGTATTGCACACCGCTTTGCGTCGCCCAGCAGAAGACGCTGGCAAGTTCATTGTTGACGGTCAAGATACTGTTGCCGACGTTCGCGAAGTTTTGGGTCGCATCTACGACTTTGCAAATAAGGTTCGCTCGGGAGAGTGGAAGGGTGTTACTGGCAAGAACATTAAGACCGTTGTAAACATTGGTATTGGCGGATCTGACTTGGGTCCAGTCATGGTTTACGAAGCCTTAAAGCCATACGCAGATGCTGGCATTAATGCTCGCTACGTTTCCAACATTGATCCAAACGATATGGCAGAAAAGACCAAGGATTTGGATCCAGAAACCACGCTTTTCATTATTGTTTCTAAGACTTTCACCACTTTGGAGACTTTGACTAACGCTCGTAGCGCTCGCACATGGTTGCTTAACAAGCTTCAGGAGAGTGGTGCTATTGACGGCAGCGATGCAAAGAAGGCAGAAGCTGTTGCAAAGCACTTCGTAGCTGTTTCCACCAACCTCGAGAAGGTTGAAGAGTTCGGCATTAACCCAACCAACGCTTTTGGATTCTGGAACTGGGTTGGCGGCCGCTACTCTGTGGATTCCGCTGTTGGCACCTCTTTGGCTGTTGTTTTAGGACCTGAGCGCTTTGAGGAGTTCTTGAAGGGCTTCCACGCAATCGATACTTACTTTGCTGAGACTCCATTCGAGAAGAATGTTGTTGTTCTTCTTGGTATGCTCAACGTTTGGTACCGCAACTTCTACAAGGTTGCTTCCCATGCTGTTCTTCCATACGATCAATACTTGCATCGCTTCCCAGCGTATTTGCAGCAGCTCACTATGGAATCCAACGGCAAGTCGGTTCGCTGGGACGGCACTCCTGTAACAAGCGAAACTGGCGAAATCTTCTGGGGCGAACCAGGCACCAATGGCCAGCACGCTTTCTACCAGTTGATTCACCAGGGCACTCAGCTTATTCCAGCTGATTTTATTGCTTTTGTGAACACTCCAAATCCTACTAAGGATGGCGATCAAGATGTTCACGAGCTGTTCTTGGGCAACTATCTTGCACAGACTAAGGCTCTTGCTTTCGGCAAGACTGCAGACGAAGTTCGCGCTGAAGGAACTCCAGAAGAGATTGTTCCAGCTCGCGTATTTAGCGGCAACCGTCCAACCACCTCTATCTTTGGCGATGCTTTGACTCCATTTAGCTTGGGCGAGTTGATTGCTCTCTACGAGCACATCACCTTTGTTGAAGGCACTGTTTGGGGCTTGGATTCCTACGATCAGTGGGGTGTGGAGCTTGGCAAGCAGCTTGCAAAGCAGATTACTCCTGCAATTTCTAAGGATGATAGCGCTTTGGCAGCTCAGGATGCTTCTACGCAGAGCTTGATTCGCTTCTACCGCGCTCATCGCAAGTAAGCGAGTGCGTAACAATCTTATTTGATTGTTGATCTAAAGCCTCTTGTTGATTAAATTCTTCAAGAGGCTTTTTTATTTTTTGCTCCAACCTGCCTTTTCGCTTCAAGTCAATTCAAGTCAATTCAAAAATAGGTTGACTTAAGAGTGGTGATAATTTATAATAAGCACGGTCGGTAGGTAAGGCTACCACGGGGATACGGGTTGCTGCCGCAACACAGTGGAGACACTGTGCAAGTTGGTCAACAGTCGTTGTCGATTTCAAGGCTTCGACTAATGCAACGCCATCGCCCTGCGAAGCTGAAGCTTGAACGACAAGATTAATGTTGATTTCTTTTGATTTGTAAATCACATTGTGTCTTCTTGCTTGCCGTCCGGTTCAATGACGATGCGATAGTACGGTTTTGCGTTGGCGCGCACAAGCTAGAGGAGGTGATTGCCGTGAAACATGACAGTAGCAGTAGTACAAGTTGTAATCAAAGTGCTAATACAGTTAATGCTGTAAGTGACGATTCAGACAGTATTAGTAGTAGTACGGACGTTCCCCCTGAATATACAAAAGATGAATATAAAAAACCGGCAGTCACCGCCAAAACGTTTGCGATTAAAGATTTTTGCGATTAAAGATTTTATTTGATTTGTTGGGATAAATCGCCAGCAACCGCGCATTAAATAGGCGCTTCTAAAATAAAGTCTAAAATTTTAAGCAAAATTTAATATAAACGCAAAAAATAGTGGTGATAAGCGGCAAACGCGTGTAAAAATACGCGTTACCAGAGGACTTATCATGACAATATTTACAACATCTGGAAAAAGTAGTGCCAGCGCGCAAGTAGACGAAAACACTCGTTTTTGGTCCGACATTATTGTGTGCGTTGGCATAATCGCACTTTTTGGAGTAAGCGCTTTCCTTTTGCAGCGCATTAACCAGCCGATTGGACCTAGTGGCATACCTTCCGCGGTTTCAACAGACCTTATTAATTTGCCTTATTACACGCTTAGATCCGTGTTCCGCATGATGCTTGCGCTTATAGCATCGCTGATTTTTACGATTATTTACGGATCTCTTGCAGCGCGCAGCCGTCGCTTGGGCAAGGTGCTTATTCCGTTGCTAGACATTTTGCAATCCGTTCCAATTCTTGGCTTCCTTTCGGCTACAGTAACGATTTGGCTTGTTATTTTCCCAGGATCGATGATGGGCGTTGAAGCCGCTTCGATTTTTGCGATTTTTACAAGCCAGGCTTGGAATATGACTTTCTCGTTCCACCGTTCGCTTTTAAGTGAGCCTAAGGAGTTAGACGAGGCAGTGCGCAGCTTGCAACTTACGCATTGGCAGAGATTCTGGGTGCTGGATATGCCAAACGCAATGATTCCGCTGCTTTGGAATTGCATGATGAGCGTTGGTGGCGGATGGTTCTTCCTTACTGCTTCCGAGATGATTTCCGTAAACAATCACACTTACGCGCTGCCTGGAGTAGGTAGCTTTGTTGCGCAATCTGCTGCAGAAAACAAGCTTGGAAATATTTGGTGGGCCATTTTATCCATGATTATTGTTGTGCTTGCAATCGACTTCTTCCTTTGGAAGCCGCTTACCGCGTGGGCAGAGCGATTCCGCATAACGCAAAGCGCGTCCGATGAAGAGCGAAAGAGCGCGATTTTAACGCTTATTCGTCATTCTCATGCCGACGAAGTTATTAGCAAGCTGTTTTCGCCTATTCGCGAGTGGCTGGAATTAGCTACGCGCCCATTCGGCCGCACGGGTGCAAAATGGCCTCGTAAAGCGTCTGCCCGCAAGCTTGGCGATTTAGTTTTTAACGTTGTAATGATTGTTCTAATTATTGCTGCTGCTGCGCAAATGCTTTACTTTGTAGCAACTCGCACAGGTTTGCAAGAGTTTGTTACAGCTGGAGCGTTAGGCGCTTTGACTTTTGCGCGCGTTGCAGTGTTGATTTTTGTAAGCTCGCTGATTTGGGTGCCAGTAGGCGTGTACATTGGCATGAATCCTAAGATTTCTCGCATTATGCAGCCTGTTGTGCAAATCTTGGCTAGCTTCCCAGCAAACTTTGTGTTCCCATTTGCAATGATGTGGTTTATGGCTTGGCACATTGACCTTGGCTGGGGAAGTATTATTTTGATGGCGCTTGGCACACAATGGTACATTCTGTTTAACGTTATTGCAGGCGCTAGTGCGATTCCAGACGACTTAAAAGAGATGACAAGAAGCTTTAGATTAAATCGTGTGCTTAAGTGGAAGACTCTTGTTTTGCCTTCGATTTTTGGATCTTGGTGCACTGGCGGAATTACGGCCGCTGGTGGCGCTTGGAACGCTTCGATTGTTGCAGAGATTGTGGAATACGGCAAGAATCACATGGCAACTCAAGGTTTGGGCGCGTATATTACGAATGCAACAACCGTTGGTGACTCTGTAAAAACGCTTGTGGGAGTAACGGTTATGAGCTTAATAGTTGTGTTAAGTAATCGACTGTTCTGGGCGCCTTTGCAAAGGTACTCCGCAAAAAGATTCGTGTTGAATTAAACGATTGGCTAATCGCAAGTAACCGATGATTAGTTGCTTGTTAGTTGCCATTAATCGCTAAATCAATATAAATAAAATCAATAAATTCAAAAATTAAACTTATAAACTTACAAACTTTACGAAAAGATTGGCAAAATTATGAACACTTTGAACAAAAACGCGCAAAAGGCTGCGCAGTCTTCAATTACAAGCGACATTATTGACGCAAAGCACATAAGCCAGAGCTTTACTTCGGATAGTGGCACTACTCAGCACGTACTTCACGACATATCGTTTACGCTGCGCGAAGGCGAAATCGTTGCAATTCTAGGGCGTTCTGGCGCTGGAAAGTCAACCTTCTTGCGAACAATGGCAGGCTTAATTCAGCCAACAGAGGGAACGGTTACGTATCGCGGACGCGAGCTTACAGGGCCAAACCCAGGAGTTGCAATCGTCTTCCAAACCTTTGCTCTTATGCCATGGCTTACAGTTCAAGACAATGTGGAGCTTGGCTTGCGCGCTAGAGGCGTTAGTAAAGAAAAGCGCACGGAGCTTGCGCTCGCTGCAATAGATGCAATCGGCTTGGACGGCTTTGAAACAGCGTACCCAAAGGAGCTTTCGGGAGGTATGCGTCAGCGCGTAGGTATTGCGCGCGCACTGGTTTTGCGCCCAGACGCTTTGTTTATGGACGAGCCATTCTCGGCTCTCGACGTTCTTACGGCAGAAAATCTTCGTCAGGAAGTTCTTAAGCTTTGGTCTAGTGAAGAGCGTGATATCAAGTCTGTTGTAATCGTTACGCACAATATTGAAGAAGCTGTGCAAATGGCAGATAGAGTGGTAGTTTTGGGCTCTCATCCAGGTCATTTGATTGCAGACGTGCAAGTTGATTTGCCTCGACCAAGAGACAAGCATAGTGCTGAATTTGAGGCGATGGTAGATAATCTTTATGCTATTTTGACTGGCTCGAATCCAGAAAGCGATCTTGAATCGCAGAATGCGGATTCGGCGGCTGCTAGCGATTCGTCTAGTGCTGCGAGCGACTCTATGCCTGCGGAGCAAGCGGATGCGGAAGAAACTGAGGCTGCTGCAATCGCCGATATGCTTATTCAAAAGCATCACGATGCAGAAGTGGAAGCTAAGCAAAACGAAGAGCAAGCTGATGCGGGCGAGCAAAAGCCAGAGCCAGTTGCTGTGCACTTGTTGCCTAATGCAACGCCAGGAGGCATGGCTGGTTTGCTAGACGTTATATCGGAAGAGCCAGATGGCATTGATTTGGCTGATTTGGCTGCGGATTTGTCGTTTGAAATCGATGACTTGTTCCCGCTTGTGGATGCTGGAACAATGCTTGATTTGCTCACAGCAGAAAATGGCCATATTACGATTACGCAAGCTGGTCAAGAGTGGCATAATGCCGACATTTTGCACAGCAAGCAGGTGTTTGCGCGACTTGCGATTGAGCATGCGCCTCTTGTTCACGCGATTGACCAGGCTTTGAGCCGAAACCGCAACGGCAAGCTTCGCGGTGAGTTGATTTTGGATTTGCTTCGCAGTAAGCATACGGACGCTTTGGCTCGTCAGCAATTTGATATTGCGATTAGCTGGGGTCGTTATGGTGAGCTTTTTGACTACGATGCTGACGACGACGAGTTAACGCGTACTGTTGAAACAGCGCCGCTTAATGGCGTTGCGTGATAAAATAGTGCGAAATAGTGCTAAATAATGTCCATTATTGAGCATAAATTTATGTTCGTATGCTTTCAATAAGCGGATGCCGCATAGTCTGCTTATTAGTAGTCTAGCCAGCTTTTGAAGATTGGCGGATGGAAGCCCCAAAAAGCAAACTTTTTGGGAAAGATTATTCAAAGTAAAGTTAAAAAGTCAAAATTAAAATTAGACAATTTACTTTGATAAAACTTGCGCTGATATGCGGCGGCGATGGAGGAATTATTATGGTGAATGCTGTAGAAGCATTTGATGCTAAGCATCTTAAGGCTGCCGAAGAAATCCCAGCTTTCCGTCCTGGAGATACTGTTGACGTTAACGTTAAGATTCAGGAAGGCAACAACACTCGTATTCAGACTTTTACTGGCGTAGTTATTGCTCGTAAGGGTGCTGGCGTTCGCGAGACTTTTGTTGTTCGTAAGGTTAGCTTTGGTACTGGTGTTGAGCGTCGCTTCCCACTTCATTCTCCAGCTATCGATTCGATTAAGCTGGTTCGTAGTGGTCGCGTTCGTCGCGCTAAGCTTTACTACTTGCGCGCTTTGCGTGGCAAGGCTGCTCGTATTGCCGAGCGTCGTGACAACAGCGCTGCTAAGTAAATTTATTTAGGTTAAGGATTTACATAAGGATTAATATGCATTCCGAAGACTTGCAAAATAGCGATAATCATATTGTTAATGTAGCAGGTCACGGCTTGAATCCTTCTCCTGTTCCACCCGAGCCAGAAGTCAAGCGTAATCTTGCTTCTGGCTTTGGTGTTATGAGCGTTTTTAATTTTGGCTCTAAGAGTGCTGGGGCTGGTACGCACTCTAAACATTGCAAAATCAGGGGAAATCACGTTTCTGGTAATTGCGTGAATAATCGCGATTATACGAATTACGCTTTGCGTGGTAATAATTCGGAGCAAAATAATCGTCAAAATTCTCAAGAGCAAAATGGCTCTAAAGCAAGAACAGTAAAGCTTTTCAAAACTTCTTGGAAAGAGCTTATTGCTTGGTATCTTGTTCCTATTATTGTTGTGATTCTTTTGCGTATTTTTATTCTTGGCGTGTATTTTATACCGTCGGGATCTATGCTAGACACAATTCATATAGGCGATTACGTTGTTACATCTAAACTAACTCCTAGGGTTTTTCCGCTAAATCGTGGTGATATTGTTGTTTTTGAAGATCCAGCTAATTGGTTAAGCGGAGAAAGCAGCAGTGGCGGCATTCTTTCAGGCAAAGATTTAATTAAGCGCCTTATTGGTCTTCCTGGAGATACAGTTGAGTGCAAGGGAGATGGCGACCCGATTTTGGTTAATGGCGTTCCAGTTCTTGAATCTGCTTACATTAGGCCAGGTGTAAGTCCGAGTGCGTTTGCGTTTAAGGTAAAGGTTAAGCCAGGTCACGTTTTTGTTCTTGGAGATAATCGCGCTAATTCCGCGGATTCTAGGTACCATAAGAACGATGGAGACGACGGTTTAGTGCCAATTTCTAAAATTGAAGGCGTTGCGTTTATGCGTTTTTGGCCACTTAATCGTATGGGTATTTTTGAAAATCACAGCGATGCTTTTGACGATGTAAAAGCTAAATCTGCAAATAAGTAAGGCGTAAGTAGACGTAATTAAGCATAAGTAAACGTAAGTAGATATCGCAAATAAGTAGTGCAAATAAGTAGTTAAGAGTAGGCAAATTTGGCAATTATTCCATCTTTTGACTTTGAACAAAACCTTATAAGCAGCGGATTTGACTGGGTTATTGGCTTAGACGAAGTTGGCCGCGGTAGTCTTGCTGGTCCTGTTATGGTTGGGGCTGCGCTTTTTAGTGCGCAAAAGATTAAATCGGGTAGTTTTCCGCAAGGTTTAGCGGATTCTAAGCTTCTTAACGCGCATAAGCGGGAGGGTTTGCTGGATCCGATTGAAAATTGGTGCGATGCTTTTGCTGTTGGCTCTTGCACAAATCGTCAAATTGACGAGTGGGGTATTAGCTATGCTCTTGGTGTTGCTGCGATTAATGCAATTAACGATGTTCAAAATCGCATGCGCTCTAGCCTTAAAGATGCGCGGATTGCTGCGATTTTGGACGGTCCGTTCAATTACGTTGGCAAAGCTTTAGGTACTTTTGATGCGCCTAGTATGCAATTTTCTGTAAAAGTTCACACTTTAGTTAAGGCAGATCAAAAGTGTGCTAGTGTTTCGGCGGCTTCTGTTATTGCAAAGGTGACTCGAGATTCGTTGATGATTGATTTAGCACAAAATCCAAAATATGCTGTTTACGATTGGGCGCATAACAAGGGCTATGGTTCTAAAGCGCATAGGGATGCGATTCTTGAGCACGGCGCTAGCGATTTGCACCGTTTGAGTTGGCATTTGGGGTAGTGCGCATTTTGTGTAGCTAGCAATCTACAATTCGGCGTGTTGATGCCTGGCGTTTAGCGTAATCTTATGTGTTGTAATAGGTAGCGAATCTGTGTGTTAGAGAGTGCTTGTAAAAGTGCATTTTGCGGGTTTGAAAAGTGATTTATAGTGCTTTAAGAGTTTAGATGTTAGATGTGCTATGAGTATTAGATTTGTTTGATGTTTGATGTTTAGATATTTAGATGTTTGGCTGTTTTTGTGTTTGTTTGCACTGGTTAAATGTGTTCGCTCTTATGCATAATATAACTACGTTGATTTTGTAGGTTTTATGAACAAGAAAAGGATAGTTAAATGATTAGTCGTTTCTTTGCTTTTGTTCCAGGTGTTAAACATCTGGTTGCCTTAAGAGCGGCGTGTCTTGCTATATCTTCTCTTGCAAACATCGGTTTTGTGTATGTTTGTGTTGGTATTCTTTCGCCTATTTTGATTCCAGCAAAATATACTGGTAAATCTTTGCTTAGCTCCGTTGAGTTAACGTCTTATTTGATTTCGCTTGTTGGTATTTTGATTATAAAATACATTGCTTTCCATCAATCTTGTATTTTTTCTACCGAGATTGGCACTCGCGTAGCTATGAAGCTTCGACCGAAGATGTTGCGATCTATGATTTCGCTCAGTTCGGCTAACCGTAATGATTCTGTTGAATATTCTTCGATTTGCGTAAATGAAGATATTGCTTGGGTTCAGCGTTGGGCTGGTTTGCTTTTGCCGCAAATTTTTGCAGCTTTTCCTATGCCTTTTGCTGTTAGCATTGCGTTGTTCTCAATCAACACTTATCTAGCGAGTATTTGCCTCGTTGCGGCCGTTTTTTCTGCTTTAGCTCTTTGTACTGCGCTTTATAACGTTCGTGTTTTGTTGCGTTGTTTGTGCGCTTTTTTGGCGTATTTTATGGTTGCGGTTGCTGTTGTTTGCACGGTTTGGCTTCTTTCAGTTAGGTCTGTTGGTCTTCCTGCAGCAATGCTAACTTTGCCTCTGCTTATGTTAAGCGTGGATCCAATTCGCCGAGTTGCTAATTGCATGCATATTAAAAATCGTGCTGTTTTGGGGCTAAATAATATTGGCAATTTGTTCAAAAGTGTTGCTGCTAATGGTGGTTCTTCCAATAATTCATCTACTTTAGATTCCGAATATTCACAATCCGTGCTAGAAAAAATAGACAATAAGTCGTCTTTGAGTATTCCAGATGGCGCTAGCAACGTTTCTCTTCATGTTCGTTGTAATTTTGTTAAGAATAATCGTCCTTTGCGCGCATCTTTTAATGTTTCTAGTGGAAAACTGAATGTAATGCCAAGCGAGTATTACGATTTAGTTGCGAATAACGTTATTAATGGCGTTACTTTTAGTTCTAAATCGAATGTTGCGCTATCTTACAGTGATAGTTACGCTTTGCCTGATTTGGGTGCGGATTCGCCATTTGTGGCATCTGATTTTGGCGATATTGTGGGAAATCCTTCTTATATAACTCTAAATAATGTAGATCCTGGTGCATTGGCGGATCTTGTAACGATTGTTCGCAAGAATAGTCACATGTTTTCCGCCACTTTGCGAGAAAACTTACTGATGGCGTCTAAAAATGCTACTACAACGTCTATGTGGCAGGCACTTGGGGCTGCTCGCGCGGATGGTGTTGTTTATGCAGATTACAACGGTTTAGACTTGCGAGTAGAAAATATTCATGCCGAAAATAAGCAAGACATTCTTAGGCGACTTGTTATGGCGCGCGCGTTGATTCGCCGCACTCCTGTATACATTTTTGACTATTCTTCTAAAAACATTAGCGCTAAAGAAGCTAAAAACTTATGCGATATTTTGCGCAAAATTGCCAAAAAAGCAACTATTCTTGTGTTTCTTCCAAGCGATAGCTACGCCACTAGTGCAGACAATTTAGTTAAAGTTAGTGTGTTTAGTGATTCGCGTGCGCGAGCTGCATCTGTAGGCGCACTAAGTGGCGATTCAAATGGCAATTTGAGCGCGCAAAGTGGCGATGAGCGTGAAAATGAGCGTGAGAATATTGCGCATAATAGTGGCAAAAAATCAAAAGTGTCTTACTTAAAGAAAGCATTATTTGCCATTCTCAGTGCCTTCTCAACTGTAATAAACATTGTTTGTGCTTTGTTGATTCCTGTTTGCGCAATCGCAGCAATGTTTGCTATAGCAAGCAGGCCGCTTTTTGGCTTAGGTGTTAAAGACTACGTTCTTGTTGTAGTTGTTTGCGCATGCTTAAGATGCTTAACGCTTGTTGCGTCTTTTGCAGGACTAGACCTTCACCACGCTCACTTACACAAGGCAGGTCTTAGTATGAGCGTTGGAATGATTCTTTCGATTATTCCAGCAATCGTTTTGCTAAGCTATTTTAGTGTTCAAATCGCGATTTTTGCGTCTGTGATTTGTTTGCTAATCGTGTTTGTAATCCCAGGATTGTTTAGTTTGAGCCTTAAAAGCTTTATTAATAAAGTTCATCTAGATCAAAAAATGGTTGAACTAGAAGTAGATGATGTAGAGCTTGGTTTGCAAGAAGTATTGGCATTCCGTCAAGGAGACTATTGCGTTAAACGAGTTGTTGATTCAATGCGAAAATTGGCTCAGCAACGCGTAAGATTATCGCGCAAAGTCGGCAGAATGCAAGCGATTCTTATGTCGGTTTCTCTTATTGGAATCGCAAACGCAATAATGCTTGTTTCTAGCACAATACATCCGCTTGTAACTAAGAATCCGCAATGGAACGTTGTGTACGCAGTTATGGCAATCATTATTCTTATTAGCCTTATTCAGCAAGTGCTCAACATTGTTATACGTCGTATTCCTTGGGTTGTAGATATTAATCATGCTGCGCAATCGTAGTAACCGTAGAGTAGGTGATGCGCGCTATAGCAACGCTCCAATCTCTAGGAGCGTAACGTCTTTTATATGGCTTATTGCGCTCGCGATTCTTGTAGGCATTGTTATTGGCTTAGTTTTGCCTAAAATCAACCAAGATGTTGGGAATATTACTGGAGAATACGTTGCCAGTGGAGATGCTGCAGAAAAGCTTAGCAAGCTAAAAGTAGATAAGTCGCATGCTTCTGGATATAACAGAAGCGTTTTTGGGTATAGAACTACAGACGATAATAAAAACGGTTGTGATGTTCGAGAAGACGTTCTTGCGCGCGATTTAACGCATGTTCGCTTTAAGTATGCGGGATCTTGCAAAGTGGCGTCTGGGCTTTTACATGACCCATATACAGGATTAGATATTAACTTTGTGCGAGGCAGAAAAACTAGCGCGCTTGTTCAAATTGACCACGTTGTTGCTCTAGAAAACGCTTGGCAGTCGGGTGCTTGGAAGTGGAATCGCGCTAAGCGACTTAAGTTTGGTAACGATATGCTGAACCTTCTTGCTGTGCAAGGAGCAGCAAACCAAGAAAAAGGCTCTGCTTCTGCGGCCTATTGGCTTCCATCTAATAAGTCTTTTAGATGCGGTTATGTAGCTAGGCAGATTGCTGTTAAGTATAAGTACGACCTTAGCGTTACAAGCGCCGAAAAGCAGAGTATGGCGTCTGTTTTGCACGGGTGTTCTGCGCAAGAGCTGCCTACAAAGTAGAGCGGTGAGCGGTGTTGTTGCGTTGTGGCGCTGTTGCGCTGTTGCGTTGTTGTGCTGTGCAAATAAAAAAGTGTGCAAACCAAAACTGATTTGCACACTTATTAATCAACATTAATATTAAAGGCTTAAAGCTATGTTAGGCTTTTAGGCTTCCCACTTAGTAGGCTCAATAACCTCTTTGCCACCCATGTATGCTTGCATAGCTTTTGGAATATCAATTGAACCATCTTCGTGCTGATGATTTTCCAAAATAGCAACAAGCCAGCGAGTAGTAGCCAAAGTGCCATTAAGCGTGCTAACTGGGCGAGTTCCGCCATCTTCTATGCGCTCGCGAACATTCAAGCGACGAGCCTGATACTCAGTGCAATTAGAAGTAGAAGTAAGCTCGCGGTAGCGACCCTGAGTTGGAACCCAAGCTTCGCAATCAAACTTGCGCGCAGCAGAAGAGCCAAGGTCTCCAGCAGCGGTGTCAATAATGCGGTAAGGCACTTCCACCTTAGCGAGCATCTCTTGTTCCATTCCAAGCAACTTTTGATGTTCTGCGCGAGAATCTTCTTGCTTGCAATAAACAAACATTTCTACTTTATCGAATTGATGCACGCGAATAATGCCAGAAGTATCTTTTCCAGCAGCACCAGCTTCTCGGCGGTAGCAGCTCGACCAGCCACAGTAGCGCAAAGCGCCATTGCTTAAGTCAAGGATCTCATCCTCATGCATGCCAGCAAGAGCAACTTCGGATGTGCCAACTAGGTATTGATCATCTGGCTCGCGAAGGCGATAAATCTCGTCTGCGTGAGAATTCAAGAATCCAGTTCCGCGCATAACTTCTGGACGCACAAGTGTTGGCGTAATCGCAAGCGTAAAGCCGTGCTCTTCTGCTTGGTCTACAGCCATTGTAAGCATTGCGATTTGCAAGCGGGCAACAGCTCCGCGCAAGAAGTAGAAGCGAGAGCCTGCAACCTTAACGCCTCTGCGCATATCGATTCCAGCAACGCCAGTTCCAAGAGTTAAGTGGTCTTTTGGCTCAAAGCCTTCTGCCGCAAAGTCGCGAGGTGTGCCAACCTTTTTAACAACAACGTAGTCGTCTTCTCCGCCTTCTGGAGCTTCGTCTTCTACAATGTTAGAAAGCTTCCACATTGCTGTTGTGTAGTCGGCAGTAGCTTGCTCGGATTGAGCCTTAAACTGTGCAACTTTTTGCGCTAACTCTTTTGTTTGTGCAATAAGTTCGGCTTTTTGATCTGCACTTGCGGCTGCTACCTTTTTGCCGATTGCTTTTTGATCGGCTCTAGCTGCCTCAAATGCCTTTAAGCTTGTGCGGCGCAAATCATCTGCGCGAAGCACTTCATCGACAAGTTCTACGGACTCGCCACGCTTGCGTTGCGACTCCTTAACTACGTCGGCATGTTCACGAATAAATTGGATATCAAGCATGTTTTCTAGCCTAGTGCCGTAAGGCGACAGATGATGCGAATAGCTACAGATGATGTGAATAACTACAGTGCAAATGAGTATGTGTTCGTGTAAAATTTATTAAATCTTGTTTTAAGGAGTAAAAATGGCACTTATTCACGCTACTCAAGAAGATTTTGAGAAGATTGCAAGCACCAACGAGGTAGTTGTTGTTGATTTTTGGGCCACTTGGTGCGGTCCTTGCCGCGCTTTTGGGCCGATTTTTGAGCAAGTAAGCGCAAAGTTTGAAGATGTTCCGTTTGTTAAAGTAGATATTGATCAGTCTCCAGATTTGGCGAGTGCAGCTGCGATTAAAGCGGTTCCAACAGTTATGGTTATTAAGCGCGGAGATGTTATTTATCGCCAAGCTGGCGCTTTGCTTCCAGCTGATTTAGAAGATTTAGTTAATCAAGCTAAGGCTTATGATCCTAGTAAAGATGATGAAAATAATAAAGATAATTAAAAACAGTAAAGATAATTAGGTGATTCTGTAAGCGAGTAAAGCGAATTTAATAAGAGTGTGAAATAATCGCAAGAACCTTGATTTTTAGCGCTTCTCTTTACGTAAGACTACAATTACATATACTTTGTGCAAAAAGTCGTATAACTAAAAATCGTATAAAAGATCGTATAAAAAGTCGTATAACGTTTTAGATTTACACTTTGCACTAACTTCTATCAAGGAGAGTTATGACAAGTCACAGAAAGAAAACTGTTACGCTTACTTCATTGAGCATGCGTCAATGGGCAAGAGTTGCAGTGATTTTCGTTAGTATTGTGGCTGTTGTAGTTCTTGGAGTTGTTTCTCGAAACTTTTATTCTGGTTCCAAATCAAATTCCGCAAAGTCTTATGTAACTGCCTATTCGGCTACAGATAGCGAAAATCAGGTTTCTCGTGGAGCATACAGAAACTCGCTCAACCCATCTAAAAAAGGCGCAACTTCTTATATTACTGTAAATATAAATGGCCATCATCGCGCGGTTTTTGGAACAGATTTTACAAACGTTAAGTCCGTTTTAGAAGCGGGAGACATAACTTTGGATTCGCACGACGTTGTTACGCCGTCTCTTGATTCAAAGGTTAGTGAATCTACAGTTATAACTATTAAACGCGCTGGTGCAAAGCTTGAAACTTCCGACGAGCCTATTGCTTTTAATACGGTTAAAAAAGAGACGTCGGCTCTTCCAAAAGGTACAGAAAAGGTTAAAGATCAAGGTGCGCCTGGCGTTATGGAAACGAGCAAAATCGTTACGCGTGCAGGTAAGAAGATTGTGTCTTCCAACGTTTTTGTGTCTTTTGTTAAGCAAGCTCCAAAAGATAGGGTTGTTCTTGTTGGAACTGGCGGCGCTAGTGTAGATTCTGCTTCTGCTGAGTCTATTGGAACCACAGTTCCAGCTGGTGAGATGCAAGAGTGGGCGCATTCGTGGCTGCTTTCGAATGGATACAGCGAGGCTGATTTTACTGCTACTGTGTTTATTATCTCGCATGAATCTGGTTGGCGCGTAAACGCTATGAATCCTTCTGGCGCATATGGCTTGCCTCAAGCTTTGCCTGGAAGAAAGATGTCTTCTATGGGAGCCGATTGGGCAACTAATTATCAAACTCAGCTTCGTTGGTTCTGGAATTATTGCAATGGTCGTTATGGCTCAATCCAGGGCGCGTATAGGCATTGGCTATCGCACAGAAGCTACTGATTTGGCGTGTAGCTACTGATTTGGCGCGTAATGAATTTTTTGAGAATCGTTGGTTTTTGAGAATCGTGTGTTTGTAGTTTGTAGTTTGTAGCTTTGTAAAACAACAAACTCACGGAGTAGTCTTATAGCTTGTTTTAAGGCGATTATTGTAGAGTCGAGTATATTTCTTGATTTTGCAATAATCGCTGATTATTTTATGCGTGTTTTGCAAATATGGAAGGAAGTTTAAGTGACAATATTGCCTAGAAAATCATGGTTTAATAAGAGTAGTGACTCTGTTAGCAAGTCTTATAAATGCAAGCCTTTTGGGAATTTGCGTGAACTTAGCCATGCTCTTGTTGGTGAGCAGGCGTATAAGAACAATCGTCTTACTCGAGCAGCCTTGGTTTCTTTGGCAATTCTAACCTTTATAACGTTTATTGGTAATTTTGCGCAATTGCAACTTACGGCCGCGCTGCCAACTATTGTGCGCGAATTTAACATTAGTGTTACTACAGGTCAGTGGCTTACATCTATTTTTCAGCTGATTATGGCCATTATGGTGCCGCTTACTGCGTTTTTAACTAGGCGATTTTCCACTCGTCAAATCGTTATATCGTCTATGATTCTTTTTACGCTCGGCTCAATTATGGCATGGCTTAGCAATGACTTTATTATGGCGCTTGCTGGTCGAACTTTAGAGGCGATTGGCACGGGCGTTATGTGGCCAGTGTTGCAAATCACCGTGTTTTCCGTGTACCCAGTAACACGGCGAGGAATGGCAATGGGCAGCGTTGGTATGGCTATGAGCATTGCGCCTGCAATCGGCCCAACTGTTGGAGGAATACAAACTGATTTTAACGGGTGGCGTTCAATTTTCTTGTCGCTTAGTATTATTGGCGTAATTTCTATTGTTCTTTCTGCATTCTTCTTGCACAATTTTGGTGAGCAAGATCGCAGCGCCAAAGCCGACTTTTTCTCCGTTGGACTTTCGATTATTGGCTTCGGCGGCGTTATGTTTGGCTTTACAAATATTGAAGCGTACGGAATTGCTAGCGCGTTTTCTTGGGCGCCTATGCTTGTTGGTGCGTGCGGAGTGGCGTGGTTTGTTGCTAGACAATTGCGCGCGCACGCGAGTGGTAAGCAACCGCTGCTTGGCATTAACGTTTTGAAGAATCGCTATTTTACAGTTGGAACGGCTTGTGCATGCTTAACGTTCTTTGCGTTTAGCTCGATTATGGTTGTTATTCCGCTTTATATTCAGTCTGATCGCGGTTTTTCCGCCACTATGAGCGGACTTGTGCTTTTGCCAGGCGCGTTTGGAATGGCCATTTCGCAATACTTTGGTGGGCGTATGCTGGATCGTTTTGGTGTGCGGCCAGTGGCAATGGCTGGCTCGTTGATTTTGCTTTTTGGCACAGTCATGATGAGTCTTATAGACATGCACACGTGGATTTGGTGGATTTCTATTTGGCAATTTACGCGTCAAATCGGCATGGGTTTCTTGCTTATGCCTGTTACAACTTGGTCATTAAACTGTTTGCAACAAAGCGAGCTTGGCGATGGATCGGCTGTGACTAATACAATGCGCCAGCTTTGGGGTGCGATTGGCGCGCCTGTGCTTGTTGTAACAATGGCTACTTTTACGCAATGGCATCACGTTCTTACGGGAGTCGGAAGTGCGGATAACGTTGCAGCTAGTATTTTTGGCGTGCAATGGACTTTGAGAATTAGCGCGATTATTACGGCTATTATGGCGTTGATTGTTATTTTTGGAGTTAAGGGAGAAGGCGCGGGTTCGGCGCATCAGCTTGCGCGCAGGGCGATTGACCGTATGCGCGTTTTGCACATTCCGCACGCATCGGAGCATAAAGATGTTATGCACGATCATACGCATCATCAATACTGATAGCTCGCATGAATCTTTGTCAACCTTACTGTTGTGCGATTCCTATTTAGCGTTGCTGAGGGCTGGGTGTTTCTACGTTCGCGCGTTACAGCGCGCTCGCGCCTTCGCCGTGCAGAAGCAGTGCTTCTGCTCTAAGCGGCTCAGCGAATCGAGGTGACTTCTCGCGCATTATGCAGCTCGAAGTCGTCGATTCGCACAACGCTTCGCCTCTTACGTGTTGATTGTTGTTGCGGTTGTTCCGATTTGGCTTTGATTTTATTTTTAGTTTAAGTTTGTTTGTAGGCGTGTGTCATTGTTTTTTTGGGTATCGGCTGCCGCTCTTATACTGTTCGACCAAGAATCACCCAGCCCTCTTGCATGCTTGAACAATTGCGTATCGCTAGTCGCCTGAGATTCTCGATTTTTCTTGCTCTCTCGGCGAGTCACCACCTTCGGCGCTGCGAATCGACTTGCATGAGCGCTTAAAGCGTAGCGCGCGAATGCACTTCGATTCGCTGAGCTTGCTCAAAGTTGAAAGCACAGTGTGCTTTCAACGCAAGCGAAGACGTGAGCGCGCTGTAACGTGCGAGCGATACGCCTCGCCTCGATAGCTGCGAAAAATCTCGAATCTCTACAGTGCTTGGTAACGCGCACTTTTTACAAGCATTTGTTCGTTTTGCCAGATTTTATGTGATTTTTGTTAAATACATAACGTTTTGAGCCTAGAAACGCTCATCTGCGTTTGTTTTTTGCGTTTACTTGTGCGATAATGTTCACATGATTTCTTCACAGCGTCAACAATTGATTTTGAGCCGCCTTCGCACCAGGGGGGCCGTGCGTATTACCGCTCTTTCTAAGGAACTCGCCGTTTCTGCAATGACAATTCGCAGGGATATTGCGGAGCTTTCGGATCGCGGTCTTCTAAAACGCGTGCACGGTGGTGCTGTTACAACTAACACGCTTCTTTCAGAGCCGCTGTTTTCCGTAAAGTCGCAGATGGATATGGGTCTTAAGGATGCAATCGCCACTAAGGCGGTGGATTATGTTCAGCCAGGGGATGTGATTGCAATAGGTGGCGGCACAACCGCATACGTATTTGCACAGCATCTTCTTGAGTCTCGCAGGGCGTCTGGAATCACGATTTTAACAAATTCGATTCCAGTTGCGGAGCTTGTTCAAGCGCTTGAATCTAAAGATATTGAGGTTATTGTTACTGGCGGTGTGATTACGCGTTCCAACTCGTTGGTTGGGCCTATTGCCGATAAAGTTGTTTCGTCTTTGCGCGTAAACACAGTATTTTTGGGCACGCATTCCGTTAGTTTGCCGCGTGGATTCCTTATGCCGAATTCGTTGGAAGCTGCTACCGATATGGCTTTGATGGATATTGCGGATCGCACGATTATATTAACGGATCACACAAAGTGGACTTGCACATCGCTTTCGCTTTTTGCGCGATTTGACCAAGTTGACACGGTTATTACAGACGATTGCTTAGATGCTGATTCGCAGCTTCGCACTCGCGAGTTGGTTAAGAATCTAGTTCTTGCGCCAACAGTTACTGGTGAATAGTTTGCGCGACGACCTGCCTTTGCGCTTAAAGCGTAGCGCGAATCGACGATTTCGAGCTGCATAATGCGCGAGAAATCACCTCGATTCGCTGAGCCGCTCAAACGTAAAGTCCAGTGGACTTTACGTGCGGCGAAGACGTTAGCGCGCTTAGACCGCGCTAACGATTTTCCAATTCGGAGCGCTGAGCTTGCTTAAGGTTGAAAGCACGGTGTGCTTTCAACGCAAGCGAAGACGTTCGCACGGCTAATCCGTGCGAACGACACGACCTGCCATGTAGTGCGTTTGTACCGAATTTCGGTGTTTTTTGATACAAACGCACTACATAAACACGCAAAACTGTAGTGTGTTTGCATTTGATTTACTACATGACTTGCCTTCTCGCTTAGGCCGCGCTAACGATAAACCAGCATCATTCTCAGTTTTTTATAGTGCGACACGCGCGAAAAGTCTTTCCTTAAAAAAACCTGGGAAAATTCTTCAAAAACCTTGAAATGCGTATTTTTACGGTTTAATCGTTGTTTATCCACAAATTTTACGGCGAGTGTGGCTTAATTGTGGATTAGTTTGTGTATAACATCATTTTTTTCGGTTTAGCATGTGTGGCTGGGGCTTGACTTTTTCAAACGGGGGGGGGGTATGTTAATAGCAAACATGGCCGCACCTAGTTTGGCCGTGTGCCACAATCCGTTTTGGATTGTGGAGCAAATTTTTCTATGCGCCCCTAACGCATAGGAGAAGAAGAAAGGAAAATAAAATGATGAATAAGAAGGCTATCGCCGCTTTCGCTGCTGGCGCAACTTTGCTTGCTGGCTTCGCAATGGCAACCCCAGTGTTCGCTGCTGATGCTCAGGCTCCTAAGAATGATCAGAATCCTGCGGCTCCTAAGAATGATCAGAATCCTGCGGCTCCTAAGAATGATCAGAATCCTGCGGCTCCTAAGAATGATCAGACTCCTGCGGCTCCTAAGAATGATCAGACTCCTAAGAAGAAGGATTCTGAGTCTACAGATGATAAGATTCATGCTCTTAAGTTAGCGGATGCTAAGGCTGAGTTTGATAAGCAGAAGGCTGAGTTGGGTAAGAAGAAGACTGCTCTTACTACTGCTGCTACTGATCTTAATAATGCTACTCAGGCTGTTCAGCAGGCGAAGAATAGTGTTGATGATGCGAAGCGTGCTTTGGCTCAGAATAAAGATAAGAAGAGTGTAAACTCTTTGAAGGATGCCCTAAATGGTGCTGATGCTGCTTTGAAGAAGGCTGAGAAGGTGCAGGAGAAGAAGAGTGCTGCTTTCAAGGATGCTTACAAAAACTTTATGGAGTTGTTGACTGGTGATTATGCTAAGGCTGTTAACGCTTTAACTGCATTGGATGAGACAGCTGTTAATACTGATGATACTGTGGCTGGAGTTGAGGAAGCTTTGGCTGATGATGAGTCTGTTAAGAATGCTTTGAATATTGTTCCATCTGCAACGATTCAGCAGGGCAATACTGGCGCTACCAAGCAGGGTCAGGCTGGTGCTAATGGTGCTGCTGCTGGTGCTAAGACCACTGTGGTTGAGAAGAAGAAGGATGGCGGTAAGAAGTTGCCTGGTACTGGTGTTGGCGTAACTTTGACCGCTTTGGCTGCCACCATGCTTGCTGGCATGGGTGCTGCTGTTCGCAAGGCTCGTCACTAAGCACTGCGCGCGCACTGGTGTTCGCTGGTGCGCGTGTAAAAAATAGGCTTGCGTTAGGCGGCGGCGCGTGTTTTGTGCTGCAGCTTGCACGCGGGGTTTAGAGTTTGCTCGGTTTGCCGAAATTTCCTTTTCTTACCGTGTAGGTTCTTTATTCTGCTTGTGGGTGCTTAATGCTTGTTGCTAGAGATGGTTTTCCGCTAGGGACGGGACTCTGTTCTTTAGTTTTAAAGGCTTGTTAGGTTTCTAACAAGCCTTTTTCTTTTACGTGTTTTGTTGCTCAATGCGCTGATTATAGCTACAAAAAGCGTCTACTGGTTTATCAAACTGCTTTTAGGCATAGTTATACTTGTTTCTAAAGTATATTTGTCTATAAAAGATGGTGTTATCTCTTCTCTAGAATTCGAATAATTTGCAGCGTAGGCCGCAATTTCTGCTGCTTGGTTTGTAGTGTAACCATATAGCATATATGCTGCTAGTGCTGATACAAAAGCATCACTGCAGTTGCTATACTTCTCGATGTTGGGTTCGTTGCTATTTACTATTTTTTCTTCTTTGTAATCAGATAGTAAGTATCCTTTATGCAGCATATTTATAATTACTGTTTTTACGCCTTTATTTATAAAAGATGAGGACTTTTCTTTTGCTATTTCCTCAATTCGATCAGTGCTTTTACTATCTATATTCGTAAATAAAATATCTATTTTATCTATTATTTCTTTCGGTATGTTTTCGGATGAAACATGATTGAATATGATTTTTGCACCAGCTTTTTTAGCGATTTTGCACGCAGATATTATTGCATCGACAGGTATATCTGATTGAATTATGCAATATGCTGTGTTTTCAAACAAATTAGCTCTATCTTGTATGTTTGATTGATTTAATGTGCTATTTGCGCCAGATATTACAGATGTTATTGAATCTCCGCAAGCGTCTACTAATGTGTACGCTTTTCCAGTGTGAGATTCATGTTTGCGTATTACGCCAGATGAATCTATTGCCCATTGTGAAAGTGTTTTATATATTTTGTCTGCATCCAAGTCGTATCCAACATTTCCTATTAGGGTTACACGTTGGCCAAGATTAGATACTGCTATAGCTTGGTTTATTGCGCTACCGTTTGGATAAGTTTTAGAAGTTTGAACATTAATGCTTTCATTTTTACTTGGCAAATTTTGCACAGATAGGCATGTGTCTAGGTTAATAGATCCTATAATTGTTATCTTTTGTTTTCTTAGCTGAGATGGTGATCCTATAGTTCTTGTGTTGTCCAGATGGAATTCTTGAACGAAAGAAGTCTTTGATTCATTTCTTTTTTCTATTTTGTCTATAAGCTTGCTGCACAAGTATGACCCAAAATCAGCGTTGCGGATTGTATATGTAGATATTTCAGAGTTTTTTGCCAATATAGGCTGTTCGTTTGTGTCATTTTTTATGGATACGAGTGACACGTCCTCGGGAATGCTTCTATTTAGAGAAGTCATTAACTGTTGAAATTCTAAAGCTTTTCTATAATGAGAAGACACGAGCGCAGTAATAGAGTGATCGCTTATTTTTTCTACTAATTTGTCGTTGAGGTCAAAAAATATTCTGCTTTCGTCAAAATCGAGGTGATGGTCAAATAAGCATGATTTGAATCCGTTAAGAAAATCTTTTGTTCTTCTTCCATCTGTCATTAAACATCCTATTGATGTGTGACCATGCGATATTAGTTGTTCCGTCAGTTTATATGCTGCATCTGAATAGGGCAATAATAGTGATTCGTCGCCTCCTATTGATCCAATAGTTAGCCATGGTATTTCGTGTTCAATTCCTTTTAATTTATTAAAGCTTTCTTTGCTTACTGGCTCCCATATAACACCGTCGATTTTGTGTTTGCTAAGCGCGCTTATATTTTTACTTTCTTGTTCTATGTTTGAATAGCTATTGAAAACTACTGTTCCATAGCCTGATTGTTGGGCTGTTTGTATTATTCCGTCTAAAGTTGTGTCAAAAGATATTGAAGATCTAAGAATTACTGCAATATGCCAAGTTTTTGATTGCGATGATATTTTTGCATATGGAGTGTAGTGATATTGTCGTATTACAGATAAGACGCGCTCGCGAGTTTCAGAACTGATTGAATCATCTTTACTGTTAACAATTTTTGACACAGTTGATGCTGAAACTTTGGATAATCGAGCTATGTCTTTAATGTTCATTTGATTCCTTCTTTTTTGTCTTCAAAGATATAGTTTATTCATAACTGTGCATTATTGACAATAAGTATTTATTATTCTAAGATGAATTATGAAAACTGTTTAGGAAACAATTTTCATACAGTGTTGTTTTGTTGAAATTTTGAAAGAATTAACAACTTTGCAAGACTTATCAACATTTTGTTGAAGGGTGGTGCATGATGGCAAAGAAGCTATTGTTTATTGAGAATATTAAGAATCAATTCTCAACTAAATCGTTAGTTTTGATTCCTATTGCAGTAGGTATAAATCTTATTGGCGGCACGCTGTGCTCGACTCTAAAGCTCCCTCTGTTTCTAGATATGATTGGAACTATGGTAGTTGCCTGCTTATCGGGACCGTGGGTTGCTGCCTTAACTGGGTTCTTAACAAATGTATTTTTAGCATTGGTGGCAAATCCAGTTAATTTACCTTATGCGGTAGTTAGCGTTTTATGTGGTCTTGTTGTTGGTTATATGGTTAAGGCAGGTTTATTCAAAAAGTGGTGGGGTGTTCTAATTGTTTGGGTTGTTGTAACCTTAGTAAACGCCGTTTCTGCATCACTTATAACAGTATTTGTTTTTAGTGGAGCAACTGGCATTAATGGAACCTCGGTGCTTACTGCAACGCTTGTTGTAGCAATGAAAAATATTTTTGCTTCTGTATTTTCATCATCAATTATTGAGAACCTATTAGATAAGGGAATTGCTGTTGCTGTTGCCTACTTTATTGTTAAAAAGGTGCCTAAGAGGTTCTTAAGTCAATATGCTGCAGGCAATTCAGATGATTCGGATAATTCTGATGAATCAGATGAATATGATGAAGATTCTGTTGATTAATTAGTTTTTTGGCGAAGAAGCTGATTTAACAATCTTGAATCAGCTTCATGGTTTTATAGTTTCATAAGTTTAACGAGGGAGTTATGTTGCAATGAGTGATAATAAAAGTTGTTTAACATGGCAGCGTTGCGATAATAATCCTGTTTCTATGCTGAATCCTATAACAAAAATAATTGCTATTTTTACTTTAGGAATCTCATCTATGGCATGGCCAGATCCTTGTCTAGGAATTGCATTTATTGTAGTTCTTTTTGTTGTAGCAATTATTGCAAGGATTGTTGTTCCATATGTAAAACTTATGTTTGGCTTTGGAATACCAATGACATTAATGCTTATGTTTATACAAGGGCTATATAGTCCCAGTAATAAAACCTTTATAGCGGATTTTGGATTTGCAAAACTTGGTCTCGAAGGAATGATTTATGCGGGAAGAGTAGTAGTTACTGTTCTAGTATTTTTGGGCAGTTTTTACATTATGAATAAAACTACTTATATAGGCAGTATGGTCGCTGCTTTAACTGGCATAGGTTTTCCTGCAAAAATAGGTTACTTAGTTTTAGCAAGCTTAAATGTTGTTCCGCAAATGCAAAGACGAATGTCTGTTATTAGCCAGGCTCAAAGCGCTAGAGGGTTAAAAATGTCTGGAAGTGCGATTGGCAGATTGCGTGCGCTAATACCTTTACTTGGGCCTGTTGTTTTAAGCTCTTTGACTGATGCTCAAGAGCGAGGAATGACATTAGAAACGCGTGGCTTTGGTGTAAGTGGAGTAAAAAGAACAAGCATAGTAGAAGTCCAATGGAGAGTTTATGACTCAGTTTTGACTTACATGTTATTACTAATTCTTGCTATCTCTTTAGTCTTGTCTACCTGTTTCTATGTTGGAATTATTCCTTATTATGGGGGTCTAAAATGAATAATATTCTCTCCGTAAAAGATTTTTCATATAGATACAGCGGTAGTAAGAAAAGTGCATTAAAGCATATAAGTTTTGATGTTAAAGAGGGAAGCTTTTTATGTATCATAGGCGCTAACGGATCTGGTAAATCAACATTATGTAATGCATTAGTTGGTTTAATACCGCATTATTTTGTTGGCAAATCGCGTGGGAAAGTGGTTGTTGACGGCAATGATGTTTCTTCTTCTAGTGTAGCTAAACTTTCTAAAACAATCGGTCTAGTATTTCAAAATCCGTTTAATCAACTTAGCTACACTTCGGGCACTGTTGCAGAAGAGCTTGCATATGGATTATGTAATCAAGGTGTTGCTCGTAAGGAGATGACTGAAAAAGTTATTCAAGTTGCAGAATTAATGCGTATAAGTGATATTTTAGACCGAAATCCTCTTGAGCTTTCGGGTGGACAGATTCAAAGAGTTGCATTTGGGTCAACTTTTATTATGGAACCTAAGATTTTGGTTTTAGATGAGTGTACAACACAACTTGATCCACTTGGCAGCGAGGAGATTTTTGACATTGTAAAACGTCTTAATAATAGTGGCGTAACTGTGATTATGGTTGATCACGATATGGAGCGCGTTGCAAGGTGCGCTGATACTGTTATGGTGCTGGATAATGGCGAAGTTTTTACAAGTGGATCGCCTTATGAAGTATTTACAAATCCAGATATTACTAATCACGGAATTGAACCTCCAGATTACGTAAAACTCGGTTTTGCTATTGCTAATTGCGGAGTAAATGTGACTAAAATTCCTATCACCGAGAATCAGGCAGTTGATCTTGTTAAAAGTAGCATACGTTCTAATAAAAGTGAGGTTAACTCATGAAGTTAGATGTTATCAATCTTGTGCACGAATATAAATCGGGGCACAAAGCGCTTGATGGTGTTTCTTTTAGTATTAGCGGCAATGAGCCTGTTGCAATAATTGGTCAAAATGGCGCTGGTAAAACAACGCTTGTTAAGCATTTTAACGGTATTCTTAAAGCAACTTCGGGCAAAGTCTTAATTGATGGGATAAATGTTGATACTAAAGATACCTCTGAATGGGCTTGCGAAGTTGGGTATGTATTCCAAAATCCAGATGACCAGCTGTTTTTAGAGAGTGTTCGTAAAGAATTTTCGTTTGGTCCAGAACAAATAAAAATGGATTCAAAATTAATCGAAGAACGCATGGAATTAGTGTCAAATCTTGTTGGTCTTAACAATAAGTTAGATATTCATCCTTTTGACCTATCTTTAACAGAGAAAAAATTCTGCACTATTGGCGCAATACTTATGATGGATCCAAAAGTCATTATTTTTGATGAGCCTACATGTGGTCAAGATGTTTTAGGAAATCTACGTCTTAAGAAGATTATAAAGACGCTGCAATCTCAAGGAAAATTGTGCATAACAATATCGCATGACATGAAGTTTGTTACGGAGAATTTTAGTCGAATAATTGTTATGCAGTCTGGAAGAGTTTTGTTAGATGGGCCAGCAGAGAAGGTGTTTTCTCAAACGGATATCTTGCGATTATCTTTTGTAACTCCTCCACCGATTACAAGAGTTGCGCAAAAAGTTGGTATGAATGGCACTCCATTTACTGTGCCAGCGTTTGTTGAATTGTTTAACAGTGAAAGGTGAATAATATGGCTGACGTTATTGTACAAATTTATGGAATTAGGACTGTGGAAGATGCGCGTATGGTTGTAAGTCTTGGCGCTAAGCATATTGGCGTAAGCTATGGGCATATTCAACATACTCCAGGTCAGTTGTCTTGCTCGCAAGCAAAAGAGATTTTTAATGGCGTACAACCAGGTGCCGTAAGAATTGGCTTAACGTGTTCGGAGAATATAGACGAAATTAGTGAAGACTTAAATTTAGCAATGCCAGATGTTTTGCATTTATCTGGAAACATAGAAGGTATAACTCCTGAACAAGTTGGTGAGTTAAAAAGTAGGTTTCCTGAGCTTCTTATTATGCAAGCTATACCTGTTCTTAAAGGCGTTCCTTTAGAAGAGCAAAAAGTTCTCCAATATGTTAAAGATTATGAAAAAGTTTCCGACTTCTTTTTAATAGACACAAAATCACCAGATGCTAACGACATAGGCGCAACTGGAATTGAGCACGATAGGTCTATCGATAAGGAGATTATTGACTCTACATCTGTTAAATGCATTATTGCTGGAGGCCTTGATGCTTCTAACGTTGCTGATGCGATTCATGATACTAACCCGTATGGTGTTGACTCATTTAGTCTTACAAATTACAAAGACGAGCGTGCAAATACGTTGAGATGTAAGGATCCTGTAAAAGTGGAAGCTTTTATTAAGGCGGCGTTAAATGCATAATGTTATTGTTGTTGGCGATGCAAATGTAGATATTATAGTTCCTTATCCGCGATTTTTGAATGAGCAAAGAACTATTGTTGAGTATCCTGATGTATCTATTCAAGGTGGAGGTACTTCTGCCAATACTGCTGTTGCGCTTTCTAGATTAGCAGTTAATACATCTTTTGTTGGTTCTATAGGGAATGACCAATATGGTCGTTTTGTTTTAGATGATTTTGCTAAGGAAGGTGTTGACACAACCTATTTGCGCACGCATGCTGAGTTAAATACCGTTGGAGTGTTTGCGTTTGTAGATGAGTTTGGTGAAAGGTATTTGTGGGGTTGGCCAAGAGAGAGCCAATCCTTTAAGGTGCTAGATCTTGATGATCGCATTATGAATGCTGTTAGAAACTCTGATTGGATTCATTCTTCTGGTATGTGCCTTGTGTATAACAATTCTGCAAGAGATTCTATTACGCGCATATTTAGAGAGGCTTATAATTTCGGAATTCCTACTTCATTCGATTTGAATTTACGAGTTGATAATGGCGTATTAAATCCTGATTTTTATGATGCTTTGATGGGAATAATGCCATATGTAACTCATTTATTAGGTTCTGGTCCAGACGAGTTTTCTTATTTAGGAGATGATACATGGGAAAATAATGCAAAAGATTTATCTGTTAACGGACGTACAGTTGTTGCAAGAGATGGTGCAAACGGCTCTATAGGATTTAAGAATAGTAGCGTTATATCTGCTCCACCGTTCAATGTTGATGTTGTAGATACTATAGGTGCTGGCGATATTTATAACGCTGGTTACATAAAATCTATGTTGGATTGTTCTAATATTGAACGATCCTTACTGTATGGGAATGCTGTTGCTGCGTATTCAGTAGCGCATAAAGGTGCTAGGAATTCTCCTAATATCAATCAAATTAATGAATTTTTGTTGCATTATGATGTAAAAACTTTCAAATAACAATTGAGGTTATTGATTAATAAATCATGCAATAAATAATAAGTTACCAAACAATATGATAAGGAAGTCATTAATAATGAGTAATAAAAAGAAAGTAATTTTGGATTGTGATCCAGGTCATGATGATGCATTTGGAATAATGATTGCTGTTAAGCATCTTAATGTTCTAGGAATTACAACAATTGGCGGTAATAGTCCATTAGAAAATGTGACGACTAATGCAATTAAAATTCTTGAAGTTTTAGGCGAGGCAGATAATATTGGTGTTTACCCTGGGCATAGCTGTCCTATGGTTGCGCCTCTTGTTACTGCGCCTCAATTCCATGGTGTTACTGGTCTAGATGGTCCAGTTCTTCCAGATCCTGTTCATACGCCACAGAATAAGCATGCTGTAGATTTTATTGTTGACACAGTTATGAGCACAGATGATGTAACTCTTATAGCTACAGGTCCGCTAACAAACATAGCATCTGCAATAAATAGAGAACCTAGAATTGTTGATAGAGTCAAAGAAATATGCATCATGGGTGGTTCTGTTACTTTTGGAAATTGGACTCCATCGGCAGAATTCAATATTTTTGTTGATCCAGAAGCAGCATCTAGAGTGTTTAATTCTGGAATTCATGTAAAAATGACTGGAATTAATTTAACTCGTCAATGCGATCTTAAAGCAGAGCATGTTGCTAAATTTAGGCAAATTGGAACAAAAGCAGCAATGTTAGCTGCTGATTTAACTGAATTCTTTATAGGAACATGTGCTGAAGAAACAAATCTAACAGGCGCAACAATGCATGATGCTTGTGCTGTAACATGGGTTGCCTTCCCTGAACTTATTAAGGCTGTTCCAATGCATATTGACGTTGAGCTTGATGGAAAGCTAACAAGAGGAATGACTGTATGTGATTACAGGCATCTACGTGGCGAAAATCCAGCTGTTGATTTAGAGCGTACTCCAACTATGGAGCCAAGAGGTAAGGAACCTAACGCAGAAGCAGCTCTTGAGCTAGATTTCCCTGGATTTGTAGATATGCTTTACAAGACTCTTGAAAGTTATAACTAATTTAGTTTTAGAAACAGTATTAAGAAACGCTATTTAGAAACATTGTTCATTATTGACAATCTATAAAGAAAGGGCTTGGGATGAGGTATAAATTAATCCTTTGGGATTTTGATGGAACCATAGCCAGTACAAGCGAAGACGTGTGGCGTTCCATAAACTATGCCGCATGTGCTTGTGGGTCTAAGCTTCCTGAAGGATTTATATCTAATAGTTCTAATTTGAGTAAGTCAACATTAGAAATATTTAAGTACCTCATCCCATATCCTGGATTTGAATTTTATAAAAAATTCGATTCAGATATTAGTAATCATTATAGGAATTTAAATAATTTTCATAGTACGCACATGTATGCGGGCATTGCTCAGCTTATTTTGAAACTTAAAAAATGCGGAGTAATAAATGCAATAGTTACGAATAAGCCATTGGTTGCATTGGAAAAGATTTTGAATATAAAAAAATGGATTGAGCTATTCGACAGTTGGATTTCTCCAGATTCTTTGTATTCTGAATCGAAAGTTTATATGAGCAAGAAAGAAATGATCTCTTTAATGATTAGTAAATATAATATTAGCCCTTTTGATTGTGTATATATTGGAGATTCCTATAGCGACGTTGAGTCTTCTAGAGAAAATTGTGTTGATTGTATTGCTGTATCTTATGGAGACGGTGAAATCTCTGCATTGAAGTTGGCCAGGCCAAAGTATTTAGCTAATTGCGTAAATGACATTTCTTCAGTTCTATTTTCTTCTGATATTGCAAATGAAGAAAGAAACTCTTTGCTGGAGGTTCGGTAATCATGATTAATAATTTTGATCTTTGCATTGGAACTAAGTTTGTGTTTGGCAGGAATGCTCAATGTAAAGTTGGAAAAGAATTAAAAGATAGAGGTATATCCAAGGTTCTTCTTCATTATGATGGGGGAGAATACCTTTCACATATTCTTTTTGATATTAAAAATAGTTTGCATAAATACAATATTGATTTTGTTGATCTTGGTGGAGTTGAGCCAAATCCGAAGCTATCGCTGGTTAGAAAAGGTATTGAAGTTGTAAAAAATAATTGCATTGATGGCATCGTTGCAATTGGAGGTGGTTCGGTAATTGATTCTTCTAAAGCTATAGGTATTGGAGCTGCTGGTAATTGTGATGTATGGGATTATTTTACTGGGTTTGCGAAAGTAAAGTCTAGTTTGCCAGTGTTTTCTGTGCTTACTTTGCCTGCGTCGGGTAGTGAATCAAGCAAAGTAGTGGTTATAAATAATGACTCTGAGCATCTTAAGCTGCTTATATCTAATACAATAGTCAGACCTGTTGTTGCTTTTATGAATCCAGAGCTAACTCTTAGCGTTCCAGCATATCCAACAGCATGCGGAATAGTAGACATGTTTAGTCATATTTGCGAAAGATATTTTAGCGATGATAACGATTTCGGGGTAGTGGATTCAATGTGCGAGGGCGTTCTGCGCACTCTAATTTCCATAGGTCCGCGCTGTTTGGAAAATCTGGAAAACTATGATTTGCGTGCGCAGATTATGTGGATTTCAACAATTGCTCAGAATAATACTTTTAGTATTGGTCGCAATGAAGATTGGTCTACGCACACGTTAGCGAATGAGATTAGTGCTCTATATAACACTCCTCATGGTGCAACATTATCTATAATCATGTGTTCATGGATGAAGGTTGCTTCTAGCAAGAATGCTAAGAGATTTGCTAGATACGCAAAAGAAGTGTTTGGCATTTCTACTGAAGCAAATGTTAGCACTGTAGATAGTGAATCTTATTTAGCAAATAAGGGAATTTTGGAAACTGAAAAGTTTTTCAAATCCTTAGGTATGCCTACGAGTTTTGAAGATGCGGGTTTGCCAAAAGATGGAATCGATAAGATGCTGAGTCAAATTGAGTTCTTTGGTGAAGATAATTCTATAGGTTCCGTTGCAAGGCTAAATCCAGATGATTGTAAAAAAATATATCAGCTTTCTATGCATAGGGAAATCTGTTAGAAAATTCGTTTTTTAGTGGGTATTGCTGATTTAGCTGATTTATAAGTAAATGTTGTTGACATAAGTCAAATGAAGATTTGTGCCAGCGATGCTGCGTCAAAAATATAGGCGTGGCAAAAATATTCCATTTAATTGGAAGAATAGAAGAAAGGAATAGCCATGACTAAAGTTGAAGTCAGTGAGCGAACTAATGGCATTCCAGTTCCTGAAGAGGGAACTGAAGAGTTCGCAAAAATGAATAAAATGGCAAAAGTTGCAATTCCTGTTGTGCTCGCTATTTTTACTCTTGGCGTATTGCAGCAGCAGGCTTTTGGAATGATTTACGTAAATATTGGAGACCAGCTAAAACAAGCAAACCTTGCTCCATTGATCACGTCTTTGCCAGGAATTGTCTTGGGTATTGTGTGCGTTATTTATGGTTCGCTTGGTGATTTTGTGTCGCTAAAGAAGATGATGACATTAGGAACTGTTGTGTTTGTTGCTGCATCGGTTCTTGGATGCTTTGGTCATCTTAATATTTGGATTGTAATTATTGCTAGGATTTTACAATCTGCTGGATGGCAAGTTTCTGGCTCTATATTCTTGGTGCTGGTTTCTAAGTATGTAGAAAAGAAGAAGCGAGTTATTTGGTACGGAATATTTGTTGCAGTATTCCGTGCTGCTGCCGCTTTAGGTGTGTTCCTTGCAGGATATATGACCCTAGTTGATTGGAGAATTCTGTTTGGCATTGGCGTGTTGGCAGTGTTCTTGCTGCCAGTATTGCGTAAGAATCTGCCAGATGAACATTGCAAGGGCGCAAGGATTGATGTTATTGGCTTTGCGCTTATAGGTCTATTTGCAGCATCTGTAACTATGTTCTTTACAGATATGAATTATTTCTGGCTTGCTGCTTGCGTGGTTACGTTAATCGCATTTGTTGTTTATATAAATAAGGCTAAGAACCCATTCATTACACCTAAGATGCTTACAAATCCAGCATTTGCAATGACTATGGTTGTAATCTTTGTTGGATACTTCTTTAGCTACACTTTGAATGCAGGATGCAATGCTATTGGATTAAATGTTTATAAGATTGATTCTTCCCAAGTGTCTAATTGGCTTGTTTGGTCAATCATCTTAGCTGCGATTATGGGATTTGTTGCTGGTCCTATTATTCAAAAGATTGGACGCAAAGCTTCGGTAATTCTCGCTCTTGCGTGCATGGGATGCGGCTTGATTGCAATAGCTATTTTGATTCCTGCAGGTCAGATTTGGGCGCTTGCTGTTGCTCCGTGCATCTACTACTTTGGCACTTCATTCTTCTACCAACCAATTGTTGATACTGCAACTTTGACAGTAGAACCTGAAGAATCTGGTAGAGCTTTAGGATTTAATGATTTGCTTCAAGCTATTACTGGTTCGATTGGTGTATCGTTATTCGGACAGCTTATGGCCAATGGCTCGATGAGCGGAGGATCTATGTTTGGAACAGCAAGCGGCCTTGCTTCCACATATGCAAACGTGTTTATGATAGGCGGAATTATCGTTCTTGCAGCTATGGTTATTTTCATCTTCTCTATGAAGATGATTTATAGCCATTCGCACGTTGAGAAAGATGAGGCGTAGTAGAGTCAGGTATTGTAGTCATGTATTTTAGTAAATAAATTATTTATTGCCGTATTTAACTGTAATTGTTAAATTGCAGAGTATTAGGCATTGTTGAAAATTTTAGAAAGGTTTATAAGCAATAAAAGCCGCAGTGGATTTTTCGTTGCGGCTTTTATTTTGTTGTTGAACACGCTGATTATAACTACAAAATGCGGAAGATTTGCGGTTTCATGTAGTGCGTTTTCGCGATGACCTGCCTTGCGCTACGCTTTAAGTTCTCATGCAAGTAATTGTTCGCGCGGTCTAAGCGCGCGAACGTCTTCGCTTGCGTTGAAAGCACACTGTGCTTTCAACCTTAAGCAAGCTCAGCGCTCCGAATTACCTTTTCGTGCTACGCTTTAAGCGAAAAGGTAATTCGTCGCGCAATCACACTACAGTTTTGTGTAATGCATACTTTCTTCTTTGATTGCCAACTCTTTACATCAACTGTCTTATTTTATTAATTAAGATTTGCGCAGCATTTTTATGTGCTATTTTTCCAGGGTGACTGCATGCGCCAAGATTATTATCGCTAGTATTTTGTAATTCAATATAAAATATTTTCTTGTCGCTCGTTTTATTGCAGAAATCATTAATGGATTGTTTAATAAGATTCTCCAGCCTATTTCCAAGCATCCCATAGCACCAAATTATGGTTGAGTCTGGGTTAATCTTTCTAACTGTTTCTAATAGGTTATTTACGCCGTTTTTAACTATCTTTGCAGACTCATTATCTAAGAAGCCATTTTCACTTGAGTTTAGAGCGTTTTTATCTAAACTTAACTTGAATTTTTTATGCGTTTTCGGGTCTTCCCACTCGTTTGCAAGGCAAGCTGTGGCGTCGTTTGTTCCAAGATTTATAACAATAAAATCAGTGTTGATTACTGGTTTATAGCTATCGTTGCAACCAAATTCAATGTTTCTCCCTTGAGCAGGTTTACAAATTTTTGAGTATATATTTGTTAATGTGCAATTAGGATTATTTTCGCAGTTGCAAACTATTCCCCAGCCTGCTTGAGATATTACGCTAAAATCTGCATTTAAGGCGTCTGACACTATTCTAGGGTATCCATTCCAAGCGCTAAAAATGGCGGAGCAATATTTCTGTATACTCGCATTCGCGCATGCTCCTTCTGCGCTTGTTATACTGTCTCCTATAAATTCAAGGGTTAAAGATGGTTTTTCTGGATTCCTAAAAGTTCCATCATATATGACTTTTTCTATAACAAAAGTTTGGGTTGGGTCTTCGTGCATAAACTGTGTTTCTTTTAGCAAACGTATTTTATGATATCTGTTATCTTCTAAATCGTTAGACAATTGGATTAAGTTAATGCCATTGTTAAGTGCTTGTTTGCTTATTTGGCATCCATCTATGTCTACGCTTACCCAAGGTTCATATTGTGTGTAAGATGACTCAATTACAAGTTTTAGTGAGTTTCCTGAATACAAAAATTCAACGCCGCTTCCAGTCCAATAAGTTGAATAGTATTTTTTGTTTCCACAAGGATTTTTTACATTATTATATCTTCCTAAAACTCTATGTTTTACATCGAATATGTTAGATATTTTTAATCCAGAGTCTAGAATTGCTTGTTCGTTGATTGAGCAGTTTGTGTTATTCATAAAAGCCTTCATCTTGTATTTATAATTTTCGTAAAATAGTCATAGGATAATAAACAGTAATAAAAAGTAATATATTTAATTGGAATTTTTTAGCAGCCAATCTATGTACCAATCAAAAACTTGTCGAATCCTGTACAAGTCTGCAGATTTTCCTATAGAATTCCACCTATTTGCATATTGAACAAACCAATTGTTTATAGTCTGTACAAAGTAAGCTACTTGGTCTTTGCTTATTTTACTGCTGCTATTTGAATATTCTGCGCTTGCGTTAAGAATATACAATCCAAGGCTGTTAAGTATTTGCTGGCCTTGAATGCTTAAAATTGTTGTGTTTATAAAGTCTTTATTTATTCTTTCTTTGAGTGTGTAGCATTTGGAGCAAGAGTACGTTTTATAAAGATCATTTATGCATTTGTACAATGTGTTGTTGTATTTTTCTGCATTTAATATTTGTTGATTTCTATCAGTCAAAAACTGTTTTCTTGCTTCTTTTAGAGATATGTCTTTTTTGAATCCTAATAAGAATAAAACATCTTTGTTTGAATCGCCATTATCATCAAGCTCTTTAAATTGCACCGCGTCTGACCAGCTAAATGCTTGTGAGTGTGATGCTTCTTGAAGAATATTGCATAATTGAGGGCAAACATTATCGGTAAGAATATTGCTTATATCTTTTAATAAGGTATTTAGCGAATTGATATCTGCAAAATCGTGTTCTACATTGTTTTTACTTATCTTGCTAGATCCCCATGAGTATTGAGCAGTCATAATCAAATAAGGCAAAGAGAGAATTGGGTCATTTATATGACCATAATCTCCCCAGTCTGTGAGTAATAATCCACAAGCGTTATTTTTGTGAGCATATTTACACATTTTAGATATGTTGCTAACTGCGCAATCAAAGTCTGGTATTAGTCGATTCCAAGTTTGTGTTCCAGGGCATACGTATTGCTGTGCGTTTTGATTATGTATTAATTTAACACTATCTTCTGTAACGTTTGCTGCATAATTCCAGTTTGCAAAAATAACATTTTTTGGAATGGCGCATAACATATTTGTATGTTTTAATGCAATATCTGCATACATTATTGGCTGTGATCCTATTTCTTGTAACGTATTGCATAATTTTTGAACGTAAGATGAATATAGGTTTGCTACGCCATCTTTTTGCGCAATTTCTTTGCTTTCTCCGCAGCCAAGATCAAAGGTTTCATCTGCACCAATGTTGAATTTATTTGATCTAAATAATGCTGCATAATCTTTAATTCTTTTACTTATGAATGGTATTGTTTGTGGGTTTACAGGATTAAATGTGTGATGCAGCATTCTTTCTACAAAGCTAAACGGCCTTTGTGATTGGTTAGGGAATTCGCCAAGATTTTTATAAGACGGACTTCTTAAAACTTCGTACATATGGCCAAAAGTTGCCATAGTGGGAACAAGCTCAATTCCTCGGTTGTAGCAATATTCGTCTAGTTCAATAATTTCACTGCATGTAAGTGGAGTATGCTTAATCCACGATTCAATAGTATTTTCTAAATCAATAGTATGCTCAACATAAAGCTGTAACTGGTTATATTTGTATAAGCACAATTGATCTACCAAAATTTTTAGCCAAGAAAGCTTAGGTATTCTACCTCTTGAAACGTCGTAAGAGTATGCTCTGACTGGTATTTTTGGAAAGTCTTCAATTTCTATTAAAGGCATACTTGTTCCAAATTGTTTAATTAACTGTCTTATAGTTTGTATTGCAAAACAAATACTCTGAATATCTTTAGCTTCTACAGTGATTATTGCACGATTTATTCTTGGTTGATTATTTGCTAATGACGTATAAATTTTATATTCTTGTGCGCAAAGATCCTTGTTTATTGATACATTTATGGCGCTTTTATAGCCATCCCCGTAGCTAACATTCCAATCAAAATTAAATTGATTTTTTAAGTCTACGCATAACTGTTTTCCAGCAGTAGTAATTCTTGTATCTGGTTTAATATTTTTGAAACTAATATAGCTTGACTCTGGAAGAGTTATGGAGTCATTTCCTGTAATTTTTAATTTTTGTGGATAAGGCACAAGTATTATTGTTGATTCTTTTATATCCATGATTAATGCTTCTTTGCTATTTTTGTTTAAGTTTTATCTTTTAATACATATTCAATATGATTAAAGATTTTTATTGGTAAATATTGGTATATTTTCGTATATTAAAGATGCATAATTCTGTTTTGAATAACAGAAATACATTCCCCAATAAGCGTTATGTCGTTATTACATGTACAGCGTCTTACTGTGCACAAGTGTTTTGGATTATAAGGGCCGTACTCTTGTATGGCTTCTTCCGTGGCGCTTATAAAGACTTTGTTTACAATGTCGGATGGTCCATAAATAACAACATCTGTTAAGTCTAAAAGATTAATAGTTGTTGTAAGAGCTTTTCCTAAATAATGACCAGCTTCAGTTAGTATGTCTATTCTTGCTTGATCAGATGTGAACATTTTTTTATGCAATATTTCTGCAGATATATATGTTTCTAAACATCCCTTTTTTCCACATGTGCAAGTTGGACCATTAGGGTCAATGGTTATATGACCGATTTCTCCTGCAGAATTGTTTATGCCAGTAATTATTGCGTCATTTATTAATATAGATGCTCCAACGCCTAGTGATAATTGTATAAATATAGTGTTTGAGACTCCGTTGCCGAAAAATCTTTCTGCTAGAAGTGCGCTATTTGTATCGTGGTCAATAATAATAGGGCAGTCAAAATATTTGTTTAATTCTTCTTTAAGATTTATATTTTCCCACTTAAGATTTAATGAACGTATAACTTTTCCGTTGTTGTCTACAATTCCAGGAACAGCAATGCCTATTCCCAATATATTATTATTCGATTGCTTTATAAGAGTTTTGCACAATTCAACTATTTTGTCTGCGCTAACATCTGTGTTTTTGTATAGTGATATTTCTGATCGTTTTAATATATCTCCGCATAGGTTGAGGATTGCTCCTTGTATTAAGCATGGTTGAGAAATATCAATAGCTATAATATTCCAATAAGTTGCATCAACTTCTAGTAGTGTTCCTCTTTTTCCTCGTTCTATTTTTGATTCATGCCCACTTTCTATAAGCATGTGGTCATCTAGCATTTCAGAGACAACTGTAGAGATTGATGCTTTTGAAAGTTCGGTCTTTCTTACAAGCATTGCTCTAGAAAGTATTTGCTTTGGGAATAAATAATTGAATACTAGCATTCTATTATTTATTCTTGCGTCTGCGGGTATTGTTTTTTGAGAAACCGTCATCAGCTGATTTATCATCGACTGAGGTATTTGGGTATCTTCCATATTGCATCCCATCTTCAAGCCCTTTTATTTTTATATGTTACATATTATCAGATAAATATATAGTTTGGAACATATACTAAAAGATGTTTTTGGAAATTATTTTTTTGAATTTAAGTTTTTTGTATTAATAAGTTATATTGCGAAACGCCTTTATTTTCAATGTTTTTCTATAAATATTGTAAACGGTATTGCTTTTTTATTTTTTAGTGCAATAATTGTACTTAATCCAATAAATATGGACTTTACTTCAAGGTAGAGGTAATTGTAAGGAGTTTATTATGGCACTTGATTCGCCAATACGTATAGGTGTAGATGTTGGTGGCACAAAGGTGCTGTGTGCAGCTTTTGACACGGACAATAAGCCGATCGCGTATTCTCAAGTGTCTACTCATCAAGGAGAAAAAGAAATCGTTGATGAGGTGTGTAATCTCATATCAAAAGTGATTAAGCAAGTTAATAATATATATGGAAAGGAAGTTGATTTAAGTATCGGTATTGGAGTACCTGGATTAGTGAATCAAAACACTGGTTGCGTATGTGAATCGGTGAATTTGGGATCGCATAATCTAGATTTCAAATCTGAAATCTTAAATAGATTTGGAATAAATGCCTACATTGATAACGATGTTAATGCTGCAGCATTTGGTGCATACCATTATTATGGAGCAAATTCAAGCAGCTTAGTGTTCTTGAATTTAGGCACTGGCGTTTCGGCAGGAGTAGTTATTAATGGGTTGCTTTTCCACGGTTCAACTGGGATTGCAGGAGAGATAGGACACATCGTTGCAGACAAAGATGGTGCAATGTGCCCATGCGGTCAGCGTGGGTGTGTAGAAACAATAATATCTGGAAGCGCTTTAGCGCAAATGTGGCCTACCAAAAATGGATATCCTATTGCATCGTTGCTAAGAGAAGTCTCCAATAAAAATGAAAAGGCTGAAAAGGTCTGGCATAAATTCATATTCACGCTTGTAAGCACAATACAAATGCTCACAGTAACTTTTGACCCAAAAATTATTGTTATCGGCGGTGGCATAAGCAAAATAGGAACAATTTTATTAAAGGATATACAAAAAGTTATTGGTGAACTTGAGACAAAATCGCCATTTTTGTCCTCATTAAATATATCTAATCGTCTAGTGATTGCAGATCAAGAGGTGTTTTTTGGTGCGTTAGGAGCAGCTCTTATCGGCAATCACAATGACGATATAAAAAAGGAGGGAAATAATTAATTACATACATTTTCCAACTAGATATTGCTAATACGTAACTGTTAATACATAAATTGATTTCAAAGGAGAAACATTATGAATGCTATTGGTAAAGGTGTTATTGCTGGATGCGTCTCAATCGCAGCCGCACTATCGTTATGCGCATGCGGTTCTTCTGCAAATAATTCCGAATCTTCTACAGTATCTTTCCAAACTTGGAACCTTAAGAACGATACTTACACTCCATATTTTACAAAACTTATTAGTGAGTTTGAAAAAGAAAATCCTGGAGTAAAAGTCAAGTGGGTTGATCAGCCTGCAGAAAACTATGATTCAAAGTTATCTACGGATGCTGCAGCTGGTCAATTGCCAGATATTGTAAATGTTAACGAACAGCAAGCATACAATCTTGCAAAGTCTGGAGCGTTGCTGAATCTTAGTAAAGAAGCTGCAGGAATGGCCAAGGACTATTTGCCTCAGGTTTGGGATGGATCTAAATTCTCGGGCAACGGTATTGACGAAGGAGTCTACGGATTCCCATGGTACTTGAATATTGATGTTGCTTATTTGAACAAGGATGTTTTTGCTAACTGCGGTCTAGACATTAATAAGCCGCCAAAAACCTACAATGATTTATTTGATCAGGCAAATACGGTTAATGAAAAATGCGGTGGTAAGAGCTACATGATTGCTGTTCCATACGTATTCCCTTCGCAGTTTGAAGAGTATGGTGTTAACTTCTTGAGTAAAGACAGATCAAAGTTTACATTTAACTCTAGCAAGGGTGTTGAGTATATTCAGCATTATGCAGATCTTTATAAGAAGGGTGCCATTCCTAAAGATGGAATGAACGCAAACATAATTAACGCAGAGAAACTATATTTCCAAGGAAACATAGCGTATATGCTTGATTCAACTTCTTCTGTTGCCGCATTTAAGGCAAATGCTCCGCAAGTCTATAAGCAACTTGATGTAGCACCATTGGCAACAAACAAGAAGAATACACTTAACCCAATGCTAATGGCAGTAAATTCTCAAACAAAGAATAAGAAAATGGCTTTGAAGCTCGCTAACTTCTTAACAAACAAGAAGAATCAAGTTGAGTTTTCTAAGAAGTCAAATACTTATCCTTCTGCAGCTGGCGCAATGGATGATCCATTCTTTAAGAGCATTGACGAATCTACTATAGAAGGCAAGGTTCTTAGAGTTGCTAAGGAAGAAATTGACAATGGTACTGTTGCAAACTTCCCGCCAGAGATTTCCGATACTGACGGTGTAAACTATCTATCTCCTGAATTAACTCAGGCAATTCAAGGAGAAAAGGGAGTTAAAGAAGCGCTTGATAAAGCAGTTGCTGCACTAAACGACAGGTTAAAGTAATGATTTCTCCTATGAATAATCCACAAACCGAGTCGGCAGTGAGTCGCAGTAATGCGGCTCCTGCCCCTCGGGGCATCTTCCGTAAAAAATTTAACGAAGATGGATGCATATCTTGGTTATTTGTTCTGCCAGCTTTAATCATACTTATATTGTTTTGCATTTATCCGTTTATAAACACCATCTTAAGATCTTTTACAAACGCTAGAATGCTTATACCTGGGCACAATGTTGGATTTGCAAATTACGTAAAACTATTTGGCGATAGTCGTTTTGTAACTGCTATTTTCAATTCTGCTTTATACACAGTATGCGTTGTGCCATTTATGATTATTTTGCCTCTTATACTTGCTGCTTTAGTGAGTAAAGATTCAAAAATAATAGGATTCTTTAGAACAACCTACTACTTCCCAGTAGTGTTGTCTGCAGTGGTAATAGGGCTTATCTGGACTAACTTGCTCGATACAAGGGGATTAGTTAATTCCATTCTACAGATGATTCACGTAGTAACAGGGCCATTGCCATTCCTTACAGACAGATGGCTAACAATTTTTAGTGCAATGTTTGTAACAATATGGTTAGGTCTTGGATATTACATGATTATTTATTTAGCAGCTTTAGCTAACATAAATAAATCATTGTACGAAGCTGCCGATATAGACGGAGCTGGAATAATGCGCAAATTCTTCTGCATTACAGTACCAGGAGTTAGATCCACAATGACTCTAATAATGATGCTTTCGTCTGTAGCAGCATTCCGAGTGTTTAACGAGGTGTATGTAATTACTCGTGGTACAGGCGGAATAGGCGGAAAAGACATAACAATGACAATGCTGATTCAGCAAGAAGGAACAGGATTGAGTGCTCGTACTGGCTACGCTAGCGCAATAAGCGTTGTTCTGTTAATTATTGTTGGTTTTATAACAGTTATTCAGCAAATATTTGTTCACAGGGGTGCTGGAGATGAAAACTAATAACACTCATCGCGTTAGAATCGGAACGATAGTTCAATATTGCATTCTTGTATTAGTGTTCATATTGCTAGCTGGTCCATTAGTATGGGAAATTGCACTAGCATTTAAGGGCCCTAATGACAATGTTTTTGCAATGCCTCCGTATTTGATTCCGCATGATTTTACAGTGCAAAATTTTGTAAAAGCATTTAGAACAGTTCCTATACTTCACTATTTGTGCAATACATTGATTGTTGTAGCAATGAATGTTTTGGGGAATATAATCGGATGCTCAATGGCTGGATATGCTTTTGGGTGCTTAAAGTTTAAGTTTAGTAAAATCGGTTATTTGCTTTTTGTTGCCGCAATCATCATGCCATGCGAAGGTATTCTTGTTTCTACATTCCTTCTAGTAAAAGGTATGGGATTAACGAATACTCTGTTTGGTTTGGCTTTGCCTGGTTTGATTGGCCCGTTAAACGTATTGCTTATGGTAAATGCGTTTAAATCTGTTCCGCAAGATTTACTAGAAGCTTCAAAAGTAGATGGAGCGAATATTTGGCAAAGATTCGTGTATGTAGCATTGCCGCAGGTAAAAGGAACGCTTACTGTTATTGGAATATTATCATTTGTTGGAAGCTACAACGACTTCTTGTGGCCATTGGTTGCATTAAGCGATGACGATAAATATACGCTTACTGTTGGCTTGAATCGTTTACAAGGAACGTTCTATACGGATCCTAGATTAGTTGCGGCTGGTGCAATAATATCGCTTATTCCTATAGTTGTATTCTTTGCTCTATTCCAAAAGCATCTTTACAAAGGATTACAAGAAGGTGGGTTGAAAGGTTAAAATGAAAGTCTTATTTCTTCCATTAGACGAGCGACCTTGTAACTATAAGTTCCCAGAGCTTTTAGCTAAAAGTAGTGATTTTGACCTTGTAAATGTGCCGTTAGAATTATTAGGCAATAAAAAACAGTCTGCAGATATTAATGGAATAGTTGATTTCTTGATGGATAATGCCAAAAAATGTGATATTGCTATAATATCTGCAGACATGCTTGTATATGGGGGGTTGGTTCCTTCAAGAGTACATAATTTACAAAGCGATTGTTTGCAAAGCAGACTGAGCGTATTGGAAAAGCTCAAAAAAGTTAATCCAAATATGACTTTATTTGTTTTTTGCACTGTTATGCGAGCGCCTGCGTATAACAGCAGCGATGAGGAGCCTGATTATTACGCAGAATATGGCAGGAGTCTTTATTTAAGAGCATATCTGAGTGATAAAAAGATTAGATGCAATGATCTAACACAATCGCAGGAGAAAGAGTTAGAATCTTTTGATATTCCTCAATATGTTATTGATGATTATGAAAATCGTCGTGATAAAAATCTTGGTATTAATATATCAATTCTTGATTTAGTAGCAAATAATACTATTGATTATCTTATTTTTCCACAAGACGATTCTAGTCCATACGGATATACTGCAGTGTCTCAAAGAAGACTTCAATCAGCTGTTTATTCTAAGAGGTTAAACAGTAGAGTTGCTATGTATCCTGGATCAGATGAAGTTGGCATGACTCTGCTTGCAAGAGCGTTTTGTAAATCGCATAGAATAAAGCCTGCCATAAGTGTTGAATATTCGTCTATATTAGGGCCAACAATAGTTCCTTCTTACGAAGATAGGCCTATGTTTGAAAGCCTAAAATCTCATGTTTTAGCTTGTGGAGCAAGGCTTTTAGAAAATTGGGAAGATAGCGATTTAGGTGATTTAAGCGGTTTAAGTGGACTAAACAACATTTGTTTGATGATTAATGCTCCTGGAAAAGTTATGCAAGAAGCAGAATTTTCTGTATCTAATCATGATGTAACGTATGACACGTATAGAAATTTAAATTATTTTACTAATCATATCTGCACGCTAGTTGAATCTGGTAAGAAAGTTGCATTATGTGATAGTGCGTATTCAAATGGTGGGGATTTGCAATTATTAACTTTGCTAGATGATAATAACGTTTTAGACAGAATTATTAGTTATGCGGGATGGAATACAAATTGCAATACTTTGGGAACAGTTTTATCTCAAGCAATTTTAGGCATTGATTCAAAAAGTATAAAGAAAAATATTGCATATAGAATAATCGAAGATGCGTTATATCAATCAAATATTCGATGGAATATAGCTAATAGGATTGATAATTATGGTGGTAATTATTTTGATGTAAAGCCATGCGAAGCGTGGGCTAAGTGCGAAGCTAAAAACTTGTTGCAGAAAGAGTATAGCAAGTTGAATTTATCGAAAGCGCTTCCTTTGAAAATCAATAATGTAGATTTTCCATGGAAAAGGATGTTTGAAGTTAATTTTGATTTGTTGTGAGGCTTATTGTGAGTTTATTGTGAGGTAAAAATGTGTGATTTGTTAAAAGAAGATGAAAAGTCATACCTGATTTCGCAGACTGCAGAAGATGTTGAAAATCTGTGTAACGAATTGCATTTTGATGATTGCCTAACGCGCACAATAGTACAATCTTTTAAAAATATAGATATTTCTGTTTTGATGGATTGCATACAAGACCTTTTTAATGACGGGTTTAATCAAGAGCTAGCAGTTGCAAAATTGAATGAATATTGTGCTGATGATAGCGGAATGCGGATTCTTTCAATATTTATGGTATGCGTTCTTTTGGTGCGTAGAAGATATGAACAAGCTGGAATTAAAGATGAAGTATTTTTAAGTACTTTTGGTTTTATTAAAAGATTTGTTAAGAAGATTCGTGTTGGCAAGTATCCTTTTGTTTTTAGCGAAGAATTTTGGTTCCCGCGTCTTCTTTCTATGAAAATATTTAGATTAGGTGAATTAGAATTTGAGTTTTGCAAAAAGCAAAATCTGGTAAGCGTACATATTCCGTCTGATGCAAAGTTAAGCATAGAAAATTTAACGATAAGTTTTAAGTTGGCTAATGAGTTTATAGATAAGTACATTCCTGAGTTAAAGAATTGCACTTTTTATTGCATATCGTGGCTTCTTGATCCTGCTTTAGATAAGTTGCTACCAGAAAAGTCGAATATTCGAGTATTTAGATCTATGTTTCGAGTTTTTGGAATTGCATATTCTGACGACTATAAGCGTTGGGTTTTTGGAGAAAATTGCAAGATTTTTGGGCGTGGTGAAAATGGTGTAAATTGTGGCAAGGAAAACAATGTAGAAGCGTGTGGGGAAGTGCACATGGAAAGTGGCATGGAAAGTGGCAAGACGGAAACAAGTTTGCAAAAAAATATTAGGGAATATGTTGAAAATGGGGGAAGGATGGCGATTGGGTACGGAGTTTTAAAGAATGTTAGGTAGAAAATTTAACAGTGTTTGCTATTCGACACGCCAACGGGCGGCGGACTTGAATTTATAAATATTTCTGGTATAGTAGTTACTCGTGCTTCGGACTGGCATTAGTTAGCGAGAAAGCATTGCGGACATAGCTTAGTTGGTAAAGCGCAACCTTGCCAAGGTTGAGACCGCGGGTTCGAGTCCCGTTGTCCGCTCTAGGTCTGGTGAGTTATCGGCCTTGTGGTGGGTTAGCCAAGCGGTTAGGCAGCGGCCTGCAAAGCCGTATAGATGAGTTCGACTCTCGTACCCACCTCGATTGAGCGTGTTAGCTTAATAAACAACCTGGGCGGTTGGCGCAGTGGTAGCGCACTTCCCTGACACGGAAGGGGTCACAAGTTCGAACCTTGTATCGCCCACTCGAAAGGATTGCCTTTCACGCATAATTAAAAAAATTTTGGGTGATTGGCGCAGCGGCTAGCGCACTTCCTTCACACGGAAGGGGTCATAGGTTCGATTCCTATATCACCCACAATATGTTTGTTTTCGCGGTATTTTACCGCGTTTTTTTTTTACTCATTGACGTTAGCGCGCTTAGGCTGCGCGAACGACATTCTCTATTTGCTGTAACGCGCGAGCGAAATGCTTCATCCGCTGCGAAAAATCTCGAATCTCTACCTCATTTGGCGCAACCACGCGCGACTTGCTGTTCCGCACTTTGTACCATTTTTAGGTCAAATATGGTACAAAATGCGGAATTTTTTCCGGGTTTTGTACGTAATTTAGGTGGAATATGGTACAAAACCCGGAAAGGCAGGTCGTGTCGTGAGCGCGACCTAAGCGCGAATGCAGGTCGTCGCGCCCAGGCAGGTTAGCTGCAGAATTCAAAAAAGCGGGTAACAAAAAGGCCCAGAGCAATCGCTCCAGGCCTTTGTTTGTTGGTTTATAGTTACTTAGCGCGTGCTAGCTAGTTGCGCTTCTTGCGGCGAGATACAGCCCTTCCTGCAGCACCCATGCCAGCAAGCATCGCAGATGCAAGAGCGCTTAATGCAACACCAACGCCAGTATTGCCTAGAGCACCTTTATCTCGTCTAGATTCACTATTAGATCCACTATTGCTAGATTGGTTTCCATGATTATTGCTGCCATTCTTGTTGGCGTTGTTGGCGTTATTGGCGTTGTTGCCGTTGTTGGCGTTGTTGGCGTGGCTTCCGCTTTCGCCGTTATCACCGCTGCCGCTGTCATCGCCGCTATCGCCGCTATCGCCGCTATCGCCGCTATCGCCACTACCACCGTCTCCAGGCTGCGCAATCGTGCCTGTAACAGTACTAGACGAGCCTTCAGCAGTGTTATCAGTGCTATTCTTTGCAACAGCGGTGATTGTGCTTCCGTCTTTAACGTTTGCAGCTGGAATCGTAACAACGCCAGTATTTGGATCAACAGTTACGCCGCTAGGCGCAGGGCCGTCAATCTTCCACACGCGCATATCGCCCTCGGCGATAACGGTGATTGTAACAGTTTGCGGCGTGCTTCCGTCGCCTTCAGGCGTATACGTAATAACAACCTTATCTATGCGCGTATCCGTAAGATTTGGCGTTATTGTGGCACTTCCGTCTGCAGGCGTGTCTATGCGTGGAACGGCAATATCTCCGCCAACCGTTACTTCAACAGTGTTTCCAGTCTTAGCAAAATCACCTGTGCCGTTTGTAGGCGTAAGGTTTACAATCGCGCCAGGCGTTTGCTTGTTGATAGTAATAGTGAAGTTGCCATTCTTATCTGCAACGCCTGTTCCGATTTGCTTTCCATCTTTGTCGGTAACAGTTACCTTCGCGTATGGAAGCGTCTTTCCAGTGATGATTTGCTTAGTAGAATCATCTGGATTATCTTTCAGTGTTTGCTCGCTAATCTGTGGAGTCTTAAAGCCAGTCACAGCAGTAGCAGGATCAGATGGTTTGTCTGTCTTGTTCTTAGATACTGCAGTAATAGTGCTGCCATCCTCCAAATTCTTTGCTGGAATAGTAACAACGCCAGTATTTGGATCAACAGTTACGCCGCTAGGCGCAGGGCCGTCAATCTTCCACTTACCATCGTTATCCTTCTTAGCAATAATTGTGCGAACTGGCTGTTCTGGACCATTGATTGAATTTGGCTTAGCATTGATTTCAATCTTTACAACCGTTGTGTCGCCAGTTGGCGGAGTTACAGTTACGTTTCCGTCGTTCTTCTGGTTGTCGGTTGGTACCGTAATCGTTGGCTTTTGTGGTTTAGCCGTGACGGTTACTTCTACTGGAGTGCCTTCTTCATTACCTTTGCTTGGAACAAGCTTGAGTGTTGTACCAGGATCCTTCTTATCGATTTCGATAGTGAAGTTTCCGTCTTCGTTGGCAGTTCCAGTACCAACAGTATTACCGCCATTGTCTTTGACAGTTACGGTGTTTCCTGGCTGAGTTTTACCAGTAATAGTGGTCTTATCAGGCTTAGTTGGCGTGTTTTCAGCATTGCCATCATTAATAAATGGCTTGTCTGTAACGTTTAGAGTTACTTGCACTTCTACTGGGTTATTTACGCCTGGAATCTTGACGAGCACAGTGCCTTTAGTGGTGCCTGGCTTGTCAGTATTTGGAGCAGCATCTTTCTTCCAGTCGAAGGTGGTTCCCTGAGGTAAATCATCTTTGTTGGAGATGCTGTCTTCTGGCTTTGGCTTGGCGTTTACTGGCACGCTCACCGTCTTGCCTTCTGGATTTGGCACAACAAGCACGTTTACAGGCACATCTACAGGAGTCATTCCTGGAACCGTAATAGTCACAACGCTTGGCTGGTTGCCAACGTGTGACGTATCAGGCTTGCCGCCTTTCTTGCCGTCTGCGTCTTCCTTCCACTTGAACTGTGTACCATCTGGGAAGTTGCCCTTATTTGCAATAGCATCTTCTGCGTTAGGTTCTTTGCCAGTTGTATTGCCATCCTTCTTTTGCAGCACAGTCATATCTTTTGCAACAGGTGCTGGTATAACGTTTACGCTTACAGGAACTGTTATAGGGTCTTTTATGCCTGGAACAGTTACAACAACGATGCCAGGTACGCTATTGCCAGCCTTAGACGTGTCTGGCTTGCCAGACTTTCCGTCTTTGCCTGTACCCCAAGTAAAGGTAGTGCCATCTGGGAAGCTGCCATTGTTCTCAATGCTGTTCTTAGGATCAGGATCGCTGTTCTGAGCAACGGTGGTTTCCTTCGCTATAGGCTCAGGAGTTACGTTCACAGGAACTTCGACATCAACAGTGTAGCCTTGCTTGCCATTTACACCTGGAATAGTGACGGTTATTACGCCTTTCTTGTCTTTGCCAGACTCGTCTGTTTTTGGCTTAGTCTTCCACTCGAACGTAGTGCCATTAGGGAACTTATTCTTATCGGTAGAATCCTTAATAACATCCTTAGCTTCTGGCAGTGTGCCATTTAGTGGAACGTTCACAACATTCGCTTCTGGCTTTGGCAAAACGTTCACTGTTACAGGCACTTCCACAGGGGATTGGCCTGGTAGGGTGACTAGTATAACTCCATCTTTCTTTCCAGAGTTGCTGGTATCTGGTGTATTCTCAGGTTTCCATGTAAAGGTAGTTCCGCTAGGATACTTACTCGTTTCGCTAGAATCCTTAATAACATCCTTAGCATCTGGCAACTTGCCTTTTTGTGGCACGTTGACTTCAGATGCACTTGGGTCAACCACGTTTACATCTACTGACACTTCTTGAGGAGTATCAGATCCAGGAATAGTAATCTTTACTTTACCTTTTATGCCGTTGCCTTCATTAGACGTGTCTGGTTTCTTTAACCACTCGAACTGCGTTCCTTGTGGGAAGTCACCATTGTTAGCAATGCTGTTCTTAGGATCTGGATCGCTGTTCTTTGGCACAGTCACAACTTTAGTCGCGGCTTCTGGGTTGCCAATGTTTACTGGCACGTCAATCTTAGCAACGCTTCCATCTGGGTAGGTAACTGTTACAGGAACGTTGAAAGTGCCGCCCTTTTTGCCGTCTGGAATGCTCGTAGAATCAACAGTCTTTGTGACTTTGCCATTGCCTTCTGGCCAATTAGGAATCTCTACAGCCTTTTTAATGTCTTCAGCAGTAGGTGCTTCGCCATTCTTCTTGGTAATGCTATCTGCCTTAGGTGGGTAAAGTTCAGACTGCTTATTGCTAATAGTTACTGGAACATTAACAATGTCAGTCGTGCCATCTGGGTAGGTGACTTTAACCTTAACGTTTACGGTTTTAGGAGTCTTACCATCTGGCAAAGTCTGGTTAGGATCGTTCAACTCAATCGTTAACTTATCCTTGTCTGCTTCTGGCCAATTAGGAACAGTTACATTCTTAGTTATATCATCAGATGTAACCTTCGTGCCATACGGCTTAACAACAGGCTTTGCTTTTGGCTCGAAAGTATCCGACTGCTTGTTCTTAATAGTCACATCAACAGTAACTTTATCAACAGTTCCATCAGGATACTGAACATCTACATGTACATGATAAGTACCAGGCTTTGTGCCGTCTGGAATATCCTCATCTTTGCTGGTGATAGTGACTTTTGGCTGTGGCTTAGTTTTATCATCTTTATCTGGCCAATCAGGAACAGTTACAGCCTTCTTAACAGCTTCCTTAGTATCGTTTCTGCTGGTACCATACTGCTCTTCCACAGGGTCAACGTTTGGAGTGTATTCGTCTGCGTTTGTATCCGTTACAACAACAGGAACCTGTACGGTTGTGGTAGTGCCGTCTTCATACTTAATAGTTACAGGAACATTAGTTGTACCAGTCTTGTTTGTATCTGGAATCTTATCCGTGTCTACAGTAATGGTTGGCTGCTTCTCAGTTTCAGCAACTCCAGTTGTGACATGCTTTTTAATGTCATCTTCATTTGGCTTATTTGTATTGTCTTTATTGCGCTTCAACTCTATAGGCGTTGCAGAAGCCTTATGAGTCACGTTATCTGGATTGCCAACTGTTACAGGAACTTCCACGTGATCCTCAGAACCGTCAGGGTAGGTAACAGTAACCTTAACGTTTACGGTTCCAGGAGTCTTAGTGTCGATAGGTGTTTGACCTTTATCAACTGTAATTGTTGTACCGTCTGTTGGAGGTTTGTTGTTATCGTCAAACTTGACTTTACCTTTGATTTCTTCATCAGAAGGAACCTTACCGTTATATCCAACGCTGATTCCATCAGGCTTATTTGGCTCATACTTCTTATTCTGAGGCTCGCCAACCTTAACGGTTACCGTTGCATGATCTGTTGAACCATCGCCATAGGTGATAGTTACAGGAACAGTAAAATCGCCAGGCTGAGTGCCATCTGGAATAGTGCTATTGCTGTCAATGGTCACTGTTGCGTCAGTAGGCAAAGTCGTGTCAGCGCCATTCTTCTTTAGCTTAATGCCATTCTTCTTTACACTATCCTCTATGGTAGTGTTCTTCGTCTTACTGTAGTCAACCTTAATAGTTTGGCCTTCTGGCGTGTAATCCTTGTTTTGTGGATCCAAAACTTTAACAGTTACTGTTGCAACGTCACTAGAGCCATCCGAATACGTAACCTTAACCTGCACTTGGCTTTCGCCAGGCTTATCGGTGCTTGGAACAGAACTGTTGTCTACAATAGTTACAGTTGGGTCTTGTTTTGGTTTGTTGTTATTTTCCCAAGCAAGAGAACTTACATTCTTAATCTTATTAATTAATTCGTTAGTATTAGAATGCCAAGGAACTTCAATCTTATTCCCAGTAGGCTTGTAGATCTTGTTTTGCAACTTAATCAATACTGGTACTTCAACCGTAGTTGTGGAGCCATCTGGATATGTGATTGTTACAGGAACAGCATGTATTCCATTAGTTTTAGGAATATCGCCAACTTTGAAGGTTAACTTGCTTCTATCAACAGTGGAGTTCGGGTCATCCTTCTTTGTAATAGTAATAGCGTTTGTAATCGCGTTATTATCTGTAGGATTCTTAACTGGCGTAGATGTAGGAGACGGAGCAGCATTATGCTCTTCAGCATCCGTGTATACGGAAATCTGAACCTTTAGCTTAGACTCGTTGCCAGCTTCGTCTGTAACAACAAGTTCACGAGACCACTTATTGTCTGACGAATTGGTTATATTCGCATCTCGCTGAGCAGTGCCTTTAATATGAATAGTCGCAGGCTTTTCTGCAGAATTCCCGTTTTGATTGTCAATAGTGATTTTTCCGTCATGACCTGGGAATGTTGGTATTGTTGCACTCTTGATCTTTCCGCTGTTGTCATAAGCGTTGATATCAATGCTGAACGGTTTGCCATTATGTACCTTGAACTGGTAGTACTCAGGTGTTTTATCGGTATCTGCTCTCTTTGCCTTATTGGTACTAGGTGTGTTAATAACAGGCGCGATATTGTCCTTAACGGTAACAGTTGTAGTTACGTCTTTAGTTGAACCGTCCTTAAATGTTATGCGAACTTTAGCATCTTTCTGCTCGCCAGGCTTATTCCAATCTGGTTCTTTAGCCCAAGAGTAGGTAGCGTCGCTAGGTAGTTTCTTTAGATCATCTGCATTAATACCGCTCTTAGGATCTGGATGCGTTGTTCCGCTACTCATGTTGTACGTAACAGGCGTGCCTGTGACTTTGCTATACTTATCTGCCTGCGTCTTAACAACAAACTTCACAGACACGTTTGTAGTGTTGCCCGAAGGATCCACCGCCGTGATAGTACGCTTATACTCGCCAGGCTCAGTGTTGAGTGGAGTAGTGCCGTCAAGCGTCAAAGTCTTAGGATCTGCAGTTGTGCCAGTTCCAGTAGAAGCTTTTTCTGTCTCGCCTGGAGTTTTAGGCGTTAAAGTAAGAGTTGTAACTTCTCCGCTGTTGTCGGTTGCAGTAATCTTAATATCGTTCTTATCACCGCGGTATGTAATAATAGTGAATTCTGGTGCGTGTTTTGGACCATCTAGATATTCACCATTAATTGTGTTATATGTACCACCATCGCCTTTTTGCTGAATCGTAACTTTAGGACTTTCGCTATCCTTAACAGTTACCTTAACGGCAACAGTTTCAACGCGCGGATTCTTTGGGTCGTTAGTAGGAATAGTTACAATAACTTTTCCAGTCTTTTCCTTGCCAACGGTGGAAGTGTCCGGCTTGCCATCCGTTGCCCAAGCAAACGTAGTTCCTTTTGGAAGCTGGCGACTATTGGCAATAGCTTTCTTTGCATCTTTTTCGGTGAGCTTGTGACCTAAGTCAACAGCAATATTCTTTGACTTAATGTCTTCTTTTTTCTCCACTTTTACAGTCACAGTTTTTTCTGTTTTGTGACCAGCAGCATCAGTTGCGGAGAACGTAAGAGTATAAGTGTCAACTTCTTCAGGCTTAAAGCCAGAGAAGCTATAAGTGAAAACCTTTTCCTTATCAGTATTCGTTGTGTAATCAGTTTTTGCACGCGCTGCGACAGCCATCATCTTACTGAGATCATTTCGAGCAAAAGCCATCGTTGCTGTTGCTGTGTCAATAGACTCAATCTTTACATCATCTTTTGCAGTAAGCTGAATCTTCAGATCGTCGCCAACTTTTACGGTAAAGCTATCTTTATCGGCAGTAAGCGTTGGAGCTTTGTCGTCTTTAGTAGCATTCTTAGGTTCGCTTACTGGCGACTGAACCGACTGATCCTTAGTTGGATCTGCAGGATTTGTAGACGTTACGGCAGTTACATTTCCAGCAGGAATGCCGCCATCAACCTTAATTGTAACTTTGCCATCAGCTCCAACGGTTCCCGTGCCGATTGTATTCTTACCGTTATCCTTAAGAGTTACAGTGCTTCCAGCTGTGCCAGGGCCTGCATTAACTACAACTTCCTTGCCCTTTACGCCTGCAACACCAGTCAAATCAGTTTCAATTGTAGGCTTCTTAGGGCGAACCGTGAAAGTAACCTTTTCTTCCGCTGTGCTGCCATCATTAAACGTGACTTTAGCAGTGTAAGTTCTCTTTCCTGCAACGTCTGTGGAAGGCTCGCCATTAACCCACTCTGCACTCTTGATGTTATCTTTAACCTTCTTATCGGTTATACCAAGATATTCCTTAGCGTCAACCTTGCTGCCATCTTTGGTCATTGTGAGCTTATCTTTAACGCTCACTTCAACAGTGTGATCCTTAAGCTCGCTCTTATGTTGCAAAGAAAGTGGCTTATTAACTGTTACAGGTATTGTTACTAAATGATAAGAGCCGTCATTATAAGTAATTTTTGCAGTTACGTTTACTTTATTGGCGTTAGGATACTTGTAATGGTCGTCATCTAATTCTGTGCTTGGCAATTTATCAATAAAGGTTACTGTACCGTTGCCGTTCTTACCTTTTCCATCATTGCCTTGAATCTGCTTCTTGAGTTCTTCTTCAGTAAGCTTATGTCCCCAATCAACAGTGAGTGCATTGGCGGTTGGGGAAGGATACTTCTGGTTCAGGTTCTTAAGATGTACAGTGACTTTCTTTTCTGCTTTGTTGCCGGAAGCATCGGTTGCAGAAACAGTAATCGTGTAGTCGGAGTTTATTGGCGTATTGCCGTTCTTGTGCTCAAACTTAACATCTTTAATTTCGTGTTTGTAAGGATTCTTTTCAGTTGCGTCAAAACCTTCGGCTTTATCCTCTGTAAAGTTTGCGTTATTTATGTTATTAGGGAATCCATTTACAGAGAACTTCGTCACCTTTCCGCTGTCATCTGATGTGCCGAAAGTGATTGTAGGAATATCTCCCTGATACACGGTAATGTTACTGGAGTCGTCTGTAAGCTCCTTGCCATTAAAATACAGCTTTGGAGCAGTGTTGTCGCTTTTTGTAGGTGGCACATTTTCATCTTTTGTACGACCAGAAATAAAGGTGTAAGCAGAATGAGTAGTTCTACCATAAGAGCTGCTATTTGCCCAAGTAAAGGCATTTTTGATTTCTTCATCGGTTACGCCTGGTCTAAGCTTCAACTCGCAATGCATGTGAACAGCGTAATCAACGTGAGTTGTTGTTATGCCAATGCCATAGTTGTAGCCGTTATAAGGTCTTTGGTTTGGTGGGAGAGCCTTTTTAATAGCAGAATCCAAAGCATCTGGGTTAACATGGAAGTTATCTTTTATGTCTTGATCACCTGGTCTGCCAGGGCGTACACCTATAGAGTAGTGATATGTTGAGTTATTGTGATCCTGGCTATCTTTCAAGAAGTCTTGGCTGAACGATTTGCTTGCGTCGTAATCGAACAAGGTAATATCGTGAGAAAGATTTGCATACGTCTGAGGTGATTTGTCATTGCGCTTGTAGAAGTCAAATCTAAGATTGCGCATAGTGTCATTCTTATATCCGCCGTTGCTTAAATCGGCAATTGCATAAGGAATTTGCCACACGTATTGATGCTTTTTTGATGCAGAAATCATGGATTTACCGTCGTTGTTAAAGAACACGTCGAAAACCATGTATTTGTTATTGCCTTCGCCTTGAACGTGTGCATACATGTCGGTTTTGTTGATGATTCTATCCCAGTCGCCGACTTTATCGTCTCCAACGTAGCCAAATTCGCCTTTACTGTTTAAGTAACGGTAGCGCTGATACTCAAGAATGTTTGGCGTATGTAGCCAAGGAGTAGGGTCTGCGTTACGCACTTCTTGCGCAAATGCCGCAGTAGTTGGAGGAAGAAGAATATTAGAGGATGCGAGGATTGGCTGACCGCCCAAGCAAGTGGCGGCAGTAAGAACTGTTGTAAGTGCGCTAAGTGACAGTTTGCGTGCGGTTGATGCACTAAAATTGGCGCTTACATTTGCAAATGAGCGATACTCTTGATTGCGAGCGTGCTTTTGACGAGTGCTCTTTACCATAATAATCCCCGTTCTTTTTGTGTTCTTCTTTTATTCGTCCGCTTTATGGAGCATGCGATGCATTGCGATTGCTAATTTGTGCTTAACATGCATGCATTCAAGCTTTGCTCAATTACATGAACAGATAAATATTCATCAATTCAAGATATTATATCGTATTTTTGTTTTTTGAGTGAAATTTTTTAAGCGTGACGTTGTCTATAAGTGTAAAATTTACTGATGGGGGGGGGTATTTGACGCATATTATGTTGATATAACGATATATAGAGGATTTTATTATAAATTTTTAACCTTTTATGAAAATTTATTCATATGTTATTTTGGCGTGTTGCACAACTAAGCGATTATACGCGGCGGGCAATAGTATAAATAAGGAGCAAAACGCGCGCGAATGGCAAGCAGAATAGATAGAACAGCTGTTGCGCAGCAAAAATCACATATAGCCAATAGGAGTGATTATGAACACCACTAATAATGATGAAAACAAAGCCGTAATCACCGTAGTGGGCAAAGATGCTGTAGGAATCATAGCAAAAGTTACGACTCATTTAGCAAATAGCAAGGCGAATATTTTAGATATATCTCAAACAATCGTCAACGGATTCTTTAACATGATGATGATTGTAGACGTAAACGAAATAAGCGTAGAATTTGGCGAGCTGGCCGAAGAATTGGCAAAGCTGGGCGAAGGAATAGGCGTTAGTATACACTGCCAGCGCGCAGAAATATTTACAAACATGCACAGAATCTAGGGATTAGTAGGAGAAGCCCATGCTAAACATTATGGAAGTGAGCGAAACAAACTCCATGATCGAGCAAGAAAAGCTCGACGTTAGAACCATAACAATGGGAATAAATCTGCTAGACTGCGCAGACGCAAGCGTGCAAAAAGTGTGCGAAAACGTGTACAACAAGATTACGCGCCTTGCAAAAGACTTAGTCAGCACGGGCTGCGCGATTGAGCGCGACTACGGAATCCCGATTGTAAACAAGCGCATAACCGTAACACCAATAAGCCTAGTTGGAGCAGCAGCGTGCAAAAGCCCAGACGACTTTGTGCAAATTGCGCACGCGCTAGACAAAGCAGCAAAAAAAGTTGGAGTAGATTTGATTGGCGGCTACTCTGCTCTGCCTGCAAAATCCATGACAGCTGCCGACCGCATGCTTATAGAATCGCTGCCAAAAGCCTTGAGCGAGACGGATATTGTGTGCTCGAGCGCAAACGTGGGGTCTACGCGAACTGGAATCGACATGGATTGCGTTCAGCTGCTTGGGCGAGTAGTCAAGCAAATTGCGCGCGCGACTGCAGACCGTGATTCGTACGGATGCGTAAAGTTCGTTGCATTTTGCAACGCTCCAGACGATAATCCATTTATGGCAGGCGGATTCCACGGCGTAACCGAAGGAGACGCTGTAATAAACGTTGGCGTATCTGGGCCAGGCGTGGTTTCGCGCGCGCTAGACGAGGCACGTGGCAAGGATTTTGCGTTCTTATGCGAGACGATTAAGCGCACAGCTTTTAAGATTACGCGAGTCGGTCAGCTTGTTGCGCAAGAGGCATCTAGAAGGCTTGGTGTGCCGTTTGGAATAATCGACTTGTCGCTTGCGCCAACGCCAGCCGTGGGAGATTCCGTAGGCGAAGTCCTAGAGAAAATCGGACTTTCTACTGTTGGCGCGCCTGGTACAACAGCCGCTCTTGCAATGCTTAATGATCAAGTTAAAAAGGGCGGAATAATGGCCAGCAGCTACGTTGGTGGTCTTTCTGGCGCGTTTATACCTGTTTCGGAAGATGCAAACATGATTGCTGCTGCAAAGTCTGGATGCCTTAGAATAGAAAAGCTAGAAGCAATGACGTGCGTATGCTCCGTAGGCCTAGATATGATTGCGATTCCTGGAAGCACAACTGCTGCAACAATATCTGGAATGATTGCGGATGAGGCAGCAATCGGCATGATAAACCAAAAAACAACTGCTGTGCGCATAATACCTGTGGAAGGTAAAAGCGTTGGGCAAATGGCTAATTTTGGCGGTTTAATGGGATATGCGCCGATTATGCCAGTGAATACCGAAAGCTGCGAGGAGTTTGTTTCGCGCGGTGGAAGAATTCCAGCGCCTGTGCATAGCTTTAAGAATTAGGCGAGTTAATCGTAAGTTAAATTGTGATTTGATTGCGGCTTGAATTAATACTTAATCACGCTTAAATCACGAATTAATGGAATTTTACGAAAGGATTTATGATGGAAAAGACTACGCCACTAAGCGGCGAAATACTTGCTAGCGCGCTAAAAAAGATAGGTGAATCAAGCAATCGCGTTGCTGTAGTAGGCTCCATGAACGCAGACTACACAATAGTCGCAGATCGTCTCCCAAATCCTGGGGAAACTGTAAACGGAAGTGATTTGCGCGTTCTTCCAGGCGGAAAATCGGGGAATCAGGCCGTTTCTGCAGCAAAAATAGGTGCAAACGTGCAAATGTTTGGCGCAGTAGGCAGCGACGAAAATGCAAAATTCCTATTAAACACGCTAGAATCTGCTGGAGTAGACACGTCTAGAATTTTGCGTGTAGAAGGCGTAAAAAGTGGCGCAACAGTAATAACAGTAGACGCAAAAGGCGGCGAAAACACAATCGTTTACGCTCCAGGGTCTAATGCAAAAGTGAGCGTTGAATACATTAATCAAAACGATGTTAAGCAAGCAATTTGCGGCGCAAGCGTTTTAGGACTTTGCCTAGAAAGCCCAATGGAAACCGTAACGGCGGCGGCAAAAATTGCGCGTGCGGCTGGCGTAAAAGTTTTGCTAAATAATTCGCCTTTTGTAAGCGAGCTGCCACGCGAGTTGATTGAAAACGCAAGCATACTTCTTGTAAACGAGCACGAGATGGCGCAATTGCTTAAAATTAGCGAGCCAGAAGATGGAAATTGGGATGATTTTGATTGGCATGATGCGGCGCGCATTATGCACGAGTATGGTTTTGACGAGGCGGTTGTAACGCTTGGCGCAGAAGGCTCGGTTGTTTTAGACTATGCTGCGCAAGATGGAAAGAAGGCTGTGCGAATTTGCCCTCAGCGTGTTAAAGCAGTAGATACAACGGGCTGCGGAGACGCGTTTATGGGAACCGTTTTAGCAGGACTTGCAGCTGGATTTAGTCTGGATCAAAGCGCGCAAGTTGCAACTTACGTTTCGGCGTATGCAGCAATGGGATTTGGAGCGCAAAGCTCGTACGGCAATGCGCAGCAGGTTGTTCGCGCGTTTGAATAGTGGCGCTGTATGCTGCTAGACTAGTCGCGTATGCGTTTTTACTGATTTTGCAAACGGGAAGGCAAATATGTCAACAATTCTTGAAGGCACTCCAAAAAAGCAAATGATGCTTGTAACGGGTAGAGCGTATCCGCAACTTGCGGAAGAAACCGCCAACTACCTTGGAATAGACGTGCTGGAAACAACTGCCTACGATTTTGCAAACGGTGAGATGTATGTGCGCTTTACGCAGCCAGTTAGAGGCGCAGACGTTTTTGTTTTGCAAGCGCACACAGATCCAATCAACAATTGGATTATGGAGCAGCTGCTTATGGTGGATTCTTTAAGGAGAGCATCCGCTAGAAGCATAAACGTTGTTGCGCCTTTCTTTGGGTATTCGCGTCAAGACAAAAAGCATCAAGGCCGCGAGCCAATTACAGCGCGACTTATGTTTGACTTGTTCCGATCTGCTGGAGCTACTCGTATTTTGACTGTAGACATGCACGCTGCTCAAGAGCAGGGATTCTTCGACGGTCCTGTGGATCACTTGACTGCTATGCCAGTTTTGATTGACTACGTTCGCAATACTATGAGCCTAGAAAACACTACGATTGTTTCTCCAGACGCAGGGCGAATCAAGGTTTCGGAGCAATGGGCTGCAAAGCTTGGCGGATTGCCATTAGCGTTTATTCACAAAACGCGCGATATAACAAGGCCAAATCACGCGGAAGCGCATGGAATTATTGGAGATATTCAAGGCCGCGATTGCATTGTTGTAGACGATATGATTGATACTGCTGGCACGATTTGCGAAGCTGTGCGCACACTTAAAGGCGCTGGTGCAAAATCCGTTACTTTGGTTGCAACTCATGCGCTGCTATCTGGCCCTGCAGTAGAGCGACTTAAGAGTTGCGGCGCGCGTGAAATCATTTTAACGGATACAGTTCCTGTTTCCGAAGAAAAGCGCTTAGAAAATATGACGGTTCTTTCGATTGCGCCTCTTTTGGCTGCTGGAATTAGGTCTGTGTTTAGGTCCGGATCGCTTGTTTCGCTTAGAAACGCGCTTCCAGAAGACATGAAGCATAGGAATATTTACGCTCATTAGTGTGGTTGATTAGCTGTGCGGCGGTGAGTCGCAAGCATGATGTAGACTTAATAGGTTGTTCGTAAAATTAAATATGCAAAAATTATTGCGTAATAATCGCGTAATAAATTGTGTAATAACTTGATTTACGAACGATTTTGCAAACACACTCCTGCTGTGGAAAGCCCGCAGCCGAATAGTCCGAAGGAGGTGGGTGATGTCTGCACACAAGTATGAACTGATGTTCATTGCCGATCCAGAGCTTGACGAGCGCGGTCTTAAGAAGTTGACCGAGCAGTATCTTGAGCTTGTCACCAAAGAGGGCGGTTCCGTTGATGGTACCGACTATTGGGGTCGCCGTAAGCTTGCTTACGAGATTGATGGCAAGAACGAAGGTAACTACGTTGTAGTGAATTACACTGCCGAGCCAGCACTTAGCGACGAGCTTGACCGTGTTTTGAACCTTAACGAATCTGTAGTCCGCACGAAGATTCTTCGCAAGGACGCAAAGTAAAGCGAAATAAAGCAAAGTAAAGTCAAGAGTTTAGGGATAATATCCAAAATTTTATTTAGATTAGTTTGATTAATTTATAGTCAAATAGTCAAATTGGATTTGCTCTAAATTGTTCCACGAAATTGTTCCAAGTCTTAATAGAAAAGAGGCTACGATGGCTGGAGAAACTGTTATAACGGTGATTGGTAATTTGGCTAAAGAGCCAGAGACTGCTACCAGTTCCAATGGTAGTGTTAGAACGTCTTTCACGATTGTTTCTAATTCCTCTACTTTTGACAGAAGAACAAACAGCTACGTTAACGGCACGCCATTATCGCTTAGATGCGTTGCTTGGGGCGACTTAGCTGAGCATTGCGCGCAAACGCTTACAAAGGGAATGCGCGTTATTGTTCAAGGTAGGTTGCGTGCAAACAACTACGTTGATAAAAACAGCAACGAAAAACGATATAGCATTGATTTGATGATTGATGAGATTGGGCCATCCTTGCGTTTTGCAACCGCTCAGGTTAATCGTTTGAGCTCGAAGGGCGGTTTTGCTGGGAACAATGGCGGATTCAATCAGGGCGCTGGTGCTGGAGCTGGTATGAATGCTGGTGGATACACTGGCGGTTATGCTGGCGGCGCGAATTATGCGAATAATGCGTCTGCTGGTGCTGGAATGAATGCGCAAAATGGCGCTAATCAGGGCGTAAACGTTGAAGACCCGTGGAGTGCTTCTGCTCCATCAAACGGCGGATTTGCAACGTTTGGAGCTAGCTCCGATTTTGGTGGATCAGACGAAGAGCCAGAGTTCTAGTTTTTCTAGTTTTATGCGCGCGCTAATGGCGTCTAGCCGCCGCTGCTTTAGGGCAGATAGTTTAGCGAATATGACTTATTGCTTGTAAAACTAATGCTGGTAAAAATCTAAATACGACTTTACAATTAAAAACATCAGTTTAGCGTATAAACAAAAACAAAAGTTTAACGCATTTAAGAGAGGACATCCTATGTCACGTAAGAGGCCGCAACCACCGGTCAAGCCTTTTAAGAAGAAGCCAAATCCTTTGAAGGCTGCCAAGATTACTGAAATTGATTACAAGGACGTTGCTTTGTTGCGTAAGTTCGTTTCGGACCGCGGCAAGATTCGTTCCCGTCGTATTACTGGTGTAACCGTACAGGAACAGCGCAAGATCGCGAAGGCCGTTAAGAACGCTCGCGAGATGGCTTTGCTCCCATACGCCACCACTGGTCGCTGATTGAGAGGATAAGAACATGGCAGAAACCAAGGTTATTCTCACCAAGACCGTTGCAAACTTGGGTCACTCGGGTGACGTTATTACTGTTAAGGCTGGTTACGCACGTAACTACTTGATTCCACAGGGCTTGGCCTTTGCGTGGAATAAGGGCGCTGCTTCCCAGATTGAAGCGATGCGTCGCGCTCGCTTGGCTAAGGCTGTGGCCACTCGCGAAGAGGCCGTTGCAGCTAAGGCCGCAATCGAAGGCACTGTTGTAGAAATCGCCGCTAAGGTGAGCGAGTCTGGCAAGCTCTTCGGTGGTATTTCCGCCGATAAGATTGCTGCTGCTTTGGCACCAAAGGCCGCCGTTGAAGCACGCGCTATTAGCGTTGCTGCAATCAAGACCACTGGCGAATTCCCAGCAACTGTGGCTCTTCACCCAGAAATCAGCGCTTCCTTTACTGTTAAGGTTGTAGCTGAGTAGTTAAACGTGTTCCAGCTTCCCACGCGGGTTTTGTGAGTTCTTGCAAGTTATTGTGATTTTGCGAGTTTTGCAGGATTTGCGTATTCTTGCAGGATTTCTGCGAAATTTGCGATGGGAGGCAATCCATTTGGATTGATCTTAAGCATTGGCTCTGTGCGAATTGTGGTGAGTTTTACTTGCTGCGACTTGCGCAGAGCTTTTTTATCTTCCGCGTTTTGTTGCGAATCGACTTGCATGGGCGCTTTGACTGAGCTTGAAATTGCATAACGCATTTCAAGCTCCTTCAAAGCGTGATTTGGCTCAAATGTAAAGTCCAGTGGACTTTACATGCCAAATCAGCCGAACGGCTACTAATAGCCGTGAGGAATAGCGTAGCGCGCGAATGCACTTCGATTCGCTGAGCCGCTCAAACGTAAAGTCCAGTGGACTTTACGTGCGGCGAAGACGTGAGCGCAGCTAATCTGCGCGAGCGATATTTCCGCTTTTTGTACGTGATTTAGGTCAAATTTGGTACAAAGTGCGGAGTTGTTTTCCGTGTTTTGTTGTTGAACACGCTAATTAGAGAAACAAAATTCGGGAAATGTGAATGTGTTGTGTGTGTATTGCACAAATCGTGGTGTTTAGTCGCTTTAGCTACTAAATTATAAAAGTTGTGCAAATAAGCTTAAACGCGCATCAATTAAGCAATGCCAGCGAGTGAGCCAGATGAGTCGCAAAGGAGGATTAGTGACTGAGTGCAACACTTTAGCGAATCGCCACGTGTCTAATTCGTGCGATTGCAAGAATGCGCACAATAATGAGCATGTGCGTGCGAGCGCGAAAAATCGCATACACAATCGCATTGGCGTTGGGCAGACTTGCGCAAAAGTAATTCTTTTTGGTGAGCATTCGGTTGTTTATGGCTACAGTGCAGTAGCTCTTCCGCTGAAAAATCTTAAGATGCGCGCAACAGTTAGTAGCGCAAACGAAGAAAACGCATCAATTGCAGAAAACGCATTAAACACAGGTGCGCAAAAGTCGCAAGCAACCGACGAGCTAGTTGCACAAATCGAAAATAATCCTAATAAAAACAGCTTGCAAGAGCTTGCTCAAAGTTACGTAACGCTTAAAGCGTTGAATTTTTGCGGGCCATTAAAAAATGCACCAAAGTGTTTGAACTCCATTAAAACCGCGATTTATAAGGCTTTGCAATTTGCGAATTGGCGCGGCGAAGCGTTACAAGTGGAAACAGCTTGCGATTTTCCGCCAGAGCGAGGATTGGGGTCGTCGGCTGCAGCTGCAGGCGCTGTAATTCGCGCGATTCTAGACTATTATGCGATTGAAGCCAGCGAGGATCAGCTTTTTGCGCTTACGCAGGAGGCGGAAAATGTTGCTCATGGAAAGGCATCGGGATTAGACGCTAAGGCTACTGCTTCGGCGCGCGCGGTGCGATTTTTGTGCGGCGAATTTAGCAACATAAATATACGATTGCACGCGTGGCTTGTTTTGGCTGATTCGGGATGCAAGAGTCAAACGCGTGATACGGTTGAAGCATTGCGCAAAAAGCGCGATTTGAATCCGCATGCGGTTGATGCGATGCTAGAGCAGCTTGGGAAAATTGCTATTAGCGCGCAAGATGACTTAGAGCTTGGGCAGCCGCTGGAAATTGGGCTTAAGATGAGCCGCGCTCACAAGATTCTTGCGCAATTAGGCGTGAGTACGCCACTATTAGACGAGTTGGTTAGTGCTGCGTGCAAAAGTGGTGCTTTGGGAGCAAAGCTAACTGGAGGCGGCGGTGGCGGATGCGTTATCGCGCTTGCGCAAAGTTACGAGGATGCGCTTAAAGTGGCGCTGGCTTTAGAGCGTGCAGGTACTGCCAAAACGTGGATTGTGGAAATCGGCAGTTAGAAAGGTTATAGAAAGGTTATTGTGGAAAACGTTGAAATTGAGCCAAAAATAGCGTTTGACGAGTCGATGCAAACGCATTGCGCAATCGCGGAAGCAAACGCAAATATTGCGCTAATCAAGTATTGGGGAAAGCGCGACGAGCAGCTTATTTTGCCGTATTCTTCCTCGCTATCTTTGACTTTAGGCGGATTTTCCACTAAAACTAGCGTGCATTTTGACGATTTTCTAAAAGAAGACTCCGTTTACTTAAACAACACAGAGCTTAGTGGCGATTTATTGCAAAGCGAAGAGCGTGCGCGAATCGTAAGAATGCTAGACATGGTGCGGAAAATGGCTGGAATTGAAAGCCATGCGCGAGTCGTAAGCAAAAACACGTTTCCAACGGCTGCAGGTCTTGCGTCTAGCGCCTCGGGTTTTGCGGCGCTGGCTGCGGCGTCAGCGTATGCGTCTGGTCTTAGGTTAAACGCGCGCGAACTTTCGATTTTATCGCGCAAAGGGTCGGGGTCGGCATGCAGATCGATTTACGGCGGATTGGTGCTGTGGAACGCGGGCGTGAGTAGCGAAACAAGTTATGCGGAGCCAATTGAATCGCCAAAAGATTTGAATCTTGCAATGGTGGCTGTTGTTTTGAATACAAGCAAAAAGAAGATTTCGAGCCGCAATGCAATGCGGCAAACGGTTGAAACATCGCCGCTTTATAAAAGTTGGATTGAAAGTTGTAAAGATGACATTGCAACGGCTTTGCAAGCGATTAAAAACTGTGATTTAGAGGCTTTGGGCGAGGTTTCGGAGCGAAACGCTTTAGGAATGCATGCTGCAATGCGCGCGGCCAATCCTAGCGTTGACTACCTTAGCGAAGAATCGCATGCCGTGCTTAGAGTTGTGCATCAAATGCGCGGCGAGGGGTGGCCTGTTTGGGCTACAATGGACGCAGGTTCAAATGTTAAGGTTTTAACTAACGCGGAGCATGCTTTGCGCGTTAAAAATGAGTTGAGTTTGCGCGTGTTGAGTGAGATTAAGAGTTTGCGCGAGTCGCAGAAATCGGCGGATTTGGCGGAATCTGTGGAATCAGCGGAATCTGTGGAATCAGCGGAATCTGTGGAATCGGCGGAGTCGTCGCAATCCAATCCGCAGTTTGTTATTGCGCGCCCAGGCGATGCGGTTAAAGTAAGGTTGTACGGAGAAAATCATGACTAAATTTCAAGCGGCAGCTCCTGGAAAGCTTTATATAGCAGGCGAATACGCTGTTGTAGATGGAAGAGCTGCAATCGTAACAGCCGTGAATCGTTATGTAAAAGTTACGGTTGATGCGGCTGGAGCTTGTGATTTTCTTGAAAATGGTGCATGTAGTAGGAATTTTTACGGAAAAATTACGTGTGAGGATAAAAATTTTGAGCCGTTGTATTGGAAGTTTTGCGGCGGCAATGGTTGCGGCAATGGTGATGGCACGCGTTTTGGCAATAACAAGGAATTTATTTTAGATAAAAATGATGGATGCGGATGTGATTCGCGCTCGGTTGCTTGCGACTTGCCAGCGGAAAAATCGCCAGAAACCAACGATTTGCTAGAACAAACTAATGTAGAAAAAATTAAAAAATACTACGCGTATGTGATTTCCGCAATGAACGTTGTAGACGAATATGCGCGCGAGGTGGGCGCGTTGGGTGCGGCGGAAGCACTGGGCAACACGCGCGAGTATAACGTACACATTGAAAGCGATTTAGACGATAAAAAAACGGGCAAAAAATACGGGCTTGGATCTTCGGCTGCAGTAACGGTGGCTGCTGTGCGCGCGCTGTGTGAATGGTACGGATTGGCGCTTGCAACGCCAGAACTGTGCAAATTAGCCATAATTGCGTCTTCGCTAGTAAAAAAGTCGGGAAGTGGCGGAGACGTGGCAGCCAGCGCATACGGTGGGTGGGTAATGTACCGCGCGTACAATCGCGAATGGCTTAAAGCGGAAGTAGAAATGATTGAAAGCGGCGACTCAAGCCTACACGAGTTGTTGCAAAAAAAGTGGCCGCGATTTGAAGTAAAACGCTTAAAAGTGGGCGCTGGCTTGCGACTCTTAGTTGGCTGGACAGGTAGCCCTGCTAGTAGCGCGGAGCTTGTTGGAAGCGTGAAGGCTGGCGTTAAAGCTGGCGCGAATGCTGGCGCAGCAACTAGTGATTTAACCGCGCGCAATCCTACTAAAACTTACGCTAAAACCTACGAAGATTTTTGCGCGCAAAGCGAAAAATGCGTGCAAAAAATCGCAAATGCGCTAGAAAATTGGGACTTTAGCGTGTTGTTAAGCGGATTCGCGCAAAATCGTGCGTTGCTAAAAGATCTTGGCGAAATCACGGGAACACTAATCGAAACGCCAAAACTTACGCGACTAATAGAAGCAGCAAATTGCGCAGGATTGCCAGCAAAAACAAGCGGCGCAGGCGGCGGAGATTGCGGAATCGCGATTGCGCGCGCACAAGATTTTGATGCCGTGTTTGCTCGCATTAAAGACGAATGGCAAAAAAGTGGGATTGAGGCGCTTAATCTGAAAGTCGCGGAATTTGATGAAAATCGCGACTCTTCGCTTATTGAACAGCGCAAAGACGATCACATAAAACTTGCGTGCGAACAATATAAATCGCACGCGGACGCTGGTTTTGAACAAGTGCGATTTATTCCAAATGCGTTGCCGCAATTGGCGCTAAGCGATGTAGATACAAGCGTGCGCGTGTTTGGAGAATCCGCAAAATGGGACGTTCCGCTGTACATTAACGCAATGACGGGCGGCAGCAAGAATGGCGAAAATATAAACGCAATGCTTGCAAAAGTGGCAGCAAAAACTGGTGTAGCAATGGCTTCTGGCTCGCTAAGCGCAGCGCTTAAAAATCCGCGTCTTGCAGAGACTTTCAGCGTTATTCGGCGCTTTAATCCGCGCGGATTTGTTATGGCGAATGTAAGCGCTGGGGCAAGCGTTGAACAGGCGATTAAAGCTGTTGAAATTTTGCAAGCAAACGCGTTGCAAATCCACCTTAATGCGGCGCAGGAGCTTGTTATGAGCGAAGGAGACCGCGATTTTAGTGCGTGGCTTAGCAATATTGAGGAGATTGTGCGCGCGCTTGATTCAATGAAAGTGCCAGTTGTTGTTAAGGAAACTGGATGCGGAATGAGCGCTGGGGATGTTCTGCGATTGCAAAATGTGGGCGTGCGCGCTGTGGACGTTGGTGGGCGCGGCGGCACGAATTTTGTTGCGATTGAAAATGCAAGGCGTGGGGGTGTGCGCGGCTACGAGTTCCTTGATTCTTGGGGGCTTACCACTGTTGAGTCGTTACTAGACATAGCGCAATGCGATGAGATTTTGCACGATTCTTGCGATTCTTGCGATTGTGCGGCTGCTTGCGATTGTGCGGCTGCTTGCGATAGTGCGCAAATGCAAGTGTTTGCAAGCGGAGGAGTGCGTACGCCGCTTGATGTTGTGCGCGCGCTAAAGCTTGGGGCGAGTGCGGTTGGAGTTGCGGGCGAGTTCTTGCATACGCTCACTTGCGGTGGACAGGATGCGCTTGTTGATCAAATTGAGGATTGGAAGGCGCAGATTCGCGTGATTATGGCGTTGCTTGGATGTAAGAATGTTGCGGATTTGCGCCAAAATTCGCGCATCTTGATTGATGGCAAGCCGTTCGCGCTGTAACGCGCGAACGACACGACCTGCCTTGTAGTGCGTTTGTATCAAAAAACACTCAAATCAGGTACAAACGCACTACAAGAAATGCACAAAATATTGAACAAAAGTCATCATAAGCAATAAAGCACGGAAAACAACTCCGCTTTTTGTAGCTCTAAATGGCGTGTCTAACAACAAAAAGCGGAAATAGTTGACGCATTGTTCAGCTCGAAGTAGTCGATTCCTCGCGTATGTTGTAATGTCTGGCGTAGTGATATACTTGTGTAGTTGTGCGTTCAGGCATGCTTATTTGTTTATGCGATTTAGCGTCGGTTAGTCGCGTTTGGATTTGCATGGATGAGCGACGCAAGACTTGCAAGTCAAAGAAAATAGGAGTCCATTATGGCAGCTCGTTGCGCATTATGTGGCAAGGGACCGCAGACCGGTTTCAGTGTTTCACATTCGCACATTCGCAATAAGCGCACCTTCCGCCCGAACCTTCAGCCAGTTCGCACCACCATTGATGGCGAAAATGTTCGCCTTCGTGTGTGCGTAAAATGCATTAAGGCAGGCAAGGTTCAGCGTGTTGAAGCGTGAATCGCGTGTTAAATGTAAGGCCCTGAGCAGTGCTCGGGGCTTTTTCTATTTCCCTATTTTTCGCTTAAATCGTAGCGCAACGATTATAATCGAAGTATGGCAGCACGCATAACACTAAACACAGCAATATCGTCAATCGTAAGCAACAAGCGCCGCGTGTCTGCCTTAAAATCGCTAGGTGTAGTCACAGTAAAAGACGCGCTAACGTACTACCCGTTTAGAGTCACAAATCCGCTAAAACGCGCGCATTTAAGCCAAATTTTGCCAGGTCAAGAAGTGGCATTTTGCGCGATTATACAGTCCATAAACATAGTACAAATGAATGCGCGAAGAGGGTACCGCCTAGACGTAAACGTTTCGCAAGATGCCTCGCGCGCTCAAATCGTCTATTTTTCAAAAAGCAAGCAATACGCTCAATGGGTTAGCAGCCGCATGAGCGTTGGTCAAACCGTTGTTGTGGGCGGCACGAGCGGCGCGTTTAATGGCGTTTTGCAATTTACGCATCCGCAAGTTATAAGCGTTTTAGCGGCGCGTAGCGATGATGAAAAGTCGAGCAATGATGAGAAATCTAGCAACGATGAGAGATCCAGCGCGTCTGTCGATTTTGTTGCACAAAGTGTTGAAGAAGCGTTTGAAAAGTTATGCGCTCCTCGTCCGATTTACCACGCAAATTCGCGAATTTCTAGCGACCATATTCACGAGACGATTTTAGGATTATTGCAACTTTTTAAGAGTTGCGATAGTGGCGATTTTGCGCCTGAATCCTTGCCTGAATCCTTGTCTGAATCCCTTCCTGAATCCCTGCCAGACATTCTTCCGCAATCCGTAATCGTAAGTAAAAATCTTATGCACCGTGCGGATGCGTTTGAATCAATCCACAATCCGCAAAACAAAGAGGACTTTGCGCGCGCAATCAACACAATGCGTTTTGAAGAAGCGTTTATATCTCAAATCGCTGTTTTGCAATCGCGCGAGAATTCGCGTCTAGGCTCTGCTTATAAATGCAACAATGGCGATTTAAGGCAGCAGTTTGAAGAAAGTTTGCCATTTGCGTTGACGGAAGGCCAAAAAAACGTTATTAGCGAGATTACGGAAGATATGCAAGGCGCGCAGGGCGAATCGCAAGCAACCGACGAATCGCAAGCAGCCGACGAATCGCCATTAAAACCAATGCGTCGTCTTTTGCAAGGAGAAGTCGGCTCTGGAAAGACGGTTGTTGCAATGAGCGCAATGCTTCAAGCTGTTGGTTCGGGCCATCAAGCTGTTCTTGTTGCGCCAACTCAAGTGCTGGCTCATCAACACGCCGAAAACTTGCGCAAAATGATTGCGCGCGCACATATAAACGTTGAAATTACGCTTGTAACAGGCGGAATGAAGCTGGCGGATCGAAGAAGCGCCCTGGCAAAAGTGGCAAGCGGCGATCCTGCGATTATAGTGGCCACTCATGCCGCATTTTCCGCCAGTTTTAAGCCCACAAACCTTGCGCTGGCTATAATCGACGAGCAACACAGATTTGGCGTTGAGCAGCGCGATTCGCTTATACGAAAAATGAGCAATAATGCGGATGTTCATCTTCTTGTTATGACAGCTACGCCAATCCCTAGATCTGCTGCAATGACTTGGTTTGGCGATTTAGACGCGTCTTATTTAACGGAGCTTCCAGGCGGCCGTAAGCCGATTCGCACGTTTGTTATAAACGAGCTGGACTTTGCAAAAATGGCCGCAATGTTTAGCCACGTTCGTTCCAGAATTGACGCGGGGGAGCGCGCGTACGTTGTTTGTGCGCGAATAGACGATGATGATAATGGCGATGTTGATAATGGCGATAGTGGCGATTCGCATTATGGTGCGGCTGCTGGCGATTTTGGCGCATACGGATCTAATCCACTAAACGATTCGCAAGTTAACACGCAAGCGCAAACCGATATTCAAGTTCACACAGTATCGCAAATTTCAACTCGTCTTAAAAACCTCTCTCAATTTAGTGGCGTCAAATTTGCTGAGCTTACAGGCCGCACAAGTGACGACGAAAAGCGCAAAATTATGAGCGACTTTGAAAGCGGAAAAGTGCAAATCTTGGTTTCTACAACTGTAATCGAAGTTGGTGTAGACGTTGCAAAAGCAAGTTGCATAGTGATTTTTAACGCAGAGCGATTCGGGCTTGCGCAGCTTCATCAACTTAGGGGACGAGTGGGGCGCTCTGGTACGCAATCATGGGCTTTTCTGGTATCTGCAGCTCAAGACAACGAGTTGGCGGCAGCGCGTTTGCAAGTTGTAGAAGAATCGCTAGATGGCTTTGTAATCGCGCAAAAAGACTTGGAGCTTAGAAACGTTGGAGATGTTTTAGGAGACAGTCAGTCTGGCGGAAAATCAAGCTTAAAGCTGCTACGAGTTGTTAAAGACGCGCATATTATTGCAGACGCAAGGCAGTGCGCAACTTCGATTCTTGCAAGCGACCCGACTTTGCAAAATCGCACTCAACTCGCTGGAGCTGTTTTAGACTTTACTCGCGGAAGCAGCACGGCAATTTTGAGCAATTAGAAGAAAATCGAGAAGAAAATCGCACATTTTTTTACAATTTACGTGCGAAAAAGACAATTTTTGAATATTCTAGAGATATAAGGTAAAAACGCGAGAGACGAGGCAAAGATGACTGAACGCGAACAACAAATATTGTCGTGGATTCAGCAGAATCCTATGATTAGTCAGCAAGAGCTTGCAGATTTAGCTGGCATTACGCGATCGGGCGTGGCCGCGCACATTTCTAATCTGATTCGCAAAGGATACCTTAGAGGCAAAGGCTACATTGTTACGCCGCCAAGCTACGTGACTGTAATTGGCGGAATAAGCATGGACGTTTTGGGAATTGCGTGCGGAGACCTTATGGACTACACGTCGAATGCTGCAAAAGTGCGGTATGCGCTTGGCGGAGTTGGGCGAAATATCGCAGTTGCTTTAGAGAGGATGAACACGCGCGCAAGTCTGGTCTCTGTGTACGGAGGCGACCACAATGGCGAGTTGTTCAAAATCGATGCATCCGTAAACGGACTAGATATAGGCTACTCAAAGCAGCTGCCAGACGCAATGACAGCGTCTTACATGTACGTTGGAGACGCTTCGGGGCAAAGGCTTTTGGCACTAGACGATATGAGCATCTACGATTACATGACGCCAGACTTTTTGCGTGAAAGAATATCAATCATAGAAAACGCAGACATTGTTGCGCTCGACACAAACATTTCGCAAAAGTCATTTGAATGGGTGTGCGATAACTACCATAAGCCGATTATGGTGCGCGCAATAACGGATGCAAAAGCTACGAGAATACTTTCGCGCTTAAATTGCATTGATACTCTTGTTTTAGACACTGCAGAATCGCAAGCGCTTACTGGAATTTGCGCTGTAGACGAAAGGTCAGCTGTGCAATGCGCAAAGGCGCTGCTTAAGCGCGGAGTTAAGCGCGTGTTTGTTAATTCTGGGCGAGAAGGCGTTGCGTATGGAATACTTGGGGAAGGCATTGCGTTTTATCCTGTGCCTTTGCGGCGCGTTCAAAGAATGATTGTTTCTAGAGGAAACGGATCCGAAGGTGCTAAGGCTGTTGGCAACGACAACGGTTCTAGCGATACTGCGACTGCTGCTTTGATTTACGCGCGATACAACCACTTTGATAATTCCAAGACGGGGCGATTTGCGGTTGCTGCTGCTGCGCTTAACATGGAGTCTGTTGAAGCGGTGCACGAGGCGATGACGCCAGAGCTTGTTGAGGAGCGTATGCAAAGCATTCATGAGCGCGCTTGAATACTGCCTGGCAAATATAAAAAAGACCGCAGCTAAAAACTGCGGTCTTAGTTTATTCTGCTATTTTCTTGTGATTGATTAGTAAATCACTCGCAATCTTCTGGCTTAGGGATTAAGAACGAGCATGCAAACGCGAGCGCAAGTAGCACGATTCCAGCAATCATCGAAGCAGCGTAGCCAGTGGTGGCTCCAGCGTTCTGCGCAAAATTGGTCATAACAGCGTAAAGAATCGCAAAGCTCAATCCTGCACCAAGGTTAAACGCTCCAGCATTCATACCAGGCAAATATCCAGGATTATCCTTAGGCGAAAGCACAATTCCAAGGCCGTTAAGCATAATGTTTGCAACACCTGCGTAGCTAATTCCAAGCCACAAGGAAAGCACTACGAGTCCCCAAACAGAAGGCATCTCGGAAACATACATTCCAAATACAACGCCAAGAACGCTTACGAGGATTCCAGCGCGCAAAACGAGTCGGTAGCCAAACTTTGCAGCAAGCATGCCAGCAACAGGGCCAAACACAAAGCCAATGATTGCGTATGGCGTAAGAGTTGCAAAGCTCACAACACTTGCGCTCATTGCAGCACCAGACTTAGCATCTTGTGCAAGCTGTGGAACAACGCCATTCATGATTGCAAAAACGCCCGTCATTGTAAGAAGCGTGCAAGAAAGCAAGCCCCAAGTGCGGCGTTGGCTCATATATTTTGTAGAAACAAGCGGAGCGGAGTTTTTGCCCTCTACGTTCCAGAAGATTACAAAGAAAACGATTGCAAGAACTACAAGAACTGCAACAAGCGTCAAGTTGGCGCCAGCAAGCTTGCCGATTTCGTTAATCGCAAGATATGCAGCCAAGAACGCGATGCCAAGCGTTACAACGCCAACCCAATCCATCTTAGGAGTGTCTTGAGCGTGCGATTCTTCAGTCTGGAATATAACCAAAAGAACTGCAATTACGCCGATTACAGCCATAGTCCAAAATACGGATCTAAAGCCAAAGTTGCCTGCGAGCCAGCCGCCTGCAAGTGCGTCCACGCCTGCAATTCCGCCGTTTACAGACGTTAAAATTGCCATCAACTTTGCGTAGCGCTTTTCTTCGCTAACGCGCACGCGCAGCATAATCAAGCACATTGGCACAACAGGACCGCTTGCGCCTTGAAGGATTCGGCCAATCATAAGAACCGTAACATTTGGTGCAATGGCGCTAATAACGCATCCTAAAATGGTTGAAACCAGAATGCCTGTAAGTACTTTTTTGCGACCAACAATGTCTGCCAAGCGAGGTAGGAATAGCGAAAACAGCGCTGCCGCCGTAAAGAACACGGTTTGTGTTAGCGCGATTTGCGTATCCGTTGTTTTAAGCTCGTGCGTCATAGTGGCGAGTGCTGGGGAGAGCATGGATGCGTTTAGCTGGAACGCAAAAATGGCCACTAGAAGTGCGGTCATAAGTGCTACGATTGAGCGCCCGCCCTTGTCTAACATGTGTGGAGCTGGAGATGAAACCTCAGTCATAATAACTCCTATATATTTGTTTGGTTATTAGGGATCTTCTCTTGTTAGGGATTTTCTCTATTATCTTTTATTTATTTGTTTGATGTCTATTGTTTGACTTATTTGGTTTATTTGACTTATTTGGTTTATTTGATTCCATCGATTCGCTTTAGAGCGTCGATAATCAAATCCCAGAACTTGTTAAAGTCAAGCTTAGTGGCCACTTGCGTATGGCATTCGCTGGCTGATGGCTCTGGTCCGCGCAAATCTGCAACCGTCATTCCAAGTGTTAAATCGCCTTTAATTTCAACGTCTAGAGGGCATCTGCGAGTTTGTACAACACTGTGGTCAATCAAGTACGCAACCGTGCAAGGATCATGCACAGGTGGGTCAATAAAATCTTGATTGTTTTGGTATGTTTTGCGGAAGAAGTCCATCAAACCGCTTGCAAACGCAGAAAGAGGTGTGCTGATTGCGTCGATTTTAGCTTGTACTTGCGGCGTGCAAAGTGCTTGGTGCGTTAAATCAAGACCAACCATTGTAATAGGCCAATCTTCATTAAACACAACGTGAGCGGCTTCAGGATCTACCTTAATGTTAAATTCTGCGACCGCGCTCCAATTGCCAACGTGGTAGCCGCCGCCCATAAGCACAACTTCCTTAACGCGGCTAACGATTCGCGGCTCCATTCGTGCAGCCATTGCAATGTTTGTAAGTGGGCCAGTTGGAACAAGCGTAATCGTGCCTGGCTCGCTGTTCATAATCGTGTTGATAATCCAGTTTACTGCGTGGCCTTCGTCTAATGGGCGAGTTGGCTTTGGAAGCGTTACTCCGTCTAGGCCAGTTTCGCCATGAATGGATGCAGCCACTTCTAGCGGGCGAATCATTGGACGATCGCATCCTGCGTGAACTGGAATGTTTGTTGCGTGAGCCATTTCTAGCGTTGCTCGCGCGTTGTACGTAACTTTTTCTAGGCTTTGATTACCGCCGACTGTTGTTACGCCAATCAAATCAATGTTTGGGTTGCCAAGCGCTAGAAGAATTGCCATCGCGTCGTCGTGGCCAGGGTCGCAATCTAAAATGATTGAAGTCATTGCTGCTCCTTAGTGGTTTAGTTATATGTCAGTTGTATTTGGGATTTAGATACTTTATGCTTAGGCTTTTTAGCAAACTTCATTGTTTAGCGTAGTTTGGGATAAATCGCCAGAAACCAGTGCTAAGCAACATTTGTTGATGTTAATAAACAAATGACCAATACAATTTTAACAAGGATAAAATTTGACACAAGTCAAAAAGATGCATAAGGCAAAATAAATTAAAATGATATGCTTAAAATATGCACGTAATTGCAGGAAGATTTAAGGGCACGCCATTATGCGCCGCAAAGTCATGCACAAGACCAACAACAGACCGCACAAAAGAGGCGATTTTTTCTAGACTCGACTCGTGGGGAGTGTGCGGGGGAGCGCGCGTACTCGACTTATTCGCTGGAACCGCGGCGTTGGGTGTAGAGGCGATTTCTAGAGGCGCAAACGAGCTGGTGTGTGTAGAGGCGAACGCGGCTGCGGCGTCACTAATTGCAAAAACCGTTAAAGTGCTAGAAAGTCAAAGCGCGTGGAGCCAGGATTTAAGCGTGCGCGTAAATAAAAAGCGCGTGGAGCAGTTTGTGCAAGACTACAGTGGCGAGGCGTTCGATTTGGTGTTTGTAGATCCGCCGTATGCGTTGGAGACGGCGCAAGTTGAGCTTTTGATTGAAAACATGGTTAAAAACGGCGTTGTAAGCGATGCTGCAGATACGTTGATTGTTCTGGAGCGTAGCGCACGCAGTGTTGCGCCTAAGATTTGTGCAGGGTGGGAGATTTTCGACACGCGAAACTATGGCGAAACTGCCGTAATGTTTATTCAAACCTCGCATTGATGGCTTTGTTTGCGTTTAGAGCGTGACCAAGTGAGGTAGAGATTCAAGATTTTTCTTGTAGTGCGTTTGTATTAAAAAACACCAAAATCAAGTACAATCGCACTACAGTTTTGTTTGTTTGTGTAGTGCGATTGTATGACGACACGCCGTAAACTCGGTACAATCGCACTACATGGCAGGTCCTGTCGTTCGCGCGGTCTAAGCGCGCGAACGTCTTCGCCGCCGTAGAAGCACACCGTGCTTCTACGCTAAGCGGCTCAGCGCGCCAAATTGCCTTCGCGCGCTGAGCTTTGAGCGCTACGGCAGGTTGGCGCGCCTCGGCGAATCGCCAGAAACCTCCCACCCAAGGCTAATCAGCGTTTTTCTATCTTGCCTACTAAGCGACTTGCAATCAAGCTTTTCAATCAAATCTGGTCTAATTTGGCTTGTGCGCTCCAACGCATCGTCTCTGCGGAATCGATCCACTTTAGCGTGGTCGCCCGAAGTAAGAATCGCAGGCACACTAAGGCCGCGCCAAGTTGTTGGACGCGTGTACTGGTGATGCTCAAGAATCGCGTCCGCGCCCGTGTACGACTCTTCCACAATCGACTCAGGGTTACCCATAAAGCCTGGAATCAAGCGCGTAATGGCCTCTACCATAACGCTAACAGCAACTTCGCCTCCATTAAGAACGTAGTCGCCAATCGAGTACTCGCGCACATCCACTCCGCGAGACTTGTAGTATTCTGGGATTCGCGCGTCATAGCCTTCGTAACGGCCGCATCCAAACACAAGTCGCTTTGCGTTTGCTAATTGCGTTGCGTCTTTTTGCGAAAACAGTGGTGCAGAAGGATTTGGGAAGATTAGAATTGTGCCGTTATCAACGCTATTGTTTGCGATGCAGTTATTGTCGTCGCAGACATTGCAGACATCGCAGCCGTCGCCGCTGTTATCTGCGATATTATTGCCACTAAAAAGCAGCTCATCCAGGCACTCCGACCACACCTCTGGCTTCATCACCATTCCAGCGCCGCCCCCAACTGGCGTGTCGTCAATAGATTGATGAACGTCGTGTGTCCATCTTCTAAGATTGTACGCGTTAATTTTAAGCAAGCCATTATCTTGCGCTTTGCCGAGCAAGCTAAGATCAAGCATGCGAAAATATTCAGGGAATACGGAGATTATGTCGATTTGCATTTTTATAAGCCTTAAGCTTAAGTCTTTAGCTAAAGCCCAGGGATTAAGCCGCCTGGAGGGTCTAAAGTTAAATATTCGTCTTTAAGATTTACTTCTGGAACAAGCGCTTGAACAAAAGGAACTAGCGCAATTTTATCATCGCCAACTGGCTCCAAAAGGCGGATTTTAAGCAGCGACTGCGCGCCGTCCACAACGTCTACGACTTTGCCGATTTCGCGAGGAGCAACACCAAGTGAATTATTCTTACAAATGCGCGCGCTAAGGCCTACTAAATCCTTAATATACCAGGCGTTTTCTTGCTCTAACTCTTCCGCGCTTTGAGCCTTAGTGTAAAGCTCCAAGCCGTTTAATGCCTCTGCATCATTACGATTTAGACTCTGTTCAAAAAGCAGAATCCAGCGGTTTTTGAAAGTGCGAGAAGCTTCAATTGTAAACTCGCGCTTGCCGTCTTGAGTGTAAAGCACATTGCCTGGTTCAAAGCGATTATAAGGCTCGTCTGTAAAGATTTGAACCGTAACTTCGCCTTTTAATCCTTGCGCTTTTCCAATACGACAAACCCTCAGTAGGGTGTTTGAACCTTGCTGAGGGTTGTCAAAAAGTTGGTTTTTAGCCACGTTCAATCTCACTTACGTACGTCCATAATGTCTACGCGCACATTGCGACGGCTTAGAGCCTGAACAACAATGCGAATAGCATTAGCGGTACGACCGTTTCTTCCAATAACGCGACCGATGTCTTCTGGATTTACGCGCACGCGCAAAAGTTCGCCGCGAGCGTTTGAATGAGAACGCACGGATACGTCATCTGGAAAATCCACAATGTTCTTAATGAGATGTTCCACAGCTTGAGCCAGCATAATTACTCAGCCTTTTCCTCGGCTTCAGCATCTGCTGCTGGAGCTTCTTCAGTGGCTTCTTCGGCTTCGTTCTTAGCGGCTTCTGCAGCGGCCTGAGCCTTTGCAGCGGCTTCGGACTTAGCAGCCTTAAGCTTCTGAGCTTCGGCTTCTACAGCTTCAACGCGAGCCTGAGCGTCTGGGCCAGCCTCAGAAGTCTTCAAAGTGCCTTCTGCACCTTCAAGACCCTTGAACTTCTGCCAATCGCCGGTAATCTTTAGCAGCTTCAACACTGGTTCGGTTGGCTGTGCGCCAACGCCAAGCCAGTACTGTGCGCGATCAGACTTAATCTGAATCAAAGATGGCTGCTTGTTTGGATCGTAGATGCCGATCTCTTCGATGGACTTGCCGTTGCGCTTGTTGCGCGAATCAGAAATCACAACGCGATAGAAGGCGTAGAACTTCTTGCCCAATCTCTTAAGACGAATCTTGGTTGCCAAAATGGCTCTCCTTATAACTAGAGTCGTAGAATTTCGCTCGGGTGTGGGGCACTCCTTGCGAGTTCCACTGTTCCTCGCGTGGTCGATAAGAGGGCTTCGATTCACGCGAATAACTTTTCTATTATGACTGATTGCGTGGACTATTTGTTTTGCTAATAATGTTGCTCAAACTGGCGTGTTGAGCTACAAACTCGGGCTAAGACGCTGGCGTCTTTTCCTTGCTTGCTATTTGCGCGACTTCATATTTGGTGTGTAGGAGGGCTGGGTGTTTCTGCGTTCGCGCGGATTAGCCGCGCTCACGTCTTCGCCGCGCAGAAGCAGTGCTTCTGCTTTGAGCGGCTCAGCGAATCGAGGTGACTTCTCGCGCATTATGCAGCTCGAAGTCGTCGATTCGCCGCGAAAAATCTCGAATCTCTACCTTACTTAGTGGGGTATTGTATGCAAAGAGCATTGTTATTCGGGCGAATAAGCGGGGAGATAGAGGAGGAGCTAGAGGGGGAGAGAAACGCAAACGATTAGCGCAAAGTGGTCGCTGCCGTCCACGCGAATTGTGCTTTGCTCTGTGGCTTTAGCGCTGCAGCCTGTTGATTTTACTAGCACATGGTCAAGCGCAAGATTTGGCCATTTTTGCCACGTTGGCCAAGTCTTTAGTCGCTTGCCGATTTGCATTGATGCGTCTAAAAAGCCTGATTTTAGTAGCGTTCTAAAGCTTGGGTGGTCTGGGGTGGAGTTTAAGTCTCCGCCGATTATTGTGACTTTTTTGCATCCGCTTTTATTATGATTTTCGCCGATTTTTGCAAGCGCCATTATTCCGCTGCACCAAGCCGCGCATCCGCGCATAGGCGATTTTGGATGCGCTGAGGCGAATGTTATTAGAAGATTTTCCGCGGAAGAATCGCAAGCCTCCGCCGTAACAATTGGCACGTTTGCTGCATCAATCTTAATCGACTTACCAAAAGATTTAACATTGCTTAGTCGCGTATAAATCGCGTTAAAGCCGCCATTTTCGTGGTCGTTTGCGTTGCCTAATTGCACATGCGCAAAATCACGCTTAATGCCAAGTTTTTCAAGGTTTTTTACAAGTTTTTTGCTTACTTCTTGCAAAAGAATCGTATCTATTTTATGCGTTTTTGCGATCTTTATTATTTGACTTGCGTTTGCGTGGCCATATCTGCAATTAAGCGTCATAACGCGGATTTCTAGTGATTTTTCCTGCGATCTTGTCTGCGATTTTTCCTGTTTTATTCGCATCAATCGTTTTGCAAAATAGGGCGAATACGATTTCAAAGAGATTACGAACAACACAATATACGCAACGCACAAAAATACGTAAGATTTATAAAATTCATTTTGCGAGCGCGTTGCAATTGCACTTACAATGCTGGCGATTAGCCCAAACCCTGCGCAAAACGGCGCAATCGGAAGCAGTGCAATAACATAGGGCAGTGGTTTTAGCCCGTCTGCTCCAGCTGGCAGCCACCTAAGCAACTGCCAAGCTAGAAGCAAAACAAGCGCAACAAGTAAAATCGCAAGTAAAATCGAGTAAATCATCTACTGATTATCTGTTATTAGCTTATTTGCCAAAAAGACCTGCGAGTCCGCCGCCCAAGTTTGGCGGCAAATCAGGCATTCCGCCAGCAAAATCACCTTCGCCGCTCATAAGGTTTTGAAGATTTTCTGGCAGATTATTAGGCAAATCCTGCTTCTTCTTCATAAAAGCAGATTCGCCATTCGCGTCATCGCCATTATTCGAATTATTTGCATAAGAATTTCCAGACAAGCGGTCTCTTAGCGCGCGCTCCTCAGCCTCGCGGCGCATAGGATTACCAGACTTTCCGCCCTTCTTCTTGCTCTTTTTGTCTTTACGCTTCGACTTTCCTGCGCCGCCGCCAAACCCAGGCATTCCGCCCATTCCTGGCATTCCTGCGCCGCCGCCATTGCTCATGCGCTTCATCATCTTAGCTGCCTGCTCAAAGCGTTGCAAAAGCGCGTTCACTGCGGAAACCGAAACGCCCGCGCCAGCTGCGATTCGCGCGCGCCTAGAACCATCAATAATCTTTGTGTCTTTGCGCTCCTTAGGCGTCATCGAGCGAATAATCGCCTCTGTGCGGTCTATCTCGCGGTCGTCAAACTGCTCAAGTTCCTGCCTGTGCGCCGCCATTCCAGGCATCATGCCAAGAATTTTCTTCATAGAACCAAGCTTTTTAACCTGCTGAAGCTGATCCAAAAAGTCATCTAGTCCAAAAGTTCCTTCGGAAATCTTAGCCGCCGCTTTTCGAGACTCTTCCTCGTCGAACTGCTTTTGCGCATTCTCAATAAGCGTTAGAATATCGCCCATATCTAGGATTCTGGACGCCATTCTATCTGGATGGAAAATCTCAAAATCCTTCAAACCTTCGCCAGTAGAAGCGAACAAAATCGGCTTGCCTGTAACGCTTGCAACAGATAGCGCAGCGCCGCCTCTCGCATCGCCATCTAACTTAGAAAGCACAACGCCCGTAAAGTCAACGCCCTCGTTAAATGCTTGAGCTGTGCGAACAGCGTCCTGACCAATCATGGCGTCTATAACAAACAGGATTTCTTGCGGATTAACAGCATCGCGAATTTCTCGCGCTTGATGCATAAGAGCATCGTCCACGCCAAGGCGACCAGCGGTATCAATAATAACCGTGTCGTACATTTTTGCGCGCGCGTAGTCAATGGAATCTCGCGCAACTTTAACAGGATCCCCAGTGGCTAAACCAGCCGAAACAACTTCGCCGCCGCCATCACTTTGCACGCCTCGCTCTGGCGCAAAAATCGCCACGCCTGCGCGCTCGGCAACAACCTCAAGCTGCGTAACGGCGTTAGGGCGCTGCAAATCCGCCGCAACAAGTAAAGGCGTATGTCCCGAATCTTTAAGCCAGTAGCCCAATTTTCCTGCAAGCGTTGTTTTACCAGCGCCTTGCAAACCAGCAAGCATGATTACGGTTGGGGGGTATTTTGCAAAATTCAGCGGTCGCTCAACGCCTGCGCCCAAAACGTTTGTAAGCTCGTCGTTTACAATTCGCACAACCTGTTGAGCAGGATTTAGCGCGCTAGAAACCTCTTCGCCTAGTGCGCGCTCGCGGATTTTAGCGGTAAAAGATCGCACAACGTCTAGAGCCACGTCTGCGTCTAAAAGTGCGCGGCGGATTTCGCGAATCGTGCCGTCTATGTCGGAATCGGATAATTTGCCTTTTCTGCGCAAGTGCTTGAATGCGCCAGAAAGTCTTTCTGTTAACGAACTAAATGCTGCCATAATTGCTCTATTCTATCTGCTGTTGTTAACGTTGCGTGATTACTGCTATTTTGGTTGCGTTTACTAGCGTTGCGTTTATTAACGTTGCGTTTTCTGTACTTACGCTTACTTCAAATGCCACGAAGATCCTTGAACCGCATCTTCAATCACAATTCCCGCGTTATTTAGCGCGTAGCGAATCGCATCCGCTGTCGCAAAATTCCTCATCTCTCTGGCATTCGCTCTAGCTTGAAGCAGCGAGTTGATTAAAGCGTTCAAAGCAGTGCGCTTCTTGCTGATACTGCCGCTGCCGCTGCTACTGACGCCCTTGCTGCCATTTGCGCCTTCTGCAGAAGATTTCGCATTAGAAGCCCAAGGTTCTGCATAAATGTCTAATCCGAGTGTGTCTAGCATGGCGCGCACTTGCAAAACCTCGTTATATAGCAGTTCTTGAATGATTTCGATTTGTGATTGCGCCTCATTTTGCGATATTTTATGCGCTTTCGCAGCGTTTTGCATTTGTGTATAGTAGTCAAGAAATGCATTTCCTTGTCGAATTGCTGTAAATATTGCTGCGTTTGCGCCGGAAACGTTAATATCGTCGTTCATTGCGCGCGTAAAGTCTTCCGGAAGCTCGTCCGCGTTTACGCTTACTACCGCTTCTCGTGTCGGCTGCGCTTTAATTACGCGTCCGGCTCGCTCAAGGAAGTTGCTTATGCGATTGTAAGCAGCTTTTGATTCTACCAAAGCTTGATCCGACCACTCCAACATTGCGCGATACTGCACAGCTCCCAGCGCGTAACGCACAACCCAAGCCGAATTATTCGCCAAAACTGTTGGCACGGAAAGCCCATTTCCCAACGATTTGCTCATCTTCTCGCCTTTGGCTGTAACCCACGCGGAATGCATCCACACATTCGCGCTTTCCCAGCCGGCGGCACGCGTTTGTGCCATCTCGTTTTCGTGATGCGGGAATCGCAAATCCAATCCGCCGCCGTGAATGTCAAAATCGTCGCCAAGATAACGGTGGCTCATAGCAGAGCACTCAATATGCCAACCTGGGCGCCCCTCGCCAAAAGGTGTTTTCCAGCGCGCGTCCGGCTGATCGAAATCGCAAGGAGCTTTCCAAAGCGCAAAATCCCTAGGATCGTGCTTGTCTGGGGAAGCGTCGGCCGGGTCGGTCGGGTTGTAAATATCGTTGCCGGCTGAGTCTACGCTTGGGCCTTTTGTATCCGCAATTGAGGACGCTTCGTCGCAACTGTTTACATCACGATTTTGATTTTGGTGCGTAAGCTCGCCGTAATGCTCCCAACTTGGCACGTCAAAATAAACGTTGCCAGTAGGATTTCCCGAATCGTCTTTAATAACGTAAGCGTGACCGCGCTCAATCAAACGCTCAATCAGCTCAACCATATCCGTAATATGACCGGTAGCTCGCGGCTCAACCGTCGGCGGCAAAACGCCTAAAGTGTTATAAGCTTCACTAAATTCGCGCTCGTAAAAGTAGGCGCGCTCCCACCAAGTTTGGCCGGCTTCACTAGCTTTTTTCATGATTTTGTCGTCAATATCTGTGACATTGCGCACAAAAGTAACGTTGTAGCCTAAACGTAGCAGCCAGCGGCGGATTACGTCGAAGGCGATTGCTGCGCGAATATGACCTATGTGCGGCGAGCTTTGCACAGTTGCTCCACACACGTACATTCCAACGTGGCCAGGAGTAACGGTTGTAAACTCGCTAGTGCTGTGAGTTGCCGTGTTGTATAAGCGCAATCGCGCGGCTGCTGCTGTAAGAGTTCTGTTCGTATTTTCAAGCATAATCTCAATTATAATAACTCACGCTCACGTCTTCGCCGCACGTAAAGTCCACTGGACTTTACGTTTAAGCGGCTCAGGCAGGTCGTCGCGCTTGCTTTTGTTTCCAAAATCGGCCGAAATGTAAACAAATGCGGGCAAAAAGAAACAAACGCAGGAAATCGCTCGCGCGCTACGCTTTGAGCACGCCGTAACTCGCGAGCGATTTGCAGAGAATGTTGCTCAAATCGGCGTGTTGAGCAACAAAATGCGTAGATAGGCATAGGACTATGATTGTTCGCAGGTAAAAGTCACAGATAGAAGTCGCAAGTAACCGCGCTTTAATTTTGATTACTAAAATCGCAAGAAAGGATTGAAAATGATTGATTCTTTTGATTTCGCAAAGTCTGAAGTAAAGTCTGACGTAAAATCCTACGCAAACTCTTCCGTACTCATGACCGATATGTACGAGTACACAATGCTAGACGCAGCGCTAAAAGACGGCACAGCAGACCGCAAATGCGTTTTTGAGATTTTTACGAGGCATCTTCCGCAAGGCCGACGCTACGGAGTGGTAGCAGGCACTGGCAGAATCCTAGAGGAGCTAGCGCGATTCCACTTTAGTGACGAGGATTTGCGATTTTTGCAAGACCGAAAAATCGTAAGCAAAGACACCATTAAATGGCTGGAAAACTACCATTTTAGCGGCAAAATTCGCGGTTACAGGGAAGGTGAAATGTTCTTCCCAGATTCGCCGATTTTGCAAGTTGAAGGCACTTTCGGCGAGTGCACGCTGCTAGAAACGCTGCTGCTTTCCGTGCTTAACTACGATTGCGCAGTGGCGAGCGCCGCCGCACGCATGGTTTCCGCATCTGCTGGAAGGCCGTGCATGGATATGGGTGGCAGGCGCACAAACGAGTGGTCGGCAGTGGCTGCCTCTCGCGCGGCAGTAATCGGCGGTTTTAAGGGCACTGCAAACTTGCTTGCGGCCAAGCTTTACGGGCTTAAGGCGATTGGAACGGCTGCGCATTGCTTTACTCTTGTGCATGATTCGGAGCGCGCAGCCTTTGAGTCGCAAATTGCCGCGCTCGGCAAGGGAACAACGCTGCTTGTAGACACGTACAACGTGGAAGAGGCTGTTAAAACCGCCGTTCAGGTTGCTGGCGCGGATCTTGGCGGCGTTCGCATTGATTCGGGCGATTTGTGCGTTATGGCTCGTCGCGTGCGCGCGCAGCTCGATGCGTTGGGTGCTAAAAACACTAAAATCACAGTTACTAACGATTTAGATGAGTACGCTCTTGCGTCTTTGCAAAACGCGCCAGTCGATTCCTACGGCATTGGCACAATGCTTGTTACGGGTTCGGGCGCGCCTACTTGCGCAATGGTTTATAAGCTTACGGAGCGCCAGGGCGCGGATGGCGTTATGCAACCTGTTGCTAAGAAGTCTAAGAATAAGGCGACTGTTCCAGGGCGCAAGCTTGCGTATCGTTCATACGATTTTAGTGGCGGTGCGAATGGCGGTGCTGCTGGCAATGGCGCGGCTGACTGCGAACACGTAATTTCTGGTTCAGAGAGCGCACTCGCGACTTTTAAGCCGCAAGATTCTTGGGAAGATTTGCTAGTTGACTACGTGCAAAATGGCGAATTTAATACAGAGCTTATGGGTCATGACGCGATTATGCGAGCACAAGATTATTGCGCCAAAGCGCTTAGCAGACTTCCGATTTCTGCTCAAAGTCTTATGCGTGGCGACCCTGCGATTCCTACAGAAATCAGCGTTTTAGGCTAGTTTTGCTAGTTTTGCTAGTTTTGCTAGTCTAGGCTGGCTTAGGCTGGCTTAGGCTAGTTTATAAATCAGCTTTAATTTGACGTTACTCTAAAAGCCCAGATTGTTCATCTCTTCGTAGATTTTTTTGCACTCTGGGCAAACAGGGTAGTCGTTTGCTTCGCGCTTTGGAATCCACACTTTTCCGCACAGCGCCACAACAGGGCGGCCAGTCAAGCGCGATTCGATTACGCGATCTTTGGAAACGTAGTGTGCAAAGCGGTCTGCGTCGCCGCCATCGTCCATTTTTGCGGATTCGTCTACTTCTGGCTTTTCGAGCACACTTGTGCTTGTGCTAGACCCAGAATCTGGGAGGCTTTGCGAATCGTCTTCCATAACAGCGTTCAAATTAGCATTGTTTGAGGTTTCGCTATATTTTGAATCATTTGAAAACGTCATTGCATCCCTTTCGTACAAATCCTTTTCACACAAATCATGTTTGCATAAATCGTGTTTTGTTGCTTGCGATTTATGTTTATACAAGCATAAGCCATAATCGCAACAAATGCGCGACGACCTACCTTTTCGCTTAGAGCGTCGTGCGAATCGACGATTTCGAGCTGCATAATGCGCGAGAAATCACCTCGATTCGCTGAGCCGCTCAAACGTAAAGTCCAGTGGACTTTACGTGCGGCGAAGACGTTCGCGCGCTTAGACCGCGCGAACGACGACATGACTTGTAGTGTGTTTGTACTGAATTTCCGTATTTTTTGATACAAACACACTACACAAACAAGCAAAACTGTAGTGCGATTGTATTTGATTTTGGTGTTTTTTGGTACAAACGCACTACACAAACAAACAGAACTTTAGTGCGATTGTACCTAAAATACGGCGTGTCGTGTCGCTTGCGCAGGTTAGCTGCGCTCGCGTCTAGCTCGTGGCAGATTCGTGGTAACCTAAAAGCATGACTATAGCTGTTTGCCCAGGCTCCTACGATCCCGTTACAGCCGGACACTTAGACGTGATACAACGTTGTACGCATCTTTTTAACGAAGTGCATGTTTTAGTGGCGGTTAATGCGGCCAAAACGCCCATGTTTTCCGAGTCGGAGCGCGTGGATATTATTCGCAAAGCGTTGGAAGACTTAAAAGACGATTCGCCAATCGGCAAGTTTGCGCCACCTTTGCGCGGTGCTGCTAAATCGCCAGCATGTAAAATAGTTGTTTCTTCTACAGATGGTCTTATTACAGATTATTGCAAAAAAGTCGGAGCAACCGTAATCGTTAAGGGATTGCGCCAAAATGGCGACTACGAGGCGGAGCTTGGAATGGCGCTGGTTAATCGCAAGTTGGCTGGCATTGAAACCATGTTTTTGCCAGCGGATCCTATTTTGGAGCATGTTTCTAGCTCTGTTGTAAAAGATGTGGCTCGTCATGGTGGCGATGTTTCGGGAATGGTGCCAAATAATGTGATTCCACTTTTGCAAAGCGTTTTCTCTAAAACAAATGCAATATCGTAATCATAAAATTAGCGAAATATTATAATGGCAAGTTAAATATCACCGAAATAAGTACAATATTACTAAAATAAATACGTAGTAAATAAATACGTACTAAAATACATACAATAAAATTGTTAAGAGATAAGAGAGCAGCTACTTAGCGAAGGAGCGAAAATGAGCGAAAACGAAGACGACACAATGGAAAGCCAAGTATCGGCAAATCGCAGCCAAAAGTTGCCATTAAATCCAGTGATTGCAAACAACGACGATTCGCCTAGTGCTGCTTTTGAAGCTTACGATGCTGTGCCTGCGGCAAGTAAGGCTAATGATGATGCGGCTAGTGATAGTACGGCTGCTGGCGATTCTGCTGGCGATTCTTCTGCTGATTCTGCGGCTGCTGGCGATAATGTTCAAAACTTGTTCCCAATGCCAGATTTGCGCGAGCGAGAAGACGGCGGCGCAATAGAATTCGAAGACGAAGAAGAAAACGTGTTTAAGGCAGCGGATCCGCAAACCGTTAGTGAGGAAGTGCGCACAAAGTCGCGTGAAGAGTTCACTACTGTGTACGACATAATCGACACGATGGAAACGGCGTTAAATAGCGCAAAGGGAGTGCTTTTTGCTGCTGGAATGGCAAAGGTGGATCGCGAAGAGTTTGGCGATTATTTGTCTAGGCTAAAAGACATGCTGCCTGTTCAGCTGGAGCGCGCTAGTGCGTTAATGCGAGAGGCAGAGAGGCGTTTGCGAACGGCTCAAGCTCAAGCAAATTCTGTTGTAAGTTCGGCTCAAAGTCAGGCTGCGCAAATGGTTGAGGAAGCTCAGGAGCGAGCCAGATTCTTGGCAGGTCAAGAAAATGTTGTTGCGATTGCAAAGAATCAAGCGCGCGAGATTGTAAACAATGCGCAAGCAAAGGCCGAAAAGCTTACTCGCGGTGCGGATCAGTACAGCGCCACGGTTATGGAAGGCTTAAAGCAGCAATTAGATAAGCTTGAGCAAGACGTTCAAGCAGGTCAGCGTGTTTTGGAAGAGCGTAGACGCGCAGCTGCACATGTGCAAAATCAGGCTGCTAGTAAGATAGATGAAGAATTTAACAGCGAAAGCAGTGAAAGAAGCGACGACGAAAGGAATTAAAATGACATCGCATCCCTCCCAGTCTTTGTGGGCGGTTCCAGTTGCGCAAATGGCAGCGCGTGCAGGAAGTAGCATGCAATTGCATCGCGATTTTCCAGCGCCAGAAGGCATTGGAGACAGCGTTATTGGCGTTAAGCCAGGGAGTGATGTTACGGTAGACGGCAATTTTGATTCCGTAGTGGACGGGCTTATGTTCCAGGGCACGATTACGGCGCGAGTGCATGCAGAGTGCTCGCGATGCTTGATGCCGTTGCATAGGGATTGGCCTGTTGATGTGTGCGCGTTTTTTGCGCGCGTGGAAAGCGGCAAAGGCGGCAAGAGCGCAAATGGCGGCGCGCGTTCTAATAACTCTAAATCTAACAGAGCTAATGGCGATAATGATGATTTAGAAGATGCTGATATTTGGGACGAGGGCGACGATTCTGGAAACGTGTATCCGTTGGTTGGTGGCGGCGATTTTGCCGACATTGAGGCGCTGATTAGAGACACAATGGTTAGCGAGTTGCCACTTAAGCCTTTGTGCGAGCCAGATTGCAAGGGGCTTTGTTCTCAGTGCGGCGAGAATCTAAATGAGCATCCAGAACATCATCACGACGTTACGGATATTCGTTTTGCTGCGCTTGAAGGTCTTAAGGAAAAGCTTGAAAACTCGCAAAATCGCGGCTGATTTGCGCTTTGACTGAGCTTGAAATTGCATAACGCATTTCAAGCTCCTTCAAAGCGTGATTTGGCTCAAATGTAAAGTCCAGTGGACTTTACATGCCAAATCAGCCGAGCGGCTACTAATAGATGCGCGCGCCAACCTGCCAGAGCGCTTGAAGCGTAGCGCGCGAGGGCAATTTGGCGCGCTGAGCCGCTCAAAGCAGAAGCACTGCTTCTGCGCGGCGAAGACGTTCGCGCGCTTAGACCGCGCGAACGAAACGCCTCGATAGCGGCGAAAAATCTCGAATCTCTACCCAGTTTGGCGTAATTTATGTGAGTTTATGTAGTGAGATTCTGAATAATGTATGGCGCTTGCTGTAATATACAGAACGCTTAAGCTCAATCGGTTGAACGAAATAGAGGAAAGATTATGGCACTGCCAAAGTACAAGACCTCGCGCGCTAATACTCATTCGCGTCGCGCCAATTGGAAGGCTTCTGCCGTGCAGACTATTACCTGCCCGAACTGCGGTTCGCCAGCGTTGTCTCACATGGCTTGCCCAACCTGCGGTAACTTCCGCGGTCGCGTGTATCGCGAAGCAATTCGCTCTGCGCACACCAAGTAGGTTATATTTTAAGAGAACCCTGCCATCGACGGGTGGCAGGGTTTTTGCGTTTTTTTGCTAGTTTGTGTTGTTTCCCGAAAATGTACGTGATTTATGTGTTTTTTGGTACAAAGTCGGGAAAAGTTGACGGGTTTTGTTGTTTTGCACGCTGATTATAGCAACAAAGTCGGGAAGCATATAGTGCAAATCAACGACTTCAACGCATGCGCTATAATGTTGAAAATATGAGTGGGAACAATACAAAAGATCAAAATGGCGTCAAAAACGATATAAGTGGCGTTCAAAATGACGACCAGCACGGCGCATACACGAACTCAAATCAGTCACAAGACGCTAGAACTAGCAGCATTGGCGTTGCGCGCACTCAAGATGGCCACATGCAAAATGGTGACCCTACTCAGGAGCTTTTGCGCGCGCTTGGCACTACGATTTCGCCAGATTTGCTTGTTGAGGCTCTCACTCATCGATCTTTTTCGCACGAGCATCCAGGCACTAAAAACTACGAGCGCCTAGAGTTTTTGGGAGACGCTGTTTTGGAGCTTGTTTCTACGGAAACGCTGTTTTCTGCTCACCCAGATATGACGGAAGGCCAGTTGGCTAAGCTTCGCGCTAAGGCTGTTTCGGAGTGGGCTTTGAGCGCTGTTGCGCGAGATAAGTTGCACGTTGGGCCGTATATTCTTTTGGGTCATGGCGAGATGGAGCATGGCGGCGCTCAAAAAGACTCGATTTTGTGCGATATTGTTGAGGCGCTTATTGGAGCGACTTTTGTTGAGCATGGTATTGACGAGGCGCGCGCTGTAGTGCATCGCTTGATTGACGAAACTTTGGCGGAGGTTCTTACGGAAGGCCCTGCGCTGGATTGGAAGACTTCGCTTACGGTTTTGGCGCACGAGATGGGGCTTGACGAGCCGCAATATAGGATGTCGGTTTCTGGCCCAGATTATGCGCCTGTGTTCCGTGCGCGTGCGGTTTTGGCGCACGAAAGTGGCGATGAGTTGCTTGGCGAGGCGGATGGCTCTAGCAAGCGCAAGGCTCAGCTTGCTGCTGCAGATAAAGCTTGGCATGTGTTGGATAGAAGGCGTAAATCGAGCAGAGAAAGCGGTAATTAGATTTTCTGATTGCTGTGATATAGGCGATTCGAGGCGGTTCTATGGCTAGCAGTCGTAATAATAATGATTTATTATTTGACAATGGTTTAGTATCATCAACGGCTGCTGGCGACTTTTGCGACTTACGCTACCACTGTGCGCGCTACGTTGACTATTTGCGCGCAAACAAAGGCCTTGGAAGCGCCACCTTGCGCGCGTATAGCGCTGATGTTTTGCAATGCTTAGAGTGGTGCAATCGCAATGGTTTTTGCGATTTGCGCGCGGTTTCTACGAGTGTTTTGCGCCAATGGATGTATTGGCTTAACAAGAATCACGCGCGCTCGAGTTTGGCGCGCAAAGTGGTAGCTGTGCGCGGCTTTTTTGCGTGGGCTACGCACGTTGGTTTGATTAGCGCGAATCCTGCGCAAATTCTTGCAACTCCTAAGATTGCTAATGAGCTTCCTACTGTTTTAGACGAAGCGCAAGCGCAAAAGTTGCTTGATTATGCGGATAATTGCGCGGATAACTTTGCGCAGGATTCAACTGAGCAGGATTCAACTCCGCAAAATTGCACGCAAAAAAAGCCGCGCGCGCAAAAGTCGCAAGCTTCCGAGCGTAAAGAAAATACGCCACAAAAATCGCCACTAAAATCCCCTCAAGAACATGCAATCGCCCTTAGAAACGCTGCGATTCTAGAGCTTTTATACGCAACGGGCATGCGCGTGGGGGAGCTTACAAGCATTAATGTGCAAGATGTGGATTTTGAAAATCACACTGTAAAAGTTACAGGTAAAGGAAACAAGCAGCGCGTTGTGCCTTTTGGCGTTCCTGCTGCAAACGCTTGCAAAGAGTGGATTGAGCATGGGCGAAATGTGCTTCTAGAAAAGCATGCAGAAAGCTCAACAAGCTCGCAAGCGCTGTTTTTGGGCGCGCGAGCAAAGCGCATTGACCAGCGCATTGTTAGAAGTATTGTTCACGCGGCTGCAGCTGCTGCAAACGTGCCAGATGTTGCACCGCACGCGCTGCGCCACAGTGCTGCAACGCATATGCTCAACGGTGGAGCGGACCTTCGCGAGGTTCAAGAGCTTTTGGGACATTCGTCGCTTAACACAACGCAGCGCTACACGCACGTTTCTATTCAGGCTCTTAAGCAGCGCTACTCGCAAGCCTTCCCGCGTGCGTGATTTTTGCTCCACCCCCACGCCTCATCTGTCCAGGCTTTAATCATCGAGCGGAACCTCGTGTATAGTCCCGCCTGTTTCTTCCATGTGTGCTATGGATTTTTTTAGACGACTTATATTTTCTGGATTGTAAAACGGATCTGCTGAAACTTCGAATGGTATTCTGTGTTCTCTTCCAACTTTCTTAGCAAATATTGTAAATGCTGCACTCATTGAAAGCCCTAGCTCTCGGCAAACATTTTCCATAAGTCGTTTATCGTCTGCATTTAGCTTGAAATTAATGTTCACTGTATTTGTTGTCATCTAAATTACCACCTTTCTAAATAAGATTTTAATAAAAATGCAATAAAAAATAAAGTATTTTTCTTTGTGTTTGATTGATATATGGAGAAAATGAAAAGATGTGATTTGAATCACGTAATGTCAACGCGTGGCTAAATGTATAATCGATTTATAAGCTTGATAGGAGGGTAAAACAGTGGTTGATGATTCAAATAAGCCTGAATCAAGCGCATCATTGAATGAGAATGCAGCGAATCAAAACGAATCCAGCGCCGCAGACGTTGAAATGAGCCAGTATGTGGCAGATCGCGCTCGCGTAAACGAAGAGAAAATTCGCCAAGACGAGCAAATCGTTGCCGAATTTGGTGAGTACAATTATGGCTGGCATGATTCGGATGCTGCAGGCGAAGCTGCTAAGAAGGGTATTGATGAGTCGGTTGTTCGTGCAATTTCTGCCGATAAACATGAGCCAGAATGGATGCTAAACCTTCGTTTGCAAGGCTATCGCGCGTTTCTACAAAAGCCGATGCCTGATTGGGGCGTGGATTTAAGCGGTTTTGACGCAGACGATTTTAAATACTACGTGCGCCCTGTCCATGATCAAGCGAAAACTTGGGATGATTTGCCAGAAGATATTCGCAAAACTTACGATAGGCTTGGCATCCCAGAAGCGGAGAAAAAGCGCTTAGTTTCAGGTGTTGCAGCACAGTACGAGTCGGAAGTTATTTACAATTCGATTCGCGAGGACTTAGCAGCTCAAGGCGTGATTTTTGTTGATACAGATACAGCAGTTCAAAAGTATCCAGATCTTGTAAAAAAGTATTTTGCAACTGTGATTCCAGTTGACGACAACAAGTTTGCGGCTCTTAACACAGCGGCTTGGAGTGGCGGCTCGTTTGTGTACGTGCCAAAAGGTGTGCATGTGGACATTCCGCTTCAGGCTTACTTCCGCATTAACACGCCGAACATGGGTCAGTTTGAGCGCACGTTGATTATTGCAGACGAAGGATCGTACGTGCATTACGTTGAAGGTTGCACAGCTCCGATTTATTCCACGGATTCGCTCCACGCTGCAAACGTTGAAATCGTTGTAGAAAAGCATGCGCGCGTGCGATACACAACCGTGCAAAACTGGTCAAATAACGTGTACAACTTGGTAACTCAGCGAGCCTACGTGCGCGAAGGCGGCACAATGGAGTGGGTTGATGGAAACATTGGCTCCAAGGCAACGATGAAGTATCCTGCTTGTATTCTCGCCGAGCCGTACGCAAAAGCGGAGACTATGTCTTTGAGCTTTGCGGGCCGCGGTCAGTATCAGGATACGGGTGCGAAGATGATTCATTTGGCTCCGCACACGAGTTCTACGATTGTTGCTAAGTCGATTTCGCGCGGCGGCGGACGCTCTGCTTACCGCGGTCTTGTGAAGATTGTTAAGGGTGCGAGCGGCTCTAGCTCTTCGGTTGTGTGCGACGCTTTGCTTGTTGACGATTTTTCTAGGTCCGACACTTATCCGCATGTTGACGTGCGCGAAGATAACGTTTCGATGGCTCACGAGGCCACTGTTTCCAAGGTTTCCGAGGATCAGCTTTTCTACTTGATGAGTCGAGGTCTGGAAGAAAAAGAGGCTATGGGCATGATTGTGCGCGGCTTTGTGGAGCCGATTAGTCGCCAGCTGCCGATGGAGTATGCTCTGGAGCTTAATCGTCTTGTGGAATTGCAAATGGAAGGATCCGTGGGGTGATGAGCGAAGATTTGAAAAAGAATTTGAGCGATAATTTGAGCGATAATTTAGGCAATAAAATGACGGAAAAAGAAATTAATATTCCTGTAGCAGACCCTAACGATCCTTACGCTGTTCCTGCTGCAATGCCTTCTAGTGCAGATAAATCCGTTCGCTCTTTTAACGTGCAAGACTTTGCGATTCCAACGCGCAAGCAGGAAGATTGGCGATACACGCCAGTTGAGCGAATCTCCGAGTTTTTTGAAAGCTTTGAGCCGTCTAACAACGTTACGGTAGAGCTAAAAGGCGTTGATGGCGATTCGCATGCAACTCTACAAATTTTGCCGAAAAGTGAGGCTCCGCACACAGAAATGAAGCCTTCGGATCGCGTGGCTGCTGTTGCGTGGAATTCTGCAAAGTCGGCATACGTTTTGCATGTTTGTGGCGAAATTACAAAGCCAGTAATATTGCAAATTCACGGGAACAACTCGCAATCGCTTGACGCTGCGAAATCATTAGACACTGCGCAATCACTAGACGCTTTGCACTTAGTGATTGAAGCAGATTCCAGCACAAACGCAGATATTATTGTGGAGCACACGGGAGTTGCAAAGCTTGCCGAAGGCGTGGAAATCATTCTTGGAGATAACGCGCACGTTTCTACAACGTTCATTCAAGAGTGGGATTCGGGCAGCAAACACGTTGGAAATCATAGGATTCACGTGGGCGCGGGCGCTTCACTTCGTCACACAATGGTCACGCTTGGTGGAGACGTTGTGCGAATCCGCATGGATCAGGATTTTGGCGGCGAAAAGGGCGATTTGAACATGCTTGGCATGTATTTTGTGGATCCAGGCGAGCACGTTGAGCATCGCACGATGGTTGTGCACAATCACCCAGAATGCAAGTCGCGAGTAGTGTATAAGGGCGCGCTGTACGGCAAAGGAGCGCATTCTACGTGGGTTGGAAACGCGCTTATTAAGCCAGAAGCTCCTGGCACTGATTCGTACGAGTTGAACCGAAATTTGGTTCTAACTCCTGGCGCGATTGCTGATTCGGAGCCGAATCTAGAAATCGAAAACGGCAATATTATTGGCGCAGGTCACGCAAGTTCGGTTGGTAGATTCGACGACGAGGAGCTGTTTTACTTGCAATCTCGCGGAGTTAGCGAGGCGGATGCTAGAAAGCTTGTTGTGCGAGGATTCTTTAACGAGCTTATTGATGAGATTGGCGTGCCGCAAATCGTAGATCATTTGATGGCTGCGATTGAGAGGCGTTTAGCTAAGACGGAAGAATCAGCAAATGCACGCGAATCGCAAGCAGCCGAAAAGTCGCAAGCAACCGCACCATCACGCGAATCGCAAGCAACCGACGAATCGAAATATGCGGAAGAATAGGAGATAAACATGTCAACTTTAGAAATCAAGGATTTGTACGCGTCTGTAGAAACAAAAGAGGGACGCAAGCAAATCTTAAAGGGCGTAAATCTTACAGTTAATTCTGGCGAAACGCACGCGATTATGGGTCCGAATGGCTCTGGAAAGTCTACTCTCGCATACACTTTGGCAGGTCACCCAAAGTACGAGGTGGATTCGGGCCAGGTGCTTCTAGACGGCGAAGATATTTTGAAGATGACTCCAGACGAGCGCGCAAAAGCTGGGCTGTTCCTTGCGATGCAATACCCTGTAGAGGTACCTGGCGTTTCGATGACGAACTTTTTGCGCACAGCAAAAACAGAAGTGAGCGGCGAGGCTCCGACTTTGCGCGCGTGGGTTAAAGAGCTTAACGAAGCAATGAAGCGCTTAAGAATGGATCCAAAGTTTGCATCTCGTTCTGTAAACGAGGGATTTTCGGGCGGCGAGAAAAAGCGCGCGGAAGTTTTGCAACTAGAGATTCTAAAGCCAAAGTTTGCGATTTTAGACGAGACGGATTCTGGACTAGACGTGGATGCTTTGCGAATTGTTTCGGAAGGCGTAAATCGTGCTAAAGAAAGCACTGGTTTGGGCATTATGATGGTTACGCATTACACGCGAATCCTTAAGTATATTAAGCCAGATATTGTGCACGTTTTTGCGCAAGGTCACTTTGTAAAGACGGCAGGGCCAGAACTTGCAGACGAGTTGGAAGAAGAAGGATACGACAAGTATTTGCCAGAAGGCGCCAGCGAGTCTGCAATTGCATGAATCGACCTGCATGGGCGCTTTGACTGAGCTTGAAATTGCATAACGCATTTCAAGCTCAGTCAAAGCGTGATTTGGCTCAAATGTAAAGTCCAGTGGACTTTACATGCCAAATCAGCCGAGCGGCTACTAATAGCCGCGAGGAATAGCGTAGCGCGCGAATGCACTTCGATTCGCTGAGCTTGCTTAAGGTTGAAAGCACAGTGTGCTTTCAACGCAAGCGAATACGTTAGCGCGCTTAGACCGCGCTAACGATGCAAAACGATGTTTCGAGCTACAAAATGCGTCAACATCTCTCGTATAATGGCGTGTCTAAAGCTGCGAGTAAACTCGTTTAGGTTTGGCTAAATCAAATGGAAGAGGTTTGTAATGACTGTTCGCGGTGATATTAGAAATGTGGCAATCGTAGCGCACGTTGATCATGGTAAAACAACGCTCGTAAATGCCATGCTTCAGCAGTCGCACGTATTCTCCGAGCGAGAAGAAGTGCCAGACCGCGTAATGGACTCCAACGACCTCGAGCGCGAAAAAGGCATCACCATTCTTGCCAAGAACACGGCCGTGCAATACACTGGCCCGCTTGCAGAAAAGTACGGTCATCCAGAGGGAATTACAATTAACGTAATCGATACCCCAGGTCACGCCGACTTTGGCGGCGAGGTGGAGCGCGGCATCTCTATGGTTGATGGCGTTGTGCTGCTTGTTGACGCTTCCGAAGGCCCACTTCCGCAAACTCGATTCGTTCTACGCAAGGCACTTGAGGCAAAGCTGCCAGTGATTCTGTGCGTTAACAAAACGGATCGTCCAGATGCGCGTATTGACGAGGTTGTTAGCGAAGCTACAGATTTGCTTCTAGGCCTTGCGCAAGACGTTGTAGAAGAAGGAATCGACCTCGATATTGATTCGCTTCTTGATTTGCCTGTTATTTATTGCGCTGCAAAAGCTGGCTATGCATCCTTGAATCAGCCAGAAAACGGCGGTTTGCCAGACAACGATAATTTGGAGCCGCTTTTTGACTCCATTATTTCCAATATTCCAGCACCAGAATACGAGGAAGGCGCACCTCTTCAGGCACACGTTGCAAACATCGATTCCTCTGACTTCCTTGGCCGCTTAGGTTTAGTGCGAATCTACAATGGTATTTTGGAAAAGGGCAAGACTTACGGGCTTTCTCGTGTAGACGGCTCGATTGAAAACTTCCGTGTTTCCGAGCTTTTGCGCACTCAAGGCTTGGAGCGCACTCCTGTTGCATCTGCAGGTCCTGGAGATATTGTTGCAGTTGCAGGCGTTAACGACATTATGATTGGCGAGACGATTGTGGATCAGAACGATCCAAAGCCTCTTCCATTGATTCACGTTGACGACCCAGCTATCTCCATGACTTTCGGCATTAACGATTCGCCGCTTGCTGGCACAGAGGGCAAGGATCACAAGCTTACAGCGCGCATGATTAAGGATAGGCTTGATCGCGAGCTTATTGGTAACGTGTCTATTAAGGTTCTTCCAACAGACCGCCCAGATGCTTGGGAAGTTCAGGGTCGTGGCGAGTTAGCGCTGGCAGTTTTGGCGGAGCAAATGCGTCGCGAAGGCTACGAGCTTACAGTTGGCCGCCCTCAGGTTGTTACTAAGACGATTGACGGCCAAATTAACGAGCCTATGGAAAACACTACGATTGACGTTCCAGAAGAATACATGGGCACTGTTACGCAGCTTATGGCGGATCGTAAGGGGCGCATGGATTCTATGAGCAATCACGGATCTGGATGGATTCGCTTGCAATTTACTGTTCCTTCTCGCGGTCTTATTGGTTTCCGCACAGCTCTTCTTTCTGCAACTCGCGGAACTGGAATCGCAAGCTCTATTTCTGCAGGCTACGCTCCATGGGCTGGTCAGATTGTAACTCGTCAAAATGGCTCTATGGTTTGCGATCGTAAGGGTGTTGCAACTCCTTACGCTATGCAGCGTTTGCAAGCGCGCGGCGTGTTCTTTGTGGATCCGCAAAGCCCTGTTTACGAAGGCCAAATCGTTGGTATTAACAATAAGCCAGACGAGTTGGATGTTAATATTACGCTTGCTAAGCATATGACTAACATGCGTTCTTCTACAGCAGATGTGCTTGAGACTTTGACTCCACCAATTAAGATGAGCTTGGAAGAGTCGCTTGACTTTGCTAACGAAGATGAGTGCGTGGAGGTTACGCCTGAGTCGATTCGCGTGCGCAAGATTATTTTGAGCCGTGATGAATGGTATAAGTGGCGCGCTAAGCAGCGTAGGCAGAACAACAACGCTGCGTGATTGCTTAAAATATTCCTCAAAATGATGTTTAACATAAAGTCGCATTCTGTGCTATTTGCTAGCAAGTGTGCGGCTTTATGCGTTTTGGCGGCATTTTGCGCGGTTTTGGGCACCTTTGCGCACCGAATGGGCGCTATGTACGGCTTTCCGTACGGTCTTGTAATCGCGCTTTTGCTTGTTACTTTAAGCGCGTGTTTTGCTCGCATGCTTTGTGGCATGTTTGGCTTGATTTTGCATGCAATCGTGTGTTGCTCGGTTGTGTGGATGATTGCGCTTGGATTGTTTAGGATTTTTGGCGCGTTTAATGGCGTGCTAGTTGCCATTGGATTTGGCGTGGATAATCTTCCGTGGATCGCGCAAAATGCTGGATATTTTTGGCTTTATGGCATTATTGTTGTTCACGTAGTTTTGCTTTGTATGCCTAATAAATTCTGCATTATTTCTGGCGCCAAATAAGTGGTAGTGGTGCTAAATAAGTGGTGCCAAATCAGTGTAAGGTAGTCTTACTTATAGTCTTAGTCTTATAGTCTCACAGTCATATAGTCTTAAAGTAGTTTGAGGAATAGTCATGAATAGCAATAAGAACAGCAGTAGTGACCGCAAATTATGTTATTTAGGGCCAGAAGGTTCTTTTACTCATCAAGCTGCTTTAAAAGTTAAAGAGCAATGTAAATCGTTAGGTGCTTCGCGTCTTATTCCAACTGCGTGTGAGAATATTTGTAATATCGCTAGCAAAATTGAAGATTGCTACGATTTGGGTATTATTGCGTGGGAAAACAATATTGAAGGCGTAGTAATACCTAATTTAGATTTATTAATTGATGCAAAAAATATGGTTGGCATTGCTCGCGTGAGTGTTGATATAAGTTTTGATGCTGTTGTTTGCAAGTCGGATTCAATCGATAACTGTTCGACTATTGTTGCTCACCCTCACGCGTTGGCACAATGCCGTAAGTTTACTCAAAAGCACGGTTTGAAAGAAAAAACTGCGTCTTCAAACGCTGCTGCTTGTAGGGATTTAGTTAATGGCGAAGTTGCTTTGTGCCCTAAAATTTGTGCTGATTTATACAATAGGCAGATTGTGAGCGAAGCTGTTGAAGATTTTTCTGGCGCGCGCACTGAGTTTTTAGTGTTAGCTCCTAGAGATGAGGCTTTCAATTTTGTTAGTATGCAGCGCGAAAGCTATTCATCTTTTTCTTCGATTATTGCCTTTATTCCGCGTTGTACAGGTGCTGGAGTATTAGCAAATTTGCTTGATGTTGTGCGCGATCATGGTCTTAATATGACTGCTTTTATGTCTAGGCCGATTAAAGGTCAAGATGGTTTATATAGTTTTATTGCCACTGTTGATGCTGCTCCTTGGGATTCTACGTGTAAAGCTATGATTCAGGAGGTTGTTGAACATGGTGATTGGGTGCGAGTTTTAGCAGTGTATCCTTCCTATAATCGCAAGAATCCGATTATGAATGATTGGATGCTGCCAAATGGTGGAGTGTGTATTGAGACTTCGAGCGATTTGAGTACTTTGAACGTAATGCGTGCAGAAAGAGAATTATTATGGTAGAAGATGCTGAATTTTCTCAAAAATTTTCTGTTGGTATTGTAGGACTTGGGCTTATTGGTGGCTCAATCGCAAAGCGTTTGGTGGCCACTGGCTCTTGCAAAGTGTACGCGTATAATCGCCATCAAACAATGTACAGCGAGGCGCGCGCCATTGGAATCACTTGCGTTGAAAGCGTTGCGGATCTTGCGCGTATGCAGCCGAATGTTTTGATTTTGTGCAATTCGCTTGCATCTATGCCAGAAGTTCTTGGCGAGATTTCGCGCGGAATCAACAAGCAGCGCACTACTTTGACGGATGTTGGCAGCGTTAAGGGGCTTGTGCGCGAGCAGGTTAAGGCCGCAGGTCTTGGTGATTGCTACATTGGCGCGCATCCTATGGCTGGAAGCGAGTTTACGGGTTGGAGCGCGTCGAGCGCGGAGTTGCTGCGCGGCGCACTTTGGGCAGTTAGCGTTGATGAAAGCAGCGATTTTTGGCGGTTTTTGGCGGTTTTGCGCGTGATTGTTAAGCTGTGTGGAAACCGCGCGCTTGTGTTGAACGATTCTATACACGATGCTTCTGCGGCGCTGATTTCGCACATGCCGCACGTTGTTTCTACAGCGCTGGCGAACGTTTTGTGTGAAAGCGCGAATCGCAATGTTGCGTTGCAAATGTCGGCTGGTTCTTGGCGAGATATGACTCGAGTGGCGCTTACGGACCCGAATCGCACGCGCGCGATGGTTGCGGAAAATCGGCGAAATGTGGCGGATTTGCTTGGTAGTGTTATTGCGGAGTTGAGTTTTGCTAAGAAGATGCTTGAGGGGAGCGATGGCGATTTGGCGGAGGCTTGCGATGAGTGTGATGAGCGTGATGTGGCAGAGCGCGCGTTTTTTGCTAAGGCTGATTCTTGGCGAGAATACAAGTATAAGGAGCGCGCGGCGGCTTTCGATGAGTCTGGCGATTCGCGTGATTCTGCGGCGGCTGCTTTCGATTCGCGCGAGCTTCGATTTTCGCTTGATTGCCCAGGCGATTGGCAAAGTCAGCTGATTCAAAGCGCGCAAAGCGGTGAGCAGATTGTTGGGGTGTCGTTTAGCGACTCTGTGGTTACTTGCGATTTGCGCAACTCGAACTGGTAGATTCGAGCGGCATATAATTAACATATGACCGAATCGCAGCAACCGCATCAACCGAGCACTGACCAATCGAACCAATCGCATGCAAATCAATCGCAACAATCGCCATTTTCCCCAAAAATCCAGCAGTTTCTAAACCACATAAGCGTGGAGCGCGGGCTTTCTCCAAAAACCGTTGAAGCATACGAGTCGGATCTTACAAAATACACGAACTGGCTGCGCGAAGCCCGAAAAATCAACGATGTTAGCAAAATCACGCAACTAGACATCGAAGAATACGTGCGCGCAATGTCATCACAAGCAATGGCAGCGCAAAACTTAGGCCCTCGCACGATTGCGCGGCGAATCGCAAGCATCCACGAGTGGAACAAATTCATGCTTTCCAACGCGCAAATCGCAAGCGACCCTTCTGTAGAAGTCAAAGCGCCAAAGCAGTCAGAACATCTTCCGGACGTGCTCAGCATTAGCGAAGTTGAGCGCGTAATCGATGCTGCTGGCGGCTTTGGTAGCACAGATGCCGTCTCGCTGCGAGACCGTGCGCTCGTGGAATTTTTGTACGCTACGGGCGCGCGCGTTAGCGAGGCGGTTGGCCTAAAATTTGAGGATATTGATTTAGCGGAATCGGTTGTGCGACTTAGCGGAAAAGGGCAAAAGCAGAGGCTTGTGCCGATTGGAAAGTGCGCGGTTAGTGCGTTGCGCGATTATTTAGATAAAGCTAGGCCGATTCTTGAAAGCCGCGCGCAAAAGTCGCAAGCAGCCGCAAAGTCGCAAGTAAACTCATCATCAAAATCCGCAAATTCTCACATGATTTTCCTAAACAAACGCGGCAAATCGCTGTCTCGCCAATCCGCGTGGGAGGCGATTTCGCACGCTGGTAAGATGGCAAAAATCGGCAAAGAATTGCATCCGCACACGCTTCGTCACTCCTTTGCAACGCACCTGATTTCGGGCGGCGCAGACGTGCGCACAGTGCAGGAGCTGCTTGGCCATGCATCCGTTACAACAACGCAAATTTACACACATATAAGTCCAGCCGCGCTTATGGAGGCGTATGTGATGAGCCATCCGCGCGCAAGGTAGCTACACGTAGACGCGCAAATCCACTGAACATACCTTTTGATAGACTGGAGCGTATGCCTACTGATTTACTTGGACGCGAATATGAGACTTTCCGCGCGCCCGATGCGCTTACAACGCACGGTTCTGCGCGCATTATTGCTATGTGTAACCAGAAGGGTGGCGTTGGTAAAACTACCAGCTCCATCAATATCGCTGGTGCGCTGAGTCAATACGGTAGGCGCGTTTTAATTGTTGACTTCGATCCGCAAGGCGCTGCAACGGTGGGGCTTGGGATTAATGCGAACGCGCTTGACAACACTGTTTACACGGCGCTTTTTGATTCTTCTGTAGACGTGCACGATGTGATTCGCCACACTGCCACAGAAAACATTGATGTTATGCCTGCAAACATTGATCTTTCGGCAGCCGAGGTTCAGCTTGTTACCGAGGTTGGTCGCGAGCAGATTTTGGCTGGCGTGTTGCGCAAAGTTCGTAACGAATACGACGTTATTATTATTGACTGCCAGCCTTCGCTCGGCTTGCTTACCGTCAACGCGCTTACGGCGGCGGATGGCGTGATTATTCCTGTTGCTGCGGAGTTCTTTGCGCTTAGAGGTGTGGCGCTGCTTATGCAGTCGATTGAAAAAGTGCAGCACAGAATTAACCCAGATTTGCAAGTGTTTGGCGTGCTCGTTACCATGTTTACGCGCACTTTGCACAGCGAAGAGGTTTTGCAAAGGATTTACGAGGCTTTCCAAGGGCGCGTGTTGCATTCTGTTATTTCGCGTTCGATTAAGCTGCCAGATTCTACTGTTGCGGCGGTTCCGATTACGATTTTTGCTCCTGAGCATAAGACTGCTAAGGAGTATCGCGAGGTTGCGCGCGAGCTGATTTCTAACGGCGTGGTTGCGTAATTTTTTGCTCAAAATGCTAATTAGAGCTACAAAGTGCGTCGAATCGTTCGCGCGTTACAACGCGCCATTCCTCACGGCTATTAGTAGCCGTTCGGCTGATTTGGCTTAAGGCATAAAGTCCACTGGACTTTATGCCTTAAGCCAAATCACGCTTTGACTGAGCTTGAAATGCGTTATGCAATTTCAAGCTCAGTCAAAGCGCTTTGCAGCACAGAAGCAGTGCTTCTGCCTTGAGCTGCTCAGCGCTACGAATTGCCTTTTCGCGCTACGCTTTAAGCGCTCAGGCAGGTCGTCGCGCAGATTAGCTGCGATGTTTGCGCTCGGGTATTGGCTTTAGCCTTACGATTGTGTGCGCGTCGATGAACATTTCTTGCTCGGGTCGGCTTCCGTTTGCTGCTGCGTCGCGCATAAGGTGCAATGTTGCTCCGTCCCAGCTGATTACGTGGCCGATAGCGTCGTGGTATTCAATTTTTTGCGTGCTGCCAGTGGTTGTTTGTGCGCTGCCGTCGGTTTCTTGTGCGCTGCCAGCGTTTTGCAATCTTTCGCCGCCGCCTAATTGCGCGATTTTGTATGTTCGCACCACAATTCGCGCGCCAACTGGTATAAACTCTGGCAGAATCTGCCGCCTAATTAAGCTAATCGTAGTGCTGCCTTCCGTGTTATTTGTGTCTTCGTGTTATTTGCTGTGTGTTTTGCTTTGACTTTGTTAATTGTATCGTAGTGCTATCAAACTCGTAACGTTTTGCAATGCACTGTAACGCGCGAGCGATATTTCCGCTTTTTGTTGTTGATTTTGTGGTTTTGCGCCACAAAGTCGGCATACATCAAATATCACTGTATCGTGATATAATTATCAATATGGTTTAATTCGTAAAAGAGAAATCAGAAAAAGAAAGAGGGGTGAATGTGCCTGTAATTTCAAGGTTTTATGGGATTGTTATACGAATGTATTTTGCCAGTGCAGAGCATAATCCGCCGCATATTCATGCTATCTATGGTAATTATGTTGCTGCTTTAGATATTCAATTGTGCAAAGTAATTGACGGATATTTGCCAAAGCGCGCAGAGTGCATGGTGATTGAGTGGATGACAGTTCATAAAGATGAGTTGATTTTTATGTGGAATACTCAAGAATTTAAGAAGATAGAACCGCTAAGTTGATATGTGTAGTTAGCTAGCAAGTTGATAAAGTACTAAAAAATTAGTGCGTTAAAGCACATTTGAGGCAGCAATATTAGCTAGGCGATAAGTGCAACAAAGGAGAAAATATGAATTTCCACAAGATTAAAGATGTAAAAGCGTGCGCAAATATGAGGCTCCTCGTGCATTTTGTAAACGGAATTGTTAAAGAATACGATGTTCATAATCTGCTGCGCAAGTTTTCAGCGTTCAAAGCATTGGAAGACGAAGAGTTGTTTAATAAGGTTGTTGTGGATACAGGCGGATATGGCATTATTTGGAATGATGATTTAGATGTTTCTTGCGATGAGTTGTGGAACAATGGCAAGCAGATTAAAACGCCATTTGACAATTTAATGTCTTTTGCGGATGCGAGCGATTTGTGGAATTTAAGCGAGTCGACTCTTAGAAAAGCGGTGTCGTATAAGAAGCTTGTTAAGGGCGTTGATGCTCAAAAATACGGTAAGCAGTGGGTTGTTACTCGTAGTGCGATGGTACGAGAGTATGGGAATCAAGTTGGTGCTTAGAGCTACAAAGTGCGTCAATTGACGATTTTATGTAGTGCGTTTGTATAGCGACATGTTGCTGTCTTTAGCAAGTGTTGTCTTTTTATATTTTGTTATTATCTTTCGTGCTCTATACGGTATTTACATTTGAATATTGACTTTATGATTAATAGATGAAATACTAGATAAATAGTAACTAGATATCGGCAAAAAACTATAAGATTTGCCGATGTGTGTTATAGTGTTTTTATAAGAGGGAAGAGGGCAATAAAAACATGAAGTGGTATGAAGAAGTGCTTGACGAAATTGGTGCAAGCAGAACTTATTCTCATGGGGAATTAGTGAGCAAGCTTAAATCGTTGAAGTCAAATATGTCAAATAGTACTTATCATTGGTCTATATCGTCTTTAGTTCGCAATGGAAAATTGCTTAGGCTTGGGTATGATTCGTATAGTCTGCCAGAAGCTTCTCGCAAAAAACAGTATTATCCAGATTATTCCAATAAGGCTATTAAATTAATAAAGGTTATTGCTAGAAAATATCCCCGCGTTCTTTTTACAGTCTTTGAAACAGTTTTAATGAATGATTTTTTGAATCATTTAGTTGCTCAAAATACAATTTTTTTGCAAGTTGAGAAAGAAAGCAGTATATATGTTTTTCGATTTCTTCAAGAAGCTGGATATAAAAATGTTATGTATAATCCTAGTAAAAAAGAATTTGATTTGTATTGGTCAAAAGATTGTATTGTTGTAACAGATATAATATCTGAATCTCCAGTTTTTGCAGCGGATTCTTATTTGTCAACTGATTTTCATTCAATAACCTTAGAGAAAATTCTTGTTGATATGTTATCGGATAAATTAATATCTACAACTTATAGTATCGCTGAATTTAGTGATGTTATTGCGCAGGCTAAAAGTGTATATCTTCTCGATAAAGTGAGAATGCTTAGATATGCAGCAAGGCGTAATCGCAGGAATATGCTCGTAAAGTACCTAGAAGGATAGAAGGTGGTTATGTTTCTTAAAGAAAATTTTACAGCAGAACACATCTCTAGGCTTAGGGCTGAAACGAAATCTGATCCTTCTATATTAGAGAGAACTGTTTTTGCTTTTGGTTTGCTTGAGGCGATTGCTAAAGTTGGTCTTCCCTTTATATTTAAGGGCGGAACGTCTCTTTTAGTTATGCTTAATTCTCCAAAGCGTTTAAGCACTGATATTGATATTATTGTTAATCCGAATACAGATATTGATGCTTATATTGAAAAAGCTGGGAAAATATTCCCGTTTATAAGTGTAGAAGAGAATATTCGAGAAAGCTCTCGTAACATAGAAAAGCGTCATTTTAGATTCCATTTTCTTTCTCCAAGAACTGGTAAAGATATTAACGTGCTGTTAGATGTCTTGTTTGAGAATAATCCATACGAAGATATAGTTAAATATCCAATTGAGAATAAGTTCCTTTTAAGCGATAATAACAATCTTATTGTAAATGTTCCTAATAAAAATTGTATTTTAGGAGATAAACTCACTGCGTTTGCACCTCATACTACTGGCATTCTTTTAGGCGACGGCAAGGAGTTAGAGGTTATAAAGCAATTGTTTGATTGTTGGACGCTTATACAAGAAATGGACGATTACAACTTAGTAGTTAAATCCTATAACAGAGTTTCTCAGATTGAGCTTGAGTATAGGAATCTTAGTATTAGTTCATCGGATTGCTTAAAAGATACTATTGATAGTTGCATTTGTATTATGGGCAGAGGTTCTGTAAATTCAAATGATTATGAGAGTTTTTCTTTAGGTATAAATGCTATTAAGGGTCATGTTTTTTCCGAAAGAATCAATGGCGAGAATGCTTGTATTTATGCTAGCGAAGTAATGTATCTTGCTGCATGCATTTTAACTGGCAAAACTGTTTTCAAACGTATTACAAATCCAGATGAATACAGAGATGTGTGTTTGAAAATAAGTGGTATGAAGAAGATTAGTAGTATTCGAAACGCTAATCCATTGGCGTATGTTTATATGATTGAAGCGTTGCAAATGTTAAATGATGTTGGGCTGTATAACGAGAGCATTTTATAGACCGCGTGCGCGACGACTTGCCTTTTCGCTTTGATGTAGTGCGTTTGCGCGACGACCTGCCTTTTCGCTTAAAGCGTAGCGCGAAAAGGCAATTCGGAGCGCTGAGCCGCTCAAACGTAAAGCCCAGTGGACTTTACGTGTGGCGAAGACGTGAGCGCAGCTAACCTGCGCGAGCGACAAAACGCTGAAATTCGGTACAAACGCACTACGGTTTTGTGTGTTTGTGTAGTGCGTTTGTATTAAAAAATGCTGAAATTCGGTACAATCGCACTACATTGCTAGCGACTTGCGGTAGGGCGCTTGGGGGACCAGCGCGCTTGTGGTTAGCGGCTTGTGGTCAGCGGCTTGTGGTTAATGGCATGTCAAACCACAAGATGTTGTGGTTTTCGCGACACGCGGGTCACAAAAAACACTTCACCTACTGCATAAAAGTATTCGGTTATTATCTAGTATTCAATAGATTTTTTTGCAAAAGCCAATCATTATAAAAACTTTTACGCACTCCGCAATTTGTAGAGGTTTTAACTTGCAATTCGTTCTGGGGGGGGGGGTATATTTGCTAAATGCTTTTGCTTGAGTACTTTAGTAAAGCTGCGCGTTCTGCTGCTTTATTGTTGTGCTCACATGTGGAATTGCATTAAGCGTTGTGTAAATGTTGCGATTGCTAAATGCTAGTTCATGTATTTGAATGCTCTTAGTACTTCTGTACTGGATACACGTGTAGTATTCTGCCCAATTTTGGGATTCGTGTAAAAGCAGGGTGTTGCTTATGCAATAGCCGAAAATGGCTAGGATGTACAAACTAGCCAAAAATGACAATCGAAGGTGAGTCGATTATGTTACCTGCAAAGTTTGCTCGTTTCACATCTCGCGTGTGCCGTATTGCGCAGAAGGTTTTTTCTGTGAGCGATACTGACAATGCGAATAGCGTGGCAGATGCGCCTGCTGGTTCTGACTCTACCTATTCAACGCGCCCAGATTCCGATTACCACAGTGCGCCAATTTATTCGTACTCAAATATGCAAGTAAATTCTTCATCATCTTCTTCCTCATATTCTTCATCATCTGAGAATGATTCATTAGGCTCATACGTAGGTAAAACAGCAAGAAAATCGCATATCTTGCAAAACTCGATTCTCGCAATAATTGTCACCTTTGCCACCATAGTAACCATGCTCATCGTGCCGCCGCTAAAAGAAGCTAATGCAGCTAATGTTAGTTGGGATTACATTGGTAATGGATATATTTCTCCTAACTCTGTTGCGAGTTATGATGTATATAGGGATTTCGATGTTCAGCCGCCAGATATAAATACGGTAACCGTTAATGGAAAGAAAAAAACGACCATCACTTGGAATGTTCTTTTTAACGCAAATGGATGCAGAATTAAAAAAATAGAAAATCCAAATGTAGTGTGTAATGCTGACAATTTTGGACATGCGTATGGTGGTAGACCTGATTTTTACCTTATTCTTCCAAAAAACATCAAAGATAATAGCATAAGAATTACAAGGTATCGTACAGGATTTGTTATCGGTGGTGCTGGGGGCAACAAGTTTAAGTGGGAAGTACGAGGCAAAGATCAAACACCAGGCGAGTTTAATGGTGGTAGTAATGCTACGCGCTTACCGGGTGATTCTGATTATGAGAATTTCTGGAAAGCATCTGTTGAAAAATGTGGTTTAGGTACAGATGCAACATGTGAAGTCGATACATGGCGTAGAGCTGGTGATTTTGGTAGATTATTGAAATCTTGGGAACAAGATAACGATGCAGATTCTATTCGCTGGATTGTTACTGCAGAAGTTGAAGAAGGCGTTGATCCTTATAAGTTACCTTTTATGGCAGGTTGGATTTCCTACAGAGGAGATAAGCACAAGTTTACAGTTTTTGGTCCATATGATCACGATGGTGACGGCATACCAGACTTGGAAGAGTTTAAGTATGGTTTAAATCCTAAAAATAATGATGATATCCAATTCCCAAAGAAGTCTAAAAATGACGCTGTTTACGGTGAAGTTACTTCCGTAAAGCCTTATATCAACACTGGTGAGTGGGTTGGCGATTCATATTACGGCGACTTCAAATATTACAAGGACATGCCAAGTCATAGCGGCAGAAATACGTCTGAGATGATTCCAACTGATGCTGGAATAGAATTTACGTTTAAAAAGAATGAATTAGGAAATAAAGAGATTCTTCCGCCCGGTGTTACAAGAACTAATAGTCCTAATAATATAAAACCTGGCGAGGCGTATATTAATCCAAAAACAGGCGAGGTTAAGTATAGTCCTAAGACTTCTGATAGAGGTAAAACTATACATTTTGAAGTTCAAATAAACTATCCTGATCCTAGACCTAACAATTGTAAAATGAACAATTCAATTGTTAAAGTAAAGGGTGTTGACATTCATGTAGTTTCGCAAGCCTCACTGTATAATCCGTACTACGACACTACTACAGTAAAAGCTGGTGAAGGTAAAGATTCTAATTCTCCTAGGGATAGGGGAGGCAAAGCATTCCCATCTGGCACTAGTTTCAGAGCAGAAACTTATAATGATTATCAGAATCCACCAACATGGGCAAAGATTAAGAATGAGTCAACTGGTGTTGTTGCCTTCCACCCAAATAAGTGGGTTCCTGCTTCTAAACCTAATCAGCCTGAAAATAGACCTGTAGTTGTGTATTATCCTGATGGCTCAACTTCAAAGGATCGTGATTCTGGTAATAATGGTAATCCAGTTAATGCCCCTGTAATAGTCACTAGAGATGCTTCTGAATCAGGTGACTTGCAGCTCCATATTCATAAGAACCAAAATGGTCAAGAGATTGATTACACCAATGGATTCGTATTCCGCAAGAATCGTGATGTTACTCCACAGCCATGGATAGATTCTTGGTCTGTACGTGAGCCTGGAGATATTAGTATTCGTTCTGTGTGCGCTGATACTACGAATCCTATGAGTTTGAAGTATCATCTTAACGGTATTAATGGCATAAAAATAGAAGGTGATACACCTTGGCAGCATGCAACTGATGAAGAACAGGAAAAGTGTCGAAATGGTCAGGGTTGTGCAGCAAACAAATTATTTGATAGCACAGGCAATACCATGGAGCGTACGCGTGGCCATATTAAAGGAAAACCAACAAAGATTGGCAATTATCAGTGTACTGTGTATGCTTTGAAACCTAATGCTTTGAAGAAATTTGAAGAGGCAAAGAAAAAAGATTCCAAGATTGAAAGCTCAGACGGTTCTGCTACTAATATCATTAATACAAATACTTTCAATGGTCTAAGAGAAGGTGTTGATTATACATCTAGAACTGTGCCAATTAAGGTTCACTCTGACGCGCATTATTATAACCCGCAGTACACGAAGGTAAGTGTACAAGCTGGTAATACAGAAGGTGTAATGAATGCTGCTCCAGTAAGCCAAACTGGTGCCAATGGTGTTGCAGCTGATGATCAAAGCCAAAAGGATTTAGTGCAAGACGGAACATATTTGCCAAAAGGCACATGGTTTGAGCTTAAAAAGTATTCTAAGCATAAAGATTCTAGAGAAAAGCCTGTTTGGTCGAATTTTGAAGCAGATCAGAGCAATAAGAAAAATGGTAGTAATGAGGCAAAAGATAAAACTACTGATAAAAGGTATGGAAAGATTACGTTTAAACCAGAAAAGACTACAGAAGCAAGAGATTATTTAGTTCCTGTAATTGTGCATTATCCAGACGGCTCCACGTCGGAAGATTCTGATTCTGGTAATCTCGGAAAGCCGATTTACGCTCCTGTCTCTGTAACTCTTACAGAAGTTGCAGATGATGATTTGAAGTTGAAAGTTTATGATAGTAAAACTCATGGCGGACGACTTATTAAAGATAATGATAGGAATGGTGTGCGCTTCCGTAAGGGTGAAACGTTAGGCGATGGCAGTAATGATACTAAACCAATGTTCTTTGATTCTTGGTCAAGCAAGAAACAAGGAACTATTTACCAGAGAATGCTCTGCTATAAAAAGAATAGGCAAACTGGTAAGCCTGAAAGTTATGAACTTGATGGAATAAACGGTTTGAAGCTTGCAGGTAGAAAAAATGTCTACGATGGTGATTTGGTTAATGCTGTAGGTGGTAAAACTTCTCAATGGAAGATAGCTACAGAGCAGCAAAAAAAGGATTGTAAAGATAAAAAACAGTGTGATACGAAACATTACTTATATGGTAATGAGAATGATACTACTGCTCGCACTTGGGGATGGCTGCACGGCAAAGTGAAAGATAATGGCGACTTTGTGTGCACTGTGTACGCTATTAAAGAACTTAAATACAATGGAAAAAATGGTGAATTACAAAAAAAGTTTGATACGGCTGTAAATGAATTTGTAAAGAAACCTGGTGACCGTAAGTTTGAAGATGTTGTTAAAGGAGTATTAACAGATAAGCAAGATAAAACAAATCCTCAGAATAGCACTCAAAGACACGTTGATTGGGACTCTGTAACATTCCCAATTCACGTACACTCGGACGCTCACTACTACAACCCTAAGTATGAGACCATTACTATGGAGGCTGGTACTAAGAAAACATCAGAACGTCCAAAGAGTGCTCGTGATGCTAACAAAGCAACACTTAACCAGAGTGAGGTTCAGGAAGGAGAACTTCCTGAAGGTACTTGGTTTGAGTTTAAGATGTATAAAGGATATGCTCATAAACCTCCATTGAGTTATTCGTTCTTTGAAGATGGGCAAAATAATACTGATAATAATAATTCAGCTAAAAGCAAAGATGGATTATATGGTAAAGTAACATTCCGTCCGCACAAGTGGTTCCCTGCTACAAGTGAGAATAATCCAGATCAAACTCCTGTTGTTGTGCATTATCCAGATGGTTCTACATCAGAAGATTCTGATTCTGGTAACAACGGTAAGCCAGTCTTTGCTTCAGTTAACGTACTTCGTTCTCATGATGAAGATGCTAATAATCTACACCTGAATGTAAGTGATCGTGAAGGTGGCGGTAATTGGAATGATCCTACGATTAACCTTAGTAAGAACGAGGAACTTACAGTTAATAATAGTAAGGGTCGTTGGCTTGATTCATGGTCACAGTATAAGCCTGGTAAAATTAACCTGCGCACTATTTGCTATAGGAATAATCCAGATGGCACTAAGTCTCATTATCAATCTGGTGGCATTGCTGGAATTACCATGCAAAATGTAGAAAAGTGGGATCATACTGAAGATCCTGAAAAGCAGAAGAAATGCGAAGAAAATAGCAATGAATGTGAAGTTAAGCATTTATACGACGACTATATTTCTAACGGTAATTCGCAAAAAACTACCGAGCGTACTCGCGGATGGATTAAGGGTACTGCAAAGGAAACTGGCGACTACGAGTGTGTAGTGTACGCGATTAAAGAGAAGCAGTTCAGTAAAGATACTAATAATTTGCTTACTAACTTTGATAATGCAGTAAAAAAACTTAACAAAGATGCAAGTAAAAATAATACTGATCCTTTAAGAGATTTCCAGTGGAATATTAGTGGCAGTGGCAATAACATTGTTAAGGCTAAAAAAGGTGTCGATTATGACTCTCGCACAATACCAATCCACATTCACACTCAAGCTCACAACTACAATCCTGTGTATGATAAAGTAAATGTTCGAGCTGGTGATGAAGTACAATCTGGTTTGCCAAAGAATAAGAAGCCAACTGGGAAGCATGTAAATACTAAGTCGCTTGCGTATGGAGCTATATCAGACAGTGTATCGTTCCCTGACGGTACGTGGTTTGAGTTGAAGAAGGATGACGGTAGTGCTGCATCTTCATCTGAAGACGCATATGATTGGTCATTCTGGAAGAATGGTCAGAAGGATAGTAATGCTCCTAGAGATAATAACAATCCGCTTAATCACAATGGTAATGATACTGGAATAGGTGCAGGCTCTAGGTATGGTAATGTTACATTCCATCCAGACGTAACTGTTACTCCAAAAGACCACTATAAGACACATGTTGTTGTGCATTATCCAGATGGTTCTACATCAGAAGATCCAGATGCTGGCAATAACCAGTTTAAGCATGATGATAATGCAACTAATACTATGAACCCTGTGTATGCTCCAGTTAAAGTAACTGATTTGGGCTATAGCGGTAACGATTTGCGAATGAGTCTAACTAAATCTAAAGATACTAACAGTGTGCTTAATGGTAGTAATGATCTTACTGTTATGAAAGGCATTGGTCTTATTAGAAATCCGTTTGTACAAGCTTGGAGCGTAAAAAATAAGACCAAGATTCATCTACGTATGATGTGTTCAAAAGACAACACGAATAAGTGGAGTCGCGGACTTGAGGATACATTGAACATGCATTTGGGTCATGATTATGGCGAAAACACTCCTGAATGGACTTTTGCGACCGAATCTCAGCAGAAAGATTGTAGAGAAAATGGAAATTGTTCTGCTGACCATGTTTTGTATGGAATGCTGAATGCGAATAATACTCAGGCAGGAAGTGTGGAAAGTTCAACCGCTCGCAGGGAAGAAGAAATCGAAGGTGCTCCAAAAGAGACTGGAACGTATGTTTGCTCTGTTTTTGCACTGAAAGATAATGCGCTTACTGCTTTTAATCAAGCTGTTAAAGATGGTATTCCTCAGAATGATGGTAGTTATTCATCAACCGATATGTGGAATGTAAAACTTGCTGGCGTAGCGCAATCTAGAGACTGGGATCGCATATCCTTCAAAGTACACGTGGTCGAACAATTTAAGCTGCCAAAGACAGGTGGGGAAGATTGCGTGAACTGGAACATGGTGATGAGCGTTGTGTGCGTGCTTGGCACGGGCGCTATGGCGGCTGGATTCTTCCTTGACCAGACCAAGTGGGGGCGCGCGATGCTGGAGGCGTTGCTGCGTAAGGCGTTGTTGCGCGAGACACTGATGCGCAATGTGAAAATTAAAGCTTTTATCCGCAAAACTGCCAAAAAGCTTCGCGCTTTAAGGCGACGTAGCGAAAGGTGGCGATGCTGATGAAAATTTTCTGCAGCTTAAAAACTGCAGTGTCAACGTTCCATATGTCGGCAATGGCGTTACGTAGTTGCGTTACATAGTAACGACAATTATGCCGAAGCATGGTTCGGATTTAATCTTGCTGCGCGCGGCGCAAATCGTAGCCGCCGACAGAGTTCATGCGGCTTTGCGATGACTCCGCCGACCGTGCGCAACACAAAACATAACACATATCTCTCAAAGTGTTCGCAAGAACAAAACAAACAAGGAGAAAATATGAATAAGATAACAAAGCAGTGCGTGGCCGCGGTGGCCTCGCTCGCGATGGCTGGCACGCTGTGCGTTGCTGGCGCCGTGGTTGCTGGCAGCTCCGCTTGGGCGGCTAGTACTCCAGAAAAGGCTCCATGGGATACGACTCTTGAATCCAACAAAAAGGGTTCTATTACCATTACCAAGTACAGGGATGAAATTGACTCAACAAGTGGTAAACAGGCCAAAAAGACTCCTGTAGAAGGTGCAAAGTTTAAGGTTTACAAGGTTCTTACGCTTAATAAAAAAGATGTTAACCTTAAAGAATATTCTAATTGGCTAAATGTTGCTGCTATGGTTGATACACTCAACAAAACACCAGATCTCAACAATGCCGATCAAATTACTCTTGATGCTGGTTCTACAGAGCAGGCAACTAATAATAGTGGTGTTGCAAAGTTCCCTAACCTTGAAATCGGCTTGTACAAGGTTGTTGAAACTCAAGCCGCTAAAGATTATGCGCTACTTTCTAGCCCATTCTTCATGACGATTCCAGAAGTTACTAGCAAAGATGGTAAAACTAACCAGTACAAGTACGATGTAACTGTTGATCCTAAGAACGTATACACTGCTGATGCTATTCACAAGACAGCTGATACGTCTGCAATGGTCGGCGGTGGCGATACATTGCCATACACCATTACGACTACTGTTAAGACCAGTACTTCACATGAAGCTGGTAAATATACAGAGGATGATTTTACTGGTTTTGCCGTGTGGGATGACGCGTTGAAATCTGCTTATGATTCCGACACTAATGTTGTTAAGAGCGTGAAGATTGGTGATAAGGATCTTAAAGCGGCAAATGGTAAGACTTATTACAACGTTAGCGTTGTTGATACTCCTAATGACACTAACCGTAGTCGCATTAAGATAGAGTTTACTGAAGACGGACGCAAAGTTATTGCAGAAAAGCTTAATAATGATGCTGATAAGTCTAAGCCTTCACAATTAACTGTTGAGCTTAAGTTTACTCTTAAGACTACAGTTGCTGCTGGCGAACTTATTAACAAGTACGGCTTCCAGCCTGGCTATCCATCTACTACACTTGAAGATAAGAAGCCAAAGCCTGTAAATCCAGATAATCCAGATCCAAATTCTAAGGTAACTCTTCGTGACTTCCAGATTAAGAAGGTTAACGGAACCGATGGTAAGTCTCCTCTTAAGGGTGCTAAGTTTGCTGTCTTTGCTAATAAGACGGATGCTGATAACTGTGCAGCTGATTCTAGTCGTCCTGCTGAAAAGTGCGATAATAAGTCTACTAAGGGCTTTACAAACAATGCTAATGGAACGCCTGAAACTGGTTTGACTACTGCTTTCAAGGCAAAGGTTGGGCAAGAATTCTACGTTGTGGAAACCGTGGCTCCAGAAGGATTCGTTTTGTCTCCAGCTGTTGACAAGGTAACCATTCCAAATGAGAGTCTCACTACTGCTTATGTTCACAACTTCAAGGATCTTCCAAACGGTGGTCCTGATGGCGGCAAGAATTGGTTCAACCTTCCAAAGACTGGTGCTGCAGGCGTGATTATCTTTGCGCTTATTGGCCTCGGTCTTGTAGGCTCTGGTATGTTCGTATTCCTTAAGAATCGCAAGAAGGAAGAAGAGCAGGCTGCGTGATTTGCTTAGTATAATCAGCAAATCATAAGTGATTGAGTCTATAAGATTAAATCCATAAACGATTGAGTCTAGGAGTAAAATCCTAGACTCAATCCTATGTGGCCTGTTTAGCTAGAAAAGTGCAAAATCTCATTGCGTTTGTAGCAAAATCAAACCAAATATTATCTTTCATTCAATAGCTTGAGCTTGGAGGAGTTATGAAGCTAGCCGATATTAGCAATTGGTGCCGCTCATTGCGTGCGCGCGCTGTTGCTAAATTGTTCAAAAATAAGGCGAAGCGTACCTCCAATGCGGCTGGCGCGAGCAGTGTGGCTGGTGCGAGTGATTTGCTAGCGGATAAGTCGGAAGCTTCCGAAGAACAAATTCCACGCTCAATCTCAAGCCAAAATATAAACCAAAATACACTTAAAACTAAAAAAACAACTAAAAAAACAACTAAAAAAACAACTAAAAAAACAACTAAAAAAATAACTAAAAAAATAACTAAAAAGAAAAGCGCACTGATGCGCATTATAGAGCCGATTGCGCTGGTTCTTGCGGGAATTCTGTGCTTTAGCTACCCTGTGTGCTCAACGCTGTGGAATAATCACGTTTCCAAGGAGATTTCCACTGCGTACGATAAGTACAACCACGACCAGGCTGGCGACGTGCGGCGCGCGCACATTCGCGACGCAAAGCGCTATAACGCAACGCGCAAAGACATGCTCACGCGAGATCCGTACGGCGGCGACGGCCAGGAAAGCATAACTAACACGCCCGCGTACAAGCGCTACCTTAAAACGCTTGAGGAGCCGATGGGCATTATTGGCATTGTAAAGATCCCGAAGATTGGCGTAAAGCTGCCGATTTATCACGGCACGCTGCAAGATACTCTGGCGCGAGGCGCTGGGCACTTGTACGGCACGGATTTGCCAGTGGGCGGCAAGGGGCGACACACCGTGATAACCGCTCACACGGGATTGCCGAACGCAACCATGTTCGACTCGCTAACCGACCTTAAAAAGGGCGACTATTTTTACCTTGATGTGCAAGGCGAGACCCTGCGATACAAGGTGTTCCGCATAAACGTGGTGGATCCGCACGACATAAGCCTGCTGCAGCGCGAGCCTGGGCGCGATTTGGCAACGCTGCTTACGTGCACGCCGTATGGAATTAACTCGCATAGGCTGCTTGTTACGGGGTATCGCGTGCTGCCAGACCCTGTTGCGGCGCCAGAGGACCATGTGCAGTGGCCGCTTTGGATGACGCTGTTTGTTATAGCTATGATATTCTCGGCTGCGATTCTTTCCATGATGATTACGGCGGCGGCTGGCAAGAGGCGGCGCAAGTGGGATATTCGCGGCAAGCACATATTGCGCGACGACCTGCCTTTTCGCTTCGAGCGTAGCGCGAAAAGGTAATTCGGAGCGCTGGGCTTGCTTAAGGTTGAAAGCACGGTGTGCTTTCAACGCAAGCGAAGACGTTCGCGCGCTGTAACGCGCGAACGATGCGTGGCGAGATTAAACTGCGCTAGTGCTATTTCCCGAAAATGTAGCTCTACATGTGGTTTTGAGCTACAAAAAGCGGACTATTCACACAATTTGGAATATTGGCTTTGTGTTAATCGTTGTTACAAACGCTTTTCGTTGAATTTCCGCATCTTCGTCCGCTAACGGCTGTGTTACGTAACTTTTGTTAACTAGGTCGATTTTTCTGCCCAAGCAATCAGCGAGTGATTGCATTAGCTCTTGTTTTCGCACAATTCGCGAGGTTTCGCGTTCTAAGCTCGATTCGTTTTGCAGCTCGTATATAAAATCCACGTCTGAGTTGCGATTGGTGGTTCCTTGCGCAACCGATCCGAATAAATACAGCGATTTTACGCCGAGTCTGCGGGCGATTGGAGCACAAAGTTTTTGTACGATTGACGGGGTTAGGGTAGGAGGGTAAGCCAGTTTTGTGCTTTTTGAGATTTCCGCGGATTTCGCAGATTTCTCTGGATTTGCAGCTGTTGCACTAATTGCCATTTTTCCTCCTTACGCCCAAATAATTTGTTAATTTTGACTTGATGATACCTATACATAAGTTTATACGTTTGCGCGACGACCTGCCTTTTCGCTTCTAGCGTAGCGCGAAAAGCGCTTTGACTGAGCTTGAAATTGCATAACGCGTTTCAAACTCTTTCAAAGCGTGATTTGGCTTAAAGCATAAAGTCCAGTGGACTTTATGCGCCAAATCAGCCGAGCGGCTACTAATAGCCGCGAGGAATAGAGCGCTGAGCCGCTCAAGGCAGAAGCACTGCTTCTGCGCTGCGAACGATAGGACCTACCTTTTCGCTTCGAGCGCGCATATTCTCAGGCGATTATCAGACTTATAGCAAAATTGCGAGTAAAATAAAAAGACGTGATACTTGATCGTCATAATCGTTTAAATTTGGCTGAACTTTACGCCAGCTTGCAAGGGGCTAGTGATGGTGGGGCGCAAGGCGCCTCTGCGACAGATGCAGAAGCCGCGGAATCCGCGGAAAAGTCGCAAGCAACCGCCGACGAAAAGTCCGCGCAAAAATCACCTATAAAAAGCGAAACGCCGCATCTTCCGCCCGAGCAAATGGACGAATTCGTAAACATGATGCAAGTGTACGAAGGCGCGATGTACGAAATCAGCACCAAGCTGGAGATTTTGGACGGCGAGTTTCAGGTGCGATTTTCGCACAACCCCGTGCATCACATGGAGCGGCGACTAAAATCCGTGCACTCGATTTTTGAGAAGCTGCGCCGCAGAAACCTAAGCATATCAACGCGTTCGATTCGCGACAACCTGTTCGACGTGGCTGGAATCCGCGTAATTTGCAACTATCGTGACGACGTGTACGCGGTTGCGCAATACCTTTCCAAGCAAACGGATATTCAGGTGCTGCAAGTTAAGGACTACATTAAAAACCCAAAGCCGAATGGGTACCGCAGTTTGCACGTGATTTACGCTGTGCCAGTGTTTTTGTCGTCGGGCGCGCATTACACGCCTGTTGAGGTGCAATTCCGCACAATTGCAATGGATTATTGGGCGAGTTTGGAGCACGCGTTGCGTTATAAGGCGGATTTGCCAGACGCAAAGTTGGCGGAGCATTCTAAGACGCTGCTTGAGTGTGCGCAGAATTTGCAGGCCATTGAGGCGAAGATGCAGGGGATTCATCGCGATATTAATGGTGCGCCGCGCGTGGAGGATGCGCCTGAGTCGTGACAAGCTAATACATATTGATCTGTTCGACACGCATAGTCGTACAAATGTACTATAATTAGATACTTAATAAGAATTTAGGAGGATATATGGTAGATTTTGGAAATTTTAATGGCAATTATGCTGGCGATTTTGCGCAAAACCCAACAATTGTAGACTCGCAAGCTACTTATGTGCGCGAGCATGCTGAGCGCGTGAGCGTGCGTCGAGTTTACGCAGAAATGACCGTTGGACTAATCGTCACAACGCTTGTTGCAATGTTTACACAAAGTACGGGTGCGCTTTACTCTTACTTGTATGCTACGGGTAGGTTTGGTTTCTTCGGCATTATTATTGCGCAAGTGGTGCTTGCTGTTGTGCTTGGAATGCGCGTTATGAAAATGAGTGTTGTGGCAGCTCGCGCGCTTTTTTATGCGTATGCGGCACTTACAGGCTTTACACTTAGCACGATCTTTACTGTGTTTAGCCTAGGCTCTATTGCAATGGTTTTGGCTTTAACTGCTGGATTCTTCCTGTGTCTTACAATGCTTGCGCTTACTACAAAAGTGAATATGCTTAAGGCTGGCCCAATTCTTATGGTGGCTTTGTTGGTGCTGTGCGTAAGCCAGGTAATTCTTATGTTTGTTGCTCCAAGCGCTGGAACTATGCGATTTATTGCTGCGATTGCGGTGTTGATTTTTGCAGGTCTTACGGCTTACGATGCACAAAAAACTCGTGCGATTTTTGAAGCGTATGCTAATCAGCCAGAAATGATTAAGCGCGTTTCGATTATTTGCGCGTTTAATCTTTATTTGGACTTCATCAACATGTTTGTGTACTTGCTAGAGTTACTGGGGAATAGACGCGACTAGGTGCGGAGCCTGCGCGTTTTTTCCTAGGGATTATGGTAAAATATACGCTTGTGTGCTTTGCGTGCTTATAGTGCGACTAGCACACATGGATGGGTGTCCGAGCGGTCTAAGGAGACGGTCTTGAAAACCGTTGTAGGGAAACCTACCGCGAGTTCGAATCTCGCCTCATCCGCAAATAGGGTTTCTAGCAAATCGCTAGAAGCCCTTTTTCATGCCGAAAACCCTCGATATATCAACGTTTTTGGCTTGTTTTTAGTGGTTTTGTGTAGTGTGTTTGCGCGACGACCTGCCTTTTCGCTTGAGAGTCACGCGAAAAGGTAATTCGGAGCGCTGAGCTTGATTAAGGTTGAAAGCACACGGTGTGCTTTCAACGCAAGCGAGGTCTGCTGCGTCTCGATTGACGCAGCAGACACCACGCTATGCGTGGCTTAGCATGCGCCAAATCAGCCGAACGGCTACTAATAGCCGTGAGGAATAGCGCAGCTAATCTGCGTGCGAGTCGACGATTTCGAGCTGCATAATGCGCGAGAAATCACCTCGACTCGCTGAGCCGCTTAGCGTAGAAGCACGGTGTGCTTCTACGGCGGCGAAGACGTGAGCGCAGCTAATCTGCGCGAACGACGACCTGCCGTATTTTAGATACAATCGCACTACAGTTTTACGTGTTTGTGTAGTGCGTTTGTATAAAAAAATGACGAAATTCGGTACAATCGCACTACACCCTTAATACTTGTTTTGGTTACGCAACGGCCACAGGAACTCCCGCAGAAAGCAGCTTCTTCTTAAACTCAATCGGATTCAAGATATCGCAATAATCAAATCGCACAACCCTAACAACTCCGCAATCCATAAGCCACCGTTCTCTATTGCGTTCCTTCCTAACTGCATCACGATTATATCTATATAAGGTATTTGTGCTTAAGTTGTTGATATTTTCAACACTTCCATCAGAATCCTCAGTGCGCAAGTCGTAAGCAGCCGAGCGGCTATCAAGCAAAGTTCTATCTTCAATCAAATATTTATCAGTGCCATCAAACTCTCCAACAATAATTTTTCCGTTAACTTTCCACATAAAATCTGCGCGATATGGGCTCTGTGGATAATTCGGGTTTGGAAACTCGTGCTGCAACTCTGGCTCCACAAAACCAAGCTCAAGCATTATCGCCCGCGCAAGCGATTCTCCGCCGTTTTCGCTCTTAGGGTTCGCATAGTTTACCAAAGTCTCCATTCGCGACAAAACATCAAATTCATCGGTGCCAAGAAAATTTGGATTGTTGATAGGCGAATAATTTACACCATAAAAATCCGCGTTTTTTGGATTCTGAACACTGTTCAAGAACTGCGGCGTATCACTACAACAATCCATGGAGCCGTAAAATTTACGACAAACACGCAAAATTTTGTTAAGATCTTCACCTTTTCGAGCAGCAGAATCGAAAGTTGCTAGCGACTCGGCGAACGACCCCTTCCAAGCGCACACGTAGAGAACGTTGTAAATGCTGGCAACATGACTAATCGCAAGCTCTTCATCAGTTGCAATATGTCCAAATGACGATGTCGTCAAAAAATTCGTATTCTCATCTAATTTATTAAAATTGTCAGCATCTGAATCTAGATAAATTCCGTTTTGATTTTTAATAATATCTTGAATTGCAATCTTTTTAATCTGATTTCGCAACACAGGATTTTTGATTTTGCGCATATTTATATCATGATTGCGCTTAGCTTTTTTGCTACATGCTATAAAAATTTCTATATTGTTGGCATGTGTTGTTGGTAGTGCAACAACTTCCAGTCCAAGCAATGCTGCGCCAGTTGATGCTGTGAATTTCCATTTTTTCATCTTTATTTTTTGTGAAATTCCCGTAGCAACAAATCTAACTCTGTCCTTGTAGTGCATGTTGTTCCAAATTTCAGTTCTTACATATAGACCGCAATACGGTTCAAATAAATTTCCAGATTTGAAATTAGGACGCAAATCATTGCGAGAGTTGACTTTTGAGGCCATTAGGCATGAATTATTTCGCTCCGACTCAAGTAAATTGTTCATGAGTCTGGCAGGGAGATTTGTATTTCTACAAGATGTCTCTGTGTTGTATAAAACTTTTCTACTTTCCATAGGCTGATAATAAGTGGCGACGTTTTTCTTGTAAATAGATTTTTAGCAATGTGGTTAAAGGCTATTTTTTAATGATTGTGTAGTGTGTTTGCGCGCCAACCTGCCGGAGCGCTTAAAGCGTAGCGCGCGAAAGCAATTTGGCGCGCTGAGCCACTCAAGGCAGAAGCATTGCTTCTGCGTGGCGAAGACGTTCGCGCGCTTAGACCGCGCGAACGATTACCTGCCTTTTCGCTTAGAGCGTAGCGCGAATCGACTTGCATGAGCGCTTAAAGCGTAGCGCGCGAATGCACTTCGATTCGCTGAGCCGCTCAAAACAGAAGCACTGCTTCTGCTGCGCGCTTTGACTGAGCTTGAAATTGCATAGCGCGTTTCAAGCTCCTTCAAAGCGTGATTTGGCTCAAATGTAAAGTCCAGTGGACTTTACATGCCAAATCAGCCGAGCGGCTATTAATAGCCGCGAGGAATAGCTCGGCTAATCCGCGCGAACGACGACCTGCCGTATTTTAGGTACAATCGCACTACGGTTTTGTTTGTTTGTGTAGTGTGTTTGTATGTAAAAATGCTGAAATTCGGTACAATCGCACTACGGTTTTGTTTGTTTGTGTAGTGTGTTTGTATTAAAAAATACGGAAATTAGGTACAATCGCACTACAGCTAGATAGAAAGATAGTTGCGCTCTTGAGATTTGATGGAGTCAAGCACGAATAGCGCGCCGCTTCGATTCTCTTTGCTGCTTACAAAATCTTGCGGAGAATAAGGCGCCGCGCTGTTAAACATTTCCTCGTATTGCGAAACACTTAATTGCGTGCGATTGTTTAGTGCTTTTATGTGCTGATTAGAAAACAGCGCGCTACGCCAGCCTGGAACCAGTGTTGCGCTAAAGAATTCCGCTACAGCGCCAGAACCGTATGAGAACAAGCCGATTTTTTGGCCTGGGAGTAGGGGAGACGGGCGCGTCGGCGATTCGTTTGAGTGTGTTGCGGAGGATAAGTCGCAAGCAACCGTTGATGATGAATTGCTGGCAGACGTTGATGAATCGCAAGCAGACTCTGATGAATCGTCATCAATCGCAGAATCGCCAGAATTCCTAAAATAATCGTAATCAAGTAAAGAAATTAATCCCAAATAGAGCGAACCAGTGTAAATATTTCCGATTCGGCGACTATATTGTGTGCTGTCTTGGTATCGCGCAAGAAGACGTTCGCGAGTATCGCTTGTAAGAGACGCGCCGTCATTTGTGTGTAAAACGCCATCGCATGAGTGCGGCGCGCCCGAATTTGCTTCAAAACCAGCTCGAAGCGCCTTAAGCCCCATTTTTGTGTACGGAAGATGGAAGCAAATCGCCTCAAAATCGTTGAAATTGCAGGCGTTTTCCGTACTATACCGCTTCCACACGTCGCAGAACATGCGAATGTATTGCTCGGTTGAAAACTTTCCGCGCGCCAAGGCTGTGCTTTGATATACGGGCCGCCAAAAATCCTGGATTTCCGCCGATTTTACAACGCTGTCATCGTTGATTTGCAACACGCGCGGATTCTCGCTTACAAGCATCGCCACAGCACCAGCGCCTTGCGTCACCTCTCCAGGAGTGCCAACGCCGTAGCGCGCAATGTCTGCAGCAATCACCAAAACTTGCGCGCCAGGATGAGCCAGAACGTAGTCACGAGCCATCATAAGCGCCGCAGTTCCGCCATAACACGCCTCTTTTACTTCCACGCATCGCACCCAAGTGCTAAGGTTCAGCAGTTTGTGAATGTAGAGCGCGCTGGATTTGCTGGCGTCGACGCCGCTTTCTGTGCCAACAATCACCATTTTGAGTCGGTTGCTGTCGATGTACGGCAGTAGTGGCAGCGCAGCTTGAGCGCCAAGCGTTACGATGTCTTGATGATTTGGCGGCACCGCTTGCTGGTTTTGACCTATGCCGATTGTGAATTTGTTTGGGTCAATTCCGCGCGCGATTGCCAGATCTTTCATGCTTAAGTAGCAATTTGGAGTTGCGAAAGTTATGCGGTCGATGCCGATTTTTGGCGGAATTTGGGGCGTGTTTGGTGTGTTTTGTGGCGTGTTGCCTGGCGTGTTTTGTGAAGTATTGCTCATAGTTTCCTGTTTTTTTTTAAGTGTGATTTTTTAAGTGTAATTTTAGTGGTGTAAATTTTTTAAGGGCGATTTTAGTGGTGTAAATTTTACGGCGCGGAAGCTTTCGATTTTTCTGCGGAAAAATGGCCATTAACCGCGCGTTTTTGCGGTTTTACGTGTTCCTGCGCTTGCGCAAATTCTCAAGAATTATTCTTGCAGAATTCGTGTTCAAATCGGAAGAATTTTTGTTTAGAAGCTCGTGCACAACCTTCTGTATTTCGTCCCCATGCGCTCCAGAAGCGATGGCGATGTTTGCAGCCTGAAGTCGCATGTGGCCAGCCTGGATTCCAGGGCCCGCGAGTGCGCGAAGGGCTGCAAGGTTTTGGACGAGTCCAACGGCTGCTAGAACGTTGCGAAAATCGTTGGCATTCTTGACTTTAGCAAGATGCAACGCGACTTTTGACATTGGGAGCGAGGCGATTGCGCCGCCCACAGTGCCGATTTGCAATGGAATTTCGATGCGGCCGTAAAGGATTTGGTCGTTATTTTGCAAGGTCCACGTTGAAAGAGGCGTGTAGCGGCCTGATTTTGCGGCCCATTCGTGCGCGGCGCCTTGCAATGCGCGCGTGTCGTTGCCAGACGCGAGTGCTGCGGCCACTATTCCGTTTAGGATTCCTTTGTTGTGGGTTGCAGCGCGCTCCGCGTCTACGGCGGCCAGGGAGCTTAAGGAGGCGATGCGGCGCGCAAGGCGCATGCCGTCGGTGCGCTGCGAGTTGCGTTGCTCGGTGTTGTGTTGCTCGGCGTAGTGTTCGCAATTTTTGCCGCTGTTCTCGCAGCGCTCGTCGGCATCTCCAGCCGCGGCAGTTTTTGCGCTAGACACAAGCGCTTCTACGGGTATGCGTACTTCGGCGACTGTTGCCGCGAGGCTGGAGTTGGCAAGAATCGCCACCAGCGCCTTGCGCCCAACCCAGCTCTCAAGCTGGGTTTTAACAGCTTCGCCAATGGTGTTTGCAATGTTTGCTCCCATTGCATCGCACGCGTTTATGTCTAGTGTTAGCTTGGCGAAGCCTGTTAACGCCGCCGCCTGCGCGCGTTCTAATCCGCCGCCGCGTTGATATATTGATGGGTGCGCGGAGCGCGCAACCTCACTAATCGCCGTGCGTTTTAACTCGTCGCGCATTATGCTATCTAGTTTTTTTGCTACGCTTCCGTCCGCGTCTTCAAAAACGATTTGCGCGCGCGTAACGTAATGCTCGCTGCGTGCAACAACGCCGTTTTCTAGGCTTTTTGACGCGATTTTTGCGCCGTTGCATGCAGCAGCGATCACGGACGGCTCTTCCGTAGCCATCAGAACGTTTCGCATAACGCCGTTTACTTTTAGGCCGCGCACAACGCCTACTGGCAGGCTGAATCGCCCGATTTGGTTTTCAACCATGCTGTTCGCAACGCTTGCAGGAATATTTGTTTCGCCACTTTGCGCGAGCTGTTCGAGCAGAAGTTGCGCGCAATCGCAGCTAAGCGCGCCTTCTGATTCCAGTGTTTTTATGCGCTGTTCTACGCTTAATTCTCGAAAAGCTGACATATTTCTCCATTTTTTGCGCTATTTTCACGATTTTCATTTTTACGTTTTTTCACTTTTGCAATGTCTCTTTGACGCTATTGACGCTATTCAAGTCGCCAGTAACCGCCACATTCGCTAGCAGTCGCCACATTCGTCGCCAGCAACCGCGCGATTCGCGACACTCTGCACGCATACTGCGACTCACTCCGCGCGTGTCACAACACGCATCCTTCAGTCGTCACAACGCCAGTCGCGACACTCCGCACGTCAATCGCACGCTTCTACTTTCGCATCCTAACTTGCATGCTCACTCCAATTCCGCCGCCCACGCACAGCGCCGCAACGCCGTTTTGCATGTGATTGTCTTTAAGTGCGTAAAGAAGTGTTGTTAAAATCCTGGCTCCGCTAGCTCCCAAAGGATGCCCGAGCGCAATCGCGCCACCTCTTACGTTCAGCTTGCTTTCGCTTATGTTCAGCTGCTGGCACACGGCTATGCTTTGCGCAGCAAACGCTTCGTTAATCTCAAAAAGGTCAATGTTTTCAACGGTGTAGCCCGTGTTTTTTAGCATGCGCTCCATAACGTGTTTTGGCGCGTATCCCATAAGATCTGGGCTGATTCCGCCTTCTGCAAATCCCACGATTTCTGCCAAATAGTCGATTCCGTGCGTGATTGCGTAGTCTTTGCTCATTAAGACGAGTGCTGCTGCGCCGTCGTTGATGCCGCTTGCGTTTCCAGCTGTTACAGTAGGAGAGTGTTTTTTGCCAAAATCCGCCTCACTCATTCCATCAGCTTCGCGACTGCCAGAATCTGCCTCACTCAAACCACAGTTCGCTCCACTCATTACATCAGCTTCGCACGTTCCAAAATCCGCCTCAAACAACGTTTTAAGCTTAGCCAATTTCTCCATAGACGTGTTTGCGCGCGGATGCTCATCGCGGCTAATAATAGTTCCGTCCATAAGCTTTACAGGCGCAATCTCCGCGTCAAAATCGCCGTTATTTTGCGCAAAAACTGCTTTCTGATGGGATTTTAGTGCAAAAGCGTCTTGCTGCTCGCGCGTTATGCCAAACTTTGCAGCCACGTTTTCCGCGGTAACTCCCATTTCTTTGCCAGTAAAAGCGTCACAAAGTCCGTCTTTTTTTAGTCCATCCACCAGCGCGCTGTTGCCGTAGCGAAGACCACCAAATCGCACGTTTTGCGCGTAAAACGGCACGTTGCTCATGCTTTCCGTGCCGCCAGCAACTACGATTTGCGCATCTCCCATGCAAATCGCAGCTTGCGCAAGGCGAATGGCTTTAAGACCAGACCCACAAACTTCGTTGATTGTCATTGCGCAACTTGACTCATCAAGTCCCGATCTAAGCGCGATTTGACGCGCAACGTTTTGACCGCTACCTGCTTGAAGTACGTTTCCAAAAATCGCTTGATCTACGGATTTTGGGCTGATTCCTGCGCGTTCAATGGCGGCTTTTGCTGCGATTGTTCCTAACTCAACAGATGTTAGCGACTTCAACGCGCCTCCGAATTTGCCTATCGGTGTGCGCGCTGCGCTTACAATCACAATATCACTCATACGTTTAGCCGCCAATCAGTTGAAAACTAGCCGATTAAAGCTATCTTGATCAAGCTATCTTATTGAAAATTATTAAAAATTGCATGTTGAAAACTAGCACATTTAGAGTAATAGGTTTCAAACACCAACCGAACTACTTTATCGTATTTTTACGCAAAATTGCGATTTGTGAAGAATTATGTTTAATTTTTTCACAATTTGCGCACAATCGCATTTTTCGCATTTTTCGCATTTTCCGCATTTTCCGCTTTTTGTACGTGTTTTGGCCTGAATTTGGTACAAAATGCGGAAGTATCGTGTGGTATAAAATGCGAAAGTATCGCTATTTGCGGAATGTGATTGACCCATCGCTAGGATCCATCGACTCCACAATCGCCAGCGAATCCAAGTCATATCCAGCTTCGCGCAACGCATCTCCACCGCCTTGGAAGCCTTTTTCAATTGCAATGCCAATGCCAGCAACTGTGGCTCCAGCGTGATTGCAAATGTCAATCAACCCTTGTAAAGCCTTGCCATTAGCCAAAAAATCGTCCAAAATCAAAACGCGGTCGTCTGCGCTCAAATATTTTCTAGACACTATCACAGGGAATTCGCGCTGCTTTGTAAACGAGAATACGGTAGATACGTATTGATCGCCATCCAGGTTGATTGATTGCGCTTTCTTTGCAAAAACCACTGGAATGTTGCCAAAATGACGCGCAGCAACGCACGCGATTCCGATTCCCGAAGACTCGATTGTTAGGATTTTGTTGATATGCGTGTTTTGAAAATGCTGCGCCCAAGCGGCTCCCATTGCGTCAAAAAGCGCGCAATCACATTGGTGATTAAGGAATGCGTCGACTTTCAAAACATTTCCTGGCTTAACAATGCCGTCTTTTTGGATGCGTTCTTCCAGTTCTTGCACGATGATTCCTTTCAAATTGCGCCGTATTTTGCGTACGTGGCGTGTATCTGTATAGCTTACCCCCCGCTTTGACTCACTTTACATGCTACGCTTTAAGCTCGAAGGTATGTCGTATAGCCCGAGTTTGTTTCTTTCCCCTCCGAGTTTGTTTCTTTCCCCCGCATTTGTTTACCAAATCGACCAAAAAGGGAACAAACCCAGGAAAGTCGTTCGCGCGGTCTAAGCGCGCGAACGTCTTCGCCGCGCAGAAGCAGTGCTTCTGCCTTAAGCGGCTCAGCGCGCCAAATTGCCTTCGCGCGCTACGCTTTAAGCGCTCCGGCAGGTTGGCGCGCTAACGTCGTCGACTCGCAAAACGCTGCGATTGTGTTTGGCTGCCGTCCGTTAAAATTGGTTAGAGTTTAATTTTTGCGATTTGGAACACGGGGGAGAGTGGCTTTTGAGCAAGTACGGTTACGATTTTGATTTGTTTGGCAATCCAGAAGATGCCAGCGAGCAGAGCGATGCCCCTATTAATGAAGTTTTCGACGAGCAAAGTGGTGCTTCTGTTAGCGATGCCCCTATTATCGATGCTCCTATTAATGAAGATATGACGAGCGAAGTTTCTGCTTCTACGGTTGCTGGTGATTTTTCCGCACAATATTCAAATTCCGCACAATCTTCCCAAATAGTTCAATCTTCTGCAGCTGAACAATACGCTCAAACATCCGCACAATCTTCCAACCTTCCCGAAATCAACCCACAATCGCTTTTAGAAGGCTTAAATCCCCAGCAATCCAAGGCAGTCCAATACACTGGTCCCGCACTTTTAATCGGAGCTGGCGCAGGCAGCGGTAAAACGCGTGTTCTTACGCGCCGAATCGCGTGGATTTTGGCTAATCGCAAAGCGTGGCCGAGCCAGATTCTTGCAATCACGTTTACAAACAAGGCAGCTGCGGAGATGCGCGAGCGCCTGGCAAGCTTAATCGGCAATAGCGCAAATAGCATGTGGGTCTCTACTTTCCACTCTGCTTGTGTTAAGATTCTTCGCACTCATGGCGATTCAATCGGCTTAAAATCGGGCTTTTCTATCTACGATTCTTCCGATTGCGAGCGTCTTGTTAAAATAATCGCATCCGAATTGAACATCGATATTAAAAAGTTTACGCCGAAACTTTTATTGTCTAAGATATCTGATTTCAAAAATAATTTGGTTACATGGCAGGAAAATCTTAAAAATTACGCACCAGATTATAAGCCAGGCGCGTCTGTATTTGGCGCATCTAGCTTTAATGCTGCTGGCAATGCTGATGCGCTTTACGCTGCCGTTTACGCGGAGTACCAAAATAGGCTTAGTGTGTCGAATTCTGTTGATTTTGACGATTTGATTATGCTAACGGTTAAGCTTTTGCGCCAAAATCCGCAAGTTAGCGCGTATTACAAGCGAAAGTTCCGCTACATTTTGGTTGACGAGTATCAAGATACTAATCACGCGCAATACGTTTTGATTCGCCAGCTTGCAGGCGTGGGTGATGCAGGTGTGGGTGATGCAGGTGTGGGTGATAATTCCTCAGTTCCACAAGTTTCCGCATCTTCACCAGATTCTCCCCAGCTTTCGCAATCTTCAATCACGGTTGTTGGCGATTCCGACCAGTCGATTTACGCTTTCCGCGGTGCAGATATTCGCAATATTCAAGACTTTGAGCAGGATTTTCCAAACGCTACAACAATTATGTTGGAGCAGAATTATCGCTCTACGCAAACAATTTTGGACGCTGCAAATGCTGTGATTTCTAACAACACTAATCGCAAGCCTAAAAAGTTGTGGACATCTTTAGGCAAGGGATCTCCAATCGTCGGTTACGTGGCCGATAATGCGCAAGGTGAGGCTTCTTGGGTTGCTCAAGAAATCGCGCGTTTGGCAAGCGAAGATGGCGTAAACTACTCAGATATTGCGATTATGTATCGCGCAAATTCGCAATCGCGTAGCTTAGAAGATGCGCTTATTAAGTCGGGCTTGCCTTATCAACTTGTTGGCGGAACTAAGTTCTATGAGCGTCGCGAAGTCAAAGATGCGCTTGCTTACTTGCAATCGATTGCAAACCCTGATGATGATGTTAATATGCGCCGAATTTTGAACGTTCCAAAGCGTGGTCTTGGTGCGCGCGCTGAGTCGCAGATTACGTCTTATGCAAAAGAAAATTCTATAAGTTTTTGGTCTGCTCTTAGTCAAATAGATAAGATTGCGGAGCAAATTGGTATTTCATCTAGAACTTTTAATGCGCTTAAGAGTTTTAGGGATCTTATTACTTCGCTTATTGACTTTATGAAAGCTAACGATTCCAAGCCTTCTAAGGTTGTAGAGAACGTGCTTAACGAAAGCGGATTGTTGCAAGATTTGCGAGAGTCTAAGGATCCTCAAGATGAATTTAGAGTAGATAACTTGTCTCAATTGCAATCGGTTGCAGCCGAGTATGAGCAGAATACGCCTGATGCTAATGTCGCTGGTTTTTTGGAGACTACGGCTTTGGTTGCGGATTCGGATCAGCTTCCAGACCAGGGCGAAGATACTGGAAAAGTTACGCTTATGACGCTTCACACAGCTAAGGGCTTGGAGTATCCTGTTGTGTTTTTGACTGGAATGGAGCAGGGCACTTTCCCTCATTCGCGCTGTGTTGACAATCAAAAGGAGCTTTGCGAGGAGCGTCGTCTTGCATACGTTGGCATAACTCGTGCTAAGAAAATTTTGTACGTTACTTGGGCAGCTGAGCGATCGCAATGGGGAAAGTCTGCAGAGATGATTCAAAGCCAGTTTTTGGACGAGATTCCTGCTGATTTGATTTGCTGGAAGCGCACAGAAGCGGCCGTTATGCGAGCTGGACTAAGGGGAGCAGGCAGAGATTTTGGCCGTGATTTTGACCGTGATTTTGCTGGCGATTTCTCCGACGATTTTGGCAACGACGGCGTTTGGGGTGACGATTCGTATACAACTTACGGAGGCTCGAGTTACAGCGGATCTCGCTACAGCAAATCGCATTATGGCAGCTCGTATGGTTCTTCAAAGTCTTATGGCAAGTCGTATGGTTCAAAGTCGTATGGCTCTAGTTCATACGGCAGCTCATACAGCAAGTCGTATGGCAACTCATACGGCAAATCGTATGGCTCAAAATCTGGCAAAGTTACCACGCGAATCGCAAGAAAATCAAGCGCATCGTACCAGAGTCAATCGTCCACCTCAAATTTGCAATCGTCCGCATCGTCATTATCTTACAAAAAGCAGAGTTTGCAAGAAAAAGATAACAACTTAAACATTAATGATTTCCACGAAGGCGATAAGATTTCACACGACACATACGGTCTTGGAACTGTTCTTAAAACACAAGACAAGGGCAGAAACTCAATTATTACAGTCGATTTTGGATCGGATGGCGTAAAACGACTTATGTTAAGAGTTGCACCAATCGAGAAATTGTGAAATTGTGAAATTGTAAAATTTTTTGTTTTATAGATGTTGTACGCAAAATAATACAACCTTATTAAAGATTGCATTAAATTGTTAATTGTGATGTTGTTATAACTATTGCGTGATTATATACACGAAAACAAAATATTCAAGACTTGTTTTCTATTAAGCTATACGAAAAAATATAAAAGTAGGAAAATATAAGAGTAAGAAAAGTATAAAAGCAAGAAGAATAAAAGTAAAAAAGAATAAAAGTAAAAACTGCAAATGTTCAAGATTTTAGACTCAAGGGGAAGTTGATTAAGTTCTGAATCTTTGCAGTTGTATTTATGCGAGATTTAAAAGGCGTGGTGCTTGCAAACGTGAGTGCCGTAAAGCGTGTTGCATTAAAGAAAAAGCAACACTAAAAAATAATAACTAGATTTAATGAGGTATTTATTATGAAGAACAAATTATTCGCATCGCTTCATGCAATTGTGTTTGGAATTCTTATTGCCATAGCGCCATTGACATTTGCAAAACCATGCTCAACTGGTGGCATGAGCAAAATGTCTAAGATGCCTAAAATGCATATGATGATGCAACCTATGGCATGCTACTACACAAGCCGCGTGGCTATTGGAATTGGCGTAGTTATTGCGATTTTAGGCATCATTGCGCTATTTGTTAAAGAACACGTTCGCGCTGGCTTAAATATTGCTGTAATTGCTAACTCTCTGTTTATGATTGCTACTACAACATTCCTTATTGGTGTTTGCAAAAGCCCAATGATGCATTGCGCATCTGTTATGCGCCCAACGTTGATTGTGTTATCTGTACTCGCGTTGGTGTTTGCATCTGTTAGCGTGTATCTTGACACTAAATCTGCTTGCTAGTGCGCATCTAAGTAATTTGCTATGCACACTATTACATTAAAGCGATTGCCGCTAGAAAACCTAAAGCAAAAGCCGCTAAGAACCGCCGCGTTAATCGTGGTTTCCGCGTGCTTAGCTGCAGTGTTTTTTGGCGGCTCGCTAATCTCCCTAAATCTTTCAAACGGCCTAAACAGCATGCGCGCTCGCCTTGGCGCAGATATTATGGTAATTCCGCAAAACACCTACAATCGTGCGGAAGCGTTGCTCACTAATGGCGGATCGAGCACGTTTTACTTTACGAACAATATTGAGGATTTTGTGCGAAAGTCAAAAGGCGTTGAAAAAGCAAGCGTGCAAACTTACATATCTTCTTTATCTGCTGGATGCTGTGCGGAAAAGTTGCAAATCATAGGTTTTGACCCTACTAGTGACTTTGTAATCGCGCCATGGATTTATTCGCAACACAAAAGCGAGCTTAAAAGAGGGCAGATGATTGCAGGAGCAAACGTGCTTGTTTCTTACCAAAACACGGTTCGCTTGTATGGGCACGAATGGCCGATTGTTGCGCAACTTGCTAAAACGGGCACTAGCTTAGATAACTCAGTGTTTGTAAACAGAGATACGATTCCAGCGGTTGTTAAATATTCGTCGAAGGTTGGTCACACTGCGATTCCTGCAAAATATGCACGCAAGGCTGTTAGTGCGGTTCTTGTAAAAGTGCGTAAGGGTTTTAGCGCTAAGAGCGTTGCGGAAAATATTCGTAAAACTAGCGGAATTAAAAGCCTTGGAATGGTTTTTCCAGGCGGAATTACAGAGCAGACTAAAAAGAGCTTAGAGGTGCTAAACAAGGCGATTTTTCTTGGCATTCTTGCGTTTTGGCTTGTGGGCGTGTTGATTCTTGTGTGCGTTTTTGCGTCTTCTACATCGGAGCGCAAGAGGGAATTTGCTTCTTTGAGGATTCTGGGCGCAAATAAGCGCATGCTTTTTGGCATGATTTCGCGCGAATCGGCTGTGATTGGCGTTGCAGGCGGCGTGATTGGCGTTGCGTTTGCTTCGCTTATTTTGTTCCCATACAATATTGCGATTTCTAGCCAGTTACAATTGCCGTACTTGGAGTCGAATGTTTGGTTTGTATGCGCGCTTGCTGCGATTTCTGTAGCGTTTTCGCTCGCTAGTGTTTTGGTAACTTCTGCGATTATTGTGGGGCGAATCGCAAGCAGGGAAGCGTATTTGACTTTAAGAGATGGCGAGTAAGATGGCGGATAAAGTTGTTAGCAACGATTTAGGCGATTCAGTCGATTCAGTTAATTTAGGCGATTCAGTCGATTCAGTCGTAAATCTTAAAAATGTTACTCGCGAATTTAAGCGCAAAAATCGCAAGTTTATTGCTGTAGATAATGTTGATTTTTCGCTTAAAGCTGGCGATTTTGCGGCGATTGTTGGCAAGTCTGGAAATGGAAAGTCAACTCTATTAAACATGATTGCAGGGCTTCTAAAGCCTACTCGTGGAAGTGTTACGATTTTTGGATGCAATATTTCGATGCCTTCTATAAGCGACGAGCAAACTTCTGCGATTCGCGCAAAAAACATTGGTTTTGTTACGCAATCGCAAACGCTTCTTGCTAATTTGAATGTGCTAGATAACGTTATTTTGCCTGTTATGATTGCGCGCACATCTTCTAAGCGAGTAGGCAATTTTACGGAAAAACTTGAGCTGAATGATTACGCTAGTTTGGCTTCACGCGCTATGGATTTGCTTAAGCGACTTAACGTGGACGATCTTGCTCATTGCTATCCGCGCGAGCTTTCTGGCGGAGAAATGCGTCGCGTTATGATTGCGCGCGCTTTGATTAATAAGCCGCGTTTGTTGATTTTGGACGAGCCTACTGGCGATTTGGATTCGCAAAATACTCAAACTGTTGTGTCTTTGCTGCGCGATTGTGCGGCTTCTGGCGCGGCTGTTTTAGTGGTTACTCACGATGAATCTGTTGCTGCAAGCGCTGACTGTGTTTACACAATGGACTCTGGCGTGCTTCGCGCAAAATGATGATGTTGAGGCGAGCGCAACTATCTACAGTGCGGAGTAGTATGGGAAACGATGCCTATTTTCGTAGGCATTATCTGGAGCCTTAGCCCATCAGTGGGTCGGCGCGCAAGAATTATGGCGTTATTTCAGCGTTTTAATGCTTTCGCGTTCGTGTGTTTACACGAAGAAGCACTGGAGAGGCCGGCTCAGCGTGAATAATCGTAAAAGTTTGGTTCACGTTCCGTTCAGATAACGACAGAATAAAGGATTAGTAATGACTAATATTCAGCGTTCTCGCCGTCAGGTGCGTCTTTCTCGCGCCCTCGGCATCGCTTTGACCCCAAAGGCTCAGCGTATTTTCGAGAAGCGTCCATATGCTCCAGGTGAGCACGGTCGCACTCGTCGTCGTACCGAGTCCGATTACGCAGTACGTCTTCGCGAGAAGCAGCGTCTTCGCGCTCAGTACGGTCTTTCCGAGAAGCAGCTTCGTGCAGCTTACGAAAAGGGTACGCACACTGCAGGTCAGACTGGTGACGCAATGCTCACCGATTTGGAAACCCGTCTTGACGCTTTGGTTTTGCGCGCAGGTTTTGCTCGTACAACCGCTCAGGCTCGCCAGTTTGTTGTGCATCGTCACATCTTGGTAGATGGCAATCTTGTTGATCGCCCATCCTACCGTGTTAAGCCAGGCCAGACCATTCAGGTTCGCGCTAAGAGCCAGACAATGGTGCCATTCCAGATGGCTGCGGAAGGCGTTCATCGTGACGTTTTGCCAGCAGTTCCTGGTTACCTCGATGTGAATCTTGCCTCTTTGAAGGCTACTTTGACTCGTAAGCCGGAAGTCGATCAGATTCCAGTTGAAGTCAACATCCAGTACGTCGTCGAGTACTACGCTCGCTAAATTCTGGATTTCATTCTTAAGGACATACCGCTTGACCCCTGCTGTGCATTGCATAGTGGGGGTCAATGCGTTTTACTTGCGCTCCGACCTGCCTTTTCGCTTAGAGCGTAGCGCGCGAGCTTCCTTACTTGGTATTGCGCGAGGTTTGAGTATTTCTCTCCTCGCAAATCCCGTCGCTACGCTCCTCTTTTATTGCTCGTATAGAAATACATCAAACCTTCTGAATGTCTAGAACTTTTGCGTATCTTTCATCACCGAGATTCTCGATTTTTCTTGCTGCTTCAGCGAATCACCATCAAAGATGCTGAGGTTCGCTTCATCCGCTGCGAAAAATCTCGAATCTCTACCGCACTTGCGCGCCAACCTGCCGTAGCGCTTAAAGCGTAGCGCGCGAAGGCAATTTGGCGCGCTGAGCTTGCTTAAGGTTGAAAGCACGGTGTGCTTTCAACGCAAGCGAAGACGTTCGCACGGCTAATCCGTGTGAACGACACGACCTGCCTTATAGTGCGATTGTATAAAAAGCAATCTGAGTTATGCTAAAAGCTGGTTACGTGTTGGTGAGTATTAACTTTTGTTAGGGAAGGGTCGCAAGCAACCGAACATTATGCAATAAAACACTTTAATAATAAAACAAAATCACATATAATCATTACAACAATGCCCGTTATGTTACAAAATATAACATTGTGCGAGTGTTGAATCAGAAAATATATAATAGATAATTAAGCGTCTAAAGCGTGTTATTAAGATACAAAAGAATATATAAAAGAATAAAAGAAGATACAAAATACAAGTAAAACAGAATACGCAATAAAAGAAGATTAGAGAGTAGAAGAGACGATGGAGTCAAAGATGTCTCAACAAAATACCAAAGCGAATGCGCTAAAAGCACAACAACTTGCCACACGCGCAATTAACAAACACGCAAAAGACGCGCTAAACAATAACACTTTTGAAGGGGTGGTCTTGTGGTAGAGCCTAAAAAGATTGACGGGTTGCACAATATTCCAACTACGGCTGGATTTGCAGGCCCAGGCGGCGGCTTTGAAGGTGGTGCTGCTGCAGGATTCGAGATTGACGACGCATCTAAGCATAAGAAGGCAGATGAACGCGAAGTCGAAAAAAGCTTGGAAGACACAGATGCTTTTGATGCAATAGACGTTAACGCGATTCGCGCTAGAAGCAAAGCTAGCGGCGCAAACGAAACGGTTATGAGCAAGATTACAAGCACGGGTGTTGGGGATTCTTCGCTTAGTAGCCTTGTAGCTCAAGCCGAAGGAGAAGCTGCTGCCGATGTGCGCGATTCGTTGTATGTAACTCAGCAAATGCCTGCAATACCTTCGGTTTTAAGTGGTATTACGCCGCAAGAGCCGCCGCGCGCAACGCAATCTCCGATTCGCGATTTTGGTGGCGAGTATCCGTATAAGTTGTATCGCCCTGGAACTTACGCGCGCGAGCATATGCGCATTACGGCAACAAAGCTTTCCGACGGACGCGACTTTTTCTACATAGATGACAATCCAGAATACGTTAGCGGCCACAAAACAAGGGAGCTGATTGACCCTAGAAAGTTGGCATATCGTTTTACTTCGCATGTTGATAGCGACGGCAACGAAGTTCCTAGCGAAGTTCCACAAATGCGCCAAGATCCGCTTACAGGAGACTGGATTCCAATGTCTAGGTTGTGGGCAAAGCGGCCAGCTGCGATTCTTGGTGAGGATTCAAATAATCATGATTCTGCGGATTCTGCAGAAGGTTCTGCGCCATCAAGAATCGACCCATTTGCTGGCAGAAAAGCGCAATGCGAGTATCAAGATGGCGAAATTCCAGACGAAGACTATGACGTTGTTGTTTTTGAAAACCGCTATCCAGCTATGGCTCAGGTTGCAGGCGTGCCAAATACAACAACATACGTTGACGGAAATCCATTGTGGAAGCAGGCTCCTGCAGCTGGTCGATGCGAAGTGATTTGCTTTAGTTCAAACGAGAATATGCTTCCAGCTAATCTTTCTGTTTTGCGCATGCGCACGATTGTTGAAGCGTGGGCGTTTAGAACCGCAGAAATTAGCCAAATCGAAGGAATTGAGCAAATTTATCCGTTTGAAAATCACGGCAGTCAAATCGGCGTAACTTTGCATCATCCTCATGGTCAGATTTACGCGTATCCGTTTATTGCTCCTAGGTTAGAGCAGGAGTTGCGCCACACTGAGGCTTATTTTGAGCGCACTGGCAGCAATCTTCTTAAGGATTTGATGAATTCAGAGATTGAAGCTAAAAAGCGTGTGATTATGCATAATCACAGTTGGGTTGCGTATGTTCCAGCTGCTGCTCGATGGCCGCTAGAGGTGCATGTTGCTCCTGTTAGAGACGTTCTTACTTTGGATCAGCTTGACGACCAAGAGCGTTGGGATTTGGCGCAAATCTACATAACACTTCTTAAGCGTGCTAATAAGTTCTTTGGATTATCGTCTTCAAACGCAGGCGATTCGAGCGCTAAATCGTTTGCAAGTTCGGCTGCTTTCGACTTATCTTCTGGCGCGAGTGATGCAAATTCCAGCGAATTCGTTGATTTGCCTTACGTTGCAGCGTGGCATCAAGCCCCTGTGCATGATTCTCGCCGCTCGCATTATCGCCTTAATTTGCAATTCTTCTCGTTTATGCGAGATGCTAATAAAATCAAGTATTTGGCTGGGTCGGAAGCAGGGATGGCATCTTGGATTTCCGATACTACTCCAGAGTTGATTGCAAGCAGATTCCAAGAATTAGGAGATGTTGACTTGGATTAGTCTGACTTGATTAGTCGTGATTAGTTGTGATTAGTTGTGATTAGTCTTGTCTTAATTTGTTTAGTCAGTCTTGATTGCTCTGATTGTTACACGTTTTACTTAAAAAGTGAGATGATTAAGTTATGTTGTTGCATCTTTATTTAGTTCGTCATGGCCAAACCATGTTTAATTGCTACAATCGCTTGCAAGGATGGAGCAATTCTCCACTAACTCAAAAAGGGCTCAAAGACGCCGATTTAGCAGCTCAAAAGCTTAAGAACGTTGTTTTTGCTGCCGCATATTGCTCCGATACAACTCGTGCGCAAATCACAGCTGAGCGTATTTTAAGCGAAAACGAAAAGCATACGCATATTCGTCCGCATCTTGTAAGCGATATGCATTTTCGTGAGCAATGCTACGGCTATTTTGAAGGCCAAGATATGAATATGGCTTGGTGGGCTGCAGGCGCGCCTCACGGAGCAAAAACGTATAACGAAATCGTTGAAAAATTTGGTCTTGCTGCAACTCGAGACATGCTTAAAGAGGCCGACCCATTCCACGATGCGGAGTCAGATATTGAGTATTGGAAGCGCGTTGAAGGTGGTTTCAAAATAATCTCAAGCAATCCAGCGTTAAAAGATGGAGACAACGTTTTGCAAATCTCCCACGGAAACACGCTTTTAAGTCTTATGCATCGTTTTGCCCCTGTTGGCTACGATTTGAGTGAGCGCCCGCAAAATGGAAGTGTAACTCGCCTTGATTTCAACACGGCAGAGCCAATTGATCAAGCTATAACAATTAAGGGATATAACGAGTAAATGCGATTAGTTTGCGCAAAAAATGTTCGCTAAATTTACAAAAAGAGTCTTGACTCTTCGTTAATCTTTTAATACATTGCGTGGGTAGTCGTGTGTAAAACAGCAGGAAAGAGGTTACGATGAGCGTTGGAGACATTGCTGCTCTTATTGCAGCGATTTCGTTTGCGGTGCTTTCGGGATTTATGATTTATCCGCTTATTCGGCTGGGTAAAATGTTCAATCAGATTTCTCAAACTGTTAAGGAATCGGGTGAACACGCTTTACCTGCTATCGACGAATCTGTTACCACAGTAAAACAAGTGAACAAAACCCTTGAAGACGTTAATGCCGTTACAGATGCTGCTCGCACTACAGCTACAAATGTTGGCGCTCTTACGGATTTGTATGGCGCTTTTCTTGGAAAGCCAGTTGTTAAAATTGCATCTGCTTGCTATGCGCTTAAAGACACTTTTAATGCGTTCTTTAATAAGGCTACTGTTCCAACGGATGCTGCAGAATCTTCCGCTAGGCATGCGGCAAATTCTGGCGAGTCGTTTACGCCTAAGGGGGAGTGATGTTTAAGCGTTTATTTTGGATTTGCATCGGTTTTGTAATGGGAGTTATGTCTGTTACAAAAGCTCGCGCGTACGTTAAGGAAAAGTTACCACAAAACGCTAGGAATTTCTTCTTCGATAAAGATCCAAAAAATCTTACTTTAAGCACGATTTTGTCTTTGTACAATGATTTTAATTCCAGCAGAAAAGCCCACGAGTCGCAGATTAACTCTAAGTATGCTAGTAAGTATGCTGATAAGCGTGACGATTCGTTTACAAATAAGTCTTATACTAAGTAGTTACTAAGTAGTCTTATACTAAGTCTGATAAATAAAAAAGGAGTTCGTACCCATGCGCACAGCAGAAATTGCAAAGCGTTATCTTGACTATTTTGGTAATCATGGACATATGGTCGTGCCTTCTGCATCGCTGATTTCTCCAAATCCAACGACGCTTTTCACGATTGCAGGCATGGTTCCATTCATACCTTATCTTTTAGGAGAGCAAACGCCTCCTTCTCGCAGAATGACGTCTAACCAAAAGTGCGTGCGTACGCTCGATATTGACGAAGTTGGTAAAACAACTCGTCATGGCACCTTCTTCCAAATGGTTGGAAACTTTAGCTTTGGTGATTATTTTAAGGAAGAAGCAATCCACTACGCTTGGGAGCTTTTAACAACTCCGCAAGATAAGGGCGGCTACGGTTTTGACCCAGAAAAACTTTGGGTAACTACTTATACAGATGACGACGAAGCTCGCGCAATTTGGAAGAATGAGGGCTTCGACCCAGAGCACATGCAAGTTTTTGGCATGGAAGATAACTTCTGGACTACTGGTGGCCCTGGCCCTGGCGGCCCATGCTCCGAGATTTACGTGGATCGTGGCCCAGAATACGGTAAGGATGGCGGTCCTGCTGCCGACGAATCTCGTTTTATTGAGATTTGGGATTTGGTTTTTGAGAACTTCCAGGTAGACAACGTAAAGTCTAAGACTGATTTGCACATTGTTGGTGAGCTTGATCAAAAGAATATTGATACAGGCGCTGGTTTGGAGCGTTTGGCTTACCTTATGCAAGGCAAGGAAAACATTTACGAGACTGACGAAGTTTACCCAGTTATTGAAGCTGCAGAAAAGCTTAGCGGCGTAAAGTACGGCAGCAATGCCGATGCGGATGTTCGTTTCCGCGTTGTAGCAGATCACGTGCGTTCCGCGTTGATGATTATGAGCGATGGCGTGCGTCCAAGCAACGTTGGCCGCGGATACGTGCTTCGCCGTCTTCTTCGCAGAACTGTTCGCGCAATGCGCATGCTTGGCGTGCAAGACCCAGTTTTGCCAACCTTGTTCCCAGTTTCTAAGGGCGCTATGGAGCCAAGCTACCCAGAGCTTAACAACACTTTCCACGAGGTTAGCGAAGCTGCATACGGTGAGGAAGATGCATTCCGCCGCACTCTAGAAAAGGGCACGACTATTCTTGACTTGGCTGTTGAAAAAGCCAAGAAGGAACACAAGGATGACCCTATTGTTGGTGGCTCCGACGCATTTACTTTGCACGATACTTACGGCTTCCCAATTGAGTTGACTCTAGAGATGGCTGCTGAGCAGGGTGTTAAGGTTGATGAAGCTAAGTTCCGCGAGCTTATGAGCGAGCAGAAAGGTCGCGCTCGCGCGGATGCTTTGAAGAAGCGTCACAATGTGGACGTTAGCGTTTACGACGACATTAAGAAGGCACTCGAAAAGCCAATCGACTTCCTCGGTTACACAGACTTCTCCAGCCGTTCAAACGTTTTGGCAATTGTTGAAGCAGGTAAAGGCTCCGTTAAAAGCGTTAGCGCTCCTGCAAACGTTGAAGTTATTCTTGATCGCACGCCATTCTACGCTGAGCGCGGTGGCCAGATTGCTGATCAGGGCGAGATTATTTCCGATGACGGCGCGATTCTGGAAGTTGACGATGTTCAGCGACCAATCAAGGATTTGATTGTTCACAGCTGCCGACTTACCGAAGGAACTCTTAGCGTTGGCGCTCCTGTAAACACAAATATTGATCAGGTTCGTAGAGCTGCTTTGGCTAGAAGCCACACTGCTACACACACTCTTCACAAGGCTTTGCGTGAGGAGCTTGGCCCACAGGCAACTCAGCGCGGTTCCGTGGTTGATCCAGACCGTCTGCGCTTTGACTTCCAATGGCCAAAGGCTGTTGATAAAGATGCGTTGTTGCGTGTAGAAGCTCGCGTAAACGAGCGTATTCGCGAAGACTTGCAAGTTGTTCCAAAGGAAATGCCAATTGACGATGCTTTCAAGCTTGGCGCAATGCACTTGTTCGGCGAAAAGTATGGCGATATTGTTCGCGTTGTAGAGATTGGCGATGGCTGGAGCCGCGAGCTTTGCGGCGGTACTCATGCTAAGAGCACTGGCAAGATTGGTATGGTTACAATCCTTTCTGAGTCTTCTATTGGCTCTGGTGTGCGCAGAATCGACGCGCTTTGCGGCGAAGAAGCGTACCAATATGGCGCTCGCGAGCATGCTTTGGTTGCTCAATTTGCAGACATGGTGAACGCTCGCCCAGACGAGTTGGTTGAACGTTTGGAATCTTTGCTTAACAAGATGAAGGATTCGGATCGTAAGCTTGCAGCCGTTTACGAGTCTCATCTTGCTAATTCCGTTCCAGCTCTGATTGAGGCTGCTAAATCTGCTGCCGGAAACATTAAGTTGGCTCTTAAGAACGTTGGTAACTTCGGCTCGTTCGAAACGCTTCGTAAGACGGTGCTCGACGTGCGTGCTCGCTTAGGCGAGGATGCTCCTGCAGTAGTCGTGTTGTGCGGCGTAAACGAGGATGATAAGCCAATGGTTGCTGTTGCTACAAACGAGGCTGCGCGCGTACTTGGAGCTAAGGCTGGCGACTTGGTTCGTACCGCTTCCAAGGTTCTTGGCGGTGGCGGCGGCGGAAAGCCGGACTTCGCTCAAGGCGGCGGTACGGACGCTTCTAAGATTAACGAAGCGTTGGAAGCTGTGAAGCAGCATCTAAGCTCGCATAATGCGTAGCTATCCGCTTAAAACAGAACGATATAATCTTTACCAAGAGCAGCACGAAATTCATGGTGTGGTTAGGTATTGATTTAGGTGACGCCAGGGTCGGACTTGCACTTTCCGACCCTGAGCTGACTTTTGCTCACCCAATCGGTAATATTCAAGCCTATGGCGACTCATTTAATGCGATTGAAGACGTTATTAACGTTATAGAAGACAATAGTGTGAGCCGAGTCGTAGTTGGTTTGCCTTTACAGTTAGACGGATCCGAAGGAAAGTCTGCTAAAAAAGCGCGCAGATGGGGTGCTAATTTAGCCAAGCGCATTAAATCGCTTTTTGATTATGGCGATTGGTCGCTTGATTTTATTCCAGAAGTCGTTTTTAATGACGAGCGACTAACAACAGTTACTGCCCATAAGCAATTGTTAGATGCTGATTTTTCCACTAAAAAGCATCGTCCAATGGTTGATCAGCAATCGGCAGTGTTGATTTTGCAATCTGCGATTGACGATTACAGAAATGCTTGCAAAAATGTAAAAGGCGACTCGCAAAGTGATTCGCAAAGTGACTACATAAGGAAGGAAGCGTTTAATGAGTGAGAATATAGACGATTTTTTCAATCAAAACGCTAAATGGAGTCACAATTCATCCAATCCACCTGTTCCGCCAAAATCGCGAAAAGCAAGAACTGCGCGTAAAAATCGCAGAAACAAGCGGAATCGCATAATCGCATTTATTCTTACGCTAGTTTTTGCGTTGCTATTTGTTGTTGGATATGGCTTATATCGAGTTGCAGTTTATGTAAGAAACAATAGTCAGTCGTCAATAATGGAAGACTGGCCAGGCCCTGGAAGCGGTTTCGTTGAATTTACGATTGAACCAGGTCAAGGATCTATAGAAGTGGGAAATAACCTTGTTAAGGCGCAGGTTGTAAAGTCGCAATCCACTTTTTCTAATATTGTTGCAGCAAATAACAAGATTTTGTACCCAGGAATTTACGCGCTTAAAAAACACATGAATTCCATGGACGTAGTGGAAATTCTTTCCGACCAAAGCAAGGCTGGTGGATTCTTAGACGTTAAAGCAGGGGAGCGCGCAGCGGAGATTATTCGCAAGGCTGCACAAATCTCGGGAATTGACATTGCTCAATTTAACGCGATTCAAAAGGCGGACGGCGAGGGGATTTTGCCGCCAGAGGCGGGCGGAAGCTTTGAAGGATGGTTGGAACCTGGAGTTTACAACGTAAAAGCTATTAAGTCAGCCAGCAAGATACTGGCAAAAATGGTAGATAAGCGCATTGAAAAGCTTGATTCTCTAGGTGTTCCTAAGGGTGATTTGCGTCAAAAGATTCTTAAAATTGCTTCCATTGCAGAAGCAGAAGTCAATAATCGCGAATACTACGGCAAAGTTTCGCGCGTAATCTTAAATCGTTTAGCTAAAGACATGCCTTTGGGAATGGATACTACGGTTGCGTACGGAATTGGGATTAAGGCGATTAACCTTACGCAATCGCAGCTAGACGATGCAAGCAACCCGTACAACACTAGGATTCACAAGGGGCTGCCACCTACTCCTATAAGCATTCCTGGAGATAATGCGATTTTGGCGGCGCTTAATCCTGCAAATGGGCCGTGGATTTATTTTGTTACAACCAACTTAAAGACAGGCGAAACTAAGTTTGCGGATAACTACGACGATTTCTTAAAGATCCGCGACGAGTATAAGCGCTCCAACGAAAACGCCAACTAAGCTTTGGTATAACGTGCTTCTCTTTTTTGGTGTTGCGCGAGGTTTGAGTATTTCTCTCCTCGCAAATCCCGTCGCTACGCTCCTCTTTTATTGCTCGTAGAGAAATACATCAAACCTTCTGAATGTCTAGAACAATTGTGTATCTTTCATCACCGAGATTCTCGATTTTTCTTCTTCATTCGATGAATCACCACCTTCGGCGCTGAGGTTCATCTCATTCAGTGCAAAAAATCTCGAATCTCTACCTAGCTTTGCGCAATCTGCATAACTACAAAAGCCTTTAACCACATTGAGCAAAATTTGTTGCAATTCAATTTTCGCTTATTTAGCATAATCGAATGAGTCAGTTTATTATAGCGTGTTTATTTGCAACGCCAACGCTTGTATGCACGATTGCACTGTGTGCAACGGATTTAATCATCCGCGTTGTGCCTAGACTTTGGGTTGTACTAGCTGCTTTTGCGCAATCTGCAGCGAACCTTATTTTTTCGTTGATTACTTTGCACAATGTTAATTTTCTTTTGCGCGGCTGGCTTTGCGCAGTAACAGTTTTTGCATTCTACGTTTTGGTGCAAAAACTTTGCGTGCGCGGAGCACTTGGATTTGGCGATGTTACATGCGCTTCTATGATCGCTCAAGCTTTGGCGCTATTTGGATTTGATTGCATAATCTACTGGTTTGCATCAGTCGGAATATTTGGATTAATTTGGATTTTAGTGTGGAAAATCTGCTCTAGAGTCTGCTGGCGATTTTTCCGCGTTAAGTCTAAAAATGTGCAAAATAAAATCCCGTTCGTGCCTGTTCTAGCTGTATCTGCGCTCATCGCTGTTATGCTTTGAACTTTTGCTGCAATTCTATAGTGATAAGTAAGGTGGAGATTCGAGATTTTTCGCCATGAATGAGATGTTTCGTTCGCGCGGTCTAAGCGCGCTCACGTCTTCGCAGCGCAGAAGCAGTGCTTCTGCCTTGAGCTGCTCAGCGCGCCAAATTGCCTTCGCGCGCTACGCTTTAAGCGCTCCGGCAGGTTGGCGCGCCTGCGAGGAGAGAAATACTCAAACCTCGCGCAATACTAAATAGGAAGTCGCGCAACAGCAAACAAGGAATCACACAATACCAAATAAAGATAGTGGTTTCTAGAAAAGTTTGCCAGATTTTGCGATTGATTGCGTGGATTATGGGCAATACTGAGTGGTTAGTAGAATAAAGAATTTAGAATCGAGTACAGATTTAGAATAGTATGCATTACAAAGTGCAAACTTATAGAAACAATACGTATAGCAATAAAAGATAACGCACAACGCGATTGGAGAAGGCATGCTTAGATGGCAAACAGCAGGGGAGTCGCATGGTGAAGCGCTGGTGGCAATGATTGAAGGCATGCCAGCAGGAGTTAAGATTACTAGCGCAGACATTGTTTCTGCTCTTGCACGCAGGCGGCTTGGGTACGGTCGCGGCGCGAGAATGAAGTTTGAGCAAGACAAAGTGCGTTTGCTTACAGGCGTTCGCCACGGTGTTACTCTTGGATCGCCAATTGCTATAGAAATCGCAAATAGCGAGTGGCCAAAGTGGGTGGAAGTGATGAGCGCAGATCCGCTAGACCATGATTTGCCAAAAGAAGGCCGCAACTCGCCGCTTTCTAGGCCTCGCCCAGGGCACGCAGATTTAACAGGCATGCGTAAGTACGGTTTTAGTGATTCTCGCGAGGTTTTGGAGCGTTCGAGCGCTAGGGAAACAGCTTCCCGTGTGGCTTTAGGTGCTGTAGCTGATGCGTTTTTGCACCAGGCGTTGGGTGTGCGCACAGTTGCTCATGTTATTGGAATCGGCGGCGAATACGCAAACAAAAGTTTACCTCTACCAACACCAGACGATGTTGATGCTCTGGATGCTTCGCCAGTTCGCACTCTAGATAAAGATGCGCAAGCGCGAATGATGGCTCGCATTGATGAAGCAAAAGCCAATGCAGATACGCTTGGCGGTGTTGTAGAGGTTTTGGCTTACGGCATGCCTGCTGGGGTTGGAACGTATGTTGAATCGGATCGTCGATTGGATGCGGCGTTGGCGGCTGCGCTTATGGGAATCCAGGCGATTAAAGGCGTGGAAATTGGAGACGGTTTTGAAGAAGCAAATCGCCCTGGTTCGGCTGCTCACGACGAAATCGTAACAGGCGAAGATGGTAAAATCACGCGTCTTAGCAATCGCGCAGGAGGCATTGAAGGTGGAATGTCAAATGGAGAGACAATTCGCGTGCGTGCAGCAATGAAGCCTATTCCGTCCATTCCGCGTGCTTTGCGAACGGTAGATGTGCTTACTGGCCAGCCAGCTCAGGCGATTAATCAGCGCTCCGATTTTACAGCAGTTCCGGCAGCTTCTGTAGTTGCAGAGGCAATGGTTCGATTAACGCTTGCAAAATATGCGTTGGAAAAGTTTGGTGGAGATTCGCTAGAAGAAACTGCTAGGAATGCTAAGAGTTACGTTCAATCTTGGAAAGAGCATATGAGATGAGCGAAGAATCTTTGCAAAGTTCCACTCATGGTGTGCCTAAATACAAAATGCCGTTAGCTGTTATAATCGGCATGCCTGCAGCTGGAAAAACGCGTGTTGGCAAGGAATTAGCGCATATTTTGAATGTTCCTTTTATAGATACAGACGATTTAATTGAGCAAAAAATCAATATGCCGATTGCTCAATATTTTAAGGATTTTGGCGAAGAGTCTTTTAGAGATATTGAAGCTCAAATTGTTAAAGATGCTATTTTTGCATGTTCTGAGCAATCCGCCCCAATAATCTCCCTCGGCGGTGGCGCCCCAATGCGCGCGCAAACGCAAGAAGTCTTAAAAAAATACATAAAACTCGGCGGCCATGTTGTTTATTTGCAAGTTGATCCAAACGATGCAATTGAGCGCGTAAGCTGGAATTCAAATCGCCCTATGCTAAGCGGCAAAGACGGAGCAAAACGGTGGTTGGATTTGTTTGTTAAAAGAGACCCAGTGTTTTGTAAAGTAGCAAATTTGCACGCTCGCGTTTACGGATTAACGCCAAAACCTGCCGCAAGAAAGCTGAAAGATATGATTATGCAACGAATTGTGCATGTAAGTGGCAAAGATATTGAAGACTATAATGTTCATATTGGCGTTGGTGCTATGAGTCTTTTGCCTCAAATGCTTGGAAAAGAGCCTGTTCGGGTAGCTTTGATTCATACTCAGCCTGTTCAAACGCATAGCGATAAAGCAAGGACTATTTTGCGCGCTGCTGGCTACGATGTTCTAGACATTCTTATTCCAGACGCAGAGGCTGGCAAAACCGTTAAGGTTGCGGATTTTGTGTGGTCGCGCCTTGCAAACGCTGGCTTTACGCGTTCAGACGCGATTGTTGGCTTAGGTGGTGGAGCAGCCACGGATTTGGCTGGATTTGTTGCGTCTACTTGGATGCGCGGAATCCGCTACGTAAATTGCCCAACTTCTCTTCTTGCTATGGTAGATGCTTCGACTGGCGGAAAAACTGGCGTAAATACTGCGTTTGGCAAGAATTTGGTTGGTAGTTTTTACACGCCTGCAGGTGTTCTGGCAGATACTTGCGCGTTTTCTACGCTTCATAACGATATTTTTGTTGAAGGCTTAGGAGAGGTTGTAAAATCAGGGTTTATTGGCGATTCTAGCATCCTAAAAATTCTGGAAAATCCGCAAAATGCTAGCAAATTACGCACTCTTGATGGCTCTTCTGTTTTAAGCGATTCACATTTGAACAATATGGTTTGCGATTTAATAGAAAAAAGCGTGCGCGTTAAGGCGTATCATGTTTCTAACGACTTAAAAGAGCAAGGTTTGCGCGAATTTTTGAACTACGGTCACACTCTTGGGCATGCAATTGAGCAAATCGAGCATTTTTCTTGGCGTCACGGAAACGCGGTTGCTGTTGGAATGGTTTTTGCGGCGGAGCTTGCGAAAATTTTGGGCTATTTAAGTCCAGAAGACGTTGAGTATCATCGTTCGCTTCTAAAATCACTTGGATTGCCAATATCTTGGAATGGCGGCGGCAGTAATGACGATGCTTTTGCTAAGGTTCTTGACTTAATGCATAAAGATAAAAAAGCTAGAGGCAACACCTTGCGATTTGTTGTTTTAGACGGTATTGGAAACCCGATTCACTTAGATAATCCGCCGCTGGAGGCGATTCGCGAAGCATTTAATAAGATTAGAGGTTAGAAAATGGTAGATGCAGAAATGGTAGATGCGGAAAATCAAGAAAATTCAAAAAACGCTATAAATATTCGCAAAGTTTTAGTAGTAAATGGCCCAAATTTGGGGCGATTAGGGGTTCGCCAGCCAGACGTTTATGGCAGTCAAGATTTTGAAGCGCTGTGCGCGCTTTGTAAAAAGTGGGCGCAAGAGCTTAATTTGCAAGTAGAAGTGCGTCAAAGTGACGACGAAGCGCAAATGGTTCACTGGATGCATGAAGCTGCCGATACGCATACTCCAGTAGTTATGAATCCTGCTGCTTTTACGCACTACAGTTATGCGCTCGCGGATGCTGCTCACATGGTTTTGGATGCTGGAGTGCCACTAGTGGAAGTGCATATTTCTAATCCTTCTGCTCGCGATGCTTTTCGTAAAATTAGCGTGATTAGCGCTGTTGCTACTGGAACTATTACAGGCATGGGGCTGTACGGTTACAAGCTTGCGCTAGAAGCTGTTGCTCATTGTATAACACCCGAGTCGAGGCTCGAAGATACTATGGAGTTCCATGGTTAGAAGAAAACATGGTAACTCTCAGGAGCATATTACAAAGCATATTTTTGTTACTGGTGGCGTTGTTTCGTCCCTCGGAAAAGGTCTTACTGCATCGTCTTTAGGTAGGCTTTTGCGAAGCCGCGGTCTTCACGTTTTGCAACAAAAACTTGATCCTTACATCAATGTTGACCCAGGTACAATGAACCCATTCCAGCATGGTGAGGTTTACGTTACAGAAGATGGCGCAGAAACAGATCTTGATATTGGTCACTACGAGAGATTCCTCGATGTTTTTCTTAGCCAAAAAGCTAATGTTACAACTGGCCAGATTTATCAATCCGTGCTTAGAAAAGAGCGCGCTGGCGAGTATTTGGGTCAGTGCGTGCAAGTTATTCCACACATTACTGGCGAAATTAAGTCGCGTATGCGTGCGCAAGCTAGCGACGATGTAGACGTTATTATTACGGAAATCGGCGGTACTGTTGGAGATATTGAGTCGCAGCCATTCTTGGAGGCTGCTCGCGAAGTTCGCCGCGATTTAGGTCCAGAAAATTGCATGTTTGTGCACGTTTCTTTGGTGCCTTATATTGCTGCAGCTCATGAGTTGAAGACTAAGCCAACCCAGCATTCCGTAATGATGCTTCGCTCTCTTGGTATTTCTCCAGACGCGCTTGTTTTGCGTTCAGATCGTCCTCTTAATCAAGGCATTAAAGACAAGATTTCGCTTATGTGCGATGTTGATGCAGAAGGCGTTGTGAATTGCGTGGATGCTCCAAGCATTTACGATGTTCCAAAGATTTTGTTCAACGAGGGCTTGGATGCTTACGTTGTGCGCGAGCTTGAGCTTCCATTCCACGATGTTGATTGGAACGAGTGGGAAGATTTGCTTGAGCGCGTTCATCATCCAAAGCATGAGCTAAACATTGCAATTGTTGGAAAGTACATTGATTTGCCAGATGCGTATCTTTCCGTTACAGAGGCCATTAAGGCTGGCGGTTTTGCAAACTGGGCTAAGGTTAACGTGCGTTGGGTTGCTGCAGATAAGTGCGAAACGCAAGAAGGTGCTGCTGCGGCTCTCGACCAAATGGACGGCATGGTTATTCCAGGCGGCTTCGGCATTCGTGGCATTGAAGGTAAGATTGGCGCGCTTCGTTATGCTCGCGAGCATGGCTTGCCAACGCTTGGTCTTTGCCTTGGCTTGCAATCTATGGTTATTGAGTATGCTCGTCACGTACTTGGACTTGAGGATGCTAATTCCACAGAGTTCGAGAAGGATTGTGTAGATCCAGTAATCGCAACTATGGAAGAGCAAAAAGATATTGTTGCCGGCAAGGGAGATATGGGTCACACAATGCGACTTGGCTCTTATCCTGCAACTCTTGAAGAAGGCTCTATTGTTGCCGAGCTTTACGGTTCTACGCATGTTACCGAGCGTCACCGTCACCGTTATGAAGTGAACGTGGCGTATAAAGATCGCTTGCGCGAAGCTGGCTTGCGTATTAGCGGCCAAAGCCCAGATGGTAATTTGACTGAGTTTGTGGAGCTTCCAAAGAGTGTTCACCCATTCTATGTGGCAACTCAAGCTCATCCAGAGTTTAAGTCTCGTCCAACTAAGCCTCATCCTTTGTTTGCTGGATTAGTGGCGGCTGCTCTTGAGCATCAAACAAATAACGCTAAGTGATTTAATCAAACTAGTTGATTAGATTTGACTAGCTATTTGACTTAAATTATTAAGTGGTGTAAACTCGTGACTTTGGGTGCGATTTTACACCACTTTTTATTTTGATTAATATTTGAATGTCTTGTTGCATATTTTGCATCGTTTAACATGATTGTTACATATTCCAGATGCAAATTTACATTTTTGTAATATCTCTGTAGATGTAAAAGACTTGGCAAAATATCACATAAAATACGATTTAATCTAATATTTTTCTATTATAATAGTTGTTTTTACGATTTTTAGACAAAATAACAGTAAATTTTACATTTAAACTTTGAGCTTGCGTTGTTTAATAAAATCCGTATGATTGAATTTTAATCAACGAAGAGGCCTCCTTATTGGCTTTGCAAAGAATCCATCTGGCAATAAATACTAGGTGGATTTTATTTATTAATCCTATAGAGCCTGTAAAGCGTAAAGGCTTTGCAAAGCTTGTAATGAGACTTTTTCGTGATAATTAATGGAATCCTGCCATACCCGACGTTAGGAGAAAACATATGAAGAATAAGGCATTACTTTTTGCCGCAGCTGCGTGCTCGGTTGCTATGCTGCTCGGTGGATGCGGTTCTTCTGCCTCGAAGACCGCTCAAACAAATGGTGGCAAGGTTGTTATTACCGTAAACGACTCCGAGCCTCAGAACGAGCTTGTTCCAGGAAATATTAACGAGAATGCTGGTGCTCGTCCTGCTGTATTGGTCAACTCCACGTTGGTCACTTTTGACGAAAAGGGCAACACGGTAAACGAAGATGCCGAGAGCGTAACTCCAAACGCGGATGCAACTCAATACACTGTTAAGCTCAAAAAAGATAAGAAGTTCAGCGATGGCACTCCAATCACCGCAGAAAGCTTTACTAAGGCTTGGAGCTTTGTAGCAAACGCTAAGAATGCTCAGAAGTGCTCTTCCTTCTTCCAGACCATTAAGGGCTACGAAGACTTGCAGAAGAATGATGCTAAGGGAGACGAGCAGCTTTCTGGCTTAAAGGTTGTAGATAAGTACACCTTTACTGTTGATTTGAACCAGCCAGATTCTGTGTTTGCTATTAAGGTTGGTTACCTTGCATTCGCTCCTCTTCCAGAATCCTTCTATAAGAATCCAAAGGCTTATGGCGAAAAGCCTGTTTCCTCCGGGCCATACTTGTTCAAGTCTTGGGATCACAACAAGCAGATCGAAGTTGTAAAGAACCCAGATTATGATGGCCCACGTAAGGCTCAGAATGACGGCGTTACCTTTAAGATTTACACCGACGGCACCGCTGCTTACCGCGATGTTCAGTCTGGCAATCTTGATATGACGGATAACATTCCAGATACCGAAACCAAGACTTTCCAAAAGGATACCACTGTTAAGGCATACAACCGTCCAGGTTCTGTAATCCAGCAGTTTGGTATTCCTGCATCCTTGCCACACTTCGATGTAACTACTGAAGAAGGCCGCTTGCGTCGTCAAGCTGTTTCTATGGCAATCGACCGCGAAACCATCATCAAGAAGGTTCTTAACAACACTGCATCTCCTGCAAACGAGTTCACTTCTCCTTTGACTCCAGGCTACAAGGCAGATCTTAAGGGTCACGAAAACCTTAAGTTTAATGCCGCAAAGGCTAAGGAACTTTGGGCAAAGGCAGATAAGATCTCTAAGTATGATGGTCCTCTTACCTTTACTTACAACGCCGATGGCAACGCTAAGTCTGTGTTCGACGCAGTTGTAAACTCCCTCAAGAATCATCTTGGAATTAATGCTGAAACAACTCCAGTTCCAACATTCCAAGAGTTCCGTAACGCATGCGAACAGCGTCAGGTTAAGGGTGCATGGCGTGCAGGCTGGATGCCAGATTACCCAAGCCCAGAAAACTACTTGACTCAGGAATTTGCTTCCGTTGCTGCGGATGGCAATGGTTCTAACGAAGCTGATTACAAGAATCCTAAGTTCGATGCTTTGCTTAAGAAGGCTTCTCCTTCTCAGCCAGCTGAGGCAACTAAGCTTTATCAGCAGGCTAACGAGATTCTTCTTGAGGATCTTCCATACGTCCCACTGTTCTACTCGAACGCTAAGGCTGTTATGGTTCCAAGCTTGAAGGGCTTTGTAATGGATTGGCAGAATATGCCACTTTACTACAAGCTCCACAAGTAAAGATCAAAATCAAGTAGCTATTAAAATCAAGTAGCTATTAAAATCAAGTAGCTATTAAAATCAAGTAGCTATTAAAATCAAGTAGCTATTAAAAAATAAATCATAATTAAATAGCATGTAAAAACGTGCTGCTGCCTTCGAATGGCGAATAAAATTACAAAATTCTATCCGCTGTTCGAGGCAGCACTTTGTGTTTTTACTTAGGTTGGGTTAAATCAATATGCAAGCCACAAGTTGGGTGTGTGCTATGCGAATTTTTAAGTAAATATATAAGGAGAAACCAATGGGTAAATATGTTCTGCGCCGCGTTTTGCAGATGATTCCTGTGGTTCTCGGCACAACATTGTTGGTATACGCTTTGGTGTTTGCTTTGCCTGGAGATCCAGTAAAAGCAATGTTTGGCGATAAGCCAATTAACCATGCTGTAGAAGCGCAAATTCGTGCCGAGTATAACTTGGATAAGCCATTTATTATTCAATATTTGTTGTTCTTAAAGAATGCGCTTACTCTTGACTTTGGCCATACTTTTGCTGGTCAGCCAGTAATTGACGAGATTGGCCGCGCATTCCCAGTAACCATTAAACTTGCGTTGATGGCGTTTGCTTTTGAAGCCTTGTTCGGCGTAGCTTTCGGCATAATTTCTGGCTTAAAGAAAGGAAAGTGGTACGACAGTGTAATCCTGGTTGTATCACTTCTTCTTATTTCTGTGCCAACATTTGTTACTGGCTTTATTGGCCAATATTTGTTTGGTGTTAAGTGGCATATTATGCCTGTTACTGCAAGCAATGATCCTGGATTCTACGATCTTCTTCTTCCTGCAATAGTTCTTGGATCCGTTTCAATGGCATATATTATTCGACTTACAAGGTCGGAAGTTTCGTCAAACATATCGCTTGATTACGTGCGCACGGCTCGCGCAAAGGGCTTAAAAGAAGGCTCCGTTATTGTTCGACACATTTTGCGTAACTCGCTTATTCCTGTTGTTACATTCTTAGGTCAAGATTTGGGCGCTCTTATGGGCGGCGCAATGATTTCGGAAACAATCTTCAACATTCATGGCGTTGGATTCCTTACCTATCAAGGAATTCTAAAGGGAGAAGGAAACCTTGTTGTTTCTATAGTTACGCTTCTTATGTTGATATTTGTAGTCAGCAATCTTCTTGTTGACATGTTGTACGCGGCTCTAGATCCGCGCATTCGTTACGCGTAAGGAGAGCACATTATGGAAGATAATTTGATGGAAGATAATTTGACTACAAATAATGCAAATTACAATACATTGCCTGGTCAGGAACGCTATGTTGCTCCTCTTGACGATACGCCTCTTCAAGAAGTTGATTCTGTAGACGAATCCGCTCCAGCCACAAGCATGTGGTCAGATGCTTGGCGATCTTTGCGCAGAAATCCATTGTTTATTGTTTCTGCAATTTTGATTATTGCAATTATTTTTGTTGCGCTCTTCCCAGGCGTTCTCACAAAGCACAATCCTAATTACTGTGTTTTGGAGCACTCGCTTGAGCCAGCTTCTGCTGCACATCCGTTTGGATTCGACATGCAAGGATGCGATATTTACGCTCGAGTTGTATATGGAACACGTACATCTTTAAGCGTTGGCTTGCTCGCAACGGCTTTAGTGGTGTTAGTTGGTTCGCTAATCGGCGCTTTGGCTGGATTCTTTGGCGGATGGATTGATGCTGTTCTTAGCCGAATCACCGATATCTTCTTGGCTTTGCCAATGCTGTTAGGTGCAATCGTAGTTTTGCAAATGTTCCGCACATCTAAGTCGATTTGGAAAATCGTGTTTGTTATGGTTCTCTTTGGATGGGTAGGCGTTGCTCGAATCGCAAGGAGTGCTGTTATGGAATCCAAGAATCTTGAATTTAACACAGCATCTACCGCTTTAGGTTCTACTCCAATGCGAAACTTGTTCCAGCACATTATTCCAAACTCGCTGGCTCCAATCATTGTTGTAGGTACAACTTCTCTCGGCTCTTACATTGTTTTGGAAGCAACACTTAGCTTCTTGGGTATTGGTTTGCCAACTACAACAGTTAGCTGGGGTGTAGATATTTCTACCGCTAGAAATGTTCTTACTACGAATCCAGAAGTCTTGTTCTATCCGTCTATTGCGCTCGCCATTACCGTTCTCGCCTTTATTATGATGGGCGACGCCGTAAAAGATGCGTTGGATCCAAAGAGCCGTAAGGCGTAAGTTAGCGTGGAGGAATAGTGATTATGAACACAGCAACACGTAAAAATGTAGATACTATTGCAATGCAACGCGAGCAGGGTCCTTTGCTGGAAGTTAAAAATCTTCAAGTTGACTTTACAACGGATTCTAAAAAGGCCGTACACGCTGTTCGCGATGCAAGCTTTAACGTTTACCCAGGTCAGTGGGTTGCAATCGTAGGCGAATCTGGTTCTGGAAAGTCTACTTCTGCAATGGCAGTTCTTGGTTTACTTCCTGGAACAGGTCACGTTACGGGTGGTTCTATTAAGCTTAAAGGTCAAGAAATAAGTAATCTAAAGCCTAAAGATTATGCGGCTTTGCGCGGAACGGCAATGGGATTGGTTCCGCAAGACCCTATGAGTAATTTGAACCCTGTTTGGCGAATTGGAACTCAAGTTAAAGAAGCTCTTCTTGCAAATGGAGTTGACGTTAGCCATGAGAAGCGCTCCGCTTTGGCAGAAGCTTTAGCAGGAGACGCTGTAGAAGTTAAAAGCAACGAAGACGAAATCTTCCTTGGCTCTAAAGAACTGAGCGCATTGTTGGACGAAGCAAAGCAAGCTTTGGCGCAGGCTGGTCTTAGCGAGCAAACGAATGCCGAAAAGTTTAATGAAGCTATGGAATACTACAAAAAAGAGTGGGTTCCAGGCTCCGAAACTCGTTGGCGCGTTGCAGACGATTTAATCAAGTATGGCGTTGATGACGACAAAGCTTGGGAAATCGCCAAAAAGTATGTTGTTGGTGCAAGCGTTGAAGACCGCATTGCTGGTTTGCTAGATGAGGCTGGTTTGCCAGATGCTGCAACTCGCGCACGTCAGTTCCCGCACGAGTTTTCTGGTGGTATGCGTCAGCGCGCGTTAATCGCGATTGGCTTGGCTTGCCGTCCAGATTTGCTTATTGCAGATGAGCCAACTTCCGCACTAGACGTAACTGTGCAAAAGCGTATTCTTGACCATTTGCATACGCTTACAGATTCGCTAGGTACTTCCGTTCTGTTTATTACTCACGATTTAGGTTTGGCTGCAGCTCGCGCGCAGCACGTTGTTGTTATGTATAAGGGTCGCGTTGTTGAGTCTGGTCCATCTCTAGACGTTTTGCAGCACCCTCAGCATCCATACACTAAGCGACTTGTTGCTGCAGCTCCAAGCTTGGCTTCTCAGCGAATCATCTCCGTTAAGGAGCATGGCGGCAATGCTGATAATTTGCTTGAGCATCACGTAGTAGGCGAGCAAGCTCTTGAAAAGAGCGAGCATATTATTACAGTCGACCACTTAACGCGCGAGTTTAAGCTTCCGCGCAAGAAGGAGCTTTTTAAGGCTGTTGACGATGTTTCGTTCTCTATTAAGCGCGGAACAACGTTGGCAATTGTGGGCGAATCTGGTTCTGGTAAGTCTACTGTTGCAAACATGGTTTTGAGATTACTAAAGCCAACAAGCGGAACTGTTACCTACGAGGGCAAGAATATTGCTGACTTAAAGGGCGCAGATTTGCTTGATTTCCGCCGTCATGTACAGCCAGTATTCCAAAATCCTTACGGTTCGCTAGACCCAATGTATTCGATTTATCGTTCTATTGAAGAGCCTTTGCGAATTCATAAGATTGGAAGTAAAAAGAGCAGACAGAATCGCGTACGCGAGCTTTTAGATATGGTTCGCATGCCTGCTTCTGTTATGACTCGATTCCCGAACGAGCTTTCTGGCGGTCAGCGTCAGCGCATTGCGATTGCGCGCGCAATGGCATTGGACCCAGACGTAATCGTTTGCGATGAGGCTGTTTCTGCATTAGACGTGCTTGTGCAAGATCAGGTTTTGCACTTGCTTAACGATTTGCAAGCAGAGCGCGGATTAAGCTACTTGTTCATTACTCACGATTTGGCTGTTGTTCGTCAAATCGCAGATGAGGTTGTTGTTATGCAACACGGCAAACTTGTTGAGCATGCTACAACTGACGAAGTGTTTGATCATCCTCAAAAGGAATACACTCGCGATCTTCTCGACGCAATTCCAGGTGGAAATTTGGAGCTTGGATTGGATTAGTCGCAAGACTTGTATTAGTGCAAGCTATTAGATGTAGATAAAAGTGCAGGAGATAAAACTTCTGCACTTTTGTTTTATAACGCGCTTTAATAGACTTTAGAATTTTAGTCTGTTTATTTAGTCTGTTTATTTAGTCTATTTATATTCGCGTGTTTATATTCGCGTGTTTATATTATTAAATCATGGCTGATTTTTCTCATATTCTTGCAACGCGTCCAGATTTTGACGAGTCGGATCGCGAATGGTTGCATCACCTTGTAGCAGATTGGCAAGTAATAGCAGATTTAAGTTTTGCAGACTTGCTTTTGGTTATTCAAAACGGCAATGGCGATTACGTTGTAGCAGAACAATGCCGTCCGTCTACAGCAATCACACTTAGAACCGAAGATTTACTCGGCGTAAAGCTAGACGAATCAATGCATAATGAGCTAGAAGCAGCAATGAGTAAAGAAACAAGTTTCCACTCTTCTGTGTTAAGAACTGTTGGCAGAGCTACTGTTTGCAACGTTTACGCTCCAGTTCGCCACAACGGCAAAACGCTTGGTCTTGTTCTTAGAGAAACAAATCTTGCAACAAGAGAATCAAACGGTAGGTACGAGACGGAAAGCATTAATGCTGGCAAAACGTTGTTCGACATGATTGCGCGCGAGCAGTTTCCGTACCACGATTCAATGCTAAATCAGCGCCACAATGCTCGAGTTGCAGACGGTTTTATTATTTTAGAAGAAAGCGGTGTTGTTCGCTATGCTTCTCCAAACGCAATCAGCTGCTTCCGCAGACTTGGCGGATTAAACACTATGCAAGGCGAGTTCTTGTGCGAGTTTGGAGCGCGTCTTCTTCACACAAACGATGTTGTTCCCGAAAGCTTGCCTTTAGTTTTAAGCGGTAAAGCCGATGTTGATTGCGAGTTAGAAGTAAATAATTCCGTTGTTTCTATGCGCTCGCTGCCGCTTTATGGTCCTAACGATAGAACTGGTGCAGTTGTTCTTTGCAGAGATGTTACGGAGGTTCTTAGAAGAGAAAAGGAGCTTCAGACTAAGAACGCTACCATTTCCGAGATTCATCATCGTGTTAAGAATAATCTTCAAGCTGTTTCTGCTTTGCTTCGTCTTCAAGCTAGAAAAACCAAGTCGTACGAAGTTAGAAAAGAGCTAGAAGAAGCTCAAAGGCGAGTTCAAACTATTGCTCTTGTTCACGAAGGTTTAAGCCAGACTGCCGATGAGGTTGTTGACTTCGACAAAGTGATTTCTAGCTTGCTTAAAATGACGATTGAGCTCGCTTCACAAAATCAAAATATTACGGTTGATTTTTGTGGTAAATTCGGCAAGCTTGCAGCTCAAGATGCAACGCCTCTTTCTCTTGTCTTAACCGAGCTTGTTACAAATGCAGTTGAGCATGGTTTTGAAGGCATGAGCGAAGGTCATATTACGATTTCTGTTGGTCGTGGTGGAGACAACCTTAGTATTGTTGTAGAAGACAATGGCGGCGGAATCGAAAGCGAATCCTTGCATGGAATGGCAAAGTCTTCTGGATCTGGATTAGGAACTCAGCTAATCAACACTTTTGTTACTAACGATTTTGGTGGCACTGTTAAGTGGGAATCGCGAAGAGAAGGCGGAACTCGTGTTTTGCTGGATATTAAGTTGCGCGTTCCTGGAGTAGAGTAGTCTCTTACTTAAAATTCAGTGTTTTGATTTCTGCGCGCTCGCATTGCTCTACGCTTTAGCGAGCGCCTTTCATCTTCGCTAAGACCGCCCCAAACGCCGTAATCTTGGCTTGTTTCTAGAGCGCATCTTAAGCAATTGTCGGCAACATTACAAGTTCTGCACACTGCTTTGGCTTCTTCAACTTGCTGATTGGATGAGCTGTTGTTTCCTACTGGGAAGAAAAGTTCAGGATCCTTATCTCGGCAAGCTGCTTTTGCACGCCAGTCGAATGCGCTACTCATAAGTAAATAACCTCTTTTTAATACGCGTACGTTTTGACTAAATTTGCTAGATTTTGTATAAAACTATCCGCACTCCAGGAAAGCATGAATATAACTTTTTTTCAAGACTTTTACAAAATTTTTTTAATCTTTTTGAGTGATTTAAGTCATATTTTTATGTAAAACTCAATATTTGCAGCAAATTAGCTTTTCCAGGAATCACCATTATGCATCTTCCTGGTGTTTGATAATCTTCCACGGTTAGTGTTTTTAGTAAGTCGTTAGGTATTCCAAGCATTGAGTCTGTTGCAGCATCGCCTGTTGGGAAGATTATTCTTACTGGCGCTTGCTCTGGTACGCGTATGTGTCTTGCGTTTTGAGCGCAAAATATTACTGTTGTCTTAGTGTCTTTTAGTTTGCATTGCAATTCTTTAGACTTTTCGTCGCTGTTAAAAGGCTCTAAAAGTGAGTCTGCGTCGTCTTGAATGTGAATGTTTTTTGAATCAAGATTTTGCACACTAATAGCATTTTTAATCACATTTATAAGATTAGACTTTCCTCGTTTGCTTCCACCAATAATCGCTATGTTTCCAAGATTTATTGGCAAAATTGCTTCGCTTAAGTTAATTCCATCGTCTTTTAAGCCGATTAAAAGTCCAAACTCGCTATCTTTTGTGTTTTTGCAGTATTTATTAAGTGTTGAATTATTTAAGTATCTTGGTAGTGGAGCGCTAAACAATTGTTTAGGAGTTTTGTAGCAATAGAATTTTCCAGCCAATTCGATTGCTTTTATAAGCGAATTTTTATTTTTACTTTGTGAGCATTGTAACGCTACTATTCCGTCTCCCGTATTGCAATATGCTGCTCCAGGATTATTCGGGTTTATGCTTGCTGCAACTTGTGACCCAAGTAGTTCGTGCGATTGCATTGCGTCTCTAACTCTTAAACAAATGTTTATAGACATATTTGCCTTCATATCTGCGTTTACTTGTCCCATTGGATTTTGTGTGCACGCTATAAGATGCATTCCAAGGGACCTTCCAACCGAAGCTATGCGTATTAGGCGATTCATGTAATCGGGGAGTTGATTTTTAAGAGCATGGAACTCGTCTATAACAATCACCATTGAAGGCTCGCTTGGTTTTACTTGACTAATATCGTGGCAGCCTTGATTTGCAACTAATCTTTCTCGCCTGTCTAATTCCATTTCTAATCCGCGCAATGCTCTTGCAGCATGCTTAAGATTTAAGTCTCCAACGTTTCCAACGCTGTGTGGAAGTGTAGAAAGTGAATCGAATGTAGCTCCTCCCTTAAAATCCATAAACACAAATTGCAATAATTTAGGTGAGTATCTAAAAGCTAGAGCCAAACACCAAGATGTTAGTAAAACGGATTTTCCAGACCCTGTTGTTCCTGCTACAAGCGCGTGCGGCCCATTTTTAACAAGATCTATACAAAAATAACCGCTGCTGTTTATTCCGATTGGAGCTTCTAAAGAGTTTTTAGAAGACATTAGCCAAGCGTATACAACATTTTTCCATGGAGGAACACGATTTTGCATGTTTTTATAGTAATTTGTAGAAATAATTTGATTTGCGTTATTAATCAGCATTGCTTCCAGGTTGATTGGAATAAGAGTTTCTGGAATACCTTTAATATGAGAGTCGACTGTTGTTTTGCTAAAGTGAACGCTTTGATTCGTATTATTCTTTACTAAACTTTTGTTGTTTTTGTTTGAATTGTATTGAACAATTTGCGGTATTAAGCAAGCAATATACATCATTATGCTAGGAACAATCATTGCAAGCATCATCCAACTTTTTTGCAAAAACGCCATTATAGCAAGAGCAATATTGGCTAAAATAGGCACAATATTTGCCATTATTTGCATCCAAAACATTGGTTTTGAAGCCATGCTTTTAGTATTGTTTGCATTGTTTTCGTATTCCATAACGCAATAGTGTATTGCTGTTAAGAAATATGCAAGTAAAAACCACAAATGTGGTTAAAGGCTAAATTGGCTAAATATGATTAGCTAAAATTATGTTTATTGCTCTGCAAGCGTTCCAACGTTTCCAGGCGCATGCGTTCCAGCAGATAGTTGATCGAATAATTCAATGTTTTTAGCATCGTCTAACAAAACGGCTGATCCAACTGAATACACCCAATAATCTGGATTAGTCCAATAGACTGTTCCTGTTACGCCGTCTTTTCCTGTTGCTTCCTTAAAAGCAAGACCCATGTTCAGCAGTGTTCCAGGATTCGAGTTTTCGTCTAATATTGCAGAATCAAGCGATGCTTTTGCAAAACCTTTTACTTTCGAGAAGTTTGTAAGCGTGCTGCTAGATAAAGCTTTTTTCATTATTGCGCTAATTACCATTCGCTGTCTTGCAGCTCTTCCAAAATCAGATTGAGGGTCTGCATATCTCATTCTAGAAAATGCTAATGCAACGTTTCCGTCTGCGCTGTGGCATCCTGCAGTCCAATTAAGCCCACTGTAGACATCGCTAACTGTGCGATCGTAGCATAAGTCTATTGTTCCAAGCGAGTTTACAACGTTTGTAAGTCCTGCGAATTTTATTTCTGCAACGTGGTCTATTTTGTGGCCAGTAATTTTTTCAACGGTTTTTGTTAGTGCTCTATTTCCAAGATCTTGTGCAACTGTGTTAATCTTCATTTGCTGGCCGTTTACAGAAACTAGCGAGTCTCTTGGAATGGATATTAAGGAGCTGTGCCCACTTACTGGTTTTGTTAAAACAAGAATCGTATCTGTTCTAAATCCAGTTATTTCTTTTGCTTCTTCGCCTTCTCGTTGATCCGATCCTAAAATTAGCCAAGTTGTTTCTTGAGTATCTGGAGTATCCGTTAGCCAATTATCTCGCTTAATTTGAGAGTCAACCCAGTTCCAAGATAAAACGCCTAGTGCTCCTACAAGAATCAATATTGTTACTAAAAGCAGGGATAAGTACTTTAGTAAGCGATGTTTTTTTCTAAAAGCAAGAGTTCCAGCAGAAGAATTACTTGCTATTGGTCTAACTTCGTTTTGACTAAAGTTTTGGATTCTTTTTGGAGTAAAACTAGATGCACTTGCATTGTTTTGGCTTAAACGCTGACTTTGTTCGGGGTAGTATTGCTCGCTATATGCTTGTGTGCCAGTGTTTTGTGTGCGATAATTTTGCGAGTTTTGGCTTACTTTTCTAGGCTTTGGCTCAAACGACGGTGCACGCTGAACAGTCTCTTGCTTGTTTAATTCGCTGTTTTTATGCGCGTTATTGTGTGCGTTTTTAGGCGGAAAGCTCGGTATTGAATTCGCGTTTTTATTGTGTTTATTCGATGGAGTAAAGCTAGGTGGATTATTTTGATTCCCCAAAGCGTCTTCTGGACGTTGCTGGCTCATTTATCCTCCCTAAGCCATACATTTGCAATATTGATGGCGTCTATATGTATGCATAATTATTAGTGAAAACTACCAATGGCATTATAAAACAACGTAGTTATAAACGATTTAACAACGTGCTTTTTCTAGTGTATTATTTTCCTTTTGGAACAGCGCATATTGTATTATTTAGGTATTTATCTGCAATTCCCATGTAGTGACCAGTTTGTGGGTTTCTTATTGTTCCGTCTTCTGGGTTAACGATTCCGCCGCTATTTGGATCAATAAGTCTGCCTAAGCTGTCTTTTGCTAATCCAGTTTTTGGATCCACGCGCCCAATTTTAACTGCATTTGGATCTGCATAGGAATTAGAGGAATTAAGGCTATTCTCGCCAGAATTTGTGGACTCCGCAGAGTCGTTAGAATCTGCACTAGAAGAATCGGAGTTCTCTTTAGAATCAGACTTTTTACTGCTCTTTGAGTTCTTTTTTGAAGACTTTTTACTTTTACTTGGTTTTTCGCCTAAATCTTTAGTTAACGGCTTATCTTCTTGCATTAAATCCCAAACGTCTTGCGCACTTTCGTCTAAAATAACACGATTTTCATCGTATGGGTCGGTTGTAATCGGTATTGTTTGTGCGTAAATGTGCGAAGGCTTTAGATTACGAAGGCTTGCAGCTAAACCAACCAGTGTTGTAGGGTTTGCAAGACCCTGGCTCATATTAAGTGACTTTAGAGCTGATTTTGCAAGTTGATAAAGTTGGCCCGACTGTGTTAGAAGATTCTTAGATAGCGCTTGATGAATAAGTTGCTTAAGAAGATATTGCTGGCGCGTTGTTCGCATAATATCGCTTCCGTCGCTTGCGCTGTCGTGCCTCATCCTTGCATATTGTGTTGCTTGCACGCCATCAAGGTGTTGGAGTCCGCGCTTTAGATTAACGCCCGTGTAGTAATCCCTAGTGTTTACAGGAATGCACAGGGTTACTCCGCCAATCGCGTTAATCATATCGCTTAAACCGCTAAAGTCTGCAACAATAAAATCTGTTATGTTTAAGCCAGTAATCTCGTTTACTGTTGCAAGCGTACATGATGCTGCGCTTGCTAAGTCGCCTCCCTTAGCGTAGCCAAGTGCGAAAATCGAGTTAAACATAACTTTACGTCTAGCTGGAATTCTGCCTTTAGACGTATTGCACGCTGCGGCTTTAACCATTGAATCTCTTGGAATTGAAACAATGTTTATATAAGACCTATCTGCGCTGATTTGAACAATCATTGCTGTGTCTGATTGATGATTTTCGTCTTCTCCACCGCCCTGAAAAGCGCGATTCTTACCTTCTCGAGTATCTTGACCAAGAACAAGAATATTAATAGTTTTACCAGCATTAGGGTCTATTGACTGAATCTGTTTGGCGCTTGTTGAGATGGTTTTTATAACGCGCGAACTAATAGTAGAAGAAAAGTCAAGCCATACGGATGCGATTATTGTAGTTAAAAAGGTTAGAACGGCAATAATTGCCATGCAAATGATTTTACGAGTATTATTAAGCATTTGACTATTGAGAGTATGGTGTGGTGCAGATGAGTCCCAATAGTTAGTTTGGTACCGACGGTCTTGATTATACCGAGAGGCTGCCATGCTTCCTTCTTTCGTAAATGCACATATAAATCACCATTATAGTGTATTCTATTGAGATTTTAACATGCATAATACATACCCCTTGCGTAAACTGTTATGTATGGATTCAATAACCGCTGAAACTTGCACTTTTGAAAACGATGTTTTACAAGTCTTTTCTGCTATGAATAGAATAAAGCCTCGCGAGGTTGATTCTTCTATTGTTTCAATAATGAGCGTTGAGCAAGATACGCGGTTTTACGAAGAAACTTTGCAAGCGGTTATAAATCAAAGTGTTCTTCCTGGAACTATTGTTGTAGCTGATTGTGCTAATAGAACACAAAAAGAGTTAGTAAAGTCTTTTGACGTTCAAATAGAGCCAACTCAATTATCGGGATTAATTTCTAGTGCAGATTTTTCCAACGGAAATCAAGCTTTTAGTAATGCGTATGGCAATGCGTACAGTGGCAATAATGCTGAATCCTACAAACAATATAAGCAAGTAAAAGTTGTTATTCTTCCTATTAAGTCTGCAAAATCATTTGGAGATGCTGTAGAAAAGTCTTTAAGAAAACTTTTGCCATTGCAAGGCGTTAAGTCGTTATGGCTTTTGCACGACGATTCAAAACCTTGCGATTCAAAATGCTTGGAAGCTTTAAGAGAGACTTGGCGAAACACTCCAACAGCTTGCGTTCTTGGTGCAAAACAAGTTGATTGGCAAGGAAAAATTCTTCATAACGTTGGCATGTATGCGTGGAAGCATAAAGTGCATTCACTTAGCGTAGAAGGCGAGCCAGATCAAGAGCAATACGATTTTAGGGGAGACGTTTATTCTGTTTCTCTTGCAGGCGCTTTAGTTTCGCTTAGCACTTGGCAGACAATGCGAGGAACTCAGCCTTGGCTTACCACTTTTGAAGAGTCTAACGATTTTTGTAGGCGAGTCGTTTTAAGCGGTGGGCGAGTTGTTGTTGTACCACAAGCCAGAATCGCGCATAGAAGAGCGCGTTTTGACGGTCTTCGCACTAGGAGCGGCGAAGAGCGCGATGCAGAAAAAACCAATATTTGCTACGGCTTAGCTTATTCGATTATGGCAAAGCAAAGATACATGTATACAGATGTTAGCGTTATTATGTGGCCTCTTATTTGGCTTTGCTCTGTTCCAATGTCAATAATCCGCGCACTTCAATCTTTGTTTGCTAAGCAGCCGTATGTTGCGTTTATGCGTCTTATGCTTCCTTGGATTGCGTTAGCGCAATTACCTCGCGCTATTTTTGCAAGAAGACGAGTGTCTAGAGTTTCAAAAGTTTCCTTAAAACGACTCACTTCTCTTATAGCAAGTCGTAGTCAAATTACGCGTTGGAAAGACAAAACTATTGCTTTTAAGACTCAAAAAAAGGGTGTTATTTTAAGTCCGCTTGCAAGAAAACACTTGCATAGAAGAGTTTTGTTTAGATGGAGCGCTGCAATTTGTGCATCTCTTCTTGTTTTTGCAACCGTAATACTTCTTTACGGAGCGCCAATTAATAAGATTCTTTCTGGATCTTCGCTTTATTCAAGCCAGCTTCTTTCTACTGGAACAAGTTTTAGTGATTTGTTTAAGTCTGCGATTGGAGCATATATTCCAGACGACGGTTTTGCGTCTCCTCTTCCTCCGTCTCCGCTTCTTATGATTTGGATGCTAGCTTCCATTGTGTTTGGTGGAAATACGTTAGCTGCAATAAACGCCATATTTTTCCTTGCTGCTCCCGCTATGCTACTAAGTTTTTGGGCGCTCGCAGGCGTGTTTACTAGATCGGACATTGTGCGAGTGTGCTCTGGTCTTTGTTGGACAATGATTGCGATGGCTTTTGGCGTTTTTGCTAGAGGCGATTTGCCAATGATTCTAACAATGGTATTTTTGCCAGCTGCATTTGCGTTCGCTTTCCACGCTGTAGGAATGTACGTTACAGAAGACCCTGTTGTTCCAGTTGCGTCAATCCAAAGCGCAGCTTGCGCATCTTTGTGCTTTATGGTTCCGCTTGCTGCAAGTCCTCAGCTTTTGCTGCCAATGTTTGTTATTTTTGTTGCATCAATAATTATGGTGCGCTCGCATCGTTTTATGCTTGCGCTAATGCCTGTTCCATCTGTTCTAGTTCTTTTGCCAACTCTTGGTAGCGTTGTGCGCTATTTTGGAACTGGAATGTGGCGTCAAATTTTTGCTAGTATGGCTTTGCCTTCTCAAAAAATAAATGGCGCTCCTAGAGCTAGTAGTTATATAGACGTTTTGCTTCGAGCGTTTAACATTGATTTGAATCATTTTTCTTCGGGTTCAATGTTAATTTTGCAACTTCGCGGAATAATCATGATTGTGTTCGCAGCCTTAGCTGTACTAATGGCTTTGTGCGCGCTTGCTCTTCCGTTTGCTTTAAGAGCTTCAAGAATGATGTGGGTTGTAATAGTTAGCGGAATGGTGCTTTCTTTAGTCGCTTGCCGCGTTGTTGTTGCATCCGATTTTGACGGTCCTATTAGTGCAAGTGTTCTTCCAGGAGTAAGCTTGAGCGCTCTTGGTGTTCTTGCATGCATGTGCATGGTTGCAGGAAAAGCAGTTCGTAGATTTGAGCCTTTGCGAAAATCTAATTCTGCTAATCAAGACAATAATCCAGACGATTACACTACTCGCGTTTCTAAGCGTGCAGCTATGAATCGTTCTGCTAAAGCAATGATGAAAAAGCTTATTCATCTTGCAAGAGGAATTTTAGCTTTTGGAATTTTTGCAGTTGCTGCTTTGCTTGGATTATTTGCGATCATTAGCGGACCTGTAACCTCCGTTTACGCAAGCGATAGTGGCCTGCCAATGGTTGTTTCGGACTACTTAAATAAGAATAGTGCAAATCGCGTTCTTGCGATTAAAGCTGTGAATAGTCGTGAGTTGAATATTTCGCTTATGCGCACCGCTCGTGGCGATTTAGTTGACTTATCTCCATCTTTACAAGTTAGAGATGTTTTATATGGGAATTCTCCTAGTACGAATACGCTTTATTACGCGGCTTCTAAGCTTCTTTCTCACGCAAGCGATGAGTCGATTGTAACCTTAAAGCAGCTTGGTATTGGCGGAATTTACATTGTTAATGATTCTAAAGCCAAAAACGATTTAGCGGCTAATAATTCAATGATTAGCTTAGAAGGCGACGCAAATAAAGACGCAACAGAAAAGTTGATTGCAAACGTAAACGCTTCGGAAGGAACTCAGCTTGTTGTTTCATCTAGTCATGGAACGTATTGCAGATTTGACGATGTAGCAGACATGTCTTCTTCTAAAACTTCGATTTATAGCCATTCGCGTCCGCTTTCTTGGAGAATTCCATGGATTGTTGTTTTTGCTTTAGTGCTGCTATTGTATTGCCTGGTTGCTTTGCCTCGTTTTAACAGCAATAACGTAATAGAGCGTGAATAAATAGAGCGTGAATAATTAGGATGATTAGTTAGAAGCTATGATTGATTAGACGGATAAATGGCAGGTAGATTAATGAAGTCAGATACGAATTCTAAAAATAGTCATCGTCATGCACAAGATGCTGCTTCGATTAGCGCTTCTGTTCGTTTTAGAAGATTCAAGCTGTGGTCTTTGTCTATTTTAAGCGCTGCAATACTTGTTTCTTGTGCTGTTGTTGCGTCTTGCGTATGCCCTCTAAAACAGCTAACAGACGACCCGATTTTTCCTATTGGAAGCGTAGAAAAGCGTGTTAGTTCTACAAATTTGCAAACAGTTTGCCCTAGCAGAATAGCTTTACCAGATTCAGCAAAATATGGCGATAGCGAGTTTCAAGAATCCGAAGGAGACTTAAAGTCAATATCTAGATATGCGTCTTTTGGCAACGTTTATAAGTCCACTTTTAACGGCGTAAAATATGCTGGCGATTCTAAAGATTTAGTTAACAAATCTTTTAACAATCCTTCTAGTTCTTCTAGTGATCCTAGTGATTCAAGCGAAAGCCAAGATAGAGCCTATTTTGCAGAAAGTAATGTAGATAAAGACGCTCAAGTTTTGGAAAGTAGTCTTTTAAGTGCGCAATCTGGAACTGGGTCTGCTGCATCTGTTGCGTCTTGGGCTACAAACGGCGACTTAAAAGGATTATCTGCCACTTCTTGCGTATCTCCTTCAATGCGCCAAAACTTTATTATTCCAAGAATAGCGGAAGGTGTTTCTGTAAGATTAAATTCTGTTAATCTTTCGTCTAAGCCTACTGTTGTAAGCGTTAAAGCATGGTCAACTAATAAATCGGGAGCGCAGCTAAATCTTTCTACAGGAAGCACTTTTACTGTTCCAGCACATAGTGACGCTTACTTTAACATTTCTGCAGCTGCATCAAAGTCGGATGGTCTTTATATTCAAGTTTTAAGCGAGCAAGCTCCAGTTTCGTCGTTTGTTAAGTTTATTAGTTCATCTGGTCTTGCTTCTAAAGGCGTGGATATTATTTCTCCGCAAGAATCAGCATCTTTAGAGCCTGTTTTGCCAGGAGTTAGTGAAGGCGACCAAGCCAAAGCTTATATTTGGTCTAATAAAAGCGGAAAAGTCGATTTGTATTGGCTCGATGATTCTGGAAAAAAGAGCATAAAGCAAGTAGATTTTAGTGCAAGACAGATTCAAGTTGTTGATTTACCAGAAGTACCTAAGGGCGTTGGAGCGATTTTTGCGCAAAGTAACGTTCCGATTTTTGCTATGGCTTCTGTTGAAAAAAGTGGCAAAGATGGTCAAAGCGATATTGCTTTTGTTAATGCTGTTCACTCTATTACAAATAGTGCGCTTGTTTCCCCATTTTCTGCAGACGAAACTTCGCTGCATATTGCAAACGGATCTGTTGATAATGCCAATGTAAAGCTTAGTGCTTACGATTCTTCTGGCTTAAAAGTAGCGTCTAAGACTATTGAAGTTAAGTCTTATACTGTTTCAACGATTTTAGCAAAAGATATTAATCCTAAAGCTGTTATGTATACTCTTAAGTCTAAATCTGGAGTTTCGTTTGCGTCTAGGATTCAATCAAAAGCAGTAAACGACGCTGGTTTTGCAAGCGTTGCGTGGCTTCCTTCCAAGTCGCTTGACCCTAACAGTATAAGTGTTAAAGTTCGCTCGAATCCTTCGATTGTAAAGTAGACTTAGGGCTTTTAGGCTGTTATTTACAATCCCCAATCTGGGTCGATTTCTTCTGGTCTTCTTCCGTACAATTCTGCTAAACGTTGCACTATCTCGTCTCTAATCGCGTATTGAAGCTCCGCTCTGCTAGTAACGTGTGTGCATAGTGGAAGTCTGTATAAAACTATTCTTTGTGGTATTCCTTTAGATGCAGGAAAAGCTTGAGACATTATTCTTTTATTACTTTCCCACAAAACTGGCTGGCTTGGAGGAACATCTTCTACAGCAAATTGAACGTCTTTTATAAGATTTGACCAAGCGCTGTTAAGTCTTCTAATTTGAGCTGCCACCATTGAATCGAACATTCCGCTGGCTGTTCTGTATCTAGGAAGTCGCGTGCCAAACATTGGCGCACGCATACCGCGTCCGTGGCGGTTTCTGTATCTTTTTTGTTCCCATACTAAAGACGTCATACACTTAACTTTATTTGTATGCTAGGGCATTTGATTAATATGCAAACACAAAACGGTGTAGTAAATATGTTGATAATATGGAATACTTGAATTGCACAGTTTGTACAGGAGGAAAGCGTTGGAGCCAAATATTCATGAGTACAATGAGCAGGGGATTTGTGAGCGTCTTGCTTTGTGTTCGCTTATTGGTTTTGACTTAGACAACACTCTTGCATGTTCTAAAAAGCCTATGACTAGTCCAATGTGCAAGGTTTTTGGCGATTTAATCAATAAAATGCCAATTGCGCTAATTACGGGTGGAGACTTGCGACTTGTTAAAAGTCAAGTTCTAAGCGTTTTGCCTGCTTCTACGAATTTAGACAATTTTCACATTATGCCAACTAATGGAACAAGCTATTATCGAATTGTTGATGGCAGTCTTAAATGCGTGTATTCTCACACGATTTCCGTAAAAGACGCAAATCGAATTATTTGCGTTGTTAAAGATTGCGCTAAAAAAATGGGATTGCTAAAAAGTAGTGGAGACAAAGACCTTTGGGGTAGTCAAATAGAAAATCGTGGTACTCAAATCACTTTTTCTGCACTAGGGCAGCTTGCTCCAATCGAACTTAAAAAGGATTGGGATCCTAGCGGCAAGCTAAAGGAGCAGCTAGCTGAACAAATTTCTGCATATTTGCCCGACTTTTCTGTGCGAGCTGGCGGAGAGACAAGTGTTGATATTGTTTGCAAAGGAAACAACAAGGCTTATGCTCTTGATTCTCTTTGTAGTATTTGCGAAATTTCGCTAAAATCTGTTGCTTTTGTGGGAGATCGTATGTATAAAGGTGGTAACGATTACCCAACTTCTTTAACAGGAGCTCTTGCGATTTGCGTAAAAAACCCTAATAACACTTTTGAATTGTGCTCTAAGCTATTAGAAAGTCTTAAGTAAAGTTTTAAGTAAAAAGCCTTTAACCACATTGCTCTAATTTTATTGCTATTTGTTTTTAGCATTGCTATCGTCTTTTTATGATTTACAAAAACCTTAACAAAAGCAAACAAAATCGGCTTATTTCCAACGTTTCTTGGGTAAATTTGCTTAAGACCATTCTTAATCTTGCTTTTCCAATTTCTTGTGCTGGCTGCTCAATTGCAGATTGCGTACTTTGCAACGAATGCAAATCAAAGTTTAGTAAGTGGCATATGGATCCGTTTAGCGGAGTGTTTTGCAAAAATATTTATTCTTGTGCAACATACGGATGGGCTGTAAGAAGGTGTATTTTGCAATGGAAAGATCATGGAAACCAACTTTTAGATAAGCCTTTTTCAGACTTGCTTTTTAGCTTGATTATTAGTGTTGTTGGAAGCTCAAGCAAAGTGGCCATTATTCCAGTTCCTTCGTCTTTTGCGTCTAAAAGAAAGCGCGGAAGAAGTCATATGGAGCCAATAGCTAAAAATGTTGTTAAAAGTCTTAAAAAACAAGGCATTGATGCTACTTTTGTTAAAGCAATTAAAATGATTAATGTAAGGGGAAAATCGGTTCAAGCAAGTGGGAGTAGGCAAAGGTCTTTGCGCACGTCTAAAGGTTTATCTGTAAACGTAAAGGGCATTAAAAGCGGGTACAAAGTGATTATTATAGACGACATTATTACTACGGGGTCTACGCTAAAAAACTGCGTTAAAGAGCTAAATAAAAGCGGTGTTACTGTTTTTGCATGTTTTGCGCTGGCTGGAGTGTGGTCTAAAGAAAGCGTTTTATACTCTTAGATTTGCGTGATTATGGGCCTTGCGTGATTATGCTCTTAAAACTCGCGCAATCTTTCTATTCGCTGTATGTAAGCGGCAATGTTATCTCAAAATTAACTCCGCGCTTATCGTCTACAACTCTAATGTTTCCGTGATGAAGCAGAGCAGCCCATCTTGCAATAGAAAGTCCTAATCCAGTTCCGCCAGACTCTGTTCCTATTCCTTGACTTCCCTTAACAAATCTGCGGAAAATGTCTGCGCGATTTTCTTCAGGAATTTGCGTTCCAAAATTAATCACATTGCAAACTAAAATATTTTTTTCGTGATTCGACTTAGCGCTTATAAGAATCTTAGTGTTGTCTGCAGAATGCTTGATTGCGTTAGATACTACGTTTGTAAACAATTGAGATAGGCGATTTTTGTCTCCAACAAGCATAATGTTGTTTTCAATATTAAGACTTATGCTGTGATTGTGACCCGCGTCTGCGATTCTTACTGTTTCTACAATGTTGTTAATAAAGTCTTTAAAGTCAAAACTTGTAATAACAAGGCTTTCTGCGCCTGCTTCTACTCTAGATAAGTCAAGAAGAAAAGTGATTAAATCAGCTAATTTATGTGTTTGATTTACGATTGCTTCCATATTTGACGGTGTTGGTTCCACAACGCCATCTGCAAGGTTTTCTACCATTGCTTGCAAAGCGCTAACAGGCGTTCTAAGCTCATGGCTAACGTTTGCTATAAGGTCTCGGCGCATGTTGTCTGCGTGCTCTAGTTCTTCTGCCATCTCGTTAAAAGCAAGAGTGAGTTTTCCAACTTCGTCTTTTCTGCTTTCGATTTGAACACGCACAGAATAGTCGCCATCTGCCATCGTTTCTGCAGCATCGCGCATTTGTCTAAGTGGGGAAGTTAATCCTCTAGAAAACGCGTATGTTATTCCTAATGCAACTGCAAGAGTTAGTGGCATTGCAATCCAACCACTTAATCCAACTTTTAGTAAAAACCATGCCATAACAAATGCTATAGCGGTTGCAAAAACAATAATCGCAGACAATTCGCCTTTTAATGACGTAAAAAATCCTATTGCGCTTTTAGGATGAGGCAGTGGGTTTTTTAGTGGGCTTTTTAGAGTATTCTTCATTGAATTTTTTAATGAACGCTTTAGCAGATTGCTATTTTTTATGTTCTTATGATCTTTGCTATTTTTGAGAATCAAATTCTGGCTCATAATCTTCTTTAGGTGGCTCAAAAGCGTAGCCTACTCCATGTATTGTGCGAATCCAATCAGATCCAATCTTATGTCTTAAAGATTTAACGTGGGAATCAACTGTGCGCGTTCCCGAAGCATCTGGCCAATCCCAGACTTTTTCTAAAAGCGTTTCTCTTTTTAACACTTCGTGAGGATGATTTGCAAAAGTCGTAAGTAAAGAAAATTCTGTAGGCGTAAAGTGGATTGCTTTTTCGCCAATCGTAACAAGTCTCTGCTTTGTGTCAATAATCAAGTTTCCAAACTTAATTAAAGTGTTGTATTGTTCTCTTTTTGCTATTATTGCAGCGCGCTCAACTCTTCTTAAAAGCGCACCGCATCTTGCAATAAGCTCTCTAGGGGAGAATGGCTTTGTAACGTAGTCGTCTGCTCCTGCGCTTAGTCCAGCCAACTTATCTGCTTCTGAGTCTCTTGCTGTAAGCATAAGAACAGGAATCGGGCATTTAGATACTATTCTTCGCGTTGCTTCTATGCCATCCATAAGCGGAAGCATAATATCCATGATTATAAGGTCTGGTTTTAAGCTTAACGCTGCTTTAACGGCAGACACTCCATCGCAAACAACTCTAGCTTTCCAACCTCTAGCAGCAATTCTTTGTGCTATAGCTGTAGCTAAATCTGGCTCGTCTTCTACAACAAGAATTGTTCGAGGAGCACTTGTTTGTAATGGAGTGTCCAACATTTTACCTAGTTTAGATTCCTTTTTAGCTATTTAATTATTAACTTAATCTAGTGGCTTAAGGAATACAGCTCCAAGTGCTGGAACAGTAATCCTTGCAGAATACGGCCTGGAATGATACTCTTCGGCTGCAGCAGTAAATGTGCCGTTGTGAATATCGGATCCGCAATACTTAGCGTCGTCTGTAGTAAGAATCTCTTGCCACTTTCCGCCCTTAGGTAATGCCACTTGGTAATCTTGCCAAGCTTGACCAGAGAAGTTAACAACAACAACGATTTCTTCGCCGTTGTCTCCGATTCGCATGTAGCTTAATGTGTTGTGGTCGGAATCGTCGCTAGTAAGCCACTGGAATCCGTCTGGCGTAAAGTCTTGGCTCCAGAATGCCCTAGAGCTCTTATACAAAGCATTAAGATCTGCAACCAGCTTTTGAACTCCTTGATGGAATGGCCATTGAAGCTCGTGCCAATTAAGCGAATTGTTGAAGTTCCATTCGCAAGACTGGCCGATTTCTCCGCCCATAAACAGAAGATTCTTTCCTGGGTGAGACCATTGATACGCCAAGAGCGCTCGAAGGCCAGCAAACTGTTGCCATTCGTCTCCAGGCATCTTTCCAAGAAGAGACCCCTTGCCGTACACAACTTCATCGTGGCTAAGTGGCAACACGTAATGCTCGGAATACGCGTAAACCATAGAGAATGTGATTTCGTTGTGATGCCAACGGCGATTAATCGGCTCTTCTTTAAGGTATTGCAAAGTGTCGTGCATCCAGCCCATGTTCCACTTTAAGCCAAAGCCTAAGCCGCCCATGTCTGTAGGAGCAGTAACGCCTTGGTATGCAGTGGACTCTTCTGCAATCATCATAATTCCAGGATTATTCTTATATGCAGTAGCGTTTGCTTCCTTAATAAAGTCAATAGCTTCAAGGTTTTCGCGTCCACCATACATGTTTGGACGCCATTGGCCAGCTTCGCGGCTGTAATCCAAGTAGAGCATAGAAGACACGGCATCTACTCGCAAAGCATCAACGTGATATTCGCTAAGCCAGAAGCACGCGTTAGCAACCAAGAAGTTGCGAACCTCGTGTCTGCCAAAGTTAAATATGTACGTTCCCCAATCTGGGTGCTCGCCGCGAAGTGGATCTGGGTCTTCGTAAAGCGCAGTGCCGTCGAATCTACCCAAAGCAAAGTCATCCTTAGGGAAGTGTGCTGGAACCCAATCCATAATCACACCAATGCCAGCCTTATGGAGCTTGTTTACTAAGTACTTAAAGTCGGCTGGGCTTCCGAGTCTGGAATCAACAGCGTAATAGCCAGTAACTTGATATCCCCAAGATCCCGAGAATGGATATTGTGTAAGAGGCATAAACTCAACGTGAGTAAAGCCTTCTTGCTGAACGTAGTCAACTAAGTGATCTGCAAGCTCGCGATAATTGTCGTAATCGCGATTCCAGCTATTTGCTTGAACTTCGTAGATGCTAACAGGACCATCGTGTGCATTCGTCTTTGCGCGATGCTCAAGCCACTCGTTATCGTGCCACTTAAAGTCGGAGTCAACAACAACAGAACCAGTGTTAGGTGGAACTTCGTGCGAGCGCTCCATTGGGTCTGCCTTCATAATCCAGTTTCCAGCTTGAGTCATAATCTCAAACTTGTAAACCTCGCCTGCGCCTACTCCTGGAATAAAAAGCTCCCAAATGCCACTAGAGCCAAGCGAACGCATTGCGTGACGGCGGCCATTCCAATAGTTAAAGTTGCCAACAACTCTTACAGCGCGAGCGTTTGGTGCCCACACAGTAAAGGATGTTCCAGTAACTTTTTTAACCATTTTGCCTGTTTCTGGGCTTACAAGACCCCAAGAATCAGTAATGCTTTTAACATGAGCACCTAGTGCTTCCCAAAGTCTTTCGTGCCTGCCTTCGCCAAACAGGTACATGTCCATGTCGCCGATTTGAGGCAAGTAGCGATATGGATCGTCGTCTACGGACTCGGCGCCGTCCACTTCTACGGTACGAATGCGATAGCTAGGAACAGACCATTCTTTGCTTTTAGTGTGCTTAGTTGCAGGAACAGTGGCAACAAAAATGCCATTGTATTCGTGCTGAGCTTCGTACTCGCCGCTCTTAGTGAGAATTGTTACTTTCTTGGCCATTGGTCGTAAAACGCGAACCGTGGCAGTACCGGCGCCATTGCCAGTTCCGAGATGTCCACCAAGGACCTCGTGAGGATTGTAATATTCTGCATTGCTCACCGCAGCAAGCACGTCCTGACGAACGGCAACTGCGATTGCATCTTCATTGATGTTAGATACTGTACTCATGTTGTCTATCATACAACATTATTTGCGTATGTCTTGTGTGTTTTGAGCAAAGTTTGACTAATAAGTCAAAAAAATAATTTAGAAGCGTTCAAGTCTTTGCCTTATGGGAAACTGAAATGAGTTTTTCTGTGCATACGGAGGGTTCTGTGGGTTATCAAGTCGGCGATATGGTCGTCTATCCTCGTCATGGTGCGGCTAGAGTCGAGGAAATTAGTGAACGTACTGTTAAGGGTGTTACTAGGCAATATTTGCGCTTAGTCGTATTGTCTTCAGATGGTTTAGAGATTAACGTTCCTGTAGATAATGTTAAAAAGGTTGGCGTTCGAGACATTGTTGGCGCCAAAGAAGTTGCTAAAGTTTTTGAGATTTTGCGTACGCCAATCATTGAAAAAGAAATGAATTGGTCTAGAAGATACAAGCTTAACGTTGAGAAAATTGCCACGGGCGATGTTAATAAGATTGCGGAAGTTGTTCGCGATTTGTCGCAGCGAGACGTTGATGAACACGGACTTTCTGCTGGAGAAAAGCGCATGCTTGCGCGCGCTCGCAGTATTCTTATATCGGAAATCGCATTATCGGAAAAGATTGACGAGACTCAAGCAGAGCGTTTGCTTAACGTGAATCTTGGTTATGCTAATCCTTTGCCTGGAGATGAGGAACACCATACTCATGCTCCAGAAGAAGCAGCTGCAGATACTCTTAGATTGCTTGCGGAAAAGTCTAAAAAAGCTAAGAAGAAGTAAGTCTATTTTTATTAGCTTAAATTTTATTAGCTTAAATTTGCTACGTAGGAGCGCATTGTGTGCAAACCGCCGAAAGTGATTTCGATTGTAGGACCAACAGCATCTGGCAAAACGAGTCTTGGTATTGCGATTGCAAAGAAATTTGCTGAACGTGGTGTAAAAGCGGAAATTATTAACGCAGACGCATATCAAATGTACCGTTATATGGATATTGGTACAGCAAAAGCCACTAAAGAAGAGCAAAGCGCGGTTAAGCATCATTTAATAGACATTATTGATCCGCAAGAGGTAATGAGCGTTGCAAAGTTTCAAACGCTTGCGCGCCAATGCATACGAGATTTGCAAGAAAAAGGTATTCGCCCGATTCTTGTTGGAGGATCTGGTCTATATGCTCGCGCTGCTGTAGATGATATAACTTTTCCTGGCACGAATCCTGCTGTTCGCAAAGCTTTGGAAGAGCGCGAAAAATCGCAAGGAGCAATGGCGCTTTTTGAAGAATTACAAAAGCTAGACCCCGTTGCAGCTAAAAATATGGATCCAAGAAATTCGCGCAGAACAATTCGCGCGCTAGAAGTTATTGAGCTAACAGGTAAGCCGTATTCTGCAACTTTGCCAAAATACAAGTATTTGATTGATTGCGTGCAAATCGGATTGGACTTAAGTAGAGAAGATTTAGATGCACGAGTGGATCTTCGCACAAAAATGATGCGCGAGCAGGGTTTTGTAAACGAAGTTAAAGAGATTCGCTCAAAGCTTGGTGTTACTGCTATAAGGGCTTTGGGATACAAGCAAATAATGGACTATTTAGACGGTTTATGTAGTGAAGACGAAGCGTTTGACGATATTGTGCAAAAAACTAGGCGACTTGCGCGCAAGCAAATGGGCTGGTTTGGAAGAGACTCGCGTATTCATTGGATTAATGCTTTGAAATCAAATGTTGTTGACGATGCTATGGAAATAATCGACGCGGCGGATAATGGCAATTTCAAAGATGATTTGATTGCTGAATCAACTTCTCATCATCTCGGCGTGTTAATTGACGAATAGTAATAATAGAATAAGTTTTTAGATAATTAATCTTTAGATGTTTATGCGTGAACCCTAGCTTAGGCTGGGGTTCATTGCGTATAAGGCATATTGGGAATGATATTGAGAAACGATATCGAGATACTTATTTGTATGAACATAGGAGATTTGTGTGAATAATCATCATTTGTCAAACTCTTCCAGTGAAATCTTAGAGAAGAATGATTTAAGTACTTCTGGAACTAATGCCGCTTCTTTGCAAGATGCTATTAAAGCAAGTGATGCGCATCAGCATAAGCTAACTATCACTTTGGCTTTAACGTCTATTGTATTCTTGGCAGAAGTAATCGGATCTATTTTAACTAATTCGATTTCTTTGCTAATTGATGCTGGTCATATGCTAACGGATATTTCCGTTTTAGCTGCATCTACGGTTACTGCGATTTTAATGCGCAAAAAGCCTAATGCAAAGCGCACTTGGGGGTGGGCAAGGCTAGAAGTGATTACTGCTGCAGCTGGCGCTCTTGTGCTTCTTTTTGTAGGCGTTTATGCGATTGTGGAGTCGGGGATGCGTCTTTTTGGCGCAAGTCATAATGAAATTCACAGTGTAAGTCAGCTGCTTTTCTTTGGTATTCTAGGTCTTCTTGCAAATATTGCTTCGCTTATAATTCTTGTTTCTCAATCTAAAGACAATATGAATATGCGAGCAGCGTTTTTGGAAGTTATGAATGATGCTTTAGGCTCTGTAGCAGTAGTTGTTTCTGCATTAGTTATGATAGCTACAAATTGGAGCGGTTTCGACGCTGTAGCTGGCGGAATTATAGCAATTTTGATGATTCCTAGAGCGTTGCACTTGCTTAAAAATGCTGTAAAAGTTTTGCTTGAGCAAACTCCAGAAGGATTGGATATAGAAAAAGTTCGTGACCATCTTGAACACGTTCCGCACGTTCTTGCTGTTCACGATTTGCATGCAAGCACTGTTTCTACAGGAATGCCTATTTTTATGGCGCATGTTGTTGTTGAGCGCGATTTGACGATGGGGCAGTGTGCGGATATTTTAAGCCAGCTTCAAGATTGTTTGCGTGAGCATTTTCCAGTTTCTGTTTCGCATACAACGTTCCAGTTGGAGCCAGAGGGATATACTACTCAAAGTTCGTCGGAGCATCACGAGTAGTTTTGTTGAGTAGTTTTTGAGTAGTTTTGTATTGCAACAGTTACGCGTGTTGTAAATACGTATAAAGTAGAGTGATATTATGCCGTTAAAAGAGTTAATAGACAACGCGCATAGCGATCGCGTTAAGCGCATTTGTGCAATAAGCCGCGCAAAATCGCGAGGGGATGGGCGCTTTTTAGTTGAAGGACCGCAAAGCGTTAGGGAAGCTGTACGGTACGTGCATAAGTCGATTTTAGACATTTATGTTTTGCAAGATGCTGTTAATAGTGGCAGTAATCGTAGTTATAGTAGCGTCAGTAGTGGTGGCCCTATAGAAGTTATCGCTAAAATCGTTGACGAATCATTAAAGAATAATTGCTATGTTCATCCTGCAACAGCAGAAGTTATGCGAAAAATCAGCACGGATTGCCAGGGGATTGTTGCACTTTGCGATTCTAAGGTTTTAGACGAAGAATTTAGTAAAGAATTTAATAAGATTGGCAAGATTAGTGAGATTAGTGAGATTAGCGAAATCGATGAGATTAGTGAGATTGAGAAAGAAGTTGGCGATGATGCTAAATCTTGCAACAATAAAGACATATTAATTGCATCATGTTGGCAAGTAAGAGACCCAGGCAACGCTGGGGCGATTATTCGCGTTGCAGACGTAGCTGGATGCAATGCTGTTGTTTTTGTTGACGATTGCGTAAGTCGATTTAACTCAAAGCTTGTTCGATCTAGTGCAGGATCGTTATTCCACTTGCCAGTAGTAAAAATGAGCGAAAACGAATGGTTTGATTGGGCAAAAAATGCAAAAATCAAAGTGATTGCTGCAGATATTTACGGAACGGAAAATAAAAAACCAAAGTCGTTTGCGAGTGTTTTAGATTCGTTTAGAAATGAGTCTAATATCGCCGATAATGTCACCTCTAATGTCGCAATATTATTTGGAAACGAAGCCAGAGGATTGCCGCAAGAAGTCTTAAATAAAGTAGACGAAATATCGGTAATACCAATCTACGGAAAAGCAGAATCAATGAACTTAGCAACCAGTGCAGCGGTAATGCTAATGGGCTTGGCTATGTCTAGTCATGAGCGAAAAATGGGGATTTGAGACGTTTTTTGAATGCTTCACAAAAGTACGCATACACGGATAGGAAGGGTGCTGTGGCAAAGAGTCAGCCATTTGACGCAAAGTCAATTACAAAGGTAGTAAAAGAGGGCATTGCTTGTGTTCAAGCCGCTAAAACAATGGAAGATTTAAAAGCGGCAAAAACTAAGTATGCTGGCGCTCAGTCTGCAATGACACTTGCTAGCAAAGCTATTGGAAGTCTTCCAGTAGAAGAAAAGAAAGAAGCTGGCAAAGTAATGTCTGCTTTGCGTGCTGATTTTGGTAGGGAATTTGCGGCGGCTCAAGAGCGTATTAAAGCTCAAGAAGAAGCAAACATGCTTCAAAAAGAAACAGTCGATATGACTTTGCCAATAAATCGTAAGCCGCTTGGCGCTCGCCATCCGATTGCGCGTATTATTGAAGATTTTGAAGACTTTTTTGTGTCTATGGGTTGGCAGATTTCTGCAGGTCCAGAGGTGGAAACAGAGTGGTTCGACTTTGATGCATTGAACTTTGGTCCAGATCATCCTGCTCGCCAAATGCAAGACACTTTCTACGTGCAGGGAAATCAAGCAAAGGATGCTGCAGGATTTGTTGGATCTAACATGGTTTTGCGTACGCAAACTTCTTCCGACCAGGTTCGCGCGTTAATTGAGCGAGGCGTTCCTCTGTACATTGCATCCCCAGGTCGCGTGTTCCGCACGGATGAGCTTGATGCAACGCATACGCCAGTCTTCCATCAATGCGAAGCTTTGGCTGTAGATAAGCACTTAAGCATGGCAGATCTAAAGGGTGTTCTTGATCGCCTTGCTGTTGCAATGTTTGGTCCAGATGCAAAAAGCCGTTTGCGCCCAAGCTACTTCCCGTTCACGGAGCCTAGCGCGGAGTTGGATCTTTGGTTCCCAGATAAAAAGGGTGGCCCAGGTTGGATTGAATGGGGCGGATGCGGAATGGTTAACCCGAACGTTCTTAAGTCTGCAGGCTTAGACCCAGATGTTTATACGGGATTTGCTTTCGGTGTTGGTTTGGAGGCGCACTTTGCTGCTTCGTCACGATATTAACGATATGCACGATTTAGTTGAAGGCGATAAGCGCTTCGCAGAACAGTTTGTGATGGGAGAGTAACTCATGCCAATGGTAGATATTGACTGGCTTAAAGATCATGTTGAAGTGCCAGAAGGTTTGACTTATGATCAGCTTGCTAAAGATTTGGTGCGAGTTGGCTTGGAAGAAGAAGAGATTCACGATTCTCAAGTTACAGGTCCTATTGTTGTAGGCTACGTTGTTGATGCTACTCCAGAGCCGCAAAAAAATGGCAAGGTTATTAATTGGTGCCATGTTGATGTTGGAGATAAATACAACGAGGTAGACGAAAATGGCAATAAAGTTCCTCGTGGAATTATTTGCGGCGCTCCAAATATGGCTGCTGGAGAAAAGGTTGTTGTAACTCTTCCTGGCGCTGTTTTGCCTGGCGATTTTAAGATTGAGCCTCGCAAAACTTACGGCCACATTTCTAATGGAATGTGCGCGTCCGAGCGCGAGCTTGGTTTGGGAGATAGTCACGATGGCATTATTTTGCTTCGTGAATATGGATTCTCTAAAGCAGAATATGAGGCATTAAAGCCTGGAGATGACGCAATGTCGCTTCTTCACTTAAACAAGCCTTTGCTAGAGATTAACATCACTCCTGATCGCGGATACGCGTTCTCGTACAGGGGTGTTGCGCGCGAATATCACCATTCAACTGGTGCTGCATACACGGATCCAGTGGTGGAACTTAATAATAAGGCAAGTCAAGTTTCTGTTGAAAACGTGTCTACAGATATTGAAGTTAGCATTGAAGATACAAATCCTATTCATGGCGTTGTTGGATGCGATCGATACTACGCGCGTGTAGTTCGCAACTTTAATCCACAAGCTGCAAGCCCTAATTGGATGCGTAGGCGTTTGACTCGCGCTGGAATGCGTGGAATATCTCTTGCAGTAGACGTTACAAATTACGTAATGCTCGACTTAGGTCAGCCTCTTCACGCTTATGATTTAGATAAGATTGAAGGTCCTATTGTTGTTCGCCGCGCTAAAGCTGGAGAGCATTTAACAACTTTAGATGGTAAAGATAGAGAGCTTAACGTTGAGGACTTGCTTATTTGCGATTCTCCAAAGGGAAATCACGGTTCGCGTGTTCTTGGACTTGCTGGTGTAATGGGCGGAATGTATGGAGAAGTGACGAGCGAAACAAAGAATATTCTTGTTGAAGCTGCACACTTTGATCCCGTTTCTATTGCGCGTACAGCTCGTAGACACAAGCTTCCAACCGAGGCTTCTCGCCGCTTTGAGCGCGGAGTAGATACTCAGCTTCAGCCTGCAGCTGCGCAAATGGCTGTTACAATGCTTAGCGAGTTTGGCTCTGGAGAGCCTTCTAATACGCCTACAGACGTAAACAATACTGTTGATAGAAACGTTATTGTTTTCAAAGCTAGCGAGGTAGAGCGCGTTTCTGGCTTAAGCATTGATTTGAACCGCATTAGCGATATTCTTACGGATATTGGTTGCTCGGTTGCTGGCGGAGGAAATGGTTCGTTCTCTGTTTTGCCTCCAACTTGGCGCCCAGACTTGAATGATCCATGCGATTTGGTTGAAGAAATCGCGCGCTTGGTTGGCTACGATGAGATTCCTGTTAAGGTTCCAGCTGTTCCTGTTACTGGCAAAACTGGTTTAACTCAAGATCAAGCAACTCGTAGAGCTATTGCTTACGAGCTTGCAGAAATGGGCTTGGTTGAGTCTTTGAGCTACCCGTTTGTTGGTAAGGAAGATTTTGATGCTTTCCGCGAAGACGTTGATTCTGTTGCTAAAATTAGCGTAAAAATCGCAAATCCTTTGGCTGGCGATCGTCCTTGGCTTCGCAGGAATGTTCTTACCACTTTAGCTGGAACAGTCCGCAGAAATATTCGCCGCGGTTTGAGCAATGTTTCGCTTTATGAGCTTGGTCACGTGTATTTTGCAGATCCTAATGCTCCTGCAATTCCTGCTTTGCCTGGCTCGGCTCGTCCTACGGATGCTCAACTTGCAGCTTTGGATGCTGGTTTGCCTAAGCAGCCTTTGCATGTTGCAGCGCTTTTTACTGGCAAAGCAGAAGAAACTGGTTGGCTTGGTACGCATCGAGACGTTGATTACAGCGATGCTCTAGAAGCTGTTCAGCGTTTAGGAAAGCGCATTGGCGTTGATTTTAAGATTTGTCAGCTTAGTGCGAACGATGCTCCTGCTTCTTGGCATCCAGGAAGAAGTGCAAAAGTGTTTGTTGCTGTTGCTGGCGGCGACGATGTTGAAATTGGCATTGTTGGAGAGCTTCACCCTAGCGTGAATGAGAATTTGGACTTGCCAAAGCATTCTGCAGCATTCGAGCTTGATTTGAGCGCATTGTTTGACGCAATGCAAGTTAAGCCTGTTCAAGCAAAGCCTGTTTCTACATTCCCACCTGTTAAGCAGGACTTTGCGTTTGTTGCTCCTTCTTCTTTGAGCGCTAGCGACTTAGAGAAAGCCATTGTTAAAGCTTCTGGCGATTTGCTTGAGTCTATAGAGTTGTTCGATGTTTATGAAGGCGAGCAGCTTTCAGATGGTTTGCGCTCTCTTGCTTATTCGGTAACGTTTAGAGCTGCAGATCGTACGCTTTCTGGCGAAGAAATGGAAGCGGTTCGAGAAGCTATTACAAAAGCGGCTAAAGATTTGCATGCAACTTTGCGCGTGTAAAATCGTGAATTAGCTTTCTTAATTAATGCGGCTGAATAACTATTCTTTAGTTGTTTGGCCGCATTTTTTATTGTGATTTTATTGTGATTTTATTGTGATTTTTATTCAGTATATTCGTTATATCCAATATGCAAATATTAATAAAGATCAATATATATTAGTAAATATTGGCCAATTTTGGTAAATATACGGAAAGTTATGCATATATACATGTATATTAGATTGGAATAGTTTTTTTAGAAAGGTTTGTCAGCTATGGTTCATGCAAAGAAGAATTTTGGGAATTTTGATGATAATGACTCTGCTGGCAAACAGCGTCCTGCAACTAAGGCTGCGCGATTAAACGCGATTGAGCAGGCGCTTTTAAGCGAGGTTATTACTTCTCAATCGCAGCTTGCTGCTGTTTTGGCTGGTAATGGTTTTGATGTTACTCAAGCAACTTTGAGTCGCGATTTAGACGAGATAAATGCTGTTAAAATTCGTCTTACAGATGGAAGAATTGCGTACGTCTTGGGAGATGGCACTGGCAACCGTCACGCAATGGATACGGTTAGGATTGATCAGCAAGTTGCAAGAACTCTTTCTGGTCTTATTACAGAAGTTGGATTTGCTAATAATATTGTTGTGATTCACACTCCTTCGGGTGCTGCTCAATATGTTGCTAGTGTTATTGATAGACAGCCGTTAAAGGGGATTTTAGGTTCGGTTGCTGGCGATGATACCGTGCTTATGGTTTGTGTTTCTAACGAAGAAGCAGAAAATCGTGCAAATTGGATGCTTTCTGTTGCGTCACGGTAGTTGAAAATCTGTAGCAAAGCTGCGCGCAAAGATACAATTATTGATATAAATATACAATTATTCGTTATTTTGTAATATGCATTTGTGATATTCATTTGTAATATGCATATTCGATTAGAGTGGATTTTATGATTACTATTGCAACTTCAAACTTGAATGGTATTCGCGCTGCAGAGCGCAAGGGGATGCTTGATTGGGTGCAAAACCACACTCCAGATGTGTGGTGTATGCAAGAGGTTCGCGCTCCGCAAGATGCGATTGACCCGATTATGAGCAAAATCAAGGATTTGTATGCGTCTAAAAGTGGTGAATCTGTGCAAGATGAATCTGTGCAAAATGAATCTGTGCAAGATGACAAGCAATTTTGCGTTACAAATCAGATTTGCAATGTAAAAGGCCGTGCTGGAGTAGCGCTTGTAACATCTTTGCCAGTTGTAGAGCAGCGTTACGGTTTGCCTGGTTTAAGCGAAGACGTGGATTCTGGCCGCTGGATAGAAACCGACGTGCATACGCCTGAAGGGTATGATATTACGGTTGCGTGCGTGTATGTTCACGCTGGAAATGTTGACGATCCGCAGAAAATGCATCAAAAATTCCGCTTTTTAGACACTATGCTTACGCGATTAGGGGAGCTTAGAGATATTGCTGCAAGTGGCGGAAATCAGGCGATTTTGTGTGGTGATTTTAATATTGCTCACACTCCTCTAGACATTAAAAACGCTAAAGCGAATGAGAAAAGTGCTGGATTTTTGCCAGAGGAGCGCGCGTACATCGACCGCTGGATTAACGAGTATGAATTTGTAGACGTTATGCGAATGCTTGCTGGCAATATTCAAGGGCCATACACGTGGTGGAGTCAGCGCGGCAAGGCTTTTGATAACAATGTTGGATGGCGTTTAGACTATCAATTTGCTACTCCAGAGCTTGCGGAAACTGCTTGCGGATTCGTGATTGATCGCGCGCCAAGCTACGATTCGCGTTGGTCGGATCATGCTGCGCTAAGCATAAGATACAATGTGTGATTTTGCTTTGCTTGTGGTAATCTTGTGAAGTTGAGTAAAAGTGGCATTGGCTGTTAGAAAAGAGGAATTATGGGATGGTTTAAGTCGAAGCGCAAGGCTAAAGCTGATAGTAAAAATGCTGGAAATCTTGCGGATTTGCAATCCCAAAATTCGGCCTTAAACGAGCTTATTGAAGGCGGATACAGCGCAGACACGTATTTGGGTCGAGGAAATCTTAGAGGGCCTTGGAATATTTCAGACGAAAAAGTTCCTGATTTAAGTACATATATTGACTTCGGAGCTATTCGTATTCCGTATTTGCAAGGAATAGAGTTGCGCGTAAAAAAGCAGCGCGAGTCTAACCAAGTTCTTGGCATAACAGTTACGTATAGGTCTTCTAGTGTAGAAGTTGAGGCGTTTGCAGCTCCTAAAACAGAAGGAATCTGGAGCGAAGTTCGCGCGGATTTGCTTAAGGGAAATTCTGATGCCAGGGAAGTGAATGGCGTTTTTGGCAAAGAGATTATATTACCAGTTAAAGTTGAAGATAAGACTGTAGATACGCGAATTGTTGGAGTTGACGGTCCGCGTTGGATGCTTCGTGGAGTCTTTTCTGGTGTAGCTGCTGGCGATTCTTCGGTTGCTGGCGATTCAAAAAAGGCGAGTGATGAAGCAGTTTTGCTTAACAAGTGGTTTAGCGACATTGTTGTAGACCGAGGCAGTGAGCCATTGGCTCCTCGAGATATGATTCCAATGCATGATGTTTCGGTTCCTAGAGATTCTGACAATGGTGGTTCTGGCGATTCTGCTGGTGATTCTGGTGAAATTCCAGGCCGTCCAAAGGGGCCACTTGGCGCAGATCAGCAGGTAGAAGTCAAAACTACGCTAACTCGCGGTCCAATGTTCTCTGAAGTTCGTTAGTAAAGCTTTATAGTAAAAGTCGTTAGCAAAAGTCATGTAGCAAAAGTCGAATAGCAAAAGTCGAATAGTCGAATAGCAAAAGTCATGTAGCAAAGGATATTGTCTTGGAAAAAAATGCGAGCAGCAAAAAACGCTCAGGATTAGCCTCTTTAGCTTCCATTGGATCCGATGGAAAAGCGTTTTCTGTGATTGACTCACTTGGCGGAGTTCGAGGCGTAATCGAATCCATGCTTCCAGGCTTACTGTTTGTTATTTGCTTTGTTGTAACGCGAAACGTGCAAACAACGGTTATTGCGTCTGCAGCTCTTGCAGTTTTGCAAGTGGTGGCGCGACTTATTCAACGCCAATCGATTATGGGCGCGTTAAGTGGGCTTGTTTCTGTAGGGATTTGCCTTATTTGGGTGTGGACTAGTCATCAAGCGCGCGACTACTACATGATGGGCTTTATTACAAACGCTGTTTATGGTGCGCTTCTTGCGATTTCGCTGATTGCGCGCGTGCCAGCTCTTGGGCTTGTGATTGAGTCGATTCGCAAAATGCCTACGGAAAATTTTGGCGCGTGGCTGCACGAATGGCTTGATTACAGGCCACTTAAGCGTGCATACATGTATGTTACTGGATTGTGGATTGGTGTTTTTGCGCTGAGGCTTGTTTTGCAAGTGCCATTATATTTGACGAATCACGTTGTGTGGCTTGGCACTGTTCGATTGCTTATGGGATTGCCGTTCTGGGCGCTGGCAATTTGGGTTTCTTACTTGATTATTGCAACGCCATTTATGCGTCTTCATCATAAAAATCGCGAAGAAAATTATCGCGAAGAAAAGCAGATTGATGAAAAACAGATTAGCGAAAAGCAAAGTGAAGAGAAGCAGAGCTAAGGGGTAGTACATGCAAGTGACGATGCGAATCGAGAGATATGCGGATCAAGGAAGATGCGTAGGTCATCTTGACGGACGCGTTGTATTCGTGCGATTTGCGCTCCCTGGTGAGCTGGTTGTTGTGCGCATGGATGAGCCGATGCGTGCAAAAGCGCACTTTTTTACTGGCGAAGTTGTAGAAGTTTTGGAGCCTAGTGCGGATCGTGTGGAGCCGCAATGGAAGCTCGCTGGCCCGCTGTCTCAGGGCGGCGGAGTTGGCGGCGCGGATTTAATTCACGTTTCTTTGCCTGGTCAGATTCGTTGGAAGGCCTCCGTAATTGCCAATCAATTCCAACGTTTAGCGCATATGGATGTTGCGGAAAGCGATGTTAGTGTTGAGCGCATTCCAGGGGACGAGGAGCTTAACGGATTTAATTGGCGTACGCGCATGGAGTTGGTTGCAGATGATGAAGGGCGATTGTCTATGCGTAAGCGCGAGTCGCATGACCGCATTGCGATTGATACTATGCCGCTTGCGTCGCGCGCAGTTTTGGCTGTTGCGGATTCTTTGGATTTGTGGAATCGTTCTTTCTCGCCAAATGCGCAAATTCGCCTTGCTGTTCCAGAGCCTCGGGTTGAGGGTTTGGATTTTAGTGACAGGGCTGCGCTACTTAATGCGATTGGCGAAAATTATGCGCTTATAGTAAATGATGAGTTGATTGCAGGCTCGGCATTGTTGCGCGAGCGCGTGCGCGTTGCGGTTGCTGGCGATTCATCGCGTATGCGCACTTTTGACTACGATGTTGACGCGCGCGGTTTTTGGCAGATTCACCGCGCAGCTCCAGAGCATTTAGTGAACTACGTTTTGGGATTAGTTCGTTCTGCTCTTGGTGGTCGCACTAAGAATACGGTTTTGTGGGATTTGTATTCTGGTTCGGGTTTGTTTACGATTCCGCTTGCGACTTTGGCTAATGTTGGCGGAGATGCTGCTGGTGCTGCAGGTTTCGCTGGAGCTGCAGAGCCAGCTCGCGTGCTTAGCATTGAGGGTGCGCCGATTGCTGTAAAGAACGCAAGGCGAAACATTGGGCGCGCAGGGCTTAGCAGGGATGTTGTTGAAGCTTTGCAAGGTGATGTTGCACAAACGCTTGAATCGCAGGTGTTTAAGGCGAGTAAGTCATCTAAGATTGTGCGCCGATTTGCGCATCCAGATGTTGTTGTGTTGGATCCTCCGCGCGCTGGTGCTAAAGCTCAAGTTTGTAAGCAGATTGCGAAGTCTGGGGCTAGAAGCGTTGTGTATGTTGCTTGCGATCCTACTAGTCTTGCTCGCGATGTTGGCACGTTTAGGGAGCTTGGTTACAGCGTTCAGTCTTTGCGCGCGTTCGACATATATCCCAACACTCATCACGTCGAGAGTGTTGTATTGATGTCAAAGGCTGATTAGGTGGGTGCAAGTTTGCCCTTGTGTAGCAGGGGTTAGCGAGGGCTATCGTTAAAAGGTTTAATGCGAAGCGGCTTTAAGCTGGGTTCTCGCGGTTTTTGAGTGTGTTTTGGCTGTATGAGGGAACATGTCTACGTTCTAGGGTCGAGTGCACAAGATGGATAACGTTAAAAAGTGCACCCACCTTGCACCCAGCTGGTGAAGTGGGGATATACAGTATTACAAGCATAATATAGTAAGAAATAATATGATGTTCTAAATCAAAGTTTCAGAGTACAGAGCAATAGTTTCAGAGTTCAAAAGCAAAGCTTCATTGTATACAACACGTAATGAAGCTAGATTTCAAATTATCATGTGAAGAATCATGGAAGATATTATCTGAAATCATAAAATCATCACCTTCAAACCTTGTATATTTTAAAACCCGCGCGACTAATCAGCTAAATCCGCTAATTTAGGAGACTTAGTAGGCTCATGGTCTTGCAATCTAAAGCTCGAATTAATGCGAGGCTGAGATTATGTGAAATTGCAGGTAAGCCAGTAGGTGATTTACATCCAGTTTGCAATGGTATTAGTGAACTGCGTTTCGCTTTTGGACCAGGATATCGTGTGTATTTTGCACAAAAAGGCTCAAAGTTAATGCTATTACTTGCTGGTGGGGATAAAAGTAGTCAAAGTAAAGATATTAAGCAAGCGAAGATACTTCTTGCACAGTTAATTGAGGAGAAGAAATGGTAAATATAAGTAAATGGGATGCGAGTGAGTATCTTGAGGACGATGATGATGTTATTGCATATCTCAATGCTGCAGCAGAACTTAACGATCCTCGCTTGTTGCAAGCTGCTATAGGTGATATTGCAAAAGCTCGAGGAATGAAAGAGATTGCTCAAAAAGCTGAGGTTGGTAGGGAAAGCCTTTATAAAAGCCTAAGACGAGATGGCAATCCTAGCTTTCAAACTATTGCGAAGGTTGTTCAAGCGTTAGGTGGACGCATTGCAATAGAACCAGCAAATGCGTGACACACACAGTTATCGTGGCAAAAATCGCAAATCTAGCAAAATCTGCCACGATAACGTGCGTCCTGTTTACAGCGTCATGCAACAATTACAATGACTGAATTGTAAGGCGTAAGACTAGAATTACATACATTTTTAATACATTTAGTATATTAAATATATTTAGTTGATATTTGAAACAAAATGGCACTTATAGCAACAGAACAACAATTCCATATACATAAAACATCGTTTTATGATTTTATTGACATCCATATAAATTCAATAGTAGAATTTCTAATGTGTTGTTTAGTTGCACCGTAAAGATGCATGCAACTAGCGCTTTGCTAGTTTCTTTTATCAGTACGGTTGCTGATCATCATGGTTAATTAGGAGAGAAGATAAGATGAAAATTTGTTATAAAATGATAGCTACATGCTTTGCCTGTCTACTGATTGCTAATGGATTAGTAAATGTAGCATATGCCGATAATAATTCTGGCGTTACAACTCAAGAAAGTAGTTTTGTAAAAGTACGAAATTATATAGCATTCCAAGGTGAGCGTTTCAGATTACTAGATACATTCCAAGACCCAAATTCAGCAAAGCAAAACTTTTTATCTAAACATTTTAGTGTTATCAACAAGGCTAAGAAAAGTTATTCATTGCCTGAATTAACTGAAAAAACAGCAACAATTTATAAAAGCATTCTTTCACAAGAGGATGAAAAAAATACATTGAGAACAGACGCGACAGAATCTGTTGAATTTTTAGATTGGTATGAAAATAGATCTGAGAATGATGCAATACTTGCTGAACTTGAAAAAATAAATAAACAAATTTCTAATGGATTTCTATCTAAAGAAGAAGGCATAGAAAACGCTTATCTACTTTTGCCAACATTACCAGAAAATCATAATGATAAACCATATTACGCAGACCGTAGTTTAGGGATTAATGTTTCTGCCGCGAAAAAATATGCTGCAAAATATGCTGTAAAACCTAATCCAAAATACGGTTATAAAAAAAGAGGCTGGTGGATTTGGGAACGCGATGAAGATTGCACAAATTTTGCTTCTCAAATTTTGTACGCCGGTGGCGTATCAATGGATATGTATAATAATCCATCTAAAGGTTGGTGGTGGAAGGCACAGAATGACACTTCTATCTCTTGGGTTAATGCTAATACTTTCAAAAATTATATGGGAAGTGGCTACAATACAAAGCATTGGAAACAGCTTGTTCATTCTGTTGCTGACGGTGATTTTATCGGCGTTGATTATAACCAAGATGGAGAAGTTGATCATATCGGTTTCGTGTATCAAAAAGGTCGCGATGGTTTGAAGATTGCACAACATTCCACGAATTATTTAGCGTGGGATGGTGGATGGCCAAAACATGACGGAAAAGCTATTTATTATAGAGTACGTCGATAAATAGTAAAATTTTGTAACATTTTCATTTAAGAAGAATGTAAATAATGAATTTGCTAAAGAATATTTGTAAACGCAAGTGTGCGTGGTTATTGTTTATTCCACTTGACACTATATGCCTACTTACTCTGGCATATAGATATTTTATTAACACATCGAATGGGTATGTTTTATATGACGGTCTTGCATGGACTAGTGTAGTAAGTCTTGTATTGTTGGTTTGCGTTATTGCATTTTGTCGCGAGCGCAAACGCTGGATAATGTCAATAACACTAGTAGCGCTTTTCGTTATATCTACGCTTATTTGCATGTATGCGCAATCATTAGCAGAGCTATTACAAGTTCCTATGGTAAATTATGCATATTATCCCGGCTCTGAAGTAAATACAGTTCTTATATGCCTGAATTTTTGCGTACATAGTGTATTGGTTATGCTTCTTGCATTTAATAGTTATAAGACTTTCATCGAGAAAGAACAATCAGAAAATAGTGCATCTTGCAATATTGTTCCCGAGGAGAAAAAATTTAAAAATATTCATTCTTTCTGTGCAAAATATTTGTGGATTATTTTAGTAGTGATTGATGCTATAAGTATTGTATTACTTCTTCGATTTTGGTTTACAGGATTGCATGATGCAGTTAATTCAACATTGTATAAGGCAGTACAATTGTCTGGATTTTATGTGCCAATTTGCTTTGCAATTGCTGTGTTATCTTTGCGCAAAGATTCAATGCGATGGAAAGCATTAATACCTATTGTAATTATTATTTTTGATACATTAGGTACATTGCTATGGTCAAGTGATACAGAACTATTGTATGGGTATTCAATCAATCCATACCCTGGACCTCATATTTTCACTCTTGTTACTACGTGGAATTTCTACCTAATCACTTGTACAGCTTTTGCTTTAATGTTGCACAAATATAAGGAAAATGTACGATTAAAATCAGTTGATAGCGTTCAAAATAAAAAAGATTAGATGCTGATTCAATCTGCGCAATAATCGCGATTGTGCCTTGCAATTATTGTGCGGATTGAATTGAAGCCTCTTGGCGAGCAACATCAAGCGCTTTATTGAATGCGTCGCTAGTCCAACTTGCTCCAGCAACAACTGAAATATGCAAATCTTTCAACGGCTTTCCAACTATTTTACCTGGAATAGCGCCAGCAAAAGCATTCATGTGCTTTTTTGAAATCGGCGTAAACGGATGAGGAGTCATTTGCACATCGCTAATATTCCCATTTGCGACGCTTAAGCGCACATCAAAACTATCTTCTGCAACCGGACCATACGTAGCTTTGATTTTGTAATCGCCATCTTTGTAATTGCCAGTATCGGTTTTAGACTGGTTTTTAGAATCCCCAGAATCTTCACTTTGCGCAGAAGACTGAGATTGCTGAGCGCCAGCATCGTACTTCCCTGAAGGATTACCGCCATCATCCGCGCTTTGACCAGAATTGTCAGCGAACTCATCGTTCATAGGAACAGCTTTTGGCTCTCCACAAGCGGACAACATAGCAGATGATGCAGCTATAACAGCAAGCGCAGCAACAGTTTTGCAACTTTTTTGGATTCGACATCCTTCAGGGTGGATGCCCTATATCTAGCGACTGGCTAGGATTTCGACTCCAATTTCCCTTTTTTCAAAGGTAAGATACAGAACAAGAGAATAGTTTGAACTTAGACCAGCTTTGGGCTCTTTTAGTTTCATCATGGTTTTGAGTGATGCAGACTCAACGACGTATTCTTTGATCGCAAGTGTATCGCTTACCTCACTTCGGTCACATAAATCTAATATTGTCAGAAAGACGGGTGCATATATTATGCGAGTTCAGATAATCCAGAACTGCTAAGTTCGAGCCATCTTGTGATTGAGAGGCTCTCTAAAAAGTCGCGATCATGACTTATTACTAGCAGAGCGCCTTCAAACTGCGACAGCAAATCTCTCACCTCACGGAGGCTTTGAATATCTAGACTATTAGTAGGTTCATCTAAAACAATGAGTTGTTTTGGTGGGGTAGCTAGTAGGAGCTTCGCGAGTGAAAGTCTAAACTGCTCGCCACCCGAGAGTTCAGATACAAGGCTGTCAGGCGTTGCGCTGCTAAAATCAAGCCGAGCAATGACAGCGAATACTCGTTGCCGTTCAAGGTTGGGTATCCCTTGCACAAGCTCGTCCCAGATCGTTTTTGAGTGATCAAGATGTAGTGAGTTCTGAGAGAGAATACCAATACTTTCAAGATCAGGGGTCAAAGGTTCTGCCCAAGCCGGACCAGAGCACCTCAAGGAGCTATTGTTAATGCTTGCTATGAGGCGCGACTTTCCAACACCGTTAGCACCAACAAGTGCAACGCGATCGTCACCACCGATAATGGTTTGCCAGCCAGTGCATGAAGACAAACATATAATCTGACGCCTACTGCCCTCTTGATCTGACAGCAAACCGTCGAGACGCATAGTATGTTCTTTTTCGATGTTATTTTTTGCGGCCAATTCGGTCTCAGCGGCATCTTGGCGTTTCTCTGTTAACTGTGATCGTTGTCTGCTTAAGGTACCCTCAGACTTACTTTTGAGACCGTTCATAGACATTTTAGAGCCGCGCTTCTGAATCGATGCACGTTGATTACCGTTCCTACGAATTGATTGCCGTTGCTCTAATTCTCTAAGAGAACTTTTCAGCCTTTTTACCTCTTTTCGCGCTTTGTTAAGCTCGTGAGTGGCCTCAGCTCGCCTATTCTTTACATGGTTCAAGTAATCAGCGAAGGATCCATCTATCTGAGTCAATCTACCATCACGGATTTCCCAAATCTTGTCAAAGCAATCCATGATATTTCGATCATGTGTTGCCACGATAAGGGTGTATTTAAAGTCGGCAATAAAGCGCACCAGCCGCTCTCTTCCAGCGAAATCAAGGTTATTCGATGGTTCATCAAGCAAACAGATTCTCGGCTTGGCAATCTGAGCTCGCGCTAACCCCAAGTTCGCGAACTCACCACCAGAGATTTCTGAGATCAACCGTGAATACTCTAGTTGTGGGAACCATTCTTCTTTAACAGACTCAAGCAGGCTCGCAAGTTCCCATTTATCACTTAAATACGCTAAGTCCTCCTCATTATAATTACCTTCCTCAAGTCTTTCGGAAGACCTCAAGAACCACTCAACACCAAGAAACTCGGCAACCGTGCGATTATCATCAGGGCTACGATTCTGTGCCATGAAATACGGTGCGGATCCTAGGACTACGGAGCCATGAGATGGAGAAATCGTGCCTGCGATGATACGCAAGAGCGTTGACTTGCCACTTCCATTATCACCGACAACTGCGATACGTGTATTAGAAACATGGCTTGAGATGTCGTTCAATACGAGCACATCTCCATCAAAACTGTGACTCACGCCATTCAAACGTACAGCACTCTGATCCATATTCTTACCTCACAGAGAAATAATAAAGATGAATTAAGGTCGTGCTATTAAGGAAAAGCGCATCGGACTTTCTGTAACATGCTCACAGTCTGTGAAACCCGCAGCTAGAACAAGTGACCGAACATCTTCAGGTTCTCTGACCCGTCCTTGAACAGCACAAGCTAGCGCCAGTTTGCCTATAGCATCAACATGTGATGAAGAAGAAAATCTGATCGCCTCGGAGATAACCAAGTTCGCCCTAGATTGGCGAATCGATCGAAGAATATTTCTTAGTATTTTTGTACAACAGTCATCATCCCAATCAGCTAAAATCGAATCCAACAGAACGACATCTACGCTCGGAAGACTGTCGTGGAAAAAGTCCAGTGGCATAAACTCAATGGTTTTATTGGCTTCAATTCCGTATATTTAGTTTTTACCTGTCTATTTAGTTTTTACTGTTTTTATCCGTTTCATTCTTACTTGAATGAGATTTTATGTGTGTTATTAAATCTCTTAGGAACGAAATTACTGGTAATGCCAATGGCGTCCATGACCATTGGTTATTTGTAATAAGGAAAGCTATTAGTCCAGAAAGCAAGCATAAAACAAATAGTACAGCGCTTATCCATGTATTTCTTTTAGATGTTTCTATTTCTGCTTTAACAAGTTTGTCTTGTCGTTTAGACTCATCGACCGTAAAAGCATCTGCCTGATTAAGTATTCTTTCTTGTACATTCGTTGGGTACAAATTAAAACTTTCTGGATCTGGCAGTATTCCGCTCCATTCGTCGCTATAACCTAGAGTCTTGAGTGCAAATATAAGTGAAGCAGCTTGTTTTTCTTCAAAGGTAGTTGAATCTATTGTTTCGTTAATGTCATTTGACGTAATTCCGTCGACACTCCCAGCAGTATTCGAGTCATTCTTCGATTCATGATTTGTTTTTGAGCGTTCTTCATTGACGCCTGGCGATATTGTTCCAGCTTCTGAGTCTGATTCGCGCTCGGAATCGTCGGCATAATTGAAATCATTTTTCACAAACTCCTACCTTTTGCTAGTGCGGTTTGATTCTCAAATGAGAATTTAATAGTTTACGCAATATAAAACAGTCTACACAATATAATGAAACTATTTTACATTATTGTTTATTGCTTAGCTAGTGTATAACAAGATTGTTTTTGATTAAAGCAGTAATGTTTATTGAGTTATAAAAGTGATTGTGTTTTTGTTTTAACATTTTTATCTCTGGTTTGTGTTGGCGTTGGTTGCGTATGCGTGTGTGTTTTGAGTGTTGAGTGTGTTGCTTTCGGTTTTGTTTGCTACTAGGGACATTCAAAACCGAAAGCTTTTTGTTTTTCATTCTTTTTGTTTTTCACTCTTTTTGTTTTGAACTGTTTTAGTCTATGATCCCTGTTTTTTTTGTAGTGTTTTTGTTGTTTTGTATTATTATTTGTTGTTTTTTGGCCAAGGGTATAGTGTTATCAAATTTGTCAAATAAGCTATTGGATTTGTGTAGTTTGTAGTGAATTATTTAAGTTTGGTAGCGATTTGAAGGTAGTTATGTAAGTTTGCATGTAAGCCTGCGTGTAAGTAGTTATGTAGTCTTGCATGCAAGTTTGCATTGTTTGGAGAGAGTTTTAGTGGAGAGCTGGTTGCTGTGAAGTCAATATTTAGTAAGAATAATATTTTTATTCGCATGAGATCTATTAGTCCGGCATTGCGATGGGCTCTGGTTGGCTTATGTTTTTCTATGCTTGGCAATCAAGCGTATGAAGGATCGGTTTTGCCTATACTCGCGCTGATTTTTACCGCCGGTCTTCTTGTTGTTTTGCCGCAGCTACCAAACACGAGCTACGCTACAGACTAGGGATGTAGTTGTGATTTTGAGTATTCTAATTGTAGTCTATTTGCATAATTTAGTATTTGGGGGAATAACCCTATTTCTATTTGTTACAAGTAAAACTTAGAACACCTTATACATTTTATGTGTTATCAAAAATAACAACAACAATTGTATGGCAAAAAATTATGGAATAGGATGAGTATTAAACCTAATGATAGGTCTTTTATATATTGTAATTACAAAGGAGAATTTCTGTGAAATGTCATATTTTTAAGTCTATTGCTGTAGTTGTTGCAGCATTATCAACCTGTATTTCTCTGGTATCAACTGCTCAAGCCAATGAGATAGTGGATAACGCGCCAAGTGTTGTAGAAAGCAATGTCAGTGATGCGAATATAGATAATTATGCTAAGCGTCTTGAAATTATTTTTTCAAGGTATCTCAAGTTTAATGAAATTAATAAAAAATGGACTATAACACAAGCAGGGGAGTTTTCTCATGTTCCTAAAGAAGTGCTTGAGAATTTAATTCATAAGCTCAATGCAAATGCATCTGTTGGTGAGATTTCGTCTAATGATAATCATGCAGTGCGTTCGAAGGATTATGCTAAATGTATAATTAATGCTACTGGGCTAGGCACCCTTGCTGGAGTATTTCATGGTGCTTTAACAAGGTTACTTGAAAATCAGCTTTGGAAGCAAGCTGCTATGTATATTTTAAAGGCAGTTGGTCCAGTCGCATTTAGAGGTGGAGCTGTGGGCCTAGCTGCATGTTTAGCAGCTTCTGCTATTTGGTGTGCGACTCCGTGGAGTGAGTGAGGAGGATATTCTTATGTACAAAGTTCTTATGTTCGTGCTGAAGTTGGTTATGTTTACAGCTGTGAATTTTATGTTCCTTTACTTGTCGATGGTGGTATTCGGCCATGATTTTGGTGTGATGTTCAAAACGTATGGGAATGCGCTCGGTCCGTTTACGTTCGTGCTTGCTTTGATGACAACGATGTCGTTGCCTAATGAAGGAACAATTTTTGAGGGTAAGCGGCAAAAGTGTGCTAAAAAACCGAGTTTTCGTTGAAATATCAATGAAAACTTGCTGTAGTTAAGCTAAAAAGCTTAACATTTAGTATTACTTGGCATTGAAAACAAAAGGGGCTTAAAAGATAATCGTGCTATTACTGCATAAAATACTTAAGAAATTATCATAAGCCCCTTTTCGGCCTATAGACCTTCTTTTTAGTTTTAATGCAATAAATTTAATATTCCTAATTTTATTTTCAAAAATCACTAGATTGGTTTTATATATTTTTTGAAATATAACAAAAACTATTCTATACAAAGCTTAAAATGCACTCATCTAATCATCCCTTGAATCATCTCACGTGCTACGAAGCATCATCAGAAGATGACTGGACGAACGAGTAGGTATTGAAGAAAGCCAACCAAGCTTGTGTTGGCTTCGCCTTGTCGCTGCCATCATTGCGTTGAACCGCACCATCAGATGCGGCAATTAACCAACCGAGCAAAGCGTCTAAAGCAGCAATGATCTACTAATACTGTGACATTTTGACATTCAAAGAAGTTTGTGTACAATATATAATTGTGTTGTTGTAATTAATTCAAAGGAGTAATATTATGAAACACAAATCCACAGTAAAAATGTGTGCATTTTGCCTATTGTTTACAATTGGAATATTTCCATCAATGGCATCCGCATCCCCGCCTCACAGTGAAGACTTTCTTGCCAATCAAGAAACTGCAACTAATACTGTTAAGTTCCAAGGGAAGACTTTATATTTATTAGATACCTATGTCAATGGCGATGCTGCCAAGGCTAAATATGTTGCTCTCTACGCGAGTGACCTCAGAGCTGCTCAAACCAAATATTCTCTACCAGAACTAACCGTCGACACAGCATCTATGTACAAACAGATTATTATTACTGAAGTTTTGGATGGCCGTCCAGATTTACAACCATTGGTTCAATTTCTTGATGTTTACGAAAACCCTAAAGAGAACTCACAAATTATCGAACAGTTAGATGCGTTCAATCTTAAGATTTCCGAAGGTGAGCTTTCTAAAGACGATGGTATTGCTCTCGCAAAAATGTGGATTCCAACCAAGCCTAAAAATGGGAATGATAGACCAGTTTATGCTTTGCGAAATTCCGGTATCGACCTTAGTAAGGCTCGCGCTTATGCCGAGAAGTGGGCAACAGGGATTAATGGCAAATATGGTGAGGAAAAGAAATGGTATGGTGCCCCTGTTGACTGCACTAATTTTGCTTCGCAGATCCTACACGCCGGTGGTGTACCAATGGATACCTATAATGATCAAAATAAAGGATGGTGGTGGAAATCGAAGGGAGATCGCTCTACATCATGGGTGAATGCCAATGTTTTCAAAAACTACATGGGGTCTGGTTATAGCACAAAGCACTGGGATAGTTTCGTGTCTAATGTGCGTAGTGGAGATTTCATTGCTGTAGACTTCACAAGTGATGGGACTGTAGATCATGTGGGCTTCGTTCACACCAAGAGCGGTAGAAAGTTGCGGATTGCACAACATACCAACAACTACCTTAAATGGAATGGCGGATGGCCAGATTCAAATGGCAGAGGAACGTACTATCGTGTCCGCCGCTAAAGGTAATAGGCTACAGCTAATACCCCTAGTAGCTGTGCTAGCAGGCCTAGGAATACTAGTTTATCGCTTCTGGTTGAACACCTCTGCTCTGTACGCTCCATTCTACGCTCTCATGGCGTGCGGGGTTGTTGGTGCGTTGATTCAGTTATTGGTTGCAATAACAACTACTTGTTTGTACCGCAGAAAAGTTATAGCTATCGTGGATGCGACAGTGATTATAATTACATTGTTGATTATTCTATTTGGCGATTATATAGCATGCAGTGTGCTGAAATTGCCTGTTGTTAGCTATGCTTGGAGCCCTGGAACGCAGATTAACACCGTTGCTACAATCTTGTCCGGTGCTGTGGTGACACTCCTAGCATTCTGGGAACAACGCAAAATAAAGTGACAGTAAAACCATATGAAAAATCTACAGTTAGGTATATTCTTGCGCATTCGATGACTAGTTTTTCTCATAAGGGAATGTAGTACCGATTGCTATATACCTGCCAGATTCTAGGCGAATAACCTTTGTGCTATTCGCCTAGATTTTTATATATTCTCATCACTGCGAGTGCTATTGCGTCTCATGAGCTATAGGCCAAAAGGGGCTTAGGACAATTTTTAGACATTTTGTGCAATCATATCACGATGTTCCGTAATTGTCTTTCCATTAAGACCTATTTTAATTCTGTGGTTGTTGTAAAAATCAATATAAGTATGAATAGCTTGACGTAATTCTTCTGTACTATCCCAGTTAAGTGGATAATACATTTCTGTTTTCATTCGTCCAAAAAGCCTTCACAGGCAGCATTATCTCCACTGTTTCCTTTTCTTGACATGGAGCGTGTAATACCAAGACCTTCTAATCTCTCAATCCACCTGCCACCTCTATAGTGACCTCCTCTATCTGTATGAATAACTAAGCTTTTACATTCTGTAGTGTCAAGGGTAGATAAAGACCCTTCTAACATTTCATCTACAAGACACTGATCTGGGTGGTTTGGAAGAGCGTAAGAAATCACTTTACCATCGAAACAGTCGATCATAGGGCTTAAATAGAGTTTTGACTCTTTTACTGAAAACTCAGTAATATCTGTAAGCCAAATCTTATTAGGTGAATCTGCATGAAAATTATTGTTAACAATGTTACTACATGCGGGAGTAATTTCTCATATGTAACTTGAATAGCGTCTTTTACGCCTGGCATATCTAACCTCAATTAACTCTTCTTTCATGAGTCGTCTTACTACTTTTTCAGATACTTTAATACCTTTAGTTCTCAACACTAACCATATTCTAGGAGAGCCATAAGTAAAGAAGTTTTCTTCTGCAATCTCGTGTATGCAACCTCGTATATGTGCGTATTTGTCAGGTTTTTTGAAGAGCCTTTTTAGCATAGTAATAACTTGAACGTTTTATCTGAAGTGTTTTAATCAGAAGCTCTAACGGTAATACTAAAAGTAGTTAGTCCTATAACACTTTTTGCGGAGTGAGGATTTCTGATATTAATACGGTTGGGATTATATTAGATTTGTTGGGATTGTATTAAATACAGTTGGGACTTTATTAGCTACGGTTGGGACTCTATTAGAGCGTGGCTAATGCTCGTTTTGTTTTCTAAAACGAGTGTTGTTTAACGAGAAGGGGGGTGAAAACATTGTTAACGCTTAAACCTCAAAGCACGTAGCTTTCAAGGCAAGTGTGGTTTTTACATGTCAAGCTGTTATAAAAACGAGATTATTCCACTCTTTTTTACACTCATGATACGGGTTTTAAGAAAGAGCGGGTAAATGTTGTAAGAATTTTTGGAACAATTAACAAGATTGTGGTTAATGATTAATCAATAAGACACTACTAATAAACAGTTAAAGCCTGATTAGCTATAGGGCGATGAGATACGTCAATAGGATCCTCATGGTTTTTCATGACTCCTATGAAGTACCTCTATTCTACTATGGCTGTTTTTCAGGTATTAGAGTCGGTACTTCATAAAGTATCGGCTCTTTTTTGTATGTGTCTTCACCCTACCGCTGCAGGCGGGAAGGGTGAGCATGAGGACTCGCAAAACTAATAGCAACGATCGAGCAACATATAAGTATACAAGTTGTGTTCGTAATGAAGATGGTAGTTATAGTGAAGAAACTATCGAGATTAAGCCGGGCGAGAATGGTGTAACCGTTGCGGATATTAAGATGCTTCACTCAATGGATGACAGCGAGGTTTACTACAACAATAAGAACCTACGTCCTGCTAGAACTGCTGAAGAAAAAGCTGAGATTGAAGCGTGGAAAGAAGAATATATTCGGCGTTTTAATCTTAAGCATGGTTATGAGCCTAACAAGGATGATGTTGATTATGCTGCTGAAGAGCATTTTCCGCGTAACTATAATCTTTCGCTTGACTTTGATGCAGATGGTGAGCTTGGGGTAGATAAAAGTCATCTTGCTGAAGCTCTCAGTACTACTGATGATTATGGTTTTAGCGGTGATGATTATGGTTTTGAAATGTCAGAGAGAACAGAATCCATGCTTTCAGTGCTGACAGATAGGCAGAGTCAAGTAGTAAAACTGATGTTTTTTGGAGGATACACTCAGTCAGAGATTGCGAGCATGCTTGGTATCTCGTCTGCTGGCGTGAAAAAGCATCTGGATAAGGCTCTCGAAAAGCTTAGAAAAACGCGTTAAAAAATTCTAGAAATTTTATTTGGAGGAGGTTAAAAACTCCTCCTTTTTCTTTGCCTGTGATGTGTAAGGAAGAAACCCCTTACAGAAAGGAGGCAAAACTCGTGAAACACAAGATCGTTATTAACGTCACCGGTGAAAACGGTGAGAAGAAACAGGTTCTACGTGGAGCTGTGATGCGATTACCTCAACGGTTTATCCGCTGGCTGTTTGGTGATTACTCGCAAGTCTACCTATTAGATCCCGGGAAAAGTGTTCAGTCAGTTGATGTCAAAGAAGTTTAAGGAGGAAAACCGTGAACATGGAAATATTGAGAGAAGTCATCAAAGACTTGGAAAACTTAACAGCTCATCTTAAAGCACTATTTGATGATGCCGGTGCTTCTGGTGCTGGTTGTAAAGAAACAGCTCTTAATAATAAGGAGTCTGTTAAAAAGGTGAGCTTAGAGGATGTGCGAGCGGTTTTAGCAAAACTTAGCCAGATGGGAAAGACAGCTGATGTGAAGAAACTCATCGTTAAGCACGGTGCGCAAAAGCTATCGGATGTTCCTGAAAGCGAGTATGAGAGCCTATTGCATGAAGCGGAGGGAATTAAAGGTGACTAAGCATGCTTTACTTTCCCCATCTTCTGCTCATAGGTGGATTAAGTGTACTCCGAGTGCTGTTTTAGAAGAAAAGTTTGAAAACACCACTTCTGTGGCAGCCGAGGAAGGAACGGCGGCACACGCGTGGTGTGAGTACAAGCTGAATAAGCTTCTTAATCGTCCGTGTGAAAAACCGTCAACAGAGTATGACTCAAACGAGATGCAGGAATGCTCGGATGCTTACGTGGATTTCGTAATGGAAAAATACGAGCAGGCAAAACTTAACTGTCAAGATCCTATCCTTCTCATCGAGCAGAAAGTTGATTTTTCAGCTTACGTGCCGGAAGGGTTTGGTACAGCAGACTGCATTATTGTAGGCGAAAAAACGCTGCAGGTTATCGACTTTAAGTACGGTCAAGGCGTGCTGGTTGATGCTTACGAGAATCCTCAGATGAAATGCTACGCGCTTGGAGCTTTAACGCTTTTCGACAGCTTGTATGAGATACAAAACGTTGAGATGAGTATTTTTCAGCCACGTCGTGACAACGTATCAACTTTCACACTACCTGTTGCGGAGCTTATATCTTGGGCTGAAAGCGTGCTTAAACCTAAAGCGGAGCTTGCTATTAAAGGCGAAGGCGAATTTGAAGCTGGAGACTGGTGCAGGTTTTGCAGGGCAAAAGCAGTATGCAGAAAGCGTGCCGAGGAAAATCTAAAGCTTGCAGAACTTGAGTTCAAACCGCCTTCTGTTTTAACGGATAGTGAGATTGAGGAGGTTCTTAAAACTATTCCAACTCTTACAAAGTGGGCTGATGATGTTTTAGCGTACGCCACAGATTCCGCGATAAACCACGGCAAAGAGTGGTCTGGTTTCAAACTCGTAGAAGGACGTTCAGTTCGCAAGTTTAAGGATGAGACAGCGGTTATTGAGAAAGCGAAAGCTCATGGCTTTACCAACATTTTCAAAACTAGTCTTATCGGTTTAACAGAAATGCAAAAGCTGATGGGCAAGAAAAAATTTGAGGATATTCTGGGCGACCTCATTATCAAACCGTCCGGAAAACTTACTCTCGTACCAGACTCGGATAAGCGGGCAAAAGTTAACGTTCAAAATATTAATCAAGAATTTAAGGAGGAAAAGTAAAATGAGCGGATTTAACAAAACTAAGGTTATTACAGGTAAGAACACGCGTCTTTCCTATTTCAACGGTTGGGAGCCAAAGTCTATTAACGGCGGCCCTGAAAAATATAGTGTTTCACTGCTTATCCCTAAAAGTGATGTTGAAACAGTAAACGCTATTGAGAAAGCTATTGATGCTGCGATTGAGGAAGGTGTCGGCAAGTTCGGCGGTAAAAAACCAAACAAGGCTGCTCTTAAAACACCACTCAGGGACGGGGATATTGAGCGTGATGATGAAGCGTATAAAGGACACTACTTCATTAACGCGAACTCAACCACGGCTCCGCAGATTGTAGACAAACAGGTAAAACCAATCATGGACCGTAGTGAAGTGTATTCAGGCTGCTATGCGAGGGTTTCCATCAACTTCTACGCGTTTAACTCTAACGGTAATAAGGGAGTTGCTTGCGGTCTTGGCAATATTCAAAAAATTCGAGACGGTGAGCCACTCGGCGGACGTAGCCTCGCAACCGATGATTTTACGACTTTAGAAGATGATGACTTTCTAGCATAAGGAGCGTGAGTTAATTATGGAAATTGTTATAGCGGTTTTTATTTCAGTGTTTATAGGAGTATTACTTCTTGATTTCACGGTAAAGAAACTCGTGAGTCTTTACGTTGATATTAAACACATTCTAAATAGGAATTAGAAGATTCCTGAAAAACAGGATTTAGAAGATTCTATAAGTGGGGTGGCAGGTTTTCTGTCACCTCTTTTATTAACTTGGAGGTGATGTAATTTGGAAAATTTGAGTGTGGATTTGGAGACGTTTTCGAGTGTAAATCTTGGTAAATGTGGGGTTTACAAGTACGCAGAATCAGAGGATTTTGAAATACTGCTCTTTGGTTACAGTGTGGACGGTAGTGAAGTTCAGGTTGTTGATTTAGCGCAAGGTGAAACCATACCCGAGGTTGTGCTTTCTGCTTTAACAGATGAAACGGTGACCAAGTGGGCGTTTAACGCTCAGTTTGAAAGAGTCTGCTTATCACGCTACCTGCGAGATAAAGGCATCAATATTAACCCTGGTCAGACAGTGAAAAGTGAAGGCTTGTTTTTAAACCCAAGCTCCTGGCATTGCACAATGATCTGGTCAGCCACCCTGGGGCTTCCCATGTCTTTGGAAAGCGTGGGAGCAGTACTGGGCCTTGATAAGCAGAAGCTCACTGAGGGTAAGAATCTTATTAAATACTTCTGCTTACCGTGTAATCCTACGAAAGTAAACGGTGGAAGAACAAGAAACAAGTATTTCCACGATAAGGAAAAGTGGGAGCAGTTTAAATCGTATAACAAGCGTGATGTGGAAGTTGAGATGAGTATTCAAGAAAAGCTCTCACGCTTTCCCGTGCCAGACTTTTTATGGCAGGAGTTTTATCTCGACCAAGAGATTAACGACCGTGGGATAGGAATAGATCCTCTTTTCGTTGAATCAGCCATAAAACTCGACTTAGAGGTGAAAACGCATCTCATGAGTGAGCTTAAGCATGTTACAGGTTTAGAAAACCCGAACTCAGTGTTACAAATGCGCTCTTGGCTTAAAAAGCATGGTCTTGAAATGGAGTCGCTTGGTAAAAAAGAAGTCGCTAAAGAACTTAAAACAGTGGGTAAAGAGTTGGCGGAAGTTTTACGGCTTCGCCAGCAGCTTGCTAAATCCTCGGTGAAAAAGTATACGGCGATGAAAAACGCTGCATGCATGGATTATCGGGAGCGTGGCATGTTTCGCTTCTATGGTGCAAACCGTACAGGAAGGTTTGCGGGAAGGCTCGTGCAATTACAAAACCTGCCACAAAACCATCTGCCTGATCTAGCGGAGGCTAGAAGTCTTGTTAAACAAGGAAATGTTGAAGCGTTGGAAATGCTTTATGAGGATATTCCTGATACTTTATCCCAGCTTATTCGCACTGCTTTTATTCCACGCACGGGATTGAAGTTTATTGTTGCAGACTTTTCAGCGATCGAAGCGAGAGTCTTGGCTTGGCTTGCAGGTGAAAAATGGCGTATGCGAGTATTCGCGGAAGGTAAAGACATTTACTGCTCGTCAGCATCTCAAATGTTTAGTGTGCCTGTTGAAAAACATGGAGTAAACGGGCATTTGCGGCAGAAAGGTAAGATCGCGGAACTCGCTTGTATTGCTGAAGGTGAACTTGTACTCACAGATGAAGGGCTTGTTCCAATTGAAGAAGTCACTACAAAACAAAAAGTGTGGGACGGAGAAAACTGGGTCAACCATAACGGAGTTGTTTTTAAGGGTGTAAAGGATGTAATCGAGTATGAAGGACTTAGAGCAACACCAGACCATCTCGTCTGGGTTAAAGGGAAACCGAAGCCAATACGGTTTATTGAATCCGCCATCTGCAAAACACATCTCATACAAACCGGAGATGGTCGGAGAACAATACGGTTGGGTGAAAATCATCAGTGCAGAGAAACACTGGAATCAAAAGCAAAACCACTGTTATGTACTTACACAATGCGTAGGGTGTGGAAGCGTCCAATGGCAGGACTTAAACAGTCTAAAGTCGGGCAAATCAAAAGGGTGTCAAGCTTGCTCACAGCCGAAACAAATACCAATATGGCTAGAAAAGCGGCTAAGTGCTGCAAAACAGCGATGCATCAATCCAAGAGATCCAAACTACAAAAACTATGGAGCAAGAGGGATAAAGTGGTGCTTCCATTCTGTTTTAGAAGCAGGTCTTTGGATTTTACAAGAGGTAGACAATGTGCAAAAAGACTGGGAATTAGATCGGATAAATACAAACGGCAACTACGAAAAAGGAAATATCCGCTTTGTTCCAAGAATAGTCAATCAAAACAACAAGCAGAACGCTATCCTAACACGGTGGGAGCAACAATATTGGCCATACGCAAGATCGGTAGTTACGAGAATGTTATCGAAAGGAATAGGCAGAGAAGAAATCATATCAAGAGCAAATACAGCTGTAGAACAACACAGAAAAAACTGGCGTTTAATCGAAGCAAGGCTCGAGTTTATGACATACGAAATGCCGGACCAAATCATCGTTTTACCGTATCGGGAAAGCTCGTGCATAACTGTGGCTACGGTGGTGCAGTAGGAGCATTAAAGGCAATGGGTGCTCTTGATATGGGTTTACATGAAGATGATTTGCAACAGTTAGTTAATGATTGGAGATCTGCTAATCCACATATTGTTTCATTGTGGTGGGATGTGGACAGAGCGGTAAAACAGTGTGTACACGAACACGTATCTGTTCGAACACACAATATTGTGTTCACTTACAAGAGTGGGTTTCTTATCATCAAACTGCCTTCGAAAAGATGCCTTTACTATGTGAAGCCACGCGTGGAAGAAAACAAGTACGGTGGTGAATCAGTCACCTATGAGGGTGTGGGATCTACTAAAAAATGGGAGCGGCTGGAAAGCTACGGGCCTAAATTTGTGGAAAACATTACGCAAGCTATAGCTCGTGACATTCTACTTTACGCTATGCAAACGCTGAAAGAATATCGTATCGTCGCTCACGTGCATGATGAAGCCATTATCGAAACTGATAAAAGCGTGAGTGTTCAAAGCGTGTGTGAGCTAATGGGAAGAACACCACCTTGGGCAGAGGGTTTACTTCTTAGAGCTGACGGCTACGAGTGCGAGTTTTACAAAAAAGATTAAAAAAAATTTTAGGAGCAGGGTTAAAAACCTGCTCTTTTTCTTTGCCTGTGATTTAGAAGGCAATACCGCCTTCAGAAAGAACGTAAAAGGATACGCGAATGACTATTAAAAACAATATTAGTAAGCAAAAACGTGGTGTTAAAGGAGACTAAAAGTGGGTAAGTCTTATAAAAAGCATTTAGAAACGACACCGAATTTTAAGCCTATCGTCTACATTTGTGCTCCCTACCGTGGAGATAAAGAAAGAAACGTGAACCACGCTATCCGGTGTGCGGCTTACGCGTATTCACGCGGAGCAATCCCTATCACTCCACACCTGCTTTTCCCGTTCATGGATGATGAGAATCAAAAGCATAGAGGGGATGCGATGTTTATGGACATTATCCTCTTAGGCAAGTGCAACGAGCTGTGGGTGTTCGGGGAGAAAATCACAGGCGGCATGCAAGTAGAAATCAATCTTGCAGAAAAACGCAGGCAGCCGATTAAGTATTTTACGGATAAGGATTTAGGGGGTGAATATTGATGCTTGAATGCAAAATTTATACAGCTTCCTGTGTGGGAAACAGTAGTAACTGCTTGTATCCTGACGAAATAAAAGTCTGTGATCGAGATAGTTTTAATAAGGCTATCTCTTTTGACCATGTCACAGCACAGTTTACTAACAGTTATAGGTCTAAAGATAATTTCATTTCATCTACCTGTATTCCGATGGACTGTGATAACGACCATTCTGATGTTGGTAAAGACTGGGTGACACCTTTTGATGTTGCTTTAGCGTTTCCGAACGTGTGCTTTTACGCGTCTTATAGTAGAAACCACATGAAAGACAAGCATGGGAAGTGTGCAAGACCACGTTTTCACGTTTATTTTCCAATTGAAGAAGTAAGCGATGCTAAAGCTTATGTGGAGCTTAAAACAAGGATTCAATCAGTATTCCCGTATTTTGACAGTAACGCTCTTGATGCGGCACGTTTTCTCTACGGTGTTAAAACTCCGCTGGTAGAACTTTATGAGGGTGAAAAAACAATCACTGATTTTCTCTCGGAAGAAGCTTTTGGTGAATTTGATGCAGGAACAGAAGAAATACCATCAGGGCAGAGAAACTCTAGGCTTAGTCATATTGCCGGAAAACTCATCAAACGTTATGGGGCGACAGATGAAGCGCATGAGAAGTTTTTGAGTGAAGCTGAGAGGTGTAATCCTCCTTTGCCTGACGCAGAATTATCTAAAATCTGGTATTCGGCTAAAAAGTTCGGGCTTAAAGTAGCAAGTCAGGAAGGTTATATTCCGCCTAGCGAGTATGGCAAAAGCTATGAGGAGTATAAGCCGGATGATTTAACGGATATTGCGATGGCTGAGGTTTTTGCCAAACATAACAAGAATAAGGCTGTTTATACGATGTCTGCCGGCTGGCTTTACTGGACGGGAAAGAAGTGGGAAGCGTCTGAGCTTAAAGTTATGAAACTTTACATGCTTATTGCTAAAAAGGTTTTGAAAAATGCCGGTGTTGAGTTTAAGACAGCTTACGAACAGTTCATTCAAGCCGAATCATCAGGTGATAAAGAGCAGGCGGATAAAGCAAAGAGTGAAGTGAATCAGGCAAAACAGTATCTTTCGTTTGCTAAGAAGATGAATGATCACAGCAAAGTGTCCGGGATATTGAAACTTGCTAAATCCATGCTGGAAGTTGCAAACGAAGAACTGGACCGTGATGCTTTCATTCTAAACACGCCTTGCGGAATCGTGGATTTAAAGACAGGCATGCTAAAAGCACATGATCCGTGTTCGTACTGTACGAAAATGACCGCTGTTTGCCCTTCACGGGAGAACATGGGATTGTGGCAGACAACGCTTGATATGGTTACCGCAGGTGATAAAGAGTTTCAGACATTTCTTCAAAGCCATGCGGGTAGTACGCTTATAGGTCAAGTGTTTGAAGAATCGCTTTTGCTGGTGTACGGGTCAGGTGGCAACGGTAAGTCGACCGTGTTTAACGCGGAAGCACATGTGCTTGGAGATTATGCGGGGAAAATACCTGCGGAGTCTTTAACCACTCGGGCTAAAAACGTGAAAGTGGATTTAGCGGAGCTTTGCGGTAAAAGGTTTATTCTTGCCTCGGAAACTGAGGAAGGGCAAAGGCTTTCTATTTCCATGCTGAAACAGATAGCAAGCGTGGATGATATTTCAGCTGAGAGGAAATATTATGCTCCTTTTACGTTTACGCCAAGCCACTCAACTATTCTCTACACGAACCATCTGCCGAAAGTCGGTTCGAACGATAAGGGAACGTGGCGGAGAATCTTTGTCGCACCGTTTACGAAAGAAATCAAGAATCCGAAAACAGACTATGTTGATGAACTTTTGCAAAAAGCAGGTGGGGCAATACTTCAATGGATGATTGAAGGAGCCAAGCTTTATATCCAAAACAGTTATAAATTCCCTACTTGTAAGGTGGTAGAGCAGGCTAAGGACGCTTATCGGGCTGAAAACGACTGGATAGGCCATTTCATCACTGATTATTGCATTAAGGGCGTGAATGAAACGGAGATGAGTAGGAGTCTTTACTTGTCTTACCGCCAGTGGGCAAACCTTAACGGTGAATATGTTAGAAACGATAGGGATTTTTCTAAGGCTTTACTGTTAGCGGGTTATAGCAAAAAACGGACGGGTAAGGGCTACCAGTGGTGTGGGCTTTCCATTAATCCGAATTTGCAGGCACAGGAGGATTTTCTTTGATGTAAAGCACGGTAAAACTGAAAGATACTTCCTGAAAAATGTATTGGCGTGTAGGCAAATGTTTTACATGGTAAAAACCGGGTTCAGAGAAAAATGTTCTATAGGATTTTTTCATACACGAAAATAGGCGTTGCCTACACGCTACCATGCACGTTTTCAAGAAAGAAAAGCCTGATAAATAGGGGTTTTGTATTGTAGTGTACCCTTTTTCTTTACTTTTTATATAAGAGAAAAAAATAAAAGAAATATAAGTATATATAGAGAAAAGTAAAAGATGGGTCTAAAGCATACATGGCTACACAAATAACATTCGCCTGATGTAAACGGGCAAAACCAACGAATGAAACAACTCTATTCAATAAATGAAAAATAAGATTTGAGAAAGGTGGAATAAACCATGATTAACAAACAAGAGAGAACAGTAGAAACCTACAAGCAAGCAGGAGCAGCAATACGACTGACTAAGAGTCTGATTAGCCAATTAGTGGTCGATATTAGCCCGGTGCTTTTAGTGAAAGATCAAGACAGACTGTTAAAAGCCATGAACATGATTGATGAAGTATCTTCGCATGCTGAGGACAATATGTTCAAAGATCACCCACAGTTAAGCAATCACTATATTGACGTGTTTTATGGCGATGTTTCTGATGAGCCGAGAAACGAAGTTGATAAGAAAATCATTGAGATGGCAAAAGAGGTATCTGATGGGCTTTTTAAGAGAAAAGGAAACTGAGCGAAAACTCGTCCGTGATGTTAAAGCTGCTGGAGGCATGGCTATAAAGCTTACGAGTCCTTCTGTTGACGGGCTTCCTGACAGGCTGGTTTTACTTAACGGCGGGAAGATTGGTTTTGTCGAGCTTAAAGCACCAGGTAAAAAGCCTAGAGTTTTACAGGTGAAACGGATGAAAGACTTACAGGCTTTAGGTTTTAAGGTTTTCGTGGTTGATGAGAAGAGTCAGATTGGAGGTGTGATTGATGCTATACGAGCCACATGAGTATCAAAAGTATGCGACTGATTTTATTATCACACATCCGGTTTCAGCGGTTTTGCTTGAAATGGGACTTGGTAAGAGTGTTATAAGTCTTACGGCGATTAACGACCTTATGCTTGACTCTTTTGATGTTTCCAGGACTCTGGTTATCGCTCCTCTTAGGGTTGCAAACACTACGTGGCCTTTAGAGTTAGAAAAGTGGGAGCATTTAAAACACCTAACTTATTCTATTGTGACGGGTAGTGAGAAGGAGCGGATTCAAGCACTAAAAACGCCTGCTCACGTTTATATTATTAACCGTGAAAACGTGGAGTGGCTGATAATGAAAAGCGGCCTGCCGTTTAATTTTGACATGGTTGTGATAGATGAGCTTTCAAGTTTTAAATCGTATCAGGCGAAACGTTTTAAAGCATTACTGAAGGCTAGGCCGAAAGTTAGAAGGATTGTTGGTCTTACAGGAACTCCTTCTTCTAACGGGCTTATGGATTTGTGGGCTGAGTTTAGGCTGCTTGATATGGGTCAAAGGTTAGGCCGCTATATTACGTATTATCGGCAGAACTTTTTTAATCCTGATAAGCGTAACCAGCACATGATTTTTTCCTATAAGCCTAAAGATGGTGCTGAGAGTTTAATCTATAAGCAGATAGCTGATATTACGATTTCGATGAAGTCGAAAGACTATTTGAAAATGCCTGCGTGTGTGATAAACGAGGTGAAAGTAGAGTTATCCGGTAAGGAGCGAAAACTCTATGATGAGCTGAAACAGGATATGGTGGTGTCGTTGGAGGGTAAAGAGATTGATGCGATTAACGCAGCGTCTCTTTCAAATAAGCTTCTTCAAATGGCATGCGGCGCGGTTTATAACGAGAAAAAAGAAAGCGTTCATATTCACGATCGTAAGCTGGACGTATTAGAGGATTTAATCGAGGCTGCTAACGGTAAACCGGTGCTTGTAGCTTACTGGTTTAAGCATGATCTTGAGCGGATTAAGAATCGTTTTAACGTGCGTGAGATTAAAACGAGTGCTGATATTGCTGACTGGAATGCCGGCATGATTCCTGTAGCGTTGATTCACCCGGCTTCCGCGGGTCATGGTCTTAACCTACAGGCTGGCGGCTCTACTCTTATCTGGTTTTCTCTGACTTGGAGTTTGGAACTTTACCAGCAGACGAACGCCAGGCTTAACCGTCAGGGTCAAACCAGCACGGTTGTAATCCATCACATTATCACTAAGAACACGATTGATGAGGATGTGATGAGGGCTTTAAGCATGAAGGCTAAAGTGCAGGATGCTTTAATCGAGTCGGTTAAGGCAAGACTATCAATTAACGAAGTGAGGGAAAGGGGTTCTAGAGAGAACTTACCTCAAAATGGAGGTAAGAATGAACAAAAAAGAATACTTACGGCAAGCCTATCTTCTTGATAAGCGGATTAAGGCTGACATGGACGAGGTAGTAAGACTGCGTGAGCTTGCTACAAGTGTTTCTTCATTAAGATACGACAGAGAGTATGTGCAGACGACTCGAAGCGTGGAAGCTCCGTTTGTGAAAGCTCTTATAAGGGTTATGGATTTAGAAGCAAAGATTAACATGGAGATTACGATGCTTATCAGTTTGAAAGAGCAGATTTTGGATGTGATTTCTAAACTTGAAAGCGTGGATGAGCAGATGATTTTACGCTACCGTTACATGAGTAACATGACGTGGGAGGATATTGGTAAAGAACTCCATGCAGGTGTCAGAACAGTTATCAGATGGCATGGTAATGCGTTAGAACATCTTGTTTTTCCTGAAAACCCTATTCGAATCTAAAAATTGAGAAAAGTTGGCATGCTTTGGCATGGTTTGGCATGAGATGGCACTGCCTTCTATATGGTATTATAAACTTAGCAAAAATTATAAATACTAAGCCTTGGAAGAGTAATCTTTCAGGGCTTTTTTCATGCCTAAAAGGAGGGCACAACATGGATCAGATGGTATTACTAACACAGCAATGGTTAAACAAAACCTATGGTGATAAGCCTGGGTTTGGTTCAGTTATTACTGATGGGAATACTGGTTGGGATACAATTAATGGGCTTATTCGTGCTTTGCAGATTGAGCTTGGTATAACAGAAACGGCAAATAATTTTGGGAAAGGTACTCAGTCACGATTTAAGAAGCGCTGGCCAAATGGTATTGATCAGACAGATGAAAGTAATAATATTAATGGAATTATTCAGGGTGCTCTTTGGTGCAAAGGGTATGAGGCTGAATATGGAGGCATAACAGAAGAATTTACATATAATGTAGCAAACTCTATTTCTGATCTTAAAAGTGATATTGGTCTTTCAGATATTTCATCTACTGTGGATCTAGAACTCATGATGGTTCTTTTATCAATGAAACAATTCAAATTGTTATCGTTGTATGGAGGCAAAGAAGACATTCGTGTAACACAGCAGGCTGTTAACAGTAAATATAAGAATTATACTGGAATTATTCCAACAGACGGTCTGTATGGTCGTGAGATGAATACAGCATTGATTCAAGTGTTACAAGCTGTTGAAGGGTTTACTCCAGCTGAGGCTACTGGCAATTTTGGTAATGGCACACGATCACGTTTAAAGACAATTAGTGAGGGAACGAGTGAGTGGGTTTGGTTGGCAAGCGTAGCCCTCACATGTAATGGGTATTCGCTTACGCCAACTTCAACATGGAATAATGCAATAGTGTCGGCATTGTATAAGTTCCAAGCAGAGCATGTTATTCCTGTTACAGGTAAGGTTGATCCAACAACATGGATGAGCCTGTTAACTTCGAAAGGTGATCCTAATCGTTCTTGTGTAGCGTGTGATACACGTTTTGAGATTACTGACGAGTTTGCTGAGTGTTTGAAGGCTGATGGTTATAGGATTGTTGGTCGTTATTTGAGTGAACCTGATCAAAAAAACACTGCTGAAAAGGACTATTTTAAGGCATTGCGTACTGGAGAATTGGAAAGAATTGTGAGCCACGGTCTTCAATATTTCCCTATTTTTCAAGAGTATTCAACTGAATTACGTCATTTTACAGCAGAAAATGGAGCTCGTCATGCAAAAGAAGCGGTTGCTTCAGCTAAACGTCTTGGAGTTCCGCCAACAGTAATCTACTTCGCGGTTGATTATGATGCAACGAATCCGGAAATTAGTAGCAATATTTTGCCGTACTTCAAAGCTGTTAAAGAAAATATGCATGGTGGTTATCGGATTGGAATTTATGCATCTAGAAATATTTGTACTCGTGTTAGTAAAGCAGGATATGCGGTAGCATCATTTGTGTCTGATATGTCTACAGGTTTTAGTGGAAATCTAGGCTTTTCTATTCCAAGTAATTGGGCGTTTGATCAATTCCATGAAATCCCTGGCTATAAAGGTAAATGGGATCTTGACAGAGTAGCATATTCTGGACGTTTTGGAGCAGTTGGAAGTGTAAATCATTCAACTGGCAATCCACAATCAAAGATTACTTATGTCGCTCCACCTAATCCAGATACGTCTCGTTTAACAAAAATTGAAAAAGTGATAGACCTCATTCAACAATTAGAAAGCGTGTATGATAAATGGCGAAAAGTATATCAAAAGTATGCGGTGGTTCTAGAGTATCATCCTTTAAGCGTGACTCAAGGTGTGATTAATTATCTAGCTAAGGCATATATGACGAATTGGAAATTTGCTATTGCTGGCGCGTTTGCAGATCCATTTTTCATAATATTCATGGAAAAAGAATATCCTGCATTAAAAGATAAGCTGGATACTTATATTGGTAATAAGCGTGACGAAGTTGCTGATATAAGTGGTGGTAAAAACGATATAGCACACTTTGCTTATACGCTTTATTGTTATGCTTATTCTAATTTAGCTCCAGATCATTGGACTGGTTGGGCAGGAGATCTTGCAACAGGCATGGATGACTTACATAAATACCTGCAAAAGTATCCATCTCTTGATCGTATGAAAACAGCATATGCTCTTATTGGTTCAGACAGTAGTGCACAGTCAGAGTATTTTAAAGCAAATCATGTCAGTAATAAACTTGGTATTCGCTGCAATTTTACAGATTTTTGTGATGATGCAGACGCTATCTATTTAGGAATGAATCTACGTAATGCTAGTGATGAAAATTTGCATACTTTAAGCGATATGATGACAACTTATTATAGTAGTATTACTGCTCAAAAGAGATATACTGCTTATGCTCAAGATGGGTTAGATTTCAGTTCATTTAAAGCACTGGAAAATTCTATTAAAGCAAAAATGTATGGATGCCTGGAAAAATTTAAATTGTTTGGATTGCTGGCACGGCTTGCTGGTGAATCAACTGATGAAGAACGAGATGCATGCTGTATTGCTATGGCTCATTATTTACTGGCAAAATCAAAATAATCATAGAGTTAAATCATTGAGATAACAGGTCACGGAGGTGATTGAGGGTGTCTTTATTCTCAATCACCTTTGTGCTTTTGATTTCTTCTTCGTAAAAACTCTTTAACAATGATTGGAATTATAGTTGGAATACATTCAGTGGTTAAGAAATACGTAATGTATAAGTAAATCCAGCTACTACCCAATTGTTGAGGAGACTCTTGTAATATCAATAAATCAATGGCTGGTGCGATAAGCGCTATGGCAATGGTTTTACAAACTCCTAAGTTTTCGAGTGTTTTTTGATTGACGATGATTGAGTAAAGGACAAGTGTTGTTAAACCAAATACGTGAGCTATACCGATAAATAAAACAGGTGAGTCATAAACAATTTCTGGATTAAACAACCTAAGTGAGTTAAGGATTAGTCCTAAAAGAGGGAGTAATAATGAAAAAAGGAATAATCGTATAGCTTGATACATAGATTTCTTCATTACAACCTCCTTAAATTTATATAGTCAAGTGGATGACTACTGTCGTAGACGGACTATTTTCACTCATTTTACGTTAATTTATCTTACTTGGAAAGGGAGGATGAGTCTTGCCAAGAAAACCTAAAAGACCGTGTTCTTATCAAGGCTGTCCGAACCTAACTGACGGCAGGTTTTGCGAGGAACACTTAAAACAAGAGAACAGACGATACGAAAAATACGAGCGTCCTTATGATGCTCACAAGCGTTACGGCAGAGCATGGCAGAAAGTCAGGGATTCTTATGTGAAAGAGCATCCTTTCTGTGAGCTTTGCTTTAAGAACCATATGCTTGTGCCTGTTGAGCAGGTTCATCATATTAAACCGATTGCTGAAGGCGGAACACATGAGAGGAATAATCTTATTTCTCTTTGTAAAAGCTGCCATTCTAAAATTCACGCTAAGCGTGGAGACCGCTGGCATAACAAATAAACAACACCCCAGGGGCGGTCAAAATCTCTAAAAACCTATTCCCCGGGGAACGGGCGCAGGGTCTCGCGTGCAAAAACAGCGTATTCAAAAGGGTAATAGGGAAAATCAGACAAGAAAAATTTTTTTGAGTTAAAACTCATGCGGAAAGGAGGCGGAAAGTTTGCCTACAAAATCAAATAATATCGGCGGTCGTGGCGGTAGACGCGTAGGTGCCGGGCGTAAAAAGAAAGCAGTTGTTGAAAAAGCGAATGACGGAAACCCCGGTGGCAGGCCTTTAAGCGTTCTTGATATTCCGGAGCTTGAAGGTGCTGAAATGCCTCAGCCTCACGAGTTTTTATCCGCCACGCAAAAAGACGGTACTCAGCTTCAGGCTAGAGAAATTTTTGAAGAAACATGGAAGTGGCTAAAAGACATTGGTGTTAGCAGTAAAGTGCCATCTCCTCTTATTGAACGGTATGCGATGAGCTGTGCTCGTTGGATTCAATGTGAGGAAGTAACCAGTAAACTTGGGTTTCTTTCCAAGCATCCGACTACGGGTAAACCGATACCATCGCCTTTTATCAACATTGGTATTAACTACATGAATCAGGCGGTCAGGCTTTGGAATGAGATTTTCCAGATTGTGAAAGAAAACTGTTCGACTGAGTTTGATGGTGTTTCACCTCAAAACGATTTAATGGAACGCCTGCTTTTAACACGTAAAAACATATAAGGAGAAAAAATGTGGAAGTATGGAAAGATATTCCTGAATATGAAGGTCATTACCAAGCTTCTAATTTAGGGAAAATTAGAAGCATAAAACGTAGTACTCAAATTCTTAAAGGTGATTATCAGCGTAATGGTTATAAAAGGGTGTATTTATGGAAGAACGGAAACAAGAGAAACCTACTTGTTCATAGACTTGTGGCATTAACTTTTCTACCTAATCCTAATGATTATTCTGACATAAACCATATTGACGAAGATAAAAGTAACAACAGAATCGATAATTTGGAATGGTGTAGCAGAAGATACAACATGAATTATGGTCAGGTTAAAGAAAAGATTTCTATAGCCAATAGAGGAAGAAAGCCACATAAGAATCAGTTGATAAAGCTGAGTAATAGCTCAAAAAACAGAAAATGGATAAGCAAAGGGAATGTAGAGAAATTTATCAAAATTTCGAACATTCCTTTTTTTATTGCAGCTGGTTGGAAAATCGGAAGGAAGGAAAAGAACCATGATTGAAAAAGTAAACCCGTCACATGTCGACAAGATTGCGGATCGTATTGCCGGAGCAATTGTTGATCTTGCATACAAGCTGGATGAGAATCCGAAGATTGCTGTTGAAGTGATGCTCGGGCATGGTAAGTGTGCCGTGTTTATTGAAAGCACGGTGATGTTTAAGTTTAAAGATATTAAAAATATTATCCACCGTTTAAGCCCTGGGAAAGTAAAGATTGATATTACGGTTGTGCCGCAGGATAAGCATTTAAGCCGAAACCAGGATGGTATGGTTCGCTGCGCTGATAACGGGATTTTTAAAGGCGTACCACTAACAGGCGAGCAGAAGAAACTTTCTGCTATTGCTCGAAAGGTTTATGAAAAGTATCCGTATGACGGCAAGTATGTTCTTGATGGTGAAAAGCTTATCATCTGCCAGTCTCACGCTAAACGAGAAGACTTATTGAAAGAGTATCCGAATGCGTTTGTTAATCCTTTAGGCGACTGGACGGGCGGTATCAACGTGGATACGGGAGCGGTTAACCGAAAACTCGGGTCAGATATGGCTGATGCTGTTACGGGCGGCGGTCTTCATGGTAAGGATCTTACGAAAGCTGATGTGTCGGTTAATATTTACGCGTTTTTGAAAGCGCAGGAGACCGGTCGGGTGGTTGAGTTTTCTTGTGCTATCGGGGATGAAATGGTTGATGGTAAACCGTATGCGCAGATTGTGAAAATTGCGAAAGATTATATTGACTCGGTGGGTGGTTTTGAAAAGCTGGCTTGCTGGGGTCTTTTCTAACGGGAGGAAAGCTTATGGAAAAAGAAATGCAGTATTATTTGGCTGACGTAAGTGAGCTTATCCCGTATGTGAGAAACGCTCGCACTCACTCTGAGGCGCAGGTAGCTCAGATAGCGGCAAGTATTCGCGAGTTTGGTTTTCTATCCCCGATTCTAGTGGCTGAGGATAATACGATTCTCGCAGGGCATGGCAGGCTTGCCGCGGCATTAAAACTGGGTCTTAAAAAAGTTCCGTGTGTGAAAGAAAATCATTTAACTGAAACACAAAAGCGTGCTTATATTATTGCGGATAATAAGCTTTCACTTAACGCAGGCTGGGACAATGAGCTATTAGCTGTTGAGTTGTCGGAGCTCGAAGGAGCTGATTTTAATCTTGATCTTCTCGGGTTTGACGAGGCGGAGCTTTCCAGTATTTTCGATGCTGATAAAGACGTGAGTGATGATGATTTTGATGTTGAAAAAGAGCTGGAAGAACCGTGTTTTTCTAAAACAGGTGACATATGGACGCTTGGCAGGCATCGTGTTATTTGCGGTGATGCTACTAAGTTAGAAACATATAAGACGCTTCTTGAGAATACTAAAGTGAATCTGGTGGTTACTGATCCGCCTTATAACGTGAACTATGAGGGTTCTGCTGGGAAAATCAAAAACGATAATATGGAGGATGATAAGTTTTACCAGTTTCTTTTCAACTCGTTCGTGAACATGGAGCAGGCGATGGCAGATGATGCATCTATCTACGTGTTTCATGCTGACACGGAGGGATTGAATTTTAGAAAAGCATTCCAGGACGCGGGGTTTTATCTTTCAGGTTGTTGTATTTGGAAGAAACCGTCGCTGGTGTTGGGTAGAAGCCCTTACCAGTGGCAGCATGAACCATGTTTGTATGGGTGGAAGAAAAAAGGTAAACACAAGTGGTACGCGGGTAGGAAAGAAACTTCAGTTTGGGAGTTTGAAAAGCCTAAGAAAAACGCTGATCATCCAACCATGAAACCAATAGCTCTTTTAGCGTATCCGATTAAAAACTCGAGTATGACGAACTCGCTTGTGTTAGATCCGTTTGCTGGAAGTGGTAGCACGCTTATAGCCTGCGAGCAGACTGGTAGAATCTGCTACGCTATCGAGCTTGACGAGAAATATTGTGACGTGATTGTGAAACGTTATATTGAGCAGATTGGAAATGATAAGAGTGTGAAAGTTTTAAGAGGCGGTAAAGAATACTCGTTTACTGAAGTATTTACTAACAAGTAAGACTCGTATTTTATATGAAAAATAGTTTACGACCGCTTGATAAAAACCTTCTTTAGAGTGATTTATATATGTACCCGAAAAACCTAAAGGAGGCAAAATGGAATTAAAATACGGGTTAAAAGGAAAAGATAGGCAGCCGCTTATTAAAGCTATAGAGGATTCTACAGGAGTAAAGGCTGTTTACTTAAAAACTCCAAGTATGTCTTACAAGATAGGTGTTTTCAACATTAGTAAAGATGGTACGGTCACGTGTAGTAGTGAAGAAAATTTAGATGATTTAAAAAACATGTTAGACGCTGACTATGGTATAAGTCTTCCAGTCTGCGCGTGTGATGGTACGCAATATTTTAGTGTTGAGTTTCCTAAAGATAAGGCTGATGTGGTAAAGCTTAAGAAAATACTTGATAATAAGGGCGATCTTATTAAAAAAGCGTTAGGAGTGAACAGTCTTAATATTAAGGAAGAAGATGATAAGCTTATTTTTCCTTGGTTTGAGCAGGCTAACCAACCAGGCTTGGCATCCTATGCGAAGTTTATAAACAGTCTTTGTAAAATGAGCGTGGAAATTAAACGCGTAAATAATAGTAAGCGTGAGACAGTTAACGATAAGTATGCTTTCAGATGTTTCCTTCTTAGACTCGGGTTTATAGGAGACGAGTTTAAACAAGACAGGAAAATTATGCTTTCCCGTTTAGAAGGCTCCTGCGCTTTTAGAAACGGGGGTGAGCGTAATGCTGTATGCGAGTGAAGACCAGGCGTACGAGTTGAGTGAAGACTGTACTACAGGCTCTTTGGTTGAAGAAATTTTCGCGAATTTAGAGCAAGAGAACGAGGTTTTTGTAAAAGCATGTTTTACTGTAGTAGATGATTTTTGGGTGATTATTATTTCCGCATGATTTTAGAAACGTTTAACGGTTTTTAAGAGTAAAAAAATTAGCGAAAACTGGTTGGGAAAAACGTGTAAATACCCGGTGTTTCTTGGCTTAAAAGCTTGCTATTGTGCGCTTTTAGAGTGATATATAGTACTAGCAAAAAGCACAGAAACAAAGGAGAAACCTGTGAAAAAAGAAATTTTACAAAACCTTACAAACGAAGTTAAAACATGCAGACGCTACGCGCTAAACGCAATCAAAAAAGCTGAAGAAGGGAAAATTAGTTCGGCTATCAGCATGCTCGACATTGCACAAACAGCAAAAACCTGCGCCAGTAAAGCTCACGAGGAGCTTTGGAAGGTAAGCGGAGGAAAACTCAACGATACGGAGTTTGAACTGTTTGCGGATGCTGAAACCTTGGACAAGGATATTCAAAAAGCTTATCAAGCGATTCAACAAGCAAGAAGCTAAAAGAAAGGGGGATAGTCAGCCATAGGGTTGGAAGGCTGGAGAAAAATCGTGGAATTATCCGCGATTTTTTCTCGTTTACGGCTTGCTATTATGTGCTTTTAGAGTGATATATAGTACTAGCAAAAAACACAGAGATAAAGGAGCAAAACCATGTGGGAACAAGATACGCTTAAAGTAGAAAATCAGGTTGTAAACTACAGTATGAAGGTTTTTGAGGAGCCAAGCGAATATGGGATTAACCAGGGTCGAATTTCCAAGCTTACTTTGAGAAACAATAACAAGGTTATCGCAAACTATGATAGAGGCTGGGATATGATGCCAACAAGCAAGCTTGCGAACGAGGCTTTAGAAATGATTCTTGACGCTAGAAACTAAAAACTTTAAGTTTAGTTAAAAGTAGCAGGGCTTTTAAGGCCCTGTTTCTCGTTAAGAAAAACTAAGAAATGATGTGGACGCAAGTAAGCGTCTTTTTTTATGCCTAAAGAAAGGAGGAGCTTAAGTTGCAAAAATACGAGGTTACTAAGTTTAAAAAAGAAGATTCAACGTATAGTAAGGATTTAGCGGATTATGCCGTGAGTTTTATCGAATGTTTAACACACACTAAGGGAACGTGGGCGGGTAAGCCTTTTAAGCTCCTTGACTGGCAGGAGCAGATTATCAGGGACTTGTTTGGCGTGGTGAAACCGAATGGTTACCGTCAGTTTAATACCGCGTATATTGAAATACCTAAGAAGATGGGTAAAAGTGAGCTTGCCGCGGCAGTGGCACTGCTTTTATGCTGTGGGGATAATGAGGAGCGAGCCGAGGTTTATGGTTGTGCGGCGGACCGTCAGCAGGCAACAATCGTGTTTGATGTGGCGGCGGACATGGTTAGAATGTGTCCGGCTCTTAACCGTAGGGTTAAAATTTTAGCTTCGCAAAAACGTATTATTTTCCTACCAACTAACAGTTTCTACCAAGTCTTGTCGGCTGAAGCGTACTCTAAACACGGGTTTAACATTCACGGTGTCGTGTTTGATGAGCTTCACACGCAGCCAAACCGTAAACTTTTTGACGTGATGACTAAAGGCTCCGGGGACGCTCGCATGCAGCCACTGTATTTTCTGATTACCACGGCTGGTACGGATACGCATTCGATCTGCTATGAGACGCATCAGAAAGCAGTGGATATTCTCGAGGGCAGGAAAATTGATCCAACTTTTTACCCCGTGATTTATGGTGCAAAAGATTCGGATGATTGGACGGATCCTAAGGTGTGGAAGAAAGCTAATCCTTCTCTTGGAGTGACGGTTCAAATGGAGAAAGTTAAAGCTGCTTTCGAGTCAGCCCGGCAAAATCCTGGTGAAGAGAATGCTTTCCGTCAGCTTCGTCTTAACCAGTGGGTGAAACAGTCTATTCGTTGGATGCCGATGGAAAAATGGGATGCTTGCGGTTTTCAGGTGAACGAGGAAGAACTTGAGGGCAGGGTTTGCTACGGGGGTCTTGACCTTTCAAGCACTACCGATCTTACGGCTTTTTCGCTTGTGTTTCCGCCTTTAGATGAGTCGGATAAGTTTCGTATCCTACCTTATTTTTGGGTGCCTGAAGACACACTTACCCTTCGAGTGAATCGTGATCATGTGCCTTATGACGTGTGGGAAAAACAAGGGTTTATTAAGACTACGGAAGGAAACGTTGTTCACTATGGGTTTATTGAAAAATTCATCGAAACTTTAGGTGAACGTTTCAATATTCGTGAGATTGCTTTCGACCGTTGGGGTGCGGTGCAAATGGTGCAAAACCTTGAAAACATGGGGTTTACCGTGGTTCCGTTCGGACAAGGGTTCAAGGATATGAGTCCGCCTACCAAGGAGCTTATGAAGCTTGTGCTCGAGCAGAAAATCGCACACGCAGGGCATCCGGTGCTTCGCTGGAATATGGATAACATTTTCATCCGCACTGATCCTGCAGGAAACATTAAATGCGATAAGGAAAAATCAACCGAGAAAATCGATGGTGCTATAGCCACCATTATGGCGCTTGACCGTGCTATAAGATGCGGTAACGCGAACACTCAAAGCGTGTATGACAATCGCGGGATTTTGTTTATGTAGGAGGTGACAATGAACATTTTTAGCAGACTATTTAAATCAAGAGATAAGCCTGAAAACAGGATGTTAGGCGGTGGTTATCGTTTCTTAATGGGTACGTCCTCGTCGGGTAAGAGGGTGAATGAGCGTTCGGCGATGCAGATGACGGCAGTTTACTCGTGTGTGCGTATCCTGTCTGAAGCGGTGGCGAGTCTGCCGCTTCACGTGTATGAGCGGACGAGTACGGGTACGGCTAAAGCGATTAAACATCCTTTATATAAGGTGCTTCATGATGAGCCGAATCTTGAAATGACAAGCTTCGTGTTTAGAGAAACTTTGATGACGCATCTATTGTTATGGGGTAATGCTTACGCGCAGATTATTCGAAACGGTAAAGGTGAGGTTTTAGGCTTATACCCTTTAATGCCTGATCGTATGAGAGTTGACCGTGATGAGAGTGGCCAAATTTTTTACGAGTATACGTTAAATGATAGTGATGTTTTAGCGGGTAAAGAAACGAGTGTGAAACTTAAACCTTTTGACGTGCTTCATATTCCCGGTCTTGGTTTTGACGGGCTTGTTGGCTATTCGCCTATTGCGATGGCAAAAAACGCTATCGGTATGGCGATAGCTACGGAAGAGTATGGTGCATCGTTTTTCGCTAACGGTGCTACACCAAGTGGAATCTTGGAATACCCCGGAACAGTAAAAGATCCGTCTGGTATGAGGGATAGTTGGAATAAGGGGTTCTCGGGTTCTAACTCGCATAAGATAGCGATTTTAGAGGAAGGCATGAAGTATACGCCTATTTCTATTTCGCCTAACGAAGCACAGTTTCTTGAAACTCGTAAGTTTCAGATTAACGAGATTGCTCGTATTTTTAGAGTCCCACCACACATGGTTGGTGATTTAGAAAAGTCGAGTTTTTCTAATATTGAGCAGCAGTCGTTGGAGTTTGTGAAATACACGCTGGATCCTTGGGTGGCGCGTTTTGAACAGTCTATTACGAGGCGGCTTTTTACTGATAAGGAGAAAGAAACTTATTATGTGAAGTTTAACGTGGATGGTCTTCTTCGAGGAGACTATCAGAGTCGTATGAATGGTTATGCTACCGCTCGTCAAAACGGTTGGATGAGCGCGAACGATATTAGACAGTTAGAAAACTTGGATAAGATTCCCGCCTGTGAGGGTGGTGACTTGTATTTGATTAACGGTAACATGCTCCCGCTTAACCGTGCTGGAGCGTTCACTGTAATTGGTAGAAATAAGTTAGGTGATTAAGATGAATTTGTGTCTTGATAATATTAATATAACATGTTATATTAACATTATTATAGTATAACTGTTTAGACAGTGGATGAATCATTTAGGCAACGAAGACATAACGAATTATCTTAACGTTAAGCGAAAAATAGAATTTAATCTCTATGGATACTTAGCTAAGATAATATCCTACACTATGAGAGTATACAACAAATTAATAATAGCAGAAAGGATGGAATAATTTATGTGACATTATAAAAAAATCATAAAATGTACAAGAATAGTGATCATTCGAGATAAAATCTGATTAATCTCAATCTTAGTTAAAGATGTTGTTTTTAAGGAGGTGCTTACAAATGATTAGAAAAAGAAAGATGTTATCAGCAATAACCACTTATGTAATGGTTGTTGGAATGTTGTTTTTCACATCCAATTCTGTTGCTTATGCGTATACTTTATCTCAACCAAAATCGTTTTATGATAGTATTTCATGGACATGGTTTTATAGCGATAAGGCTACGCCAGCATATAATTGTCTAGGATTTGCAACTGGTAGTATGACGTACGAATGGCCTAGTGACTTTGGTGATGATGGTGCTACTAAAGCGCAATTGGATAATTATCTGGCAAAGAAAGGTTATAGACCTTATAAATATGATCCATTTATTCTAGCGTATGGTCATTCTCCTGATAAAATTGTTCATTTTGCAAAGGTTACTGGTCTTAAGTGGTGCCGTGCTAAATGGGGACAATTGGAGCTGTTTAACCATGGTAGTCATGATCCTTATTACCCTAATTCTGTTTATGGTTCTTTGCAACACAAATACACTGCGAATTAGAATTCTAGGAGGTGTAATACTATGTCTAAGAAAAAAATGTATATTTCGCTAGGAACTTTACTTTTATTGGTTCTATTTGTATTTACTGGAATTTTTATTATTGGAAATAATCCAGCATCAAAGAATAGTGGGAATATAGCTCATAAATTGATGCCAGTAAACGTAGCTTATGCTGAAACGTTAGATGATATAAAGGGATCCATGAATAAGTTGATGGTGGAATTAGAAACTGAGACGAAGACTAATCCACAAGTGGCTATGCAGGCACATCCAGGAAAGTTTATTAGGAATTCTAAAAACTATCAAAGAATATTGAAACTGGGACTGAAGGCAATTAAACCTCTTTACGATGCTATTTATGATAGTAGAGATGCTGGATGCTATGAATATATTCTAGCTATGGCTATTGAAGACATAACTGGCGAAAAGTTTGTTTACAATTCTGACTATGGTTGGAAAAATTCGTTAGAGTTTAGGATGGCTTATGACGAAAAAGTAAACAATACAAGGTTTAATGTTGAAAGAATCAGTAATAATGAAACTTTGAATGATCATGACCGAACTCAGAAATTTAAGGAATTAGGGATTTTTGCAGTTTCTGATTTAATTAAAGAGTATAGGAAAAGTGATTCCAAAGTTTCTAAACCATCGATATTAGAAGCTGTTAAGGGAATTACTAGTAAGTATAAAGAACTTGCAATAACGGAAAGAACTCCAACTGAGAGTATTCTAGATGAAACACAATTATTTGATTCTCTAGTTTCCTTAAATGGAAGAGCATACAAGTAAGGTGGATTATTTAACTGTAAAGCTAGTTCTTTAGGTATTATATGAGTGTTATACGAACATGAAGCGACCAAGAAAATCTTGGTCGCTTCTTTATATAAGAGAGGAGGAAAAAGGTAATGAGGAAGTTTTGGCAGTGGAAAAACCAAAAGGAAAACAATGAGACTAATGAGAATAATGAGATTTTTGAGAGGACACTGTTTCTTAACGGTACGATTGCTGAAGAATCATGGTTTGATGATGATATTACACCACAACTTTTTAAAGACGAGTTAAACGCTGGTAGTGGAAATATTACCGTGTGGATTAACTCACCTGGCGGCGATTGTGTGGCTGCGGCACAAATCTATAACATGCTCATGGATTACAAGGGTTGTGTGACGGTCAAGATTGATGGGATTGCAGCTTCGGCTGCATCAGTGATTGCTATGGCTGGGACAAAGGTTTATATGAGCCCGGTGTCAATGCTTATGATTCATAATCCTATGACTGTTGCTTTTGGTAACAGAAATGAAATGGAAAAAGCAATATCAATGCTTGATGAGGTCAAAGAGTCCATTATTAACGCTTACGAGATTAAAACAGGGCTTAACCGTGTGAAACTCTCGCATTTAATGGATTCGGAAACGTGGATGGATGCTAACAAGGCGGTAGAACTCGGGTTCGCGGACGGTGTTTTAACTAGAGGTGAAACCACTGATATTGGCATACCACAGGTTTCAACATTGTATTCGAAAGCAAGCGTGCAAAACACGCTGTTGGAAAAAATATGTAAAGCCTGCCGGATAAGCGGTAAGGAAACAAACAATATTAGTGCAGACGATCTTATGGATCGTCTTTTTTTAATCAAAAATTGGAGGTAAATATGATGAACACTATTTCAAACATGGTTGAGAAACGTAATAAGGCTTGGCAGGGTGCGAAAGCTTTCCTTGAGTCTAAACGTGACAAGGACGGGCTTATTTCAGAAGAAGACGCGAAAACCTATGATGAGATGGAAGCGAAAGTGAAAGCTTACAGTATGGAAATTGAACGCTTGGAGCAGATGGAAGTAATGGATAAGGAGCTTTCAAAACCAACATCTGAGGCGATTGTTGCAAAACCTATGAAAACAGGTGTGAACCTTGAAAAACAAGGGCGTGCGCGTGACGAGTATAAGCAGGCGATGCTTACAGCTCTTAGAAGTAATTTTAAACGAGTCGATAACGTGTTGCAGGAAGGCGTGGACGCTGACGGCGGGTATCTTGTGCCGGAAGAATACGATAATCGTCTGATTGAAACGTTGAAAGAAGAAAACATTATTCGCTCTCTTGCTACCACGATTACTACTAGTGGAGAGCATAAGATTAATGTTGCGATGAGTGATCCTGCTGCAGCTTGGATTGAAGAAGGCGCAAGCCTTAACTTTGGGGATTCCAAGTTCGCGCAAATCCTGCTTGACGCTCATAAGCTTCACGTTGCGGTAAAAGTTACTGAAGAACTCTTGTATGATAATGCGTTTAACCTCGAGAATCATCTTCTCACATCCTTCGGCATGGCGTTGGCTAACGCTGAGGAAGACGCTTTTCTTAACGGGGATGGCGTGGGAAAACCGACTGGTATTTTCAACAAGAAAGACGGCGGCACGTTCCTTAAAGAAACTACCAGTATTAAAACTGATGATCTGATTGATCTTGTTCACGCTTTGAGGCGACCATACCGTAAAAACGCGAGTTTTATTATGAACGATAAAACAGTCGCGAGCATACGAAAACTTAAAGACAATAATGGCGCGTACGTTTGGCAGCCTTCATACCAGGATGATGAGCCGAACAGGATTCTCGGATACCCGGTATACACGTCTGCTTACGCGCCTGAAAACATGGTGGCTTTTGGCGACTACTCGTACTACAACATTGGCGACCGTGGTTCACGCTCGTTTAAAGAGCTTACCGAACTTTTCGCTGGAAACGGCATGATAGGTTTCGTTGCAAAAGAGCGTGTAGACGGCAAACTCGTGCTTAAAGAAGCAGTACAGATTCTGCCTGTTAAAACAAGCGTAGCAGCTTAAAAGACGGTTAAAAGTTAAGGAGGGGTGTTGATGATAGTTACAGTTGAGGAAGCAAAAAACTATCTTAGGGTGGATAGTCGAGAAGATGATGAGCTTATCAACACCCTTATTCGTTCTGCTGAAAAACTCTGCCAGGGAGTAGCTCGTAAAAACGATAGGAGTTTGATTAGTGAAAACTTTGACGAGTATCGGCTCGCAGTCTTATACGCTACAGGCTACTTGTATGAGCATCGGGAAGAAGCAGACCATCACACGCTAACTCTCACTTTACGTTCGATGCTTTTTACTGTTAGAAAAACGGGGTTTTAAATGAGAATAGGCTTATTAAACGAGCGTATTGTGCTGCTTAAAAACAGTGTAGAGGTTGATGAGGTTGGTAATCATAAGATTAAGTGGAGTAAATATTACGAGTGTTACGCTACGGTGAGTGCTGAAAGCCCAATGGAGCAGACTTCTGCGGGAAACGTGTGGGATGAGTCAAAAATAGATTTTACTATCCGCTATTCGAAAGAAACCACTGTAATATCATCCACCAGGTATCGTGTTATTTTTCATGATACGGTTTATGAGATTTTAGGTGTTGACCACATGAATTATAAGAAGAAAAGCCTGAAACTTCACTGTAAGAGGTGTAAAAAGTGAGCAAAGTAAGTATTGGCAGCCTCTCTAAAGAAGTTATTAGAGAGCTTAAAACTTACGCGAAAGTTACAACCGGGAAAGTAAAAGAAGCAGTAAAAAACGCTGGTAAAACAGCAAAAGAAGAAATTAACGTGACAGCTCCTAAACGAACTGGCGCGTATGCGAAAAGTTGGTCGGTTAAAACATTAAACGAAACAGGCAGCAGACTAGTTCTCGTAGTGCATTCTAGAAACAAGTATCAGCTTACACACTTGTTAGAGTACGGTCATGCTAAACGAGGTGGTGGACGCGTGGAAGCAAGAGCACACATTGCTGAGGCTGAAAGTAAAGCAGTACGAAATTTTGAAAAAGAAATAGAGGAGGCGGTTAAAAATGGGTAATCTTTTAAACATTATGAGAGAGATAGGTTTTCCTTTCGCATACCATCATTTTGCTGAAGGAGAATCCCCTAATCCGCCTTTCCTCCTGTTTCTTACGCCTGCGAGCAGTAATTTCGCGGCAGACGGGAAAACATATTTTAAAGCAAACGAAGTTCATATTGAACTATACGCAGACTATAAGAACCCCGTGCTGGAAGAACAAGTTGAAGCCGTGCTTGACAGGCACGGCATTTTTTATAACAAAACAGAAACGTTCATAGAGTCGGAACAGCTTTATGAAACACTCTACATTTTTGAAATGGAGGTAACAGAAAATGGGAAACAAGGTTAAATACAATCTTAAAAACGTGTACGCGGCAAAACTTAAAAAAGATTCGAGTGGTTTCTCCTACGATGAGCCTAAGCCGATTCCAGGGGCGGTGAGTATAAGCCTTGAGGCTGAGGGTGAATCCTCACCGTTTTACGCTGACGGGATTGTTTACTTCAGGTCGACTGCTAACAACGGTTACAGTGGCGACTTGGAAATTGCTCTTATACCTGAATGGTTTAGGACGGAAATACTGAGAGAAGAACTAGATAAAAACGGTGTGCTGGTTGAAAACGCGAAGATTAGTGAAACAGAAAAATTCGCGCTCCTGTTTGAGTTTGATGGTGACGTGAACGCGATCAGACACGTTTTATATAACTGTTCAGCAACACGACCGTCTATCGAGTCAGAAACTAAGGAAGACACTATAGAACCGGGTACGGAAACTTTGTCGCTTACGGCTGATCCTAGAGAAGATGGTTTGGTGAAATCCCGTAGCGGTGACACTACTTCAAAAGAAACCTATGAGAACTGGTATAAGAGCGTGTACGTTCCGCAAGCTAACGCGGAAAACAAATAAGTTTTAAAGGGGGTAAACGTGTTAGAAAAAACAGTAAAAGTAAATGGTAAAGACGTGAAGTTTCGTTCTTCAGCCACTATTCCAAGATTGTATCGTATTAAATTCAAGCGTGATATTTTCAAAGACCTGTCAAAATTAGAGCAGTCTTTCAAAATCAACGAGGGTGTTTTTGAAATAGCAGATCTTGAAATTTTTGAAAACGTGGCTTATATCATGGCTTATCACGCGGATAATAGTATTCCAGCGAGTATTGATGAGTGGCTTGACGAGTTTGAAATGTTTTCTATCTACGAGATTCTTCCTGAAATTCTAGAACTTTGGGGAGCAAACTTGGAAACTGAAGTAAAATCTAAAAAAAATTTAAAGCAACAACACGGCAAATGACAACCGCGTTGTTTCTTCTTAGATGCACCGAAATTGGGATTAGTATTTGCGAACTGGATCTTTTAACTATCGGCATGATTTTAGACATGTGGACGGAGAAAGCAAACGATAGTGTGAAATACGATAAGCTCGCAAGCCAAACAGAATTTGATAGGTTCTAGACGAAAACCAGTCATTCTCACATTGCGGTATTAAACAGAAAATCTGAATTTTTTCACGCGTAAATTAAGAGTAAAGGGAGGTGAAGTTATGGCAAACAGGATTAAAGGTATTACTGTTGAAATTGGTGGGGATACTACAGGCTTAGATAAGTCTTTACAACAGGTGAATTCGACTATTCGCTCAACCGAGCAGTCGCTTCGTGATGTTAATAGGCTTTTGAAACTTGATCCGACAAGCACGCAGCTTTTAAGCCAAAAGCAGGCTTTTTTGCAGAAAGAAATCCAAGAAACGTCTAATAAGCTTAACGTTTTGAAACAGGCGGATAAGCAGGCTAAAGTACAGTTGGAAAACGGGGAGCTTGGTAGAGACAAGTATGATGCGTTGCAGCGTGAGATTGTTGAGACAGAAAATAATCTTGATAGTTTAAAAGAAAAATTAAAACAGGTAGGTAGTGTTAGTTTAACCAAGCTTAGTAGCCAGTTTGATAGTACGAGTAAAAAGATAAAGAAACTAGGAGATGGTATGTCATCTCTTGGTCAAAGTTTAAGCACGAAAGTTACGCTGCCGATTGCTGCTATTGGTACTGCCGGTTTTACTGCTGCAGCAGACTTACAGGATGCTATGGGTGCGACAGAGCAGATTTACGGTAAGTCTGCTAACAAGATGCTTAAATGGTCAGGAAGTTTGAAATCCTATTATGGTATTGCTCAAGGTCAAGCTTTAGAGTATGCGAATACTATGGGCGCGATGTTGAAAAATATTGGTGGGAAAAGTGATGCTGAAGCAGCTGAGATGAGTCAGAAGCTGGTTGCTCTTGCAGGCGACTTGTCTGCTATGTTTGGTGGCACAACCGAGTCTGCTGTTCTTGCTTTAACGGGCGCGCTTAAAGGTAATAATGCGATGCTTGACAATTATGGTATGGGTGTTAACGAGGCGACTATTAAAGCTAAAGCTCTTGCTATGGGTTTGCATGATGGTAGAGGCGCGATGAGCTTGCAAGCGAAACAGGCTGCTACTTTGGCTCTTATTATGGAGCAGACTGCTGACGCTCAAGGGCAGGCTGGGCGTGAAGCCGCGGGCGCTTCGGGTTCTATGAAGATTCTAAAAACAGAGTTGCAGAATATTGCTGCGACTATTGGTAATGTTTTACTTCCTGTCATAACACCATTAATGCAGAAAATTTCAGCATGGCTTTCTAAATTTAAACAGCTTTCTCCAGAAAGCCAAAAACTTATAGTGACACTTGGGCTGATTGCTGCGGCAGTTGGCCCTTTTTTAGTGGTTCTTGGAACGTGTATTTCTAAAATAGGTGTTGCTATACAAGGGTTTTCTAAACTAGCTTTGTTTATAGGTAAAATGTTCGCAAGTTTTACTTCCGGCTCTAGCATTCTTGAAGGGTTAGGCGCTGTTTTAGGTGGAGTATCCGCGCCAATACTCGCGGTTGTTGCGGTTATTGGTGTTCTGGTAGCAGCTTTTGTAACCTTATGGAACACTAACGAAGAGTTTAGAAACAGTGTTATTGCTGTTTGGGAGAAAATTAAGGAAACTTTCACCGGTTTTGTTAATGGTGTTAAAGAAAAACTGTCAAGCCTTGGTATTGATTTTACGAGTATTGTTGAAGGGCTTAAAACAGTGTGGAATGGTTTGTGTGCTATTCTAGCTCCACTGTTTGAAGGCGCTTTAAATTTAAGTTTTACTAGTTTCAAAACCGTTCTTGATTTAATCACAGGCGTTTTAGACGTTTTTATAGGATTGTTTACCGGTAACTGGTCTCAGCTTTGGGATGGTGTAAAAGAAATTTTTACTGCTGTTTGGAACGCGGTTAAAAACACGTTCATAACAGTATTTAACACGTTAAAAAACGTTTTTAACGTGTTTTTGTCTTTCTTTGGCACTAGTTGGAACAAACTGTGGTCGAGTGTGAAAAACTTTTTCATGAACGTTTGGAATAGTATCGTATCGTTTTTCACTAACGTTTTAAACGGTATTAAAAACACGGCAACAAGTGTTTGGAATGGTATTAAAACCGCGATCATGAGCGTGGTAAACGGTATTAAAACAAGCATTTCAACAGTGTTTAATTCAGTAGCAAACATGGTTAAGTCTGTGTTTAACGGTATTAAAAACACGGTTGTGTCAGTTTGGAATGGTATTAAAAACGCTATCATTACTCCAATCGAGGCGGCGAAAAACAAGGTTAAAGCAGTAATCGACGCTATAACGGGGTTTTTCTCTGGCATAAAACTTAGTCTTCCTCATATTAAACTGCCGCATTTTAGTATTAAAGGACAATTCTCTCTTACGCCACCGTCTGTACCGTATCTTGCTATCGACTGGTATAAGAAAGCAATGAACAAGCCGATGCTGTTAAACGGGGCGACTATTTTCGGTGAGAAAAACGGGCGTATGCTTGGCGGCGGTGAAAAAGGCCCGGAAGTGATTATGGGGTTGAATAGTTTAGAAAACATGACCGTTGGAGCAAACACGCAAATGCTTAATGTTATGAACCAGATTCTAACGATTATGGACGCGTATTTCCCACAGTTTTCTAACCAGAGTATTGTGCTCGACACTGGTGAACTAGTGGGTGGTATCGCGCACAGGATGGACAGTGAGCTTTTTAAGCTTCAAACAAGAAAAACAAGGGGGTGGTAAAAGTGTATGGGATGCTAATAAACGGGTTGCATAGTTTTAACGATCTAGGGCTGGTTGCTACAAGCCGTCCACGCATTCAACTTCCAGAACCTAAATTAGAGTATTTGCAAATACCAGGCAGGCAGGAAAGTATTGATATTAGTGAAAGTCTTGCCGGTGAAGTGTTATACGAGATGCGTGAAGGCTGTTTTGAATTCATTGTCGCAAACAAAAACAAGTGGAGTGAAACATGCCATAGTGTTAAAACGTTAATCCACGGCAAGAGTGTGAAACTGTCTCTTGATGATGAACCATTGTTCTACTATCAGGGTCGAATGTGGGTTAGTGGTTTTAAGTCGGATAAAAACTATTCAACTCTCACACTCAACTATAAGCTGCAACCATATAAGTATAGTGTAGATGATTCGGATGGGGTTCACACAATATGGGGTGTGCAAGTAGATGATAAGCGTGAAATAACACTCGTTCACGATTTTGACATGACGCTGATTCCAGAATTTAACAACCTGTCATCTAACAGTATGCTACTGGATTCTAATGGTAAAAAGTATGAGATTAAAACAGGTGTTAACCGTTTCCCACAGCTTCGTTCAAAAATAAACATGAGTTTAACATTCGTTGGAAACGGGATGGTAAATATTTCCTATAAAAGGGGGTGGTTGTGAGTGTACAGGATTATGCTTGATGATAATACGATTTACTATCCGAATGATGATAAAGCGGTACTTGATGATATCACGTTAAATTTGGAGCTTAATACTGCGGGAACGTTAACGTTTACTTGCCCTAGTCAAAACCCTTGCTATGAGCTTATTAAAAACCGGAAATCAATAGTAAGCGTGTGGCGTGACGATGAGGAGATTTTCTTCGGCGAGGTTAGAGAACAAGTAAAAGACTTGCATGGTAGTAAGAAAGTAACTTGCGTAGGGTTGTTAACTTACTTAGCGGATAGTATTCAACCTCAGAAAGAATACCATGATCAGAGTTCCTACCAGCTTTTAGAAAAACTTTTACAAGCTCATAACAGTCAGGTAGATGATTATAAGAAAATAAGAATTGGTTTCGTCACCGTATCTGACTCGAATGATTCACTCTACAGGTTTACTAATTTTGAAACCACGCTTGAAGCGATTATGGGTAAAATGGTTGAAAAGCTTGGCGGATATTTACGTCTTAGAAAAGAAGACGGGAAACTTTACTTAGACTACCTACGTTTAGAAGAAATAGGTAAAACTACAAGCCAGCATATTAGTTTCGGCTTGAACCTGCTTGAATACGCGGAAAACCTTTCAGCAGAGGATGTTACTACAGCGGTTATTCCTCTCGGGAAAGAGTTGGAAAACGAGAATAGTGAAAACGAGGTTCTTAAAAAGCATGTTGATATTACTTCAATAAACAATGGGAAAAACTATATAGTATCTCGTGAAGCGCAAAAAACATTCGGCTGGGTTTGTAAAGTTGTTAATTTCAATAATGTGACAGTTCCAACTAATCTTATGCACAAAGCTACTAAATGGTTACAGGATAACCAGTTTGAGCATGTAGAAATAAGCCTTAGCGCGGTTGACTTATCCGAGTTAGGTTTACATTATGCGACGATTAAGTGTGGGGATAGGGTTCGTTGCCTCGCTCCACAATTTGGCATGGACCGAGTGTTTCCTGTAGTAAAAAAGACTATACCGATTCAAAAACCAGGCGAAATGAGAATCGTGCTTGCGAGCAGGATTTCTAAAGGGTATGTGCAAAACTTGTCGCATGCTGTTCAAACGTTAAAAGAAGAAGCGGTTGAAACTAGAAAAATAGACAACGAGCGTGTTAAAGCTGCGATAGATAATATTAAAGCGCAAATGGGTAATTCTCAAAGCGGCTATAAGATAAGCGAATACGATAGTAAAGGCATGTGGGTTCGTGACCTTTACATGGATACGCCTGATAAAAACACTGCTACAAAAGTTTTACAGGTTAACATGAATGGTATTGCTGGAAGCCATAACGGTTTTGCAGGGCCTTACAATACTGCGATGACTCTTGACGGCATGGTGTATGGTGACAGGATTATCGGGCATTCGATTGACGCGGAAAAACTTTCAGTTTCTTACACTTCCCAGGTAGAAAAGCAGATTAGTAAAGCAAAAAACGAGGCTATAAAAGACACTGGTAGGCGGCTTGAAAACTATTACACGATAAGTGAAATCAACACGAAACTAAATGTTACAGACGGTAAGATTGAGGCTGGTGTTGAAAGCGTTAACCATAGTCTTAAACAGAAAAACGGTAACTATTACGGTTCGTATACTCCAAGCCAGTTTAACGCTCCTATGAGCTTGTGGCTGAATGATAGTGAAAAAATGCAGCATGTTGGTGATTTTTTCTACGACACGTCAACCGGCTACGCTTACAGGCTTATTGTTAAGCAGGAAAGTTTAGCCGTAAAATTTAATGAGAAGTCGCATACGGAATCAGCTTTTGACGATTTTGTAGACATTTTTTACAAGTATGAGGATAAAATTTACGCTATACCTGGTTTAACTGGTGAAAAAATTTCTGGCGCAACAGTGTTTGTTCCATCAAGTGAGTTTTGGCTACATTTTAGAACTAACTGGTCTCCGTTTGACAATTATGGTTTTAAGATTGATAGCATTAAAAAAGAGTATTCAGGAGAAATTTCAGGATACGTGTCTAAACTGCCTGAAGATATTAACATTATTGAGGTTGAAGGTGAAAATTATCCTGAGTCTGAACACCCGTATAAAGGTGGAACAAGCAAACTATGGCATTACGTTTCCGCTGACAGTATAAGTAGTTTTAGAACGTTCGATTGGCTGAGAGTTAAAGATAAAGACATTGAGGCTGCTAAATCCACGGCTGATAAGGCTATTTCTAAACTAACCATAGTAGAAGATTCCATATCTTCAATGGTTAAAAAAGGTGATTTTGGTAGTTTCATGCAGCAAAACTATAACAGTTTCCTTCTCGGGTTTAACCATTCGAGTAAATACGTGCAAATAACACCCGGGCAGATAGAACTTTACGATGGTGAAGTTGATGAGGATCATAAAAGAGCTGTTTTTGATAAAAACGGGAACAACTTCTACCGTAACGGCGTGTATATTGGCTATGTTGGAACCGGCGAGTGGGAAGAAGATAATTCTCACAAGGGTCTAGTTTTTCATCTTACTAACGACGGAAAGTATATGGCTTTCGCGCAACGTAAAACGGCTGATGAAGAAACATACGCTACTATGCTGTGTTTTTCACGTTCGCAAAGCATTTATAAAGAGTATGGTATTCACGCTGGATGCAACTTTTACATGCATGGTAACAAGATTATAGATCCTGTTTGGCAAGACGGTGCAGGAGTAGACGCGGATATTAACTATGTGCAGATTATTGAAATGAACCAGGATGGTAAAGCTTCAAAATGGGGGTCTAACGCTCACATGGTGTTTAAAAACGGGATACTCATGAAAGTTAAATACTATTAAAAACGCGGAAGTGAAGCGCGGAAGTGAAAGTAGAGGAGAATTTGTTATGGAAAAACTCATTATTCCCACAAACAAAATAGTGGCTAATAAGGGTACGCGCTTAAAAGATGTGACAGAAAGTATTACAACACCCGTAGTTGATAATACGAAAATTTTATGCGAAATCAGCCACAAGCTGGATATTATTCTAAAAAGATTGGAGGAGAGTAGTGGTAAAACCGACAATTAGCTACGCGGTAGCTGTGCAAAAATATAAGGCTGAGTTAAACGAAAAAATAGTCGAGTTGAATAAGCAAATACCAATACCTACTTACATGATAGAAGGCATTGTTGCAAGCGTATTATCTGATATGCGTTCGGCAGTGATTGCGGAAAACTCGATGGAATATGAAGTGTATGTGAAACAGTTAGAAGACTATTTTAATTCTAGAGAACGCGAACTTAACGACGAGATTTTGAAAATAAAAGCCGAAAAAGACGAAAAAGATGAAAAAGATGAAAAAGATGAAGCGGCTGGGAAAAGTGTAAAAGATGAAATGGTTGATGAAGGTGAAAAAGATGGTAAGGAGTAGTCATGTGTTGAAAAATAATATCAGTTGAAATGCTGAAATGTTGAAATGTTAGGGCAGGTGTGGTTTAAACCATGCCTGCCCTTTTTTATTACTTTCTACTTTTTGTTTTTTGTTTTTATAAGAGTACTGGCAAATGTTAGGAAAACTTGTAAGGAGAATTATGAGAGGATTTTGGAATATTGCTCAACTGGCTTTCACACTGGTAGGCGGCTGGCTGGGATACTTTTTAGGCGGATGCGACGGGCTTATCCTCGCACTCGTTTTATTTGTGGTTGCGGATTATATTACAGGCGTGATGTGTGCGGTCACGGATAAGAAACTGTCTAGCAGCATTGGTTTTAAGGGCATTTTTAGAAAGGTGCTCATTTTTATGCTTGTTGGCATAGCAAACATTATAGATTTTCATGTTTTAAAGCAAGGAAGCGTGATTAGAACCGCAGTAATTTTCTTCTACCTATCTAACGAAGGATTATCTTTAACCGAAAACGCGGCTCACCTGGGGCTTCCCGTGCCTGAGAAATTAAAAAACGTTTTAGAACAATTACACGACAAGAACAGGAAGGACGATACTCATGAGTAAAAAAGGAATAGACGTATCAGAATGGCAGGGTGACATTGATTTCAACGCGGTGAAAGCATCCGGCGTTGAGTTTGTGATCATTCGAGCAGGATACGGTATCGGATGCAAAGACAAGTGGTTTGAACAGAACTATCGTAAAGCAAAAACAGCTGGTCTTGACGTGGGAGCCTACTGGTATTCGTACGCAAACTCTGGTTTTGAGGCGGCTGAGGAAGCTCAAAGCTGTGTGAACATGCTTTCAGGTAAGAGTTTTGAGTATCCTGTTTACTTTGATTTGGAAGAAAAAAGCCAGCTTAACCGTGGGCGAGCTTTCTGCGATTCGCTGATTACCAGTTTTTGCAATAAGCTGGAAGCTTGCGGGTATTATGCAGGTTTTTACACTTCGCTTTCAACTGCTAATAATCTCGTGTCATCTCATGTTAGAAACCGTTACGCTTTGTGGATCGCACAGTGGAACACGCACTGCAGTTATCAAGGCTCGTATGGTCTTTGGCAATACTCGTCAAGTGGCAGTGTGCCTGGAGTAGCCGGCAGAGTTGACATGGATTATGCTTACATGGATTATCCGAGCATTATTAAAAACGCTGGATTAAACGGATGTAAAAACGGCGGATCCAATCAAGCTGCGCGCACGTCAAGTATTGATGATGTGGCGCGAGAAGTTATTAACGGCGCTTGGGGTAACGGAAATGAGCGTAAACAGCGTTTAACTTCTGCCGGATACGATTATGCGAGCGTGCAAAATAAGGTTAATGAGCTTCTTGGTGTTAAAGCCTGTAGAAAGTCGGTTGATGAGCTTGCACGTGAAGTAATCCGAGGCGCGTGGGGTAACGGCAGCACGCGTAAACAGCGTTTAACTTCTGCCGGATACGATTATGATACGGTACAAAAACGAGTAAACGAACTCTTGTAAAACAGTTTGAAACATGTAAAGCCCGAGGCTTGTTCCTACATTGGAGCAATCCTCGGGCTTTTTTTTTATTTTTTAAGGTTAAATTATCAAGTCAAGAGGTTAAAAAACACTGTTTTTTCTTTGCCTGTGATGTAAGGAGGCACAGGCAAATGAATATGGAAGAAAAACAGCAAGTCAAATTACTAAGAGATGAAGGTCTTAGCTATACGCAGATTGCAAACCGTATGGATGTTTCCGTTAATACGATTAAAAGCTACTGCAAACGTAATAGTCTAGGCGTAATCCAGTCTATGAAAATACAGACGGCATTATGTGAATCTTGTTCAAAACCAATCAAGCAAAACAAAGGAAGAAAAGTTAAACGTTTCTGCTCTGACGCGTGTAGAAGCGCATGGTGGAGTAAGCATACACAGTTGGTAAAAAGACAGGCAAACTATGAGTGTGCTTGTCTTAACTGCAAAAATTCTTTTATCTCTTACGGTAATAAAACCAGAAAATACTGCTGCCACGCCTGCTATATAGAACATCGTTTTGAAGGTGGACGTCATGCAAATCAGTAAGGATGTTCACGGGCTAAAGGATGTTAAAGCTAGAGCTTGGACAAAAGAGAGTATGCAGGCGGATTTTCGTTTTGAAATAGCCGAAAAACTTACCGCTTCACTCTTTAAAAAAGGGCTTATCAGCGAGCAAGAAAAAGAAAAAATAAGCCGTCTTAACAGGGAAAAATTTCACCCGTTTTACAAGGAATTATTGGGCTAAAAGCTTGATAAACACTGCTTTTAGAGTGATGAATAGTATTAGCTGAAAGTTAGGGGAAATAGTGAAAGAAATAATAAAAATAGACTCTACAATACGAAAAACCGGTTTTGAGAAAAAGACGCGGGTTGCAGCGTATGCGAGAGTTTCTAGTGATAGTGATGAGCAGCTTCTCAGTCTAGAAGTGCAAAAGGAGCATTACGAAAACTATATTAAGTCTAATCCCTGCTGGGAGTATGCGGGACTTTACTTTGACGAGGGTATTAGCGGCACGAAAATCGATAAGCGTGAAAGTCTTAAACAACTGCTTAAAGACTGTCAGAGCGGTCAAATAGACAGGATTATTACAAAGTCTATTAGTAGGCTTGCAAGAAACACGGTTGACTGTCTTGAAATAGTTAGAAAACTTACCGGTCTCGGTATTTATTTGTATTTTGAGAAAGAAAACATTGATACCGAGCATATGAGTTCGGAGCTTATGCTTTCTATCCTGAGTTCTATTGCGCAAAGCGAGTCAAGATCCATCTCGGAAAACAACATGTGGTCAATCCAAAAAAGGTTCGAAAACGGAAGCTTCGTCATTCCCTGCCCTGCGTATGGGTATAAAAACGAGAATAAGAAAATGATTATAGTTCCAGAGCAAGCCAAGGTAGTAAAAGAAATTTTCAACATGGCTCTTTCCGGCATGGGCGGAAAAGCAATAGCACGAGTATTGACCGATAAAAAGATTCCAACTAAAAAGGGCGGAAACTGGACTTCAACTACTGTGAACGCTGTTCTGACTAATAAAACATACACAGGGGATGTAATTTTTCAAAAGACATTTACGGATGATAGTTTTAACCGCCATAAAAACTGTGGCGAGAAAAAACAGTATGTTATTGAAAACCATCACGAGGCTATCATCAGTCATGAAACTTTTAATCTTGTAAAAGAGATTATCGCGTGGAGAAGAAGTGAAAATAACATAGTATGTGGTAGTGGTAAGTACAATAAGCTTTATGCGTTTTCAGGTAAAATTCGTTGTGGTGAGTGTGGAAGCAAGTGTAAAAGACGAATAATTTATCAACATAATAAGGCGTATGGCATATGGGTTTGTATAACGCATCTTGAAGATATTCATGCTTGTTCACAAAAGTCTGTTATGGAAAGTTATCTTAAAATTTCTTTCCTGCAAATGTTAAACAAGTTAAAAGCAGGATACGTTCAAATATTAACGCCTTTCATAAAAAGCTTAAGAAACGTGAATAATAAAGACGGTTTGAACAAAGTTATCGAACTCGAAGAAAAAAAGCTTAAGCTGCAAGAACAAGAGCAAGTACTCAGTAAGCTTTTCGCCGGTGGATACATTGAGATGGATTCCTACTATCTAGAAAGCAATCAGCTTAAAACGGAAATAGATACTTGTCTTAAGGAAAAACTTAAGCTTTCCAACAGTTTAAACGGTAACTTAACGCACTTAAACGAGGCACAAAAACTTCAACGGTTCGTAAGCGTCACAGAAGTATTTAGCGAGTTTAAGGATGAGGATTTTCTGGATTTTGTAGACGGCATAGTAGTAAAAAGCAGAACAAGATTTCTTTTTATTTTGAAATGCGGATTGGAATTAGAAGAAGAGGTGAAAGAAACATGGCACGCATCCCATATGGTTACCGAATAGTAGACGGTAAAGCGGTTATAGATGAAGTAAAAGCTCAAGAAGTAAGAGAGTTTTTTCGTTTCTATCTTGAATTTAAAAATATTTCTCAAGCTGCTAAAAAATCAGGTATAAAAAGGGATTGGCCAGTCACGGGCAAAATTCTTAGCAAGAAATTGTATTTAGGAACAGAGTTTTATCCTCAGATTATCGATGAGGATATGTTTAGACAAGTGCAACAAATAAGGCATGAGAATGCTATCAGGAATCATCGTTATAAAGAGCCTAAGCCAATAAAGGAAATTCGGCTTATTACAAGCTACCAGTTAGAAAAGGTAGAAAAGAAATACGATGATCCTTATCGGCAAGCAGCATACGCGTACAGTCAAATCAAGGAGGTGTAAAATGAATGCCAACGTTACAATTATTCCACCAAGAAAAATAGCGGGGAATACGGTAGATAAGCATAAAGATAAGCCGAAGTTAAGAGTAGTAGCATATTGTCGTGTCAGTACTGACAGTGAAGAACAGGCAACAAGTTATGACACGCAAGTTCAGCATTATACGGATTATATTTCAAGAAATCCTCTCTGGGAGTTTGCCGGTATCTACGCTGATGACGGTATTTCAGGAACCAGCACGAAAAAACGCGTCGGTTTCAACGACATGATCCACGATTGCATGAGCGGCAAAGTAGACATGGTTATCACTAAGTCGATTAGCCGTTTTGCGAGAAACACTATCGACTGTTTAAAGTTTGTTAGACAGTTGAAAGACAAAAACATTCCGATCATTTTTGAAAAAGAAAACATCAACACCATGGAAGCAAGCGGAGAACTATTGCTTACTATCATGGCTTCTTTAGCTCAACAGGAATCCGCGTCGCTTTCTCAGAATGTGAAGCTTGGACTTAAGTTTCGCTACCAGGAAGGCAAAGTGCAAATCAACCATAACTGGTTTTTAGGATACACAAAAGACGATGAGGGGAATCTTGTAATTCTTGAACAGGAAGCAAAAGTTGTAAGAAGAATTTATAGAGAATATTTAGAAGGAGCAAGTCTTAGAGATATAGCGGAGGGTCTTGAAAAAGACGGTATTAAAAACGGTGCCGGGCATTTAAAATGGAATTTATCTAATATTAAAGGCATCTTGCAAAACGAAAAATATATTGGTGATGCACTTTTACAAAAAACCATCACGACAGATTTTATCAACCATGTTCGTATAAAAAATGATGGAACAGAACCACAGTATTATGTAAAAGATAGTCACACGCCTATTATTCCAAGAGATATTTTCTTTAAAGTTCAAGAAGAAATGGTAAGACGAGCCAACATGTTTAGCGGTGAGGAGAACAAAAAAAGGAGAGTTTATTCCAGTAAGTACGCTCTATCCAGCCTGTGTGTTTGTTCTAAATGCGGGGATGTTTACAGAAGAATTGCTTGGAACAACCGAGGAGTGCATTCTGTTGTCTGGCGTTGTTGCACCAGAGTGGAAAATGGTCCTAGTGCTTGTGATGCTCCGACAGTACAAGAGGAAGAACTGCAGTCTGCCATAGTGAAAGCCATAAACAAGGTGTTTAGTATACCGGATGAAGTATTGGATACGTTGAATAACAATATTAGAGAAATTATCGCGGGCAATAATTTAAGTGAGCTTGAAACGGTTGATAAAAAAATTGCAGACAAACAAGCGATACTGCTAACCTTGCTTAAAGCTAAAAAAGACTACACGAAAACTGCCAACGAGATTGATGAACTGAAGGGTAAGAAACAGCAGCTTCTTATAGAAAAAGCAGGTCAAGAAGATGCTAAAAGACGAATCAGAGAAATGGAAGATTTTCTGAAAAGTGAGCGTCACGATATTAGTGAATATGACGAGAAGCTAGTAAGAAAGTACATCAAGAAAATAAAAGTTTACGAGGACAGGTTCAGCGTAACTTTTAAATCAGAGATTAGTGTGGATGTTCAAAGGGCATCGTAAAAGCCAAAAGAATGTGAGCATTTGAAATGTTACAAAACTCAGCCTAGGGGGAATCATCTCTAGGCTGTTTTTTTGTTTTTATGCTAAAATCAAGCTATTAAGCCAATCTTAAACCTTTTAACGATAGCTTTTCCTATCGTTAAAAAGTGCACCCAATATCCATTCTGTGCACTCAAAAAGTGTAGCTATACTACCCGTTCTCTCAATCCACGTCGAGAGTGTTGTATTGATGTCAAAGGCTGATTAGGTGGGTGCAAGTTTGCCCTTGTGTAGCAGGGGTTAGCGAGGGCTATCGTTAAAAGGTTTAATGCGAAGCGGCTTTAAGCTGGGTTCTCGCGGTTTTTGAGCGTGATTTTGCTGTATGAGGGAACATGTCGACGCTTTAGGGTCGAGTGCACAGGATGTTAACGTTAAAAAGTGCACCCACTTTGCACCCAGCTGGTGAAGTGGGGAATGTCAATCAACGTTGAAGCTCTAACCCTGCTATCGCGCGATTAGCAAAGCTAATCGATGCGAAGCAGAGGTAGGTCTCATGTCAAGAATCTCCAAGAGAAGCGACCGAATAGGAAGCTTCGATTGGAAAGATTCGACGGCGGAGGCTCTAGTATTGATGACAAGAATAAATTAGAGTTTGTGGAGGACTGGATTGAATATAAAAGTAAAAGAAATTGAGAATAAACTAGAAAAGGAATCTGTATCGAGAGAAGTATTGTATGATCTTCAAGAATGGTTTGGAATGCCAGAAAGTACAGAAGAATATATTCAAGATTCACAGGAAAAGCCTTTTCTTGCTTGTTATATTAATGATAAACTTGTTGGGTTTATTGTGTTAAACGCAACCAGCAAGGATTGTGCAGAGATTTTTGTGATGGGTATAAAAAAGAAATTCCATAGAATGGGAGTTGGCTCGGTACTTAACAAAGCATACGAAGCTATGGCAAGGAAGATGGGTTACACATACTCACAGGTAAAAACTGTTCAGATGGGACACTACAAAGAATATGATATTACAAATCATTTTTATATCGCGATGGGATATAAAGAATTGGAATGTTTTCCAACTTTATGGGATGAGTGGAATCCGTGTCAAATATATATTAAATATCTAGGAGTGTGAGAACTCTAAGTTTATTTGCTTGAAACCTTTTAACGATAGGCAGAGATAATTGTTAAAAGGTTCATGGATATGTTTCTGCATACGAACATGTCGATAAGACATACCTAGTGTTTACTCGTTTAATGTGAAAGCTGCGGCGGAGGCTCTAGTATTGATGACAAACGAATAGAAAAAAAGAGAATTGAGGGAAAGTGTATGTTAGAAAGTAGACCTGAATTTAAAGATATAAAATCATTTGAAGAATTCAACAAATATTATTGGTATCGAGAGGAGTTATCAAAAGTTTGTAAGTCTCTTGGATTAGAATATAGAGGAACAAAAAAGGAACTGAATTATATTATAGAAGAATATTTTAAGGGAAATAAAATAAAAAAATCTTCAAGGAATAAAAATAAAAAGATAACTGATAATATAACATTAAATACTCCATTACTAGAATGTGGATTTTCATTCAATCAAAAATTTAGAGACTATTTTTCAGAGCAAACTGGAATTAAGCCATTTAAATTTAATGCGAATATGGCAGAAGCTTGGCGAAAAGTAAAAAGAAAGAACGACAAAAATTTTACAATTAAAAATATGCTTGATGTATATAATGGAGACTCTGATTACGCAAAATATGATAATACTACTAACCAATGGAACCAGTTTGTAAAAGATTTTAACTTAGATGAACGTAGTGATAAATTTTCTAATAAGATGAAAGTTGCTGCAATTCTTTGGAACGAAGTGAGAGAATCTAACCAAAGTAAAGTATATTCAAAAGAGCTTTTAAGCAAATATGCAGATAAAATAAAAGGATATTGTAAATGAGTAAATTCTACATTATATAATGTGCATTATATATCAAAAATATAAAACTAGATATGTTTCCAAATACGTACTAGTATAAAAAACCTATGATATGTTTACCAATACGAGGAAAACATTAAAAAAAGTCAATGATATGTTCGCGAAAACGAAAAAATGAACTTTTTATCCATAGTGTTGACTCCAGGCAACTGGCGACAATGAGTTTAATGTAACCTACAGTGTAGACCAGCTCATTACAGAGGGAGAAAATACAAAGACCGTCCACTCTGCTTATATAGTGAGTGTCTATGTAGATGGTTCTGGAAATATGGTACTGGTTAAGAATCCGACCATTACCAACATACCTAAGAAATCAAGTTATAAACCAAAAGCCATTGAAAGTGAGGGGACGGTTGATTCCATTACAACCAATGAAATCAATGAGTTTTTAACGACGTTCTTCAAGCTCTATCCTACAGCGACAGCCAGTGAACTTTCCTACTATGTGAATGACGGGATATTAAAACCAATCGGAAAAGAGTACATCTTTCAAGAACTGGTAAATCCTATTCACAATCGTAAGGATAATCAAGTCACGGTATCGCTGACAGTGGAGTATATCGACCAGCAGACCAAAGCAACGCAGGTATCTCAATTTGATTTGGTACTTGAAAAGAACGGGAGTAATTGGAAGATTATAGAATAACAAATATTGGTACATTATTACAGCTATTTTGTAATCACGTACTCTCTTTGATAAAAAATTGGAGATTCCTTTACAAATATGCTCTTACGTGCTATTATTTAAGTATCTATTTAAAAGGAGTTAATAAATATGCGGCAAGGTATTCTTAAATAAACTGTCAATTTGATAGTGGGAACAAATAATTGGATGTCCTTTTTTAGGAGGGCTTAGTTTTTTGTGCCCAGCTTAAGAATACTTTTATCATGTGATTATGAAGTATACAGAAAATATCTGTATGCTTATGATTGTGCATTTATTTCCCAGTGATAAGAGTATCTGTCACTGGGATTTTTTATGCCTTTTTGGCTTTTGAATGGAGGAAAATCACATGAAAATTATTAATATTGGAGTTTTAGCTCATGTTGATGCAGGAAAAACTACCTTAACAGAAAGCTTATTATATAACAGTGGAGCGATTACAGAATTAGGAAGCGTGGACAAAGGTACAACGAGGACGGATAATACGCTTTTAGAACGTCAGAGAGGAATTACAATTCAGACAGGAATAACCTCTTTTCAGTGGGAAAATACGAAGGTGAACATCATAGACACGCCAGGACATATGGATTTCTTAGCAGAAGTATATCGTTCATTATCAGTTTTAGATGGGGCAATTCTACTGATTTCTGCAAAAGATGGCGTACAAGCACAAACTCGTATATTATTTCATGCACTTAGGAAAATGGGGATTCCCACAATCTTTTTTATCAATAAGATTGACCAAAATGGAATTGATTTATCAACGGTTTATCAGGATATTAAAGAGAAACTTTCTGCCGAAATTGTAATCAAACAGAAGGTAGAACTGTATCCTAATATGTGTGTGACGAACTTTACCGAATCTGAACAATGGGATACGGTAATAGAGGGAAACGATGACCTTTTAGAGAAATATATGTCCGGTAAATCATTAGAAGCATTGGAACTCGAACAAGAGGAAAGCATAAGATTTCAGAATTGTTCCCTGTTCCCTGTTTATCACGGAAGTGCAAAAAACAATATAGGGATTGATAACCTTATAGAAGTGATTACGAATAAATTTTATTCATCAACACATCGAGGTCAGTCTGAACTTTGCGGAAAAGTTTTCAAAATTGAGTATTCGGAAAAAAGACAGCGTCTTGCATATATACGTCTTTATAGTGGCGTACTGCATTTGCGAGATTCGGTTAGAATATCGGAAAAGGAAAAAATAAAAATTACAGAAATGTATACTTCAATAAATGGTGAATTATGTAAGATTGATAAGGCTTATTCTGGAGAAATTGTTATTTTGCAAAATGAGTTTTTGAAGTTAAATAGTGTTCTTGGAGATACAAAACTATTGCCACAGAGAAAAAAGATTGAAAATCCGCACCCTCTACTACAAACAACTGTTGAACCGAGTAAACCTGAACAGAGAGAAATGTTGCTTGATGCCCTTTTGGAAATCTCAGATAGTGATCCGCTTCTACGATATTACGTGGATTCTACGACACATGAAATTATACTTTCTTTCTTAGGGAAAGTACAAATGGAAGTGATTAGTGCACTGTTGCAAGAAAAGTATCATGTGGAGATAGAACTAAAAGAGCCTACAGTCATTTATATGGAGAGACCGTTAAAAAATGCAGAATATACCATTCACATCGAAGTGCCGCCAAATCCTTTCTGGGCTTCCATTGGTTTATCTGTATCACCGCTTCCGTTGGGAAGTGGAATGCAGTATGAGAGCTCGGTTTCTCTTGGATACTTAAATCAATCATTTCAAAATGCAGTTATGGAAGGGATACGCTATGGTTGCGAACAAGGATTATATGGTTGGAATGTGACGGACTGTAAAATCTGTTTTAAGTATGGCTTATACTATAGCCCTGTTAGTACCCCAGCAGATTTTCGGATGCTTGCTCCTATTGTATTGGAACAAGTCTTAAAAAAAGCTGGAACAGAATTGTTAGAGCCATATCTTAGTTTTAAAATTTATGCGCCACAGGAATATCTTTCACGAGCATACAACGATGCTCCTAAATATTGTGCGAACATCGTAGACACTCAATTGAAAAATAATGAGGTCATTCTTAGTGGAGAAATCCCTGCTCGGTGTATTCAAGAATATCGTAGTGATTTAACTTTCTTTACAAATGGACGTAGTGTTTGTTTAACAGAGTTAAAAGGGTACCATGTTACTACCGGTGAACCTGTTTGCCAGCCCCGTCGTCCAAATAGTCGGATAGATAAAGTACGATATATGTTCAATAAAATAACTTAGTGTATTTTATGTTGTTATATAAATATGGTTTCTTGTTAAATAAGATGAAATATTTTTTAATAAAAAATCAAGCTATTAAGCCAATCTTAAACCTTTTAACGATAGCTTTTTCTATCGTTAAAAAGTGCACCCAATATCCATAGTGTGCACTCAAAAAAGTGTAGCTATACTAGGAGTTCTCTCAATCCACGTCGAGACTGTCGTATTGATGTCACGGGCTTAATAGGTGGGTGCATTGAAGGCTTTGTGTAGCAAGGCTTAGCGAGGGCTATCGTTAAAAGGTTTAATGCGAAGCAGCTTTAAGCTGTGTTCTCGAGATTTTTGAGTGCGATTTTGCTGTATGAGGGAACATGTCTACGCTCTGGGGTCGAGTGCACAGGATGTTAACGTACTTCGCTTGCGTTGAAAGCACACTGTGCTTTCAACTTTGAGCAAGCTCAGCGAATCGAAGTGCATTCGCAAATTATGTTTTAATCGCTCATGCAAGTCGATTCGCCACTTTGCACCCAGCTGGTGAAGTGGGAAAATAAGGTTTAGGCTAATTATCATGGAGAAGAAATCTAAGTTTCGTTAGTCTAATAATAAGGAGAGATGGCTATGGATAAGATAGATGAGCTAAATAAAGATGTGATAGTCATCCATCCTCAGCGTGTAATTAAGGATTATGCAGTTGGGGTTTATGCTCGTGTGAGCACAAATCGTAAAGAACAGTTGGATAGTCTTGCTGTTCAGGTGTCTGGTCTTACTCGTCTTGCTGCTGCTCACATGACTTGGTTTGTTGCAGATATTTTTCTTGATGTTGCTTCAGCTAAGGTTGGATCTTCAAGAAACGAGTTTAATCGAATGATTGAAGAATGCGAGAAAGGTAATCTTGATATTATTCTTACTAAAAGTGTGAGCCGTTTTGGTCGTGATACGAAAGAAGGCTTAGAGGCTATTAGAAAGATTCGATCATGTGGCACGAGAATTATTTTTGAGACAGATAAAATTGATACGGAAACTGTCGATGATGAACTTTTAATCAGTGTGGTTCAAGCTTGTAGTCAAGCAGAGAATGATTGGCGTAGTGAGAATATTGTTTGGGGATTAAGACGTAGAGCAGAAGATGGCACATCAGGTCTTTATAGCAGAGTTTGTTATGGTTATAAAAAAGATAAACATGGAATGCTTATTATTGATGAAGACCAAGCGCAAGTGGTAAGAGATATTTTTGACTGGTATTTAAAAGGATTAAGTATCGGCGGTATTATTAAAAGGTTAAAAAGTAAAGGTGTTAAGTCTCCAAAGGGAAAAGACGTTTGGAGTAAACGGGATGTTGAGAGCACTTTGACTAGGCGTAAATATACAGGCGATGTGGCGATTGCTGTTCCGGGAAATGCGGATTGTCAGTATTTGAATACAGATCATCATGCAGGCATTATTTCTAAAGAGAAGTTTGAAGCGGTTGAGCTTGAGATGGCGGCTCGGAGTAATTTGGAAGTTGGAGAGGACGGAACGGTCAAACGCAAGTCTAAGAAATATAGCTCAAAAGGTAAAATGAAACCTGATTATTAGTATGTGCACGAGGAGGTGCTTAAGGAATGGATAATAAGAAGTTTATCGCAGAGACGAAAGATGTTCGTTTAACGGTGAAACGTGCTGATACCTTTGGTGTGAGCTTTGTTAACTGTGAACAAGATATATTGAGGGTTGAGGAAGCGCAAAATGTTATAAGGCTTATTCAAACTAAAAAAGTCTCAGCTTCGAATTGGCTGAGGTGGTTTACTCAGGGTATGCCTGAAATTGTTGTGAGTTTGCCACATGATGTGGAAGTTTGTGAGGTTGAATCTGATTCTAATCAAGTGCTCATCACGGATATTGAGATTGGTAAGCTTTATGTAGAAGTGAACAATGGCAAGGTAGAAGTTGTTAATTTGAAGGCGGATGATGTCTTTCTTAAATGTTATAATGGGTTGGCTTCAGCAACAAACGTAGAAGTAACTCATGTTTGTACGCTTGATACGTTAAATGGCATGAGTATTTTAGAAGGAACAATCACCAAGGATGCAAGCCTTGAAGTAGATTGTGAGAATGGTGTCACCGAGGTTTCAGATAAGAAGAAGGTAAATTGTAAAAACGATGGATTTGCGCATTACATGGTGCACTGTCTTAATGGGAAAGCTATTGCGAAGTAGCAGACATATAGATCAAAAAAGAAGCAATAAAACTTGATATAAGTTGGAATTAGAGCGTATATAGACATACCGATAAAGGAGGAAGCCGTATATGCTCTATGTAAAATTTGATGATTTCGAAGATGTTAGCGTCATGGGAAATGAGAAAGATCATGGAATGTTTATTCCGATTAAGGATGGGAATGTGTATGCTGAGTGCGAACGGTGCGGTGTAGTTGAAAGGATCACCTCACCATGCGAATTCATTGCTAGCACATTTAGGTCAAGAGTGAACTTCAATGAAGGTTATGAACTTTGCGAGAAGTGCTTGCAAGAGGTTGAGTTTGTTACTGTCGCTTTGAGAACTGGAAAATTACCTAATCGAGAATTGAAATGACTGAAAAGCAAAGCAGTGATAACCGTAGTAATACATGAAAAACTAAACGTTAAAAGGTGCACACACTTTGCACCCGGGCGGTAAATGATAATTTAGGGAGGCGTTTTATGTCAGTAATTAAAATTGAAAACCTCACTTTCTCATATTATGGATATGTAAAACCCATATTTAAAAATGTATCGTTTTCCTTTGATACAAACTGGAAAACGGGATTGATAGGAAGAAATGGAATCGGTAAATCAACTCTATTTAAGTTACTTTTAAATCAAGAAACTTATCAAGGTAAAATAAGCAAGGATGTTGAATTTATTAAATTTCCACCAAATATAAGCGATACTTCAAAATTAGGAATTGAGTTATATAAAGAACTAATATCAGATGATGAAGAATGGAAGTTATTTAGAGAACTCAGTTTGCTAAATGTAGATGAGAACCTTGTTTACAGAGAGTTTGAAACGCTTTCTAAAGGGGAACAAACAAAAATCCTTTTAGCTATTTTGTTTACAAGAGAAGATGGCTTTTTACTTATTGATGAACCAACAAACCATTTAGATATGGACGGAAGAAAAATTGTAAGTGAATATCTGAAAAGTAAAAAAGGATTTTTGCTTATATCTCATGATAGAGATTTTTTAGATGGTTGTATCAATCATGTTATTTCTATTAACAGGAATTCTATTGATGTCCAATCGGGAAATTTTACATCATGGTATGAAAACAAAGTGATGAAAGACCAATTTGAAATTAGTCAAAATGAGAGATTAAGAAAAGATATTAAACGATTAAAAGAGTCTGCAAGACAAAGTCAAATTTGGTCTGATAAAATTGAAAATACTAAAAATGGTGTAAAAGTATCAGGTGTAAAACCAGACAAAGGACATATAGGTCATCAATCAGCCAAGATGATGAAAAAATCTAAGAATTTGGAGAATAGACAAAACAAGGCAATAGAAGAAAAACAGAGTTTACTAAAAGATATCGAAACAAAGGAAAGTCTATTATTGCATCCATTACATCATCATAAAAATCCTCTAATATCGGTTAGCAATTTATCATCATGCTATGGAGAGAGACAGATCCTAAATAATGTAAGTTTCGAGATAAAGCAAGGCGACATAGTGGCTATATATGGGGGTAATGGTAGCGGAAAATCAACCTTGATTAAAATTTTATTAGGTATAAATCACGAGTATACAGGTGAGATAAAATTAGCAGGTAATTTAAAAATCTCGTATATTCCTCAAGACACGTCTAATTTAACAGGTAGTCTAAATGAATATATTCACAAGCAAGATGTTGATGAAACATTGTGTAAAACAATTTTAAGAAAATTAGATTTTTCAAGAGAATTATTTGAAATGGATATGAAGAATTATAGTGATGGACAAAAAAGAAAGTTTTAATTGCTGTAAGTTTCTCAAAGCCAGCTCATATATTTGTTTGGGACGAACCACTGAATTATATAGATGTAATATCAAGAATCCAGATTGAGGAAATTATAAAAGAAGCAAAGCCTACACTCATATTTGTGGAACACGATAAGCGATTTGTAGAAGATATCGCTAATAAAATAATACAATTTTAAGTAAAATCCAAATCCCAGTTTGTAGTGCCTTAGACTTTTATCATCATACGACATTCCCCTTGTCAGCTTCTTTCCTGCAACGAACGTTAAGGCTCTTTTCTTGATGCATGGTTATCATCAGGGTAGTTTTGATACGTCGAGAGTGTCGTATTGATGTCAAAGGCTTAATAGGTGGATGCATTTTTGCCCTTATGCAGCAGGGTTTAGCGAGGGCTATCGTTAAAAGGTTTAGCGTGTGGCTGCTTTAGGCTGGCTTGGCGTGATTTTTGAGTGTGTTTTGGCCGTTTGAGAGAAGATATCAACGCTCTAGGGTCGAATGTACAGGATGTTAACGTTAAAAAGTGCACCCACTTAGGGGCATTCACTTAGGGATTTAATTCCTAAAAATTATCGGCGTAATCGGTATTACTACCGGCTACGCCGATTTTACTTATGGAGTGGAATATCAACTGCACCTATGTAATTCCACTGTATCCATATGGTTTGTTTCTTGGTTCTTGTACCTGCTACCTTTTCAGATTTTTCAACATAAATCTTATCTACAAAGGTTCGAATGATCTCTGCATTAAGTTCTTGTATATCTGTGTATTGTCGTACTAATTTCAAGAAAGAATCTACGTTGAGACATTCCTCTTGCGCTTTAGAAATAAAGGCTTCAAGGGATTCAATCTTGCTTTTCAGTTCAGCTTGTTCCTTGTCGTAGGACTCAGACATGCTCTTAAATCGTTCATCAGAAATTTTACCGTCTAAGTTGTCTTCATAGAGATGCTGAACAATTGTGTCAAGTTTGCTAATTCTTGCTTTTGCTTGCTCGAGTTCCCTATTAGAGGACTTTAACTTTTGGGTTAGTTCTTTCTCGCTTTTCTTCATCACAAGTCCCACGAACTCTTCTTCGTGCTGTTTGGCGAATGAAGTAATCATTCGTAACTCGTGAAGCAGTATTGCTTCGATCTGAATATTTCTAATTTGATGTGATGAGCATTTGCCTTTTTGCTTACGATATGTAGCACAGACAAAGTATTCTTTATCATGGCTCCAATCTTTTCCTCGAACCTGATAAAGCTTGTTACCACAATCCGCACAAAATAGCATTCCTGATAACACTGGCATTTCTCCAAGATTGGCACGCACTCGTCTACCATCTCTTATACGTTGAACAATATCAAAAGTTTCCTGGTCAATAATTGCTTCGTGTGTGTTTTTGAAAATTAGCCAGTCTTCTTTGGGATTCAATAATGTTTTCTTGCACTTGTACGATTTCTTTCTTGTTTTGAAATTGACCGTATGCCCAAGATATTCTTGCTTTTCAAGCATATTAGAGATAGTTTTTTGATTCCAGACTCCCTTAATCTCTGATTTCGCGGAAGGAATTTTAATACCAAGAGAGAAAAAATGCTCCGATGGTGTTGGAATATTCCTTTTGATTAGCTCATTGGCAATCTGGCTAGGCCCATATCCGTTAACGCAGAGTCTAAAGATTTCACGCACTACACTGGCAGCTTCTTCATCTACAATCCAGTGGTTTTTATCTTCAGGATCTTTAAGATATCCGTAAGGAGGATTGATGCAGAGCGGCTTTCCACTTTGTCCTTTTGCTTTAAATACAGCTTTTATTTTTCTGCTTGTGTCTTTAGCATAGAACTCATTGAAGATGTTGATGAAAGGTGTCATGTCGTTGTCTGACTGATTATTGCTATCTACGCCGTTATTTATTGCAATAAAGCGAATATCAGCGTTAGGGAATACCATCTCTGTATACATACCAACTTGCAGATAATCTCTACCCAAGCGTGACATGTCCTTGACGATAATGGTTCCAATCTTTCCTTCGTCAATGAGAGCAGTTAATTTAAGCCAATCAGGTCGCTGGAAATTAGTACCCGAGTAGCCATCATCTACAAAGAACATAAGATTGTTGAAATGATTATCCTCGGCATACTTTTTCAGCATGCTCTTTTGATTGATAATGGAATTGCTGTCACCTTGTAATTCATCGTCTTTGGATAAACGGCAGTAAAGTGCCGTTATCTTGCCTACATTATCTAGAGTATAAGAAGGCTGTCTATTTAGTTTATTCATCTGTTTTTCCTCCTTTCCGACAGCCTTCAAGCGGTCAGTATATATTCCCGTATAACTCAGAATTTATCAAGTCATTTAGCCTCTATTACATGGTTTAAATTGCTAAAAATAAGGTGTTTGATTAGGTCTTTGACACCTTTCTGAGCACTCTTGCTTTCAAGAGAGTTAACCGTAAATTCAGTATTTCCGATTCTTAACACTTCGGTTTTTACCGGTGTATCCTTAATTTGTTCATCCATGCATTTTGACCTCCTTGTTTAAGAAAGTTGCAATACTTTAATTGCTTCAGGATGTACCAGTTTCCCATCCAAATACTCAAAAGAGAGGTAACCTATCTGGTCTATAAGAGAAAATATTTCGTTTAGAACCTTGATGGTTGAGTTATGGCGTTCGATAATCCAATAGTTGGAAAAATCACCAAAAGCGATAACTTTTGCTCCCTTTTGAGAAGAAGGCATGGCATTGTCAATGACCACAGGTCTGCCCATTAAGTTGCCATCAAAATCAGGTAGGATGTACGATCCGGTAGTGTCCTTTAAGGTTTGAAGATAAAGAGCAGTTTCATCATTCATAAGCCACGTGGCATTTTCTCGATACTTACTATCTAGCGAGAAGAATAAACGTTTGATGGTATCTGCGGAAATCTCTTTTGTTTGCACAGCAACCTCAGCACCTGATGTATCTGATAAAATTCCTGTCGGCTTAGTTATCCCATCGCCATTTATAAAAGCTTCCGACTCACTCAATGTAAATTGCTTTGTCAGTTCGCTTGTGATGAACTCTTCAATATCAAAGTCAAGATCAGCTGTAAAATCCGTACCCAAACGAATAAGGTTAACTAGGGTATAATCCGTTACATCAATACGCTTAAAGCCATCTTTAATAGGCATATGCGTAATGATATTCGCATCATAATCTTTCATCCATTTAGTGAACGGTGTACCTTCATAGATGAACAATTTGCTTGATTGCGAGTGTGCTTTTACCACTGTACACAGTTTTCTAAGATTACTTTTGTTTGCAAGTTTTGCTTCGAGTTTTGCTAGAGAAGAAGTCGGCAAATCATAGGCACCTGTATGAATGTGGCGCAGTTTTCCTGCAATATTGTTCGCATTACCATTTGCGTCGCGCAGTACGTTCCAAAACGTGTTGTGGTAGTCCTGACTTGCTAGTTTCATTTCTTTTTCAATATCTCTGTTAATCATAATTGTTAGTTCCTTTCATTACTGTTTTCTGCAATTACTGCAGTAATTTGCTTGATTTTGCCCATTTACCCTTTTGAATTCGCTGTTTTTGCACGCGAGACCCTGCGCCCGTTCCCGAAGGGGTACTCTTTAGAGATTTGACCCCCCCCTAGGGGGTTAGGTTCAGAAAGTAGTATGCGAATAAATTTCCAACAGCACAGTATCTAGGCAGGTTTTCTTTCTTCAATGTTGTCAAAAAGCTGAAATCATTTCAGTATTTTGATTTGCGCATGATAGTATTTCTTCTTCATGTTCAACACAGGTTTGCGATACGAATTACGCAATCATAGGCACCACCTCCTTAAACGTGGCATGATGTGGCAGTTAAATTTCGTTATTGCCTTATAGGGTTATATGGGGATATAGGTTATTAACTGCCACTAGTTGCCACTTAAAAAATCGCTAAACTCACTTTTAAGCCTGTAGCCTTTAAGAAGCGTGGTTTTTTCTCCGCCTGTATTGGGACGCTTTCTTACGACCTCGGCAAATTTTCTTAATTCCTGATTGAAGTTTCTGCTGTTCTCAGAGAAACAGCCGTTATCAATGCACCACTTCTTGTAGTGGTCGTATACAACTGCCGTTCGAATCTCAGAGCTTTGGTCTTTAACGAGTACATCTTCAGCAAACTGCGCCATTTTGTCACTGTCGTGGGCATAACTAAAAATGGCATCGAGGACGCTCTTAGGTGGCTTAAAGCCTTCATCTCGGAGGCTGGTAAAGCCTTCAAGAAGCCAGTTTAAAATGGCACTTTGCACCTCTTTTTTAGAGAACTCCGCCTTTAAGGTTTTATCCTGTTCCCACGCTTCAAAATGCCTGTTAAAGGGAATAATCTGCATGCGGTCGCTACTAAACACTGTCATATCGCTGATGATGGGAAGATAATTGGTGTTCACATACAGTTTGAACTGTGGTTTAAAGTCAAAGCTGTTCTCATGCAGGAATCGAGCGTTTAAGGTATCGCTTCCTGTCATGTATTTAACTTGGGCTGAATTAAGGAATAGTCCTCGGCTCGGCTCAGATATATTGGCAAAGCGAACACCGGCAAGGCGTGCTACATCCTCTGTCGGCTGTGAGCTGTTGGGGTTCTTCTTTAGAGCAATGGTTTCCGCGCGTACCGCTTTTCCGTAATCGCCCATCACAGACAGAACGCTTTCCATGAGTGTGCCTTTACCGTTTCTTGTGCTTTCTCCAAAAAGAAAGAACATGCACTCATAGCGTGTATCACCGCTTAACGCATAGCCTAATGACTTTTGAAGATACAAGGTTTTCTCGCAATCTCCGCTCATAATTTCATCAACGAACCGGCTAAAACGCTCACTTCTTGCCTTCGGGTCATAAAACACAGGTGATACTTTGGTAATAAGATCTGTTGCTAAGTGCTTGCGAAATACACCGTGCTGAAGGTCTAAAGTTCCGTTTTGGCAGTTAAATAGATAAATGTTCTTATCGAACGCTTCCATCGAAATGGGGTATACGCTTTGGGCTTCCTTAATATAAATCTCACGGTTACGACGGCTGCTCCATTTGTTCCAATATTCAACAAGCATGGAGCGGGTTCTCTCGTCTTTAATGGCACCGGCATAACGTATAAGAGAAAGAGCTAAATCCTTGCATAGTTCCATCGTTTTAAGAGTTCCAATATCGCAAGTCCAACGTACACCATCGAAGATGAACCACATCTTGCGTTCCGGTACATAGTGCAGAATGTTTTGGAAGATATCAGCAAACAATCTGCCATTACCTAAATCTCCGTTGCGATATCGGATATTTTCATCAGGCTTTAGTTGCTGTAATTTAGATAAGAGATCATCAAAGTCTTCCTCAGCACTTGCATTATGGAAAGGCTCATAGAAGGTATGACATTTAGAAACAGCTTTCTGAATGGTTGTGTTGCCATAAGTATCCGCGCCACGGTGTTCATCCCACTTAGGACGGAATAAAGCAGACTTACGAAAAAGTCGGTCTATTTGCTCCTTGTTACCGCCACAGTAAAAGGCAAGAATAGACACAAGCGCGGCATCTGCTTCGCTATGAGAAGGGTAAGCCGAAATGTCACCATGCCAAAGTGCTGTAAATTTAGCTCCATTTATGGCGTTGCCAGCTTTTTCAATAACAGATGTATCGCTTAAATATGACCTTGTACACGCGTTATTTTCTTTTTCATGAGTGTTTATGTTTCGCTTCATGTACGTGTCTAAAAGCCACATGATGGCTTCATCGTCTTCTAAAAGCTCGCCTTCCTGATACACGTCGCCCGTAACTGTTAGATAGCGATTCGTAGCTAGAGCGCTGTAAACCTCAATATCCCCATGCTTGATGTAATAAGACTTTTTATCGTATGCGCCGTTAAACAGAAGCAAGATATGAAAGCCATGCTTACTTGGGCTGTATTCGATATAAGCGTGCTTGAAATGGGCAATAATCTCTTTTGCCCAGTCTTTAATGATGCCATTATCGATGCAGTGGTCTAAATCGATGCCTAAGAGGTTATCAACAAGCTTTATACCAATTCCGTCGTATTGGTCTTTTACTTTCATGGCAGCATCAAGCGAGGTGAAATCGCTTAAGTTGTCTGTAGCTGCTTTCTTTCCCGTTATGGGGTTATAAGGCGGCTTAGTGAGCCTACCGTTTTCTTGCTGCTCGTACTTCCATGAACAAAAGATATTCTTGTTCTTTAGTGCTTTTGGCAGTTTCTCTAGATCCATATTTGATCCTCCTTTTCTAGAAGGCTTATCCCTTCTACATCACAGGCAAAAGAAAAAGACGACTTTTTAACCTGTCTTAAAAAGTTTTTTTGGTCTTCTACTTGGTAGCCATGAAAGAGGGTGTAATCTGACGGTTTTAGAAAAAATTTTTGACAATAAAAATCTCCTAAGCATTCATTAGGCATTTGCCTTGAATGAATAGCAAAGGAGACTTTTTAATCTGCTATATTCTGGTGCTATTAGTTCTTTATATCGTTGATATACTCACAGAATCGTGATAATATTTAACTATTAAAATAAGGAGGGAATTATGGCTGTTAGTTATAAAAAACTATTACATCGCATGATTGAAGAAGATATTTCCAATCAGGACTTAATGAGAATGAGCAATATTTCCGCCAACATTATTACGAAACTACGCACTGGGCAATATATATCACTGGAAAAAGTGGAAGGTATCTGCACAGCTTTACACTGCACGCCCAACGATATTTTGGAATTTATAGCGGAGGATGAAAAGTAATGGCTAATAATCAAAAACTGGAACTTACGTGGCTTGGTAAGGATAAAGAAATCAAAATAGAGCCTAGGATTCTAGTTGAGGATAAAGAAAAATCAAACTGCAAAAATGATCCTAATACAGAAAACATGCTCATACATGGAGATAACCTACTCGCACTAAAAGCGTTAGAAAACAAATATGCAGGTAACCGCGATCACTTCTTCATATTTGAAGTAAGTACCGTAGATGAGAATCCGCTAATCTATCATTATACATATAAGAAAACTACAATATATTTAGCAGAAAAATAGGAGCAGTTCAATTGACTGTTCCTATTTTTAATATTCATAAAATCTAAAGTCTTTATACTCTTTAACAATGGAGTCGCCAACCAGAACAGACTATACTGACCAGCGACTACCTTAAATTTAATGTTTCAGATTTATTTTCTTATCTCTAATTTCATAAACTACATCTGCTACATTTTCGAGTAATCGTTTATCGTGGGTGATAAACACGATAGTTCCGGTGTACTCCTTCATTAGTATTTCCAAAGCCTCTAAACTTGGTATGTCAAGGAAGTTACTGGGTTCATCCATTATTAGGATGTTATATCTACCCATGAGCATTTTAGCAAGCAACAATTTTATAATTTCTCCACCGCTTAAAACAGATAAACTTTTTCCAATATCGTTCTGTTTGAACCCCATAGATGCTAGCACTGAACGAATTTCTGATATATTGTAGTCACAATCCTTCTGCATAAACTCCATAACATTCTGATTACTGTTGTACTTGTAACCATTCTGTGCAAAGTAACCTATTTTTGCCTTAGGCGAAATAGAAATTCCTTCTTCATGGTTTAAGATCATTTGGATTAAAGTTGTTTTTCCGATTCCATTACCACCAGTTAACGCCACTTTTGCTCCTAACGGAATTTGAAAAGATGCATTTTCAAACAGAGCCTTATCCCCAAATACTTTATTAATTTCTGCACCGACTATAGGGTATGGATTATGGAGCTCCAATGCTTTACTTTGCCTGAAACGAATTCTGCGAATGCCTTCCGGAGCTTCTACTTTTCCTAAGGCCGCAATCCTGTGCTCTAGGGTTTTAGCAGCATTATACATCTTTTTTTCCTTACTTCCTATTGATTTTTGATGAGCTAAACGCCCTCCGTCTTCAGTACTTTTTTCTTTGAAGAACCTTTTGCCTTCTGTTCTATTTTACGAGCCTGTTTTCGCTTTTCCTCCGCAGCCCTTTCCAATCGGGCACGTTCCGCAATAAATTGTTCGTATTCTGCAGCTTGGCTCTTACGTTCTTCCTCTTTCTGACGAAGATAATCAGAATAGTTTCCCCAATACTCAGTGATTTTGCCATCTTTCAGTTCCCATATTTTATCTACTATTTCATCAAGAAAATAGCGGTCATGGCTAATAACTAACAGTGCACCTGTAAAATATTTTAGCTGTCCTATTAGAAAATCAATTCCTTCACGGTCTAAATGGCTCGTAGGTTCATCCGCTAAAATACCATGAACCTGTGCCGATAAGGCCTGTGCTATTTTAAGCCTTGTTTCTTCACCACCGCTCATAGTCTGTATATTTAATTGCTCAACACCTAGCTTGCCTACAAGTGCAAAATCTTTTTCCTCCTGCAGAGTTACTTCGTCCAACTGGGGAATATAGGCAAGTTCACCCAGACGATTCATTTTACATCCTGGGGGAGTTAATTCTCCTAAAAGTACCCTGAGTAAAGTGCTTTTTCCAGCACCATTTGCTCCTACTAAACCAATACGGTCATAATCATATACTTCTAATTCATTTATATCTAAAACATCGCGTCCTTTGAATTCCACACGAATGTCTTTTGCTTTTAATATTAATTCCATAACATTTCCTCCTGTCTATAATCGCATGCTTTCATTTGCTTGTATGCAGGGAAAACCCTGCGATTTTAGCAGGAAGAGTTACATGAAAATAAGATACATAAATATTCCTCCAATATTGTTTATTTTAAATCTAATTTTCTAACCTCAGTTATCATTTGGCAAACTATAGCAATGCCAATAATTAAAATACCTGATAGTAAAAACCAATGATTTACACCGATTTTATCAGCAAAGAATCCAGAAAGAATTAACCCAATTGGCATAGCAAGTGACATGATACTTCCGATCAAAGAAAATACACGTCCTAAATATTCAGGCTTAATTTTCTCCTGAAAAAGAGCTGTTTGCACACCGCTATAAAATGGCACCGAAAGCCCCATTATTGCACAGCAAACTACGAATATTACAAATCCATTTGGAGGAAGTATTCCCGAAACGGCTAAACTGGTCCCCATTATAAAAAATGAACTTGTTATTAGTAATACATGCTTTTCGAAGCCCCCTAATCTTCCTAATAATAAGCCTCCTGCTAGCATCCCAAATGCAAAGGAAATTTCCGTAATAGAAATATGCACAGGCGTTCCATTAAAGTGTTCCATGCTTATTAAAGGAAATAGTGCATTGATTGGCATATAAACAAAAGTATATAGTGTTCCTAAGAGTAATAAGGCAAACAATCCTTTGTTTTGTCTCAGAACCACAACTCCTTCTTTCATCTCCCTTATGAAATTTGGTTCTAAACTTTGCACTTGATTACCCAGCTTAGGTATACGTACAATTGCTACCGTAATAGATGCAATCACAGCACCCAATACGTCGATGGCAATAATAGCATTTAAATCCCAAACGGAGTATAAGAGTGCTGCAACTGCCGGACTAACAATATAGCTTATAGACTGCAAAGACTGACTATAGCCTGCGCATTTCGTTAGCTGTTCTTCTGGTACTAAAAGTGGTGTAACCGCATTGAGTGCTGGGGTATGAAAAGCTGTTCCAATGCTACGGATAAACAATACTATCATAATCATCCAGACAGGTAGCTCCATACAGAATGCAACAATAGCAAGCACTGCACCAGCTGCTGCGATAATTAAATCGGCACCAATCATTATCTTCTTCCTATCATGACGATCCACTAGCACACCAATGGCAGGTCCCAAAATCGCATAGGGTAAAAAACCTACTAATGAAGCCATAGACAAGACCATCGCAGATCCTGTTTTTTCTGTAAGGTAAAAAATAATCGCCATTTGCAGGATGGCACTAGTGATTAATGATACTGCTTGCCCTGCCCATATTGCATAAAATTTTCGTTTCCAATTGTTGTATTTTTCCATTTATATTATCTCCTGCATATTATTTTGCTTGAATTTCTATTTTGAATAGCATTCTAGGCAATAAAAAATGCAGGCCAAACCCCACAATGTGGCTTTTGGTCTGCATACATACAATTTGGAAACATTCATATTAAAGACATAGTTAAATAAAGGTATAGTTAAATAACCAATATCCTCACCGTAACTAATGAATGCTCAATATCGTATAAATAAGCACAACAAAAAAGCCTATCATCGGGTATAGATTCTGCTTTTTTTATTGCCAGCTTATCTTAAACGCATTGAGGCTGTCATAGTTTCGGTTCCTCCTACATCTTTGTTTATATCAATTTATAGTATAACACAACAAGATGATATGTTCAATATAAAAGTTATGGAATGAGACTCATACTTCCAATTCGATGCCAGATTTAAAGGATATGACGAAGTTTTCTTCATAGACTGTAACGCTCTGGATTATCTTCCTTAGTAGCAAGCGATTAGCTTTCACAAAATCTTCTGTTTGTAGTTTTAAAAATTCATCAGGATTTTCTAACTCAACCTCAAAATATTTCATTTTACATTCCCTCATTTCATTTATTGATAAATTGAGTTTGCAAAAAAGAGTGGACAATTTTTGTCTACTCTTAACCTTTAAAATAGTTTTTTTTTAATCGATTTGAAGTTGCCTAAATTATTACTTATTCGGTAAAATGAAGTATTGCTTTCAACAGATTTCCTTCAACTACACTTCACTTGATTCAAACAAGGTGGGTACATTTCTATTCCCACAAACTCCTTGTCAATGGAAACAAACACGTACCCACAGGGTAAATGGAAATAGAAACTGATAATTTCTAGCTATCACTTCTACTCATTCCAAAAATTTTCTCACTCTGATACTTACCCACCATAAAGCAAAAAGCCTTGCAATCAAGGCTTTCATTATCCCTTTCGTTCAAAGGTTTCTAAGCTTTTACGAGCAGAGCGACACACTCAGCGGTTCGCTATCTCCGTTCTGTCTGCGTGCTAGCACTTGTCAATCACGGACAGCTATCGCATGGGCGGAAGTAAATGCTAATCTTCGTCGTTTTACTCCTTGACTAGCAAACTTACCGCCTCAACATGCTACGTTTGTAGGTTTCACAGGAACTCCTATTGCCGAAACATATCAGACCTTTGGTCAGGAAATTGATAGATACACTATGGATCAGGCGGTCGCAGATGGACTAACTGTTTCTATTAAGTATCATCCTCGTATTGCCAAGGTGTTACTTGATAAGACCAAAGCTAAAGAAATTGAAAATTACTATAAAAAGTGTGCCGATGATGGTGCAACGTATGATGATATTGAAGCCAGTAAACGTGCAATGAGTTCTATGGAAGTTATCCTTGGCGAGCCTTCTCGCTTGGAGAGGCTTGCTATAGATATTCATGACCATTATATTTCATCTTGTGATAGTGACCCAGATAGAATTCAGAAAGCAATGATTGTCTGCTCTAGCAGAAAAATTGCATATTCACTTCTTTTGAAATTCAAGGATAAATATCCGGAATGGTTTGAAGAAAAGAAAACTCCTGACGGAGTTACTGCAACAGATGAAGAACTTAAAGAATTAAAGCCTATGCCATTTATGGCTATGGTATCGAGTGTTGGAAGTAATGATGAAGCTGAGATGTATAACTATCTTGGTGGAGTTAAAAATGATAAACGTTGCGAAGAACTGGATGCAGCCTTTAAACAGGAAAAGTCTAATTTCCATATTGTTATCGTAGTTGATATGTGGATTACGGGATTTGATGTTCCGTCACTTACATATTTATATAACGATAAGCCTTTGAAGAAGCACTTGCTGATTCAAACTATCAGTCGTGTAAACAGAAAATATCCCGGCAAAGAATATGGTATGGTTATCGACTATATTGGCATTCGCGATAATATGCGTGAGGCCATGAAGGTTTACGGTGGTGATACATCAGTTGCTCCCACATCGGATGACGTTGAGCAGGCTACCTCTGCATTCAGGGAGGAGATTGAAATACTTAAAGCACTGTTTACAGATTATGACTTAGCTCCATTCCTTAATACGAAATGTGACCCTGTTGAAAGATATAAATTACTTTCCAAAGCGGCTGAGTATGTCTTTACATCAGCACAGGTCTTGCAGACAGAAGGAAACGGAAAAACTAATCAGGTCTCATTTAAGACATATTTCTTAAAGTCTGTTAAGAGAATGAGAAGTGCTTTTGATATTTGCCAACCTTCTGGAAATCTGGGCGAAGAAGAATCTGCGCTTGCACAGTGCTTTATGGCTATAGCAGGCTTCGTTCGTAAAATGAGTGGAACCAGCGATGTTGATGCTGAAACTATGAATCTTGTGGTATCAAAGATGGTTGAAGAGGCATTAAAATACAATAAGGTAGAAAGTGTTCTTGAAAGTGGCGAGGAAGAAGATATCTTCTCTCCTGAATACTTTGAAAAATTATCAGATGTAGAAATGCCTGCTACAAAGTTAGAATTACTTATCAAAATGCTCCGTAAGCAAATAAAGGAATATGGCAGGGTTAACCAATTAGCAGCGAAATCTTTCCAAGAAATGATTGAAAAGACTATTGATGAGTACCATGAAAGACGTAAGCACCTTACTGCTGAAGAAGCCGGGGCAACACAGGAAGCTGCCTCAGAAGATATTATTAAGGCTGCAACTGAACAAGCTTTAGTGATACTTCGTCAGATGAACGAAAATCGTGAGAGTTTCCGTAAAATAGGATTAACCTTTGAAGAAAAGGCATTCTATGATATTTTGATTGCTCTTCGTGACCAATATAAGTTTGAATACGGCATTGACAAAGAAGTTAACGGTGTTGTGGTAAACGATAAATGCAAGACACTTGCTAAAAAAGTTAAGGAAATAATAGATACCGAGTCTTCATTTGTAGACTGGCTCAACAATCAGAATGTGCGTAATCAGTTAAAATTGAAGATAAAGATTTGTTTGGTTAAGAACGGCTATCCGCCACAGTATAGTCCTGAAGTGTTCACAAAGGTTATGGAGCAGGTAGAAAATTTTGAGGAGCATTCTGAAACAACTTCAGAAAGTTAGATTATTCCTTTTCCTTATTGCTTCTATGTGAAGAACTATGATGTTTGTTGAGAATAGTGCCCTATATGGTAGAAAGAAGGATGGTGAATAACATGGGAAGTATTGTTTTAGAATTACAGAATGAAATTGTGTCATCAAATTGCGATGTTGTTAATATATTACGCAAAGCACATTTGATTGCATCAAAATTAAAGCTTGCTGATTTTGATCAATGGATTAAACACGAATTAAATGGTTATCCTGACGAAGAATCTTGCCCTGAGTATAGAAAGGTTCGTGGAAGTTTAAAAGCTTTCAATCCTTATCGCGGTTGGATTCCAACCTCAATACAGGATAATGAATACGAAAAAAAGATTTGTGAAAGAAAGTTAGTAAATTCAATTTCTGAAATCATTTCTTTATGTCAGTCCTCAGGAAATGTATTAACTTTAGATTTTTCAGGCGAACAACTTGCATTGTTTGATAAAATGGCTGATTCGCTACCTCCAATGGATTATGCATTACATGTACCTACAACTGCAGTTAAAGACATTGAAGAAAAAGTCAAAAATACTATTTTAGAATGGACATTGAAATTAGAATCGGAAGGTATTGTAGGGGAAAATATGGTTTTCTCTGAGAATGAAAAAGAATCCGCAGTGAACATGCCGCAAACCGTGAATAATTATTACGGGAATACAAGTGTGATCAATTCGCCATCCGATAATGTACAGATAGTGTCTGGAAGTGAGAATACAGTTACATTTTCCTATGATAAAGTTAAGGATGTAGTTGATGCCGTTGAAAAAAGTATTAGTGAATCTGATTTATCAAAAGAGGATATAGAAACAGCAGCAGAATTATTAGCTGACATCAAATTAAAAATTGAAGAAGAGAAGAAACCGCATATTTTAAAATCAGCATTGGTTGTACTAAAAGACTTTTTAATCAGTACAGGTGCCGGCGTTACTGCAGGGTTAATACAAGCTCAAATACAAGGTTTGTTCTAACCAATCTCAAATACCATTTCGGTATCTGAGTATAAAAAACGGCCACACAGAGTATCTCTACTCTTGTATGGTCGTTTTATTTCTTATGTTCCCGCTTAAAGGCTTTCAGTCGGTTTTCTTTTAATCCCTTACTGAACACTCCTTTTGCACCCACCTTGTGAAGTGGGAAAATATAGCTCAAAAGGTAAAGTGAAACCTGATTATTAGTATGTGTACGAGGAGGTGTTTAAGGAAATGGACAAGCTCGTTCGTTTTTGCCGTGAAGTAGCGACATTCGGCTTGACGGTTGCCTTAATTGCGATGCTGGTTGCCTTAATATGGGATGGCACACTTGCTATTAGAATTGGTTTTACCTCTTTTGTTATTGGTGTCACAGTGATCTCGCTTAAGACTGTCCTTCGAAAGACTGATTGAATTTTGTTTGGTTCAAGTCAATAGTTGAATATCTCACGTTGGGTGACTATTACTGATCTCTGTCAGTAATAGTCACTTCTTTTTATGAATCTTAAAGTCAGGCTCAATGTCCGTCCTGTTTAGTCGATTGCCCTAATACCATGTGTTAGATGGGGTGATGATAGGACATATACTACAAAATTTTTGCCTGAAAAGATTGCGTTCTTAGGTGTTGAGAGGCACTCAATTGTTTCTGTTGGTAGTTATGGTCAATTGAAGAACAGAGTTAACAGATACTATTTTGAAGCTGGTATGGACTCTATGATGGAAGAATTGGAGCCTGAAGTAGTTCTTGTGTATAGTAAAATGCAGATGAAATTAAAGAGAAATATTTGAAAACTCAATTTGTTGAATATGAAGATTGAAGTAGCATAGTGAAAAACTAATGGGGGCGTGATAGGACAGGATTAAATAATGATTCGTGGGAGGAATAGTTGTGAATAAGTTTGAATTGTTTTCTATGATTTATTACGCGTTAAATCATTATTGGAAAGAAAATAAAAGTGAAGAATTGACTTCATTTTTAAGTGATATGAATCCTTTTTTATTTGATGATATTGGCTCTGCTGTTCCTTCTGTGTATGCAAAGTATAGTTTGCTAGTAAATGAAGAAATCAGCATTGATAATAGTTTTAGTATTGCTTGTAAATATGTTAAAAGTTTAGGTTTGCAGGCTGTAACGGATGCATTTGCTTGCGTTCGTGAGGACGATTGGAAAGCGCGGTGCGTGAAATACATGTCATCAATTCATAAGGGGCAAAATATTTAGTGTACGGAGCAATTCTTTTTCTGTGTGTCTTTTACGTGTAAAAAGCAAGTTGACTATTTTGGGCGTAATTTTTAAGTTGAACTTGAAATTTACGCCCATTATTAGAACACCACGGCTTCCAGCCAACAATCTAATATTGCATGGACATGGTGTGAGGAGAATGGATATCTTGCCTAAAATCAAGCTATTAAGCCAATCTTAAACCTTTTAACGATAGCTTTTTCAATAATCGTTAGCATAATAATGATAGTTATTAGGAATAGTTATTCCAGTAGTGCGTCAATATTTCGTTTTGAATATAGAAGTCTGCGCACTTCCATAGTGTCGTCGATGACAACGTAAAAAACAGAAAAGTTGCGTACGCTAATCCTGTAGTAGGGGTGTTCTCGTGTTGTTGATGATTGGTAAGGAGCAAATAAGAGGGGCGATTCAAGTCGTTTATCGATTGCTGATTCTATATCGTCAACAAGTCTGTGAGCAGCTTTTGGATTTTGCAGTGTATTGGTTATATAGTCAACTGTTTCTAATAAATCTTCTTTGAATAGTGGGAGAAAGGTTAATTTATACGTGTTCTTGCTCATTAATCCTTCTCCTTGCGCTATCAAAGACGTCGTCTTTAGAAAGACGCGTAGAAGTGTTTGCGGCAAAAGTATCTGCTTCGTCGAGTTTTCTTTCAATGTCGTCAGTGAGGGCAGAGTATTGTTTGATGCTCATTAGAACCATAGTTCCATAACCATTTTTTGTAAGGAATACTGGTGTATTTGAATTTATAACTGTTTCTTCTACTTCTGGGAATTTATTTCTTAAGTCGGAAACTGGGCGAATATTAATCATAGTATCAACCTCCTTTTATCAAAAAAGTATCATAATATTATCAAGATTACAATTATATTAGTGGCTTGGCACTCAAAAAGTGTAGCTATACTACCCGTTCTCTCAATCCATTTAGAATCAATTTGTTTGTTGTCAAGAAAATAAAATAATAGACTATAAGACTTTTGAAAACAATGGCTTTATTTAGATGAATAATGTTTGGTCTATCTAATTTTATATATTTTCAATCTTCACAGTTTGCGTGGATATATATCAGCATATTTGACAAAATCATATAGTTTAAGTAAATTTCACAAGTAATATTTCAAGGAAAGGTGGGAAAATTGTGAAGTTATTTCTTAAAATGTCTCCATTGGCAACTGCCGAGGCACAATGTGTGTGCAGTCAATTTTGATTGGCTATAAACATTAAACATTTTGAAAGGAGAAATAATGGAAACAATAGTATCCGCTTTATTAGTTTTTGTTTCTACATCCATTGACTACTTAGTTGTTTTGACTATTTTATTCGCTAGTCAAGGAAAGAAAGGTTTGAAATCAATTTATGTAGGGCAGTATTTAGGTACAGGACTGCTTGTACTGGCTAGTCTTATTGCCGCTTACTTTTTAAATTTTATTCCACAAGATTGGATTATCGGACTCCTTGGTCTAATTCCGCTAGCTTTTGGTATAAGAGCAATTTTTGTGGATGAAGATATTGATGAAGAAGATATCGAGGGGAAAATTACCGGAAATGGATCAAAAATCTTAGCATTTACAAGTTTAACAGTGGCAATGGGTGGAGATAATTTAGGAATTTATATCCCCTATTTTACAGGAAAGAGTTTGATTGAGATTAGTATAAGTTTAGTAATATTTGCCTTAGGGATTTTGATTCTATGCAAATTATCTCAAAATCTCGCCTCAATTTCTGCTATCGGAGAGACTGTGGAAAAGTACGAAAAAGTAATTGTACCTGTCGTGTTTATTGGACTCGGTCTCTATATATTGATTGAAAATGGAACTATTAATTATTTCATAGGTCAAGTCCTAAAAGTGGTGTAAATTCATTTCCTTCCCTTTATCTGCTATTTTTATGTTCAAACTCAAACGAGAAAAATAAGTGGTGCTTCCCACCGTCACGGCGTTTCACCGTGCTATAAGATGCAGGAGGCTGATTAGGTGGGTGCTTTTGCCCTTGTGTAGCAGGGGTTTGCGAGAGTTATCGTTAAAAGGTTTAGCGTGTGGCAGCTTTAGGCTGGCTTGGAGCGGTTTTGAGCCCACTTTGGCTGTATGAGGGAAGATATCAACGCTCTAGGGTCGAGTGCAATAAGTTCAATGACTGTTGCTTGTGCACAATGTGATATACAAATGTATCAATCACTTGGATTTTCAATTAAGATTGGGAACTTGTTTGCATTTGAACCATAAGTCACAGTCATTAGATAAAAAATGAAGGAGTAAACTATGGAACATAATTGTGGATTTATTAACGATAAAAAAGCATTTAGATATAGGGCTGCAGCCATCATAGTCGAGGAAGGTTGTGTGCTATTTGCAAGAAATGCTGAGGACGACTATTACTACTCAGTTGGCGGAGCGGTTCACATGGGCGAGACATCAGAAGAAGCCGTCAAGAGAGAAGTATTTGAAGAGACAGGTCTTAATTACGAGGTCGATCATCTTGCTGTCATACACGAGAACTTATTCATCGGCAGCTCTGGCTTAAAAGGAGTAGACTTCCATGAGCTGACATTCTACTACATGATGAAACCCATGGGCAAAAGAGATTTTACGAGCCATAGTACTACAGAGTCAGGTGCTAAAGAGACAATGCATTGGTTACCTATAGATGAGCTTGATAAGTTCAAGGCTTACCCGACATTTATGAAAGAATATCTTAAATCGGAGCATAGTGGAATAGAGCATATAATTTCAGATGAAAGATATTAATGAATCCCGCTATTATGGCAAGAGATTGTTACATAAACATTATTTCTGTTTATGTTCGGACAGAACAATCAGCCGAAAACATTAGCCAGGATACCATTAGAGCAGTTCGAAGATGTACTCTCTTACATAGATCATGAAAACATAGATCATGATACAATTACGCTTATCTGAGTCTCGAAAGGCGCAGAATACGCGTTGATTCCGGAGCAATGATCATTGAATTCGGTGGAGAGGAAGAAGAAAATCAGAAGGCTAAAGCGGAGTCTCAAACCTTGATACTTGAAACACTTATGTTTTGGATTGATTACCGTAGTGCTTTTACACTGCCACGACGTGGAATATCAGATTGTATAAATTAGCATTTGAAGGAGAAATCAATGAGCTTAGATGAATTGAGGAATGATATCATCATAAAGCAGAAAAAAGGATTGCCATTTATCATGGCATCGGTGATTATATGGCTTCTGATAGTACTTGTGTCAATTTTAGATATCAATATGGATATGAAAAATTTATTGGTATTTTGCTGTTCATGCCCATTATTACCTCTGGCTTGGCTCATTGGTAAACTTATAAAGGTGGATATCTTTTCAAAACAAAATCCACTTGGACAATTAGGCTTCATTTTCACCTTAAATCAAATGATTTATTTATTAATCGTTATGTGGGTGTTTAGTGCGGTTCCGGAAAAGATGATTATGGTGTATGCAATGGTCTTTGGCGCACATTTACTGCCGTATTCATGGTTGTATAAATCAAAGGGATATACAGTTGCTGCAATTTCTATTCCGATGATTTCCTTGATTTTAGGATGTGCATTAAACGGGACAACGGTTGCTGTTGCGGCATGTATTATTGAGATAGTATTTGTTTGTGTATTACATATGGAATTAAAGAAAATGGGAGATAACTACAACAAATCCCAGTTTGTAGAGCTTAGCAAGGATCAAGTTTCTATGAAATAGAAATCTAGATCTAAAAGCGTTATGTGTAAATAATTAAGGCGGTAGTAATACCGTCTTTTTTGATGCCTAAAAAGGTTTCAGAATTCAAGGTTAAATTTTCAGAGTTCAAAGAAATAGCTTCATAGTTTAAGGGTAAGTTTTCGTTGTATCCAACACGTAATGAAACTAGACCACTCAATCTCATGTGGAGATATTATAAAATCCAGACTATTGAATTTTCTTTAGTCTATTCTTATGTTCAAAAATCAACCTATAGAATAGATGGAGTTATCTCCGGCATCATGGCACTTGACAGTGCTATAAAAAGCGGTAATACAAAGGCAATGCGAAGGTAACACGAACACGAAAAACATGTATGGCAGCTGAGGGATCTTATTCATATAAATTGTGTTGCAATATGCGACACAATAATTTATTATATGCGTATGGAGGTTGGTTTATATGGCAGTTACTAAAACAGCGAATGTGAATGTGAGAATACAAGAAAATATTAAGCAGCAGGCGGAGCAGATTCTGGAAACGATTGGAGTTCCTAGGGCTACGGCTATTGACATGTTTTATCGTCAAATCATTCTTAATAAGGGTATTCCGTTTTCGCTTACTATTCCAAAGTCTCTTCCAGCACAAGATGATATGGATGAGAAAACGTTTAACGCGTTGATGGCTAAAGGTTATGATCAGGCGGTTCGTGGTGATAGTTATCCGATAGATGATGTTTTTGAAGAGCTTGAATGTTGATTAGCAGCCGTGGTGTAAACTTGTTTTTAGAAGAATACGCGTAAAAAATTATTACGTTTATTTTTGTGTTGATGAAAGTAGATTTCCCAATATGAACATATGCTATGGTATCTATAGCGTTCTCTTAATCCATGTTGAGAGTGACAGGAAAATAGCCGCAAAAGCTCGGTAACGCTGCGGTTTTCTGGCAATCGGGGGACTTCGGAATCGGGCAGACAAAACACTCTGCGGAAATTTATCCAAAGGAGAACCAACCAAAAGTGTGATGGTGAGTTGCCAAGATAGATGTCAATAAATGGAGTTGTCGGGTTAGATGTCGGGTAGTTGTGGTTGTGAGATAGATATCAAAATCAGTGAGACTTGATTTATTCGCAAAATTTACTATTCCTATTATAGAACGTTAAAAGGAGGAACTTTGAATATAGAGTATGTTGTAGTTGGCATATGTATTGTGGCAGTGGTAATGATTGCTGCTTTCCTAATTAATAGGCTGAAGAAAACAAATATTCCCAAAGACGAGAATAACTCTGATTTGAATAATAGTGCGATGATAGTAAAGAAAACAAGTAAATTATCTCAGCCAGATCAAAAGCTCGATGAACTTGTCATTCAGATGGAAATGCTTCCGGCAGAAGCAATATCTGATGATAGTGAGCTGGTGGAGATAACTGATAGTAAAATTCTGGGGCGTGTGAGCAATTTGTTTTCCGGATTGGTGCAGGCTGGTATAGCAGGTTCCAATGCAGTCCAAACTGCAAAAGCGGGAAGTGAGGTTTTGTATCGCGCTATAATCCCGGCTGGTGCTAAACTTACCAATTCTAAGGCTATGGAAGGAGCGGTTCGAGGACTCTATTTTGGTGCTAATGGAATCAAGGGTCATGCAAACCTTGTAGCGGTTAAAGCTAAAAATGTAGTAGCAAATAGTGTGGGTGTAGCCATGGGATTGGCATCAATTGTTGTTGGGCAGTATTACATGACGCAGATAAATGCAGAGCTTGGAGTAATCCGTGATGGAATTTCAAAAATATCTGATTTCCAAGATAATGAATTTCGAAGTCGGATTTTTTCACTTGTTGCTCATATTAAGAAAATTGCCGACTTTCAAGTAGAGATTCTTGAGAATGATGAATTGAGACTGTCAAAGATTGCGCAGCTCGATAATCTAGAAGAAGAATGTACTCAGTTACTTGGTCAGGTTAATTTAACTTTGGCGGGCTTTACAAAGAAAAATGACCTGGATTATGCATCTTATGAAAAGGAATTAAAAGAAGCGCAAAACTGGTATACATACCAAAAAGCATTGCTTGATGTGCTGTATAAGATTTCCGACTTGAGGTATACGCTTCATCTGGGGGCTGTCTCAAGAAAGCAGTGCCTAGCGCTTTTGCCGACATACACAAAGCAGGTGGAAGATACTCAAGCATTATTGACTGGCTGGCATCAGACATCCGTAAATCGTTTAAGCATTGATACAGATGAGATCAAGCGTAAAAGAGATGGAATCGATCGCGTCATCCATTTTATTCCTGGATTATTTGATGATGACCTTAATTTTAGGTCGATTAACAAAAAAACAGTAGATATGATAACGGCTCAAGCATCAGTCAAATCCATTAAACATCCGCAGGACACCTCTGACCTGTATGCCGAGGATGTGCAATTGATTTCTAAAGACGGTAAAATCTACTACTTACCAATGGGTAAGGCAGAATGAATGTGAAAAAAGAAGAATGATAAGGTGACAGGTACGTTGTAACAAAAAGTATGACAGTATTCGTCCTCTTGACATGAATGGTGCCACCGTCACTCAGAATGCCATTCACGCCAACTATGATAATTTGTTAATTAGTGAGAGATGTACTTTAGCACCGTTAGTTTCAAATAGTTGAATTTCATCAGTGGACGTTAGCATTATTATTATTATCTTATCGTTCACTTGAGACCCTGGTGATTTTAAATGCACTAGCTTACTAAGAAAGCATCTAAATGAGTAAATGTTCAAACAGTCGTAAGCAAATGCAGCTAGTTTCTATTCTAACAAGCGTAATGGTTCCAGTTATTGTAGCTTTCGCTATTATGGAGTTATATCATCTGCTTGGAGTAGCCATTGCAATGGAACTGATTCTTATCGCTTGGATAGTCGTGCTTATTAAGTCAAGCAAGTAAAACAATTCTCCGACTAGACAGCGAGACTAATTAAATGGATGACATCATACAAGTACATGTTTTGCAACTCCTAAGTGGAGTGGACGCGATGTATTTATTCTAAAGAGTGTCCACGGCTAGCTTAGGTGAGGTCAGAGACTTTTTGCGATAGATTTCTAAATAGCGTTGAGTTCCATGAGCCTATTCTTCATAATGTATTTAGATTAAATTCCGAAATGGAAATAATTCTAAATAGGAAGAGACGTGCGTTTACGAGATGTTGTTCACAGATATAATATACGTTATAAAGGCATCAAGAAACAGTTAGAAGTTGATTTCATAGCTAATCTTGGAAGTAAAAGATATTATAGTATTGATGTCACGTATGGATTAGGTGGGTGCATTTTTAGGCTTTGCGCTTTTGTTTTCTTCTGCGTAAAAACTCTTTAACAATGATTGGAATTATAGTTGGAATACATTCAATAGTTAAAAAATATGTAATGTACCAGTTCATGAACCAGTCAATCCAGTTAATATCTAATTGTTGAGGAGATGCTTGTGATATAAACAAATCAATAGCAGGGGCGATGAGCGCGATAGTGATGGTTTTACAAACTCCTAAGTTTTCGAGTGTTTTTTGATTGACAACGATTGAGTAAAGGACAAGCGTTGTCAAACCAAGCCCGTGAGCTATAACAATGAATAAAAATGGTGAGTCATAAACAATTTCCCAATTGAGTGATTTAAGAGAGTTAATAATAAGACCTAAAAGAGGGAGTAATAATGAAAAAAGGAATAATCGTATAGCTTGATACATAGATTTCTTCATGTCAACCTCCTTAAATTTATATAGTCAAGTGGATGACTACTGTCGTAGACGGACTATTTTCACTCATTTTACGTTAATTTATCTTACTTGGAAAGTTGGGATAACCATATCCAAAAAATCTAGCGGTCATTGGCAGACAGGACTTAAAGAACTGGATAAATACGGCATTGAGTATCATATCGTGAAAACATATCCCAATGGGGTGAGGGTTGGATATGTGCCGAATTATAAGGCACTGAAAAAGAAGAATGGTGTTAATTAAGCGTGGTTTTCGGCTAGCTGGTAAGCAAGGGCATGGTCTTTTTGTTACAACGTCTAGGTTTTCGCAGAAAGCTAAAGATTATTCTTACAATCAGCATATTATTTTGGTTGATGGTGTGAAGCTTGCAAATCTTATGATTAAGCATAATTTTTGTGTTTCAACAAGAAAACGTTTGAGATTAAAACGATTGATACTGATGCTTTGCTTGAATATCAAGATGAGTAGTGTTTTTGTGTAAGTTTTGTGACTTGATTTTGTTATGTTTTAAGTTTATTAGCTGGTTTCTTACGGTTTTTGAATGCAATTTGCTTTTAATATTACGTATAAGTGTAAATGCTGATGCTAATGCTGATATTAATGCAATGCCAATGCAATGTCATGTAATCGTTGTAAGAAACAAGGGGTGATTATATGGCGAAAACAGCTAACTTGTATACTCGTATTGATCCAGAGTTAAAAGAGCAGGCAGAGCATATATTGAATTCTTTGGGTCTTCTTCCTTCGAGTGCTATTACCATGTTTTATAAGCAGGTTGTTTTACGGCAGGGGCTTCCTTTTGATGTGAAATTGGGTTATAGAGAGCCGCGTGATGTGAGTTCTATGACTCAAGGTGAGTTGAATGATGAGTTGGAAAAGGGTTATAAGTCGGTTTTATCTGGTGATGTGAAGCCTGCGGATAAGGTTTTTGAGTCCTTGCATAAGGCATAGGGTTTGTGTCGTGTGATAATTTTCTTATTTTTTATTTTGTTTTTGAAGAAAAGTATGAAGTTGTGGTTTCTCGTGTGCTTTATGGGAAAAGGGATATTGAGAAAGTTGTAAATGGCAATTAAACCTTTTGCGATATCTCGCTTCTATCGTTAAAGCGTGTACTCATTTTGCCACGCATCTGTTTATGTATGGAAATAAAATCCTGTAGATTATCGGATGATTTTTAGTTACAATTATTTTATAGGCTGCAGATTTGCAGTCTTTGTCCATAATTTACATCCCGTCAGTTTTATTAGACTCAAAGATGATTTGTACTACGAGATGAATGAATATTGGGCAGATGATAGTGAAGTATCGAGCGAAGATTGAACATGAGAATCGTAACTGCAATTAGGTAAAGATTAAGTTGTAGGTGGAGGTATAAATGAAGCATATCAAGCATTATGCTTTTTTGACTATGGTAGTTTGTCTTATATCACTTATTTCAGGTTGTAAGAATCAGAATAATTTTAGCGATAATAATAGAGAGCTAAAAACAGAAAATCAAAAGTCTGCAAGAAATGAAGGAAATTCAGAAAATAATGAAGATGTTGACTGGAAAGAGATAAGTAAAAATGGTGTTGATGAAACTTTGCTAATAAAAAACATAGATAAAAAGGTTCTCACGTATGTGGCTAAACAATTACAAAATCTATGCGATGAGATTGGTGAAAAGGGGCGCAAAGATAAATTCTATTGGCTGACAGGACAATGGTATAACGATGTAGTATATTCTAAACAATATATTAGTGTCATATTATTAGGTAAAAAAGCAATGAAACCATTGTTCCTAATAATATATAAAAGCAAAGAGGCTGGAATGTATGAATGGGTTTGTAGTAAAGCTTTAGATGAAATATCTGGGTTCGATTTTTCTGAAGTAAACAATGGTGCAGGCTGGAGCAATTCTAAAGAATTTTTAAAGGCATTTACCGATAAGATTATTGAACAAAAAAATTAACAACTCTCTGTTTGCAATTGTCTTGGATGTTTACACTCCTACAATATTTCCAATATTAACTTTCATTCTGCAATGAGCATTAAGGCTATTTTGCTGTCGAGTGATTATTAATTTAGTTGTTTATGTTTTGGGTAACAAATCGGTGTAGAAATTGTAAAAAAGTTCCATACACTGTTTGATTTCTCATGGTCAGGGCTTGTTGGTTATTCCGGAAAATAGGGTTCCTGAGTTTAAGAAGTTGTTTGTTGGGTATTATGAAGGTGAAGATTTGCAGGTGATTGCTTCGTTTATGAGGGAATATTGTTGGAAGCATTAAACGCTCGCGATGATATTGGTTCTTCTGTTTCTTCGAATCTTGCTATTTATGAAAGAGTATAGTTTGCTAGTAAGTGAAGAGATTAGCGTCGATAGTATAGACAAATTAATAAAAAAAATAGAATATTTATTAAGATTATTACAGTAATCAGAGAGAATGGGAGATCTTGTTTACTTAATAGTCTGTTTTATAATCATTTGATACAGAGTCGTGTTAACGAAAAGGAGGCTAGTGGTGTTATGAGGAGTAAAACTATTTTTTGTAAAACCATTTTTCAAAGTTGTCTTGTTATGCTTCTGCTGCTAGGCTCTCTATTTTCTCTTTCTGCATGTGCTGACGATGAGGAGAAGGCGGAGCTTGCGTCGTATCATTGGGAAACAGTGGCGGTGTCTCGGGAAGAGTTTCGTATACCAGAAAACTATATGAATAAGAATGAGTTGTATCTCTTTGTGTCACGAGATATTCTTGATTCTCATTATGATTTGTCTAAAGTCACTCTTGGCGGTGAGCGTATTAAGTTAGTTGACTCATCGTTTAATTTACCTGGTCCAGGGCTTAAAGCTTTATTTTTAGTTGGGAAATTTGATTTAAAAGACAAGCCAGGCTCTTGTAAGTCAAGCTCTTGTGTTCTTAAAGTACCAGGACTTAATAAAACAGGTAATGTTGCTGTAGGTTATAAGAAGAAATAGTAATATTTTGCAAATGTTAAACAAATGTTTTGTGATTGCTTATATTTGAGTTTTTGACGTAATGCTCGTATAATTTTCCACGTAAAGCACATTTAAGTTTATGAGGTGTTGCGCTATGACTGCCCAAATGATCGCTAGTCTTAAGAACGGTTTGAAAGGCATATAAAAGCACATAAAACAGCTTAAGATACATATTCTTTAGCAGTATTAAACACGCATTGCACATGATGTTTGTCATTATGTTTGCACGTGCGCGTTGGTTTTTGCACGTTTTTTGCATGTTTTTGCGCGTTCTTATCGTTCTTGTAAGCAAGCGTTATCTTTTTATCTAACTGATTTTCATTGTTGAAATTTATTCAATAACAGTAAGAATTAAGGTTTAATAACAGTAAGAATTAAGCTTTAATAATAAGTAAGAACGAAGCAATAATAATGAATAATAATATAGAAGACGCAACTAATAGTCGCAATAACAATAATAAGCAGTCAACTAGCAACTTAATATTGCGTATTGATAATGTAACAAGATCTTATTCTCGTGGATTCGGTCATAAGAAAACAACTCGCCAAGTTTTACATAACGTATCTTTTGATATTCATTCTGGTGAAATATTTTGCTTGCTTGGCCCGAATGGTGCAGGTAAAACAACTACCGTAAAAATTGTTGGCACGTTGTTAGCTCCTGATAGTGGTAGTGTTCGTATTGCCAGTATTGATGCTGTGGGTAATCCTCGAGAAGCACGTAAGCACGTGTCGTTACTTCTTGGAGGTGAGCGAGGATTTTATCAAAGGTTAAGTGCATTAGATAATCTTCGTTATTTTGCTGATCTTTCCGCTGTTCCATATAGGGAGCAAGGTAAGCGTATTCACGATGCTCTTGAGCAAGTTGATTTACTTGATAAAGCTCATGATGCTGTTCAAACTTTTTCAAGGGGAATGTGGCAGCGATTGCATATTGCTCGATCGCTGGTCGCTAAAACGGATCTTATGCTTTTAGATGAGCCTACCACTGGTTTGGATCCTGAAAATGCTAGGAAAGTACGTGAAATTATTCATGCTTTACGAGATCAAGGAATAGCGATTTTGTTAACTACGCATGAGATGAGTGAGGCTGAAAAATTAGCTGATACTGTTGCTGTAATAAATCACGGTAATATTATCGCTCAGGGAAGTGTGCAGCAGTTGGCTTCTTTGCAGCATATTGATCATGTAACAATGTACGCGTATGACGGTGAAGCATCAAGCGGAACTCCTAGTGTTAAGGAAGAATTGCAAAAACTTGATGGAGTGTTGTGGTGTGATGTTTTTGAATCGCATGGAGTGTTAAATATTACTATCGCGTGGAGTAAAACATTATCTCAAGAACGAAATATTAAAATTCCTGTTGATGGGATTACACGTTTAGGTGATCGCGCTGCAAGTTTGGAAGAAACGTATCTTGCTATTGTTCAAAATGACAATATTTCTGCATCAAATATTTCTTCTTCTGCTGCTACGCCGTCTTCTTCGTCTTCTTCACTTTCATTGAATAAGTAGGAGGTTTAATATGAATACTTCTACTCGTTCATATGCTTTTGTGATTCGTGGCTTGTGGTTTCAGCTTAAAAGTTTAGCGAAAACAACGTTTTTCTTGCAAAATGCGATACTTGCTCCAGTATGTTTTGCGTTGATGAAAATTGTTGCATACTATGGTTTTTCTCATGATTGCGCTAATTGTCTTAATAATATTTGGGTTGATTCTTCTATAGCTGGATTATGGTCTGCTACGACTACTGCTGTTGGAATTATTGGATACCAGCGTTATTTAGGAACATTGCAATATTTAACTTTAAGTGTTATCTCACCTTCTGCAGTGTTTCTTCCTATTGTAGGATCCGCAGCTTTACTTGGTTGTATTGGTATGCCGCTTGCGATTATTACCGTTGCTGTTTTCTGCCATGGGTTCTTTATGATAACATTCACGCAGTTAGTTGGATACTTACTTTCTATGCTAGCTTGCGTAGCTTCTGCTGCATTATTATCTGGAATTTTTGTATTATGCCGTAAAGCTACAGTTTATGAAGGTTTGATTTTAATTCCTGTATGGATGCTTTGTGGAATAGTGATACCTGTAGAATCAATGCCATTGCCAGCTCGCGTTATTGCGTTTATTCATCCGCTCACGTCTGCAGTGTGGGTGGTTCATGCGCAATCGTTTAATGCTACTACTGTGTTAGCAATTGTGTTATGCGTTGTATTATCCAGCGTTTTGCTTGTTATTGCAGGTTTTATGTTACGTCATGCTATTCGACTTGCAACGCTTAATGGAAGTTTGAACATAATATGATACGAAATAATAATCAGGTTGAAACTATGCGAAATAAAATGCGAAATAAAATTATTCAAAATAATAAGTACGCTGAATTGCATAAATATAGTCAATATTCTCAGTATGGTCACGTGAGCGTGTTATCTAGTATACGAACTGGCGCAAGAGTGAGTATACAGAGTATACCTAGCTTAAATAGTTGGAATACTGCTGTTATCCGTATGATTGTTGAGCCTCTTTTATCCACGTTCTTATACGTTTTTCTAGCTGGAGCTGTAATCGGAGGCTTCAATGGAGCAGCTAGTTATGCGACTAGCGCGGGTTTCAATCATAGTTTGATTGCATCAACTCTTGCTGCTGTTATGGGTGCGTGTTCTATTTCCACAAGTATGACTGTGTCAGAAGCACTAGCATGGGATCGTTTTGAAGGCACAACACCATTCGTGCTTACAAGCGCAAAAGTTGCATTACCATTATGGTTCGGTCGTATTATTGCGCTCGTGACTATTTCTTTGGTGAGTGATGCTGTGACTTTGTTTATAACAATGCTTGTAGTAAGCCCGAGTGTTTTCTTTGTGATTAATATGAGCGCGTTGATGCTGTTGTTCCTTATTGTTCCTGTTGCTTCTACGGGATTTGGTATTGCTATAGCTTCTATAAGCATGATGATGAATGATGTTTATACTATTTCTAACGCGCTTAGTGCAATACTTCCTATTGTTTGTGGTGTGATTGCTCCAATTAGCGTATTTCCTAAGATGATGCAATACGTGTTATATGTGATTCCAGTAACTCATGTTACGCAAGTATCGCGTAGCATAGTTGATGGTTCTGTAAATGTTGGCGTATCGCTACTTGTGATTCTTATTGTTGGTGCGTTGTGGGCAATTGTTGGTGTGATCATATGGAATGTTGGTGTGGCGATTCAACGACGTAAAGGTACTTTAACAAATATAGGATTTTAGGTAATAAATATGTGAATTTAGTTAATTATATAAATATTAAATTCGCGTATGGGGAGTGGGTGTAAGAATAGTGGCATGTTGATTATTGCGTAAGATTGTTCAGCAAGCTATTAAGCCAATCTTAAACCTTTTGCGATATTTTCTATCGTTAAAAAGTGCACCCACTTTTTGTTTGCATATTTGGTTGTATCATACATTATTTTTCTAGTAGAAGCTGTGCTTTATGGAAAAGAAAAATTTTATGGATGCGAAAAGCCTGCACTTATTGGAAAAATAAAAAAATTTTTCTTTAATAAAGCTTGTGTGTGGTTTTTTTTTAATAGTAATACTATTAAAGCTAAACAGACTATTATGGATTCTAATTTTAATAGAATTGTATTCTTATTAGAATTGCATATTGAGAATAAGGAGAACTTATGAAATTAATTAGACCAGATAGTAAATATATCCAAGGTTATATAGAAGCAAATGAAGAAGATGAAATTTTTAGGCCGAATGCAGAAAGACGTTTTAGAAATTATGAGACAATTATAGAGAGTTCTTATAATATTGAACATGGTATAAATTTGCCTGAAAATTATGTTAAAGCTACTACGTTTTGGCTGATAGATAATGAAAAATTTATTGGTGAAATTAATATTAGGCATGAATTAAATTCTTTTTTAATTAACTATGGTGGTCACATAGGGTACGAGATTAGACAATCTGAATGTATGAAGGGCTATGGAACAAAAATGCTTTCTATGGCACTTGCATATTGTAAAGAGACTTTGAATCTACATAAAGTTTTAATTACGTGTGATGATGACAATATCGGCTCGATACGAGTTATAGAAAATAATGGTGGAATTTTAGAAAACAAAGTGAAAAATAGCTTATCAAGAGGAAACGTTACAACAAGAAGGTATTGGATTAATATATAGGAAAAATATTAAATTTTATCTATACTGACCGCTCAAGCGGTGTTTAGGGTAATTTTTAGATATTTAGGGTAATTTTTTAGATATTTTGTGCGATCAAAGCTGTGCAATCATAGCACGATATTCCGTAATTGGATTTTCTGAGGAAAGATGATGAGTGAGACGAAGGTAAGGCCAGTGCTTTTCAAGGATGCTTTTTGGGGTTATGTGATTACAGAAACTGTTGCTGGTATTTGCACGCTTATTATTGCGTTGCTTGTACAGCAGTTCGTAGGGCACCGCGTACTAGGTTGGGAAACTGTGGCAATACTTGCACTGAGTGTTGTGGTGTTTTCGCTTCTAAGTGCAGCGTATCTGCAGTGGGATAAGCATCGTAGACCGGATGACAGGTCTGGCGATTTACTCAGAGGAATCATCGATTTTGTGCTCAGGCTGCTGGTGACTTCTGGTATTGCTTTATTGCTTGTTTCCAATATTATGCTGCTAAGCATTATTATTGGCGCAGCAATCACTAGTGTGTTGCTGTTTGTTTTTGAAAAGCCTTGGCAGCCAGGTATGACGGATGCGCAATTACAGGAAGCTTCAAAGAAATCGGTTGAGCTTGGCGTTCAAATGCTTGAAGAAGAGCGCGTAAAGCGCGCCGAGGCGAGAAACATGATTGCATTACAGCATGAGAGCGCAAGTAAAACAGACACTTCTAGAGGTGTGTCTTTAACATTTTCCTCGTTAATTGTTGCGAATATGCTGATGGAAGCAGTATGCGATGTTGCAACATTTTTGTTTGCATTGATGCTGCAATGGTGGATGCTGGGTACTATCGCTGGCTGGCGAACGCTACTCGTCATATTCTTGGGCAATATGATATTTTCTTGCGCGGCGGCTGCGGTTATGGTTCTTATGGGCGCGCTGAAGGCTGATCAACAGAAATGCCTAACAAAAAGTTGGCCTTTCTTAGTCATTGCTGTGCTGCTTCGACTGCTTATCTTCGGTGTTCTCGCTTGGCTGCTTACATCGAGCTTAGTATGGGTAAGCGTAGTTGTTGGTATTGTGCTTACCGATATTGTTCTTGTTATCAAGCAGCACCAATGGAAAAGAACCGCAGTAGCAGCGTAAGATTTTATAAGACTGTTTTCTTCTTCTTTGAGCAAAAGGTTCTACATACGTCGAAAGCGTTGTGTTGATGAGAGTAGAAAAGAAGTTCAAATACTCGCGATTATTTACGCTAGAAGAGAACAGACTAAGCGACTGGAATAATTAGAACAATTGTAAATCGTAAGCGCAATATAGGAAACAGAATGTAGGAACAGAAAAATGTCAGATTCATCGATGAAAGAGAAAGAAAAGCAGGAACATACTCCCACAGATGAGAAAAATCCTCTATGTTGTGAATCACATGAGCAAATATGTGAAAACCTTAACAGTGCAAATAAAGAATTGTACAAGTATAAGGTTTTACAGCCGAGTGCGGAAATCTTTTCCATCTTAATGATTATTGGAACTGCTTTTATGGCATCCAATAAGCTACAGCTTTTTGGATGGATTACCTATTGTTTTGCAATTCTGTTTCTTGTTGGAGTTTCTCTTATTTGGGTTATTTGTGTTATTTGGCAACGCAATCTACACAGTCGTTTTCGTAGTGAAAATGTAGATTGTAACAAATCTTTTCTTAGCTATGATAATCAACAGGGGAAGGGTAGACTCTCACTGGTTCTTTGTTGCTTTTTTGTGTTAAGTGGTATTCTAACTGCATTTTTTGAAATAACTGCGTTGCATCTTCCAAATCGGTGGCTTTTGCAGACTTGGGTATATGTTATATGCGCGGCAATGCCAGTTGTTTGGATGATTACGATTGCTCTTGAATGTGTTTTCTATAATCTCTATCTTATTTCGCGTATACGGAAAATAGGTATAAGAATTGTACTTCGTTATCTATCTGTTCTACTTTGCGTATTGATTATCTTAGGTCTTGGATTTTTTGACGTTTTATTTATTGTTGGAAGATATTCTGTGAAACAAAATGATAATGGTACATACACAGAGCACGTGGATGATATGTATGCTCCTTTTGAGTATTATCTTTATAAGTCTGAAGGCCCATTTTTCCTTAAGTATCTTCGACCAATGAAAGATTCAACTGATACTGATCCAAAAATAAGTGAATCTGAGTGGTATAGCAGAATCGATCGCAATAACAGGGAAGATACAAGATTAAAAGATACAAGATTAAAGGTTGAAGAGCCAGAGAAAAATTCCGATTTGCATGATGACACTGAGCGTGATTTAGAATCAAAGAGGGAAAGAAATGCAGCGCTTAAGATATTTGATAAGTATTTTGCGGCACAAGGCTTTGTGTTCAAGGAGAGTTATACCGCCAAGGGGGATATGTACTTTGTTTTGAATGAAAGCCGTTCGGACATTACTTATCTGCAGTATAACAGGGACTCTCAGGATGGAAAATGTGGTCTTTATATTCTGTTTAAGGCTTCAAAATCTTCAGATGGAAGCTGGTCGCCGAGTGATGCTCATATGCAGAACACCTATACTTATGAATATAGCACTGGGCTAATTGCAAAGAGCAGTAGGGCATATTGGTAGTAGGGTTGATTGGTAGTAGGGCAGAATCGTTGGATGCCAGAATCGAAGAGTGTCGTAAGATTGTCGGATAGTAGCATCCATAGTTGCGCGGTTATGTTTGTTGTTTTACTGTTTCTAGGTTATGTTGAAAGTTTTGGCGTTTAATCTCGTTTTGCTCGTATTCGCGCGTGCGATACTTCCGCTTTTTGTTGTGGGATACGCCGTTTATAGCTACAAAATGCGGAAGTTTGTAGTGCGCTTTGACTGAGCTTGAAATTGCATAACGCATTTCAAGCTCCTTCAAAGCGTGATTTGGCTCAAATGTAAAGTCCAGTGGACTTTACATGCCAAATCAGCCGAGCGGCTACTAATAGCCGCGAGGAATAGCGCGCTTAGACCGCGCTAACGATTTTCCAATTCGGAGCGCTGAGCTTGCTTAAGGTTGAAAGCACACTGTGCTTTCAACGCAAGCGAAGACGTGAGCGCGGCTAATCCGTGCGAACGACAGAACCTGCCATGTAGTGTGTTTGTACCGAATTTCGGTGTTTTTTGATACAAACGCACTACATAAACACGCAAAACTGTAGTGCGATTGTATTTGATTTACGACAGTACCTGCCTTTTTGCTTAGACCGCGCAAGCGACACGACACACCCGAAAAGCTTTCCTTAAAAAAACCTGGGAAAATTCTTCAAAAACCTTGAAATGCGTATTTTTACGGTTTGATAGCGAATCATATGTAAAATTTACGGCAAATAGTATTAGTTTAGTAAAATCACAATAAAATATTTAGAACAAACCTTAATGTTAGCTGAATGTTTTAGTTGATTTTCGGTAGAGTATGTTGTATCTTTTAAGTCAGTTACCGATGAATCCCTAGTTCTCGGTTACTACGCGGGAAACCGCAAAGGCAAATTTTTCTATGCGCCCCTAACGCATAGGAGAAGAAGAAAGGAAATAAAATGATGAATAAGAAGGCTATCGCCGCTTTCGCTGCTGGCGCAACTTTGCTCGCTGGCTTTGCAATGGCAACCCCAGCAATGGCTGCTAATAATGATGACACGCCTTTCAAGAACCAAGGAGAAGTGAGCAGCTTCTTTAACGAATTGCTCATCCCTCAGAAGAAGGCTGCTAAGACTTATACTAAAGCTCAGGTCTTGAGGCTCGAGGCTGCTGTTGAAGAGGCTAAGGCTACTGTTGCAGATAAGACAAAGGCAGCAAATGATGCTCAGACAGCTACCTATGATAATGATACTGATGGTGCAAAGAAGAAGGCTGCTGTAGAGAAAGCTCAGAAGGAATTGAGCACAGCTCAGGAGGCTCTTGAGACGGCTCAGAAGGCTTTGAATGAAGCTAAGCCTGCTCCAGCTGAAGCTGATCCAAAGAATCCTCAGGACACAAAGCCAGCTGAGACTTCTAAGGATGCAAAGGCTAAGCAGGGTCAGTCTGGCCAGGCTGGTGCCAATGGTGCTGCTGCTGGTGCTAAGACCACTGTGGTTGAGAAGAAGAAGGATGCCGGTAAGAAGTTGCCTGCTACTGGTGTTGGCGTAACTTTGACCGCTTTGGCTGCCACTATGCTTGCTGGCATGGGTGCTGCTGTTCGCAAGGCTCGTCACTAAGCACTGATTTGGAATTGTCTTTAAGCTTAATGGTTATGTTTTGTAATTTGTTAGGCATTACGTAAAGACAGTTCTAGTGTTTACAAAATAGTAAAGGGGTGAGTGGTTAATCCATTCATCCCTTTGCTATATCAAAATGTTCTAATAATGTTGCGACTTTAGCAGTTAGGAATTTATAGCACATAGTTGTGTTTTAAATGGTACTAATAGAAAACAAAGCGATTCTAGAAATAATAATCATAGAATTACAATTGATGCAAAGATGCTATTTTATTTCTCTTAAATAATGAACATATTTATTCTTTAGAAAGAAAATAAGTATTCTGCATATAACTTATGTAAGGAGTTTGATATGTATATCTCAAAAATAATATTAAATAATTTTAAGAGTTTTGCTGGAAGTCATGTATTAAAATTATCGGACGGAATTAATTTTTTTGTTGGAAATAATAATTGCGGTAAAACAACAATTTTTAGAGCGATTGAATTTATACAATCGGGAAAGAGTAAAGAAGAGTATATAACAAAAGGGAAAGAGTCAGAAGATGTAAGTGTTGAAATTGAATTTACAGGTACAGATATTGAAAAATTAGTTAATAGTGATAACTATGGTCTAAAAAAATACCAGGACTATCTTATAAAGGAAAATTGCAGTGATGAAACTTGTAGCATAAGAATACTAAGAAGTTCCGAGAACACTTCTATTGTGCAAGGTAAGAAAACTGTTAATTTGGATATTAAAAATATAAGGGTTTATAATCCAAACTCCAATGAAGAAGGAATTAAAAGATACGAAAACCCTACGGGAATTGATAAAACCATTGCAGCGTTGTTTGATGTGCAATTTGTGTATTCCGACTTAAAGAATGAAGAATATCAAGATTTTGGTAAGACAAAGATAATAGGAAAAATAATAAATGATTTAACAAAAGATTTTCAAAGAGAAGATGATGGAAACGGTAATAAAACTTTATGGGGAAAGTTTAAGGATGCGCACAAAGAAGCGTTTGGAGACAAAGGCTTACAGAAAATACTGGAAGATACAGAGCGCAAAGTAACAAAAATACTAGATGAGCAATACGGAGAGGGCGAAGTAAAATTCGATTTTGAACTACCTGAAATAGATAGTTTCTTCAAAAATGGTGTTGTACTTGTATCTGATAATGGGATTGCTACGCCAGTGTGCCAAAAGGGAACAGGTATGCAGAGAGCGCTGGCTTTGAGTCTGATTCAGTTATATGCAGAGATAAATAATAAATCTGAAGACAGTGTAGAAAAGCCAGTTATATTTTGCATTGATGAGCCAGAAACATTCCTGCATCCAAATGCACAAAATAATTTGATGAAATCATTTAATAAATTATCACAAAGATCTCAGATTCTTATAACAACTCATTCTCCGTATTTATTGAAGGCATTCTATGAAGTTAATCAAAACACGGATAATAAGCCAAGCTTAAAAGACAAATTAAATATATTTAGTAAGGAAGAGGCAAGCAAAGAAAGTGCGAATAGCAAAGAACGATATAGTGGATTTAATAAAAAAGAGATGCTGAACGTATCTGGGGAATACTCTCCAACGTGGGGAGAAATAAACTATTGTGCATTTGATATGCCTAGTGTTGAATATCATATTGAGCTTTTTAATGCTCTACATAAGAAGGCAATAGGAAAGCATTATGATAAAGGAAAGGGAACTGTATCAGAAAAAAGTATAAGTAGTTTTGACAAATGGCTAATTGAACAGGAAACTGAAAATAGCACTGACGATAATCATTTTAACATTAACCATGTTGGCAAGCCATATTGTAAACGTGATAAATCTATGAGCACATATATTAGGAATTATATTGATCATCCTGGTGATCTTATAGATAATCATGTTGAAAAATGCGATTGCGAAGAATGCTCTAAAGCTGTAATACAAAACAATATAAAGCGCACAAAGCCTAGCGATGAAGAGATAAAGAAGTCAATAGAATTTATGACTAAAATATACAAAAATAACTTTTGTAACAGCGGTAAGGATGCATAAAGCCTATTAGTCTGCATCATATGCGCGTTTGTTGTGTGTGTTTTGTGTTTTGAGTGTTGAGTGTGTTGCTTTCGGTTTTGTTTGCTACTAGGGGTATTCAAAACCGAAAGCTTTTTGTTTGTTTTTGTTCTATTTGTTTCCATACTGCGTTTTGAGCGTTTTGAGCGTTTTACGCGTTTTTGCGTATAGCTAAAACCTTATACGCGATTTTGCAATTCACATACGCGATTTTGCAAGCCACATCTGCATTTGTTATTTCGTTGCATTGTTATTTAGTACCCCTTGTTATCTCATTTCTTTTTTACCAAATTGTGTTATTGCAATCAAAAATACAAACACAGATATTGCAATTGCACATGGCAAAAATGGTATAAGATTAAATCCGTTTCCTAATCCTGTTGATGTAACTGCATGTAGAGAGCGGGAAACCATATATCCGCTGTAACAATAAGGATAAACTATCCAAAGTGGAGTATTTGCTATTAATACTCCAGGAATAACAAGAAGTATATTTAATCCAACGGATAACATTGACTTCTCAAAAAGCACAGTAATCGCCCACATGACTATTACGCTTGGAATCATAGTCAAAAACAGATCTAAACACCATTTTAGTAGATACATAATTGGGAGCGTTTCTGTAACTCCTGTGCTACTGGTTGCAAACAATCCTGCTATAACGAATACAGCAAAAAATACGACCATTTCCATAAGCAAATAAAATAGCAGTACGCAAAATTTTGCAGCAGAAATCGCGTATCTGCTAACAGGCAGTGCCAGCATTTTTAGTATTCCGTTATTGCTTGTTTCTCGTCCTGCAATCATCACGCAAACAACGATCATACTAAGCGGAAGCAAATAGTATGAATAGACTAATGCGCTTTGAATAAACATAGCAGCCCATGCGTGTGTATATTCTGGAGTGAAGTAGCTATGAAGGCTTGCTACACCAGATCCAACCACAAGTAATGGCGCAATAAAAATCAAAGGAATAATTTTACTACGCTTTACTTTCTTAAATTCGATTCTAAGAAGTTCAAAAAATCTCATTTTCATAATCTCCTTATTCATAGTTATATAGTGCAAGTTTTTACTTATAGTGCGTGTTTTTATTCATAGTGCAGGTTCTTAGCCGCCCACAATCCAGAACATAAAAACAGAAGTGTTTCAACTATGGATACGATTACGACCGTAGTATTAGGTTGCGCGCTCATGGCAACTGCTGGTTTTAGCATAACTATAAAAGGTGATGCCATAAAAAGCACAATGTCTGAAGAAGCCAATGCCATGCCGCTTAAAAATCCTGCTACACCAATTCCAAGCGTTACCCACATGTTTTCAAATCGTGATGATACAAAAATCATAAAGGACAATACAGGCATTGACGTAATAAATGAATATGCAGCAAAAGATATAAGAGTACTTACATTAAACGTACCTTGTGGCAAATCTGTTACACCGATTTTTGCAAGTGCTAAATTTTGTATGCAAATAGCGATTAGTAACAGAACGGTCAGCAACATAAATTTGCATAGGTACATAGTTGGAACACTCATAGGAAGCATATGCATCTTTTTTACTGCATTTCCCTTAAATTCCATGTTGTAGATAATGCATGCGGCGACTATTATGCCGAACATGTTTAACACCATAATCATGCCGTAAAGCTGTGTAAGAAGAATATCCATAGGAGCTAAAGGCAGGTTTAATAATGTATTTTTTCGTACAATAAAATTCACAAAAGCGTACGCTGCTCCCATAACGCCAATAGCAATCATAAGAGCTATAAAGCCAGTTCTCTTGCATTTTTTTAGTTCGATTACAAGCGTTTTCATAGTCTTGCACTCTGCTTCCTGATCTTATTGTCTTCATCAATCATGGATAGGAACATATCTTCCAAATTGTCGGAAGCAAAACCAGATTGTAATGCATTCTGTCGTAGTTCATCTAAACTACCTTCAAATAACAAGTGTCCGTGATTAAGTATTCCAATATCATCTGCAATAAGCTCAATTTCGGATAGCATATGAGAAGAAATAAGAATCGTGCAATCGTAAAGATCTGGCAGTGACTTAATCAGATTTCGGATTTCGTGTATGCCAGATGGATCGAGTCCATTTGTTGGCTCATCTAAAATCAAAATAGGTGGTCTACCAAGCAATGCTCCAGCAAGACCAAGCCTTTGCTTCATGCCAAGCGAATATTTTTTTGCAAGACGGTCTCCAAACTCAGAAAGACCTACTAATTCTAATGCGTCATCAACTGCACTCTTAGGTAGTTCTAAAATGCGACGTATAATGTCAAGATTTTCTCTACCTGTTAGATTTGCATAGAAAGATGGTGATTCAATAAATGAGCCTATTTCTTTCAAAATAGGTATGCGATCGGCAGGAAACTTTTTTCCGTCGATCGTAAATGCACCTTTTGTTGGAGCTGTAAGCCCTAGGAGCATTTTCATTGTTGTAGATTTTCCAGCTCCATTTGGCCCAAGAAAGCCGTAAATGCTACCTTTGCGAATATGAAGTGAAACATCATTAACAGCAATAAATGACTTATATTTTTTTGTTAAATGTTCTGTTGTAACAATATTGTTCATGGCAATATCTCCTTTCGGAATCTATGATATTGCGTCAACCTTTCTACAACATTCTCTTCACCTTACATCTACCTTACATTTTTATTCGAGGTCAAAAAATGAATATTCACATGGCATAATATATGTTAGGGGGTTCTCCATGAATCGGAATGATTATTTATTGAACAAGCATCTGCTACTTGTTGATGATGAGCAGGAACTTCTAGATATGGTTGTATCCATATTAAACGAATACGGTTTTTATAATATAACGACTGCAAAAAGTATAAAAGATGCAGTAGAGGCAACACAAAAATTACGTCCAGAATTAGCAATCCTTGATGTTATGCTCCCCGACGGTAATGGGTTTGAGTTAATGAAGCAGATAAAACAATATAGTGATTGTCCTATCTTATTCCTTACTGCTTGCGGTGAAGATGAAGATAAGTTTAAGGGATTTGACTTAGGAGCAGACGATTATATTGTAAAGCCGTTTCTTCCAAAAGAGCTAACGTTTCGCATTATGGCAATTTTAAGACGAAGCTACAAGAGCGAAAATCCCATTGTTAAACTGAAAAATAGTCAGATTGATTTTTCTTCTGCCCAAGTAATAAAAAATAACGAACATATTCCACTCACAGCCAAAGAATATGATTTACTTTCTGCACTTTATAGAAATGCTGGATGCATTGTAACAATTGACGCGTTATGTGAAGCTGCATGGGGTGATAATCCTTTTGGATATGAAAATTCTTTAATGGCACATATACGTCGTATCAGAGAAAAAATAGAACTCAATCCATCGCAGCCTGTTTCTTTAATAACAGTTAAAGGCTTAGGGTATAAGCTGATTGTGGAGTAAAGCAGAATGAAAAGCATACCAAAACTAATACAACGCTTTATAAGTATTTTTCTACTAAGCTCTGTGCTTATAGTATTAATGAATATTATTGCGTTTATTGTACTTATAGGAAATTACGCTCCCGATAAAGAGATGTCTCCTTATAGCATAGCCAAAGAGACGGGAGAAGCATTACAATTATCCGCAAGTGGGGATTATGTATTATCAAAAAATATGTCTTCCAAATTGACAAATTCTGGCGCATGGGCAATTTTGATTGATAATAATACATTGAAAGTCGTATGGAAAACAAAAGACGTTCCTGCAACTATTCCAAACGATTATACTTTGTCTGATGTAGCTAATTTGAGCGTTGGTTATATTGATGGTTATCCAACTTACACGGGTGATAATAAGAATGGAGTTGTCGTAGTCGGATTTCCGCATAAAAGCTTTTGGAAACATACACGACCAAGTTGGAAATACAGTTTAATCTCAAATTTTCCGCAGATTCTTTTAAGCGTATTCTTCATCAACATTTTGCTTATTCTTGGAATTTATTTAATAGCTAATATAAAACTACTAAAATCAATTAATCCGATTACAAAAGGGATACAACGTTTATCTAGTGGAGAAAGCGTGCATATTCCAGAAACAGGAGCGCTTTCAGAAATTTCATCTAACATAAATTCTGCTTCCGATATTTTGCAAATACAAAAAGAACAATTGAGAAAAAAGGAGACTGCAAGAGCGAATTGGATAGCTGGAGTTTCACATGATATTCGTACGCCGTTATCTATGGTTATGGGGTATGCAGGACAGTTAGAAAATTCTCTCCATATTTCGCAAGAAGATCGTAAAAAAGCGACGATGATTATTAAGCAAAGTGCAAGAATGAAGAATTTGATTAATGACCTTAATTTGGCTTCAAAACTTGAATATAATATGCAACCAATTATGAAAAAAGAAGAAAATGTTGTTGCTGTTGTTAGGCAAGTTGTTGTGGACTTTATGAATATGGGTATGCAAGATGAGTTTTCGATTAAGTGGGAAACAGATGCTAAATTGACTGTTTGCAATATTAGCGTAGACAAAGATTTATTAAAACGAGCAATATCTAATCTTATTCAGAACAGCATATCTCACAATGAAAATGGGTGTACGATTTATGTATCCGTTGCTGAAAATAATAATAATTGTATTATTTGTGTTGAAGATAACGGTATAGGTGCTTCAGATGAAAAAATCGACAAGCTTAATCATGCACCGCACTATATGATTTGCGATACAAGTACTGCAGAACAGCGTCATGGTTTGGGTCTGCTGATTGTTCAGCAGATTATTGGCGCTCATAATGGAACGGTTGATATAAGCAGAAGCAAATACGGTGGGTTTAAGGTTGAGTTAACAGTTCCGAATAAAAAATATTTATAACGCATTTGCGATTATGTTTATAAATTATGCTTATAAGTTATGCTTATAAAATTATGCCTTAAAATTGTGCCTACTAAGCATATCTGTTAACTGTATAAGTATTATCTTTGTTTTGGTTTTTGATTAAATACTTCTAAGCGCGAATCGCCAAAATGGTGTATTTCTGCGCGTGTTGAGATTGTATATATAGTTGTATAATATGCTATGTATTGTTTATTTATTCAATATTATTTATTCAATATATGACCGTGGGAGGTTGCTATGACTAATAAGAAGCGTATTGTATTGGCGTATTCGGGTGGCCTCGATACATCTGTAGCAATTCCGTACCTTAAAGAGCAAACAGGCCAAGACGTTGTAGCCGTGTCATTAAATGTTGGTCAAGGCGGAGAAGCGCTTGAAGTCATAAAAAACCGCGCTTTAGCTTGCGGAGCTGTTGAGTCGTATGTAGTTGATGCTCGCGAAGAATTTGCGGATAACTATTGCATGCTTGCGTTAAAAGCAAACGCAATGTACGAAGACGTGTATCCTTTAGTTTCCGCGCTTTCTAGGCCACTTATTACTCGTCACTTGGTTCACGCAGCGCACGAATTTGACGCTGACACAATCGCACACGGTTGCACGGGTAAAGGAAACGATCAAGTTCGCTTTGAAGTTGCGATTCAGTCTTTGGACCCAGATTTAAAGGCAATTAGCCCAATTCGTGATTTGTCGCTTACTAGAGATGTGGAAATCGCTTTTGCAAACGACCATAATCTTCCGATTACTCAAAGCAAGAAAAGCCCGTATTCCATAGACCAAAACGTTTGGGGAAGGGCAATTGAAACAGGCTTTTTGGAAGATCCGTGGAACGCTCCAACCGAAGAATGCTACTCTTACACAAAGAATCCTTTGGAAGCTAAAACTCCAGACGAAGTTACAATCACGTTTGAAAAAGGCGTTCCAGTTGCGATTGACGGCCACAGCGTAACCGCGCTTCAAGCAATCGAAGAGATGAACAAGAGGGCAGGCGCTCAAGGAATCGGCAGAATCGATATTATTGAAGATCGTTTAGTTGGCATTAAGTCTCGCGAATTGTACGAAGTTCCAGGCGCGCAAGCTTTGATTACAGCGCATCAAGAGCTTGAAAATTGCTGCTTGGAGCGCGAGCAGCACAGGCTTAAGCGTGCTCTAGACAAAAAGTGGGCAGAATTTGTGTACGACGGCCAGTGGTTCTCGCCAGTTGTGCGTTCTTTGAATGCGTTTATAAACGAGACGCAGGAGCATGTTTCTGGAGATATTCGCATGACTTTGTACGCAGGAAAGGCTGTTGTAACAGGCAGAAAGTCGGATGAGTCTTTGTATGACTTTAACTTAGCTACTTACGATTCTTCCGATACCTTCGACCAGTGCGCTTCCAACGGATTTATTGAAATCTACGGATTGTCTAGTAAAGTTGCTGCAGCTCGAGATATGCGCGTTGCTAAGAACGACTGAGAACGACTGAGAACAACTAAGAACGACTAAAAAGACGAAAGAATAACTATGCACGATGCAAATGCCAATGACAGCGCAAATGACAGCGCCACTGCCAGCGCAAATGCCAATACTAATCATCCAATAGCCTTGTGGGGCGGCCGTTTTAGCTCGGGGCCTTCCGCGGAACTCGCAAAGCTTAGCAAGTCAACGCAATTTGATTGGCGGTTAGCGGATGACGATATTGCAGGCTCTCGCGCGCACGCACACGCTTTGCATCGTGCAGGTTTATTAACAAATCAAGAATACGCAGATCTTTGCAAAGCGCTAGACGAGTTGCAAAACCGCGTAGATAATGGCATTTTTGCTCCAATTGAAGAAGACGAGGACGAAGCAACAGCATTAGAGCGCGGCTTGCTTGAGATTGCAGGAAGCGAACTTGGTGGAAAACTTAGAGCTGGACGCTCTAGAAACGACCAAATCGCAGCTTTAATACGCATGTTTTTGCGCAGACACGCACGCGCATTAGCGGAACTCGTGCTAGATGTTTGCAATGCTTTAGTCGCTCAATCTTTAGAAGCAAAAGACGCTGTAATGCCTGGCCGCACTCATATGCAACACGCTCAACCAATTTTGCTTGCACACCAGCTAATGGCTCATGTTTGGCCGCTTTTGCGAGACGTAAATCGCCTTGCGGACTGGGATTTGCGCGCAAACAAAAGTCCATACGGAGCAGGGGCATTGGCTGGCAACACTCTTGGCTTAGACCCCGAAGAAGTTGCTAAAGAGCTTGGTTTTTCTGCTGTTTGCGCAAATTCGATTGATGCTACAGCAAGCCGCGATGTTGTTGCGGAGTTTGCGTTTATTGCATCTATGATTGGCGTTGATATTTCTCGCTTAAGCGAAGAGATTATTATATGGAATACTCAAGAATTTGCGTTCGTAACTTTAGACGATGCCTATTCGACTGGCTCTTCGATTATGCCTCAAAAGAAGAATCCAGATATTGCGGAGCTTGCTAGAGGTAAAGCTGGGCGATTAATCGGAGATTTAACTGGATTAATGGCCGCTCTTAAAGGTCTCCCAACCGCATATGCTCGCGATTTGCAAGAAGATAAAGAAGCGGTTTTTGACCAAATCGACACTCTAGAAGTTTTGCTTCCAGCATTTGCAGGAATGGTTAGAACAATGCGATTTAACACGCCTCGCTTGCTTGAGCAGTCTGCAACTGGTTTCGCTCTTGCTACAGACATTGCAGAATGGCTTGTAAAACAAGGCGTTCCTTTCCGCAATGCGCATACGTTATCGGGACTATGTGTAAAACGTGCCGAAAGTCTTAAATGCGATTTAAGCGATTTGAGTAACGACGATTATGCAACGATTTTAGACGGCATTATTGATGCAAATAAAATACCAGATCTTAGACTTGTTCTTTCTAGCTATGGCTCTGTTTCTTCTAGATGCGGCAAAGGTGGAACAGCTTTTGTGCGCGTAAAAGAACAAATTAATCAAGCTCAGCTTGCGATTAGTGAGTATAAGAAATTCGCTGAATCTGTAAGCGACGGAACAGCTTATAAGAGTGTCTCCATGTGCTGCCAAAATTGAAAGGCTTGTAGCGCGCAAATGCGCCCGATACTTTCGGTAATTTTTGCAATAATAAGGAGATATAAATGGCTCAGGTGAGGAATTACAAAGAAGCTGGATTTGCTTCTTTGTTTGAAGAGCTAAAGTGGCGTGGATTGATTTCTCAATCTACTGACGAAAATCAACTTGCTCAAGCACTTGACGGAGAACCATTAACTTATTATTGCGGCTACGATCCTACTGCTGCATCGCTTCATATTGGCAATCTTGTTCAGCTTATTAACATGCGTCATTTGCAAGCTGCAGGCCATCATCCTATTGCTTTGGTTGGTGGTGCTACGGGCTTGATTGGAGATCCGCGCCAAAGCGGAGAGCGCACGCTTAATTCTAAAGATATTGTTGCTGGCTGGGCGGAGCGTTTGCGCAAGCAAATTGGCCGCATTTTGCCTCTTGATGGAGAGAATCCTGTTCGTTTTGTAAGCAACTACGACTGGGTTTCTAAAATGTCTGCTATCGACTTTTTGCGCGATGTTGGCAAGAACTTTAGAGTTGGCACAATGCTTTCTAAAGATATTGTTGCTCGCCGCTTAAACTCCGACGAAGGCATTTCTTTTGCTGAGTTTAGCTACCAAGTTTTGCAAGGAAACGACTTTTTGTACTTGTTTGATAATTACAACGTTACTTTGCAACTTGGCGGATCTGACCAGTGGGGTAATTTGACTTCTGGCATGGATTTGATTCGTAAGGTTCGCGGAGCTTCTGTAAACGTGTTTACAAGCCCAATTATTACGGATAATCAAGGTCGTAAGTTTGGAAAATCTGAGGGTAACGCAATGTGGCTTGATCCTACAATGCTTAGCCCTTATCGCTTCTATCAATTCTGGTTTAATCAGCCAGATGATGAAGTTGTTAAGCTTCTTAAGGCTTTTACGTTCTTACCTAAGAGCGAGATTGAGCGTTTGGAAAAGCAGATTCAAGAAGATCCAGGAAGTCGTGAAGCTCAGCGTGTGCTCGCTTGGGAAGTTACAAGTTTTGTGCATGGCGAGGATGTTACGAATCAGGCGATTGCTGCTTCTGGAGCGCTTTTTGGCAAGGGCGATTTAGCTGGAATTGACGAGCAAACTCTTGAAGCTGCTTTAGATGGTGTTAAAGTTAAAGCACAAGATGGCACTTTGGAATTTGCTAAAGCGCATGTTGAAGATCGCGTTGTTGAGGCCGCTGTTGCTGCAGGATTGTTCCGTACTATTTCCGAGGCTCGTAGAGCTATTGAAGCTGGCGGATTGTACGTTAACAATAATCGCGTAGAAAGCGTTGATGACGTTTTGAGCGATAGCTCATTCTTGCACGGTCGTTTTGCTTTGCTTCGTAGGGGCAAGAAGGCTATTGGCGCTGTTGAGCGTGCGTAGTTTTTAAGCGCGCTTTATTTGTTTTTAGCATTAGATTTTAGTATAATTTTATATTTTTAGACTTTGAAAGGTATGCCAATAATGGGCGAAGAACGCGGATCGCGTAGTGGTAAGTCGTTTGGTAATCGTGGCCATTTTAGCCGTCAAAATGGCGGTAAAAATGGTGGAAATGGTGAGCGTCGCGGAGGATTCCACAAGGGTGGTTTCCACAAAGACGGTGAGCATCGCGGTGGGTTCCATAAAGACGGTTTCCACAAAGATGGTTTCCATAAGAACGGTTTTAAGAAGAACTCAGATCGCAAGTTTGATGGCGATGGTGAGCGCAGGTTTGATCGCGATAATCGCAGATTTGACAGAAAAGATAATCGCGAAGATAGATATAATCGCGAAGATAAGCGCAATCGCGATAATCGATACAATCATAGCGATTACAATAAGCGCACAAATCGTGGTTTTGAATCTGATTCAAAGGAATCGGGCAATCCAAGATACAAGAAGTTTGATCGCGATAATCGTGGCGAGCGCAATGATCGACGCTTTGAAGATAATCGCGGCGGATTCCACAAGGATGGCTTCCACAAGAGTGGATTTAAGAAGAACGATTCTAGAAAGCACGATTCAAAGTCGTCTTTCCGTTTTGAGAATGGCCCTCGTAGAAACTCGGATGGAACTGTTTCTTACCCATCTCAAAACCCGTATACCGATAGGCGCCCGGGCGAGCCAAAAATGCCTAAGGGTCTAGAGTATTCCATGCTTTCTAAGGAATCTCGCGAGCGTTTGCGTGGTCTTTCTAAGGAGCATTCCGAAAACATTGGCTTGCATATTCTTGCTGCATACGCTTTGCAAGACGAAGACCCAGAGCTTGCTTTAGAACACGCAAAGTGGGCTGCAAAGCAGGCGTCTCGCATTGATTTTTCGCGCGAAACACTAGGATTTATTGCGTACCGTCAAGGCGATTATAAGCTTGCTGCGCGCGAGTTTAGAACAGCTATGCGAATGAATGGCTACACGGATTATCTTCCATTTATTGCAGATTGCGAGCGCGGTATGGGCAACCTCGATAAAGCGCTGGAAATTTGCATGTCGGATGAAGCTAAAAGTGTTAGCGGCGAAGTTAAAGCAGAAATGTTCCTTGTGTACGCAGGCGTTTTGGCAGATACAAATCATGCAGATAAGGCGATTGAGCTTGTTCACGCAATGGGCAGGTCTAAGGGCTTGCCTGGCGAGTATAGAATGCGCGCTGTGCAAGCGGAGCAGTACTTCCTTGAAGAGGCTGGGCGAAGCGATGAGGCGATTGAGCTTGACGCTTTGCTTGACCGCTTAGAAGAGCAGTTTGCAGATATTGAAGACGAAGAAAATCCAGAAGATGTTGTGATTGACTACGATTTGGAACATCTTAATGATGCGATTATGGACGAAGTTGGCATTAGTGAAGATGACGCGCAATTTGCTCCAGATGATGATTCGGATGATGATTCGGAAGATGATTTTGATGATGATTCAGATGATTCAGATGATTCAGATGATTCAGATGATTCAGATGATTCAGATGAAGATTCAGACGATTCACAAATCGCAGATAATACTGAAACTGTAGAGATGAGTGCAGTTAAGCCTAAAGAGGAATAGTACAAATCATATTTTCTAAGCCCAGCTTCTGTATTGTAAAAGTATAGTAAGCTGGGCATTTTCTACTTTGGTATTCTTAAATCGTGAGGATATTTTATGCAACTTGATGAACGAGCGAATTTTTCAAATAGCAAATCTGTGTTAAGCAAGGATTTTCGCTTAGCTTTGCTTGACTTAGACGGAGTAGTGTATAGAGGCGGAAAATCCGTTGAATACGCAGCCGAATCAATTGAAAATGCTCAAAAAAATGGCATGTTTATTGAATACACAACTAATAATTCTTCTCGTTTTCAAGAAGTTGTAGCAAGTCAGCTAGAAAGTTTTGGCTTAAAAGTAGAGCCGTGGCAAATCATAACGTCTTCACTTGTAGCTGCTCGAATGGTTGCTCGATATGTTCCAAGCGGTTCAAACGTTTTAGTTCTAGGCGCAGATCATCTTGTACAAGAGGTTCGTAGCGCTGGTCTTAATCCAGTAAAGTCTTGTAAAGATAATCCAAAAGCCGTTATTCAAGGCTGGTATCCGCAAATGACTTGGCAAGAGATGGCACAAGTCGCTTTTGCTGTAGAGCGCGGAGCTAAGTATTTTGTTACTAATCGCGATTTAACAATTCCGCGCGAGTTTGGCATAGCTCCTGGATGCGGTTCGATGATTCAAGCTGTAGTAAATGCCACTGGAGTAGAGCCTATTGCGTCTGCTGGAAAGCCCGAGTGCGCAATGTACGACGAAGCGCGATTGTTGGTTGCTGCAAACGCAAAGCACAACGATGAAGAGATTAAAGAATATGCGCAAAAAGACGAATTTGGAAATCCTGTAATAAGTATTGAGCGCTCGCTTGCTGTGGGAGACAGATTAGACACAGACATTGAAGCAGGTACCAGAGGAGGGTATGAGTCTCTTCTAGTGCTTACGGGCGTTACCAATCCGCGCATGCTGCTTGAAGCTCCAAAACATTTGCGACCAAGTTTTGTTTCTAAGGATTTAAGGGGATTGAACGAGGTGCATGTTGCTCCTAAGCGCGTTGACGATTCTACGTTTACATGCGGAACTTCTAGAGCTCAAATCGTTTGTAAATCTATTGAAGTAAACAATCCTAATGATTGCAATGCTTTGCGTGCTGCTTGTGCGCTTGCTTGGAGTTTAATGGATAGTGGAAAATCGCTTGAAGATTACATTCTTCCAGAGTTTTCTTTGTGATGTAATGCGTTGTGCGATTTGTGATTTGTGATTTGTGGCTTACGACTTGCAATTTACTACTTACTACTTACGTCTTACAGCTTACGATTTGAAACTTTAAGCGAGGTTTTTATGCTAGACGAAGATGATTTAGCTCAGCGCTTAGACTGCGCGCTTGTAAATCGCAGTTTAGTGAAGAGTAGAACTACATCTCAACGCTTAATCAAGTCTGGAGTAGTAAAAGTAGATAATCGCATTGTTAAAAAATCGTCATTTTTAGTGAAAAAATCGCAAAAAATAAGCCTTGACGAATCAAAAGAAGAAAATTCTTGCGTTAAATACGTTTCTAGAGGAGCGCTAAAACTCGAAGGCGCATTCCGCTTATTTGAGAATTTAGGCTTAAAAGTTGATTCAAATACTAAAGCATTAGATATTGGCGCTTCCACTGGCGGTTTTTGCGATTATTTGTTGCAAAATGGCGTCAATAGCGTTATAGCTTTAGACGTTGGACACGGTCAATTGCACCCAAAAATCGCAAGCAATCCGCTCGTTATTGAAATGAGTGGCGTAAATATTAGAAATGTTTACGCGGAAGATTTGCCATACAAGCCGAATCTTATAGTCTCCGACGTCTCTTTTATATCTCTTAGTTTTGTGATTCCAGTAATTGCACGTATTGCGCAAAATAACGCGAATATTGTTCTTCTTGTAAAGCCGCAATTTGAAGTTGGTAAGGGAAATCTTGGCAAGCGCGGAATTGTAACAGATAAAAACCTAAGACTTAAAGCCTTAGAAAATGTTAAAGAATGCGCTAAAAACAACTGTTTAAGCGTTATTGCAACTCGCGAATCACCTATAGAGGGAACTCACGGGAACGTTGAATATCTTCTTTATGCGCGATTTAATAGTCAAATTCAATAGTCAAGAGATTATTTGATAAATATTTGCATAAGATTAATGCGCAATATTGCAATATGTAGATTAATGCACAATATGTAGTGCAACAATTACAATAACTATTAATGTTTGTAAAGCTGCGATTAGACTACGATTAATCTATAAATAAGCTACGATTAATCTACAAATAGCTACAAAGGGGGTGCTATGCAAGAACGTTTAGAAGGTAATTCTGCTTCTCGCAATGCTCTTGTGGTTACGCATGCGCGTCTTGATGGCAACAGTGCTGTTGTAAATCAAGTTACTACTCAGCTTAAAAATGCTGGTTTTAATGTTAGCGTGTTTCATAGTGCTGCAGTTTCGGATTTTGCGCAAAAAATCGCTCAAGTGGTAGATAAAAATACAGAAATTGTTGTTGTGCTAGGTGGGGATGGCACAATGCTTCAAGCTGCAGAATTAGTGCATTGCACTCCTGTTCCAATAATTGGAATAAACCTTGGGCATGTTGGTTTTTTGGCGGAATTTGAAAGCTTCCAAATAGATGAGGCTGTACGCAGAATTGCGCAAAAAGACTACTTCTTAGAGCATAGAATGGAAGCGCATGTAGATGTTTGGCTCCCTGGAGCGAGCGAGCCTTTAAGTGATTGGGCGCTTAACGATATTACTTTAGATAGGGCAGATCGTGGGCGAATGGTGGAGCTTTCGATTCGCGTTGACAATGTTGAAATGTCGTCTTTTGGATGCGATGGCGTGATTGTTTCTACGCCTACTGGTTCTACTGCGTACGCGTTTTCGGCAGGCGGCCCGATTATGTGGCCAAACGTTGAGGCTTTGCAACTGGTTCCTTTGGCTGCGCACGCACTATTTTCTAGGCCGCTAATAATCGGAGCAGGATCTACTTTTACGATTGATATTTTGCAAGAATCATCTTCTGGTGGGTGGATTTGCTGCGATGGAAGGCGTCAAAGAGCTTTGCCGCAAGGTTCTAGGATTCAAATTAGGCAATCTAAAGATGAGTTGCTTTTGGCACGACTTTCTGGCGTTCCATTTACGCAAAGATTAGTCACAAAGTTTGATTTGCCAGTTGTTGGATGGCGTGAAAATCGCCGAAAAGTGGACGCTAAGCCTAAGATTTATGAAGCAAATCTTCATAATGAAACCGATAGAAACTATGAAGATAGCGCATGCGTAGATGGTGCAAGTGTAGATAGCGCTGATGGTAGCGCTGATGGTAATGCTGATGGTAATGCTGAATATTCGATCGTCCCTAATAATCTAAACCTATAGGGGGTATTTGTGCTTGAAGAACTTGAGATTCGTAATTTAGGCCCAATTTCTAACGCTGTTATTACGCCTTCTAAAGGAATGACTGCAATAACTGGCGAAACTGGTGCTGGAAAGTCTATGCTTTTAAGTGCTATAAAGCTTATATCTGGAGGAAAAGCAGATTCTGCAAAAGTATCATCTTTTGCAAATGAGTCGTGGGCGCAAGGCGTGTTTTCTGTGTCAAAATCCAGCGATGTTGCGCAAATATTGCAAGAATCTGGGATTAATGCCGAAGAATGTGAAGATGACGATTCTAAAGAAGAAGTTTACGTATCTAGATCTGTTCCAAAAACTGGTAGATCAAGAGCTGTAATCTCTGGTTATTCTGTTCCAAAATCTTTGCTAGAAAGTGTTTGCTCGCACACAATAACAATTCATGGTCAAAGCGATCAGCTTCGCATAGCAACCGCCGCAAAACAGCGCGAATTCTTGGATTCAATCTCTTGCAATTCTAAAGAACTACAAGACTATGAATGCGCGTTTAATAAGTGGCAAAATGCTGTTGAAGCATATAATCGCCTTATAAATCAGCAATCGTCTTCTAGGCAGCGCGCAGACTATTTGCGCGAATCGTTAGAAAAAATTCGCCAAATCGATCCAAAGCCAAATGAGGATGAAAATCTTAAAGCTAAAAGAGATCGCATAGAAAACGCTGCTCAAATCGTTGGAGCTATTAGCGAAGCAGTCTCTTCGTTAGACGCAAGTCAAATTGATTATGGCGCAATAGATTCAGTTGACGCATTACATTTGGTTGACAATGCGTCTAAGGCGATTCGCTCAATTCGAGTTGACGGAGATTATAACGCGATTGCAAATCAACTTGACGATATTTCTTCCCAAATTTCCGACATTGTTATGCAACTTGCGCAGCAGTTAGATGTTGATGAAAGTCAGGAAGATTTAGACGCTATTAACAATCGTATTCACGATTTAAGCGATTTAACACGCAGATGGGGCCCGCAAATTGACGATGTTTTAGAGTGGGCCAAAAAAGCGCAATTTGAGCTTGAAGATTTGGATGATTCGCCAGAAGCTGTTGCGCGCGCTAAAGATTTGTGCGAGAAGACTTATAAAGACGCTGAAAAACTTGCCGAAGCTCTTTATAGCACGCGCAAAGTTGTTGCAAAAAAGTTTAGCGACGAAGTTAGCAAAGAGCTTGAATCCTTATCTATGCCAGATGCGCAACTTTTGATTAATGTTTCTAAGAGTGCTAAAAACAAGGATGGAAAATTTGATTTGAACGTGCACGGCTTAGATAGTGTTGAGTTTCTTTTTAAGCCTTTCCCTGCGTCTAACTATTTGCCAATGGGCAGTAGTGCTTCGGGCGGCGAACTCAGTAGGCTTATGCTTGCAATGGAGCTTGTTGCTGCAAAGTTTAACCACAGCAATAATCAATCAATGACGTTTATTTTCGACGAAGTTGATGCAGGTGTTGGAGGCGTTGCAGCCGTAGAGTTAGGCAAGCGCTTGGCTTTGCTTGCTAAAAGTGCGCAAGTGATTGTTGTAACGCATTTGGCTCAAGTAGCAGCTTTTGCAAACGTTCAATTTGTTGTTAGAAAAAAGATTGAAAGCGTGGCGGATTCTGGAGCGGATTCTAGAGCTGATTCTAGTGCGGATTCTGGCGAGAATTCTAGTTTTGCAGATACAACTGTTACCAAATTAGATGAGATTAGTCGCCAAAGCGAAATCGCAAGAATGCTTTCGGGAAGTCAATCGCAAGCATCTTTGGATCATGCAAAAGAATTGCTTGAAAATAGTAAAGTCTAATGAAAAATCTTAAGCTAATTCAAAGTAATTTTTCTAAAACAGATTTTTCTAAAACAGAATAATAGGGTTAATATCAAAGATAATCGGGATTAATAATATGAGCGAAAATGCATTAGTTGATAATTCAAATTACGCATCAATTTTTGATTTTGACGGCACTTTGCTTGATTCTTTGGACGTTTGGGACAAGATAGACGAAGAGAGTTTTGCTAAGCGCGGTATTAAAGTGCCTGCTGATTTTGCTGATTCCACGGCAACAATGACACCTCGCCAAGTTGCGGATTATGTTATTAAGCGTTTTGGTTTTACGGATTCTCCCGAAGATTTAATGAAAGAGTGGCAAGACATGGCTTTTGACGCATACGCAAAGCATTTGCCGCTTAGAAAAGGTGCTAAAAATTACGTTGATTATTTGCATAAAACGGGTGCGAAAACTGTTCTTATAACTACTCTTTCTAAGTCTTTATGCGTTGCTGCGTTAAAGCGTACGGATTTGTATGATTACTTTGATTTGATGATTTTTGGAGAAGATTTAGAAAGTAATGCAAAAAATAGCTATAAAACTTATGTTGACTTAGCAAAGCGAATTGGCGTAAAACCAAGCGATTGCACTGTTTTTGAGGATTCTGATGCAGCACTAAAATCAGCTCGTTTAGCTGGAATGAAAACTTGTGGGGTAGTGGATTTAATAAATGGTGACTTTGACTTTGCGCCAAAGAGTCTTAAATAAGAGTCTTAAATAAGAGTCTTAAATAAAAGTCTTAAATAAAAGTCTTAAATAAAAGCCAAAGTAAAAGTCTTAAATAAAATCCAAAAGTTGAGGTGAGGTTTCACATACCCCGGGTTTTGTCGCGTGCAAAATGCACACGGATGACCATCCATCTCGATTTGACGTTACCGCCAAACTCTAGCAGTCTACCCGAAGACTTAGGCGAGCAGCCCTTAAACACCTTCTGCTTGACCTTGCTCCCAATGAGGCTTGCCATGCGGCTAACTGTTACCAGAAGCCCGGTGGTCTCTTACACCGCCGTTTCACCCTTACCTAAACAAAAGTTTAGGCGGTCTATTCTCTGTTGCGCTATCTCTCAGGTTGCCCTGGGCGGACGTTATCCGCCATTGTGCTCTACGGAGCCCGGAAGTTCCTCAGCTACTCCGAATGAACATTGCAGCCGCGGTCATCGTGAAACCTCAACCTTCCCAATTATAGCAGACGTCTTAATTTTGCGCATATTTTGCGACTCGCTAGAAAATGGCGGCTTTTAGCGGATATAATAGATGTATCAGCGGCGCTGGTGCCGTTGACGTGTACACAAACCGATTTTGTATCGGATTACTTAAGGAGGTTCGCATGGAGATCGTCATCACTGGACGTCATACGCAAATTAAGCAAAGATTCCGTGACGTTGTAGAAAGCAAGATGAATCGTGTGACCGCCATTGCTCCAGATGCTCAGCGCATTCAGATTGTGCTTAACACTGAGGGCAATCCAAGGCAGGCAGATACTGCAAAAAGAGTTGAAATTACTGTAGTTGCAGGAAGTACGGTTATTCGCGCAGAGGCGTCTAGCACAGATCAATACAGTGCATTAGATATGGCGTTAGATAAGTTGACGCTTCGCTTGCGCAGAACTCGAGATCGCCGCAAGGATCATCGTCGTGGCTACGAGCAGATGGTTCCAGTTGACTTGGGTGTTGTAGAGCCAGAAGTCGAAACAACTGTTGAAGAAGTTGTTCAAGAAGATGGAACAAATAGTGCAGATGCTGCGGTTGCTTCCGACTTAGGTCCTGGCGAATCAGTGGAAGTGAGTGTTGGAGATACTCCTATTGTGATTCGTCGTAAGCTCCACATTGCCGAGCCAATGAGCATTGATGAAGCATTGTACGAGATGGAACTTATTGGTCACGATTTCTTCCTGTTTGTAAATAAAGAAACCATGCGTCCATCGGTTGTATATCGTAGGCATGGATGGAGTTATGGTGTGTTTGAGATTGATACTCCAGAAAATGTTGCTAAAAAGAAGTAACAAAACAGTAAAGAAATAATAAAAGAATAAAAGCAAATAAAGGTAAATAGAATAACTCATATGAGTGCAATGCCCGTCTAGTAATAAGCTAGGCGGGCATTTTATGCGTTGTTTTGGACTCGCGAGCTGCAAAAATCGTAGCCGTCGCGTAATATAGGCACAGTTTACGTCTATATTGGCTAGCCGAATAATAGACACGACCTAAGGGAGCTAAACGTGGTAGATATCGTTGATAAAGCCTTGCGCATGGGTGAAGGCCGTCAATTGAAGCGCCTTGAGAACGTTGCGAAGGCTGTGAATGCGCTTGAAGATCAGATTTCTGCGCTTTCGGACGAGGAACTTAAAGGACAAACGGCAAAATTCAAGCAAAAGTTAGACAATGGTGCGAAGCTTGATGACTTAATGCCAGAAGCCTTTGCTACAGTGCGAGAAGTTTCAAAGCGTACTCTTGGTCAGCGTCACTTTGACGTTCAGCTTATGGGCGGTGCAGCATTGCATTGGGGCAATATTGCAGAAATGAAGACTGGCGAAGGTAAAACACTCGTTGCAACACTGCCTAGCTATTTGAACGCTTTGGAAGGCAAGGGCGTTCATGTTGTTACTGTTAACGACTATCTTGCTAGCTACCAGAGTGAGCTTATGGGTCGTATTTACAGGTTCCTTGGCATGAGCGTTGGATGCATTATTACAGATCAGCAGCCTCCAGAGCGCAGGAAGCAATACAACGCAGATATTACGTATGGTACAAACAACGAGTTTGGCTTCGACTATTTGCGAGACAACATGGCTTGGGAAAAGGGCGATCTTGTTCAGCGTGGTCATCATTATGCAATCGTTGATGAGGTTGATTCCATTCTTATTGATGAAGCTCGTACGCCACTTATTATCTCGGGACCTGCCGAAGGAGATGTTACGCGTTGGTATCGCGAGTTTGCAAAGCTTGTTCTAAAGCTTGATCGCGATGTTGATTACAAGATTGACGAAAAGCGCAAGACTGCTGGTATTTTGGATCCAGGCATTGCAAAGATTGAAGATTATTTAGGTATTGATAATCTTTACGAGCCAAGCAATACTGCTTTGATTGGCTATTTGAACAATGCTTTGAAAGCTAAGGAATTATTCCTTCTTGATCGCGATTACGTTGTTACTAATGGCGAAGTTTTGATTGTTGACGAGCACACTGGCCGTGTTCTTCCAGGTCGTCGTTATAGCGAAGGCTTGCATCAGGCGATTGAAGCTAAAGAGAATGTTGAAGTAAAAGCAGAAAATCAGACTTTTGCAACTATTACTTTGCAAAACTACTTCCGCATGTACGATAAGCTCGCTGGCATGACTGGTACTGCAGAAACGGAAGCTGCCGAGTTTATGGGAACATACAAGCTTGGTGTTCTTCCAATTCCTTCTAACCGTCCAGTTATTCGTATGGATAAGGACGATTTGATCTTCCGCACTAAGAAGGAAAAGCTTGCTGCGATTGTTCGAGACGTAGCTCAGCGTCATGCAAAGGGTCAGCCTGTTTTGCTTGGTACAGCATCTGTTGAATCTTCCGAAATCGTTTCCTCGCTTTTGGACGTTGCTCGTATTCCTCACCAAGTGTTGAATGCTAAGCAAAATGCTAAGGAAGCAGCTGTTGTTGCTGTTGCAGGTCGTAAGGGTGCTGTGACTGTTGCTACAAACATGGCAGGTCGTGGTACAGATATTATGCTTGGCGGAAACGTTGAGTTCTTGGCAGATGCAAAGCTTAAAGCAGAAGGCTATTCTCCAGACGATACTCCAGAAGAGTATGAGAAGCGTTGGCCAGGCGTTTTGGCAGAAGTTAAGGAACAAGTTAAAGACGAGCACGAAGAAGTTAAAAAGCTTGGTGGCTTGTATGTTCTAGGCACTGAGCGTCACGAATCTCGTCGTATTGATAATCAGCTTAGAGGCCGTTCTGGTCGTCAGGGTGATCCTGGCGAATCGCGCTTCTACTTAAGCTTGGAAGACGACTTAATGCGCTTGTTCAACACTCAGCTTGTTGCTCGCGTTATGGCTAAGGGTTTGCCAGAAGGCGAACCAATCGAATCTAAGTATGTTTCTAACGGCGTTCGTACAGCTCAAAAGACTGTTGAAGCTCGTAACTTTGAAATGCGTAAGAATGTTTTGAAGTATGACGACGTTATGAACAAGCAGCGTACGGTTATCTATTCGGAACGTCAAGCTGTTCTTAAGGGCGAAGATATTCACGAAGATATCTTAAAGTTCATTAAAGATACTGCAGATAGCTACGTTCGCGGAGCAATGAACGGTTCCGACAAGCCTAAGGATTGGGATTGGGAAGGCCTTAAAGATGCTGTGAACGCAGTTATGCCAATTATTGTTGATTGGGATCAGCTTCGCTTACAAATTGAGCCTCTTAAGGGTCAAAAAGCTGTTGATACTTTAAGAGACACGATTGTAGATAGTGTAACAACTATTTATGCAGTGTTTGAAGAGCGAATGGGCTCCGATAGTTTGCGTCAGTTTGAGCGCAGAGTTGTTTTGGCTGTTCTTGATAGAAAGTGGCGTGAACATCTTTACGAGATGGACTACTTAAAGGATGGCATTGGCTTGCGCGGTATGGGTCAGAGAGATCCTTTGGTTGAGTACCAACGCGAAGGCTTCCAAATGTACAACTCAATGATTGAAGCAATTAAGGAAGAGTCTATTCAGCTTCTGTTCCGCATGAATCTTGAGCAGATTGTTGCAGAAACAGAAAATCAAGATGATTCTTATATTGACGAAAGCATTGAGCAAGAAGAGCAAGAAGAAGACGAGCATTCTGGAATCGTCGGTCCTGCTCCTATGAGCCATGCAGAAGGCGAAGTTCCATTAAGCAAGCGTCCAAAGGCGGAGGAGTGGAAGACTCCTTGGGCCGATGGTCGTACGTTCCCTGGAACAAATAAGAACGACGAATGCCCATGCGGATCTGGCAGAAAGTACAAGCTTTGCCACGGTCAAAATGAGGATTAAAGTCAAAGTCTTATAAAGTAACGTTTTATAAGAATGAGGCTGGTGTTAATGCATCAGCCTCATTCTTTTGCGCGAATGCACTTTAATTCACTGATATTGTAGTGCGATTGTATTTGATTTTGGTGTTTTTTGATACAAACGCACTACACATAAATACAAATATGTAGTGCGATTGTACTGAATTTCCGTGTTTTTTGATACAAACGCACTACAAGGTTCGCATATTCATCAATTGCTATATAGAGTCTAAATTCTTAGTCGTAGCTCTAAACTCGCGCGCCTTTTCCAAACTCGTTATAGTCTTCGCTAGAAGTATTGTCCTTTTTTCTGCTCATAAGTAGGCCTGCGCCACCAATCAAAAATAGGAAAGCGCTAACAGAGCCAGTGTAAATCGCAAAATATGGCACTAGAACGCTCAAAATCATGCCTAGAACGCCCAAAACAAACACGCTCCATAAAACTATAAGGGTAATGGAAACGTTCTTAAAATGGGGGTTTGGAGCAACAAAGTCATCTCCGTATTCGTCCATTGTTTTATCAACATCGAGCCAGCTTGATGTTGTGTTATCTCTTGGACCAGGTTTAGTGTTAAATGCTATGTTTCTTAATGGTTCTGCAGCTTGATTAATGCGTTTTCTAAAGATTTTTGCGCTTTTGGACTTTTCTAAATCATTAAAATCTTTTTTGTGCTCGCTAACGAATTGAGACCAGTCGTCGTTAAAGTTTTGACTAAACGAATCGTCACCATTGCTGTTTTCGTTATTATACAAACGGTTATGGGAGTTGGTATTCTTAGAAGAAGTCATGAATTATACTGTAGCAAGTCTGCTTGATAGTTTGAATGCTATTTTGTGAATCTTGCTAGAATGGGGATTAGCATGTTGTATTGGTTCTTTGTAAAGGGGTTTGGATTCATTGCTCGCTTAAGGATTCACCCTACTGCTCAAGGAGTCAATAATATTCCTAAAACAGGTGGAGCGATTATTGCAGCAAATCATCTTGCTGTTATTGACGACGCGCTTTTACCTCTTACATGCCCTCGAATGATTCATTTTATGGGAAAAGCTGAGTATTTTGAAGGCAAAGGATTAAAGGGGCGATTCAAAAAGTGGTGGTTTACGTCTGTTGGCGTGTTTCCAGTGGATCGTTCTGGCGGATCAAAATCGCTTGGCGCGTTGAATCACGCTAAAGAAATCCTAGAAAAAGGTCAGCTTTTTGGTATTCACATTGAAGGAACAAGAAGCCCAGATGGAAAGCTATATAAGGGTCATTCAGGCGCTGCAAGATTAGCTCTAGAAACAGGATGTCCGATTGTTCCAGTTGCGATTGTTGGCACTCGCGAACTTCAAAAACATGGCCAGATTATGCCTGCAAAGGGCAATACTAAGGCGATTTACGGAAAGCCAATCGAAGTTAGCAAGATGAGTCCAGAAGAAATTACGCACGATATTCTTCGAGATCTTACTAATAAAGTAACAAAAGCAATCCAACAAATGAGCGGTCAAGAGTACGTTGACGAATATGCGCAAACTGTTAAAAAGCGCATGCTAGAAGAGTCGCAAGCAAAAACAGATAATCGTTAAGTTAAATAGTTAAATAATCGTTAACGTTACTGTTGTTGGATTTCCGCTTTCGTCTAGAACTCTAACTTGAGACCCTGGAGCCGCGGATTGGAATCTAACAGTGTGCATAAGATCGCCCAAAGGCGCAGAAATATTAACTTTTAATCCAAGCGATTCAAGTATTCTTCTAGCTTCATTAGCGTTCTTATTGCGCACATCTGGCATTGTTATAGTCTTCGGTCCCTTAGAAACAACAACATCGAGTTTATCTCCCCAATGCATTTGCGTTCCCTTTTGCACAGACGCGCTAATAATCTTGCCTTTTCCTACTTTGTCATTAAACTCTTCGCTGTAGTTTGGAACTAATTTTGCTTCGTTAAATGCCTTATCTGCTTCTTCTTTTGTAAGATTAACAACGTCTGGCATAGAAACAGGCATTGGCCCTTTAGAAAGAATCACAGTAATATTTTTATTGTGATTCATTTGCATTCCAGGAGTTGGCGAAATCTCAACAACGCATCCTTTAGGAATTTCCAAAGAATAAATATCTTCGCTTGATTTATGCGTAATAGAAGTAAATCCTGCCTTTTTTAATGCTTTTATAGGATCTTTTCCAGCATTGGAAGTTGGATCTATAATGTCTTCTGGAATAGTTGACTTGCGTACGCCTTTTGAAACAACAATTTTAACGCGGCCATTATTTCGCTTAGAGATTTTGCTGCCACTAAAATCTGGATTAGTGAAAATAATGTTTCCTTCGGGTATGTTGTCGCTAAAGTCTTTAGAAACCGAATAAGGAATATTAGATATTTTAAGAGTGCGCTCGTAGTCTGCCCACGGAACGTTTGTTATTTTACATGCACTTTGTGATGCGCATTCTTGCGTGTTTGGTTTTGGTAAAGACCAATAGCTTCCAGGGCCTAAATAGTACCAGTACGCGCCAAATGCTACTGCGGCTGCTGCGATTGCTGCGCAACTTGCAGATATAATAATAATGTTTTTGCGCGTTTTTTTGCCATTGTCGTTTGCATTATTAGACTTATTTCTTTTAGCTTTTAATCGTTCACTAATAAATTGCGGTGCGCGCATTGTAACAGTGAGCATATTATTATCGTTAAAGTCTTCTAGAGGATTGCTACTTGTTGAAGACGAATAGTTTGAAGAACCTTCATTAAAATCGGAGTTTTTTGTAGATAATGCTTGAGTTGCGTCAATATCAGCTGTTTTATCTATGTCTGTAGTTTTATCCATATCTACAGTTTTATTTAGCTCTTTTGTGTTAGATATAGTATCATTCGACGAATCAGAATTACCCAAAGTATTGCTATTAAAAGTATTGCTATTAATGCTAGGCGGAAGCGGTATTTGGGATTTTAGATTAGAGTTTTTATCTTCAAGTTTGTTTGTTATTATCGAGCCTTCAAAAGATTGATTTTCTGCGTCTAAATCTACTTCAAACTTATATTGCCACTCTTCTTCGCTTAAGCCAGAGCACACTCTTCTTAAAATATTAAGCGCTTTAGAAGCATCACTTGGTCTTTTTTCCATTTCTCGAGCAGTAATCGAACTAAGAAAATCAGCAACCGAAGAATTGATATCTTTGCAAACAGTTTTTATAGAAGGGGTGTCTTCGTGAACATGCTTAAAAACAAGAGTTACTGAATTATCCGCGTTAAAAGGAACTCTGCCAGCTAACATCTCCCAAGCCATCATTCCTGCGGAATATAAATCTCCTTGAGGAGTTGCAAGATTCTTCTCAATCATTTCTGGAGCAAGGTATGCAGCCGTTCCAAGAAGAAGACCCGTAGAAGAAAGAGTTGCTTGAGAAATTGCACGCGCAAGTCCAAAATCGGTGATTTGCACGTTTCCGCGGTCGTTAATCAAAATATTTTCTGGCTTAATATCTCTGTGTACAACGCCAGCAAGGTGTGCGGATGCAAGACCATCTAAAGTCTGAGCCAGCACGCGCAAAGTATCTTTTACACTAAAAGTGCCGTATTTGTTCATCTCGTATCTAAGATTTACGCCATGAACATATTCCATAACTAAGTAGTCAAGTCCTTCAAATTCGCCAGTATCGTAAACTTGAACAATATGCGGATTTGCGATTGATGCTGCAGAAGTTGCTTCTCGGCGGAACCTTGCAATAAATTGTTCTCGGTGAAGACCTTGAGCAAGCTGAGTATGCATGATTTTAAGCGCAACAGGGCGATTAAGACGCTCATCTTGCGCTTTATAAACAGTAGCCATGCCACCTTCCGCTATCTTTTTAACTATGCGATAGCGATTTTCAATACACATTCCCAGTTGCGCTTGAACTTCACTCATATAGTAAATCCCTTATACGCGTATTAAAACACACTATTTAAAAGTGTACAGGTAATACAGTAAAGAATAGTCGCAATTTGCGCTTATTGCCATTCTTTAGGAATAAACATGCTAGAAATATTGTGCAAAATGACTTTACTATGATTGCTTAGCGAACTAGCGTCTATTTTTTCTTGCGATTCAACCCAAAGATTGTGAATGCGCTTTTTAGACTTACCTATAGCGCCACTTTTACTATAAATATCAATGATTCTTTTAACATCATCTTCGTTTCGGCTTTTAGAAGTGTATGCGTTTATTAAGAAGAGATTATCTTCGGGAGTGCAAAGTTCTAATGCGTCTGCTAGAAGAACAGCGCGTTTTCCTTCTCGAATATCTCCTCCGATTGGCTTACCTGTGTGAGCAGAATCCGAAACAATATCTAAAAGATCGTCTGCAAGTTGGAATGCGATTCCTAAAGGATCTCCAATTTGATTCGCTAAATTGATTGCGTAGTCTTTTTGCATTCCAGCAGCCAAAAATCCTAGAGCAAGAGGTGCAATAGTTGTGTAACTTGCAGTTTTCCACCTAAAAACGTTTATAGAAGATTCGGCAAGTTTTTGTGGATTATCCAGGCTCATCATTTCGATTGAAAGGTCTAGAATTTGGCCAATTCCAACGTTTTTTTGCATGTTTGTAAATTCGCATAAAACCTCATTAGGATTTTGCAAGTTTTCGCACGCTTTTCTGGTTATGTCGAAGCTTTGAGACGCTAAAATATCTCCGAGCATTAATCCAAGCCCAGTTCCAATATGACTATTGTTTGTGGCTTTAGATAGCGCACAATATGCGCTTGGTTTTCCTCGTCTTAAAGCGGATTCGTCGATTATGTCGTCGTGAACAAGAGCTGCTGTTTGAAATACTTCTAGAGCACAAGCAACGTCTAGCATTGCGTTTTTTGAGTTTTTGTAAGAATCGTCACTTTGCGTAGCTGAGTAGCTCTCTTTTGCTGCATCAAAAGCATATAATGCGAATAAAGCTCTAAGTCGTTTCCCGCCTTCGCTAGACAAAATGGCCTGGGAAACAACGTTTTTAAGTGTTTTATTGCAATTAGAAATAAGATTTTTGCAAGCTAAAGAATCAAATTGACTATAAATTAATTCGCCTATACGCGTATCGATGCATGACTTTTGCGAATCTAAACTCATATCTACGAGTTATCCACATGCCTTAGACATTGCAGAAGTGAGTATTTTCTAAGACTTTTCTAGGATTTTTCTAGGATTTATAGCCTTTAACCACATTGCTTAGTTTTTATTGCGCTATCGCTTTTGCAATGCAAAACTCTTATTTACAAAGTTAAAAGAAACAGCGAAATCAATACAGCAAGTATCGAGTAACGAATAACGAATAACGAATAACAAATAACAAATAACAAGCACAAACAAACAGGGGAGGAATTATGAAAACAATAAAAAACGAGTCTAAAGGCTGCGAAATCAGCGAGACACAATTTTTTGAAGACAAAGATCATGAATATTCAACTTTTAAAGAGATGACGAATATTTATGCTGCAAGTATGATTTGTAACAAATCCGAAGACTATTTTGCTGTGAGCTATGCTTCTGGAAAAACAATAGAAAAAGTGGATCTTAATCATCTTCCAAAAGAGTGTATAGCAGTTTTAGACATTCCTAAAGATTATGTTAACAATCATCATGATTACAACGATAATTGGATTGAAAATCTTAGATCTTTAGCTCCAGAATTTTTTGAAAAGTATATTGATTACATAAACAGAGGTTTAGATGTTAAATGTAAGCAAGAAGTATTCTCGGCTTTTGATATTTTTGTAAATCAATCAATACGCAACTGGAATAATATGATTTGCAAAAAAGAAGGAAACATTGTAGGTTACGACCTTATAATGCTGCCGATTGCAATGTTTGACAATATTAACGTTCGAGACACTTTGCTTGTGGCTTTACTGGACTCTAAAGAAGAGTACTACAATATCGACTCGTTGCTTACTCTAGCTTTAGAGCCTAGAACAAAAGAAATATCTAAAGATTTAAGACGTTTTCTAGAAGAAAAATTTAACGAAGATCACGAGCTTCCAGATATTTGTAAAGCGTTAGACGTTGTAAATCTACTAAAAGCTATGGCTTGTGTTGTAGATGGAATACCAGAATTAAAAGTGCAAGTTTACGCTCTAATGTGCTATATAAGTTGGTGGTTTAGGCTAGGTGATGTTGAAAAATATGTTGAAATGGCGTTAGATATAGACCCTGATTGTTCAATGGTTAGAATAGTAGATAACGCATATAGGAATCATGTAGAGCCAGCGTGGTGTAGAAAATTCGCCACGCCGCAAGAAGAAAGTAATAAGGAATCGTCCTTAGAAGATGATTAACTTCTTAATGAAAAGTTGCCCTTGCCATAACTATGCCTTTATGGTATAGTAGAGTGCCTTTAGGGTATAGCAAAATTAAATACCCTATTTTGGCGGATTACTTTGTGTTAGCGGGGAATCTACAGGAGGAAAAGTTTGGCGAGCGAAAATAAAGCAAGTGTCGATTCCAAGACGAGCAAAGAAGAACAACAAGACTTTAAGATTGATGAAGACGTTGATGCTCAAGACGTTGATGCTAATGTTGATGCGCCAATGGATCCAGACGAAGATCACATGGATTTAGAAGATTTTGATGACATTCACGATGATCTTGATGTAGACGACGTAGACAACTTGGACGATGTTGACGACATTAATAATCTAGACGATATCTCTGAAGACGAAGACGGCGAAGAAACGGACGAAAACAAGCCAGAAGCTCCGCAAGTTCCTCAAGCAAAAGGCGCTTTTATTGTTCGAGATGACGACGATGACGATAATCTTACGCCTTCTGGCAACCCAAAGCGTCGAGTAATCGCTACTGGAGCTACGGCAGATCCTGTTAAAGACTACTTAAAGCAGATTGGTCGCGTTAGCCTTCTTAACGCGGAGCAGGAAGTTGATTTGTCGGAGAGAATCGAAGCTGGTTTGTATGCTCAGCATTTGCTTGACACGCAAATCGACCAAATGGAGTTTAAGCGCAAGCGCGAGCTTAAGTGGGCTGCAGCAGATGGTAAGAAAGCTAAAGATCATCTTCTAGAAGCAAACTTGAGACTTGTTGTTTCGCTTGCTAAAAGGTACACAGGCAGGGGCATGCTTTTCCTTGATTTAATTCAGGAAGGTAATCTTGGTTTAATTCGTGCAGTAGAAAAGTTTGATTGGAAGAAGGGCTTTAAGTTCTCAACGTATGCAACTTGGTGGATTCGCCAGGCGATTACGCGTGCTATGGCAGATCAGGCTCGTACAATTCGAGTTCCAGTGCACATGGTGGAAGTTATTAATAAGCTTTCTAGAGTCCAGCGCCAAATGCTTCAAGACTTGGGTCGCGAGCCTACGCCAGACGAGCTTGCACGCGAGCTTGATATGCCTGTAGAAAAGGTGCAAGAAGTGCAAAAGTATGGTCGTGAGCCTATTTCTTTGCACACTCCTTTGGGTGAAGATGGCGATTCTGAGTTTGGTGATTTGATTGAAGATACCGATGCAATCGCACCTTCGGATGCAGTAGCATTCTCGCTTCTTCAAGAGCAGTTTAGGCAAGTTTTGGAAACTCTGGCTCCTAGAGAAGCTGGTGTTATTAAAATGCGCTACGGCTTGGAAGATGGCCAGCCTAAGACTTTGGACGATATTGGTCGCGTGTATGGCGTTACTCGCGAACGCATTCGTCAAATCGAGTCTAAAACAATGTCTAAGTTGCGTCATCCTTCTAGGTCGCAAACCTTGCGTGACTTCTTAGATCAGTGATTTTGTAACGTTATATTGCAAAAGTGTCGTGTTTCTACTTTAGTTAAGATGCGACACTTATTGCTTAATAGTTAGCTTATATAAGGGGTAGAAGTGGTCTCTAAAGAGCAAGAGCAATATGATGCCGATAGTTTGACCGTGCTAGAAGGCTTGGACGCTGTTCGCAAGCGCCCAGGCATGTATATTGGCACTACAGACAGTCAAGGCTTAATGCATTGCCTTTGGGAGATTATTGATAATGCGGTTGATGAGGCTTTAGCTGGTGCTTGCAATCATATTATTGTTACTCTTCACAACGATGGTTCTATTGAAGTTGCGGATAACGGCCGTGGTATTCCAGTAGACGTGGAGCCAAAAACAAAGCTTACAGGCGTTGAAGTTGTTTTAACTAAGCTTCACGCTGGAGCAAAGTTTGGTAACGCTTCATACAACGCTGCAGGCGGTTTGCATGGCGTTGGCTCTTCTGTTGTAAATGCGTTGAGCTTGCGATTAGACGTAGAAGTAGATAGAGACGGAAAAACGCATCATATGGCTTTCCATCAGGGGCATCCTGGTGTGTATAGCGATGCAGATCCAGCAAATCCGTCTCCTGCTTCTCCTTTTAAGCGCACGCGTAAGAACAAGCCTACTGAGCTTGAGATTATTGGCACGGTTTCGCCAAAAACTACTGGTACTCGAGTTCGATATTGGGCAGATCCCGAGATTTTTAATTCAACAGCTCGCTTTAGTTACGAGCAGTTGATTGACAGAGTTCGTCAAACCAGTTTTTTGGTTCCAGGATTGCGCATTACTGTTATTGATGAGCATGTTCCAGAAGGCGAATTTAGCGATATTCAAGAAGTTGATAGTAGTGCTGGCGATGACGCTAATGTGGCTGCTGGTGATTTAACAGATGATTTGACGTTTAAGGATGAATCGCAAGCAACCGAAGATAGTGAATATAATGAGATAAATCAAACTGAATCGGAGTCAGAAGAAGCTGAATCAGATGACGAATCGGAAGCTGAATCAGATAGCGAAATCGATGGCGAAATCGAAGAATCCACCGAGCAATCTGTTGCAAATAGTGAGTCTGCTAGAGAATTGCAAAATAATCATCATCCTAGAGTTGTTGAATTTTTGCACAATGGTGGAGTAAAAGATTTTGTTGACTTTCTTTCAAAAGGTCAAGCAATCTCCGATATTTGGCGAATTACAGGCCAAGACACTTACTTGGAAGAAACGCAAGCTGTTGATTCTGCTGGAGATTTGCATGCTCAACAAGTAACGCGTAAATGCGCTGTAGACATTGCAATGCGATGGGTAAACGGCTACGATTCAACGATTGTTAGCTTTGTGAACGTTGTTGAAACTCCTGGTGGAGGTATGCATGTTGACGGATTCTTGCAAGGATTAACTAAGCAAATCCGCAAGGCTGTTGAAGACAATGCTAGAAAGCTTAAAGTAAATCTTAAAGATTCAAACACTAAGATTGAGCGAGACGATATTCTAGCTGGAATGGTGGCTGTTGTAACAGTTCGCATAGCAGAACCTCAATTCCAGGGTCAAACTAAAGATGTTCTTGGAACTGCTCAAGTTAAGCCAATCGTTACAAAAATGACGGATGCTCAATTTGGCGAGATGATTAGCGGGTCTAAGCGAGGATTCAAAGAGCAGTCTGCTAGAGTTTTAGAGAAAATTGTTTCCGAGATGCATGCGCGTATTCAAGCGCGTAAAACTAAGGAAGTTACTCGCAGAAAGAATGCGCTTGAGTCTGCTTCTATGCCGCCGAAGCTTTCTGATTGCCAGCCTGGAAACGACGATGTTGCAGAACTTTTCATCGTTGAGGGCGATTCTGCGCTTGGTACTGCAAAAGCTGCTCGAAACTCTGCTTTCCAAGCACTTTTGCCAATTCGCGGTAAGATTTTGAACGTTCAAAAAGCAAGTCTTGCGCAAATGCTCTCTAACAAAGAGTGCGCTGCAATCATTCAAGTTGTTGGAGCAGGATCGGGTGCAAGTTTTGATATTTCGCAAGCGCGTTATAACAAGATTGTTATGATGACCGATGCTGATGTTGACGGCGCGCATATTCGTATTTTGCTGCTAACGCTGTTCTATCGTTATATGCGTCCGCTTATTGAGCACGGGCACGTTTATGCTGCTGTGCCTCCGCTTCACAGGATTGCGCTCGCTGGAAAGCACAAAGGCGAGTATATTTACACGTATTCCGACGATGAATTGGCTGGAAAGCTTGATGATTTGCAAGCTAAGGGCATTGATTTTAACAGCGATATTCAGCGCTACAAGGGCTTGGGTGAGATGGATGCAGATCAGCTTGCAGACACAACTATGGACCCTAGAACTCGCATGTTAAGAAGGATTCGTATGGAAGATGCTCAACAAGCAAGCGAAGTATTTGATTTGCTAATGGGCGATGACGTTCCTCCACGCAAGCAGTTTATTGTTGATAACGCGGACGACTTCGATCGCTCCAAAATCGATACCTGATTTTGTTTTACTTGCGCGTTAAGTTACTTAATATTTGTAATTTTCTTCGCATTGCATGATGTGTATGACAAATTTTGAATTGTAATTACATTATGACATTTAGTTAAGTTATAATGATTTTATGATATAATTGCGAATGCAGGTTTGCTTCAATAGTGGAAGTGAGTCTGGGATTTTGCATTTATTGATTTTCTTAGAATTTGTTTTATAAGAGGGAAAAATGAACAAGAAAACTGTGATTTTATTATCGACTACGATGATGAGTATTGCTACCGCTGCTTGCGCTTTTTGCGTTGCGCAGACTGCGAATGCTGCTGATACTTACGTGGATTCTGGCACTTCCACTGCAAAAGTTACTACCCCCCCCCCAATTGAAAATAGCTCTTCTCAAAAAACTGATACTTTTGATAAGAGTGTTATAAAGTCTTCTGATTCTTCTGAAAAAGGTAATGCAAAATCTGAAGAGAATGTGAAATCAAAGTCTGGTACAAATATTGATACGAAGTCTGATATAAAGACTGAATCCAAGCTTGAGATCAAGAGTAATGTAAAGTCTAGTATCAAGCTTTCTGCAAATACTAATGCAGATTCTGTTGCAAATACTGATACAGAGACTGAATCAAACATTGATTCAAAGTCTAAAGGTGAGGAAGCTCAAATTTCACCAACAATTTTTAATCAAGCGCTTTTTGCTAGTGGTAAGCCAGGTCCTAATCAAACTCCTAAACCTCAAACACAAACAACCGAGCTTAGAGTAAGTCTTTGCTGGGAAACCATGAGCAAAGATAATAACAATGCATTGATTAATGGTAATAGCGATTTTGGTCAACTGAATTTTGAGAGTTGGGATTTTGGTTCTACGCTAGGCTCAAGTAGACAAGATGTAAAGAAGGCGTTTGCTAATATTCAGTTTCAAATAAAAGATTTAACTGATACCAGTAAGGCGGTAGTGACGACTGCTGGCACCTATGATCCTGATACTGCTACTAGTGCAACGAAAAGTTTGGGTAGCTATGATTCAAGCCATACTTACGAGGTGTCAGTGGTAAATAGCACAATTCCAAGCCCGTATTACGTTACGTACAATAACGTTGAGGCTAATGAGTCCGCTGTATTTGAAGATGATGTATCGTATTTTACGTGGGAACCATCCAAAGCAAAGGATAAGCAATCCCACAATAAATATTTCCGTCTAAATGCCTTGGAAATTGTGTATGCTAAGGATGAGTCGGTAGCAGATAAGTGTTTCTCGTATGAGCAGCCAAAAAAGGATGACGGAAACTATCGATCTGATGGTAACTGGAAGTTTACTTACACCACGGACAATATATTTGAACGTCTTCGTGTAAAAGATAATGTTATTCAGTTCCCGACAACTAATCCTACAAAAGCAGGTTACAAGTTTGTTGGTTGGCAGTTCTATGTTGCTAAAAAGAAAAACGGCAAACCGTATACGTCGTATGACCGTATGTTTGATGACGATAAAAAGATAATAGATAACACAACTGTTGACTATGTACCATTTAACGAACAAACTACTACCTACCCATATTTATTTGCTGTGATTAGAGATAGCAAGGGTGTAAATACGTTTGGAAGTAAACTAGGTACACAATATTGCACTACAAACCACACATTCGTTGTGTTCCCAAAGTGGATAAAAGAAGCTGATCATACAGTTACTTTTATGAATGAGGGCAGTGAGTATGCGAAAGTAAAAGTGCAAGAAGGTAAATCTATTAATAGCGATGAGTGGACTGATCAGTCTATGCCTGCTGATCCTTCTAAAACGGGTTATACATTTAGAGGTTGGAGCACGGACGAAACCGGTAAAGATAAAACCAAGGAATTTAGTGCTGCCACACCAGTAACAGGCGATATGACAGTTTATGCTATTTATGATTTGAATGCGACTGTTATGAATGTTGCTCCAACGCTTACTTTGCAAGATAAAACGATTACTGAAGGCGATTCGATTGATTTGAATAGTCTTATAGTGTCTGCTAAAGATCCGGAAGATGGTGATATAACCAGTAAGGTAAAGCTAACCGATAACGGTGGTTTTGATAATACTAAAGTTGGCTCCTATAAGATTACGTTTAGTGTAACAGATAATGGTGGCGCTACTGCAACAGCATCTGCCACAGTAACTGTTACTAAGAAGCCAACGCCACCGACCCCACCAGAGCCAGAGTCAACACCGGTTCCTGTTCCTGAGCCTGAGCAGGAACTTGAGCCAGCGCCAGCTCCTGATCAGCCTGAGCAGCCGGAACAGCAAAAGCAGCCTGAAGCTAAGCATGCTGCTAAGCATTTGCCTGATACTGGTGTTGGTGTTGCACCATTGTTTGAGTCTTTGTTTGAGTCTTTGTTTGCTGGTTTTGGTTTGTCTATGTTCAAGTCTCGCCGCAAGCATTAAATGCGAAACTCGAATATAATCGCGTATAAGAATTAAGAATATTGGAATAAGGCTTCTGATTAATGTTTTATAGCATCAAGTTAGAAGCCTTATTCTATATGTAATTTTTGATGTAAACTGTATTAAAAGCTTGTTTTAAGAATTATTACTTTGTAGTCAGTGTTCTATTGTACTTTATCTTAAAAAGGAGGGTTTTATGGTTGATATTAAGCAGGAAGTCTTTGACAAGGATAAGCTTGATTTTGCAATATTTTGTATTGAAAATGTTGCTAAGAAGCTTAATCAAAACCCTCGCGATACGTATGATGCTTTGACTAAGAAGAGTAATATTCTTATGTCTTATATTGTTCCATCTTATGACGTTTTGCACACTCAAGGCAAAGAGTATATTACAAACGATATTATTTCCTTCATGCGCGAAAAAGGTGTAAAAGTATGATTGTTTATCACGGTTCTTTTATGCCTGTTGAATTTCCAGATGTATTGCATTCGCGTAAAGATGTTGATTTTGGCGCAGGATTCTACGTTACATCAATACGTAGCCAGGCTGATAATTGGGCGAAGAAATTTATTCGCAAAGGCAATGATGCGTTTGTTTCTTCTTATAATTTTGACGATGATGTGCTTAGTGAATTATCTGTTCTTAAGTTTGATTCATATTCTGAAGAATGGCTTAATTTTATACTTAGTGCTCGTGCTGGAAATGATACAAGTAGTTTTGAAGTGGTAATTGGCGGTGTGGCAAACGATAAGGTTTATAACACACTTGAATTGTTTTTTGATGATTTAATTACTAAGTCTGAAGCTTTAGGCAGACTAAAATATGAAAAGCCTAATAATCAAATATGTTTTAGAAGTCAGAAAGCTATTGATTTGTGTCTTACATACATAAAAAGCGAGTGTGTAAATAGTAAGTTTTTAGGGGAGTGATGGATTTTGATGGCGAATCCTATTTTGTTGCAAAAGAAGTATGCTAGGGTTGTAAGTCTTCTGGCTGAGCGTGCTGGGTTGAGTTATGAGCAGGCGCTTGACGTGTTTTACCATTCTGTTACTTACGATTTGATGCGTAATGGTATTTCGGATATGCATTGTATGAGCGACGGATATTTGGTTCAAGATTTGCTTGATGAGATGCACGAATCTAGTGAGAAAAACAATTTGTAAATGTTATAGTGCTGGCGTTTTTTAATCCTACCTAAATCCTAATGCAAAAACTTATAACTCGTTTGATGAATTGATATGTGAATATGATTAACCTTCTTCTTGCAATTATCTATTTAGCATTTATTAGCTTGGGTTTGCCAGATGCTCTTTTAGGATCTGCTTGGCCGACTATGAGCCACGATATTGGCGCGCAAATTTCTTGGGCTGGCGGAATATCAATGGTTATTTCTGCAGGAACTATTGTGTCTGCTCTATTGAGTGACAGAATAACTAAGCGATTTGGCGTAGGAAAAGTTACTTCTGTATCTGTTGCTTTAACTGCGTTGTCATTATTGGGTTTTTCTTTTGCGCCGAATTACCTTGTGCTTATTTTTCTGGCAATTCCGTACGGACTTGGTGCTGGAGGAGTAGACGCTGCTCTTAACAACTATGTTGCTTTGCACTACGAAAGCCGTCATATGAGCTGGCTTCACTGCATGTGGGGTATTGGAGCTTCAGCTGGGCCTTACGTTATGGGTTTTGCGCTTTCTTGCGGATTTGGATGGTCTGCAGGGTATCAATATATTGCTATTGTTCAAGTTATATTAACTGTAATATTGTTTGCAAGTTTGCCATTGTGGAATAATCGTAAATCGCATAAATTACTAAAACCTATTCAGATATCTAAAGAATATTCTAAAACGCTATCTTTTGCAGAAGTTTTGCGCATTCCTGGAGCTAAAAATATTTTTATAATGTTTTTCTGTTACTGCGCTATTGAACAAACTGCAGGATTATGGGCTAGTAGTTACATGGTTTTGTATGGGTCCGTTAACCACGTTGTTGCAGCGGGTTGGGCAAGTTTATTTTATGTTGGTATTACAGCAGGACGATTTATAAGCGGATTTTTGACAATGCGTTTTAATGATGAAACCATGATTCGTCTTGGGCAACTAGTGATGATTTTAGGCATTATTGTATTGTTATTGCCATTGCCAAATCATATAGCATTGGTTGCAGGATTTGTGATTATTGGTTTAGGTTGTGCGCCTATTTATCCATGCATTATTCATTCCACACCGCATTATTTTGGAGCTGATAAATCGCAAGCGATTGTTGGCGTGCAAATGGCTAGCGCATATATTGGATCAATGCTAATGCCTGCAATCTTTGGGTTTATTGGTCAAAACGTGTCTATGTCTTTGCTGCCAGCATATTTGATTATTTTGCTATCTGCAATGGCGTTTATGCATATGAAATTGATTCGGACTTGCAAAAGTTTAGTATGAAAATATTTTTGTGTGATTGTTTGCTGGTTTTGGTTTGTCTATGTTCAAGTCTAGCAGTTAAGCATTAAACGCAAAACTCGAATATAATCGCGTATAAGAATTAAGAATATTGGAATAAGGCTTCTGATTAATGTTTTATAGCATCAAGTTAGAAGCCTTATTCCATGTGTAATTTTTGATGTAAACTGTATTAAAAGCTTGTTTTAAGAATTATTACTTTGTAGTCAGTGTTCTATTGTACTTTATCTTAAAAAGGAGGGTTTTATAGTTGATAATAAGCAAGAAGTCTTTGACAAAGATAAGCTTGATTTTGCAATATTTTGTATTGAAAATGTTGCTAAGAAACTTAATCAAGACCCTCGCGATACGTATGATGCTTTGACTAAGAAGAGTAATATTCTTATGTCTTATATTGTTCCATCTTATGACGTTTTGCACACTCAAGGCAAAGAGTATATTACAAACGATATTATTTCATTCATGCGCGAAAAAGGTGTTGCAAACATTTAGGGGAGTGATGGATTTTGAGGGCGAATCCTATTTTGTTGCAAAAGAAGTATGCTAGGGTTGTAAATCTTCTGGCTGAGCGTGCTGGGTTGAGTTATGAGCAGGCGCTTGACGTGTTTTACCATTCTGTTACTTAAGATTTGATGCGTAATGGTATTTCGGATATGCATTGTATGAGCGACGGATATTTGGTTCAAGATCTGCTTGATGAGATGCATAATTCTAAAATGTGTGTTAATGCATGACCTTTGTAATAAATTAAACGATTGTGTGATATTGCTATGCTTGCATTCGTATTTCGACTATAAAGCGTACAATGTGTATACGTTTTTACATTATCTCGTTATCTATTTTTTAAGAGGATAAATGAATAAGAGAACTGGTCTTATTCTGTTGTTGAGCATCCTGTGTTGAATCCTGTTCATTCTTCGGATAAGCCGGTGGAGTATTCTGTTGAGCAGCGTTTTAAGACTGCTGATGCTGGTGAGGCTTATAATGTTAAGGCTCCTGCTAAGCATTTGCCTGATACCGGTGTTTCAGCAACTTCAACATTTGTGACTTCAATCATATCCCTTTTCGCTGGTTTTTCTAGTTTGCTTGCTGGAATAACTAAACGCAAAAATTAGTATTGCATTTATGAATGTTTTGAGCGAATGCTGATAATTTCCCTCTGATGTTTTATATATCAGGGGGAAATTCGTTGCTATCGTATTATCTGCTTTCAAGCAAATATTGTGTGCGTCTACTTATATTTAATGTTTATTTATTGTATAATCAAAAGTGTTTATAAGTTTTGTGGATTTAAGCTTTGCTTAATGGTTGTTTGTACAATTTATGTAATTTTATGAGTTTTTAGTAAAGAGGCGAAAATGAATAAAAAAACTGCAATTGTGTTGTCAACGACGATGATGAGTATTGCTACAGCTGCTTGCGCTTTTTGCATTGCTCAGGCTGCGAATGCTGCTGAAAATAATTCTGCAGCAGATGTGAAGCAGAATGTCACTAGTGTTGATTTTTCTAATGGGGGGGGAAGGTACTTTCCCTGTTGATTTAGCAAAGTCACAAAAATCTGTAAAATCACAAGAAAATGTGCAGAATGATATATCTGCAAAGTCGCGCGATTTGGCGCAGTCACATGCTTCTAAACAGTCACAAGAAATTATTAGAAAACAGAAGTCTGATTCTGAAGGTCATGAATCTAACTTTGATAATGCTGATTCTTCTAGCGGTGAAACTAGGTTGACATCTTCCTCTGACTATAGTGGTTCTACTGTCGATAACAAAGCTGATAAAAGAAATGATCCTACTGATGCGGGTAAACCAAAAAACGATGAAGTAAGTACACAAAAATCAGTTAAAGCAACAAAAGATGATAGGGCGTCAGCGGATTCTACAAATAATGGCGAGAAGGATAGCGAAGTTAAGCCTGATAAAGATGGCATATACGATTTTAGTAACGACAAGAATGTAACCAATCCGTTCCCGAATGTTATTACGCAAGCTGAAGTCAATGAGTTTCAGAAGAAAACAAAATCTGTTAGCCCTTTACCTTTTATTCAAAAGAATTTTTATACGTCTTATGGAAAGAACTTTTCTGTAAAGAATGGTCAAGCATTTGGTGATACTAAAAGTATTGATGAAATCATCAACACGTATAGCGGCAGGCTTGGAAGAATTGATATTTTTATATTTGTCCCACGTGTTGATAAAGAAGGTGTATATACAGGTGATGGTCAATTTTATCCATACAATTCATCTCGCGAATTAAAAAACTCAGATGGATCAGTAAATTTTGATCGTGATAAAGCTCCTGACGAAAAACTTTCATACAAGCTTGAGGTAAATGGGAGGCTTATTGGATCCAATATAGCTGATAAAACCAATATCAAATTTCAAATGAGAAAGAATCAAACGTTTATTCATGTTGTTATGGAGGGGAGTGCTGATAATGAAGCTATTTTTGGTTATGAAGGGCTTAATCATGAACAATCCTCTGGAGCTCCTGGATATTTCGCGTTTGTTCCAGAATGTGGTGCGCAATTCCATTTTGTAGACGATTTAAAGTACAGAAAAACAATGAATCTTTCAGCTTCTGATAATATTCCTCAGCGTAGTGCTAGTGAAACTGATAAGTTCTCTACTAAACCGTTTATCAAGTTGGATTTATCTGATTTGTCTGACGCGAAAAATATTTCCGAAGTTAGGTTTGGTAATAATCAGGTTGTAAGAAATATGTATACGCCTCTTCTAAGCTACGAAGGCGATCCCAAGAAAGATTCTATTAAGCGCCCAACTATGGAAGAGCTTAAAAACGCTAACATCTCTGGTTATCTTTATTACAGTAACGATATTGATACTCCTAATGGAGGCAAATTTACCAAGGATAATACTGAAAATTTTGGCAACTACGATTACGGTATCGCGCGCGATAAGGATGATAACCAGTTAACAGTCAAGCATTATTATGTGACTTTTAGACCGATTCCTACTCAGCTTGTTGTGCGATACAAAAATTTGCAAAACAAGATTGAGAATGGTAAGCAATTTGCACTTTACGTTGGCAATAAGCAAATTGTGGGTGATTTCAAGTCAGCTGAGTCTAGCGCAGCTCCAGAGTTAAACGCATTACAATCAATGATAACAAATAAAAATACGGCTTTGCTTAGTGAAGCTGCTGGTTATCTTTCCAATGGTTTTGCTTATTTGTCTCCTGGAAACTACATCGTAAAGTCTGCTGCTGAAGCGCCTACAAACTATGAGTGGGTTGTTGAGACAGAAAATTCAGCAGATATTAATAGCGCTCCAATTGATGCGAAATTTAATATTGCGGTTCATAAGGATAACTCAAGTTCTACTCAAAAAGTTGTTACTTTTGTGTTGAGAAGAAAGATTGCTACTGTAACATTTTTCGACGGCGATGACAGTAAGCCGTATGCGACTGTGGCAGTTCAAAAGGGTAGCTCAATTAATGGTGACGAACTGAAAAATCAGTCGATGCCTAAAGATCCTACAAAGCCTGGTTTTACTTTTAACGGTTGGTTTACTGAGAAAGATGGTAAAGGTACTAAGTTCACTGGAAATACTACTGTGCGTGGCAATATTTCTGTGCATAGTTCGTATATATCTAATCCGCCAGCTCCGGAGCCTGAACAAGAACCGGAGCCAAATCCAGTTCCAGTTCCTGAATTGCCAATCCCTGTTTCTCCAGATCCGATTCTGCCGCCTGCTGAAGCAGAGCCGGAACCTGCGCCAGCGCCAGCTCCTTCGCAGCCAACGCCAGAACCTAAGCACGCTGCTAAGCATTTGCCTGAAACTGGCTCAACCGCAACCACGATTCTCGCTTCCGCAATTGCCTCGCTGTTCTCTGGGCTTGTGGTATTGGCAGCAGACTTAAGGCATCTTCACGAAAATTAAAAACAGTTAATTATTTATGTTGATGCAATTTAAGTTATTGAGTAGTATTACTATGTAAAATTACTTAGTAATACTACTTAGTAATTATATCGTTTGTAAATCGATGGTTTTATTGTTTGAGTTATTAATTGGGGAGGAATATTAAATGCCTAATCAAGATACTGTTACATGCTCATTTGTTATGGATCGCAATATTTACAACCAGTATAAGCATGTAGTTAAATTACGCGGAGATAGTGTAAAAAACAATTTAGTTAAATATATGCAATCGGTTATTAAATATGATATTCCTAATGCAGATACTATTGAAGCTATTCAGGAAGTAAAACAGCTTAAGGCTAATACTAATAAAAAAACTTACGGTTCATTTGCTGAACTTTTGCAAGATATTGACAATGATTGACTGTAGTGATAATCACGAGAATGTCTATGAGCGTTTATAATAAGAAATATCGTATTGCGCAGTCGCGCATGTTTAAAAAAGATTTGAAGCTGGCTATTAAACGTGGATATAACATTAGTTTGCTTGAAGAAGTTGTTGATATTCTTGCGTCGGGTGTGAGTCTTCCTGGAAAATATAAGGATCATAAACTAACTGGTAATTATGATGGTTGCCGAGAATGTCATATAACTCCTGATTGGCTGCTTGTTTACGAAATAGCAGATGATGAACTTATATTATATTTGACTCGCACTGGCACTCATTCTGATCTGTTTGGTAAGTAATAATTATTACGATTATTGTTAGTTTAGTTACATTTTGTTGCTATTGAAAGTGTAAGTTGTAGAATATGTGAAGATTCAAACTAATACTGTTAAGCACATGTATTATATTAATCGCTAATAATTTTAGAAGAGTTGGTTTTGCAAGAGGAAAAAATGAGTAAGAGAACTAATATAATTTTGACTAGCGCTATGATGGGTATTGCTACTGCTGCGTGTGCTTTTTGCGTAGCGCAAAGTGCTAATGCTGTTGAAACTTCAACTGCTTCTGGTGTTAATACGTCTGTAAATTCTTCTGCCGTAGATTCTAAAACATCCAATGGGGTGAGGGGAGCTTTAGATAGCACTTCCGTAAAACCTTCTGAAAGTATTAACTCTTCAAATTCTAACGAAACTGAAAAAACTAACGAAACTACAAAATCTGCTAAATCTGCTAAAACTTCTGAATCTGTAACTGATACTGAAAATTTTGAAACTAATAAGATTACGCAAACTCTTATAGATGTAAGCAATACTAATCTTCCAACAAATAATCATGAAGATAGAAGCGTAACTGCATCTGAAGAATCCAGAGCAGCATCAACTGATTCAACTGCTGCAAATGATGAATCTTTAACTTGGACGAAGGACGACTTTAATATTTCTGCCGATGGTAAAACTGTTGGTGGCAGGAAAGATGTTTATCATCCTGAAACGAATCAAACAGTAAATGAATATGTGGATGGACTTAGCGCCAAAGGCAAGGAAAAGCTTAAGAAAAATCATCACATAGTTATTCCTGAAGGTATTGAAGTTATTCATGAATGTGCTTTTACTGGAAGTGCAAAGCAGGTTGGGAATAAGCATGAGCACATTGATGGCGAAACTTATATTGAGGGTGTAACTCTTCCGCAGTCTCTTAAAATCATAGAATACGGTGCGTTCGGTTGGAATAAGATTAAAGGAACCGTTGTTATTCCAAAAAATGTCGTTTCAGTAAGCAATGCAGCTTTTATAGCTAATGAAATTGAAAAAGTTGTGTTTGAAGGTGTGCTTGATGACAAAGGCAAAGAGCACGCTACAGATACTACTCCGTATTATCTTGCTGGAGTTGGTAGTGTTGCTTTCCAGGGTAATAAAATTTCTGAAATTGTCGTAAAAGGTAATTTGGGACAATATAAGTTTCGCTCAGGGGAAAATGATTCACCGTTTGACAATCAAAATCCTGGACCTTTTACTATTGAAGTTGGACAGGAATACAAAACTCCCATCAAAATTACGCAAGAAAGCGCTGGTCATACAATCAGTGTTATGGAGGGTTTTGAGGAGAATGGAAATCCTGTAACGATTGACCGCTCGCCATATTTTAAGAAAAACTCTGATGGCAAATATGTAGCAGTGAAGACTGGCACCCTTGAAGGTCAGTGTATATTTTATGATTTTGTTAATAATACGCCTAGGATGATTGGTAGATCGCGTTTTACATACAACATTGTTCCTAAAGCTACGATTTACACAGTTACTTTTGTAAATGGCACTAATTCTAACTATGCTTCTGTGCAAGTTAAGGAAGGCAAAAGCATAAGTGAAAACAGTGTTGCAGGTCAGTTGATGCCATCGGCACCATCTAAAGAAGGTTATGCTTTTGTAGAGTGGAATGCCGACTCTACAGGTAATGATAAAAGCAAAATATTTACTGATCAAACTCCAGTAAAAAGTGACATGACGGTTTATGCTATTTATACACCTAAGCCAGCTCCTGCTCCGATTCCAACGCCTGTGCCAACGCCAACGCCAGATATGACGCCAGAGACAGATGAAGAGCAAACTCCAGCTCCAGATTCTACGCCTATTATAGATTCTGTTCCTTCGCATGGGCAAGAATATACAAAGAATCAAGATTATTCGTTTGATGTAAAGAAACAAGATGAAGCGCCATCGAAAATGCAGATTCACGCTAATTCTGCTAAGCATTTGCCTGAAACTGGCTCTTCAGTGGCTATGGCCATGAATTCTTTGTTTGCATCTGTGTTTGCAGGAATTTTCGTACTTGTAGGAGCTAGAAAATCACTTCGTAGCTATTCCAAGCATGCTCGCAAAAACTAGTTACGAAAATTGCAACTTTAGCATACATCGAAACAATTGCATAAATGGTGTAATTACACAACGTAACTAACCAATATGCGCAATAGGGGAGACTAGCTCGGTTCCCGAAGCATCCCTTCGCATATCTGGCTTAGGTAGCTCTACATTTGCTCCACGTTGTGTAGTCGCGTAAAGCGGATAGTTTCCAACGTATGCATGCAAAAGTGTATTTTGCCCCTTAAGGAATCGCTGCGATCGCACGCCTCCCGTGCCGCGACCCTTTGTAGGGTACATTTCTAGCGGTGTAATCTTTGCTGCTCCGTTTTCTGTTCCAGCAAGCGCGTCGCTGTCTCCAGCAAGAGTGAACACTACGCTTCCAGAAGCAGAAAATAGTCCGTTTTGCCCTTCTTCGTAGTTCCACTCAACGTCATTTTTAGAAACTACAGCAAAAGCAGAAACAACGCATCCTTCGTTAAGCCTAATTCCTGCCATTCCAGCAGAGCTTCGCCCTTGTGCGCGCACTTGCTTTGCGTCGAATGTAAGTAGGGAAGAGTCGCTGCTTATAAACACAATCCTGTCTTCGTCTTTTGCAAGAGCTGCTCCGATTACTGAATCATTATCTTTTAAGTCAATAATGCTCCAGGAATCCATTGTTGTTGGCGATTCAAAATTCCATCGTTTTACAACGCCATTCTTTGTTCCGATTGCAAGAGGAGTTTTAGAATCATCGCTTAGTGCAATAGCAGCTACGACTTTTTCTCCTCTAATCGGGTCTGTGCTTTGAGTAGAAGTTAGCAATTCGTTTGCGTTAACGCCATTAGAAATCGATTCTAAAACGTCTTCGTTACCTTGATTTAAGTGTGGTAAATCTGCAACATGCGCTATTACTAATCGCCCTGCGGATGTTATTAAAGCGTAGTTTGCGCGCGTTGTTGTTTCAAACACGCTTAAGCATGGAGTATCAAAAACATTTGAAGAATGTGATTTCCATCTATTAAATGTTTCAACGCTTGTTCTTGCTATAAGCCCAGATGTGCTCAAAGCTACAGCGCATGGATCGTCGCTTAATTGCAAAGCTATTGCAGACGCATCGCTGCTTCCAGACTTTTTGGCAGCCAGTGCAGCTGCTGCTACATCTGCTTGAGTGCTTGTAATCTTATTCGCTGCAATAACTGCGTCCATTGCTAAATCATTGTTTGCAACTTTAGTGTTTTTAGTGCAAACAGGCGTAAAACTGCCGTCTTCTTGCTCGTCTAAAAGAATCGTTCTGCGAGGAGTATCCCACTGTTTTACAGCGTAATCCATCTCTGCAATCACAACTTTGTCTAACTGATTTGCAGAGCTCAGAATCTCGTTAAGCTCATCTATTTTTTGCAATAAGTCGTTTTTTTCGCCTTCTAGCTCGATTCGACTCATTTTTGTAAGTCTTCTAAGCCTTAAGTCAAGAATGTATTGCGCTTGAATCTCGTCTAAATCAAATACGCTAATAAGCTTTGATTTAGCGGTTTCTGCATCTTCGGAAGACCTAATTACTTGAATTACTTCGTCAATGTCTAGCATTGCAAGAAGCAAGCCTTCTACAAGATGCAATCTTTCTTTGGCTTTGTTTAGTCTAAATTCGCTGCGCCTTCTAATAACGGTTCTTCTGTGCGAAATCCACACGTCTAGAAGCTCTCGAAGTCCCATTGTGTGAGGTCTTCCATCAACTAGTGCAACGTTGTTAATTGTAAAGCTTTCTTGCAGCGGAGTGTGCTTAAAAAGTTGCGCAAGAACAGCGTTTGGGTCGAATCCTGTTTTTATTTCGATTACGATTCGCGTTCCATTGTGCCTATCTGTTAAGTCGATTGCTCCAGATATTCCGTCTAGTTTGCGCGCTTTTATACCTTGAGATATGCGTTCGAGCACGCGCTCTGGGCCAACCATAAATGGCAATTCTGTAACAATAATCGCTTTTTTGCGTGCTGTAACGTTTTCAATATGCGTTTTTGATCTAGTTGTAAAAGCGCCTCTTCCAGTTTCGTATGCTTCGCGGATTCCGCTGCGCCCAATAATTATGCCGCCGCCCGGCCAGTCTGGTCCTGGAACTATTTGCATTAAATCGTCTAGAGTTGCATTTGGGTGCTTCATAACGTATTTCGCTGCAGCTACAACTTCTCCAAGATTGTGAGTAGCCATGTTTGTAGCCATTCCAACTGCGATTCCAGAAGCTCCGTTTACAAGCAAGTTTGGTATAGCAGCAGGCAAAACCGTTGGCTCTTTTAGCTTATTGTCGTAGTTTGGCGCAAAGTCAACAGTATCTTCGTTTATGTCTGCATTCATTCCAAGCGCTGCTGGAGCTAGTCGTGCTTCTGTGTACCTGGATGCTGCAGGGCCGTCGTCTAAGGAACCAAAGTTTCCATGACCGTCAACCAATGGGAGTCTAAGAGAAAACGGCTGAGCCAAGCGCACCATTGCTTCGTAAATCGCGGAATCTCCATGCGGATGCAGCTTTCCCATAACTTCGCCCACAACGCGAGCAGACTTCATATAAGCGTGCTCTGGCGTAAGATTCATGTTTCCCATTTGGTACACGATTCTGCGCTGTACGGGCTTCATTCCGTCTCTTGCGTCTGGCAATGCGCGTGCGTAAATCACAGAGTATGCGTATTCCAGAAAAGATTTGCTCATCTCTTCGTTAAGCGGCGTTTCAACAATATTCTCTTTAACCTTTCTAGGGTCGAAGGCTGCTTTTGTCGACTTGCTGCGTGAAGGCATAATTTTGAACTCCTTGAAGTGACTTACAAGCCTTTATAATACCAATTTATATGCACAAATGTTTATTAAATGCTTATTTTCTTGCCATTTTAGTGGTGATTTTTCTGGTGATTTTAGTTGCGTTTTTCCTTGCGATTTTTCTTGCGATTTGAATCTAACTTTAGCGCTAACTCGAATTTAACTTTATATGTAGTCTTTTTTAACTACAATGTAGCTTATGACTATTGAGATTCCACAATTGGATGACTTGTTGAAGTTTGTTGAAAATAGCAAAATCCGTGACGCATACAATAATCCTAAATCTGCTCTTCATCTATCTTCGATTCTTCCAGCTCTTAGTGCTTCTATAGGATCGCCAATTTGCACACAAATCCATAAAAATCCTGATTCTTTGCGAGATTTGTTTGGGTTTCCTAAAGTAAAAAGTGCTGTTGTTGTGCTTGTGGATGGTCTTGGATATTGGAATCTTGCTATTAGAAAAGGTCATGCTCCATATTTGCGTGCTCTTCTTAACAACAGCGCAAATCAGCGCCCTATAACAACTTGCGTTCCTAGCACTACGGTTGCAGCAATGGCCACTTTTGGCACTGGGACTTGCCCTGGTCTTACTGCAATGACAGGATACACTCAAAAAAATCCTAAAACTGGCGCATTATCTCAATTAATCCAATTTAGGGATGCTCCAAATCCATTAGATTTGCAACGTCAGCCTACAATATTCGAGTCGCTTTCTAGATTGGGTGTTAGAGCAAACCACGTAAGTCTTTCAAAATTTGAGGATTCTCCTTTAACTCAAGCAGCTTTTAGAGGAGCTAAATTTATAAGCGGAACAACTGCTAGAGCGCGAATTATGAATGCTGCAAACAGCACTAAAACGCCTGGTTTAACGTATTTGTATCTTAGAGATATAGACAAAATCGGTCACAATTATGGTTGGAAATCCGAGAATTGGGTTTCTATTTTTGAGCAGATAGACGCACAATTAAATCTTTTAAGAAAAAATTGTCAAAAAGGCACTCTAATCGTTATTACGGCAGACCATGGAATGATTGAGTCAAATCCAGATTTGAAAATAGATATTGCAAAAGATAGTCGTCTTACTAAAGGAGTTAAGCTTGTTGGGGGAGAGCCTAGGTCTGTTATGCTATACGCGGAAGATGGCGCAAATCCAGAAGACATTGCGTTAAGGTGGACTAATGTTTTGCAAGATAAAGCGCGTGTTAGAACTAAAGAGCAAGCTGTTAAAGATGGCGTTTTTGGAGAAATCAGCTCGCTTGCGCTAAGCGTTATTGGAGATGTTCTTGTTCAAGCAAAGTCATCTGTAACAATCGTTGATTCTAGAATCGAAACAGAAAAAGCCATGAACTTGCCGAGTGTTCATGGCTCTATGAGCGCAATGGAAATGGATATTCCGTGCTTAGTTGATATAGCTTAATTTACGCTAAATCATCCTTCGCCAAAAAGAATCTCATCCCAGCTAGGAACAGCTGCACGGCTGCTCTTTTTGGCTTTAGAATGTTCGTTTGCGCGCGCTTTAGTAGACTTTGGCGTTTGCGCAGACTTTGGCGCTTCTATCGAAACAGTTTTGTCTGCTTGAACGTGATTATCTTTTTTATTTTCTTGATTTGCTTGTTTTTCTTCTTCGTTGCGCGATTCACTATTAGAGCTATAGCTAGAGTTATTGCTAAAAAGCGCATTTGCATTGTTGCTAGCTTTGTTCAAATCGGAATTGGACGAGTTTGCTATATTCGATGCGATTTGTACGGCATTTATACTGTTAGATACAGCATTTGCATCCACTTGGTTCTCGCTATTTGCAACTAAAGTACTTAGATTATTGTTTTGCTCGTAGCTTTGCAAAGAATCTAAAGGATTTGCGTTATTTTGGTCTAGTGATTTATTCGCATTGTATTGTTCTTGTGCGTTTTGTGCGTTTGCGTTTTGCGCATTTTGGTCTTGCTCATTTTTTGCATTTTGCGCTTGCATTGCAACGTTTGCAACATTTGCAAGGTTCTCACTATTCCTTGATTCCCATTGAGAAACAGCGCGCTCTATTCTTGCAGAACGAATTGAGTTTCCTGGAAGATCTTCGTTTGCAAATGGGAAGCTAATGCTTACAGTATCTCTATAAGTTCCGCCAAATTGTGACTTCTTGGAAGAATCATTATTCATAACTTCTTCGCCAAGTAACAATCTTGCAGAAGGATTAGCGCAAGCAACGGAGTTATCATGCATGTTCCAAGTCCACTCGGCTTTTATTGTGCGAGTAGCAGTGTTGAATTCTGCTGTTATAAGCCATGGTTCAAGTCCGCGTCTTGTGGCACGCCACTTTACTGTTTCCATTCCAATATGCGCTTTTGCAAGAGTGCGCTCAATTAAATCCGAAAGAGTTCGCATATTGCTTTGTTTAGGCGCTGGAACAGTCAAGAATTGTTCAATAGCATATTGCTTTTCGGTTTCTACTCCGCTTGAGAATCGTCTAACTTGAGATTCGCTTACGTTGTAGCGCTTTGCAACATGTTCTGGTTCTAATCCAGCGCGTATTAAAGCTTGAATTTGAGATATAGGCAGAGTTGCTGTAGTTGCATTTGGCGAATCGTCCGATTTGCCAGTCGAGTTAACTGTATTTTGATTACGTCCATCAACATTTGTTAGTTTTTTCGACTCGGCGATTGCGCGCTCCAGCGTGTCGTCAACATGAATTTTTAACGGCGTGTTTTCAAAAATAAAAATTAAATCGCCATTATTATCCACATGATCGAAACTCGCCTCTTTTGGCGGATTTTCAAGCATTGCGCACCACTTTCCTCGCTTTTAACGATACTTATAACATACTTTAGTCCATAGTATGCCTTCTTTGCCATTTTCTATTAATAAAAAAGCGAGTATTCTATGCGGGGTAGCTTTCATGTATGCTATGCGCGTAGGTAGATTTAGACTAATTGCTATAAATAGTGCTAATCGCTATAAATAAAGTAGAAAAGTAGTTTTAAGCAATAAGTAATCTTAAAAACGAAAGGACCATAATGGCACAGGATTATGATTCTCCTCGTAGTAAAGACGAAGACGAGGAGTCGTTGGAAGCATTGAGCAAAGGCTCTCAAAATTCTGCAAACGATATAGACGATGACGAAAACGCTATTGCAGAAGATTACGAGTTGCCAGGCGCAGATCTTAGCAACGAAGATGCATCTGTTACAGTAATACCAATGCAAGGTGATGAGTTCATTTGCTCCGAATGCTTCCTTGTAAAGCACAGAAGTCAGCTCGCTCAAATGTCTCAAGACGGTCAACCGATTTGTAAGGAGTGCGCAGCTTAATGGCTTACGATGATACCTATACGGGCCCAGAGCAGGTGGAAGTTCTTATTAAATATTTGAACGATGGAACAGATAGCCAGGCTGCAATGGAGCATCTTTCTTACGCCCATGCTGGAGATGCTGGAGCGGATTTGCGAACTACGCAAGACGTTACATTGCGTCCATTTGAGCGTGCTCTAGTGCCGACTGGCGTTGCAATCGCCTTGCCTGCTGGATACGTGGCTTTGGTTCATCCGCGTTCTGGTTTAGCTGTAAAACAGGGTGTTACTGTTCTTAATGCTCCAGGAACGATTGATGCTGGGTATCGTGGAGAGATTAAGGTTCCATTAATCAATATGGATCCAAATAATACTGTGCAATTTAATCGTGGAGATCGCATAGCTCAGCTTGTTATTCAACGCTATGTTGAAGCTAGGTTTGTTGAAGCAAGTCAGCTTCCAGGCTCCGATAGATCCACTAAAGGATTTGGCTCTACTGGCGTGCAATGAGGTGACATTCAATGGGAGAATCTCAAGAAGATATTAAAGGCGCTAATATGCTCGGGTGTGAAATTAGCGAAGATATGCGAGACCCATTGCGTCCTATATTGCAAATGTGCAAGTGGCATCATCCCGATGAAAACATGGATATTTTGCATAAGGCGTATAAAAGAGCCGTAAAACAGCATACGGGTCAAAGGCGTAAATCGGGAGAGCCGTACATTATTCACCCTCTTGCTGTAGCTCAAATTTTAGCTGATCTTGGAATGGGACCGATTGTTGTTGCAGCAGGATTATTGCACGATACTGTAGAAGACACAGATTACACGCTAGAAGAGTGCAGAGCAGACTTTGGAGACACGGTTGCTGGCCTTGTAGATGGCGTTACAAAAATATCCAATATGGAGTACGGCGAAAGCGCTCAAGCAGAAACAATTCGCAAAATGGTTGTTGCAATGAGCCGAGATGTGCGAGTGTTAGTAGTAAAACTTGCAGATCGATTACATAATGCGCGTACGTGGAGGTACGTTAAGGCGTCTAGCTCGCATAAAAAAGCTCGAGAAACTTTAGATGTTTACGCTCCTCTTGCAAATCGACTCGGCATGAATGCCATTAAAACAGAGCTTGAAGAGCTAAGCTTTAAGGTTTTGTACCCTAAGATTTACAACGAAATCGTAGTGTTAGTTGCTAGAAGAGCTGGCCAGCGAGAAGTCTACTTGCGTCAAATCCTAGAAGAAATCAACGAAGATTTAAGTCAGCAGCGAGTAAAAGCTTCTGTTAAGGGGCGTCCAAAAGATTACTTTTCAATTTACCAAAAGATGATTGTTCGCGGCCACGATTTTGAAAATATCTACGACCTTGTAGGCGTTAGAATAATCGTTGATTCTATTCGAGACTGTTATGCGGCTCTTGGCGCAGTTCACGCGCGTTGGAGCCCTGTTCCAGGCCGATTTAAGGACTACATTGCTACTCCTAAGCTAAATATGTATCAAAGCTTGCACACTACTGTTGTAGGCCCTGGCGGAAAGCCTGTTGAGATTCAAATTCGCACATGGGATATGCATAGGCGTGCTGAGTTTGGTATTGCTGCACACTGGAAGTACAAAGCAAACGGCCAAGCTGGACGCGCTTTAAGCAAGCCAGATAAGGGTGATGTTAAGCGCGAGCAAGAAGAAAACAAAGAGCTTAGCGAATTAGATAACTTAAAGTGGATTCAGCAGCTTGCAGATTGGACCAGCGAAACGCCAGATTCCGACGAATTCTTGGGATCCTTAAAGCAAGATCTTGGAGCTTCAGAAGTCTACGTGTTTACTCCAAAGGGAAGTATTGTTGCTCTTCCGCAAGACGCAACACCAGTTGACTTTGCTTATTCTGTGCATACGGAAGTTGGACACAGAATGATGGGCGCTCGCGTAAATGGAAAGCTTGTTCCACTAGATACAAAGCTTAACAACGGAGACACTGTAGAAGTTCTTACATCAAAGTCCGATACTGCTGGTCCTTCTAGAGATTGGCTTAGTTTTGTAAAAAGCCCTAGAGCTAGAAATAAGATTAGGCAATGGTTTAGCAAGGAACGCCGTTCAGAGGCCATTGAAGAGGGCAAAGACGAGCTTACGCGCGCTATGCGTAAACGTAACTTGCCTTTGTCTACTTTGCTCACTCCGCAAGCGTTAATAGGCGTTGCAGAAGAGCTTAATATTACTGCTAACGTAGAAGCTGTTTATGCTGCGATTGGCGAAGGTCAAGTTTCTACGCAAAATGTTATTTCTCGTCTTGTTAAAGATGCAGGAAGCGAAGAAGTAGCAGAAGAAGCGCAAGAAGAGGCGCTTCCGCTTAGAAGAGCAGAGCGTAGTCGCAAGTCTAACGGCGTTCTTGGCGTTTCTGTAAAGGGTGTTGGAGACGTTTGGGTTAAGCTTGCGCGCTGTTGCATGCCTGTTCCAGGAGACAATATTGTTGGCTTTATAACAAGGAATCAGGGCGTTTCTGTTCATAGAACAGATTGCCAAAATATGATTGATTTGCAAAAGTCGCAATCGGAGCGTGTTATTCCTGTGCAATGGACTAGCGACAAAGGCTTGTTCCTTGTTAAAGTTCAAGTAGAAGCTTTGGATCGTCAGCATTTGCTTTCGGATGTTACACGAGTTCTTTCGGATCATGGTGTAAATATTCTTTCGGGAACGATTGCTACTGGGGACGATCGCGTTGCTACAAGTCAATTTACGTTTGAAATGGCAGATCCTCAGCATTTGAATACTCTTCTTGCTGCGATTCGTAAGATTGATGGCGTTTTTGACGTTTATAGAATTACGGGTGCAAAAGATAGTGCGGAACCGCGACTTAGAAGAATGGAACGCGATTAAACAGTAACTAAATCGTAGCTAAAGCGCAACTAAACAATAAAACTTCCAGTCAAATAATGCTTTGGCTGGAAGTTTTATTATTGCAATTTTTATATTATTTTTGCTTTATTTTAGCTAATGTTTTTACTTAATAACATCAATAGATATGATTCCAACTGGCTCTAGTGGAGCATCAGACCTATCTGTTGGAACAGATTCGAGCTTATCTACAACAGCTTTGGACTCATCATCTACGACTTCTCCAAAAATCGTATGATGGCCATCAAGCCAAGGAGTTGGAACAGTTGTTATAAAGAATTGAGATCCATTCGTGCCATGCAAGCGGCCATCGCGTCCGCGTTGCTTTCCAGCATTTGCCATTGCGAGCAAATATGGCTTATCGAACTTTAGAGATGGGTCAATCTCGTCGTCAAATTCGTAGCCAGGGCCGCCCATTCCGTTTCCAAGAGGGCATCCGCCTTGAATCATAAAATCTTTAATAATTCTGTGGAAAGTTAAGCCATTGTAGAAAGGCTCATTAGACTTTTCGCCGCTAAAAGGATCAGTCCACTCTTTTTCGCCAGTTGCCAAGTCAACGAAATTTTTTACTGTAATAGGCGCTTTATCGTCAAAAAGATTAATCTTTATATCGCCTTCAGACGTATGCATATTAATAAGTGTCATATTGCGATTCTCCCATACATTAAAGACTGTTTATTGTTTATTTTGATTAATATCAGCGCTCGTGATGGTTGATTTTGTTGGATATTAAATCTCCAATGCTTTGCACTAATTGCACAAGAATAATGCACAAAATTACTGCTGCGCTCATAACGTCGTATTGGTAGCGTTGGTACCCGTAGCGAATCGCAATATCTCCAAGTCCGCCTGCGCCAACTGTTCCAGCCATTGCAGAGAATCCAAAAAGTGTGATAAAAGTCAATGCTGCTCCGCGAATTAGCGAAGGCAAGCTTTCAAAAAGCAATACTTTGAATACGATTTGTGTGTTGCTTGCTCCAAAACTTTGAGCAGCTTCTATAAGACTTCCGTCAACTTCTGCCAAAGATTGCTCGACAATTCGCGCTACGAATGGCGCAGCTGTTATAACAAGCGGAACAATTGCTCCTGGAACACCTAAAGATGTTCCAACAATAAGCCTTGTAAGTGGGATTATAGCAACAAGCAAAATTATAAACGGAATAGATCGCACAACGTTTACAATGCTTCCTAAAACAGTGTTAAGCAGCGCGTTTTTGCAAATTCCTTGCTTTGCGCTTGTTATAAGAAGAACTCCTATTGGAAGTCCTATTACGTATGCAAATAATGTAGATATTGAAGTCATAACAATTGTGTCTTTTGTGCCTTCAATAATTAGTTCTCCATATTCGTCTATAAATTGTGAAATATTTTCTAGCATCTTATTTCACCTCGCTGTTTTCGCTGTTTTCGTTGCTGTTGCTGATGTTTTTGCTGTTATCTCTATGATTTTCAACATTTTCGTTTGCAATAAGTGTTTTTAGAATATTGCTTTGCGGATTCTTAAAAAGCGTTGAAGTATCGCCGATTTCTACGATTTTTCCACTATCAATCATTGCGACTCTATCGCAAATATTGCGTGCAACTGCAAGAGAGTGAGTAATAATAACCAATGTAACGTTAAGATCTCGGTTAATTCTTCTAAGCAAATCAAGTATTTGCGCAGTAGTTGTTGAATCCAATGCGCTTGTAGCTTCGTCACAAAGCATTATCGAAGGATTGTTAGCAAGCGCTCGCGCAATAGCAACACGTTGCTGCTGGCCGCCAGAAAGCTGAATAGGGTAGCGGTTTGCTAAATCTTTTAAGCCAACTAAGTCAAGCAAATATTTTGCTCGCTCTTCTCGTTCGTTTTTATTCGTGTGGTTTAGTTCCAAAGGAAAAGTCACATTTTGCAATACAGTTCGCTGCTGGAAAAGACTAAAGTTTTGGAAAATCATGCCAATATTTGACCTGATATTAGATAAATCGCGATTTTTAGCGTCTGTAATATCTTTTCCGTCTATTACAACTTTTCCGCTCGTAGGTCTTTCTAGAAGGTTTATGCATCGAACTAGCGAAGACTTTCCAGCTCCCGAAGAACCTAAAATTCCAAAGACTTCTCCCGATTCAATAGTCAAATTAATGTCTTTAAGCGCTTCGTGCTTAGTTTTGCCGCTTGAATAAGTCTTGTAAAGATGTTCAATCTGAATCATTTTTCCACCGATTGTAGAACGAATTGTAAAACGAATTGTAAAACAAATATGAGGCACGTGCCTCTAGTTTTTTAGAGGCACATGTCTCTTTTTTTTTTATTTGCGATTAAACGCTGTAGTCACGTTAAAACACTGGAAGAACAGCGCCGTTGTAGTTTTTCTTTATAAAATCACGAACTTCATCTGTTTTTAACGCTTTTACAAGAGCCTTGATTTTAGCAAGTTTTTCGGAGCCCTTCTTAACAGCAATAATGTTTTCGTATGTCTTAGCGGCTACGCCTCCAACTTTTTCGCTTGTGAGAGGATCTTTAGTTGGGTTAAATCCAGCTTGAATAGCGTAGTTTCCGTTTAGAGCAGCTAAATCAACGTCTTTAACGACTGTTGGAACCAAAGAGGCGTCTATTTCCTTAAACTTTAGATTCTTTGGATTAGAAACAATATCCTTCTTGGTTGAGTTAACATCCTTTGGATTCTTTAGCTTAAGAAGACCTGCGTCTTGCAAAAGAAGAAGTGCGCGAGCTTCGTTGGTTGGATCGCTAGGAACAGCAACTGTTGCGTCATCTTTTAAGTCCTTAATTGTTTTAGTCTTTCCTGGGTAAAGTCCAAATGGCTCAAAGTGGATTCCAGCAATAGAAATAATATGCGTTCCTCTTTCTTTATTAAAGTTATCTAAGTATGGCAAATGCTGATGGTAGTTTGCGTCTGCTTCGCCTTCTTCTACAGCAGTATTTGGCTGAACGTAATCAGTAAATTCCTTAACAACCAACTTATAGCCTTGCTTTTGCAAAATCGGCTTAACTACTTTATTCAAAATATCGCTGTGAGGAGTTGGGGAAGCTGCAACCTTAATCACCTTATCGTCTTTAGTTGCTCCATTTGCAGAAGATCCGCATGCGCTTAGCGAAAGACCCAAAATCGCAGTTAGTGCTGTAAAAGCTGCAATAATCTTTGTGTTCTTCTTTGTGATTTTCATGTTTTTCCCCTTGTCTTTTAATGTTTTTGTTCGTTGATTATTTTGTTTCTTAGCAACGGAATATCAATATATGCGATTTTGCAGCCTCTTCGCTACCTATTTTCTATTTGTATAATTTATGACGAGTTAGTAATACTAATAAAATCAATAAGATAATCAACAATTATTTTTTGCATTTAGGACTTGATTTTTTGTTTTTTGCTTGTTTTTTACGATTGGCGTTTTGCGATTGTTCTATTTGCAAAGCTAAAACGTTTTTATTGCAATATGACTTATGCAATGCGGCTTATGCAACATGGCTTATAATAAAAACATGACTTCTTTGCGTTTAGCTTTAGCTCAAATTGACACTTGCGTTGGAAATATAAGCAAAAATACGGATGAAATATTGCGATTTTGCAAAGACGCAAGTAGTGGTAACGCCGATATTGTTGTGTTTCCAGAAATGACACTAACTGGGTATCCAATCGAAGACCTTGCTTTGCGTGCAACATTTAGAAAAGCAGCTAGTGACGCTGCTTATAGTCTTGCAAAAAGCTTAAAAGATAGCGGATTAGGTGATTTACACGTTGTTGTTGGAACGGTTGGTGTAGACGATGAGTTAGGTAAGCCAAGAAATCGCTTGCTTGTTATTAACAACGGAAAAGTGGCACTTGTTTACGACAAACATTTTTTGCCAAATTATGGCGTTTTTGACGAATTTAGAATTTTCTCTTCTGGAAACGATTGCGGAATTCTAAACGTTAAAGGCGCAAAATTAGGATTTGCGATTTGCGAAGATATTTGGCAAGATGGCGGCCCAGTTGCGCGTCTTTCTAAAGAGGGTATTGATGTTCTAGTAACAATCAACGGTTCTCCATACGAAGAAGGCAAAACGGATATTCGATTAAAACTGGCTCAAAAGCGTGCAAAAGAGGTTGATGCTCCGCTTGTTTATGTAAATCAAGTTGGTGCTCAAGACGATCTTGTTTTTGATGGCGGCAGCTTTGTAGTAAATGCAGACGGGTCTTTGATTGAGCGTTCTAAGATGTTTGATCAAGACTTAAGTTTTGTTGATTTTAATACAGATTTAGATGTGCAAAAGTGCTCGACGATTGCTCAAAAATTAGACCCAGACGAAGAAGTTTATTGCGCATGCGTTTTAGGACTTAGAGATTACATGCGTAAAAATGGCTTTAAGGGAGTTTGCTTAGGACTTTCTGGCGGAATCGACTCTGCGCTAGTTGCAACTATGGCGGCGGATGCTTGCGGAGGGCAAAACGTTTGGGGAATTTCAATGCCAAGCATGTATTCTTCGCTTGGTTCTAAAGACGATGCTTGCGATTTAGCTAAGCGCCTTGGAGCACATTACGATATTCAGCCTATTGAGCCGCTTTTTAAGTCATTCCAAAATCAGCTTGATTTGCAAGGTGTTGCTGCAGAAAATTTGCAAGCGCGAGTTAGAGGCGTGATTGTTATGGCGTACTCTAATTCAAAAGGTTTGCTGGCTTTAGCTACTGGCAATAAGTCGGAGCTTGCATGTGGTTATTCTACGATTTATGGAGATGCGGTAGGTGGGTATGCTCCTATTAAAGATTTGTTTAAGACTCGCGTTTGGGCGCTTTCTAGATGGCGTAATCGCGCTGCTAAAAATGGCGTAGGTCTTGGAATGTTGCCTATTGCTGGCAGTGAAGATTTTTCTAAAGAAAATAATCCTAAAGAAAATGCTCCAAAAGATGGCATTCTTATACCTGTAAACTCTATTGTTAAGCCTCCAAGTGCCGAGCTTAGGCCAGGGCAAAAGGACTCGGATTCTTTGCCAGAATACGATTTGCTAGACAAAGTGTTAGAGGCTCATATCGAGCTTGCTCACGGCAGGGCGGATTTGCTTGCAGACGGTTTTGATGAGCGCACAGTTGATACAGTTATTCGGCTTGTAGACCGCGCAGAATGGAAGCGTAGGCAGTATCCGTTAGGGCCAAAAGTTAGTGCGATTGCGTTTGGCAGAGATAGGCGAATTCCAGTAACAACGGCGTTTAGGGAATAGGCGGAGGCTGGGAACGGATTGGTGAAGCTTGGGAAAAGTCGCAAGCAACCGCCCGTTCGCTACGCGTTGTATATGTGCTAGTTTGAGGATTCAAACTAGCATTTTTATTAAAAATAAGCTAAAAAACAGTAAAATGTGAGGTAACTCACGTTAAAAATGTCAAAAATCGACGTGTACTGTTTAAACATTGCTCTAACATAGTAGAGAAGGCGACGTGAAGAAGCGTCGTGGATACGAAAGGAGTCAAATATGGCATCAGTGGATGCATCCGTTCTCAGCGAAGAGGATCTTCGTGCAAAAGCGTGGGATGGTTTTACAAGCGGCAATTGGGAAAAAGATATTGACGTTCGTGACTTTATCCTAAAGAATTACACCCCATACGAGGGTGATGAGACGTTCTTGGCAGACGCTACCGAAAAAACGAAGCATATGTGGAAGTACCTCGACGACAACTACTTGGCTGTCGAGCGTGAGCGCCGCGTATACGACGTTGAAACACATATTCCAGCAGGAATTGACGCAATGCCAGCAGGCTACATTGAAAGCCCAGAAGTAGATAACGTAATCGTAGGTCTTCAAACCGACGAACCTTGCAAGCGCGCTATGATGCCAAACGGCGGTTGGCGAATGGTTGAGCAGGCCATTAAGGAAGCTGGCAAGGAAGTAGATCCAGAAATCAAGAAGATTTTCACCGTTTATCGCAAGACTCATAACGATGGCGTGTTTGGTGTTTACACCAAGAATATTAAGATTGCTCGCCACAACAAGATTTTGACTGGTTTGCCAGACGCTTATGGCCGTGGCCGTATTATTGGTGATTATCGTCGCGTGGCTCTTTACGGCGTAAACATGCTTATTGAGTTCAAGAAGCGAGATAAGGATTCTATTCCATACCGCAACGACTTTACTGAGACCGAGATTGAGCATTGGATTCGCTTCCGCGAAGAGCACGATGAGCAAATCAAGGCTTTGAAGCAGCTTATTAACTTGGGTAATGAGTATGGCTTGGATTTGAGCCGCCCAGCTCAAACCGCTAAGGAAGCTGTTCAGTGGACTTACATGGGCTATCTTGCTTCTGTTAAGAGCCAGGATGACGCTGCAATGAGCTTCGGCCGTGTTTCCGCATTCTTCGATTGCTACTTTGAGCGCGATTTGAAGGCTGGATTAATCAACGAAACCGATGCTCAGGAAATCATTGATGCATTGGTTATGAAGCTTCGTATTGTACGCTTCTTGCGCACTAAGGATTACGACGCAATCTTCTCTGGAGATCCATACTGGGCAACTTGGTCCGATGCAGGCTTCAGCGATGATGGTCGCACCTTTGTTACTAAGACTTCGTTCCGTTTGCTCAACACTTTGACTCTTGAGCATCTTGGGCCAGGTCCAGAGCCAAACATCACTATTTTCTGGGATCCAAAGCTTCCAGAAGCCTACAAGCGTTTCTGCGCACGAATCTCTATCGACACTTCTGCAATTCAGTACGAGTCCGATAAAGATATTCGTGAGCACTGGGGCGATGACGCTGCTATTGCTTGCTGCGTTTCCCCAATGCGCGTTGGTAAGCAAATGCAGTTCTTCGCTGCACGCGTTAACTCCGCAAAGGCTTTGCTCTACGCGATTAACGGTGGCCGCGATGAGATGACTGGCATGCAGGTTATTGATAAGGGCGTTATTGACCCAATCAAGCCAGAAGCTGATGGAACTCTTGACTACGAGAAGGTTAAGGCCAACTACGAGAAGGCTTTGGAATGGCTTTCCGAAACCTACATTGAGGCTTTGAACATAATCCACTACATGCACGATAAGTACGCATACGAGTCCATTGAGATGGCTTTGCACGATAGGGAAGTCTATCGTACACTCGGTTGCGGTATGTCTGGCTTGTCTATTGCTGCAGATTCCTTGGCTGCTCTAAAGTATGCAAAGGTTTACCCAATCTACAACAAGGATGCTAAGACTACTGAAGGCCACGAGTACGAGTACATCGAAGGCGCAGACGACGACTTAATCGTTGGTTACAAGACGGTTGGCGAGTTCCCAATCTACGGTAACGATGATGATCGTGCTGATGACTTGGCAAAGTGGGTTGTAAGCACTGTTATGGGTCAGGTAAAGCGTTTGCCTGTATACCGTAATGCTGTTCCAACTCAGTCCATCTTGACTATTACTTCTAATGTTGAGTACGGCAAGAACACTGGTTCCTTCCCATCTGGCCACAAGAAGGGCACTCCTTACGCTCCAGGTGCAAACCCAGAAAATGGTATGGATTCGCACGGTATGCTTCCATCCATGTTCTCTGTTGGCAAGATTGACTATGACGATGCTCTCGATGGTATCTCTTTGACTAACACCATTACTCCAGATGGTTTGGGTAGAGATGAAGGCGAGCGCATTAGCAACCTTGTTGGTATTTTGGACGCTGGCAACGGCCACGGCTTGTACCACGCAAACATCAACGTTTTGCGTAAGGAACAGCTTGAAGACGCTGTTGAGCATCCAGAAAAGTACCCACACCTTACGGTTCGTGTTTCTGGCTACGCAGTGAACTTTGTAAAGCTCACTAAGGAGCAGCAGCTCGACGTTATTTCTCGTACATTCCACCAGGGTTCAGTTACTGACTGATTCTGATTGATTGCGAATGCCGCCGGGAGTGAGCAGGTTTTGCTCCTGGCGGCTTTTCAAATAAAATAGACTTAATAGATATACCAAAGACGGTTATAGGGGGCATATAGATGGCTGAAAACACAGCATTTCGCACTACGACTCAGCACATGTTAAAGGAGTCAAAAGAGTATGCCCGACAAACTTTAATGGGTGGTCTTTCTGGTTTTGAATCTCCAATTGGATTAGACAGAAAAGACCGCTTAGTTGCTCTTAAAACTGGCGATATTGGATTTGTGCATTCGTGGGATATTAACACTTCTGTTGATGGCCCTGGCACTCGTATGACGGTGTTTATGAGTGGCTGCCCACTTCGTTGCCAATATTGCCAAAATCCTGATACTTGGAAAATGCGTGACGGCAAGCCAGTCTACTTAGATGCAATGATTAAAAAAGTAGACCGTTATCAAAGTCTTTTTAAGGCAACAGGCGGCGGAATCACGTTTTCTGGCGGAGAGTCTATGATGCAACCAGCTTTTGTATCTAGAGTCTTTCGTGCAGCAAAAGAGATGGGCGTGCATACTTGCTTAGATACTTCTGGCTTTTTGAATCGCAATTATACAGACGAAATGATTGACGACATTGATCTTTGCTTGCTAGATGTTAAATCTGGTATTGAAGAAACGTATAAAAAAGTAACTGGCGGCTTGCTTCAGCCAACTATTGACTTTGGTCAGCGATTGGCGAAAGCTGGTAAGAAGATTTGGGTGCGTTTTGTGCTTGTTCCAGGTCTTACAGACAGTGAAGAAAATGTTGAAAAAGTTGCTGAGATTTGCGATTCGTTTGGGGATGCTGTTGAGCATATTGACGTGCTTGGATTCCATCAACTAGGTCGCCCAAAGTGGCATGAGCTTAGGATTCCGTACCCTCTTGAGAATCAAAAAGGACCTTCTAAGGCGCTTAAAGAGCGAGTTGTAAACCAGTTCAAAGACCACGGTTTTGTTGTGTACTAGACTGCATTTAGGCTGCATTTAGACTGCGTCAAAAATGTAACTGTAATTTAGGCAATCTTTGCGTATAGTATTGTTTTTTTTTTAAAGGATTTTGTATAATTATACAAATACCCTTTTTAGAGAAAGGATACGCAATGAAGCGCAGAATAGGTTGTTGGATTGCATTAGCTTTTGCATTAGCGTTAGCTATTTTTGCACGGTGTAACGATCAGTTTGGCTTTGGCACAGCGATTATTATTTTAATTGTTTTGCCAATAATTTTGTTGCCGATAAATATCGTTGCGGCTTTCGATAAGAAACCTCTTATTGAAGTGCCGATAATATCTATTGCTATAACTATCGCTACAGAACTTGCCACTTTCCCAATAAGCGATTTAGGCATACATGCTCTCTATGTTATCCCAACAGTTTTAGTTTCGGCAGTCGCATTTACTCTTACTAGATTCCTTAAAACTAGGCTTGTTAAGCGCATAAATCGCGAAATAGCAAACAATAAAGCAGATTGATTATTTATTTGATTATTTATTTTTGATTAGTCGTAGTTGTGTGCGAAAGTTGAAGCCGTGTTAAAAGATGCATAATCTATAACACGGCTTAAATATTTTTTACGGATATTTTGCAAAAAGTACATAATATTTTGCAAAAAGCGTAAGAATTTGGCTAAAGCGTACAATCGGGAGGCGTTCTTGAATAAGGAACCAAAGCTCTTAAAAGAGCCTAGAGAAGGAGTTCCAGAAGTCATTGATACGCTTGAATCATATAAAGAATATTGTAATTTGTTAGCAGCAGGGTCGGGTCCTTTGGCTGCAGACGCAGAGCGCGCATCTGGTTTTAGATATGGTCACGAAGATTGGCTGATTCAGTTCAAACGCAAAGGTGCAGGAATTGGATTGCTGGACCCAATAGCGCTAGGAAAACTTGGCGTTGATTGGCATGAATTTAACCAGGCAGTAGGGGACGCGCCTTGGATTATTCACGATTCTATGCAAGATTTGCCAGGATTTTTCGATATTGGTTTGCGTCCGCGTGCTTTATTTGATACAGAAATCGCAGCTAAATTGCTTGGTAGAAAGCGATTTGGATTAAGCTCTGTAACTGAATATTATTTGGGGCTTACTCTTGCAAAAGAACATTCTGCAGCGGATTGGTCATATAGACCTCTTCCTAGAGATTGGCGAAATTACGCGGCTTTAGACGTTGAATTGCTAATCGAATTAGAAGAAGTAATGAGCGGCGAGTTAAAAAAGCAAGGCAAGCTTTTATGGGCAAATCAAGAGTTTGCACACTTATTAAGTAAAGGTGCTCAAAAGAAGGCTCCTCACCCAAATCCTTGGCTTAGAATATCTCATATAAGCGTTCTTATGCACGATAAAATCGGCTTAATGATTGCAAAAGAGCTTTGGCAAAAGCGAGATGAGCTTGCTTGTCAATACGATATTGCGCCAACTCTATTGCTTTCGGATGCTGCGATTATTGAAGCAGGCAAGCGAAAGCCAAGTAATTCTAGGGAGTTTCGCTCAATTCGCATTCTTAACGAACGCGTTAGGATTCACACGGGCAGCGAGCAAGACAAGATGTTTGAACGTTATGCTCCTATTCAGCGCAAAATCAAGCCAAATGTGTGGAAAATCGTTATAGAAGACGCGATTAGTCGTGCTAAAAGTGGGGAAGTTGCTATTGTTTCTAAACTTGATGATTCAAGTAGTAAATATGGCAATTACTGCGATTCTAGCGATTCTGAAGATTCCGCGGATTCTGGCGATTCTGCGGATTCTAGCGACGCACAAGAATCGCAAGCAGCTCCACGATCTATGAAGTATTGGCGTGATCATCATCCCAAAAGATATGAGCGCTTACAAAATGTAAAGCAGTCTTTAATCAAGATTGCAGAAGATACGCACACGCCTACGGAAATCATTATTAAACCGCAAATTATTCGCAATCTTTGTTGGCAAGATAATATTGAGCATATTGATGTTAAGGAGTTTCTTGTAGAGCAGGGTGCAAGAACGTGGCAAAGCGATTTAATTGCTGAGTCCGTAACTCGCGCTATTATGTAACGGTTGTGCCATATGGCAGAAGCTAGAAAACGTAATTTCAGGAGCGCAAGCGTGAAAATCAGCGTCAGGAATCTTGAGCCAACTAAGGTTAAGCTCACCATTACCGCAGATCTCGAAGATTTTGAGCCATTTATGGATCAGGCTCGTAAAGAGATCGCAAAGCAAATCAACGTGCCAGGTTTCCGTAAGGGACACGTACCAGGCAAGATTGTAGATCAGCGAGTTGGCTTCGGAGCTGTTGCCGGTGAAGCTGTAAATTCTGCTGTTCCAGAGCTTTATTCTAAGGCTTTGGAAGAAAAGAAGATTCGCCCAATGGATCAGCCAGAATTTGATGTTCAGGAAGTCCCAGAATCTGCTAAAGACGAACTTAAGCTTAAGTTTGTTGCAACTGTTGAGCGTCGCCCAGAGTTCAAGCTTAACAAGTTTAAGGGTGTAGAAATCGAAGTAGAGAAGCCAGAAGTTAAAGACAGCGATGTTGAGGCTCGTCTTGAGGCTTTGCGCGCACGTTTTGGCACTCTTGTTGGTGTTGATCGCCCAGCTAAGAAGGGTGATTTTGCTAACATTGATTTGGAAGCTAAGATTAACGACGAAGTTGCCGATTCTCAAAATGGCGTAAGCTACGAGCTTGGTTCCAACACCATGCTTGATGGTTTGGATGAGGCTTTGGAAGGTCTTTCCGCTGGAGAAGAAACCACTTTTGAAGGCACTCTTGAGGCTGGAAAGAACCAAGGAAAGAAGGCTCAGGTTAAGGTAAAGGTTAACTCCGTTAAGGCTCAAGAATTGCCAAAGCTTGACGATGAGTTTGCTAAGGAAGCATCTGAGTTCGACACTTTGAAGGAACTTAAGGAAGACGTTCGTAAGTCTTTGGAGCAAGCAAATGAAGGTCGCCAGGCAACTCTTGCTCGCGATGCCTTTATTGCTAAGATTCAGGAAGAAGTTGAAATTCCTGTGCCAAAGGGTGTTAAAGATAAGGCTGTTGCCGAGCATCTTAAGGGTATGACTCCAGACCCAGAAAAGGCCACTAAGAAGCAAAAGGAAGAGGCTGAAAAGGCTGCAGAAAAGGAGCTTCGTGACCAAATGGTTCTCGACGCTTTGGCAGAAAGCCTCGATGTTTCTGTTTCTCAAGCAGACGTTACCAACTTCTTGGTTTCTGTTGCTCAACAGTACGGAATGGATCCAAGCCAGTTTATTAACGCTATTGTTCGCAATGGTCAGCTTGGTTCTGCTGTTCAAGAAGTTGCTCGCTCTAAGGGCTTGCTTGCTGGTATGCGTGCTGTAAAGTTTGTTGCTGGCGGAGAAGCTCTTGATTTGAGTGCTTTCTTGTCGGAAGATGAAGAGCCAGAAGATGAAAGCGTTAAGGCTGCTTCTGCTGCTGCAGCTGTTGCCGATGAGCTTTCTGCTGAAAAGTAGTTAGAGTCTTCTAAATTAGAATCTTCTAATAATCTTGTTATTTAAGACCTAGTAGAGCATAACTCTGCTGGGTCTTACTTATATTTAATTAAGCTGGGTCTTACCTATATCTAATTAAATAATTACGATAATTACAGGGTTATAGAATTACAGGACTACAAGGTTACAGAGAAATCTTAAGAATTGCGAGACATTATGGATAGTAGTGCTAAAACTAAGCATGAATCTTGTTGCAGATTTGGCAAATTAGGCAAATCTTGCAAGTTATTTAGTTTTGCAATTCTAGTAGCGCGTTTTATTGTAGTCTCTGTTGCTCTTGGCGTTCTTGTTGGCTTAGGAGCAACAGTTCTTACGCTTATTTTTTACGCTGTACAATACCTTGCTTTTGGCTCAATTGAATCTGCTAAAAATACTGTATTTTTAGGGCTTCCTTGGTATCGATACGTGCTACCTGGCACAATTGCTATGACTATTGCTGCACTGGCTTGGTATTTTTTGCGAAAGAAGGAGAATCCTCCTCGAATCGTTACTATTCCGCAAGCCGTTAGTGGCAGTAGAATGCCAATTTTTTCTACTATTGCACATGTTTTATTGCAAATCGGCATTGTTGGTTCTGGAATTTCAATCGGCAGGGAAGTAGCTCCGCGAGAATTGGCCGCAATGATTGCTCAGCGTTGCAGCAGTATTTTTAATGTGTCTGTTAAAACTCAGCGTATACTAGTTGCGTCTGCTGCAGGTGCTGGCTTGGCTGCAGTGTACCACGCGCCTTTGGCTGGCACCGTGCTTTCTTTAGGTTTGCTTAGTAAAACTCAAGGTTTTGGTTTTTATGCGTGGCTAAATCGCGAAAATGGCTCTGTAATAGTTAATGCACTTAAAAATATTGCGCGCTCGGAGCGTTTGCGTTGCTTGCCTTTTGCTCTTGTTATGAATTATGTTGCTGCGTTTGTTGTTGAGTTTTTATTGCATCATTCTAGATATTACAATATTTCGCAATTTTCTTGCGTGATTTCTTGGCAAATTTGCGTTTTAACTGTTGTTGTTGGTGTAGTGTGCGGCTTAGTTGGTTACGTTTTTCGCTTGGGTATTATTTGGTGTAGAACTCATGCTTTGCGCGGCATGCAAATGCTGTGTTTTATGCCTGTAGCTGGCTTAGTTATTGGTGTTGCGGCTTGTTGGTTTCCGCATATTATGGGGAATGGTAGGTCGCTTTCTCAACTTGCGTTTTCTGTATCTAGCTTCCCGTATATGGCAGCAAGCTCGCATATTGTTACTATTTTGTTGCTTCTTGCGCTAATGAAAATGCTTATGACTGTGCTTGTTTTGCGCTACGGTGCTTCTGGAGGAGTGTTGCAACCGAGTATTTCAACGGGTGCTTGTTTTGGTGTGATTTTATACGCTATTTTTTCAACATCTAATTTTTTGCAAGTTTTTGATATTTCGCAAGTTTCTGCGATTTCTGTAGCTATTATTGGTGCTGCTTCTTTACTTGCGTCTTCTAGAAAAGCTCCGATTATGGCGTGGCTTTTAGTTGCGGAATTAGTAAACGCACCCTTTGCATTACTTTGTCTTATGCTATTTGCGGTGATTGTGTCTAGTTGTGTATCTAATTGCGTGTCTAATTGCGTTGAGCACTTTACTTCGCATTCTTGTTTTGCGGTCACGCGCACACGATAGTCTAGATATATTCAAAATGTTTGTAAGGAGATAAGGTGACTGATCTGTTTACGGCTTCTCCCGTTATGCAAGAAGGGGAGCCACAAAATCCAACGGATTCGATTTTTAATCAACTCTTAAAAGATCGTATTATTTGGCTTGGCTCTGAAGTCAAGGATGAAAATGCCAATATTATTTGCGCTCAGATGCTTATGCTAGCTGCGCAAGATCCTAAGAAAGATATTTGGCTTTATATTAATTCGCCAGGTGGTTCTATTACCGCTGGAATGGCTATTTACGACACTATGCAGCTTATTGAGCCAGATGTTGCTACGATTGCTGTTGGCATGGCCGCTTCTATGGGTCAGTTCTTGCTGAGCTCTGGTACGCCTGGTAAGCGTTTTATTACGTCTCACGCTCGCGTGCTAATGCATCAGCCTTCTGGCGGTGTTGGTGGCACTGCTACAGACGTGCGTATTAATGCTGAACTTATTATGGATATGAAGAAAACTCTCGCTGAGCTAACTGCGCAGCAGACTGGTCATACTGTTGAAGAGATCTACCGAGACAACGAGTATGATCATTGGTTTACAGCTCAGCAGGCTTTGGAGTATGGCTTTGTAGATAAGATTGTTACCACTCCAGCTTCTATGCGTGGGGAGGAGTGATTTTAATGGCAAGTGAAGAAGCAAAGTTTGTTGCTCGCGCTAAGCGTTTGGGCGGCTTTGGTCAGACCAGCGGTGTGTTTACGAATCGTTACGTTTTGCCGCAATTTGGTGAGCAAACGCCATACGGCATGAAAACGCAAGATCCATACACTAAGCTTTTTGAAGACCGCATTATTTTTATGGGTGTTCAGGTTGACGACACTTCTGCAGACGACATTATGGCTCAGCTTTTGGTTCTAGAAAGCATGGATCCAAGTAGAGATGTAATGATGTACATTAACTCTCCAGGCGGTTCTATGACGGCTATGACGGCCATTTACGACACCATGCAATACATTAAGCCAGATGTGCAAACGGTGTGCTTGGGTCAAGCTGCTTCGGCTGCTGCGATTTTACTTGCTGCTGGTGCTGCTGGTAAGCGCATGATTTTGCCAAATGCTCGCGTGCTTATTCATCAACCTGCAATGGGTCAAGATTTTGGCAAGGCTACAGAGATAGAGCTTCAAGCTAAGGAAATGTTGCGTTTGCGCGAATGGTTAGAGGCCACTCTTGCAAAGCACACTGGCCAAAGTGTTGAGCGCATTCGTAAAGATATTGAGGTAGACACTATTCTTACCGCTCCTCAAGCTAAAGAATATGGTATGGTAGACGAGGTTCTGGAGCATAGAGCTTAAGGATTTTATGTTTTAGATTCTTATGTTTTAGATTCAAACCCTGGCGTGGCGACACGCCAGGGTTTGTATTTTTGCAAAGATGGTTGTATATTAGTCAAGTTGCCAAAAACAACGGAAAGTTAAAGTTCCAAGTTTTTGGAGAACATGCGCCAGTAGCCCAACGGATTAGAGCATCTGACTACGGATCAGAAGGTTGCAGGTTCGAATCCTGTCTGGCGCACAGGTGGCGCGGTGATTTTCACCGCGTTTTTTTTTATACGCGTTTTTTTTTATAATGGTTGTTATCAAAAGTGATTGATTAATTAATTGAAGAAAAGAGGCATAGCTTATGCAATCTGAGAAAGTTAATCGTTATAGTTTGCGTAAGTTTGGACAACATTTCGTTTCTGCTGTGGTGGCAGTTGTAGTGGTTGGAATTTTGTCCTCTGGAATGGCTCTATCTCAAGCGACACTTGTTCACGCTGATACGGTGGGTACAGATAATGATTTAAGGAATGGCTCAGAAAGTAGCCGTACCGCAGGTTCTGCAAACAAAACTAATCCTTTAACTAAAGATGATGATGGATATTATGATTTAATGACTGAAAAAACATCAGAAAATCTCTATCCAGAAGTTTTTTCAAATGAAGAATTGCAAAAAGCTGAAGCAGAAAAAGACGATAAAGTAAAAATTTATTTCACTCCAAAAGGAAAAGACTTTAACCCAAAAGGAAAAGATACCAAACAATTAACATTAATAGGATGGAGATTTGTAGATTGGTATCCACAAGATGGAACAGTTGATTACTTTATATTTTTACCAAAAAGAAATGTAGGCCTTGCAAGAGCGCAAGTTGGAGCAGTTTATCATGCTTTTAACACCTTAGAAGAAGGCAATAAAATTTCTTTTAATGAAGGTAAATATGCCGAAACGCCATTTTCTCTTTCGGTAAATAAAAAAGTCCTTGGAGAAAATTTAAAAGAGGAAACTAAATTTAAAGTAAATCCAAAGCAAACTCGTGCCTTTATCAGAGTTAGTTATCAAGTAACTAAACAAGACGATGCACTATCGCAAGTTTTTTATGTAGATAGATATGGAGAAGGAAATACTATATTTAAATTTTTTGTAACTTCTGTAGATGCAGATTTTCACTTTATAGATGACAGTAGTTATAGAAAATTAACAAACCAAAAATTATCTTCACCTCTAAAAGAAAGAAGTGAAAGAGATAAAAATTCTTTTTCTAATGAAGCTTTTAAAAAATTAGATTTAAAAGATATGCTTAACATTGTTACAACAGATAAAGCTTTCTTTGGAAATAATCCAGTCTACAAAGCTAGATTGTCCACTCCTTTATTGTCATATGATGGTGATGAAAAAAGTTCAATAAAAAGACCTACTTTAGATCAGTTAAAAGCAAAAACAATTCCAGGATATATTTACTGTGATAATGATATAGATAAGCCAAAAACAAAAGAATTTAAAAAAGATGACGCCACAACGAAAGAAAAGGGCAATCATTATTTAACTTATGGTTACGATAAAGATAGAAATATGTTGACTACAAAACATTATTATGTCACTTATCGTGCCATACCAACAGAAATTGTTGTTCGTCAATTTAAAGAAGATAAAAAAACATCTTTAGATAATAGTTTTGATCTTTACCGTGTGGAAGATAATAAAGAGGTTTTAGTTAAATCTGCTATTAAACCTAATCATGCTCGTGTGAATGAAAAAGAAGATACTATTAATTCTATAGAAGAAATGATGACTGAAAACACAATAAATGATGCTGGATATTACGAAACAAATAATCTTCTTTATTTAGAACCAGGTAAATATGTTTTGAAAGCAAAAAAATTAACAGAGCCATACTATAACGAAAAAGAAAATCAGGAATTTACAGTTGGTCTTTTAGATAGTAGTGACAAAAAAACAAGAATAGTCGTAGACTTTAATGCTGGTTTAAAACATAAAGTAAACTATAATTTCAACTCAAAAGATGACAAAAAATTACCAGATGAAGTTACAAACTTACTGCCAAAAGATGAAAATAAATATAAAAAAGGCGAAAAAATAACTCCAGCTGATCCAACGCAAAAAGAAATATCGGTAGACGGAGGGAAATGGACATTCATAGGATATGATACTGAAGAGCAAACAGTAGAAGATAAAGATTTAACATTCACAGGAACATGGAAATTCACTAGCATAAAACCTCTATCTACCCTAAATGAAGCACCAAATCTACAAGTAAAAGACGCCGAAATAACTGTAGGAGAAACTTTAAACCTTAAAGACTTAATAATAAGTGCAACAGATAAAGAAGACGGTGACTTAAAAGAAAAAGTAGAAATAGTAGATAAAGGTGGTTTTGACAATAACAAAATCGGTACATATAAAATTACATATAAAGTAGCAGATAGCAAAGGAGCAACTGCAACAAAACAAGCGACAGTAACAGTAAAAGAAAAAACAAAATCAAATCCGCGGCCGCAGCTGAAACAAGAGTCACAGCCGAAGCAAGAGACAGTGCCGCAGTCGAATCCGCAGCCACAGTCGAAGCTCAAAACCACTTTACCACGGACAGGAACGACCGTTAGTAGCTTAGTGTTGATGGTAAGTGTATTAGTTGCGATGGGTGTTCTGCTTCAAGTAAGTAAACGAAAAGATTAATGTTTAATAGTTGAATGCCTCTATCTGTTGATAGAGGGTTTATAGGCCAAAAGGTGTGTAAAGCTAAGCTGATGAATATTCTGGAAATAGAATTAGTCAGCTTGGCTTTTTGATAATTACTTGTATTACAGCGTTACGTCCTAAATGAATACCATCAACATGAATGTAATCATAAACTTCATCCACGAATGGTACTTGTGGCCATAAGTCCCATAAAAGCTTATTCTTACGTCTTAAGGTACGGGCTGAGAAATCGTATGAATACTTATCCTGAGTCTTATTAGATAAAAGCCAATTTAAGCCAACTGTTAAATCGTTTGATTGTTTATCATACGCCCTACTTTTAGAAGCCCCACAGTTAGTACAACGGTATCTAGTAGTGCCAGCATTGGTGTGACCATTCTTGCTCATTTTATGATGACAGTTATTGCATAGTGGGTTATTCATACAAATGAAGAATAACCCACATTCGATATACCACGAGCCCTACTGCCATAAGGCTTATGAGCTGATTTTTTACACACTTTTTGTCCGAGTGGCGAATGTGCGTAAAACAGATTCGATTACCGCAAAACGCTTGTATTGCAAGGTCTAAGGCATGATTTTTTACACACTTTTTGGCCTATAACCCCTAATCCGAATAACCAGTACAAGAACCACAATAACAATGTTGTTGATGTATAATCGCTTTTGATAGTCTTTCCCGCATGCGCGGGTGTGATCCTTCTGTGTTTCGTGTTCTATCGTCTTTCTCGCATTGGCGAGGCATTATCTGAGCTTCAAATGCATGTAATATGTTTGAAGCTCAGATAATTATAAATAAATATTCAATACAATCTTCCTTAAAACTTTTATTAAGAGTATATTTACCATTATTTAGTAATCATTGTAGATTAAGGGGATAGTAGGTATGAGATGTAATCATATTGTTAATCCTGCATTATGGGGTAAAAAGAGAGAAGTTAATGGAGTAATGCAATGGCTTCCTCTTGCTCAACATCTTGAAGATACTGGAAATATTATTGGCCAATTATGGAATCATTGGCTTAGTGATGGTCAGCGAAGATTGATTGAATCCTCATTAAGTAAACATGTTGATGCAAAAAAATTATCTCAATTTTTAGGTTGCATACATGATATTGGTAAAGCTACTCCTGTTTTTCAGTTTCGCAAATCGTATTCAAATTCAAAAGATTTAGATATTGCGTTAAAAAATAAGTTAGCTGCTGTTGGTTTCACAAATATTGATGATTTTATTCTTAAGACAACAGATTGGTCAAGTAGTCATCACACTATAACAGGTCAAGCTATTCTTTCTAATGCTGGAGTTCCTGAAGGGATTTGTGGAATCGTTGGCGCTCATCATGGTAAGCCTTTAGATAATAATTACGTTTATGAACATAATGAGTCTTCATATGCTGACCATTACTATCAAAGTGAAACTGAAAGTGAGAATAGTAAATTATGGAAAAAAATGCAGAATGATATTTTGGATTGGGCTTTAGAAAGGAATGATTTTTCTAATGTAGATAATCTTCCTGAAATAAGTGAGCCAGCACAAGTTTTATTGTGTGGATTAGTTATTATGGCTGATTGGATTGCTAGTAATGAAAACTATTTTCCGCTTATTTCAATAGAAAAAGATTTAATAGAAAATCATGAAGAAAGATATAGAAGAGGCTGGGACAAGTGGTTACAACATGGTTCTAAAGATGTATGGGAATCATTAAATTGTTATAGCGATATTTCGCAAATATATAAACATCGTTTTGGTTTCTTGCCGAATGATGTTCAGATAGCGTTGCACGACGTTATTTCTAATTGCGAAGAACCTGGAATTTTTATTCTTGAATCAGCGATGGGTTCAGGTAAAACAGAAGCTTCTTTGATTGCTGCTGAGCAATTGGCAAATCTAACTGGAAGAAGCGGAGTATTTTTCGGTCTTCCTACTCAAGCCACTTCTAACGGAATGTTTAGGCGAGTTGAGAATTGGCTTAAAAGTGTGAATTGTGATTTTCAGGGTGAAATTGGTTTACGTTTAGTTCATGGTAAATCTGAACTGAATGCAGATTATGCGCATTTGCCGCGTGGAATGCAAAATATGAATGATGGTTGTGAGAGTAGTTCTAGTAATAATGATGCGAATAATAATGGAGTAATACTTAATGATTGGTTTACTGGGCGAAAAACAGCAATGTTGGATGATTTTGTAGTTGGTACAGTAGATCAATTTTTGTTAGCTTCGCTAAAACAAAAACATCTTATGCTTCGTCATTTGGGTTTAAGTAAAAAAGTTGTAATTATTGACGAAGTGCACGCGTATGACGCTTATATGAATAAGTATCTTGAAGAATCTCTTATTTGGATGGCAGCATATGGTGTTCCTGTAGTATTGCTTTCTGCCACCTTGCCTGCAAAGCGTAGAAAAGAACTTATAAAATCTTATCTGTTGCGCGGGTTGGGATTTAAATGGAGTGAATGTGATAAGTCTAATGTTGATTTTGAAACAAATGGTTATCCTTTAATCACATACAGTGATAAAAACTGTGTAAAACAAAAATTTATTGAAAATGATGCTAGTGACAATAAATCTGTTTCTGTAAGAAAAATAACAGACGATAACTTACATGAATCACTTGTTAGTGAGCTTAAATCTTTATTAAATAATGGAGGTATTGCTGGGATTATAGTAAACACCGTTAAGAGAGCTCAAGAAATTTATAATGCTTGCGTTGATGAGTTTAGTGATGAAGAAGTGATAGTTATTCATTCGCAATTTATTGCTACGGATAGAGTTAGAAAAGAACAACAGATTTGCAATATGATTGGCAAGAATGCCCATAGACCTGCTCGTGCAATAATTATTGGTACGCAAGTATTAGAACAGTCACTTGATATTGATTTTGATGTTTTGTTTACTGATCTTGCTCCTATAGATTTATTACTTCAACGTGCTGGCAGATTACAAAGGCATACTATAGAGCGCCCAGATTCTCTTAAAGAACCAATTTTATATGTGTTGGGAACCAGTGAGCGGTATGAATTTGATAAAGGCTCTGAGTCTATTTACAGTAAATATTTACTTATGAGGACTCAATACTATTTGCCAGATGTTATAAACATGCCTCAAGATATTTCTCGATTAGTACAAATAGTTTATGGTGATAATCCTTTAGAGTTACAAGAAGATTTGACAGATGCTTATGTTGCTGCAAAAAGAGAATATGATTCAGACAGAAATAACAATGAAAGTAATGCTGAAACATATAGAATTGAAAATCCAAAAACAGAAATCGGTAAAAAATCTATTGTTGGCTTGTTGGAGAATCCAATTGTAAAAGAGTCTGATGAATTTGCACATGCTCAAGTTCGTAATAGCGGTGAATCTATAGAAGTTATTGCTGTTAAAAGAGTTGGATCCGGCTATGGAACTTTCCATGATTGTAAAGATATTTCACAAAATATTGATGATGTGGAAGTTGCAATGAAACTTGCTCAAGAGACAGTAGGATTGCCGTGGATGTTTACGATAAACAGCAATCGTGTTGAAGAAACAATTGCAGAATTGGAAAGAATGCGAAAACAAAAGCAATTCCAAAATTGGGATGATCAGCCTTGGCTGCGAGGCTCTTTGGTGCTTCTATTCGATGAAAATAATATTTGCGAATTATCGAAATACAGAGTTGCGTATTCTGAAAAAAGTGGTATTGTATGTATTAAGAGTTCAGAAGAAGACAGAAAGGAATTAAAAGGTGAGCAGATTTAATTTATTGGATGAGCCTTGGATTTCCGTCATTGTAGACGAAAAAGGCCACAATAAACTCGTATCAATAACAGATGTGTTTAAGAATGCATCTGAATATAAAGCTCTTGCTGGCGATATGAAAACTCAAGATTTTGCATTACTTCGTATTCTTCTAGCTGTACTTCATACTGTTTTTTCTCGATATGACATTCAAGGAAATTCTCGTGAATTTTATTCAGATGAAGAGGATAAAGAGGATTTTAATGAAGAAACAATGAATATTTGGCGCGAAGTTTGGAATTCAAAAAAATTTCCAGATGTAGTCTTCAAATATTTAGAACAATGGCATGATCGTTTCTATCTTTTTGATGACAAATATCCTTTTTTACAAGTACTTAAACAAGATATCGATAGTAAAAAGCTTGGTGGTAAATCTCCTAGCGAGATATCTGGTAAAAATATAAATCGATTGATTTCTGAAAGCAATAATAAAATTGCAGTATTTTCTCCAAAAGATAATGTTGATAATAATAAATCGTCACTTACTGAAGCACAATTAGCAAGATGGATTATTACCTTACAGTCATATGCTGGATTGGCAGATAAGACCATTTTTGGTACGGAAAAATATAAAGCTTCTAAAGGTTGGCTTTTTGATCTCGGCGGTATTGAGATAGTAGGGGCCAATTTATTTGAAACTCTTATGCTCAACTGCGTGCTTGTTGGTGAAATACAATCTCCTGAGAAAAGACAAAAGCCATGCTGGGAATATTCAGGAACAGAAAATGTTGAAAATTCATTTTACGAAACATTTATCGACAATATTTCTCAGCTTTACACTCGATGGAGTAGGGCAATATATATAAATCCTGATACCAGTATTGACAAGCCTATATCGGTCTCTATAGTGAAACTTCCTGATATTAATCATAAAAATGCTTTTATTGAGCCAATGACAGTATGGCAGTATAACAAGGAAGGTGAAAGTAAGGACAAATACACTCCCAGGAAGCATAGAGCAGAAGAATCTATGTGGAGATCGTTCGGGTTACTTACGTTGCAAGAATCAGATGATGGGATCCTAAAAAATCACAAACCGGGAATTATGGAATGGCTTAACAAAATTAAACATGATATTGCTGGTTCTTCTATTTCACTGCAAGCCATAAGTATGAAAGATGACGGCAATGCTACATCTTGGGTCCCTACAGATGAAATATGCGATACTTTGCATATTGATGAAGTTGTAGTAACTGATAATGCTGACAATGGATGGGTATACAGAATTAACAATGAAGTCGAGTATACAAGATCTGCCATAGGATTTATTTACAGGCAATTTCTTCTCGACATATGTGAAATACGCAATAGAAATAAAGATGATGCAACTAAATATTCTGCTAAGTACATTAGTCAGGCTTATTTCTTAGTTGATCAACCGTTTAGAGAATGGTTAGCAAATATTAAACCAAAAGATTTAATGAATGAACGATGTACTCAATGGAGAAATACTTTGCATAGCATACTTATAAATGAAGCAAAAGGCATGTTGGAAAAAGCTACATTGCGTGATTTTACAGGTAGGCCTGCTATGCAAAGTGAGAAAGAAACTACAAAAAATATAGTTACGGCTTACAGCATTTTTACTAGTCGATTAAAAAAATTATCAAAAAAATAAAGACATAGAAAGGAGGCTATTATGGCTGAAAATCAAAGCAAATCTGTTGAAGTATCTAATGCTGTTAGAAAAATTATCAATCAATTTTTGAATGGCTCAGATATTGCATCAAGGCGAGCTATGCTTGCTCAACTACGCAACACAATTGGTAAGCCATTAAGTCAGTCTGTAGAAATATGGCCATGGATACTAAGCAATGTTCCAGAAAGCTTTATCAATAAATATGGTGAAGTTAGCTATCAAATGCGATCTGTTATAAACACTTTGCAAATATACGCATTGTATGAACAAGGTAGTGTAGAAAAATCAAGTTATAAGTATTTGAACAAATCTGAAGATTCAGAAAATGAAAAATCTTATAACAATATGGGAACAGCTTTAAGAGCACTAAGATGTGACGAAGGTGTGCGTGGAGCGATGGATAGACGCTTTAGTGTTATGATTACTGCAAGCGATTACGAAAGTTTTTACTATTACCTTCGTCAACTAGTTCGACTACTAAAAAGCAGAACAAAAGAAAATCAACAAGCGATTGATTATTCTAAACTAGCACGCGATTTATATTTACTTCAGTTTGAAGATTCAGAAAAAGTAAGACTTTCCTGGGCGCAAGAATATTATCGCTTAAGCAAGTAGCAATAACTTTTTAGCAATATCACATATTTTAAAAATTACATATTTCAAAAACAACGTTATTAAACAATTAACTAAAATTTAGAAAGGCAAAACAATGGACGCTCATTTATTCTTAGATATTCAAGCAATCCAAGCTGTTCCACCATGCAATATTAATCGCGATGATGCAGGTAGTCCAAAAACTGCTCAATATGGCGGTGTAACTAGAGCTAGAGTAAGCTCTCAATGCTGGAAGCACTCAATGCGCGAATATTTCAAAGAACACAGCGGAGATTCTAATGTTGGAATACGAAGCAAAAACATTGTTAAGTACGTTGCAGATAAAATTGTTGCATTAAAACCAGAATTATCTGAGCAAGAAGCATTAGATTTAGCAAATAAAACGTTAAATAATGCTGGCGTTAAAACTAAAAAAGATAATGATGAAATAGTTCCTACAGCAAAAGCTTTATTCTTCTTAGGAGAGACTCAAGCAAATTCTCTAGCGCAAGCAGCAATCAATAATGTTACTGACAAGAAGCAACTGCAAGAAATCTTGAAAGATAATCCACCTATTGATATTGCTTTATTTGGTCGCATGCTTGCAGACGATCCATCGCTTAATGAGGATGCTTCTTCTCAAGTTGCTCACGCAATTTCCACTCACGCTGTTCGTGCTGAATTTGATTACTATACTGCTGTTGATGATTTATCTACTGAGGATAATGCTGGAGCTGGAATGCTTGGAACAATAGAATTTAATTCTTCAACGCTTTATCGTTATGCAAATGTGGCAGTACATGAGTTTAGCCATCAGTTGAGCGATAACAAAGAATCTACAATTAATGCTCTTAGACTTTTTATTGAAGCTTTCGCTAACGCTATGCCTACTGGAAAAGCAAATACTTTTGCGAATCAAACTTTGCCGCAAATGCTGGTGGTAACTTTAAGAGATGACAGACCAGTGAATTTAGTGAGCGCATTTGAAGATCCAGTAAAAGCAAAAGACGGATATGTTTCAAAATCTATTGAGAAACTATCTCAAGAATACGAAAAAGTTCAAAAATTCGTCAATAAGCCACTTGCATCATTCTATGTAACAATGGATTCTTCAAATGAGAATCTTAAATTAGGAGTGGAAGAGCAAAGTATGCAGCAATTATTGGATGATTTTTCTTCTAAAGTCTCCGAATTTCTTCAGTAAATTCCTTAATAAATAACACTTATTAGTTGATATTTAGTGTTTAATAGTTAGGAAGCTTATGAAAAGTTTATTACTGAAGTTTTCTGGACCGTTGCAATCATGGGGTACGGATTCGCATTTTGAGACTCGTCACACAGACTACTATCCATCTAAAAGTGCGGTAGTAGGTATGATTGCTGCAGCTTTTGGATATAGAAGAAGCACAGATTGTGATGAAGAGATTGCAAAGCTTAATGATTTAGATTTTGCAGTACGAATAGATCAGCAAGGAAATTTGCTTAGAGATTATCATATTGCTGCAAAATATAAGCCTAACGGTGACTTTGAAAAAAATTACGTTACAAATCGTTACTATCTAGAAGATGCCATATTCCTAGTTGCAATAGGATCCGATAATGAGCAACTTATTTACAGTATTAACGATGCGTTGCGCTCGCCGTATTTTCAATCTAGTTTAGGCAGAAGATCATTGCCTCCTACAGCTGATTTTATTCTAGGCGTAGAAGATTGCGGAGTAATTCAAGCATTATTAACGTATGAGTGGCTTGCAAACAAGTGGTCTAAAAAAAGATTTAATACTTCTAGACTATCTGAAGCATCAGAGTCTTCTATTGAATCGTGCAATGAAGTATTTATATCCTTATACGCTGATTCTGATTTAGTAGATAAAGCTGCAGCAGAATTAGTCAAAGACGATACTAGTACTTATAAAATTCAGGAATCAGTTCGTAGATTACGCAAGGATTTCGTTAATTCTTTCTCTAACAAGGAAAGAAAATTCGGATTTCGTTACGAGTCAAAAATGGGAATACCTATTAAGAGAATTCTCCACAATAATTCGGATTCGGAAGGTATTTCATCAGATAGTAAGCATGTGAAATCTACTGGAGATTTTATTGCTGAGCATGATGCTTTTTCTGGATTGGAGTCTTAAATGTCTTATTTAAGCAGAGTTGAAATTGATTATAAAAAGCCCTCATCATTGAGAGATCTTAAATCTGTTGGTGCCTTTCATAACTGGGTTGAGCAAAGTTTTCCCTACGAATGGGAGAATCATGAAAGAATCAGAAAGCTATGGAGAGTTGATGTTTTGCATGGAAAACATTACTTGCTTATCGTAAGTGATTCTAAACCAGATTTGCAACGTCTAGAGATGTATGGTGTTGCAGGAACAGCGTCAAGTAAAACTTATGATAAGTTTTTAGACTCACTAATGAATGGCATGAGAATGCAATTTCGTGTGACGCTTAACCCTGTTGTTTCTATTTCTGATAATGCTGAAACTCGCACTACTAGAGGTAGAGTAGTACCACATGTTACTTATGATCAGCAGATGAATTTTTTGTTTAATCGCGCACAAAAATTAGGTTTTTCGTTGAACGAAAATGAATTCGCTATTGTTGAACGTGGATATAGCTTATTTACAAAGTCAGAAAAACCTATTCGATTAAGTAAAGCTGTTTATCAAGGTATTTTAACAATTAACGATGCAGACACTATGCGTAAAACACTGCTAGAAGGAATTGGCAAAAAGAAAGCGTATGGCTTTGGAATGATGACAGTAATTCCTTTAGGTAATTAAATAAATGACGCTATTTTATTAAAGGCTGTAACAGTATGAAAAAGAAATTCGGTGCTCAAAAAGCTGAAATATCAGAGCTTCCACGTATAAGCGACAGAGTGAGTTTTATATACGTAGAGCATGCGAAAATTAATCGTCTTGATAGTGCTGTTACAGTCTTTGATGCAAATGGAACTATAAGAGTTCCTGCTGCAATGATTGGCGTTTTACTTTTAGGTCCTGGCACGGAGATTACTCATAGGGCAATGGAATTACTTGGAGATGTTGGCGCAAGCATAGTTTGGGTTGGTGAGCATGGGGTTCGCAATTATGCTCATGGTAGAGCATTGTCAAGAAGCTCAAGATTGTTGGAAAAACAGGCAAAACTTGTTACGAATAATAGGTCTAGATTGAGTGTTGCGAGAAAAATGTATCAAATGCGTTTCCCTAATGAAAATATATCGTCATATACTATGCAACAATTAAGAGGTCGAGAAGGAGCTCGTGTAAGAAGCATATATAGGGAGATGTCTAATAAATACAATGTTCAATGGAATGGCCGCGATTATAAAGTCGATGATTTTGAAAGTGGTACTGTTGTTAATCAAGCATTGTCTGTAGGTAACGTATGCCTATACGGTTTAGTGCATAGCATAATATCTGCTTTAGGTTTAGCGCCTGGATTAGGTTTCGTGCATACTGGCCATGATCTTTCTCTAGTATACGATATTGCAGACTTATATAAAGCTGAATTAACTATTCCTGCATCTTTTGAAATTGCTTCTCAGTGTGAATTCGACGATGATATTGAACGGTTAATGCGTTTGAAAATGCGTGATTGCTTCGCAAATTGCAACATAATGTCTCGTATTGTTAATGACATACAAAATCTTCTTGAAATACCGATTGACGATCAAATTACTGTTGATGTAATACATCTTTGGGACGATAAGGAAATTCTAGTAGCTTCTGGCGTAAATTACAGTGAGGTGAATTGATATGCCGTTAACTGTGATTACGATGACTAACTGCCCACTATCTTTAAGAGGTGATTTAACCAAGTGGATGCAAGAAATAGCTACAGGCGTTTATGTCGGCAATTTTAACAGTAGAATCCGTGAAGAATTATGGAAGCGTATAGAAAACAGTGTTGGAAATGGTGTTGCAACAATGAGTTTTTCTTCCAGAAATGAAATTGGCTACGATTTTAAGACTATCCATTCGCATCGTGAAGTGGTTTATTCGGATGGATTACCTCTGGTACGTATTCCAACAGTTGATACATTAGAAAACGCTATTAAACATGGATTTAGCGATGCAGCACATTTTCATAACGCAAGGAAATTTTCAAATGCTAGGCGTAAAAGTATTAATACTACTTCTAATAAAATTGAAGATAATCTTACAAATGAGAATATTAGTAATCTAAGTTACGATAATATTTCTCGAACTGCAAACTTTACTACGAATAATGAAGAAATAACTTGTACAGATTACTGGAAAGATTTTATTGGTAAAATAAGTAAGAATTTTGTTGTAATAGATTGCGAAACTACGGGTTTAAATAGCAAAGTTGATAAAATCATTGAAATTGGAGCCGTTAAGTTCATTGATGGGAAAATTGAAGAATTCCAAAAACTAATAAAGATTAATTGCGATAGCGTTAGTAATTTTAATAAAAATAATTTTATTCCTAATAAAATTATTGAGCTAACTGGTATTACAACTAATATGCTTGAGTCTTATGGTGTAGGATTAGATTTAGCATTAAGAGAATTCATTGATTTTATCGGAAAATTACCGATACTTGGATACAATATACAGTTTGATATGTCATTTTTGAATTCTGCTTTATCTTCATTAGGTGAAAGATTTGACGATTCTCTTTTAATTAATAAAATTTTTGATATCTCTCGTTTTGTAAAGAAAGAAAAGAAATTTTTAAAAAATTACCAGCTAAAGACGGTGCTGCACGAATACAACATTTCTGAATCCGTTCCGCATAGAGCTCTTCTGGACGCTAGACTAACAGCGCATCTTGTTTTTAATTTGAAAGGATTGTTAAAATTTATTTCATAAAAATAAAATACTGTTGTACCATGTTCTGTGATAGGTTGAATTTGAAAAGTAAATGAAATTTGACTGTTTCTGTTATGGAAATGGCCATTTTTATTGGGATTTTAAGTGTCTTTCCCGCATACGCGGGGGTGATCCCATATTAGTACAGAAACACAAACAAGCCCAACCGTCTTTCCCGCATACGCGGGGGTGATCCTCTAAACAATATAAAAGCTTTTTCATTCTTAAAGTCTTTCCCGCATACGCGGGGGTGATCCTCTAATATTTCGCAGGTTATGGATTCGCTTTTCGTCTTTCCCGCATACGCGGGGGTGATCCTTACTTTTCAACTCCTGAAGAACTACAAAAAATGTCTTTCCCGCATACGCGGGGGTGATCCTGTATGCGTTCAGCTTGTGGCAGGGATTGCCTAGTCTTTCCCGCATACGCGGGGGTGATCCCTGGCAGGCGGAAGCGCAATATTTTGTTAATACGTCTTTCCCGCATACGCGGGGGTGATCCCTCACGATTAAGTTTTTGAACCACTTTGAACCAGTCTTTCCCGCATACGCGGGGGTGATCCCTCAGCATTATGCACGCCTTGAGCAGGCATAGTGTCTTTCCCGCATACGCGGGGGTGATCCCAAGGAGCAAAAATGATCGTAGCGCCTAACGCAGTCTTTCCCGCATACGCGGGGGTGATCCTGAAGAAGGCGACGAGGAAGAGCTGGCGGCGGAGTCTTTCCCGCATACGCGGGGGTGATCCTCAATGACACCGTAGAAACGAATCAACAGCACGGTCTTTCCCGCATACGCGGGGGTGATCCTATGAATGGTGGTTTTGGATTATGACCGACAATGTCTTTCCCGCATACGCGGGGGTGATCCCGTATCATACTTTCCGTGTTTTGTCCTTATTGGGTCTTTCCGCATACGCGGGGGTGATCCCAAATCGCGCGCCATACGCGAGCGCAGCACACAGTCTTTCCCGCATACGCGGGGGTGATCCCGATAACCAGCCAGAATAAAAAGACAATAAGGAGTCTTTCTCGCATACGCGGGGGGGATCCCACGTCAATTTTCATATTTTCCAAGCCATTTGTGTCTTTCCCGCATACGCGGGGGTGATCCCCAGTAGACTTGCAATCGCAACAAGTATTTCCAGTCTTTCCCGCATACGCGGGGGTGATCCTAATACATCGCGCGTAGAAGTGACGCGAATCGAGTCTTTCCCGCATACGCGGGGGTGATACTATATAAATATTGTGATACAGTATAACCAGCGTGGGGACCTCGGCAACCAGCTTTCAAGACTGGAACATCAGTCTGAGGAGCACCCCACGTTTTTCAGTTTTTGCAACGATTGAGCGAGAAAAGAAAAAAGGGTGGCGCGTTAATACCTTGTTCTCAGTTGTGGAAAATAAGAGAGGAGTGAAAAGCTAATGGATATGATGAAAATTTGTTATGACATGGTTGAGAAACTCCGTCCATATGCAGAACCTAACATGGATAATCTCTCTAAAGAAGCAGCCAATAGTGCTATTCGAGCGGGCGAACCGTCTATTGCAATTGATTATTATTTAGTAGAAGCATGGATGCACAAGAGCGCACCTAAAGAGTTGCTAATAGAAGCCTATAACCTGCTAGATCCTTATGAATGCGGCGATGATTATGACGATATAGCAGACGATTTAGGTGTACCGCGTAAAGTTCATTCACCAGATGAATAAAGAATAAATTTTATATTAAATTAACAACTATCAGATTTTAGCCACCTTGCAAAAGGTGGTAAGCAATTAAAAGTATGCGCGTTAATACCTTGTTCTCAGTTGTGGAAGATAAGAGAGGGGTGAAAAGCTAATGGATATGATGAAACTTTGTTATGACATGGCTGAAAAACTTCGTCCCTATGCTGAGCCATATATGAGTGAATTTTCCAAAGAATTTGCTAATGATGCTATTGACGCAGGAGAACCGTCAGTTGCAATTGATATTTATTTAGTAGACGCGTGGCTGCACAAGAGTGCGCCTAAAGAGTTGCTAATCGAAGCTTATAATTTGCTAGACCCTTATGAATGTGGTGATGACTACGACGATATAGCAGACGATTTAGGAGTCCCGCGTAAAGTTCATTCACCAGATGAATAAATAAATTTTGGTCTATAATCCTAGAACCTATAACCCTAGAAAATATGCTTAGAATGAAAATTGCGAGGGATCCCCTCGACTAACAATCTGACGTAAACGGCAGCTGCGAGGCCCTCGCGTTACATTCATTATAGCGTTATTTTTTAGAATATCCAATGTAACAGGGGATCCAATAAATACTATTGTTCAAAAACGTTTATCTAGAGAAGATACGAAGCTAAATTGCGTTTGCATAATAGAAAACGAGAAAATTGACTATTGCAAAAGAGCTGGTCATTCCCCCAAACCAACTCGTTACGAGATTAAGGGTAAGGGGAGCCCCAGCTCTCAATTTAATTCTATCATATGTGTCTTTCCCGCATGCGCGGGGGTGATCTCTATCGTCATTATTATGATTTAGCTAGATTTATGATAAAATAGTAAGCGCAAGTAAAAAAAACGGGGGTTCCAACCAAATGTGCTGGCTAGAACCCCTAGCCCCAATCTTTCCACACGATTATGAGTAAAACAAGAGTATTAGGCATTATTTCAGCCATCTGCGCTATTACCGCGGTAACAAACGTTATACTGCAAGTGCCATTCGCTGGTATCGGATTCACTCTAGCTGCTGGCATTGCTGGCTTATCTGCTGGCTTAACGGGCAATAGTAAAGAAAAATAGGGTTATAATCCAAAATAAGAGCTAATTGCAAAATCTGTAGTTATACTAACAAACTTATACTCGCAGCTCTCTCGCGTAGTCTTATCTCGCGGTGCTACGCGTAGCCGTCTACTTAGCTCTATTTATTACTTGATACCCGTGTTTAATTAGCACAGATTCGAGTTGAGAAAGATACGCGAGCGCTGCAGGAGAAAGATTCGTGCGCTCATTCTTAATCCACCCAACAAGCATTGTTTCTTCGCAGTCCAGCGGAATGGTCACGATTTTCTCGTTATTCAAGTCGCCATTGTCGATTCCAGTGCAAATCGTAAAACCATTAAGACCAATAATAAAGTTCAAAATGGTTGCGCGGTCTGTAACATTAATCTTTTTAGGCGGGTGCTGAGGCCAAACTGCCTCCTCTGTAAAGAAGAAGCTACCATCCTCACCCTGCTCGTACTGAATAAATGGATATGGTCGTAAATCATCCAAAGTAAGCTTCTTGCGATTTGCGAGCGGATTGTTCCTAGAAATAAAAACGTGCAAATTAGCGCGGAAAAGAGGATGGAACTCAAGATGCTTTTCTCGAAGCATTTTTCCAATAACGTCTTTGTTGTAGTCGGAAAGATAAAGCAAACCAAGGTCTGCGCGCATTGAAGTCACTTGATTAATAATGTTCTTTGTGCGAGTCTCCCTTAGTGAAAACTCGTACTCGTTAGAATCTATGCTGCGAATCATGTCTACAAAAGCCTCAACAGCAAACATGTAATGCTGAGTTGCAACACTGCAAAGCTGCTTCCTTGGCTTAGTGCTGTTGTAGCGCTCTTCTAGCAAATCTGCCTGGTCTAAAACTTGGCGCGCGTATGTTAAAAACTCAGCTCCGTCAACCGTTAATGCAATTCCTTGAGAAGACCTTGTAAAAATCTCGATTCCAAGCTCTCGCTCCAGCTCTTTTACGGAAGAGCTTAACGCTGGTTGTGAAACATAAAGTTCGTGCGAAGCTTCGTTCATAGATCCACACTCTACGATTTTCACAATGTACTTTAATTGCAGCAGCGTCATTATTAAGAGCCTTCCGATTTTTGGGATTTATACTTGACTATTTCCAACTATTACAACTATAACAACTATAAACTAACGCCTATAATCTTGCGATTAACGCTTATAGTCTAATAATCTAATGCCTACAAACTTGCGACTTTGGCTTAAAGACTGCAATCTAATGCTTGCAATCTAAAGCCTATAATCTAACGCCCAGCGATGCCAAATCTTTGCGAGCTTGTTCGGTAGTAGTAAAAACAAACCCATGCATTCCAACGTTATGCGCGCCATCGATATTTACTGGCTTATCGTCGAAGAAAACAGTTGTTTGCGGTTTTAACCCAAATCTGCTCATAGCAAGATCAAAAATTTCGGGCTGTGGCTTATGTAATTTTTCAACGCCAGAAATAACCGTACCCTGTAAAAGTGTGTTCAATTCTGGGAATTTACGCAATGCTAGTGGGAAAGTTTCTTTAGACCAGTTAGTCAATCCCCAAACGCCGTAGCCAGCTTTGCGCAAATCGTGCAATAAATCAACCATTCCAGGCATCATGCGTGTAAGAACTTGATCGTAGTGTGCGCAATACCATTGAAAAGCGTTGCTAAGATCCTTGCCAAATCGCCTATCGTATTCTGGCAAAAGGTCTTTTAGTAGTTCGCCGCCGTCCATTCGGTCTTCAAACTCATAAAATCCAGCCAAATCGTCTTTTCCAAAAGTGCCATTAGGGCAAATCGTGTCTACCAAATCTGGGAACTGTTTTTGCAAGCAATTTCTGCAATTCCACTCGAGCAAAACTTTGCAATAATCGAACATTACGTCGTGAATTTCAACAGATTCTGCATTTTTATTTGTGTTGATATTTTCGCTTGTCATTTTTCTTCTTTCACTAATCAAGATTCATTAAAAATCCAAGAGCATAAGGCAATGCATCAATAATATCGCTTGCGACTATTGGATGCTCAATATTTTCGTAATTTTTGTAATTTGCGCAATTATTGTAAACGCTTTTTTCATACGACTTTGCATACGATCTTGCAGCCAAATTTGCAGCCAATCCATGGATTACAGCCGCGCTAGCAGCGATTAATGCGTAGTTTGCATTTTGATTTAGTTCACAATTGTTCTGTGCAAGAAGCGCGCCTAAAAGTCCAGCAAGAACATCTCCAGACCCTGCGGTTGCAAGCCAAGATGGGCCATATTTGCAAGTAAATATTGGCAAGTTCAAGTTCTTTGCAGACGCAACAACAGTTGTAGAGCCTTTAAGAAGAACAGTTGCTCCAGTAAGATTTGCCGCTTTTTGAGCGAATTCTACAGGATTTTTTGCAATATTTTCCGCGCTAAAATCAAGGTTATAACGTTTTAATAGCTTGCTTAATTCTAAAGCATGAGGAGTTAAAACAACTTTTTCACAAACTTTTTTAGGCAGTAAATCAAGCGCTCCAGCGTCTACGCATACAGGCGGTAGGTTTGTGTTTTCTTGATTTTGTGCGCTACATGCGCTATGTGCGCTATATGGTTTAAGCAAGTCTAAAATATAGTCTCGTTGCGATTTTGTTGAATCATCATTGCAATGCTCATAATCTGGGATTCCAGATCCAACAGTTATAGCATTGACTTTTCCTTGCAAGCAGTCTGAAACAACGGCTTCTGGAACTGCTTGTAAAACAAGATTTTGCGCTCTAAATGGCCCCGCGTAGCGAACCATGCCAATGTTGCTGCGTGATGCAGATTTTGTGCTTAAAACAGCCGCTCCTGGGTATGCGTTTGATCCTGTTATTAATCCAAGAACGCCTCTAGAGTACTTATTGCTCGATTCGTTTGGTTTTTTTAAGCATTTGCTAGCATCTTTTACATCTATACTGGCTGTGTTTAGAAGTGGAGTCATATTTACGATTCTAGTGAATATATGCGATTGTTGATTGTGTGCGATTGTTGATTATGCGTGATTATTGCTTGATAGTAGTGACAATTTTGCGTTCCTATACATCATTTATTGGCAAATCGCAAGAAAGGTCGCAAGAAAAATCGCAATTATATCAAACAAAAAAATTGCGACACGCTGTTTTGTAAAAAATTCCGATAATTTTTTGTGATTTTATTGACCAAGCTTTTTATTTTTTCTATGCTTAAAGCGTTATTGCTAACGATAATCTTTCCTAATTACAAGATTAAAAAAGATAGCACAAGTTAAAGTGCTTAAGGAAAAAACAAAAAAATCGCAATAATGTGAATTTCAATAATGTAAATTCATATATTCCGGAAAGGAAAATAGTGAAAACTGCACGAATTTTTGCCACCGCAGCCACCGCCGCTTTGCTAACTGTTGGCTTGTGCGCATGTGGATCAACAGCTAAGACAGCAGATCAAAAGACTAACGGCAATCAAGTAAACGTAGTTGCAACAACCACGCAAATCTGCGATTACGTAACTCAAATCGCATCCACTGCAGATGCAAAATCTGGATTAAGCCTTAATAAAACCGATTCTCAAGGCAAAAAGTCTGTGATTGGCGCGCCAGCAAACAAAGCAAAGTCAACAATCAACCTTACATGCTTGCTTGCTCCAAACGCATCTGCTCACGAGCACGAGATGACTCCAGCCCAATCCAAAGCGCTTTCTAAAGCAGATTTAATGCTTGTTTCTGGAGTAGATCTTGAGCACTTCTTAGATCAGGCTGTAAAAGCTACTGGATTTAAGGGCACAATGGGTGTAACTTCGGGCATTCTTACCGCAGACGAAATCAAGGATTCCAAAGCGCAAGCTGCTAAAGAAAAGAATCTTCCTTACAAGATTGACCGCGGTGTTGAAAAGGTTCATGCCGAAAAGTGGCCATTCCCACCAGAAGAAGGCGAGAAGGAGCCAGAATTCCAGTATGATCCACATATTTGGACCAGCACTAAGAACACTATGATTCAAGTCAAGAATATTGGTAACTTCCTTGGCAAGGCTCTTCCAGAAAGCAAGTCAATCTTCGACGAGCATGTTGAAAAGTTTGTTAAGTCGCTTACTGATTTGGATTCTTGGGCTACGGAAGCTTTGAACAGTGTGCCGCAGGAACATCGCGTACTCTTTACTTCGCACGACGCATTCGGATACTTCTCGCGCGACTACAACGTTAAGTTTATTGGCGCAGCGCTTTCTGACTTTAACAGCCAGCAAGACGCAACCGCAGACCATATTAAGGAAGCTGCAGAAGCTGTTAAAAAGTCTGGTGCTGTAGCAATCTTTGCCGAAAACTCCAACAATTCCAAGTCAATTAAGGCCGTTGCTGCTGCTGCAGGAGTAAAGGCGATTATTGGAGACGATGCGCTTTACGGCGATTCGCTTGGTCCAGTTGGCTCGGCTGGCGAGACATATATTGGTTCTATTGTTCACAACGTTCAGACTCTTGTTAAGGCTTGGGATGGCAAAATTCCAGACCTTCCAGAATCTGTAAAAGATGCGCTAAAAAAGTAGTTAATATGTAGCTACAGAAGTGGCGGAAAATCATAAATCACTACAAAAGTAGTTACAAGAAGGTTAATTTATAGTGAATAAGGGCGTTCTCGCAATGAAAGATTGCGACTTAGCGTACGGTTATAAAACTGTTGTTACTGGTCTTAACGGAAGTGTAGAAGCTGGAGAGGCTTTAGCTTTGATTGGGCCTAACGGTTCTGGAAAAACAACGTTTTTGCAGGCGATTATTGGTATTGTGCGAGTGAGTAATGGAAGCTTAACAATGCCAAAAACGGTTTCAATAGGCTATGTTCCTCAACAAGTTGATTTGGATTTGACTTTTCCAATCACCGCTCGTCAAGTTGTAGCAATGGGCTTAAGTAGGCAAACTGGATTTTTTGGTTTGCTTAAAAAAAGTCAGAAAGAAGCTGTTGAGAGCGCTCTTAATCATGTTGGTTTGCTAGATAGAGCAGATGTTAGATTTGGCGATCTTTCTGGAGGCCAGCGTCAGCGAATATTGCTTGCACGCGCTATTGTTGCGCGACCTACGTTGATTCTTTTAGACGAGCCTTTTAACGGATTAGACGAGCCGAATCGAAAAGAATTGCTAAACATTATGAAGTCCGCTAAAGAAGAGGGGATTTCGTTTATTGTGTCTACTCACGACTTGGTAATCGCGGACGCGATTTGCGAAAAAGCTCTGCTTTTGGCTGGTCGTCAAGTGGCTTTTGGGCCTCTTAGAAAAGTCATGACTAAAGAAAACATATCTTTGGCTTATGGCGGAAGTATGCCAGCTGCAAGTGCGGGTCTTACTTTGAATCAATTAGCAAACAAAGATGATTCGTTAAATGCTTCGTTAAATGCTTCGCTAGATGATTCGTTAGATTCTGCTTTAGGAGACGAATCCAATGCTAGCTGAATTGGTTGAGTCTTTGCGCAAAATCCTCGAGCCTATACCAGGATTTGACTTTATTGCGTCCGCTCCCTACATTTTTAGGCCTTTCTGTCTTCTTATTGTTCTTGCGGTTGCTAGCGGAATAGTTGGTGTGTTTGTTAACTTAAGATGCGCCGAGTTTAATGCGGAGGCTTTGGTTCACGGGATTTTTCCTGGAATCGTAGTCGGAGCGTTATATGGAGGAATTGGGCAAATCATTCCAGGAGCTTCGATTTGCGCAATTTTTCTGGTCGCAGCTCTTGTGTGGGCATCTAGGTCTCAAAAAATCAACGAGTCAATAATTGCAACAGTTTTAACAACATTTTTTGCGCTTGGAATCGTAATATCTCTTAAAAAGGGAGATATGTCTGGCCAGCTAGAAGCGCTTATGTTTGGACGTTTACTAGATGTTACAGACGATAGAATGACTCAAGCAATGTTTATTTGTTTATTTGCAATCGCATTGCTTGCGCTAACTTGGAAGAAGCAAATTGTTGTTGCGTTTGACCGCGCTAGTGCTCCTTTAATGGGTGTTAATACTTTACTTGTAGATATTGTTCTAAACGTTGCAATTGCAGCTGTTGTAGTTTCTGCATCTTCGGCTGTTGGCGTACTTCTTGTTATTGGATATCTTGTGATTCCTGGAGCTAGCGCAAGATTGGTTGCGCGCACTGTTGGGCGTATGGTGGCTGTTGGCGTTGCTGTTGGTATTTTTGGCGTTTTATTAGGCATGTACGCTATGAACTTGGAGCTTGATCACCCAGTTTCTCCTCAAGCTGCAGTTGCGCTAAGTATTTGCGCAATGTTCGTAGTCGTTTTGATTTTAAGATTCTTATACAGAGTTACATACGCGTTAGTGTTTTCTAAAAAGAAAAAGTCTAGCGCAATAGAGGCTGGTGGAAAGTAATAATGGTAAGTATTTGGCAAATTATTGCTCTTCCGATTGTAGAAGCAATCGCCGTTGGAGCATTATGCGGTTTTGTTGGATCTTTGGCTTTGCTTAATCAGCGTATTTTCTTCACCGAATCTATAACTCACGCTGCTTTTCCAGGAGCTGTAATCGGAGTTGTAGTTACATCTGTTTATACGATTGACCAAAACGTTTTATCTATTGGTCTTTTTATCGGCGCTGCTTTGGCTTGTATTGTTTTGTCTTTTATGATGCATGTGCTTTCTAAACTAAAGGGCATATCTTCTCAAGCTTCTGCTGGAATAACTCTTACTGTTGGTTTTGCTAGCGGCTACTTTTTGAACAAGTGGTTTGCTCCTCTTCCATTGCGCATTGAAGGATTTTTAACAGGGTCATTGCTTAATTGCACTCCTGCAGACGTGATTTTTGCGATTATTGCATTCGCTCTTGCACTAGGATTGTGGAGTTTTAATAGTGCTAATTTGATTCATTGCTCTTTTGATCCAACAAATTACAAAGCTTTAGGAGGCAGAAGCGGATTAATGCAAGGAATTGTTCTTGCGCTAATAATAATTACGGTTTCGGTAATTATTCCAGCTGTTGGAACTGTTGTTTCGGTATCTTTAATCGCAGCTCCTGCAGCAGCACTTAAAAGCAGAATGCGTTCCATTAACAAATTTGTGTTTGCGTGCGTATTGTCTTCTATTTTTATAGCGCTTTTAGGACTTGCCTTAGCTGTGATTTTAAGACTTTCTGCTGGCGGAACTATCGCGATTTGCGCTGGATGCTTCTTTTTAGTTGTAAAGCTTAGTGAAAGCATCTTTTTGAAGATTCATGAGATTTATTCTAGTTTTTGCAAAAAATCGTTGTTAAAAAGTCGCTCTGTTGTTCTAGAGTAACAGAGAATTGCGCGTGAAAAATGCGTGCGATTGACGTCGTTTTTGCGCGTTTTATTTATGTTTAATCGCGTAAGTTTATCGACGCCACACAAGTCCAGGTCTGCACATTAGTAACGCAAGACCCCGATAGAAAAGGACAATTATGGCTGAAAATACCATCTCCATCACCGTAAATGAGGAACGCAAGGAGGTGGATGCAAGCTTCACTGGCGTTGAACTTTTCGCGGAAGATAAGAATATTATTGCCGTGCGTTTAAATGGCGAGTTGCGTGATTTGTACACGCCTCTTCATAACGGCGATACCGTGGAATCAGTAGCCCTTGATAGTGAAGATGGCATCGCAATCATGCGTCATTCCGCTACTCACGTGATGGCTCAAGCTGTTCAAGAAATTCGACCAGACGCAAAGTTGGGCGTAGGTCCTGTAATTAAAGACGGCTTCTACTATGATTTCGATGTTGATACTCCATTTACGCCAGACGATTTGAAGCAAATCGAAAAGCATATGCAGCGCATTATTAAAGAGTCTCAAAGCTTCCGTCGCCGCGTTGTAACAGAAGATGAAGCGCGCGAAGAAGAAGCAAATCAACCTTATAAGTTGGAGTTGATTGGAGATAAGGAAGCGGCTCTTGATCCTGCGGCTGCTGGCGAAATCAGCAAGCATGAGCTTAGCATGTACGACAATTTGGATCGCGAAGGAAACAAGGTCTGGAGCGATTTGTGCCGTGGACCTCATTTGCCAAATACGCGTTATATTAAGGCTTTTAAGCTTGAGCGTGTAGCTGCAGCTTACTGGCGTGGTTCGGAGCATAATCCTATGCTTCAGCGCATTTACGGAACTGCATGGCCTAGCAAGGAAGAGCTTAAGGCTTACACAACTCGCATGGAAGAGGCTGCTAAGCGCGATCATCGTAAGCTTGGTCAAGAGATGGATTTGTTCTCATTCCCAGACGAGATTGGCCCAGGCTTGGCAGTGTTCCATCCAAAGGGTGCTGCGATTATTAACGCAATGGAAGATTATTCCCGTGAGCAGCACAGAAAGCATCATTACAGCTTTGTGCAAACTCCGCACATTACTAAGGGCGGCTTGTACGAGACTTCTGGCCACTTGCAGTGGTACAAGGATGGCATGTATCCTCCAATGAAGCTTGACGAAGAGCGCGACGAAAACGGTAACGTAACTCGCCAGGGTGCTGACTACTACTTGAAGCCAATGAACTGCCCAATGCATAACTTGATCTTCAAGTCTCGCCAGCGTTCGTACCGCGAGCTTCCTTTGCGTTTGTTTGAGTTTGGTACAGTGTATCGTTACGAAAAGTCTGGCGTTGTGCATGGTTTAACTCGCGTGCGCGGATTGACTCAAGATGATTCGCATATTTACTGCACTCGCGAGCAAATGCGCGATGAGTTGAAGAGCTTGCTTAACTTTGTGCTTGGTCTTCTTAAAGACTTCGGTTTGAACGACTTCTACTTGGAGCTTTCCACTAAGGATGAGCACAAGTTTGTTGGTTCCGACGAGATTTGGGAAGAAGCAACAAACACTTTGGCAGAAGTCGCTAAAGAGTCTGGTTTGGAACTTGTGGACGATCCAGGTGGAGCTGCATTCTACGGACCTAAGATTTCTGTGCAAGCTCGCGATGCAATCGGCCGCACTTGGCAGGTTTCTACTATTCAGCTCGACTTCAACTTGCCTGAGCGTTTTAAGTTGGAGTACATTGCAGCTGACGGTAGTCACCAGCGCCCTGTAATGATTCACCGCGCACTCTTTGGCTCTATTGAGCGCTTCTTTGCTATTTTGCTTGAGCATTATGCAGGCGCGTTCCCAGCATGGTTGGCTCCAGTTCAAGTGACTGGCGTTCCTGTTGCAGACGAGTTCGCTCCGCACTTGCAAAAGTTTATTAGCGATTTGGAAGAGAATATGGTTCGTTGCGAAATGGACAGCTCCGACGATCGCTTTGGCAAGAAGATTCGTAACGCTTCCAAGTCTAAAGTGCCTTTCACTTTGATTGCTGGCGAAGAGGATGTAAACAACAATGCTGTGAGCTTCCGCTTCCGTGATGGTAGCCAATTGAACGGTGTTCCAGTTGCACAAGCTAAAGAGTGGATTTTGTCCATTATTAAGCAGCGCGTTCAAGTGAATACTGCAGAAGATTTTGAGCACTATACAAAGTAGCATTCGCGATGCAACTTACGTAGCATAAATCAAAGTAAGTCAACACAAAACAAACCCGCACTTCTTAACGTTGTGCGGGTTTATTCTTTTTATTCTTGATTTATTACGAGTGACTTAGTTACTTAAGCAGAGCGCGAATTGCTTCGATTTGCTCGCTATTAACTTGACTTGCAGGCTCGCGAACAAGCGTGCTAATTGGCAATCCATTAAGATTTACAGCAGCTTTAATCGCAGAAATAAACAAGTCGGTAGTATTGTAAACTGCCATCAAATGGCTGATTCTTTTAGCACATTCAATAAGATGCGCAAAGTCGCCAGCCTCATACGCTTTATGCAAAGATGCAAAAGTTTCTGGCTCTACATTAGTAAGACCACAAATCACGCCATTCCCTCCAGCAATCCTGTTAGGAGTGTAGTACTCATCAAAGCCAGAGAAAACAACAAAATCTGGGTTTACGCGTCTAGTTGCATCAATCATTGCGCGAGTATGGCTTATAGTATCTACAGTATCTTTAATACCAACAATATTCGGGTATTTTTCAGCAAGATTTGCAACTAAGCTTGGTGTTAAATCGCTGCCAGTTCGAGCAGGGAAGTTGTATAGAATAACAGGCAAGCTAGTTGCGCTCGCAATTGCTTCAAAGTAGCGTTCTGCGGTTGGTGCAGTTGGTCCAAAGTAATATGGAGATACAGCTACAACAGCGTCTGCTCCGCAACTTTGCGCAAACTTAGTAAAGTCAAGTACTTCGTTAAGATTAGTGTTTCCAACGCCTATAAGAACTGGAACTCTGTGATTAACGTGCTCAATAGCAAACTTAGCAGCTTCCTTTTTTACGCTAAGCGGGTATGCGTAGAACTCGCCAATGCTGCCAAAAATCAATATGCCATTAATCCCAGCATCAATCAGATGGTCTAAGTGCTTTGCCCATAAGTCGTAGTCAATGCTTCCGTCATCTTTGCTTACAGTTATTGATGGGCAAAAAACGCCCTTAAAAGCATGCAAGTCGAGCTTTGCGCTATTAGAAGTAGTCATAAAATTCGTCCTTTTATTTAATTATTTTGTGTATTTAATTATGGGGCATAAGACTTTAACTGGCAAAATCTTACACCCCATAAGCAATGATTACTAAAATCGACTATTAAAATCGACTATTCAAATAACTTAATTAATTACAGTTTAATACCATACGCCTTCTTTGCATTATTCATAAAGAAATCTTCGTCGTCGCCGAAAAGCTCCACCATTAAGTCAAGATGCTGCTTAAGCGAAGAATTCAACTTAACAACTGGCCAATTAGAGCTAAAGAGTAGGCGATCAGGGCTAAATGTGTCTTTTACAAACTTAACAATATCTGGATTTACTGGATTATCTCCAGAAATCTTAATATAGCTGTGTGGAAGCTTTGCAAACGCACGCAAAGCAGCGCATGAATCCTCGTCTAATCCTGGAACATTGCCCAAATGGTTTAGAACAACAGTAACTTCTGGAACTTGCTCAAAAGCTTTAGCCATATCGCCAAGCTCTTCGCCACGATTGCAAAGCTCGAAAGGCATGCCCTTCTTTGCCATTGCCTTAAGACCACCAATAAACGAAGGCTCTAGGCAGCGTCCGCGTGGCTCGCTTGGAATGTGAAGAGGCTCGCGAATGCCAGTTGCGTTAATTGGTACACGCATAAATGGATCCAACGTAACTCTAAGCATTTTAGCAAGAATCTTAGGATTAGGATTTTCTCCAATAAGCCTATCTTCTAGCTCATGGTCTGCAGCATCAACCTCAACGTATACGCCGCCGAGGAAGTCAACTCCCAAATCCGCATACTCTTTTTCTAGCTGCTCTAACGTAAAGGTGTGGTTTAGCTTGTCTAAGCCATCTAGCCAAGGCAAGACTTGCTTTGTTGGATCCCAAATATGAAAATGGGAATCTAAAATACGAAGTTGAGACATAATAAACTTTCCTTTCTAAAGTCTTTCTAAAGACTTTCAAATAAAGACTTTGTAGTTCTTTGCAAATCACTTAGCTTCTACAAGACCAATCTTGGAACCCCACAATGCGTACCAAGCTACATACAAGAATCCTGGAACGGTGAGCAACACTGCAACCTCAATGCCAGCAAAATCTTGTACAAATCCAAGGAATAGTGGGATTATAGCTGCGCCAACAACACTCATAATCAAAGCGGAAGAGCCAGTCTTTGCAGCAGAGCCATGAATTCCCTTTAAGGTAAGTGAGAACACGGTTGGGAATCCAATAGACACAAACAGGTAGGAGATAATGTAGGCCACTACAGAAATCTTGCCGAGTCCAAGGAATGCTACAAACATAAGCGCTGCGCTCAAAACCATGTAGATTCCAAGAATCTTATCGCTATCAAACTTTGTCATAAGAGGCGTTGTAATAAAGCGACCAAGGGTGAACATTAAGGAAACGATTGCAAGCATAGACGCCGCAATACCAGTTGTTACTCCAGCACCCCAATGCTTAAGAGCAAACGATGAGAACATTGCCATTCCAACAACCTGAAGGCCTACAAATACAAATTCTGCAATAACGCCAAGTGTAAAGTATGGCTTCTTAACAAGATGCAAGAATGAAGAATCGCCCTTATTTCCTTGATCTGCCTCAACATCTCCTGGAGGTGTAGGAAGCTTAAAGCAGAAGAAGATTGCAATAACCGCAATAAGAACAATGCCAATAACAATGTAAATCATGCGAGTATCGCTAAGGAACTTCGACTTAGCAAATTCAAATCCTGGTTCGCCTTGCTTAACGGTTTTACCAATAATGTTGCCAAGAATAAGCGGGCCAACAATGCTGCCAACGCCGTTAAAGCTTTGTGCCATGTTGATTCTAAAGGATTCGCCCTTTTCGTCGCCAAGCTTTGTAATGTATGGGTTGCAGTTTGTTTCCAAAGTTGCAGCACCAAGAGCAATAATAAACATTGCTATAAGGAACATAACATAGCTTGCTGTAGCGGTTGCAGGAATTACAGCAAATGCGCCGATTGCAAAGAGTGCAAGACCGCTAATTACGCCGCCCTTGTACCCAAAGCGCTTTGCGATTAAACCTGCAGGAATAGCCATTACAAAGTATGCGCCAAAGTATGCAACCTGAAGCAGCGCTGCTTCTGTGTTGTTTAGATTTAAGTAATGTCCAAATGGGGAATTAAGAGCATTGACCAAATTCATGGTCAAACCCCATACGAAGAACAAAGATGTTACCAATACAATGGCAATTATAGTTTTTGAGCTACTTTTGTTATTGTTAACAACCACGTTGTCGTTTTCTTTTGTAGTCATCGTCACTCCCGTGTGAGAATAATTCAAAGAGTTTAAGATTTTAAGTTCTTAAATGATTTTGTGCAATGGTGCGCAAGCACACATTTTGCATTGCGCACCATCGACTAGTTAAATTGCATTAATCTTAAATTTGCATTTGTGATTTAAGACAAAGCGCGATCAAGATGCACGTAGCCGCCATCAACGAATACCCACTGACCAGTGGTGTGCGAAGAGCGATCAGAAAGCAGGAATGCAGCTTCGTTTCCAATCTCTTCCGTGGTAGTCATGCGGTTTTCCAGAGGAATCTTGTCGGTAATAACCTTCAAACGAGCCTGCTGAGCGGCTTCATCGCCAAAGGTCTTAATCCAATCGGCATACAGTGGGGTCCAGCATTCGGAGACAACAATCGCATTTACGCGCACGCGGTCATGAATAAGTGCTGCAGCCCATTCGCGAGTCAAGCCCAAGATTCCACCCTTTGCAGCAGCGTAGGCACTGGTCTTGCCCTGGCCAGTTAGAGCAGTCTTAGAAGAAATGTTCACAACAGCGCCGTGGCTTTCCTTTAAGTACTTTACAGCAGCGTGAACAGTCTCGTAGTAGTGAGTAAGGTTTCCGTGAATCGACTTCTCGAAGTCGCGCCAAGAAGTGGATTCCAAATCCTTGTTGTCGTTAACGCCAGCGTTGTTTACAATGCCGTCAATATGACCATACTTCTTGTATGTTTCTTCAATAATTGGAGCGATTTCGTCCGTGTCGTTTAAGTCGAGAAGATAAACATCGTAGTTCTTTGTGTACTGCTCAATATCTTTGCGGAATGTCTCTTCTGCAGGGTCTGCGCGGTTAATAACTACTGGAATTGCGCCCTCTTGTGCAAGCTGAAGCGTAATGCCCTTACCAATTCCCTTGAATCCACCTGTTACGATGAAAACTTTGCCTTCCAAATGCAAATCCATAATGAACTCCTTTGTTAAATGATGTGGTTTGCTTTTTGATTATTAAATTATGAATCTTGATTGTTTAATTAATAATTGCTTAATCAAATAATTGCTTGATTAAAGTGGCTAGCAATTTAAAATAAACAGATTAATGTAAACTGCTAGCCACAATTGCATAACTATCCGCGATAAAGATACTTTTCAGCCGTTTCCAGCGTCATTTCAGTGCCATTACCTGGGGCAGTTGGTGCAACATAATTACCATTCTTGATTTGTGTTGGATGCACAAAGTGCTCGTGCTGATTGTCTACGTATTCAATCATGCGGCCTTCCTTTGTGCCAGAAACTGCAACGTAATCAAACATTGCAAAGTGGCATACGGCTTCGCACAATCCAACGCCACCTGCGTGTGGGCAAACTGGCTTGTTAAACTTACGAGCAAGCAAGTATTCGAGAACAACTTCTTGTGGACCTGCAACTCGAGTTGCGTCGATTTGCATGATTCCAAATGCGTTTGCTTGCAAGTATTGCTTGAACATGATTCTGCTTTGCATTTGCTCGCCAGTTGCCACAGGTATTGGGTTGATTGCGCGAGCAATTGTTGCGTGGCCAATAACGTCGTCTGGGCTTGTTGGCTCTTCTACCCAAGCTAAGTCGAAGTCGTGGAAGCGATTAATCCAAGTGATTGCTGTTGGAACATCCCATACTTGGTTTGCGTCTACTGCAAGGCGAACATTTGAGCCGATTGCTTCGCGAGCGAGTGCGAGTCTTCTCAAATCGTCATCTACATTTTGACCAACCTTAAGCTTAATTTGCTTAAAGCCTTTAACTTGCGATTCTTCCTTAGCGATTGCAACCATTTTCTCATCGCTGTAACCGAGCCAGCCTGCGGCAGTGGAGTAGCCTGGGTAGCCGTTTACAAGCAGGTCTGCAATTCGCTCTTCCTTGCCTTTTTGGCCATCTTGCAAGAATTCGATTGCTTCTTCTGGCCTTAAAGCATCGGTCATGTAGCGGAAGTCGAGCGTAGAGACTAATTCCTTTGGATCCATCTCGGCAAGCAAGCGCCACAAAGGCTTTCCAGCTCGCTTTGCTTTAATATCCCACAATGCGCTCAAAATAGCGCCAATTGCCATGTGTTCTACGCCTTTTTCTGGGCCTAGCCAGCGAAGTTGTGAGTCGTGAACAAAAAGATCCCATGCAAGACGCATGTTGTCTAGTAATTCTTCTACATTCCTGCCAATAAGCACTTGAGACATGGAGTCGATTGCTGCGCAAACAACATCGTTTCCGCGGCCAATCGTAAATACAAATCCAACGCCTTTGATGCCATCGTCTAGGCTTGTTTTGATTTCTACGTATGCGGATGAATAATCTGGATCTTTGTTCATTGCGTCGGATCCAGAAAGTGTTTGCGACGTAGGGAATCTAAAATCATAGGTTTTTACTGATGTAATTGTACTCATAACGATTTGTGCTCCTTTGCTTTAAGATCGTTGTGACCTACATTTGTAATTTTATATCAAAAGAATAGAAAAATGTTGTAGTTTGGGTAGAAATTTTCGTAAAGCTATTTTTGCGAATATTTCGACAATGGCACAATGTGATAAATGTCATATTTTTGATTCTTTGAATATTGAAAAATTGAGCTTTGTAGTAAGGAAAATCGCGCATTTAGTCCGCGCTTTGTTTGCGACTAATGGCAAATAATTTTATTATTCGGCGTGTCGTAAGAAATTTTCGCGATTTTTGCGCGTTAAATGCGAAATAGTGTATTATGGAACCTGTAATAACCTTGATAAATCAAGCAATAATTCTATTTTTCAGTTTTTCTGGCAGCTTGTATTATTGCAGATAATCTTAAGTATGTATGCGAATTTTTCTTTAAGATTAGTGATTTAGATAGAAAATGATTTAGATGGAAAATGCGTTAAGCAAAAACGCGTAGAAGCTAGAAAGGGAGAAAATGACCATAAATAGCAAACAAAGTGGTTTAGAAGAATCTGAATCGTCGAAGCCTAGAATTGTAGAGCTTGCTAAAGAAGCTGGTGTTTCTCCGTCTACAATATCGAAGGTTATAAATGGAAGGTCGGGAGTATCGGAAGAAACTAGAAGGCGCGTAGAAAAAGTTCTAGCTAAAAGTGGGCGCGATTATTCTCTTGTTAGCACTAAAATTTCTCCAACAGTTGAGCTACTTGTAGATTACGTTGCAAATAATGGCACGATTGAGATGATTACTTACGCGTCTCGCTGGGCGCAAAAAGAAGGATTAGCGCTTACGGTTGCTCAGACTAATAATGGCAAAAAGCGCGAGGAATGCTTGCGCGGAATCGTAGATAGAAACCCTTTGGGCGTTATATCGCAAATGTCTGATTTAGAAGAAAAAGATAAAGAATTTTTGCGTATGCGCAATATTCCGCTTGTGATTATTGACCCAGTTTCTGTTGGCAACGGCAATGATCACACGATTTCTATTGATAATTGGACAGGTTCCTACGAGCTTACTCGGCATTTGATTGGCTTGGGTCATAAGCGAATTGGCGTTATTACAGGTCCGTTAAACGTTCAATCTGGTGTTGCTCGTTTTGCTGGATACAGTGCTGCTATGGAACAAGCTGGTTTGAGTGTTGATAAAGACTTAGTAAAAGAGGGCGATTATCTTCCAGAGCTTGGATACAAAATGGCTTGTAGTCTTTTGGATTTGCCTAAAGGTAAGCGTCCAACTGCGATTTTTGCTTGCAACGATATTACTGCTGTAAATGTGTATCGTGCAGCTCGCGAGCGCGGAATTAAGTTAGGAACAGAGCTTTCGGTTGCAGGCTTTGATGACGTTTATCCTGCGCAATATTTGATGCCTTCTTTAACAACCGTTAATCAGCCTTTTGATATTATGGCAAAAAATGCTGTTAGTATGATTCTTGCAATTCGAGAAGGCAAGGAGATTGAAAGTCAACTAGTTCTTCCTGCTCATGTTGTTATTCGAGACAGCACTCAGCCTGTTATTGATTAATAGAAAACTTGTAGATATAGGCTTTATGACTTATTGCATACAAAATGTGGACGCAACTTAAATCAAGATAAATCAAGATAAATTGCGTCCACAAATTGTTTGTTCTAAATATTGCGTATTTATTTATTGTTTGCTTATTTTTAGAAGACTACGCAAAGAGACTACATCAAGCTTGTGTAAATCTTGCGAATATCTTCCAAAGTGGCCTTGCGTGGGTTTCCTGGAGTGCAAACATCTGCCAAAGCGTCGTGGCTTAAGCCTTCAATATCTGCCTCACTAGCTCCAACCTCGCTAATCTTAGTAGGATTTCCAAGCTTAACCGTTAAGTCGTGAACCGCTTTTACAGCAGCATTACGCACGGTTTCGAGGTCGTCGGTGTATGCGTTTGGAACGTCGAATGCTGCAGCAATATCGCGATACTTTTCGCCAGTGTAATCCTTGTTATATTCCATAACAGGAGCGAGCAAAATTCCGTTTGCAACGCCATGAGCAACGCCAAGGCGACCACCGAGTGGGTGAGCCATGCCGTGAACCAAGCCCAAACCAACGTTGGAGTATGCCATGCCAGTTATATAGCTTGCGTAAGCCATTTGTTCGCCTGCTGGAACATCTCCGTCTGCGCTCTTTGCAAGGTTCTGTGCAATCATGCGAATTGTTTGCAAAGACAGGCAATCCGAAAGGCTCCATGCACCTGGAGTAATGAAACCTTCGATTGCGTGGGTGAGCGCATCCAGGCCAGTTGCAACTTTAAGCGAGCGTGGCATGGAATCGGTGAGATCTGGGTCTACGAATGCAACGATTGGAATATCGTGAGGGTCTACTGCAACGAACTTACGAAGCTTTGCAGTATCTGTAACAACATAGTTGATTGTTGTTTCGGATGCAGTTCCAGCTGTTGTTGGCACGCCAAAGATTGGTACAGAAGGATTCTTTGTATCTGCAACGCCTTCTAGAGAAAGAACATCGCCAAACTCTGGGTTAGCTACAATAATTCCAATGCCTTTGCAAGTATCTTGTGGAGAGCCGCCGCCGAGACCAATAAGGAAGTCTGCGCCAGATGCCTTGAACTTTTCTACACCGTCTTGAATGCATTCAACAGGTGGATTTGGCTTTACATTGTCGAATACTTCGTATGGAAGACCAGCGGATTCTAGAACGTCGGTAACTCTTTTAACGGTTCCCGTCTTTACAAGAACGGGATCTGTTACTACAAATGCTTTTTTGAAGCCGTGCGCTTTAGCAACGTTTGGAATCTCTTTGATTGCTCCGCGACCGAAGTAAGCAGTCTGATTAAAAATCATTCTATAGACCATGCGAAAATCTCCTTTGAGTTTCTTGTTGGCTTATGCCAAATTTTTGGTAGTCGATTAATATTTTACAATATTGCATGACATTTGGCGAGTGCGTAAATAAGCGTTTTGTTACTAAAATTAACAAATAAACAATTAAAATGAACATAAAATAACTAATTTTATGCATTTTTATTTATTTTAGATATAAATAAGCACATTTATAAAAATTCGAGCACATGATTTGTAATGCTTATTTTGAAGGAAAAATATTAATCATGTTAAGAAAAATTCTTTAATTGATGTTGTTGTAGTTGCCAAATTGACTTATTTTGCATTAAATAATCTGTCTGAAATGAAAATTTATGCCTGTAATATTACGCATTTGAATTTAAGCCTATAATACTGGCTCTCATACTAAAGTATGACGATTTTACATAAGAGCATTTTTATATCAAAATTTAATATCAAAATCCCTATTATTCCAATGAAAATATCAGCCTTACGCACTATAGAGAATGCGTTTTTAATCACGTAAATTGTAATTGTAAGGTAATCACAGAAGTATGTGAGGTGCAAAATGAGTGTTGAAAATAGTCAAGATACGCGTTTTACGCAAATGAATTATTCCGCTCAAGAAGGTTTGATTGGCGAGACTGCGGTTGCAGCTTTGCATGTTGTTAAAGATTTTGGCAAGGGCGCAGGCATTGTTCACGCTTTGCGAGATGTTAGCGTTAGCTTCGAGCGCGGCAAGTTTACTGCGATTATGGGCCCTTCTGGTTCTGGAAAGTCAACGTTAATGCATTCTTTAGCTGGTCTTGACAGCGTTAATTCTGGAAAAGTTTTGGTAGATGGCCTAGATATTACAGGTATGAGCGATAATCAGCTTACGCTTATGCGCCGCGAGATGGTTGGATTTATTTTCCAAAGTTTTAATCTTCTTCCAATGTTTAGCGCTGAGCAAAATATTCTTATGCCTCTTACTTTGGCAGGCAAAAAGCCAGATAAGCAATGGTTTAATACTTTGGTTAATACTCTTGGCTTGCAAGATCGCTTAAAGCATAGGCCAGCTGAGCTTTCTGGTGGTCAGCGACAACGCGTTGCAATTGCTCGCGCTTTAATCTCTAGGCCTTCCGTAGTTTTTGCAGACGAGCCTACTGGCAATCTCGATTCTGCTTCCAGCTTGGAAGTTTTGCATTTCTTGAAGAAGTCTGTAACGGAGCTTGGTCAAACTGTGATTATGGTTACTCACGACGCTGTTGCAGCGTCTTATGCAGATAGAGCAATCGTGTTTGCAGATGGTCAAATCGTTGAAGACGTTCAAAATCCTACTGCAGAAGGAATGAGCAAGATGCTTATGGAACGCAGCGAGGCTGGCGTTAATAATCAGCCTGCTCAATTGCAATAAAAGGTGGTGAAGTTAGAATGTGGAAAATCGCACTAAAACTTATGCGTAAAAGCGTGCGCATGCTAATCGCCTCTGGAATTGCAATTCTTATAGGCAGCATGTTTATGAGCGCTACTTTGCTTTTTGCAAACAGCGTTGATGACTTGATGGTTCGTAACGCAACAAATGAATTCGGTAGCGCAAATTATGCAATCTCATTTAGGAATCCTAACAGTTCTCCGAGTAGTAAAATTCATTATAAAGACCTTCATTTAGACGAAATATCGAAGATGCCTGGTGTTAATGGCATTCGTAGTGATGATGCGACTGCTCTTGTAAGAGTGGAAAAAGGTGATAAATCAGTTACGAGTATTGCTTGGTCTAATGGTTTGTATGGAAATCTTCCTGTGTATAAATCAACAGAAGGTAGAGAACCGCAAAAAATAGGTGAAATCACTCTTATTAAAAGTATTGCTAAATCAATACATGCAAACATTGGCGATACTATAACTTTGGTTAAAGTAGATGACACTGGCGGAGATAAAGAAAAATCGTACGATGTTCGTGTGGTTGGTCTTGTAGACGATGGAGAGCATTCTCAAATACCATTTTCAAATCGCGGCACATATCTTGGTGGCATAACGAATGATTTTTGTGCAAAACTCAACAATCTTAAGAATTTTGACAATGAAGTTGTGCAAAGCAAAGTATACATGAGTATTGATGAATCTAAAATAAACGATTTATCTCCTAAGATTAACTCTTTGCTTCCTTCGAGATTCTCTCTTATGTCTAGGCACGAAGTTGGTGTAAGATCTGTTCGAAATGTGTCCAACGGCACTAATTTTGTAACCATGTTTTTGCTATCTTTTGGTATTCTAGCGTTGCTTATTTCTTCGCTTGTTATAGCAAACACATTCCAAGTTTTGGTTGCTCAACGCAGACGCACTCTTGCACTTTTGCGCGTAATCGGCGCACAATCGCACCAGCTTTATGCAGCAGTTTTGCTTGAAGCTGCAATACTTGGAGTTATTTCTGCGGCTGTTGGCGTGCTTTGTGCAATCGGATTTATGGGCGCAATTAGTAACGTGAATATTAATTCTGGACCATTATCTAAGATTCCTTTGATTGTCTCGCTTCCAGCGGTTGTGTGGCCAATAGCAATTGGCACGATTGTAACAGTTCTTGCATCTATGAGTGCTGCTCGATCTGCTACAAAAGTAACGCCTATGGAAGCGCTACGACCAATGGATTTGATTAAAGATAAGCGTGCAAGCATTATTCGCGCTGTTTTTGGCGTTGTGTTTATTGTTGTAGGTATTTTATTTACGGCTTTAAGTGCTACTTCTTTAGCAAGCATGATTGCGGGGAAGTCTCCCACTGCTGGTTCTGACTCTTGGATGACTTTGCTTGGAGCAATGTTTGGCTGTGCGCTTGTTTTTATTGGCATTATTATTACAGCAACATTCTGGATGCCGTTTGCTATGAAGGCAACTGGAGCAATTATGGCACTTTGTGGGCCCGCGTCTAAAGTTGCTAATGCAAACGTGCAAAGAAATCCTAGAAGAGTTGCGGCAACTGGAACAGCTTTGCTTATTGGCGTAACGCTTGTTTCTACAGTAGTAACGGGCGCAATGTGCGGTAAAGCAACTCTTAAAGGTGTTGTTGATGATCATTACAGTGTTGACATTATTATTCAAGGCAAGAATGTTGATGAATCTCTAGCTGCCGACATTTCAAAGATTAGTGGAATAAAGAATACTGAGTTGCTTCCTGCAGTTCCTATGACTTTTAAGAACGCTAAGGGCAAAACTGAGTATGCTATGGCAGCTGGAGTTGATAATACAGATCAACTTAAAAATGTAATGCATACAAATCTTGATGGCGTTAATATAAACAGGGATTCTGTGCTTTTGCCTAAGTTTAATAATGAAGGTGGAGAGCCTTTTGATCTTGAAAAAGGAAATCTTAATCTACAAGCTTATGTAGAAAAGTACAGTTCTAGTGAAGATAGTGTAGATAGTATTACGCCATTTACTGGAATGAATACATACTCGAGTAATAACGATAAGAGCATTACTGTAAAGCAAGTTCAGTTTAAGAAGTATAGAAATGTTAGTATACATTCAAGGAATACTGCTTTTGTTAGCAAATCTTACTTCAATAACTACCTTAAGCCTACAACGCATATTCTGCTTATTTCGGTAGACTCTAGCAAAGCTAATCTTGTAGATATTGTTAAAAATATTAGAAATATTACATCTAGCTATGCGGAGGTTATGGCTGGTGGAAGCGTGTTCCAACGAGCGCAGTGGGAGAGTGCTATCGACATAATGATGATGTTGCTTGTTGGCTTAATAGCAGTAGCTGTTGTGATTGCTTTAATAGGCGTTGCAAACACATTAAGCTTGTCTGTTATTGAGCGAACCAAAGAATCTGCAACTTTGCGCGCAATCGGCATGACAAGAGGACAGGTTAGAAGATCTCTTGCGTTGGAAGCAACGTTGATCTCCCTAACAAGCACTGTTTCTGGCTTGATTGTTGGAACAGCGTTTGGGTGGATTGGATCCTACATGGTATTTAGCTCAATTGGCAAAGTTCCGTTTGTAGTTGATTGGGCTATTTACGCGGTTCTCGCTCTAATCGCTTTGCTTGCAGCGCTTCTTTCCAGCGTTCTTCCAGCTCGTAGAGCAGTGAAGCCTTCGCCAGTAGTTGCGCTTGCGGAGGACTAATCGCTAGAAACGCAAAACAAAATGCGGTTGCAATTTTAATCATTCAATTAAGAATTGATTAATTTGCAGCCGCATTATTTTTATAGAAAAGATTTATTGTCTATAAGAACATTCGCATTGTTTTTTATTTTTATAAAAATAGTTAAACAAGACTGTTTTCGTAAGCAAACACAACAGCTTGGACTCTGTCTCTTGCATTGATTTTTCCCAAAATATGCGCAACATGCGTTTTAACTGTTGGCAAGCTAATAAACAGTTTATTAGCAATCTCTTGGTTAGATAGTCCGTGAGCAATCTCTACAAGAACTTCGCGCTCGCGATCTGTTAAATCATTTAAGCAAGAATCGTACGTGTTTGCGCTTTGCTCGTTTTTAGTCGCAATCTCTTCTTTTGATTTTTCTTCATCGTTAGGCTTAGAGATCATTGACTCAATTAAGCGCTTTGTAGCAGTTGGAGCAATAATTGCGTTTCCTTGATACACAGTTCGTATTGAATTAAGCAATGTTTCTGGCTCTGTATCTTTAAGCAAAAATCCCGATGCGCCCGTATGAATCGCAGCCATAACGTATTCGTCTAAATCAAAAGTTGTTAAAATAATAATGTGCGTATTGCTATTAGCATCTTCTTGCAAGATTTTGCGCGTAGCTTCCAAACCGTCCATGTTAGGCATGCGCACGTCCATCAAAATAACGTCTGGATTTTCCTTTGACGCAACTTCTACAATTTCATTTCCATTCGCTGCTTGCGCAACAACTTGCATATCTTTTTGCGAGTTGATTACCATAGCAAATCCTGCGCGCACAAGCTCTTGATCGTCTGCTATTGCGACTCGAATTACTCCATTGTTTTCCATATTTTCCATGTTTTCCATACTATCAATTTATTCGTGCTTGTTGGCAAGTTTGTGTTGAATTTGTTCATCAAGCGAAGGAGCGGGGCGAACCGCAATCTCAGTTATATTTGCACTATTATTTGATGAATTAACACTTGAACCTGTTTCTCGCAAAATTCCAAGTAGTTTTCGCATGTACCTAAGTGCTGAGCGACCTTCGTCTCCAATGTTTTTAAAAGCTTTACTAATTGCTTCAATTTGTTCCTGCTCTAGTTCTTGCTTTGTCTCTTGCTCTAGTTTTGTTGACTTTAGCTTTTCTGCATTGCTATTTGATTTTTCGTATTCATTTAGCATATCTATTCCACTATTTGCAGCATCAATTACTTTATGCAATGTAACTGCAACTTTTTGCTGAATGTTTGCACTAATACGCTGCCTTTCGGCATTTGCTGCAAGTACTTCTAGCTGTTTTTGCTCTTGCTCTAATTCTGTTCTGCGCGCTTTTAGAATCAGCAAATTATTGTCATCGTTTCTGCGGTAATAAGCAAATGCAATGGCAATAAAACAAATTAACGCAACTATAAAACCAAAAATTAATCCTACGGACGCCATTTGCATAATGTCATAAAAATTAGTTGTGTACGCATTAGAAGTAAAAAATCGTATTGGAGTTTCATTTTGCGGAATATTTCTTGATGCAACACCAATTTTTACAGCAAAAATAGCAGATTCGGCGAGTACTACAGCACTAACCCACTGCCATGCGTGCTTTTTACCATAGAGCACAGCAGCATAAACAATGGCTGGTATAAAGAAATTAGCGAATAAAATATTAGGTAAGCATATAAGCTGTATTGCAGAAAATACTGCTGCAATAATTGCGCACATAGTTGGAGCTTTTCTGCGAAACATGAATGGCACCATGGTTGTAAGAGTAAATACTATATAAAGTATTTGTACTAAAAGTGAGCTGGAATATTGTGAATGCATTCCATTTCCAACAATAAAATCGTAAGTTGGTATAAAAAGCATTAGAACAGTCCAAGGCGATGCATAAATAACATCTCCAATAAGCCAATGTTGTTCAAACCATTGCGATACTTTTTCAATCCTATTTTGTGAATCATTTGCTTCTTGCAAAACTTTTGATGAGGTTTTATCGCTTGTATTTTCTGGCTTTTCGTGCACTGATAATGGATTATTAGCTTTTGCGTTTTTATAAGTAGCGTTAGGAATACTGTTTAATACAGAAGCAGTAGTGTTTGATTGATCCGTGTTGTAAGAGTATGGAATAAAAGCAGCAATACTAAATGTTCCATCGTTTTGTATTCCATAATCAAGTGTTCCATGAAGATTTTCAATGCGTTCTTTCATGCCAATCAGACCATAACCATTTTTATGTTGCGCATTGCTATTTTGCGTTTGGTTAGCTTCAAGCTTGTGTACTTCGTTTGTGATTTTTAGTGTTAATCCTTGTTCGTTCCATTCTTCGTGAATGTTTATTTTGATGCCATTTCCTGCGTGCTTCCGAATATTAGTAAGAGACTCCTGAACAACGCGGTATGCAACGGTTTGTGCATCTTTGTTGAGTTTATTAGAAGAATTTATGCCATCAACAGTGTGCCAAAAAATATTTTTAGGAGATGCAATTTTTGCTTGCTCAATAAGCGAAGGTATGTGATTGAAATCCAATTGAGCGGATGGAGCGTCTGTTAAAGCTTCTAGCAGTCGACGCATGTCGTGAACGGCGCGCTCTGATTCGTTTTTAATAATATGCATTGTTTTTTTAGCAAGAGAAATATCTTGTGTTGCTGCATAGCGACCACCGTCTGCTTGAACAATAATAATAGAAAGCGTGTGAGCAACAATATCGTGCATATCCCTAGCGATTCTAGCGCGCTCTGCAGTAATGGCAATATGCTGAGCTTTTTTTCGGTACGCTCGAATAGCGTTATTGTTCTCTTGTAAAAGTTGAATAGTGTGCACGTGAGTGCGCTGCCAGTAGCCAATAATAACCGTAATTGTAGTAATAATAATTGCAAAAATTATAGTAGGAATTGCAAAATCAAGTATAATTGAAACGCAGTTTTTTATGTTACTACTATTTATATTTTTTACGCTGCAAGAATAACTAGCTTTTAAATGATTGATGCCATATATTGGCCCCATTACAATATTCCACGATATTGCTGCGCAAGATAATACTGTTGTTACGTAAGCTGCAATAACAAAAGCTTTTGAATGTTCTGGATTTCCGCGAGCAATAGCATTAACAAGCAGCACAAAACCAAAGAAATCAGCAAAAAGTTGAGTAGGGCCAAATATTACTTGCACAATGCAAATAACAATAAAAATAGTAGCCGCCTGTTCAGGCCATATCTTTCTTACTGAAAGTAATGATGCAACAACAATATTTATAAGATAGGTTGTAATTAGTGAACTTTGCGTCAAGAATCCGTCAACATTGTTTATAGGATACCGATTGCTTGAAAGTGTAAAAAGAATAAGTGGAATAATGCCCCACAATATATCGTTTAGCGTAAGCTCAGTGCGTAAGCGTTGTATGGCTTTGTTAAACGTGTGAGATATTTTCATAACTACTAGGCTAGTACACGGCACTTTATAGAACAATCGAACTTTAGTATGATTTATATAAGAGTGTGTATTTTTGTATGTGATTTGTTATTGCAACGTTGCATGCGAGTGCAGAAAGGAATGTTTACAATGGCACTGCTAGCAAAGTATTACGTACCAGGATTGTATGTAGAAGAGCGCGCAATCGATGTTCCTTTAGATTGGGAGCAAAACACTCCAGGCGATTCTATTAAAGGGGAGACGATTCGCCTATTTTGCAGAGTTATTTGCGCTCCAGAACATGCGCATGATGATTTGCCTTTGCTAGTGTTTTTGCAAGGAGGCCCAGGCGGTCAGTGCCCTCGTCCGCTTTCGCCGTCTAGCGATGGTTGGATTCAAGAGGCAATTAAGCATTTTCGTGTTGTTCTTCCAGACCAGCGTGGTGTTGGGCGCTCTTCTAGGGTAGATGCTTCTACGATTAAGCGCATGGCAGACGACGGCGTGAGTGTAGAGAGGCAAGCATGGTACTTAAAGCGATTCTTAGCAGATTCCATTATTCGCGATTTTGAGCATTTGCGCTTAACTGAATTCAATGCAAAGCCGTGGGTTTCTTTGGGCCAAAGCTATGGTGGATTCTTAACGCTTACGTATTTGTCACTTTTCCCGCAAGGATTGATTGCAAGCTTTACAACGGGCGGCATTCCTCATGTTCCTGCAAATGCGCGTGAAGTCTATGAGCATACTTTTCCTCGTATGGCTCGTAAAACTGAGCAATTCTATGAGCGCTATCCGCAGGATGTTGCGCGCGCTGCTGCTATTGCAGATAGGATTTCTCAAGGAGATGTTTTCTTACCTGATGGCGAAAAGCTAACGGTTGAGCGATTCCAGACTCTTGGTTCGTCTTTTGGCATGAAGCCAAGTTTTGAAAGAGTTCATTGGCTTATTGACTCCGCTTTTTCGGATGGAGATGGATCTCTTAAAGCATTTAAGCATGGCGGTGGAACAGCAGACGGCTATTTAAGCGACGAGTTCCTTTATGGCGTTATGGATGCAACATCTTCTAGTCCGCTATATTGGCCGCTACAAGAATTTATTTATGCTGATGGTGAATTAGAGCACCCGATTTTGTGGGCAGCTCAGCAGGTTAGGGAAACAATGCCAGAGTTTTCTGGTAGCGCGCGCCCGCTTTTGTTTACTGGAGAAGCTGTGTTTCCGTGGATGTTTGATCAGCAAAAAGCTTTGCAGCCGTTCTTGCCAGCAGTTGATTGCATGATGAACGATATGCAATTTGGCAAGATTTACGATTTAGATCAGCTTGCAAATAACGAAGTTCCTTTGCAAGCAGCGGTTTACTTCGACGACATGTACGTTGATTCTGGTCTTCAGTTAGATACTTTGTCTCATATTTCTAACTCTCATTATTGGACAACTAACGAGTTTGAGCACGATGGTGTTCATGGTGACTTTGTGTTCCGTCATTTGCTGGAAGAAGCAAGGAATCGTGGAGATTTAGAGTCTATATATAAGTAATCTAAGTTATATAAGCAATAAGTAATATAAGCAATAAGTAACTTTTGATTAAAGTATCTAACAAATGATTAGATATACAAGTTATATATACAAATGATTAGATGCTTAATAAAAAGTTAGTGTTTATTTAGTGTTTAATTTAGTGTCTACTTATTAGGGAGATTGGTTAATGAGTTCTAACTCAATTGGAACCGTTGGATTTATTGGTTTTGGAAACATGGCTCAAGCGATTGCGCAAGGCTTGATTCGCGCTAATGTTTTGCAAGGCAAAGATATGGTTGCATGCGCGGCGCACTTTGAAAAACTTGTTAATAATGCAAGCAAATTTGGCGTAAAAGCGTTAAAAAGTGCGTGTGAAGTTTGCGATTCTAGCAATGTTTTAATTTTGGCTGTAAAACCAAATCAGATTGAAGAAGTTTTGCAACCTATTGCAAAAACTATTGTAGAAAGAAAAATCGCAATTATTTCCGTTGCAGCAGGCTGGACTCTTAAGCGTTACCAGAATTTACTTGGCAAAGATGCTAACGTGCAATGCATTATTCCAAATACGCCAATCGCAGTTTGCCAAGGAGTCACTCTAGCAGAAAGCGAAAATACTCTAACAGATAGTCAACTAGAAGCGTTTAACGCTATTTTTAATCCTATTTCTTTAGTCGAGCGAGTAGATAGCGAGCACATGAATATTGCAATGTGTGTTTCTAGTTGCGCTCCAGCTTTTACTGCTATGTACATGGAAGCTTTAGCAGATGCTGGCGTAAAGTATGGTCTAAAGAGAGATTGCGCATATCGTTTGGCTGCAAAGATGATTGAGGGAGTAGGCGCGTTGTATATGGATACGCGTGTTCACCCAGGCGCTATGAAAGACGCAGTATGTTCTCCTGGTGGCACTACGATTCGAGGTGTTGCAAAGCTAGAATCGTGTGGTTTTAGGGGAGATGTTATTAGCGCGGTTGACGCAATTCAACAAAAATAAAACAGTACGAGTATAGTAGTGTAGTCACTTCCGCTAGCTGGTCTAAAGTAGGTAATATGTCTTTAACTATTGGAATCGTAGGTTTGCCTAACGTTGGTAAATCAACTATGTTTAATGCGCTAACACGAAACAACGTTTTAGCGGAAAATTATCCGTTTGCAACAATCGAGCCAAATACTGGTATTGTGCCTTTGCCAGACAAACGTTTGCCTGTTTTAGCAAAGCTTGTTAAAACCGAGAAAATCGTTCCAGCAACCGTTACATTTGTTGATATTGCAGGAATCGTTAAGGGTGCAAGCGAGGGAGAAGGCTTGGGAAACAAGTTCCTTGCTAATATTCGCGAGGCGGATGCCATTTGCGAAGTCGTTCGCGCATTTAACGATGATGACATTGTGCATGTTAATGGCAAGGTAGATCCTGCAGACGATATTGACACAATCAACACGGAGCTTATTCTTGCGGATTTGCAAACAATCGAGAATGCTTTGCCAAAGTTAGAGAAAGATTTGCGTGGCAAAAAAGTTACTCAAGAATACGTTGGCGCAGTGAATAAGGCTAAAGAAATTCTTGAATCTGGAAAGACGATTGATCAGGCTCATAACGAGAAGTTGATTAATAAAGACGACGTTTACGATTTGCACTTGCTTACTGCTAAGCCTTTTATTTACGTGTTTAACGTTGACGATTCAGAGCTTTCGGATGACTCTTTGAAGTCTAAGCTAGCGGCATCTGTAGCTCCTGCAAAGGCGATTTTCCTTAACGCGCAATTTGAGTCGGAGCTTACTGAGCTTGATGAAGAAGATGCTCGAGAAATGCTTGCAGATGCAGGATTACAAGAATCTGGATTGGATCAGCTTGCGCGCGTTGGCTTTGATATTTTAGGGCTTCAAACCTATTTGACTGCTGGCGTTAAAGAAGTTCACGCATGGCAGATTCATAAGGGTTGGACTGCTCCGCAAGCTGCAGGCGTTATTCACACAGATTTTGAGCGTGGATTTATTAAAGCAGAAGTTGTTTCTTACAATGATTTTGTTGAGGCTCAAGGCTCTATGGCAAAAATCAAGGAAGAAGGAAAGCTTCGTCTTGAAGGCCGCGATTATGTTATGCAAGACGGAGATATTGTTGAATTTAAGTTTAATGTGTGATTAGTTAGACAATAATCATATAAATAATCAAATAACGTGTAATTTGGCGCTGCTTAGGCACTATAGTGTAGTATCGAAGTGGCGCCTTTTATTTTGTTTACTTATGGAGATTGTATGAATATATTTTATGCTTTTAAAAGCATGTTAAAGTCGCTTATTTCGCGATTTGTGAAATATGTTATTAGCTTAAAATCTCCAAAAAATCGCAAAATTTTCTACAAGCGTGCGCTCGCTTTTCTAATTGTTTTGGTCTTCTTTAGTTTTGTTGGATTCCAAGTATCGCATGTTGTTCAAGAAGCGAATAAGCGTATTTTTGTAAATCTTAAAGCACAATATTTTAAGTCAAACAAGCTTGATTCCGCTTTAAGTAATGTAAAAAGTAAAAAAGGCGATAATTTTGGCGCAAAGTCGAAAGCAAAAAAGACGCCATTAGAGCATAATGATAAGTCTAAAGATAGTTTTAATGCACAAAATCAAAATGCGAATGCAATTGATTTTTCTAATTTATGGAAAATATCTACAGGCGGTCAATATCCAAATCTTTCTGGAATAGATGCAAATCATTTGCAAATAAATGTAGACCTTAAAAAACAACGTGTTTATATTTATGCGAATAATAATCTTGTTTATACAATGATTGTTAGCTCTGGAATGAATAACTCCACACCTAAAGGCGATTTTAGAATAGGGCATAGGGGATATCATTTTTACAATAGAACAGAAGGAATGGGTGGAGACTATTGGGTTGGTTTTATAGGAGCAAAGTATTTGTTCCACTCTGTTCCAACTCGTGCTAATTTTGGCGATTATATTGTAGAAGAAGCGCAAAAACTTGGGGTCCCTGCATCGCACGGATGTGTGCGATTAAGTGTTCCAGATGCTAATTGGTTCTATACGAATATTCTAGACGGAACAGCAGTACATATTGAATAATCTGTTTTAGAGTTATGTGAAGCATTTACGTAAGTAAGAAATATAAAAAATCAGGAGATTTCAAAATTCAATCCCCTGATTTTTTGTTTGCGCTTTAATTGCGTTTGTTTTAATTGCGTTTGTTTTATCTATGTTTGTTTATTAGAAGAACAAAACGCTAGCTGTGCAGGCCAATGCTGTTAAAACAATAGATGCCAGGAAGCTTGCTAAGAATGCTGCTTTTCCTTGCTTAAATATAACTCTAAAGTTTACGTTGATTCCAAGAGCAGCCATAGCCATTCCAAGGAAGACGTATCCTGCGTCTACAAGTAGGGATGCGTAGGACGAAACAAAAGGCACGTACGTACCAATAACAGATGCTGCAATAAATCCAAGCATAAACCATGGGAAGTTGATTTTGCGCTTTCCGTTATCTTCTACTTGGCTATGACGAGCGTTCCACCAAATTGCAATAAAGATTGATGTAGGAACAAGCATAAGAACTCGAGTAAGCTTCATGATTGTTGCAACGTCAATGCTTCCAAAAGCTCCGCCCGCTGCAACAGCGTGTGCGATTTCGTGGAGCGATGCGCCAGATGCAATTCCAAGCTGCTGCTTAGTCATTCCAAAGTGAGGAAGAATAAAGATTTCTGCCAAAGCGTAGATTGTGCCCATTATTGCAACTGTTGCAACAGCCATAACCTCGTTTTGTTCTTTTTCGTCCTCATCTTGTGGAAGCACTGGCATAGATCCCGAAAGACCCATAACAGCTGCAGCTCCGCAAATGCTTGTGCCTCCTGCGGTTAGCATTGCAAGTTGTGGGCTAACCTTAAGGAATTTTGCAATGTTGTATGTAATGCATACCATAACAGCAACTAGAACGGCTGCAATTGGTAGGCACTTTAATCCTTGAGTAAATAGAACGTGCAAATTTAGCTTAAAGCCAAGCAAAATAATGCCTAGTCGAAGTAGCTTATTTGCGATTAGGCCAGCAGATGCTTTAACGCCTGCTCGTCTAGAATCATTGTTCAACTTGTATACGTGCAAAGGCAGCTGCAGAGCCATACCAATAAGCAACGCAATAATAAGAGCTCCCAAAAGGCTTAGGCCTGGGAACTGCTTGAGCCAGCTGCCGATTAAGGAAGCTAGAAGTGTAAGCACAGCTATAAGAGCCATGTTTGTTGTGCAGATTTTCTTTTTCCATGTATCAAAGAAATTAACCATTTAGCCAATTATTCTCTCATAATCGGACAAAAACGAACAAAAAATCAAAAATATTTACACATTTTCTAGCGTTTTGTTGTAATGGCAAGCGACACGCCTATATAAAAATCACATAATAAAACATATTCGATAAAAATCTATCGTAGTTTTGTATTAGTTCCATTTACATTGTGATTAATTAAATCTTGTTGAAAAAAATCATAATTGTGTAATCATTATATGTAGTTAAAGAGGTAATTATGTGCAATATTAATATTCAAATTAAACGCATTTATGAATCATCTGATGAAGATGATGGCTTGCGAGTATTAGTAGATAGATTGTGGCCTAGAGGAATAAGTAAAGAAAAGGCAAATCTTGATTTGTGGTGTAAAGATATTGCTCCATCAAGTGATTTGCGAAAATGGTTTAGCCATAAGCCTGAGCGCTTTAAAGAATTTTCTAATCGTTATATTGAAGAGTTAGATGAGAATCAAGATTGTGTAAACCAAATCGTAGATATATGTAGAAAAAGTAAAAAAGTAACGTTTTTATATGGAGCGAAAGATCCGCGTATAAATCATGCAATTGTATTAAAAGATTACATTCAAAATGTTTTGCAAAATTAAGATTGTAATAAACGAATCTAATACATAAGCAAAAGTTTATGTTTATAAACTTTTATGAGTAATAATTAGTGGTGTTTGATGCGTTTTCGACACACCGATTTTCCTTGATATTTCAACAAAACAAATTTATAAATTTATTATTTTTCAAATTGTCTCGACACTTTGTGATTAGTACATTAGAATGACCACTTGGCTAGGGGGCGGCGGTTGGTATAGCCTCTGCAAAATCTGCCAAACCTGCGCTTGAGTAGTGCTTGTTTTTTTTTTAAGCTGGCGCTTGTTTTGGTGGTTGTTTTTCAATCACAAACTTACATACGAACTTGTTTTACACAAGGAGAAAACGATGAAATCGTTGTTTACATGGCAGCTTCATGGTGACGGAAAAACTTTGAAGCCAGGAGAAGTAGTAGAGCCAGATGAGCGTTTAACTTGGACTCGTACTGCTGGTATTGGTGCTCAGCATGTTATTGCTATGTTTGGCGCAACATTCTTAGTGCCAATTCTTACAGGCTTTGATCCGTCTACTACTTTAATGTTCACGGCTCTTTCTACAGCACTGTTCTTGTTGATTAACGCAAATAAGCTTCCTAGTTATTTAGGAAGCTCTTTTGGTCTTATAGCACCTGTTATGGCTGTAACTGCTGCGCATAAGGGTATTGCTGTAGCAAGCTTTGGCATTATGTGCACAGGTATTCTTCTTGCGCTAATCGGTGTGCTTGTGCATTTTGCAGGAGCAAAGTGGATTGACGTTATTATGCCTCCTGTTGTTAACGGTGCAATCGTTGCAATTATTGGCTTTAACTTAGGTCCAGCTGTTTGGGGTAACTTCCAAAAGGCTCCAGACACTGCCTTGGTAACTTTGGTTGCAGTTATGCTTATTGCAGTGATCTTCCGTGGTCTTCTTGGGCGATTGAACATCTTGCTTGGTGTTCTTGTTGGCTACGCGTATGCATGCTTCCAGGGTCAAGTTGACTTTAGTAAGATTGAGCAAGCTTCTTGGATTGGCTTCCCTAAGTTCCACACTCCGCAAGTTGATTTCTCTGTTTTGCTTATGTTCTTGCCAGTTGTGCTGGTTCTTATTGCAGAAAACGTTGGTCATGTTAAGTCTGTAGCTCAAATGACTGGCCGTGACTACGATTCCAAGATTGGTACAGCTTTGTTTGCAGACGGCTTAGGCACTGCAATTGCTGGTTGCTTTGGTGGTTGCGGTACTACAACCTATGGCGAAAACATTGGCGTTATGGCTGCAACAAAAGTGTATTCTACTGCCGCTTATTGGTGCGCTGCATTCTTTGCATTCGTATTAAGCCTTTGCCCAAAGTTTGGTGCAATTGTAAACTCCATTCCAGCAGGCGTTTTGGGCGGTGTAACCACTTTACTTTACGGCATGATTGGCATGATTGGCGTTCGTATTTGGGTAGAGAACAAAGTGAACTTCGATAAGCCAGTTAACATTATGATTGCTGCAATCGTTATGATTATTGGCATTGCCAACTTCCAATTTGCTATTTCTGGAATTCAGTTTAACGGTATTGCAATCGGCACTGTTGTTGTGTTGGTTGTGTACCACATTATGAAAGCTATTGGTAAGCTTACTGGAACAATCGCTAAAGACGATCCAGACGTTGCTTAGCTTAAATGCTTATATGATTTAATTTAATCAAATTAGGCGCGTTCGCTACTTTTGCGAGCGCGCTTTTTGTAATTATTTTTGATTACACAACAAACACAACACGTAGATTGGGAATAGTTAGTATAGTATTATTAACCTTATGTTGAAAGTCATTATAGAAATACTCATTGGCGTTGCATGGGCTGCTTTTGGCGCTTATATGGCTAAAAAACCTAAAAACACTAAAGTGCATAAGCGTTCCGATTATTCAAGCGATGGAAAGAAAAAGAGCAATCAAAATAATGATTTTGCCGATACTTCTGCAGATGATTCTATTGACCAAGATGTAGTTGTAGAAAGCATTGATGAAGATAATAGCAGTGTCAATGTTGTTGATAAAGATGCTTCTAAAGATGAGTCTAATAGTGAAAACAAAGATAAGACTTCTTCAAAGTTTGCAAAAAAAATAAAAGATTTGGCAGACTATTATAGTGATGATGATGACCTTGGTGACCTCTTTAGCGATATATTAGAAGCTAAGAAAAAACTAGAAAACGAAGGCGACTCGCCCAAAAATAGCGATACTAGCGATACTAGCGATGCTAGCGAAGATAGTAAAGATAGTAAAAGCAATAAAAGCGATAATAAAAGCTCAAATAGTAAGGAGAATAATCGCTATATGAGAATAGATTTTGATGTAAATAAGTTTGTTGGAAAATCAAGAAAATGGCGTTGGGTTATTGTTGCAATAGTAGTAGCAATAGCTTTTATATGCTCAATTATTTTTGGTTTTTCTACTTTTATTACAGATTGCATGTGGTATGCGCAACTTGGATTTGAGAGCGTAATCTGGATTCAACTAGCCGCTAAAATCGGCGTTTGGGCTTTATACGCTCTGCTTATGGCTGCGTTTGGGTATTTGTCTGCATATATTGCGATTAAAAAACGCCCTGGAAGCGACGATGGCGTATATGTTAAAGAAAAAGGCAATATTTTAGACACTAAAAAGGGAATAAGTTCTAAGCTTGCAATGCATGTTGCAGGAGTTGTGTCTTTGATTGTAGGCGCTGTGTTTGGAATGCAATTCTACAATCATTGGGTGCAAATTTTGCTTATGTTTAACTACCAATCATTTGGTATTAAAGATCCGCAATTTGGATTTGATAACGGTTTTTACGTGTTTGCTTTGCCAGGCTTGCGACTTTTTACAAGAGCGTTTATTGTTCTTCTTGCTGTTTCTTTGCTATTTAGCGTTATAACAAACGCTTTGATGGGAGCTGTAAGAATTACGCTTCCTGTAGATGGAAAGGGCATTTTTAGCATAACCAAAAGCGCAAGGCGTCAAATTTCTGCGTGGTTTATGCTCGTTATTATTTTCTGGTCCGTTTTGCAAATATTAGATGTGTTTGCGATTGTAAATTTGGATGGTTCTAAGATTACTGGCGGATCTTACACAGATATGAATGCTGGTGTTCCTTCCAGCATTGCAATGGCTGTAATAACACTAATTGTTGGAATTGTTATAACAGCGTGGTTGCTAAAGTCTCACGCTCTTAATGGAAACGTAAAAATTGGCACGCGTTTTGTTGTAGCTGTTAAGGCTTGGCGCACGCCTGCTATAGCTGTTGCGTCGCTAGTTGTATGCGCTATGGTGTTATCTTTTGCTTGGCCTGCTCTTTTGCAACGTTTTAAGGTAGCGCCGAATGCTCAAGAATTAGAAGCCACTTATATTCAGCGAAATATTGATGCAACTAAGTTTGCGTATGGCTTAAATAATGTTAAAAAAGAATCGTATAACGCTACTTCGGAAGGAAAGTCGGGAGCGCTAGCAAAAGAAGCGGAGTCTACTGCACAAATCAGGCTTTTAGACCCTCAAGTCACTTCTCCAACATTCCGTCAATTGCAGCAATCTAAGCAATACTATACTTTTGCAGATACTCTTTCTGTAGATAAGTACGACATTGATGGCGTGAGTCAAGACACGGTTATTGCTGCGCGCGAGCTTGATCTAGCTGGAAACGATAATCGAAATTGGGTTAATGACCACACTGTTTATACGCACGGGTATGGCGTTGTTGCAGCTTATGGAAATAAAGTTACTGCAGATGGTCAGCCGCAATTTATGGAGTATGGAATTCCAACTCAAGGAAAGCTTACAAAGTTAAAGAAGTATGAGCCGCGTATCTACTTCTCGCCAAATGCTCCAAAGTATTCGATTGTTGGTTCTCCAAAAGGCTCTGCTCCTTGGGAATTTGATTATCCAACTGGATCAAATGGTGCTTTAACAACGTTTAAGGGAAATGGTGGACCAAGTGTAGGCAACTTCTTCTCTAAGCTGCTACACGCTATTCGTTTTGAATCAGATCAAATCTTATTCTCGGATAGAGTTACTGCAAATTCTCAGATTTTGTATGATCGCGACCCTAAGACTCGCGTTTCTAAAGTCGCTCCATACTTGACATTAGATGGGCGCGTTTACCCAGCAGTTGTTGACGGACGAGTTAAGTGGATTGTTGACGGATATACAACGTCCGACTCTTACCCATATTCGCAAATGACTGATTTTGGGCAAGTGACTCAAGATTCTACAACAACAACATCTCGTTCAATTAAAGGCTTGACTAATCAGCGAGCAAACTATATTCGCAATTCAGTTAAAGCTACTGTTGATGCGTACGACGGTTCTGTTGACTTGTATGTGTGGGATAAAAAAGACCCTGTGATTAAAGCTTGGAGATCAATATTCCCAGGGCATTATCACGATATTTCTAAGATTTCTGGCGATTTGATGAGTCATATTAGATACCCAGAAAGCTTGTTCAAAGTACAAAGGCATTTGCTTGCAAAGTATCATGTTGACAGCGCAAGCCAGTTCTTCTCGGGAGAAGACTTCTGGCAGACTCCAGTAGATCCTACAGAATCTCAAAGTCTTCAGCGAGAAGATATTTTGCAACCTCCATACTATTTGACTTTGCAAACTAGAGGAGCAAACAAGCCAGTATTTTCGCTTGTTTCTACATACATTCCTGCTGGAAGATCTACTCGAGAGATCCTAACTGGATTCTTGTCTGTAAATTCCGATGCTGGAAATGTTGCTGGAAAAGTAAGCGAAAATTATGGCCAACTAAGACTTCAAGAGTTACCTAAAGTTTCCAATGTTCCAGGACCTGGTCAAGCTCAAAACAACTTTAATGCTAATGCAAATGTTTCTAAAGAGTTGAATTTGCTTGAATCTGGATCAACTAAAGTTAAGCGTGGAAATTTGCTTACATTGCCACTTGGCGGTGGATTGGTTTACGTAGAGCCTGTTTATGTACAATCTAGCGGATCTACTAGCTACCCATTGCTTAAGAAAGTATTGGTTGCTTTTGGAGATCAAGTTGGATTTGCAGACACTTTGGATGAAGCATTAAACCAAGTATTTGGAGGAAACTCTGGCGCAAACGCTGGCGATGCTTCCAATAATTCTGGCGTAAACAATATTGCTTCTAATCCTAAGCAAAAAGATTCGACTAAGAATAGCGAAAATGGCAATAAAAATGCCAATGCTAATGCTAAGGCAGACGCTGATTTTAGTGCAAAAGCGAAAATGGCTCTTAAGCGAGCAGCTCAAGCTCTAAAGGATTCGGATGCTGCAATGAAATCTGGAGATTGGCAAGCGTATGGCAAAGCTCAAAAAGAGTTAAGCGATGCGATTAACGCTGCTATTAAAGAAGACTCTGGAAAGTAAAAGCAAAAGTCAAAGAAGCGCCTAAAAGCAGCTTTAGATTAATAAAAAATAATGCCGAGCATAGTTTAGATTATGTTCGGCATTATTTTATGTGTTGGATTTATGCGTTTTTACATTTGATTATCTGGGTCTTCGTCGTCTTCTACAGGACCTAGCAATAATCGTTCGCTTATATTAACTACGCCCATCAATATTGCTGTAAACGCAATAATTACGAATGTTGCAGAAAAAATAAGCGGAGTGCGGAAAGAATTATATGCAGCTTGCAGCCAAATACCTAATCCTTGACGAGCGCCAAGATATTCTGCAGTAGTAGCTGCGCCAAAAACGTAGGCTGTGCTAATGCGAATTCCGCCAAAAATTTGTCGAGCTGCAATCCTTAATTTTACGTGCCAAAGCGTCCAAACTCGTCCCGCTCCGCATGTGAGAGCTACATCGCTATAAAAACTTGGAACTGCATCAAGACCTCTAATTGTTTGAACAGCAATAGGGAACATGCTAAAAATAGCTACGATAACAATTTTTCCAGACATTTCGAAACCGAACCATATAAGAAATATCGGGGCAATCGAAATAAGTGGTAACGTTTGTGCAGCACAAAGAAGTGGGAACAAAGCTGCGTGAACCAGCTTGCATACGTGAAAAAGTACGCCCAGTAAAATGCCGCACACAATGGCAAGACTAAAACCAACAATTGTCTCTTCAATAGTTGCAAGGGTTGCAGGCCATAATTGTGGCCACACTTCACAAGTTGCTTTAGCAATATCTGTAGGAGTTGGAATAGAATTTTCTGGAATTTTATAGAATTCGCAAGAAAGTTGCCAAAAAATTAGTAATGTAATAGTAGAAATTATTGTTGGCAGATAATTGTGCAGTAGTGTTTTCCAGCGCGCGCGCGTCATGGAATATCGTTCCTTTCAGTATACAAGCCATAATGCTTGTTGTAGCTGCTTGACTGCTGCCCCAATCAAACAACGTAAAATTTTACAAACTTTCTTGTATGAAAATATCATATAGCTAGTATGTAGTTAGCAAGCGTGTATTTTATGCGTATTTGTCTTTCGATTAGTGCATAATTTAGTCGTTTCGTGAGTCAATGCGTGGCAAACCAAAAGTTCTAATTTTGGGGGCATTGAACGGCGCGGGCTAGGCCCTTGATACCGTTTTCTGCCAAGTTCGTGTCACGTTCCCAGAAAGCGGTTATTTATAAGAAAGCTAGGGAATTCATGATATGCGAATTATGGCGTAATGTGCGAGCTTTTTGTTTGAAATCTAATAAAAATATTATGCGTGCAATAGCAGTTTTTATAAGCTCATGCTGTATTCTGTCTTTGTGTGCGTGCGGATCAAACAATAGTAAGCAGAATAGTAAATCTGGTCTTCAAAACGTTTCGTTTATGCTTTCGTGGATACCTGATACTAATCATATTGGCATATACGTGGCAAAGAATATGGGATGGTTTAAGCAAGCTGGTTTACACGTGAATATTTTGGCTGTGTCTCAAACTGGTGCCGAGCATGCTGTTGACTCGGGTGCTGCGGATTTTGCTTTAAGTAATATTACTAGTCTTGCAGATTTCAGTACAAAAGGCACTAAATTGAAGGAAGTTTTGCAAGTTCAGCAAAAGCCTAGCGCAATTTGGTGCTCTCTTTATAAAAATACTAAAATTCATTCTCCTAAAGACTTTGATGGTAAAACTTTTGCAACCTTTGGATCTGCAGAAGGTGATGCTGTGATTCGTAGAATGATTCAGCACGATGGTGGCAAAGGTAAGTTCGATAAGGTTACTGTTGGTACTTCTACGTTCCGTACGCTTGAATCTGGAAAAGCTGATTTTGGTGGTTTTTATGGTACTTGGGAAGGTGTGCAGGCGGAAATGTATGGTCCAAAGTTGCGTTGCTTTAAGACAGCAGATTATGGAGTTCCTGGTCAGCCAGATACGATTGGTGTTATTACTAACGCAAACACAGTTAAGCGCAATCCGAAGCTTGTTCGCGCTTTTGTTAAAGCCGTTAAGCGCGGTTATGAATACGCTTACAATCATCCAGACGAAGCTGCGAACATTTTAGTAAAAGAAGCTCCTGAAGCTAATCTTGATGTGAAATTCGTTAAGCGAAGCATGAAGATGATTGTTGACGGGCAATATTGGGGTAATCGTGCAGACATAAAAAGCGGCAAGTTTGTGTTCGGCACAAATGATGTTAAGGGTGCTCAAGAATACTTCGACTTCCTAAGTAAGGAAGGTGCGTATACGGATTCTAAAGGCAAAGTAACATATAAAACTCCTCAAGCAAAAGAATTAACTACGGACGAATTTTTGAAGTAGTTTACGCAATGACTTGAGTCTTGCTAAAATAAAGTACAGTATATGAGGGCGTATCGGGTAGTTGTATAATCCAGCTTCAATCGATACGCCCGTTTTGTTGTTGAGTTTATAAGATTGGGCGTGAATTATGGCTTCGGATTTTTGGCTTATTGCTGGCCTTGGCAATCCTGGATCTAAATACGAAGGTACTCGTCATAATATGGGATTTATGGTTGCGGATTTGCTTGCTGAGCGGTGGTCAATATCTTTTTCTGACCATAAAGGCTTGTCTAAACTTGGCAAGGGAGTTATGAATTTAGACGGTAAGTCCGCAAAGTTCTTCCTTGCTAAGCCGCTTACTTTTATGAACGATTCTGGAGCTGCAATATCTTCTATAAGCTCTTATTATCAAATTGAGACTGACCATATTGTGATTGTTCACGACGATATGGATTTGGATTTTGGGCGCATTAAAGTAAAAGCTGGAGGCTCTGCTGGAGGCCATAACGGTATTCGTTCTATTGATCGCAGTCTTGGAACTCCGCAATATGCGCGCGTAAGAATGGGTGTTGGGCATGCTCAGCGTGGTGCTCATGCTCACGATAATACTGTTAATTGGGTTTTGGGCGGATTTGCTGGTGCGCAAAAATCTGAACTTCCTAATTTTTTGGCAGATGGCGCAGATGCTGTAGAAAGTGTGATTTTCCGCGGGCTTGCAGCCACTCAGGAGCATTTTAATGGCAGATAAGTATGATTCTTTTGCTAACAAAATGCTAGATTCTAAAGATTTTAATATTTCTGATGCTTCTTTTGAAAGCATACTTAAAGATATTTGTAAGAAAAATGATTCGTTTAAGTCTTTAGCTTTGCTTGAAGAAGATTTTTCTAATCCTCTTAATGTGTATTGTCCAAGTGGAGCTAGATCTGCTGTAGCTGCTGCAATGGCTACTAAAAAGCCTGTTGTTTTAGTAGTTCCATCTGGTAGAGATGCTTTAGAATCACTTGAATCAATACGCGATTTTTATAATGGGAACCCTAAAGATATTGCTAATCTTGAAGCTTGGGAAACTCTTCCGCACGAGCGTCTTTCTCCTAGAGCAGATACTGTAGCAAGCAGAATGGCGGTTTTTAGGCGATTAAAGCATCCGCAAAGTGGGGAAGATAGCAAAAGTGGCAAAAGCAGCAAAAGTGGCAAAAGTGCCATGTTTAGCCCAATTCGCGTTCTTGTTATGCCAGTTCGTTCCCTTATTCAGCCAGTTGTTAAGGGTCTTTGCAACGTAGAGCCGCTTGTTTTTGAATGTGGCAATGAGATTTCTATTGAGCTTGCTACAAAGCGACTTGTTGAAAACTCGTATAATCGCGTGGAACTTGTTATGAATCGCGCTGAATTTGCCGTTCGAGGCGGAATTATAGACGTTTTTCCTCCAACAATGGATCATCCTGTGCGTATTGAGTTTTTTGGAGATGAGATTGACGCAATCAAACAATTCCACGCATCTGATCAGCGCACTTATGGGAAGAATATTAATAGTGTTTGGGCTACACCTTGCCGAGAATTGCAACTTACAAAAGATGTTCAAAAACGAGCAAGGTCTTTGATTGGTAAAATTCCAAATGCTCAAGATATGCTTGAATCAATCGCAAATGCAATACCTGTAGAGGGTATGGAATCTTTGATTCCAGCATTAGTTGACAACATGGAACCAGTGGAAAATTTGCTTGATAAAAACGCAATAATTTTGCTTTCCGACTTAGAAAAATGCAAGCGTGCAGCTAACGATTTAGTTAAAACAGCAAACGAGTTTTTGGCTGCAAGTTGGCATGTTGCTGCGTCTGGCAAGGGTGCTGGAGCTCCAATAACATTCGATAAAGCTAGTTTTCTTGATTTTGGCAGCGTTTTAGAAAATCTTGAAAACAACAATCATCAAGTAATTAACTTAAACAGTTTTGCAATAGATAAGTCGCTAGAAACCGTTGATTCTAAAGAAGAAAACGAAAATAAAGTCGTAAAAAATAACTATTTAGACTTGTGCATTAAATCTCCTCAAGAATTTAGAGGAGATAGTGAGAAGATTTCTAGCGGAATATCGGGTCTTATTTCTAACGGATACAAGGTTTATATTAGCGCTGCTTCAAGTGGAATTTTAGCAAGGCTTGCTCGAGCTGTGCGCGCAAGTGGCGTATTTGATTTTTCGGAAGTTCAATCGAAAATAGTTGACGGTTTTATAGATACGCAAAGTAAAATCGCAATTCTTAGCGAAAGAGATTTAACAGGAAAGTCTTCTTCTGCAAGTGGTTTTAAGTCGCCAAAGCGTAGAAAAAAAGAAATCGACCTTCTAGACCTTAAGCCAGGAGATTTTGTTGTTCACGAACAGCACGGAATTGGCAAATTTATAGGCATGAGGCAGAGGAATGTAAAAACTTCAAACGGAGAAGCTACGCGCGAATATTTGGAAATTGAGTACGCGCCAAGTAAACGCAATGCTCCTGCGGATAAGCTTTTTATTCCAACAGATCAGCTTGATTTAGTTAGCAAATATATTGGTGCCGAAATTCCAAAGCTAAATAAGCTTGGAGGCGCGGACTGGGCTGCTACAAAAGAAAAAGCGCGAAAAGCTGTTCAAGAAGTTGCGCAAGACTTGATTAAACTTTATTCTGCACGAGCATCTAGCAGCGGATTTGCTTTTAGCGCAGACACTCCTTGGCAAAAAGAGCTTGAGGATGATTTTCCATACCAAGAAACTCCAGATCAGCTTACGACTATTGACGAAGTTAAGCAAGATATGCAAAAGCCAATTCCAATGGATAGGCTGATTTGCGGAGACGTTGGTTTTGGTAAAACCGAGATTGCTGTGCGCGCTGCTTTTAAGGCAGTTCAAGACGGAAAGCAAGTGGTTGTTCTAGCGCCAACAACTCTTTTAGTTCAACAACATTACGAGACTTTTACTAATCGCTTTTCTGGATTCCCTATAACTGTTGCTGCAATGAGTAGATTCCAAAGCGAAAAAGAGGTTAACAATACTATTCAAGGCCTTGAATCAGGAGAAGTTGATGTTGTTATTGGCACGCATAAGCTTTTGAATCCAAACATAAAATTTAAGGATTTAGGTTTGGTGATTATAGACGAAGAGCAGCGTTTTGGTGTTGAGCACAAGGAGACTTTGAAAGCTTTGCGCACAAACGTAGACGTGCTTAGCCTTTCTGCAACGCCAATTCCTCGAACGCTTGAAATGGCTGTTACTGGTATTCGCGAAATGTCTACTCTTGCTACGCCTCCAGAGGACCGTTTGCCAGTCTTGACTTATGTTGGAGCTTACGAAGACGCGCAAGTGGCGGCTTGCGTTAAGCGAGAGTTGCTTAGAGGTGGCCAAGTATTTTACGTGCACAATCGAGTAGAAGATATTAGTAAGGTCGCGACTAATATTCAAAAACTTGTGCCAGATGCTAGGGTTGCTATTGCGCACGGAAAAATGGGTGAGAAGCAGCTCGACACTATTATTCGTGATTTTTGGCATAGAGATATTGACGTTCTTGTTTGCACTACGATTATTGAAACGGGATTAGATATTTCTAACGCTAATACGCTTATTGTGGATCATGCAGACAGATTCGGCTTAAGCCAGCTTCACCAATTGCGCGGGCGCGTTGGCAGAGGTCGTGAGCGAGCGTATGCATACTTTTTGTATGATCCGTCTAAGCCTATGACTCAACAAGCGCATGATCGCCTTGCAACAATTGCTCAATATACTGCTCTTGGATCTGGATTCGATGTTGCTATGAAGGATTTGGAGCTTAGAGGCACTGGAAACTTGCTTGGCAATGCGCAAAGTGGCCACATTGAAGGCGTTGGATTTGATTTATACGTGCGAATGGTTTGTGAAGCTGTTGAAAAATACAAAGAGCCAGAGCATAAAGAAACTGTTTCCACGTCTATTGATTTGCCTGTTGAAGCTTCGATTCCAGTTGATTATATTGATTCCGACAAGCTTCGTTTAGAAGCGTACCGTAAGCTTGCTTCCGCTAACAATAATAAGGATTTGCAAGAGTTGCGAGATGAGTTGCTTGATCGTTTTGGTGAGCCGCCTGAAGCGTTTAGCATATTGTGCGATGTTGCTCGCTTGCGTTTTAAGGCTCGTGATCTTGGTATTACGCAAATTAGCTCTCAAGGTAAATCGGTTCGTGTTATTGGTTTAGATCCAAAAGAATCGTTGTGGATGCGTTTGCAAAGGATTTACCGCGGAGTTAAGTATCGTCCGCTTACTCATACGCTTATTATTCCATCGCCTTTTGAATCTTCACTTGGAACTAGCGCAATGAGTGAGCGCGAAATACTTGATTGGGTGCGTCAACTTCTTGAAGATTTAGCTTGGTAAAGTAAATTATTGCGTTGTTTATAGATAAAGGCGGCCGCTATTTTTGCAGTCGCCTTTATTCACATTATTTTCGAGTTACTTATTGCAAAGCTTCTCTAAGTTCATCTTCTATTTCACTATGATTTACAGGGCGATTTTGAGCGTCAAGATGCTCGCGATCAATGTTCCATTGCTTATAAATCTTGCCATCTTTTATCATAAGAATGCGGTTAGAAAGTCTTACAGCTTCCGCAATATCATGCGTAACCATAAGTGTAGTCCAGCCATATTTAGCTTGAAGATTATTAAGCAAATCTTGCATATCGAAGCGCGTAAGAGCATCCAAAGCTCCAAAAGGCTCGTCAAGCAACAATAATTCAGGACTTCTAACTAAAGCTCTCGCTAAAGATACGCGCTGCTGCTGGCCTCCAGAAAGCTCAGAAGGCCACTTGTTATCGTAGCCAACAAGCTGCATTTGGCAAAGCGCTAAATGCGCAATATTCTTAAGATCTTGCTTGCTTCCTTCCATGCCGAAAACAACATTTTTGTTTACAGAAAGCCACGGTATTAGTCGTGCATCTTGAAAACCAATAGCCTGACGGCTTGTTGCATGAATGCTGCCTTCGCTAGGAGTTAGAAGTCCTGAAATTATTTTCAAAAGCGTAGTTTTTCCGCATCCCGATCTACCAATAAGCGAAACAAATTCGCCCTTTTTAATTCTCATCGTAATGTTTTTCAATACAAAAGAAGAATTATTTGCAAAATCGTTTTCTGTATTTTTATCTTTTGCACTTGCGAAAGAAATGCCCAGATTCTCTATACTAACGCAGTAATCGCTATCGTTAATATTTGATTTGCAAGTAGATTCTTTGGAAACGTCTACATTGCTACGCTTATGAAAAATGCTATTAAACATAGTCGTATTTTAATTACAATTAGTGTTTTAATTACAATTAGTAATCGTTTACTTGCTGCAGTCGATTACAGCTTTAGAGAAATCAGGAACTTCTTTAATGAATCCGTATTTAACATATTCCTTAGCTTGTTGTTTAAGCATTTTCATAGTTTCTGCATTCATTGGTCTGATTTGCGGAATGTCAAACTTAGCTAATTCTTTCATTGTTTCATCGGATGCGCCAAACTTCTTATACATGTCAAGAATAATCGAATGCTTCTTCTTAACTCTTTTACCTTCTTCTACTAAAGCACGATACATTTTCTTTAATAACTGTGGGTGCTTTTTAGCAAATTCAGCAGATGCAACTTGGATTCCGAAGTTAATATTTCCATAATCTTTTGCGGTGACTAGAAGTTTTGATCCTGGAGTTGCAAGAGCTGCAGCAAAGTTCTGATCGAAGGTTGCTAATGCATCAACTTGACCAGTTGTGAATGCTGCATGGAAGTTCTTTGGGCTCATCTCTACTTCTTGAACTTTAGATGGGTCAAGTCCTGCTTTTTCAAAGGCTTTGTGAATTATATAATCTCCACTTCCACCTTTAGCAATAATTCCAATCTTCTTGCCGTACAAGTCTTTAAGCGTTTTGATTCCGCTATTTGGTGCTGCTACGATTCCTTGAGCGTTTCCATTGTAATAGTTAATAGCATAAGCAACCCATGGCTGGCCTTTGGATATAAAATGAATAAAATGGCCAGATCCTGTGGTTGTTACGTCTGCGTTTCCAGAAGTTACTGCAGTGTTTGCTTCTGGAGGAACATATGGCCCGCTAAATGTAACCTTTGCCTTGCCAAAGATCTTATCTGCCATCTTTGTGTTATTTGAAAGAGTTGTTAAATAATTTGCAGAAGTCAAATATGCTACTCTTAAAGTTCCAGTATCTTCTTTTACTTGCTTAGTAGTATTTGTGGAAGATTTTGCGGATGATGCTTGTGTTTTATTGTTCGAGCTTCCGCATGATGCTAGGGTGATTGCTGTGCAAAGCGCGCAGAAAGCTGCTAATGCTCGCTTACTTGTTGTAGATAATGCGAATTTAGCCATTTTATTCTCCTAATTATTTTGCTAATATTCTTAGTTCTGTTTGATTTTAACCATGGATGAACGTCGCTCAGGCATGCAAATTTTTTCTAAAAGTGTTGCAATTCCTTCAGAAAGTAGGCCTGCAATCGCGTATAAAACTATGCATAGCAGCATTTGATCTGGTCTGTAAAATTCTTGTGATCTTGCAAGAACATATCCAATTCCTTTTGAAGCGTTGACTGTTTCACACGTTACCAATGCCACCCAAGACACTGATATTGCAAAGCGTAAAGCAGTCATAAAGTTAGGTAGCGCTCCTCGAAGAAGAATTGTGAAAAATACTGTTTTGCTATTTACTTTGTATGCGCGAGCTAATTCCAAGAGTTTGGGATCAATATTACGAACTCCATCCCTCATATTTACGTAGAACGTTCCAAATACGCCTATAGCAATAAGAGCTATTTTCATAGTCTCACCAATGCCTAATAAAATAATAAGCAAAGGTGCTAGTGCAGTAAAAGGAACAGACCGTAGCATGTGGCCAGGCTTGTTAATAATAATGTCGCCCAGCTTTGTGCTACCAGAAATAACTCCTGCTGGAACTGCAATTATCATTCCTAAACATAATCCTGCAATAACTCTTGTAAAACTAATTCCCAACGAAGGCCAAATTAAACCTTCTGAGTTTAATTCTTGAAAAGCGTTAATTACTTCTGCAGGTGATGGAATGTGCCTAGTCTCTTTAGGCCCAAGTGTAGCTAAAAACCATCCAATAAGTATGACAAGTGTAGAAAGCCATGGCACACATAAACGTAGTGAAGAAGATGCATTTTTTAGCATGCTCTTACAATGGCTAACCATTCGACATTCCCTTCGATAGTACTAGCTATATCAGGTTCGACGGGTATGATCTCAGCAATTACAATCAAGCAAATAATTGCACCCCGTGTCAGTTTGTTATTATTGTACAAAGGTGTGGACAAATTAACAAAAGCTTAGATTATATAGTCTTGTATGCTTAACGACTTACGTTGCGAAATAACGTCCATAAAACGCATTAATCTTAAATATGTTACACAACCAACAGATAAATAAGGAGTAGTTGTGGCAGCTATTGAAAGCGTATATGCACGCGAAATTTTGGATTCTCGTGGAAATCCTACTGTTCAGGTTTATTTGGAGACCGAAGATGGCGCTCAAGGAATTGGTTTAGTTCCTTCTGGTGCTTCAACTGGTGAGGCAGAAGCTTGGGAGCGTCGCGATGGCGATAAGTCTCGCTACCAAGGCAAGGGTACTTTGGAAGCAGTTAAGGCTGTTAACGAAGTAATCGCTCCAAAGGTTATTGGCATGGATGCCTCTGATCAGCGCGCTCTTGATGAAACAATGATCGAGCTTGATGGCACTCCAAACAAGGGCAAGCTTGGCGCAAACGCTATTCTTGGCGTTTCTCTTGCTGCTCTTTATGCTGCTGCTGAGTCTGCTGAGCTTCCTTTGTATCGCTACATTGGCGGTACAAATGGCCACATTCTTCCAGTTCCAAACATGAACATTATGAACGGTGGTGCTCACGCTGATTTTGCAACCGATATTCAGGAATACATGATTTCTCCATACGGCTTTGCTACTTATAGCGACGCTTTGCGCGCTGGCGTTGAGGTTTATCACACCTTAAAGAACGTTTTGAAGAAGGAAGGCTTGGCTACTGGTCTTGGCGACGAAGGTGGCTTCGCTCCAAAGATGAAGTCCAACGAAGATTCTTTGAAGTACATTATGGATGCAATCGAAGCTGCTGGTTACGAGCCAGGCAAGCAGATTGGTATTTCCCTCGACGTTGCTTCTTCTGAGTTCTACAACAAGGAAACTGGCAAGTATCGTTTCGACGGCGAAGAGCGCGAATCTGCTTACATGCTTGATTACTACGAGAAGCTCATTAACGAGTATCCAATCGTTTCTATCGAAGATCCATTCCAGGAAGAAGGCTGGGATGATTGGGCAGCAATCACCAAGCGTCTTGGCGATCGTTTGCAGTTCGTTGGTGACGACTTGCTCGTTACTAATCCAAAGCGTTTGGCTAAGGGCATTGAGCTTGGAGCAGCTAACTCCTTGCTCGTAAAGTTGAACCAGATTGGTTCCGTTACCGAGACTCTCGACGCTATTGAGCTTGCAACCAAGAATGGCTTCACTTCTATGGTTTCTCACCGTTCTGGCGAAACCCCAGATACCACCATTTCTGATCTTGCTGTTGCTAAGAACACCGGCCAAATCAAGACTGGTGCTCCTGCTCGTGGCGAGCGTATTGCTAAGTACAACCGCTTGCTTGAGATTGAAGAAGAGCTTGGTTCTACTGCTCAGTATGCTGGTTACAGCGCATTCAAGGCTTGCAAGAAGTATATGAAGTAATATGCTAGAGCTTTTATAAGTTCTACGTGAGTCTTGTTTAAGATCTAGACTGTAGCATAATTCGGCCAGTCGCATTCGTGCGATTGGCCGTTTTTCGTATATTTTAGCGATTTTTTGAAAAAATATATAAATTTTTCTAAAATTACTTTCATTCTCATCAAAATAGTGCTATTTTTTATGGAAAACTAAAAACGGAAGGAGATGTTTCATATGAGAAAAGTCGCAGTTATAGGCATGGGAAACGTTGGTGCAGCAGTAGCGCATCAACTTGTTGTTGGCGGTCATGCTGATGATTTGTATCTTTATGATACAAACGAGGCAAAAGTGAATGCCGACGCATTGGATTTTGAAGATTCAATGGATAATGTGCCTTTTAACGTTAATATTACGGTTAATGATTATGAAGCATTAAAAGACGTAGAGGTAATTGTAAGCGCCTTGGGTCACATAAAGCTTTTGGACGTTCCTCATCCAGATCGTTTTGCAGAGCTTAAGTATAATCGTAAGGAAGTTGCAGAAGTTGGTGCAAAGATTAAGGCTTCTGGATTCCATGGTGTTTTAATCGACATAACAAATCCTTGCGACGCTATTTGCCAGCTTTACAAGGAAGCTACTGGTCTTCCTTACGAAAGGATTATTGGAACTGGCACTTTGCTTGATTCTGCGCGCTTGCATCGTGCAGTAGGCAAGTTCTTTGGCGTGCATCCAAAGGCTGTTAAGGGATATAGCTTAGGAGAGCATGGTGATTCGCAATTTGTTGCGTGGTCCACAGTTAAAGTCTTTGAGCAGCCTATAACAGAGCTTATTAAAGAAAAGAACATGGATTTAGATGCTATTGATGAGGAAACTCGCGAAGGCGGTTTTACTGTGTTCTACGGAAAGAAGTACACAAACTACGGTATTGCTGCTGCTGCAGTTCGTTTAGTGGATGCAGTTCTTTCGGATTCTAAAGAGCAAATGCCTGTTTCTAACTATCGCGAAGAATATCATTCTTATCTTTCTTACCCAGCAATTGTTGGTAGAGAAGGAATTGTTAAGCAATGCCAGCTTGATTTGACTCAAGAAGAGTTGCAAAAATTGCAACATTCTGCAGATACGATTTTGAGCAAAGCTCAAATGGAGTAATCTAAAGTCAAAACTCTAAAGACTACAGCTTAATAATAAGCTTAATAATAAAGCTAAGAGTTGATTGCGGTCAGTGGCCTTGTGCTGCTGGCCGCAATCTTATAAGCGCGTGTGCGTCACGTCGAATATTCAAAGTAATTTAGAAGTATGATTTTAAGAAATCGCCGCATGACTGCAAATACAGTTGACGAATCAAATCAGCCTCAAAAAAAGAAGCTGTTTTCTGGTTCAATCGTATTTGTTTCCATGATAGTTGTTGTATTTCTTTGCTGTATTGGTCTTATATCAACAATTCGTAACTATGCTTTAAGTTTGGCAGAATTGCACGCTTTGCAAAGAGATGAGTCTGCTTTGAAAGATAAAAAGCAAGCTCTTAATAACGATGTAGAGCGTTGGAAAGACAAGGCGTATGTTGCAGCTCAAGCAAGGGAAAGATTGGGGTTTATATTTCCAGGGGAGCAAGCTGTTAGAGTAGAGCATCCAGAGGCGATTACTGGTTCTGTTCCAGAATCGTTTAATAAGGATGATTCTTTGTACGAAGATAGAAAAGCGTTGCCGTGGTATAGTGACTTGTTTTATGCGCTTCACAAGGCAGATAAGCCAGACGATATGAGCTTTAAAGCTAAAGAAAATGATGAAAGTAGCAAGTCTTCTAAGATTAATACCACTAAGCAAAGTGGCAAACAAAATAATCACTCCAATAGCACAGGCAAGTCTAATAAATCTAAAAGTAATAATGAAAAGTCAACAAACAAAAAACATAGTAATAATGGTAATAAAACTAGATAGAATTAAAACTAGATAGAATTTAACAATAATAGTTATATACGATTTTAAGATGCGCAATGTATATGGAGTGTAACATGGGCCTAAACGCAAAGTTATTAGTGAGTAAGCTACTAGAGAATCCTGCAAATAAAGCAGACAAAAACATTGTAAAGCGTCAATTAGGAAGATTTCCAAGGGGCATGGTTGCAGTCGGCGCTAGATGCGTTTGTGGTAGGCCACTTGCTGTTATTACGCGTCCATGCTTAGAAGACGGAACTCCTTTTCCTACAACATGCTATTTAACAAGTCCAGAGGCTGTTAAAGCTGCTTCGCACCTAGAAGCACAAGGCTTTATGAAGGAATGCAATGATTTGTTAAACACTAACGAAGAAGTTGCTAAAAAATACGAATATGCGCATAAAGCGTATTTAGAGTTTCGCAAAGAGTTAGCTAATCGATTAAACGATAGCGAAGAGCATATTAAAAACATGAGTGCAGGCGGAATGCCAGTTCGTGTTAAATGCTTGCATGCTTTGCTAGCTCAAAGTCTTGTTATGGGCAGAGGCGTTAATCCTATTGGAGATATTGTTTTAGACAAAATCGCAAGTGAGTTTAGTCCAAAAGTTTGCAAATGTACTACTCCTTGGGAAGATAATGACTATGCTCAAAATGAAGATGAAGAATCGCTCAATCTTGGTTGCAAAAAAGTTAATCGAGAAGGCGTATCTAACAAGTCTGTTTGTGTTGCTGCAATCGATTGTGGAACTAATTCGATTCGTCTAAAAATTGCTAGAGTTGATGAAAATGGCATGAAAGATGTTGTTCCTAGAATGCTTAGGGTTGTACGCTTGGGGCAGGGAATTGACGAAACGCATATGTTTGCGCCCGATGCATTAGAGCGTGTAAAAGAAGCTGCTAAAGAGTTTGCTAAGGTTCTTAGCGAGCATAAGGTGGATGCTATTCGTTTTGTTGCAACTTCTGCAACAAGGGATGCTCTAAATAGAGATGTGTTTGAACAAATGATGTTTGAAGAACTTGGAGTGCATCCAGAGGTAATTAGTGGAACTGAAGAAGCTGCTTTGAGTTTTTTGGGAGCAACAAGTGTTGTTTCTAGAAAAGACTTGCAAGCGCCTTATCTTGTTATTGATTTAGGTGGAGGCTCCACAGAGCTTGTTTTAGGCGGAGATGGCGTAAATATTGCTGAAGATAAGGTTGATTCTGCATATTCTATGAACATTGGTTCTGTGCGCATGACTGAGCGTCATTTGCATACGGATCCGCCTACCGAAGAAGAGATATCTTGTGCAATTAAAGATATTGACAAGAATATAGATGAAGCGTTAAAGCATGTTGATGCTGGTAAAGCGCGCACGATTATTGGTGTTTCTGGCACTGTTACAACTATGGCGGCTCTTGCGATTGGCTTAAAGCATTATGATCATAAGGCTGTTGATGGAGTAAAAATCGCGTTAGATCAGGCATATACGGTTAACGATAGGTTCTTGCATATGTCTAGGGAGAGGCGCCGCACGTATGCCACGATTCATCCTGGAAGAGTTGATGTTGTTGGCGGAGGGGCAGTTGTGTTAAGTCGCGTTCTTGAGCGTCTTGCTAAAGAGGCTTATCAAGACCATGGCGGAGTGCTGGAAACTTTTGTTGCAAGTGAGCACGGTTTGTTGGACGGAATCACTCTAGATTTGGGTCGTAGAACACTCGCCACACGCTGAGTTGTTTTTAATTGTTTTATATGGCATAATTAATGACTGTTGCCTCCGTGGCGGAATTGGCATACGCATCAGACTTAAAATCTGACGCCCTTACGGGCTTGTGGGTTCGAGTCCCACCAGAGGCACAAATCTTACGCTGCGAATTTAATTTTTTCGCGTATTATGTTAATTCTTTGTTGCAAATCGTAAATCTTTAGGCTAAATGCTTGCTTTTCTATAAAAAATATTTGTATTCGGGCTTGCGTTAATTGAGAATCGTACTAATCTATACCATTAATTGCATTAAAAGCAATTGCAATGCATTAATTATAAAGCAATCACAAATACAGTAATTGCAAATAGGAAAAGAGACATAATGGCCGATTTAGAAGTCGCTCCAGAGTTTAAGGATGCCTACGATTCTTATGATCATAGCGATCCTGCTCTGTTAAACAAATTAGCTGGCAACTTTACCGTTTTGCCTAACGACAATCCAGTTTCTAGTGCTAAGCGCAACGAACTTATTGATAAGCCAGCATTTGGTCAGATTTTCTCCGACAATATGGTTCATATGTCTTGGACCAAGGGAGAAGGCTGGTCTGATAGGCGCGTTGAGCCTTACGGTCCGTTAAAAATGGATCCAGGCGCATCTGTTCTTCATTACGCGCAAGAATGCTTTGAAGGCTTGAAGGCTTATAAGCGTTCCGATGGTTCTGTTTGGCTTTTCCGCCCAGATATTAATGCTGCGCGATTCCAAAATTCTGCTAAGCGTTTGTATTTGCCGGATCTTTCTATTGACGATTTTATTGGATCGGTTGCAGCTTTAGTTAAGCGAGATAAAGAGTGGGTTCCAAGCAGGCGTGAATACACGCTTTATATGCGACCATTTATGTTTGCTTCCGAGCCTTTCCTTGGTGTTCGCGAAGCTCACGAGGTTGAGTATTGCGTAATTGCTTCTCCATCTGGCCCATACTTTAAGGGCGGCTTAAAGCCTGTTAGCATTTGGGTAGAAGATCAATGGTTCCGCACTGGTCCTGGTGGAACTGGTTTTGCTAAGTGCGGCGGAAATTATGCTGCTTCTTTGCTTGGCGAATATAAGGGTATTGAGCACGGATGCGAGCAGGTTTGCTTTGTGGATGCTGCAACTAAGACTTATTTGGAAGAGCTTGGCGGCATGAACATGTTTGCGCTCCACAAGGATGGTCATTTGGAAACTCCATCTTTGACTGGTAGCATTCTTCCAGGCGTTACTCGCCGTTCTATTATTCAACTTGCAAAAGAGAAGGGTCATGATGTTGTTGAAACCATGATTCCTCTTAAAGGCTTGCTTGACGACATTCGTTCTGGCGAAGTTACGGAAGTTCTTGCTTGCGGAACTGCTGCAATCATTACACCAATCGGCAGATTTAAGTCGGATGAATTCGATCTTAAGGTTGCAGACGGCGGTGTTGGTGCTCTTACGCAAGAGCTTCGCGATGAGCTTCTTGGCATTCAGCTTGGAGATGTTGAAGACACTCACAACTGGATGTGGAAGGTGTGCGACTAGTTAAGAATTAAAATCGTTCAAAATTAGTCGTAAAAACGTTATTATATTTGCTATTTAGCGCGTCATCTTATGTTTATAACATTTTATGTTTATAACAAGTGGCGCGCTAATTGTATGCTTGATTATCTATAGGTTTATTGTTAGTTAGATTTTGTTTTTAGTGTTTAGCGCATAGAAAGGGAGTATTGTGGAAGGGGCATTAGGCGACAACGTTTTCTTCCTTGTTGTTGAATACATAGCTATGGGTTGTTGCGGGATGGTTGGTGGAATGTGGGCTATTCGCAAGAACTACGATATTTTTGCAATAATCACAACATCTTGGCTTACAGCATTGGGTGGCGGAATTGTTAGAGACGTTTTGCTTGGAGCTTTGCCTCCTGTAGGAATTGCGGATAGGGGATTTGTTTTTACTGGCCTTGCATCGGGTGTTATTGTTGCTTTTGCTCATCTAGAAATTGATGAGTGGAAGTGGCTTATGTTAACTTTAGATGCTTTAGCATTGGGGCTTTTTGCTGTAAATGGCACTGCTAAAGGCTTGGATTTTCACATGTCTGGAATGGCTTCCGTGTTTTTAGGCATGGCTACCGCTCTTGGTGGTGGTTTAATTCGAGATATGGTTTTGAATCAAGTTCCTGTAATTGTTAGAGATAAGCATTGGTATGCGCTTCCTGCTGCAGTTGGGTGTGTTTTGACGGTATTTGTTGTAAAAGCACAACGCGCAGGGTGTTTTGATGTTATTACAGAGATGATTTTAGACACGCTTATTGTTGTGCTAGTAGTTGCGATGCGATTAATGTCTGTAAAGTTTGATTTAACACTTTTTGGTGCAATGAATCGCAAATCGCCAATAAAAATAAGTAAATATCGTAGGCATAACACATATAATCGTAAAATTTCCGATAAACCTATAAAAAATACAGAAAAAAATAATCAAAATAAGTAGAAAATCTAGTCTAATCTGAATAAATATCGGTTAGTGTCTAGAGTTTGTCTTTGCCTATCTTAATAATAAAACACATCGACCAGAGGTCGCGCTCAACAAGAGTAGCAATCATTAGCCAGAAAGAGGCGTTAAGTGATTTGTAAAAGGGGAGAGCGCCGAAGTTTGTAGGTTATTCTTTCTAGCTTACAAGCTGGGACTTGGCTTAATAGGCCAAGGACTGTCGCAGCAATTTTGGCAATTTGCTGCGGAGTGCTATCGACATGCATACTGTTGCTTGTTTGCCTCTGTTTGAATATTGTCAAAAGGAGGAAACAATGAGTAACAACAGTTCATCAAATACTGAATCTCAAACCGTTCATCGCGGTCTAAAAACACGCCACATTTCCATGATTGCTTTGGGTGGAAGCATTGGAACAGGCTTATTTGTAGCTAGCGGTGCAACAATCCACATGGCAGGCCCTGGGGGTGCGCTTTTAGCGTATGCTGCAATCGGCATTATGGTTTATTTTCTTATGACATCTCTTGGGGAGATGGCAACGTATATGCCAATTAGTGGATCTTTTGCATCTTATTCTGGAAAGTTTATTGATCCAGCTTTAGGATTTGCAATGGGTTGGAATTATTGGTTTAACTGGGCAATCACAGTTGCTGTAGATATAAGCACTGCAGCAATCGTCTTGCAATATTGGCTTCCAAAGGTGCCAATTTGGGTATTTTCTCTAACAGTTCTTGTTGTTATTCTTTTGATTAATATTCTTACTGTTAAGTGCTTTGGAGAAACCGAGTATTGGCTTTCGATTATTAAAGTTGTAACCGTTATTATATTCCTTGCTATTGGTTTGCTTACGATTGTTGGAATTTTAGGCGGAAAAGCGCCATTGCTAAGCAACTTTACGCATAAGAATGCTCCATTTGCTGGCGGAATCCCAGCTGTTTTAGGCGCGTTTGCTATTGCAGGCTTCTCGTTCCAGGGAACAGAGCTTATTGGCATTACAGCAGGCGAATCTGCAACACCAGATAAGAGCATTCCAAAGGCTGTAAAGCAAGTGTTCTGGCGTATTGTTTTGTTCTACATTCTTGCAATCTTTGTAATCGCATGCATTATTCCATACACAAGCCCAAGTTTGCTTGGATCGGAAGCTAGCGATATTTCTATAAGCCCATTCACGCTTGTGTTCCAGCGCGCAGGATTGGCAATTGCAGCAACAATTATGAACGCTGTTGTACTTACATCTGTTATTTCGGCAGCAAACTCTGGAATGTACGCTTCTACTAGAATGCTTTACGCTCTTGCAAAAGATGATCACGCTCCAAAGATGTTTGGAAACGTAGATAGAAGAGGTGTTCCAATGCAATCTTTGGTTGCAACGTTTGTTGTAGCTCTTTTAACATTCTTAATGAGTATTTTTGGAACGCAAATTTACATGTTCTTAGTTGCTGCAAGTGGTTTGACTGGATTTATTGCCTGGGCAGGAATTGCAGCTGCGCACTACAGGTTCCGCAAGGCGTATATTGCGCAAGGAAAGTCTTTGGACGATCTTGTTTATAAAGCTAAGTGGTATCCATTTGGCCCTATTGTGGCTCTTGTATTGTGCATTTTGGTTATTGTTGGACAAGATCTTGAATCGTTCCACACGCTTAATTGGCAAGCGATTGGCATAACTTATATGTCTGTTCCGCTATTCATTGTGCTTTATGTTGGATACAAGATTAAGTATCACACTAAGGTTATTCCGTTAGATCAAGTTGATTTAACAAAGTGATTAGAGTATAAAAAATGCGCTCAGTGATTTGCTGAGCGCATTTTTTATTGATTAACAGAGGTTATTATTTGTTTCCTTTGTCATTAGTTGGTGGAGGTGTAGTGCCGTCAGGATTTCCTGTTGCTGCTTCAGGTGTAGGAACTTGTGGATTAGGATTTTGTGGCTGCTTTTTCTCTTCCTCTTCCTCTTCCTTCTTCTTTCTATCTTCTTCTGCCTTCTTTTCGGCTTCTCTAATCTCTTTTCTCATTTGCTCTAATTCTTCTACTCTCTTTTCAGCTGGATTCTTTTCAGCTGGATTCTTTTCAGCTGGATTCTTTTCAGCTGCAGCCTTCTTCTTTTCTGCTTCTCTAATTGCTTCTTTTGCAGCATCTTCTTCTTGAGCTTTTTTCTTTGCTGTTTCTACAGGATCTGGAGGAATGTTAGGAATGGTAAGTCTTGGCCTGCGTTGTACTCTAGGCGCTTTTCTAATAATAGAATCAGTAAGCTTTTGCAATTGCTTTTGGCTTTCTTCTTCTTTCTTTTTGTCTTCTTGAGTAGACTCGTCGCCTGCAGCTTTATCAATCATAATAGAAGTGATGCTGCGAATTCGTTGAGCGTTATCGGAATACCATTGCGCTGCTGCAACAGCTTGAGCATTTTGCGCGCCTAAAGCTTCTGGTGAATTTGCGTTGCACACAACTGTTTCTGGAATGCGCAACTTCATAAGCTTATTTAGTAGTTTGCCGTTTTCGGAATCTTCTTTAGCAAAAGACACAAGTAGAGAATTTTTAATAAGTTTGTTCCAAGATTTGTTTGCTTTAGTTACTTGCGCAACTTGAACTTCGCAAGCTTTACGAGCCTCTTTTACGCGAGCATTATGCTGAACGCTCCAGCATAATGCGCCTATGCAAAGAACTAGCGCAAGTACTACAAAGCCAGTTATAAGAACTATCATCTTCTTTTTATTGCCATTATTCATGACTTTGGAGATGTTTTCTAACATATTTATCCTCTGTTTATCAATATTTGCCAAGATTTGCTTTATGCAAACGACCTTTACAGTTTACGCCAAAGCAAGTACGTAATGCCTTGCAACTTATAGGTTTTTGGCCTATAACCCGAGAGTTTGACTTAGCTTTGATGTAGCTAAAATTTTTATAAAACAAAAAACCACCAGACGAACTGGTGGTTTATTTTGCTCCTGCGGCTGGGCTTGAACCAGCGACCATTCGATTAACAGTCGAACGCTCTGCCAACTGAGCTACGCAGGAATATCTTCCATGCTTGGCTTTGTGCCGTGCACAAGACATTTATATTACACGGAATTTGGCAATATGCAAATATATGCTCGTTTGGGCGTGTCGAAAATTGTTAAATGTTGAAATATCAAGGTTTTATAGCCTTTAACCACATTGCTTAAAAAATCTTTACTAAAAAAGAATCGTATGAAAAACTTTTAAGAACGTAAATGAAATTAGCAAAAACCCTTAAAATACGCCACTTTTAGTGTGAAATTCAAAGGAGAGAAAACATGCGGAAAATATTGAGTATAAAAGTCATTTATAAAAAAATGATGCAAAGAATCATCAAAAAAATTAATCGAATAAAAAAATATGTTTTGAAACATAAGATAATTTTTGTATACATAATAGCGTTTTTTGCTTTGATTGCATTTATTACACTAATTCGTGTTCTAGAAAATACGAGTATTAGCAAAAGCGTTGAATATGAGTACATTCAAGCGAATCAGCAAGATGCGTATACGCAATATGCGAATATTTGTAAAAATAATTCTAAAAAGCATGTTTTAGCTACAAGTATGAGTGAGGATTCTAAGGAGGAATATTGCAAGTCTAGGATGATATATCCAGTAAAAGAAGCAAATATTATTAAGGATTTTGATGCTCCAAGCAAGCCTTGGCTTGCAGGCCACAGAGGTGTTGATTTACAAGCTAAAGAAGGCGATGAATTGCGCGCGCCACAAGACGGAATAATCGCCTTTGCGGGGCTGGTTGCTGGAAAGTCTGTTGTAACAATAAGTCATGGTGTTTTAACATCTACATTTGAGCCTGCATATACCGATTTGCCTGTTGGATCAATTGTTAAAAAAGGTCAAAATTTTGCATATGTAACAGTTGGATCGGATCATTGCGATAATCTTTGCGTTCAATGGGGATTAAAACGAAAAAACAGAACGTACGCAAACCCAAAAAAGATGGTTCAAAAACAAAAAATAGTGTTAAAGTCAAAAGAAGACTTAAAAGAAAAATAGTAAAATACGTATCGTATAGTGTGTATAGATTCTTGAGTAAAATGTTGAGAATCATTGCTTAAACAATATGCGCAATTTAAGGAGCGGTTATGCAAAAGTATTCTCGCAATCTTGATGAGAAGATTGATTACGACGCAAATGTTTTTTCGCTTCTTGAAGATCGCGTTAATCGCAAGCCAAACGACCCTTTGATTGAATACATTGCAAAAAGCGGAGAGTGGAATTCTTTTAGCGCTAAAGAGTTTAGAGATTTAGTTATAGCGGTTGCAAAAGGGTTTATAGCGCATGGCGTTATGCCAGGGGATTCAATATCTATAATTGCTCATACTTCTTGGCAGTGGACTTTGCTAGATATGGCAATAATGTCTATTGGAGCTTTAACTGTTCCAATCTACGAAACAAGCTCGGTGAGTCAAATAGAAAACATTGTTAACGATTCCAATGTGAGCATGATTTTTGTTGAAGACGAAGCAATTAGAGAGAATGCATTGATTGCAAAAAAGTCGTGCAAATGTCTTGAAGAAATATTCGTATTGAGTTCAGATGCAATAGATGCGTTTATTGAATACGGAAAAACCGTTACGGATGCAGAATTTTACGAAAGAGAAAAATCTGTTAAAGGTAAAGATTTATCAACAATTGTTTATACTTCTGGATCTACTGGAGAGCCAAAAGGCATTGAGCTTTCGCACGGAAACTTTGTTTTTATAGCAAAGTCTGGAATACTTTCTATGCCAGATATAGCGTTAAAAAGTAAGAATGGTAATCCACGACTTTTGCTGTTCCTTCCTCTCGCACACGTTTTTGCGCGATATATGCAATTCTTTTGCTTTACCGGAAACGTTACACTTGGATTATCTAGTAATCTAAAAACAATACTTAGTGATTTCAAAAGCTTTAGACCAACATTCGTGCTTGGTGTTCCTAGAATATTTGAAAAAATCTACAATGCGGCTTCTCAAAAAGCAGGCAGAGGATTAAAAGGCGTTATGTTTGCGTTAAGCGCAAAAGTTGCTAAACAATGGTCAAAAGCGCAGCAAAATGGTGCAATGGTTTCTCCATTGATTGCAATAAGTCACGAATTCTTTAAAAACACTGTATATAAGTCGATTTTGCAAGTTTTTGGAGGATGTGTTGAATACGGTGTTTCTGGTGGTGCTCCTTTAGACACATCTATATCTCACTTCTTTAATGGAATTGGGCTTCCAATTCTTGAAGGCTACGGAATGACAGAAACATGCGCTCCATCAATGGTAAACCCTACAAAGGGATACAGAATTGGAACAGTAGGTATTCCAGTTAAAGGCGTGTCTGTTGCAATAGATAATGAAGGTGAGCTTTGCATTAAAAGCCCTGCAGTATGCGTTGGATACCATAATCATCCAGAAATAACAGAAAAGCAAATAGTAAATGGTTGGTTGCATACGGGAGATTTTGGCCTGCTAGAACCAGATGGATTTGTTAGGATTACAGGCCGTAAAAAGGATTTAATAATAACAGCTGGCGGTAAAAACGTTTCTCCAAGCATTCTAGAAGCTTCTGTTATGACTTGCCCAATAGTTTCTCAATGCGTTGTTGTAGGAGATAGAAAGCCGTTTATATCGGCAATTATTGTGCTTGATTTGGCAGAAGTAAACTCGTGGCTTATATCTAGAGGGGCAGGGGCTGTGCGCTCGCTGGATGAAGCTCGGAAAAATTCGATTGTAAGATCCGAAATCGAGCAAAGTGTTGTAAAAGCAAATTCTAAGGTTTCTAGAGCGCAGTCGATTAGAAAGTTTGAGATTGTTCCAGACGCATTTACGCAAGAAAATGGATTGGTTACTCCAAGCCTTAAAGCAAAAAGAAGCGTTGTTCTAGAGCGTTACAAAGATCTTATTGAAAATAAGATTTATGCTCCAAGAGTCAAAAGATAATCGAAATAATCTCTACTAATAGTGTGCAAGCTAGTGCATAAGATTAAGCTGCCTAGTGTAAGGCGTTAGTGTAATGCAATGGAGTAAAGCGATTAAAGCCCAGCGTCTGCAAGAGTCACATAGCCTGGGTCTATTAAAAGCGCTTTAAGATTAGTTGCGCTGATCGCAAGAATGTCTTCATTTGCAACTGGTACACCTTTTTGCGAATCACTATTGTTTACAAAAATGGTTACATCTTCTAGTTGCGTAATCTTTCCAGTAGTGTTTAACGAATTACACTGTTTTGCAACATCGCTAGAAATCTTTTGGATGTTTTCTATAGAAGTCATCCATTGCTTTCCGTTTACAAGATTAGGCAAAGCGTCTTTGTATGCTCCGTAGCCTGTAATAATAGGCCATTTTGAATCGTTTACAATAGTGTTTGCATACTCACTTTGACTATCTTGGACGCTACTTTGATTGCTATCTTGTGTGTTTTTATTTTTGTTACTTTTTTTGTTTGCTTTTTGTTTTTTGAGCTTATTATTTTTTACATTAGATGGCAAAGGTACTCGTTTTTTACTCAAGTTGCGTTTTCCAATAAAGTTTCCAATAATGTCTGGAAGAGTAAACGAAGGATTAATGTCTGCAGAGCTGCCCTTATATCCAAGTTCTTCTAAAGCGCTTTCTGTTTGCATAGTAACTTGATCTTCTAACGCAATAATTCCATCTACGTGTTTTGTTGGAGTTGCTTTGGAACTATTTTTTTCAATAAGTCTAAATTCAAGTTCTTCTTTAACAGAATCGGAATTATCTGCATCTATAGCAACGTTTTTCCAGTCATTTTCAGTAGAATTTTTGTTAAGCTTTCCAGAAGGAGAAAACATTAGTCCAGACTCAAAATATGGCTTTAGAACTTTCCAGATTCCTTCAAACGCAAGTTTGGAAAATTCGTCATCAAAGTCTGGAGTTTTATACAAAGAATCCTCGGAGTTTATTGTGCGTTTGTTTATTCCAACATGAAAATGAACATTTTGCTTTTGATTATGGCAAGGCAAAAGCACTTCCACGCTTTTTGGATTATCTTTAGATGCTTGATTTAGAGCCAATTTTTGTACAAGAGTGTAGGCTTGAATCTCTCCAATTCTTTGTGCGGAAGAAAGATTAAATAGAATATCTGGCTTAAATCCTTTACTTAGTCTAGAAAGCATAACAACGTGCATTCCAGCTTTTTTAGCAAGCTCTAAAGCGCTAGAAAGCCTATTTTCTGCTTCTTCTTGATTCTTTAAATCATCGTCATTTAATTGATCACTATTTGAATCTGGTTGAGTTACATAATCTCCATAATTGTTGTGTCCGTTTTTATTAGTCCAAGGAGCAACAACAATAGTCGTTTTTGAAAGCTGCTTTTTTGCGCTATCTTGAAGATTCTTAACATTTGCTTTTGAGCTTTTACTTTTAGATTTAGCGTTATCTTTAGAATTTAGTGATGTAATAGTGTTTACAACATAATCTTGAATATCTTGACTTTGATTGTACAAGCTATTAGAAGACTTAGTTGTGATTGCGTTGCTAGAAAATCCTTGCTTTTTTAACGATTTTACTATTTCTGGAACAAGATTATCCCATGTGCTTAATGGAGTTTTTCTACTTAAATTTAGGCCATCAGAGGGTGTAAAAACTATAACGTTGCCGTGGTCCACTTGAGCTTTTGCGCTAGGAGACGCGTTTTGTGCACTAAATCCGCATGCGCAAATCGCAAGAAGCATTGTGCTAGCTGCTATAACAGCAATAGTTTTGCGCAAAATATGCTTATGCGTGCGAATCATAGTTAAAACCTTTCGTAAATTTTAGTTTTGTACTTACTTGTCTATTAGTTTCTATTAAATTATCTAATGCAAATTTACCTATTAAGCAAATCCAAGCACATATCTCGATATTCGCTAACGTAGCCTCCACCGAAGAAAACACAATGACCAGCAATAGGGTAGAGTTGCCAAATTGTCATTCGATTTTCAAAACCAGATTTTAGTTGATGAACAGACTGGTAGCCGTCTAGAATCTGCTTAAAATAGCTGATTCCAAATAAGTGAAGCATTGATAAATCTTCTTCGCGGTGGCCGCCGTGAGCTGCAGGGTCAATTAAAACGGCTTCTGTGTGTTCTCCGTCTTCGCTTTTAGTCCAAAGAACGTTACCGCTCCACAAGTCTCCATGAACGCGCGCTGGCTTATCTTCAGCGGCTTTTCCAAGCAAATCTGGCAAAGCGTCAATAACTTTATTTGTAAGATCTAAATCGCTTTTTGTAAGACTTCCTCTAGAAATGCCGAGGTTTACCATTGGCAAGAGCCTGCCTTCTGCCAAATAGTCAATAACATTGTTCCAAGTGCCGCAATCCATTTTTACCGGGTCGCTTAATGGTCCAAAATAGCATGTGCCATCATAATCTGCAGGTGGCTCCCCAAAATATTTCGCACCGAAATCGTGCATATGCGCCAAAGACGCTCCAAATTCAAGCGATGCTAAAGGAGTAGGGCTTGTAGTTTCAATGCGTTCAATGTTTAAGTAGTCTTTTCCCCAATCAAAAACTTTAGCTACTTTAGGACCGCCATAGTCGTAAGCTTCTCGAAGCCAGTTAAGGCCACGACCTTCGCATTCAAAGAATCGTTCTGGTGCGTATGATCTACTCTTTTTATACACGTTATTACTCATAGCAACCTTCTTAATGTAGTAGCATATGCGGCTTATAGTTACACACTTAACAAATATTTTATGAATAAACTAAATTATTCCTAGCATCACTATTCTAATGAAGTATTAGCACAATGAGTGATGCTGCGTTTAATTTGCAATAAGATGAGTACAATACTTACGCCAAGTAGGATGTGTCCGATTCCTGCTAAACCAGTTATGGAAAAATCTATAGATGGACTGAGATGTAGACGCATTACTTGTGCAATTCCACGAGTAATCATCATTACTGCTGTTAGGTTGAGTCCAATATGATAAGTTATTAGGATTCTTGTAGTTTTTTCGTTACTAAAACCGAAGTTTTTCTCAAATAGTATGAGTAACAGAAAAACAACCATTCCAAGTATAAAGTAGTGTGTGTGAACTACAGCAAGCATACTTTTTGCATGGAAAGCATTAAATTTTGTAAATTCGCGATAAAAGACGCCGCCAATCATGGCGAGGACAGCATACAACAAAGATGTATTAATATAACGTTTCATAACATGGTTCATAGTAACTTCCTTACGTAGAGTGATAGTCAAATATTCCTTAGTAATGTTGATGTTGTTACAGGTGTTTGTAAGCACTATTGCATAGTATGAGTGTTTTTGTAACGCGGACATACGGTTTTAACAAATTGATATCCAAAAAGCAATCCTGCTAAGGCTAATGCAGAGCCTAATCCCGTATAAAACACGGCAATAAAGCGCTCTGGGGCGATATTTGTTGCACGAAGAACAATTCCAAAAGTCATCATAAAAGCCATTATTATAAAAGATTTAACGTCAAAGAATTTAAGGAAAAATTGCTTGTTTTCTTTGTAAGCATTGATTCTAGTTGTGTGCTTTTTAACGAGTTTTCCAAAAATAAACACTTGGAATATTGCAAAAACAGCTAAAGATAAAGTGAAGTTAATAGGAGATAAAAAGCTTGAGTATGCACTAATGCCAATTTTAAGAATGTTGAATCCTGCAAATCCCCATACAAGGCATGCGATTAATAAAAGTGTGTTCTTTGATACCTTCATAACTAACCTCGTTAAATCATATTATTTCTAGTAAATTCTTATGTTAAACTCTTAAAACAATTGTAGTAATGATTTTTATAAAAAACGCTAAATAATAGTATTTTGTGAATTGTGCATTAAAACTTTCAAAAAACACAATAAAATATGCTTAAAAGTTGTAAAAAGTGTTGCAAATTGACGATATGAGTCGCTATAGTGCTTGTTTATGGAAGACAACGATCAACAATATTCAACAGCTGACAATAAAGCTACAATCGCTGAGCCAGCTTTTCGTTATAATGCGCAACTCGCACAAGATATTGAGCAGCGCTGGCAAAAAACCTGGGATGAGCAAGGCACATTCTGGGCTGCTAATGTTAAGGGTAATTTAAGGGATGGTGAAGGCAGGAATGCTGAAGGCCGCCCTTCTTTCTTTGCAATGGACATGTTCCCGTACCCTTCTGGTAAGGGCTTGCACGTTGGGCATCCTCTTGGATATTTGGCAACGGATGTTGTAAGCCGATATCACCGCATGAAAGGCGAGAACGTTTTGCATGCTATGGGCTACGACGCTTTTGGACTTCCTGCAGAACAGTACGCTGTGCAAACTGGTCAGCATCCTCGCATTACTACCGAGGCAAATATTGCAAATATGCGCAGGCAGTTGCATCGCATGGGATTAAGCTTTGATGATCGTAGGTCTTTTGCAACGATTGATACAAACTACGTTCGTTGGACACAATGGATTTTCTCGAAGCTTTACGACGCTTGGTATAACCCTGATTTTGTGCGCAAAGATGGAGGAAAGGGTTCCGCTCGACCAATTTGTGAGCTTGTTGATGAGTTTAAGAGCGCAAAGCGCGAAATTCCTGGTTTTGCAGGCAAAAAGTGGGAAGAACTTAGCAAAGTAGAGCAAGCAGACGTTTTGAATGACTTCCGTATTGCTTATATTTCTAAGTCTCCTGTAAATTGGTGCCCAGGATTGGGAACTGTGCTTGCAAACGAGGAAGTTACTGCAGAAGGAAAATCTGAGCGCGGAAACTTCCCAGTATTCCAGCGCAATCTTCGTCAGTGGTCAATGCGAATTACGGCTTACGCTCATCGCCTGGTTGAAGATTTGAATACGATTGATTGGCCAGAAAAAGTTAAGCTTATGCAGCGAAACTGGATTGGCGAATCTCACGGTGCTTCCGTTCACTTTGATGTGCCTTGTGCAGATGGTGAAACGCGCGATTTGGAAGTGTACACAACTCGTCCAGACACGCTTTTTGGTACAACTTTTGCTGTTGTTTCTGTAGATCATCCGATTCTTGAGCATATTCCAGAAGCCTGGAGTGCAAACGTTCCAGAAAGTTGGAAGGGTGGCTACGCAAATCTTGAAGAAGGATTGGCAGAGTACCAAGCTCAAGCTCGTGCAAAGACTGCTAAAGATCGCACGGAAGATGCTGGAGCAAAAACAGGCTTGTTTACTGGTCTTTATGCAATTAATCCTGTAACTGGTGCAAAACTTCCACTGTTTGTTGCAGATTATGTGCTTATGGGCTACGGAACGGGCGCAATTATGGCAGTTCCAGGCGGTGATCAGCGCGATTATGATTTTGCAAAAGCTTTCGGCTTGCCTGTGATTTACACTGTTAAGCCTTTGCCTGATTCTGGCGAAAAGTTAGAAGATTATGATGGCAAAGCTCCGTTTGTTTCTCACGATGGAATTGTTATTAACTCTTCTGTTGAGCATACTTATAAACTTGGTGACGCTTTGTCTATTAACGGTTTGCGCGTAGATGAAGCTATTAAAAAAGTTACGACTTGGCTTGAAGCAGCAGGCGTAGGAGTTGGCAAGGTTTCTTACAGACTTCGCGACTGGCTGTTCTCTAGGCAGCGCTACTGGGGTGAGCCTTTCCCAATTGTTTACGACGAGGATGGTGTTGCTCATTTAGTTCCAGATAGCGAGCTTCCGATTGCTTTGCCAGACGTTCCAGACTATCAGCCAAAGACTTATGCTCCAGACGATGCAAACTCGGAGCCAGAAGCGCCGTTGAGTCGAAATGATGATTGGGTTAAAGTTCAGCTTGATCTTGGTGACAGTGTAAAAACCTACTATCGAGACACCAACACTATGCCAAATTGGGCTGGTTCATGCTGGTATTACATGCGTTATTTGGATCCAAACGACGCTGAGCATATGGTTGACAGCGACGAATACGACTATTGGATGGGTACGAATCGTCCTGGTAAAGAACATGTTTCTGGCGGCGTTGACCTTTATGTTGGTGGCGTAGAGCATGCAGTTTTGCACTTGCTTTACTCGCGATTCTGGCATAAAGCGCTTTATGACTTGGGCTACGTGGATTCTGCTGAGCCGTTCCATCGCCTATTTAACCAGGGCATGATTCAAGCTTATGCGTACACGGACGAGCGTGGACAGTACGTTCCGGCTGATGAGGTTGAGGAAGGTGCTCCAAATGGCTCCGGCGAGCCAACATTTACGTGGCACGGCAAGAGCGTGAATCGCGAATTTGGCAAAATGGGCAAGAGCCTAAAGAATATTGTGACTCCAGACTACATGTACGAAAACTACGGTGCAGATACGTTCCGTTTGTACGAAATGAGTATGGGTCCACTTTCTGAATCTCGACCATGGAATACGCGTAACGTTGTTGGAGGCATGCGATTCTTGCAGCGCTTGTGGCGTAACGTTGTTAACGAAGAAACAGGCGCTTGCGTAGTAACAGAAGATGCGCTCGACGAAAAGACGCTTAAGCTTCTTAACAACACGATTGCCGAAGTGACTGTAGAAATGGAAGCAATGCGTCCAAACACTGCAATCGCTAAGCTGATTGTGTTAAATAACCACTTAACGTCTTTGCCTAGAGTGCCTCGCGCAGCAGTTGAGCCGCTTGTTCTTATGCTTTCTCCAATTGCGCCGCATATTTGCGAAGAAATGTGGAGCAAGCTTGGGCATACTAAGTCGATTGCTCACGCAAATTGGCCTGTTGCAGATTCTCGCTATGTTGGTGCAGATACTGTTACAGCTGTTGTGCAAATCAAGGGCAAAGTTCGCGCAAAGCTTGAAGTTGACCCGAATATTGATGCTAGCGAGCTTGAAAAGCTTGCGTTGGAAGCTGTTGCTGATCGCTTGGGCGGTAAAGCTCCGCGCAAGGTAATTGTGAAGGCTCCAAAGATTGTGTCTATTGTGCCAGACGAAAGCTGAAAACTCAATGTTTTCTAGGCAAAATAGCCTTTAACCACATTGGTTAATTTTACTTGAAAGATGCTTATCTTCATTTAATAGTGGAGGTAAGCATCTTTTTTTTATGAATGATTATTAAATAACAAAAGGAGGTGGTTAAAGGTGCATAAAACGAGTCGTAATGTTTTGGAAAGGCTTGATGCGATTAGTGGCTTGAACAATTATGTTAGTGAAGAAATCAGCGATATTAGTGATTCTTATAGAGAAGCTAAAGATTTACAGCATACAAAAGATGATTTGAATATTTTAGACTATAAAACTTGTGTTTTAGATAGCGAAACTAAAGAACGTGCGCTCGCTTTGAAAGACCTTGCTACTAATGCTAATAGTTCTTCATTAAAAGTTGATGATTTTAATAAGCGCAACGAAGCAAGAGTGAAGAATCATGTTAGATTGGCTATAAAGCCTGCTCATGTTTTAGCAATAATGCTGATTTTAGTTGTTTGCTTATCTTGTAGTTTAACAATGTTAATGAGTCAATATGCAACGTATAGCAAGGTTTATGCATATAACGCTAGCGCAAAATCAAAAGATCATTCTAATAAGCAAGTTGATTTTTACAATAAGTCAGATGCTAAAGATGATGCTAAAGATGATGCTAAAGATGATGCTAAAGATGATGCTAAAGATGATGGCAAGGATGAATCAAAAGGCGAATCAAAAAGCGAATCAAAAGTGAACGCTAATCATAAAAGTGAGTTAAAAAAAGATGAAGAAAGCGTTGAAAGTGTTAGCAAAAATCAAGATTTGATTGAAAAAAATAAGAGTGAATATAGTCAAAATAGAAGCAAAAATATTCAAAATAAAAGTGAATGCATAAATATAAATAGTGCTGGATCGGAAGAATTACAAGCAATAAAAGGCATAGGGCCAAAAATGGCTCAAAGAATATTAGACATGCGTAAAAAAGTTCGCGTTTTTAATCGTGTTGAAGATTTGATGCAAGTCAACGGGATTGGTCCCAAAACTTTTGCAAAGATTAAATCGATGATTTGTGTTGGTTAAGAATCGCTTATCTATAGGTTTATTTTATAACTTTGTTGTTTAAGGCGTAAAATGGAAGAATTTTATTGGAATTTTGAAAATGGAAACAAGGATTTTAGACTTGTTCCAATTGCTTTTGCAATGTGGTTTGGATGCTTGTATGCAAGATTTATATGCAAAAGTAATCAAGTTTTAGCGTATACAATATTTGCCACTTTTGCGTTTGCTATTCTGTGCTTTTATGTTTCATTCTCTAATGAATCATTTTTTAATGGTGTGCTTAAATCTAAATTTTTGAGACGCTTAGGAATAATCAAATACAAGCAAACTTTTTATGCGATTATGTGCGCATTTTTAGCTTCATTTATGATTTGTTCTATTACGCAATGCTTAGAAGAGCTAGATCCTGTTTTTTCTGTTATTAAAAGCGAAAGTGCTAGAAGCGCTCAAAGCTATGATGGTAATAAAAGGCTCGATTCTAAAAGCGCTAAAGTGGTTATGAAAATAACGTCTCCCTTAAGAACATCTCCTTCTTTTAGAGGAGATTGTGTAGCTAATGTAAGTGTTAAAAGTGTTGAAACAGAAGATAAAAATCATGTTGTGCAAAAACATGTGAGTTTTGCAAGCGCAAAACTCTACGCTTTTAATCCAGATTGTAAAGCAATTAATTATGGCTATACGATTAGCAGTTTTGCAAAGATTGGTATCTCAAAATTTGGAGCAAATAATGTAGAAATTCAAATTCCTAAAGCTAGTAAAAAAGATAAATCTAAGTTTAGCAATGAAGATAAATCGAGCAAAAATCAAGTCAATTCCTTAAAAGTGATTGAAAAATCTGGGTTTTTAACAAGTGCTCTAAACAATCTTTATAAAGAATTTTACAAAGTTACAGGCAATTTGAGTGAGCAGGGTCAAATGCTTGTTCCTGGCCTTACTGTAGGGCTTTTAGGTCAAGAGCATTTAAGCAATGACGATGAAGACAAAAGTAGTCAAATTGACAGCTCTTATGCGAATACAATGAAGCAAAGATTTAAGATTTCGGGAATAATGCATTTAATGGCAGTTTCTGGAGGCCACTTTTTGCTTGTTGCAGCAATGATTCGTAAAGTTTGCTTATATTTTCTTGCTCCAAAATGGGTGTGTGCGTTTCTGGAAATACTGGGAAATGTTTCTTTAGCACTTATTGTTTACCCATCTGCTTCGGTTTTACGCGCACTTATAATGGGCATTATTTGTTCAATCGCATTTTTACTTTCTAGAGCGTATCAATCGGCTAGCGCATTAAGCTTAACTGTTATAGGTGTTTTATTTGTTTGCCCTAAGTTTGCGTGGGATTATGCGTTTGCGCTTTCTGCGTGTGCAACTTTTGGAATAATTGTTTGTGGAATGCCTTTAAGAAGAATCTTTTTAAGATATATGCCGTCTAGTATTGCAAGCGCATTAAGTATTACATTGTGTGCTCAATGTTTTACACTTCCTGTGCAAATATTAATGCAACCTCAAGTTTCTTTTATATCTATTATAGCGAACTTACTTGTTGCTCCTTTTGTTGATTTTGCAACGATTTTTGGGCTTTTGTCACTTGTTTGCGCGTGCTGGAATTACTCGATTGCGCTATTTTTCGCTAATATTTCTTCTATTGGAACAAACATTATGGCAAATTGTGCTTGGAATCTTGGAGATTTACAAATCGGAGTTATTCCATGGGTTTCAGGGCCATTAGGTGCGTGGCTTGCGTGGTCGGTTGAATTTAGCGTATTTTTGTGTGCATTTTTTATTAATAAGTATCTTAAAAATAAAGAATTTTATAATTCGTTTAAGATTTACGCTCAAGCAAAGTCAAATCGCTTTAAGCATCTTGTAGATGATTCGGTTGAACTTTTTGAATGATTTTTGTGCAAGTGATGATTTTGAGCAATTTTTATAGTCAATTTATAGTCAATCATCTTAAGTTTTGTATAGTTTGTACAATTATTAGATGTGTTAAATAGCTAAAAATAATCGAATTAATGGTAGATTTGATTAGCTAACTTGCAAGACATTAGCATTAAGTTGCAAAACATTAGCATTAAGGGGTACGTATGCAAACGTTAAAGAACTTTGCGCCACTTACGATTGTAGTTGGTGGGGATGCGTATTTGAATGATTTGAACGCTCGCGACTTAAAAACGCGCATATTAGGCTCATACCCAGATGCAGATGTTGTAAATTTAGACGCTTTGAATGCCGATAAATATGCTTTTGTAACTGCCACAGGTCCATCACTTTTTTCTAGTGGAACAATTGTTGTTATTAATAATCTTGAGCAAGCTAATGAAGATTTAGTTGAAGCGATAATAGAGTTTTGCGCTAGTAAATCTAAATCTAATGTAAAATCTAATGAAAACGATTGCTGGGTTATTGCACGACACGAAGGTGGCGTTAAAGGAAAGTCAATAGTTACAAAGCTAGAAAAAGCTGGAGCAAATAAAATAACTGTTCCAGATCTTAAAAAAGATGATGCAAGATTGAATTTTATGCTAAGTCTTTTTGAAAGACAAAATCGCACAGTGGAGCCTGCAGCCGCTGCGCGCATTGTAGAGGTTTTAGGCGGGAAAACTGACCAGTTGGCAGCTCTTTGTTCTCAGCTTTGTTTTGATTTTGAAGATAACCCAATAACGCTAAAAATAGTTGACCAATACTTAATATCGGATCCGCAAGTAACTGGATTTTTTGTGGCAGATAAAGCTGCACAAGGAAACGCGGGTCAAGCTATTCTTGCTGCAAGAAGAGCGGTTTTGCAAGGCGTTGACCCTATAGCGTTGATTGGAGCTTTGGCTGTAAAAATGCGCATAATCGCAAAAGCTATAGCAGTTAAAAACGGAGAAATTTCTAATGCTCAAGCAAAAGTGAACCCGTGGGCGTTAAAAATGGCTATGAGAGATTTAGGTGGGTGGAGTGAGAATGGGATTCGTAAGTGTTTTATGTGTTTAGCATGGGCCGATGAGCAATGCAAAGGCGGAACAAGCGATGCTGATTACGCTTTAGAAAAATGCATTAGCATGATTGCTTTGCGTGGTCGTTAAATTAAATTAAGTCGAAAGTGTGCGATTTTGGAAAATCATAATATTAAAAAGCTTGTGATTCCAAGTGATTCGTGTATGCAAGATCTTGGAGAATCAATCGCAAAAATAGTGCATGAAACAGACGTTATTTTGCTTTCTGGCCCTCTTGGTGCTGGAAAGACAACGTTTGCTAAAGGATTTGGTAAAGGCTTAGCAATAAAAGAGCCAATAGTTTCCCCAACTTTTACTATTGCTAGAGAGCTTAAAGGCACGTTTTCTAACGGAAAAGTGGCAAATCTTATTCATGTAGACGCGTACAGGCTTGGTGGAAAAGATTACGCTCCAGGGCAAGACACTGTTTCTAGGCTTTTAGATGAGCTTGAATCACTTGGATTAGACGAAGCTTTGGAAGAGCCAGGAGATGGAACTGTTGTGCTTATGGAATGGGGAGAGCAAATGGCAGGCGTTCTTGCAAATGTTCGTCTTGAAGTTCATATTGATAGGCCGATTGATAAAAGCGAATCAAATGAGTTTACGAGCGAAGGAAATCGCGTTGTAACGCTTGTTCCAGTTGGGGGAGACTGGTGTGATCGCTTAAAAATTCTTGATTAAGAGTAAGCTAAATTGGTTAGTCAATTTAAGGAATGAAAATGAGCAATACGCTGATTATAGACACGTCGTACGGTTCAACAGTTGGAGTTGTGGGGCATAATCCGATAATAGAAACGGATTCTCGCACTCATGTTGAAAGATTGCAAGTAAACATTGATTCTGCTGTAAAAAATGCTGGACTAGAGCTTAATCAAATAGATGAGATTGTAGTTGGAGTAGGCCCTGCTCCTTTTACTGGTTTACGAGCTGGACTAGTTGCTGCTAAGGCGATTGCTTTTGCGAATAACGCAAAGATTCTAGGATGCGACAGCTTGCTTCCACAAAGTTTAATGATTCGTTCTGGAGCTTTTGAAGAATCGCTTAAAAATGGCGTTATCTCTAATAGCGAAATAGTCGAAAATAATGAATCTTGCGTAGCTAAACACACGTATGTTCTTTCGCTAAATGACGCTAGAAGACGCCAAGTTTATATGAGTTTATACGACGATAGTGGTTGCGAAGTAATAGAAATGGATATTGATTATCCTGCAAATATTGTTGATAGAGTAAATCAATATTTTGAATCAAATAATATTTGCGATTATTGCGTTTGCGTTGCAGGTCATGGTGCTAAAAAATACGCTGAAGATTGGAAGAAAATCGAGAATATATGCTTAATTACCGAAGTGAGCGCTCTTGATTTAGGCGTAAAAGGATTAGAGATATTTAAGCTGTGCGCAAGTCAAAAAGACGTTATTGAACCGCTTTATTTAAGAAGACCAGACGTATCTGTTCCAAACCCGTTGAAGCATGTTTTAGGGTCTGGCGCTGCTACAAAAGTGGCAGAAGTAGCGGAAAAATAGGATTCAAGCGAAGTACGCATATGATTGTATACATAACTCGCTCAAAATATCCAGCTTGTGTATCAAATAGTAAAAGCAGAGCTATAGAGAAAATTGATTGTGCAAAATATGAAGCAATAGTTTCTCAAATTGCAAAAATCGAAGCAGACTTGTTTGGACCAGGATGCTGGAACAAGAACATGATTTTGCAAGAGTTACAAGCACCGATGCGCGCGTATTATGCAGATGTTGATCTAAACACAAATACGGTAGCTGGGTATGCAGGATTTTGGTTTGATGGTGACGACGCTCAAATAATGACAATAGGTGTTGCAAAAGAGTATCAAAAGCGAGGAATCGCAAGCAATCTTCTAAAAACTATGATCGAAAATGCAAAATCAATCGGCGCAAAACGAATGCTTTTAGAAGTTAAAGTAAATAACAATCCAGCGTTAAAACTGTATGAAAAATTCGGTTTTACAAAAATGGGATTACGAAAAAGATACTATATGCCAGAAGGAATAGACGCATATACAATGTGTGCGCAAATGGAAGGCTTAAACAACTTAGACGACTTAGAAAATTTAGAAAACTCAAAAAACTTAGAAGAATCTAGCGAAGCTTATAACAGTGCTAAAAGTGAGGAAAACAATGAGTGAAACAATGAATAAAACAAGCGAGCCAATAGTTTTAGGCATTGAATCAACTTGCGACGAAACAGCAGCCGCAATCGTTAAAGGAAGAACATTAGTTTCTAACGTTGTAGCATCCTCAATGCAAGAACATGCGCGCTACGGCGGTGTTATACCAGAAATCGCATCGCGCGCGCATGCAGAAGCATTTGTGCCAGTTGTATCAAAAGCATTAGCAGATGCAAATATGGATTTAAGCGATATTGATGCTATAGCAGTAAGCGCAGGACCGGGATTAGCAGGATGCTTAGCTGTTGGTGTTTCTGGCGCTAAAGCACTAGCCAGTGCTGCAAAAAAGCCGATTTATGGAATAAACCACGTTATTGGACACATTGCAGTAACGCAATTGCAATTCGGAGACGTGCCTAAAGACGTTCTTGCTTTAATTGTTTCTGGCGGACACACTTCACTTCTTCACGTGAACGATATTGCGCGCAGCATAGACGTTGTTGGAACAACATTAGATGATGCAGCTGGCGAGTGCTTTGATAAAGTAGCTAGATTGCTTGGATTCCCTTATCCAGGAGGTCCGCATATTGATAGGCACGGGCGCCTTGGAAATCCAAATACGTTGAAGGTTCCGCAAGGACTTACGCAAGGTCGTTCTGGCAAAGAGCATCCTTACGACTTTAGTTTTTCGGGTGTCAAAACTGCTGTTGCGCGTTGGGTGGAAGCTCGCCAAGCACAAGGCTTAGAAATACCAGTTGACGACGTTTGTGCGTCTTTAGCAAACTCTGTTGCAGATGTTCTTTCTCGCAAAGCTATGATGGGCTGCGAGCAATACGGTTCTAAAACTTTGCTGATTGGTGGCGGATTCTCTGCAAACTCGCAACTTAGAGAGCATCTTTTAGAGCAAGGCAAAGAGCACGGAATCGAAGTTCGCTTGCCGCAGCTTAAGCTTTGCACAGATAACGGAGCAATGGTGGCAATGCTTGGCGTGAATTTGGTAGAAGCAGGCGTTCGTCCATCTGCTCCAGATTTTGCAATCGATTCAGCAATGCCACTTACAACCGTTAGCTTATAATAGTAAAAGTCGTTCTAAAAATAAGCGAGGTGTTTTGTGTACGAAAGCTATGCGCGTAGAGGAGTTTTGCAAGTTGGTGAAAAAATCCAATTCACCGATAGAAAAGGCAAGCGAATCACAGCACAGCTTGTTAAAGGCGGAGTTACACAAACCGAGCATGGCATTATTTTGCACGACGATGTTATTGGCAAAACTCAAGGCGTTGTAGTAACAACAGTTAGCACAAAACGTGATTTTGAGCGCAGTAATAAGCAACTTGACGCATCTAAAGAATCAAACAAGCCTTGGATGGCGGCGCGCGCAATAGGCGGATGGGATTATGTAGTTATGCGTCCGCGATTAGCAGATTACGTTTTATCTATGCCAAGAGGTGCTCAAATAATGTATCCAAAAGATATTGCACAAGTGATTTCTTTAGGAGATATTCGCTCTGGAATGCGCGTTTTAGAGTCGGGAGCAGGCTCTGGTGCAATGAGCTTAAGTCTTTTAGACGCTGTTGGTCAAAGTGGCGAGCTTACAACAATAGAGCTTAGGCCTGATTTTGCTAGAATAGCGCAACTAAATGCAACGATTTATTATGGCGAAAAACCAAAATGGTGGAATCTTTTAACTGGAGATTTTGACACAGTAGCAAAGTCTCTTCCAGAAGGCTATTTTGATCGCATTATGCTAGATATGCTTGACCCTTGGAATAGGCTTGAACAAGCTTATAGGGTTATTGCTCCAGGTGGCGTATTAGTTGCGTACGTAACAACAACAACGCAAATGTCTAGAATGGCACAAAGTTTGCGAGCTTCGGGAGTTTGGACAGAGCCAGAGATTCAAGAAACGTTAGAAAGAACTTGGAAAGCTCAAGATTTAGCAGTTAGACCAGATCACGCAATGATAGGTCATACTGGTTTTTTGGTTATTTCGCGCGCAATGGCTCAAGGATTTAATGCACTAAAAAAGCGCGAGCGTGCTACAAAAGATACTGTTAGCGATATTGATGATTTAACTACCGAAGAGCGCGCAGAACAGCTAGAAGACTTGTCTCTTAGAGATATATCTGATAGAAAACTTAGAAAAGTCCTTAGAGATTTAGATTTGCAAATCGCACAATTGCCTAACTCAAATCCAAAGCCTAATAAGGCTTAACTGAAGACTGAGGAGATTAAAATGGCGGCGTCAATTAAAAAAATCGTTAAAAAAGTAAAGCATGCAAAATATGTGCTGCTACTAATGCGCCACGCAAAAGCGGTGCCGCCAACAATGGGAGATGATTGGGGAAGAGACCTTAGCGATAAAGGCATAAAACAAGCAAAAATCATGGCAAAAGGATTGAAATCTTTAAAGCTTGTTCCAGATTATATTGTTTGTTCAAGTGCAAATCGCACAGAGCAAACAATGCATAAAATGCTTAAAAAGTTTGGAGATTCGCCAATAGTTGCATCAAGAAAAAGCTTATATGATGGCGGAATGCAATCTGTAATGGATGAGCTTTGTGAGATTAGGAGTGAATCTAAAATAACAATGATTATAGGCCATGAGCCAACAATGTCGATGGCTGCGCAATGGCTTTCTTCCCCAGATTCCGACCCAGACGTTTTAGGAACAATGAGACTTGGGCTTTCTAACGCTTCGATTGTTGTGCTAGTTTCCGACTCTCCTTTTGCAACGTGCGGACTTCGCGGAGCAAAAGCATTGGGTGTTATAAGTCCAAAGGATTTTGAGTAGTAAAATACGCATAAATTTGCATAAAATCCTTATAAAATTTGCATAAATATACGCGAATCATTTGTATAAATCTGCATAAATCATATGCATAAATCTGCATATAAGTTTAGCTTATAACGACACCCCAAAATAGGTAATGACCTCATTAAGCCAAATGTTTGCTAGGCTGAATCAGGTTGTTAATTATTTGGAGGATATATGCATACTGTTCTTACATCCGTACAGGGATTCCCGCGAATCGGCGCAAATCGCGAGCTTAAAAAAATTATTGAACGCTATTGGAAAAAAGACGCAACTCTAGAAGAAGTAAGACAAGTTGCAAAAGATTTGCGCAAAAAGCATTGGAAAATTCAAGCAGAATCTGGAATAGAACTTATACCAAGCAACGATTTTAGCTACTATGATCAAATGCTAGACACAGCAATCCTGCTTGGTGCAGTGCCAGAACGGTACAAGAATCTAGAGTTTGAAAATGCAGAAGATACGCTTTTTGCCATCGCGCGCGGATATCAAGGGGATAGAGGGGATGTAACAGCTCTTCCAATGAAGAAGTGGTTTACAACTAATTACCACTACATTGTTCCAGAAGTAGAAAATCCGCAAAATTTGCATTTAGATGGAACAAAACCATTCGACGAGTTTAATGAAGCAAAAGCGCTAGGAATTGAAACAAAGCCAGTGCTGATTGGCCCATACACATTCTTAAAGCTTGCTCGCAATCCTCAAGCTCAAGAATTAGAAGCAAACAAAGAAACGATTGAAGCATTAGCAAACGCATATTGCGATATTGTAAAACGATTTGCAAGTCTTGGAGCAAAATGGTTGCAATTTGACGAACCATACTTGTGCTTAGATAAAGAAGATGGCGATTTAAGGATTTTTAGCGATTTATATGAGCCGATTCTTCAAAGCAGACTTGAAAGCACAGAGAATGCTGAAAACGTTAAGATTTTGCTTAACACGTATTTTGGCAATATTTTAGACTCATACAAAACACTAAACGATTTAGCGTTCGATGCGATTGGCTTAGATTTTGTAGAAGGCAAAGAAGAAAACCTTGAAGCTTTGCAAAAATATGGAGTAAACGAGAAAACAACTATTTTTGCAGGAGTTGTAAACGGCAGAAACATTTGGAAAAATGACTACGCACAAAGTCTTGGCTTGCTAGACGCTTTGCAAAAAAATGTTACTAATCGCATAACTGTTTCTACTGCATGCTCGCTTTTGCATGTTCCATTTAGTACGGATGGAGAAGAGCTTGGCGAAGATGTATTAAAGCATTTTGCGTTTGCTGTAGAAAAGTTGAAGGAAGTAAGCGAAATCGCTAAGCTTTGCGTTTTGAATGATGATGAGCTTAAAAATAGCGAGGAATTAGCACAAAATCAGGCATTATTTGACGGGTCTAGAGTAAAGGTAGACGAAAACGTTAAATCGCGAATCGCAAGCCTTAAGACAGAAGATTTTGAGCGAAAGCCATCTCGCGCGGAGCGTCAAAAATTACAAAAAGAAGCATTAGGATTGCCTGATTTACCTACAACAACTATCGGATCCTTCCCTCAAACAAAAGAAATAAGGTCAATTCGAGCGCTTTTTAGAAAAGGCGAAATCAGCAAAGAAGAATATAACGCTTTTATTGCCAAGCAAATAGACGAGTGCATAGAACATCAGGAGCGCATTGGCTTAGACGTTCTTGTGCATGGCGAATTTGAGCGAAACGACATGGTTGAATACTTTGGCCAGCATTTGCACGGATTTAAGTTTACAAAAAACGCTTGGGTGCAGTCTTATGGAACTCGATGCGTAAAGCCTCCAATCGTTTGGAGCGATGTTTCTAGAGCGCAGCCAATCACAGTAGAGTGGAGTGCGTATGCTCAAAGCCGCACAAATCGTGTTATGAAAGGCATGCTAACGGGGCCTGTTACGATTCTTAACTGGTCTTGGCCTCGAGAAGATATTACGCACGAAGAACAAACGCAGCAGCTTGCTCTTGCTATTCGAGATGAAGTTTTGGACTTGGAGCGTGCTGGAATTCGCGTAATTCAAATCGATGAGGCAGCTTTGCGTGAAAAGCTTCCGCTTAGGCGTTCTGATTGGCATAAGAAGTATTTGGATTGGGCAATTGCATCTTTCCGTCTTGTGCACTCTGCTGTAGATGCTACTACGCAAATCCACACGCATATGTGCTACTCGGAGTTTAACGACATTATTCGAGACATTGATGCAATGGACGCGGACGTTATTTCGTTTGAAGCTTCGCGCGGAGATCTAGTTGTTTTGGACGCTATTCATAACGCGAACTTTGAAACAGAAGCGGGCCCTGGAGTTTACGACATTCACTCTCCTCGCGTTCCTGGCGAAGAAGAAATTGTTAACAGGATTCACGAGATTTTGCACAAAATGCCAGCTAACAAACTTTGGATTAATCCAGATTGTGGCTTAAAAACTCGAGGCAATGCAGAAACGTGGGTTAGCTTGCAAAATCTTGTTTCTGCAGCTAAAAAAGTTAGAAGCGAATTGGGTGGCGGTCTAAAATGACGTACAAACCAAAGTTTTCTTTAGAGGTGTTTCCGCCTAAAAGAACATCTCCAATAGGCACGATTTACGACACTTTAGACGGCTTAAGGGGTTTAGATCCAGATTTTATATCTGTAACTTACGGAACAGGAAAATCTTCGGATCGAACTGCTACTGCTAGGATCGCAAACACTATTCGATCGGAGTATGGTATTAAAACTGTTGCTCACTTAACAGCAAGATACTTGGATTATGACGATGTTGACGAAGCTTTAGACATGTTTGATAAGGCAGGCGTTAGTGGTGTTTTAGCTTTGCGCGGAGACGTTATTGAAAGTCAGAATGCTGCTGGAGTGTTTAATCACGCAAGCGATTTAGTGTCGTATATTCGCTCAAAGCGACCAGATTTGCCTATTTTGGGTGCATGCTACCCAGAAAAACATCCAGAAGCTGCTACTTTGCAAGAAGACATCGATAATCTAAAGCGAAAAGTGGATGCTGGAGTAACTTACTTGATTTCGCAACTTTTTTACAATAACGATGACTTTTTGCATTTTAGGGATTTAGCTAGAAAAGCTGGCATTAACGTTCCTATTGAAGCTGGAGTTATGCCAGTTGTAAACGCAAATCAAGTTAAGCGAATGACAAAAATGTGCTCTTCTAAAATGAGTGAGCCAGTTTTAGCAATGATTGAGCGATGGGGAAGTAACCCAGAAGTTTTGCAAGACGCTGGAAGCATATTTGCGTCTCAACAGATTAACGATTTAGTTGCGGAAGGTGTAGACGGAATACACTTGTACACAATGAATCGTCCTGGCGTTACTAGAAGCATTTGGTCAAACGTTAAGCCACTTTTTACTAAAATCGTGTAGATTGCGCAAATCGTACTTGTGGTGCCGTGCAAAATATTGTTGTACGACACCACAATGTACAGTGGCGTTATGAGCAATCAAACAAGTAATGCTGGAGATCTAAGCAATGGCTTTAGCACGATTTTGAACGTGGAATCAAAAGCTAATTTGCAAAATGGTTCAAAAAGCAACTTAGGTTTTGCTCAAGAAAGCAACTTATCGTATAGAAGTCTAGTTAAAGCAGGGTTTGCGCGCCCAGAATCTGCTCGTAAAACTATAGAAGATATTTGCAAAAATTGTGAGAATAATTCAATTAATGTGCTCAAAATCTTAGAAAGCATAAATAGAGTAGAAGATCCAGATTACGCAATTTTATCATTTAACGACATGTATAAATCGCGTCAAAAAGTTGTTGAAAATATTGCTCAAAACTCGAATAATTCACTAATAACAAGTCCGCTTTCGTCTTTAATGCAAGTTCTTGGAGCATCTAAAGCGTTTGCAATGCTAATGCGAACACGCGAAGACTTAATAAGCGCTGCCGCAAATGACCCAAATCATTTGCTACATATGACTTTAGAAGAGCGTGTTTCGGATTTACTAGAAGCTGTTCAATCGTACAGTGCAACAGTAGTAAATGAAGAAAAAGATGATGACAAGAATTGCGATTCGTGCACTGTTCCAATAAGCTCCATGGGTTTTGCACAAGCTGTTTGTGCGCTTAGAGCGAGATATCGCCAGCATATTGCTGCGATTATGGCATACGATTTGGCAAGCGCAGATCCTGTAGAATTGCAGCCAGATATAAGCTGTAAACTTTCGGATGCTGCGGATGCTGCTTTAGAGGCGGCTCTTGCGATTGCACGCGGGCAAGTTTCTGGATCTTGTTGTTGCAAGTTTGCAATAATCGCAATGGGAAAATTGGGAGCGCGAGAAATAAACTACGTTTCCGACATTGACTTAATATATGTAGTGGAGCCAACTAATGGCGTTAAACAAGATGAAGCTTTGCGAGTTGGCTCTTCTATTGCGCTTGTTTTGCAAAAAGTATGTCAGTCGGTTGTAATGGGTTGCGCTGAGCCGCCATTGTGGCAAATTGATACTGCTCTAAGGCCAGAAGGCAAAGATGGTCCGCTTGTTAGGCGTTTGGAATCGCATAGAGAATACTACGAAAAGTGGGCAAGTAGTTGGGAGTTTCAAGCATTACTAAAGTCGAGGCCAGCTGCAGGAGATGTGCAACTTGGTAAAGATTATAGACAAATGGCAGATTCGCTTGTTTGGAAAGCGTCTGGTCGTGAACACTTTGTTGCAGATTGCCAACATATGAGACAGCGAGTGGAGTCTTTGATTCCTGCGTCTCATAGAGATTTAGACATGAAGCTTGGTCGCGGAGGATTGCGCGATGTTGAGTTTACTGTGCAAATGTTGCAACTTGTGCACGGAAGCGAAGACACGTCTTTGCGAGTTAGAGATACACTAGGCGCGCTTAACGCATTATCTGCTGGAGGTTATGTTTCTAGATCGCAAGCTGCGATTTTGGCAGAACACTACCGTTTTGAGCGCGTGCTCGAGCATCGCCAGCAAATGTGGAATATGCAACGTACGCATTTATTCCCAGATTTAGGTGCGCAAGGAAATGGTGGGTTAGATCGCGCAAGAAGCATTAGTGTAGAAGATCTTAACAGTAACGAGCAAATTAGGCGTCTTGCTAGAGCTGTTAGACTTAAGCCAGAAGAGCTTGTTGCGCGATTCGACAAAGCGCGACGAGAAATTAGACACTTGCATAAAGATATTTATTACCGCCCAATGCTTCCGATTAATGCGCAAACGGATGCGGATCCTATTGTGTTGTCTGCAGAGGCTGCTCGCGCTCGCTTTGCGTCAATCGGATTTGCAGATGCAAAAGCTGCACAAATGCATGTTGAAGCTCTTACTGAGGGACTTTCGCGTGCTGCTAAAATTCACAGAATTTTGCTTCCTGCAGTGTTGAAATGGCTTGGAGAAGGTCAAAATCCCGACATGGGTTTGCTTGCTTTTAGGCGACTTTCCGAGCTCTTCGGTGGGAAAAACACGTATCTTGGATTTTTGCGTGACTCTCCTAGCGCAGCTCAACGGCTTTGCCACGTTTTGTCTGATTCGCGCTATTTAGGCGATGCAATGATGAAGTCCATACAGTCGATAACTTGGCTTGGAGACGACTCGACGCTTGCGCCAAGAGGCAGAGAAAGCTTAGATATGCAAACGCGAGCAATGGTTGCAAGATATTCAAGCAGTATTGCGGATTTTGCTCAATCTTTGCGCGCTTTAAGACGGCAAGAAATTGAGCGAGTAGCTCTTGCTTGGATGTGTGGGATTATTGACGATGATACTTCGATGCAAGCAATGAGTGACGTATTTGACGCTGTTCTTGATGCTGCTTTGCAATGGGCTATGAAAGATGCGTCTCGCAAAATGTGCCTAGATGAGAGCAAAGCTTCGATTTCAATTATTGCCCTCGGACGTTATGGCGGTAGGGAAGTTAACTTCTGCTCTGATGCAGATATGATGGTTGTTTATAAGCCTACACAAGATATTTGCGGTTGCGATTCTGGCGATGATTCTGGAGCTAATCTTGCTCACCGTTTTGCGCAAACTACTGTAGACATATTGCGAAATATTTTGCAAGGTACTCTTACTTTAGAGCCAAAAATCATGGTTGATTTAGATTTGCGACCAGAAGGTAAAGATGGGCCGCTTGTGCGCTCACTAGAATCGTGCGAGCACTACTACCAAAAGTGGGCAAGTACGTGGGAAAATCAGGCACTTTTGCGCGCGCGCTTTGCTGCAGGTTCTAAAGAGTTGGCGGATGCCTTGCTAAGTGGAGTAGTAAACGACTTGCGCTATTCATTGGAGCCTCTTAGCGAATCCCAATTAGCGGAAATTCGTAAGCTTAAAGCGCGTATGGAAGCAGAACGCTTGCCAAGAGGAGTTAGCAGAGACAGACATTTGAAGCTTGGGCGCGGCGGTTTAAGCGATGTTGAGTGGACTGTTCAGCTTTTGCAATTGCAATACGCTGGAAAATACGAGTCTTTGCGCACGGTTGGCACAATGCAAGCGTTGAAAGCGCTTAAAGAATTGCATTTGATTGAAGATGAAGATGCAAACGTGCTGGAGCGCTGCTGGCATATGTGTTCTGCAGTGCGAAATGCGAACTTCTTGTGGTCTGGCTCACTTGAGCGTGCGGATGTTATTCCAACAGACTCTTATTCTTTAGGCGGAATCGCCACTTATCTTGGCTACGATCCAAACCAGGGTCGCGTTTTTGAAAACGATTTAATGGCTGTTATGCGTCAATGCCGCGAAGTTATGTCTCGTCTGTTCTACTGTCGCTAAGTTTACAGTCGCAATCTAGTCATATTTTGTAGCTTCGAATTTATTGTTGCATTCTGTTCTTTAAGTTATAATTGCAGGATGGGAGGTGATTTTTAATGAAAAATTCAATGATAAGCATTGATGTAAAAGAAAGAGCTAAGTCTTCAGTTTTTTATTCTGATGTTTCTTCACGTATAAAGCAAACAGTCAGTAGTGAAAATTTAGAAGAAAATGACGAATTATTCTCTACTGATTTTGCTGCAAAACTTATGAATAGTTACAAGCAGTCAGCTTCTGGTTTATCTAGACCATATAAAGATGTTTTTGCTGAGTTAGAAAAGGGCTTGTAATGAGTTCTTTTGATATTCTTGTTACTCAAGATGCAGAAAATGATTTAAAAAATATAAGAGATTATATTGCATCTAATATTTCTAAGAAAACTTCTGCCAGAATTATTAATATCATTAAATTTAATATTGAAAGACTATCTCTTTTTCCTCAGTTTGCGCCTGTAGTTAAGTATGAGCCGTGGAATTCACTTGGTGTGCGTCGTATTGTTGTAAAGAATTTTCTTATTTATTACAGAGTTGATTTAGAAAAAAATACAGTTTATATTTTGAAGGTTACTTATGGTAAATGTAATCAACAAACTGTATTGGAACAAATAGATTTATTGGATTAAATACTTATTAAATGTTGCATAATAAGTTATAGTTGTTCGCCACTCCGAGTATAGGTTTCGTCAAAGCTAATCAGTAATATTACGTAGGTCGCGCACAATCGCGGTCGTTTGCCAACTAGCGAAAGGTAAGCGGTTCTATTATGACGAACGCATTTTATGATTCTTCAAATCAAGTTTTTTCTCGTTGCGCAATTGCTCAATCGTTAGCAGGCAAAAGCGTTGTTACTTTAGACGATATTTCTACGGCACAAATACGAATGCTTTTAGATAAAGCGCGATACATTGATTCGCACAGAAAAGAAGTGGCCCACACTTGCGATGGCAGAGTGTTGGCCACTCTTTTTTATGAGCCAAGTACGCGCACGCGATTAAGCTTTGAAACAGCAATGCTTCGCTTAGGTGGCAAGGTGATTGGCTTTGCAGGCGCTCAACTTTCTAGCGCTAGTAAAGGCGAAACAGTTAGCGACACGTTAAAAGTGGTGTCAAACTATGTAGATGTTGTAGCAATGCGTCACCCTAAGGAAGGCGCCGCTTTTGTAGCAACGCAAGCTGTTAGCACGCCAGTAATTAATGCAGGAGACGGCGGTCACATGCATCCTACTCAAACTCTTGCAGATTTAGCAACGATTCTTGCACGATTTGGCAGACTGAATAATTTAACAGTTGGGCTTTGCGGAGACTTAACGTACGGTCGCACAGTTCACTCGCTTATTGAAACTTTATGCCGCTTTGGAAATGTTCATTTTGTGTTGATTAGTCCAGATGAGCTTAAAACTCCGCAATACGTTATTGATCGTATAAACGCAACCGAATCGTGCTCTTACGAAGAAACTCGCGATTTGATGGAAGTTATTGGAAGTTTAGACGTTCTTTATATGACTCGTGTGCAAGAAGAGCGTTTTACAGACAGGGATCAATACTTGCGACTTAGAGATACTTACATTTTGACGGAAGAAAAATTGCAAAAAGCGAAGCCTAATACGGCTGTTCTTCACCCACTTCCTAGGATTAACGAGATTGCGGTTGATGTTGACGCAGACCCTCGTGCAGCATACTTTGAGCAAGTTAAAAACGGTATGCTTATGCGAATGGCTCTTGAAAGCTCAGTTCTTGGAGATGAGCTTTTGGGCTATGAACCAACAGATTTTGTGAATGTGCCTAAAGACGAATCGCAAGCTTACGATGCTAATGGAATTTCGCTGGCTAATCCTCGTGTTCATAAAGAAGATAAAAACGCTCCTAAAGATCTTAAATGTCCTAATATTCGTTGCATAACAAATAGTGAATTGTCGTTAGTTAAAAAGTTCTATAAGGATGATTCTGACGCAAATGTGTATAGATGCTTGTATTGCGATGAAGAAGCATAAGTAGATTGAATGCAGATTGAATGCAGTCAAAACGTAAAAATAATCGCGATTAACGCAATTGAAATATAAAGTAATCTAAAATAATCTAAATAACTTAAAACCTTGAGCAAACTAGGAGCAATATGAATAACTCTCGAACCTTAACTTTGCAAAATATTGCAGTTTGGGATACTAGCGAGCGCATTGATTTAATCGTAGAAGGTGTGCGGCAAGATGCTTTAATTGAGCCAAATGCCAGAATATGCGGAGAAATTGATGCAAGTGATTGGATTGTTGCTCCTGGTTTTGCAGACCCACACGTGCATTTTAGAGATCCTGGTCAAACAGATAAAGAAACGATGATGACTGGCGGCAATGCTGCTGCTGCAGGCGGATATACGCAAGTTTTGATTATGCCAAACACGATTCCAGCAGTTGATGGCGAGCCTTGGAATGATGCTCCTTTTGATGTGGAAAATGTGATTGACTACTTGCAAAGATACGGTTGCATATATGGCGTAAAATTGCCAGTTCGCTACGATTTAAGCGTTTGTGCATCGGGCGGAAGAAGTGGCGTTGATCCTAGCAACGTTAATTTGTGGAAAAAGTATGTTCCTGGAATCGAAGATAGTCAAAAAACGTCTCCAATGAAGAAGCATCCTGTAGTTGCAATCAGTGACGATGGTGCTGCAGTTACAGATTCGATTTTGCAAGACGTTCTAAAAATCGCTAAAGAAACAGGATTGCCTCTTCTTGAACATTGTGAGCATCATAATTCTGGCTCAGTAAACGAAGGGCCAGTTGCTAAGATTTTAGGCGTTGGTGGAATTCCTGCTTCTACGGAGCTTGCGATTGTTAAGCGAGACATTGATGCTGCGCGAGTTAGTGGCGTTCATGTGCACTTCCAGCATGTGAGTACTGCAGCTGCTTTTGAAGCGATTCGCAAAGCTAAGAAGGAAGGTTTGCCTATTACTTGCGAAACAGCTCCGCATTATCTTGCTCTTTGCGATGAAGATGTGCTTAAGTATGGCGTTAACGCAAAAATGAATCCGCCTCTTAGGTCTAAAGCAGATAGACAGGCTACTCTTGGTGCAATCGCAGATGGAACTATAGACATGATTGCGACTGACCATGCTCCGCATACAGATGCAGATAAGGCTGGCGACTTTGCGAGCGCGCCTAATGGCATTATTGGCTTAGAATGCGCGTACGCGGTTTGTAGAAAAGTGCTTGTGGATGCAGGATACACGGACGATAAGCACTTAATTGAGCTAATGTCTGTTAATCCAATGCAACTAATGAGCCGCAGGCCTACGGATGTTTCTGCTTTGCTAAACGTGTCTTCTAAGTGCGCGCTTCGGCGTACATTGCGATTAAGTAGCACAGAGCACCCAGAAAACGTTGATTTAGTGTTGATTAATATGAACGAAAAGTGGAGTGTGGATTCAAGCTTGTTCCATTCAAAAGCTAGAAATACGCCATTTGACGGTTGGCAATTAAAGGGCAGGCCAGTGGCAACTATTATTGGATCGCAAATTGCGTTTTCTAGAATGTAGTCGCGTATTTAATAAGTCGTATGTGTAAGTCATATGAGTAAGTCGCGTGAGTAAGTCGTAAAAAATAGTAAAAATGGGAGAAAAATGGACGAGTTAGTAGAAGCGATTGCATCCAAGCAAAATCCTACTGTTGTTGGATTAGACCCAAAGCCTGGTATTTTGCCTGCGCAAATTTTAAGCGGCTTAGCAAATGAAGTTTTGCAAGAAGTAGAAAGCGAAGAAGCTTTGTCAACTTTGCTTGGTGCTGCTTATTTTGAGTTTAATCGAGCAATTATTGATGCGATTTGCGATATTGTTCCAGCTGTTAAGCCACAAATTGCAATGTATGAGGCGCTTGGTTCTGCTGGAATCGACACTTACACAATGACTTGCGATTATGCCAAATCTAAAGGTTTAGTTGTTATTGGAGACGCAAAACGAGGAGATATTGGCTCTACGGCAGCTCAATATGCAGCGCATTTGCGAGGATTTGCTAATCTTGATTCGTATTTTAGCGATGATTCTTACGACTTTGACGAGTCTTTGCTTAATCTTCTAAAAAGCTCTAGCACAAAGGATGTTTGGCACGAGGATTCGCTTACTGTAAACCCGTATATGGGATCGGATGGTGTTATGCCTTTTGTAAACGAAGCAATTTCGCGCAACAAGAGCATTTTTGTGCTTTTGCGCACGTCTAATCCTTCTAGCAAAGAGTTGCAAGAGCTTGTTGTTGAAGATGGCAGGCCAGTTTACGAGCATATGGCAAGCTTGATTGAAAATTGGGGCGAATCAAACATTGGGAATCACGGATATTCTAGAGTTGGAGCGGTTGTTGGAGCAACGCATCCGCAAGAAGGCAAGCGGTTGCGTGAGCTTATGCCGCATACTTTCTTCCTTGTTCCAGGTTATGGAGCGCAAGGTGGAACAGCTAAAGATGTTGCTGGAATGTTTGATAAAGACGGCAGTGGCGCAATAGTAAACTCTTCGCGCGGAATTATTGGCGCTTGGAAAAACAGTGAATCTTATAAAAAGCACGAATCTTCAATCTCTTTAGATGACATTCTAGATATTGTTGCACATTCTTCTGCATGCGCTGCTATTAATATGCGAGATGATTTAAGGCAGGCGATTTATAAGTGAATCTATTTATAAGTGAATATAGATAAACATAAGCGAATATAATTTATAGCTAATAACAAGCTACAAATCGCAAGTTATAAGTTACAAATTACAAATCGCAAGATGCAAATTACAAATTATATAACTAAAAACTAAACAGTTACACACTACACAAGATAGGGCAAATACATGAGTGATGGCATGTTTATTCAAACTAGAAAATCTTCTAGAAGCTTTATATTTACTATTCGTGAAAGCTCTTTAGACTATTCGGGTGCAGATTCTAGTAAGCCAAAATATAGCCGTCTTTTAGGAAGGCGCCCAATAGAAGTTCTTGATAATCAAAAGCTTGACGAAGGTGTGTATCGCTTAGTTTTGCGCGATGATGCTATTGCTAAAACAGCCACTCCTGCGCAATTTGTTAACTTATATTCTCCAGATTCTACAACTATGCTTCCTAGGCCATTTGGTGTTGCAAGCGTTGATGGAGATACTTTTACTCTTATTTTTGCTGTGATTGGTAAAGGCACTGCCGAGTTTGCGCAGCTTAAAGCAGGAGACACTGTAGACGCTTTAGGGCCATTAGGATTGGGCTTTGATATTTCTAAGCCAGCGCACTATGTTCTTGTAAGCGGAGGATTGGGTGTTCCTCCTTTGATTTGTGCTGCGCAAGCGATTGCAAAAAATAAGGATTGCAAGGTTACGGCCGTTCTTGGATACAGAGATAATCATTTTGCTGACTCATTTATGAAGGAATACGTTGATAACGTTTATAGCATTAGCAATGCGCAAGGAACTGTTATTACTTTGCTTAATGAGCTAGAGCAAGAAAATCATTTTGATTTTAATGGCGATTTGCCTATTGTTATTCTTTCTTGCGGGCCTATGCCAATGATGAAAGCTGTAGCTCATTGGGCGCATGAGCGTAACGTTAAATGCCAACTAAGCCTAGAAGCAAGAATGGGATGCGGCTATGGCACTTGTGTTGCTTGCGTTGTAGATACTTTGGAAGGCAGACTTAAAGTTTGTAACGAAGGGCCAGTATTTGACTCTGAAAGATTAGGCTGGGAGTAAATAAAAGTCTGAGAACAAATACTGGAAACAATAAAGGCTGGGAGTAAAAAGATATGAGTAACGAAATGAATAAAGCTTTAGAAAATGCGCAAAATAGCGCGCAAAACAATGCATCAACTCTTGGATTTGACACAAGCCACGTTTGGAAGCACTCAACTAAAGTTGCGGGAGTTGAGTGGAAAAACATGGTTGGAACAGCGTCTGGAACGTTCCAACTTGCAGCTTGCGCGCACTTTTATGACGTTAGCCAACTTGGAGCAATTTGTACAAAAGGTGTTTCCCCAGTTCCTTGGGAGGGTAATCCTTCTCCGCGCACTGCAGAATCGCCTTCTGGAATGGTGAATGCTGTTGGTTTGCAAAATCCTGGAGTTGATCACTATTTAGTAGACGAGCTTCCAAAGTTAAAAAAGCTTGGGGCGCTTGTAATCACAAATGTTGCAGGCCACAGTGACGAAGATTATGCGCAAGTTGTTGAAAAGCTTGCGGATTCCGCGGCAGATATGCTAGAGATTAACGTTAGCTGCCCAAACGTAACTCATGGCGGAATGAGTGTTGGCACAGACCCAGTTGCATTGCATCGTTTAATTAAGCGACTTCGCGCAATGACAGATAAGCCGATGATTGTAAAAATGACGCCAAATGTTACAGATATTGTTTCGATTTGCAAAGCTGCTGTTGATGCTGGCGCAGATGCTTTAAGCATGATTAATACTTTAGTTGGATTGAGAATTGACATTCGCACAGGCGAGCCGATTATTGCAAACCGTACGGGCGGTGTTTCTGGCCCTGCAATCTTCCCGATTGGACTTGGATTTGTGTGGCGAGTGCGTCAAGCTATGCCAGATATTCCAATCATTGGTATTGGTGGCATTGATTCTGGAGAGAAAGCTTTGGAATATTTGTATGCTGGCGCTAATGCTGTAGAAGTTGGGGCGGCCGCTCTTGTGGACCCAACTGCTCCGATTCGCATTGCGCGTGAGTTGGATGATTTGCTTGATTCTAGGCCAAAGCTTGCGTCTTTGCTTAAAGAAGGCAAAACTTGGCGATGACATTTAATGCATTATTTAAGACAATTTACTAAGACAATTCATTCAAGACAGATTTAACAAGGAGAGTTAATTATGGCACAATTACACGAGGATTTTACAAAGTTTTTGCTTGATTCAGGCGCACTTAAATTTGGTGATTTTACGCTTAAGTCTGGTCGCCAATCGCCTTACTTTATTAATGCTGGTGCTTTTGACGACGGAATGAAAATCGCTTCTCTTGGTGATTATTACGCTCAAAGAATTGTTGCAGCAATCAAAGATGGTATTCTTTCTAACAATATTGACACAGTTTTTGGTCCTGCTTATAAAGGCATTCCTTTGGCAGTTTCTACGTCTATGGCTTTAACAAATAATTACAATATGCCAGTTGGTTTTACTTTTGATAGAAAAGAGCGAAAAGACCACGGCGACGGCGGAATGATGGTTGGAAAGCCGCTAAAAGACGGCATGAATGTGTTGCTAGTTGACGACGTTATGACTGCTGGAACTGCAGTTCGCGAAACTTTGCCAAAGCTTAAAGCAGAAGCAAATGTGCAAGTTGTTGGCTTGATTTTGGCAGTAGATAGAATGGAGCGCACAAAAGACAGTGATCTTTCTGCAGTAAAAGCAGTAGAGCAAGAGTTTGGATTCCCAGTGCTTCCAATTGCAAACGTGCGCGAAATCTTCGATGCAGCTAAAAGGATTAGTAATTCAAACGGGGAGCCCGTAATGAATCAGCAGTTGGCAGATTGCGCTGCTAAATATCTTCTTCAATACGGCGCTTGATATATGGCGTTTTAATAAAATATCTTAAAGTTTTCCGCAAAATGTTGTAAACATGTTGTGTAGAACAACATTTTGCGGAAAATTATTGCAAATGTTTTAGTTTTTCTTTAGAGTAAAGGTTGCAATTCCAGCAATTGCAACAACAAATACAACTAATATAGCAATAGCTAATACATGCGTATTATTGGTTGAAGAGGCTGCTTTCGCAATATAGCTGTTATTTGTTAGTGCGTCCTTCTTTTTGTTTACGCTTTTACTTGAATCATTATCTTTAGAGTTGTTTTCTTTAGAATCATTGCTTTGCAAATCTTTGTAATCAGCGTTATTGCTGATTGAGTTGCTGCTTTGTTCGGTTTGATTCTTATTTGTTGCAGTTTTGTTGGCGATTTCTGCTTTGTAAGAAGTATCTTGATTTTCTTGTTGCGATTTAGCAGATTCTGCAGTTTTAGGTTCTGCAACCTTTTGTTGTTCTGCAGTATATGTTTTCGCATAAACACTGGTTTGATTATAACTACTATAATTGTAATCATCTTTATTAAAAGGAATGAATAATAATTTGTTCAAACTGTAATCAGAATCAGAATCATGGTCCGAAGATTCAGATCTACTAGGCTCAACAACGTTTGAAGTTTCCTTTTGAATGCTTTTAGTTTTAACAGTCAAATTAAAATCTTTACTTAAATCAAGATTGCTTAAATCTGTATTAAAAGCAGAGTTCCCATTATTCCAATCTGTAATCACTTCGTCTTTTAAGCCTAGAATTGTAGATAAAGTTGCGTTTGCTTTTTCTATACCTAGATTTCGGAAGTCAGTTATTTTATTATTTGAATCTTTACAGTTAACAATTGCATCAACAAAATTATGTTTTCCATTCGTATTAACTAAGCAATTAATATTAGCATCGCCGTGTTTTATTGTAGCCATAAAGTATCCGCGTAAGAATCTTCTAGAGCCGCTTTCTTTGCTTTGTTTTGCGTTATTTTCTATTAAATCTTTTGCACTATTTGAGAATCCACCTTCTTTAATAAGAAGATTTCCATTTTGTGTGCCTGCTTCTTTCCAAATGTCATTAAGTGCCGAAAGATTTGTTTGTTCGAGATTAACGCCAGATGGAATGGTAATATCAACGATTTTGCTGCCGCCAAACATGTTTTTAACACCTTGGTTTAATGAACCGGTTTGAATATTAAGAGCTTGTGTTAAATCCCACTTAGAAATATCTAGAGACGTTACAGAAGAGTTTGCAAACATATCGTTCATGTCTGTTGCGCTAGAAGTGTTCCAATTTTCGATTCCTGGTATTTGTGTTAAATTGGTAGTGTTTGAAAATGCTTTTCCCATATTCCAAACATTTTTTGTATTCCAATTTTCTAAGCCAGTTATCTTTTTAACGCCACTGTTGTCAAAAAGACCAACAATGTTTGAAACATAAGAAGTTTTCCATTTTCCAAGGTTGGCTTCTTTAAGTGAGGTTGTTCCAGTAAACATTTTTCCAATGTCGTTAGTATTGCTAATATCCCAGTTTTTAAGCGCTTTAATGTCTTCTAGCTTGTTGGCGTTCATAAACATTCTTCCCATTGAAGCAAGATTGTTGTTTGTAAACACTTCCAAGCCATCGGTAGTTGTTAAGCCGCTATCTTCAAACATTCCAGTTGCTTCATCGCAGTAGGTGTTGTCCCAAGTAATTCCCTTAACGTTTGAAAGATTCTTTGCTTGGTAGAACATGTTGCTCATATGATGAACATTGCGAGTTTTAAAGTTTCTAATGCCGTCTGCAGATTCAATTGCGCCGCCTTCAAACATGCTAGTCATGTCTGTAACGTTGCTAGTGTTCCACTTTTCGTCTAATCCGTGAACTGTGCGCAAATTTTTTGTGTTTCTAAACATTAGTTGCATGTTTTCAACGTTGCTAACGTCCCAGTTAGATATTGGATTTATGCTGCTTATTCCGCTATCTTCAAACAGGCTGCTCATATCTGTTACGCGGCTTGTATCCCAGTCTTTAGTACCATTAATGTTTTTTAACTTAGGTGTTGAAGAAAACATTCCAGACATATCTTCTACATTAGAAGTGTCAAATAAATTCAAATTGTTTATTGTTTCTAGATTTGCAAAGTTTGAAAACAGTTTGCTAGCACCGTTTCCTAGTTGGATTTTTCCAGCATTTTCAGTTTGATCGCCTGATTGAACAATATTTATGACTTTGACTTTAGATGTATCAAGATTTACGCCATCTGGATTGTTTTTATTAGACGAAATAATCTTTTCAATTGAGTTAGATGCAAAATCTGTTCCGTTAATTTTTGATATTTCAAGAGTATTAGTGGATTCGTCAAACTTCCACTTTAGCCCAGTAGGAGTTGGGTCAAAGAATCCCTGATATTTTGCTTCATGCCAAGTGTTTAGTGCGTTTTCTTTGTTTTTTGGATTAGATGCAACAGATTCGTTATACTGCGTTAGCCCAGTGTTTAATTTTTCGCGAGCAATGGCTTGAGTTGGTATTAGTGAGAAAATTATTACTAAAGATAAGCAAGATGCGAATATATTTTTTCTCATGGTTTCTCTTCTCTGTTAAATCATGCGTATGTTCGTTCTTGTTAGAACATGTTAAATATATCAGTCTTTATGAATAAAGTAAAGATAATATGTTAGTTTATGTTCTTTTTTTGTAAAAATAATTATAAATTAGTGTTTTATAATGATGCTTTTATATGTGAGTAAAAATATCAAAAGATTGTATTAATCTCATAATATGGAAAACAGCAATAATAAGTACCAAGAATCAGAAGATTTGGATGATATCGCTTCCTTTAATAATCAAGATACCTACGAGCCAGAAAACATTTTTGGCTCCTCTAATAATGATTCAAACAACTCTTTATTAAGTGATAAAAAAGCTATTGCTGTTATTGTTTGTGCATCTCTTATATCAATCGGAGTTGTTGCTGTATTATGGTTTGTGTTATTTGCTAATAACTCTAAGCCTAGTCTAAAAGCGAGTGAGCCTTCTAAAAATTGCGTTCAATTGCGCAAAAAAGTAATCAATGCTAAAGAAGAGCTTAAAAAAATTGTATCAAGTCAAGATGTTAAAGATGCATCTAGCATAAAAGCTGCTGATTTTGATGAAGATTTTGATGCCGCTAAAGACGCAGCGGACGATTTTGAAACTTCTCTAAGCTACGCTAATGATGACTTAAACGATGATATTCCATCATGCCCACTTGGCGCGGATTCTTACGATTCTACAACAGTTGAAAATAAGCTTTCAGACAAATTGGATTCTTTCCACAAAGATGCTAATTCTGTTAAAACGCATGCAAAGAATTTACTAAAAACTAGCAGAACTGCTTTTGGTGATCAATTGTTAAATCTTGTTAAAAAAGCTAGAGAGCTTGTAGAAAAAGCGAAAAATTTGCCTATTTTAGCTGATGCTTCTAAAAGCCTAGAAAATGCTATTAATGATGCAGGGAATGCTCTTGCTAAAAGCAGCAATAATTATACAGAGTTAAAGCAGGCTTATCAAAAAATAAAAGCTGTTATAAGCCAGTATGAAGATAGAATTAAAAAAGTGAGCGATAGATTTTTAAGCAGAGATGGCAATGGGTATCCTTTTGATGCTCCACATCCTAAGGATGATCAAGGTGGCTATATTCCAATGGGTCGTAGTCAAAACTCAGAGTCTTCGGAACAAAACGATCAGAGTAACGAATAATTGCGTTAAATGCGGTTGTTATTTTAGTTGTTATTTTAATTAGTTGACGCTTTGTGGCATAATAAGCAAGGTTTATTTCTTAGCTGCGCAAATTGCAGCTTTATTAGCGAAAGAAACGGATAACTCGTGGCACAGACTACCAATGATATTAAAAATGGATCGGTTTTGAACCTTGAAGGTCAGCTTTGGACTGTTGTTAAGTTCCAGCACGTAAAGCCAGGCAAAGGCCCTGCTTTCGTTCGTACCACCATTAAGAACGTGCTCTCGGGCAAGATTGTCGATAAGACTTTTAATGCCGGCATGAAGATGGAGTTCGAGACCGTTGATAACCGTACTTTGCAATACTCTTACGAAGACGGCGATAACTTTGTGTTTATGGATATGACAACCTACGACCAGGTGTACATTCCTAAGGATTTGGTTGGAGATCAAAGCAAGTATCTTCTTGAAGGAACTGATTGCATTGTTAGCTTCCATGATGGCACTCCTTTGAGCGTAGAGCTTCCAGCGTCTGTAATTTTGACAATTACGCACACTGAGCCAGGCTTGCAAGGCAACCGTTCTAACGCTGGTACTAAGCCTGCAACAGTTGAAACTGGTGCCGAAATTCAGGTTCCACTCTTTGTTGGCGAAGGCGAAAAGGTTAAGGTCGATACTCGTGATGGCTCTTACCTTGGTCGTGAAAACTAGTAAAAACTTATAAAAAGGACGCTAATATGGCACGCTCCACTGCTCGAAAGAGGGCATTGAACACTCTTTATGAGGCAGACGAGAAAAGTCAGAATATTCTTTCTTTACTCGACGAACGTTTGAAAGAGCCAGGCGCGCAAACTCCTCTTCCAGATTATGCTGTTGATATTATTCGCGGAGTAGGAGAGCGCAGAAATAGGATTGATAAAACCTTAAATCGCTATTCAACAGGCTGGAAAGTTGGAAGAATGGCGGTTATTGATCGCAATATTTTGCGCATTGCTGTTTGGGAGATTCTTCTAAACGACGAAGTGCCAGATAAAGTTGCGATTGATGAGGCAATTGCTCTTTCTAAAACATATAGTGACGATGAAGCAATCACCTTTATTCATGGTCTTTTAAGCGCAATTGTTTCCGATAAAGACGCTTGCTTGGCTAAGTTTAATGGTGAATCTGGTGAATCTGGTGAAGATGCTTCTGCGGAAGCTGCTGAATAAATTTTCTGTAATTGCTTTCCTATTTGGCTACAAATATCGTGTATTTTGACAGTTTCTTTACTTGCGTGTAAAGGAAAAGTCGAAATCTTGCGAAATGTTTCACGCGAATCTGCACTGCCTTCGTCAATCGAGACGAAGGCAGACCTCGCTTGCGTTGAAAGCACCCCATGCTTTCAACCTTGAGCAAGCTCGGCGCTCCGAATTGCTTTCGCATGCTACGCTTTGAGTGCGAAAGCAGGTCGGAGCGCATCGGCGCGTCGCCGTCCGCCAATATGAGTAGACTTGCCACGAATAACCTAAAGCCATAAGGGGGTTAAGGTGGACTATAACGACACCTTCGCCGGATTCGGCACTGATGATGCAGTATTAGTATTGGAAGACGGGCAAGTTTACGTTGGTAAACCATTTGGCGCAAAAGGTTCTACACGCGCTGAAATCGTGTTCTCTACAGGAATGACTGGTTACCAAGAAACACTCACTGATCCAAGTTATGATCAACAAATAGTTGTTCAAACGTTCCCACACATAGGAAATACGGGAATAAACGGCGAAGACCCAGAGTCGTCAAAAATATGGGTTGCAGGATACGTTGTAAAAGCTCCAAGTCCAAATGTTAGCAATTGGAGAGCTACTGGTTCCTTGGAAGATGATTTAGAAAAACAAGGTATTGTAGGAATCAGTGGTATTGATACAAGAATGCTGGTACGACATTTACGCTCAGTTGGCGTTATGCGTGCCGGCATTTTTTCTAATGATGCTCTTATAGACAAAACTACTGGAGCAATTCGCACGGTTGCATCTTTTGTAAATGAGATTAAAGAAACTCCTCAAATGCAAGGCTTGCGACTAACAGACGAAGTTAGTACGCAAGAAGCTTATACGATTGAGCCTTGCGGAGATTATGAGGGCAAAGAGCCGCTTTACACTGTTGTAGCTGTTGACTTTGGCATAAAAGCCATGACTCCTCACCGTTTGGCACAGCGTGGATGCCGTGTACACGTTGTAAGTTCCTCAATAAGCTTTGAGTCACTTCAAGCGCTTAACGCAGATGGCGTGTTCTTCTCGAATGGTCCTGGAGACCCTGCTCAAGCAAATCGCGAAGTGGAATTATTGCGTAACGTGTTAGATGCGGGCTACCCATTCTTTGGAATATGCTTTGGAAACCAATTGCTTGGTCGCGCGCTCGGCTTTGGAACATACAAGCTTAAGTTTGGTCATCGTGGCATAAATCAGCCTGTAAAAGACGTGACTACTGGAAAAGTGGAAGTTACGGCTCATAATCACGGATTTGCTGTAGACGCACCTATTGGCCAGACTGTTCAGTCTCCTTACGAAAATGGCCATTTTGGTCGCGTAATAGTGTCTCATGTAGATCTTAACGACAATGTTGTAGAAGGCTTGCAATGCCTTGATATTCCAGCTTTTTCTGTGCAATATCACCCAGAAGCAGCCGCAGGACCTCACGACGCATCATACTTGTTTGATCGCTTTGTAGAACTTATGCAAAATCACAAGAATAAAAGCGAAAAATAGTAGGTATAAAGAGATAAAAGGAATTTATAATGCCAAAACGCGATGATATTAAGTCTGTAATGGTGATTGGTTCTGGCCCAATCGTAATTGGTCAGGCTGCAGAATTCGACTATTCGGGAACGCAAGCTTGCCGAGTGCTTCACGAAGAAGGAATCCGCGTAATCCTTGTAAACTCTAATCCTGCTACGATTATGACGGATCCAGAGCTTGCAGACGCAACATACATTGAGCCAATAGACACGGCGATTTTGGAGCGCATTATTGCTAAAGAGAAGCCAGACGCGCTTCTTCCAACGCTCGGCGGCCAAACTGCTCTTAATGCCGCAATGGACTTGGGCCGTGCAGGAATCCTAAAAAAGTACAATGTGGAGCTTATTGGCGCATCTTTGGAAGCAATCGACCGCGGCGAAGATCGTGAGCTTTTTAAGAAAGTCGTAGAAAAAGCTGGAGCAGAAAGCGCAAAATCATTTATTGCTCACTCAATCGAAGAAGTAGACAAGATTGTTGAAACGCTTGGATACCCAGTAGTGGTACGCCCAAGCTTTACAATGGGCGGCTTAGGATCTGGAATTGCTCACAATCAAGAAGAATTACACCGCATTGCAGGAGCAGGCATCCACTATTCTCCAACAGACGAAGTGCTTATTGAAGAAGGCATTGAAGGCTGGAAGGAATTTGAGCTGGAGCTTATGCGAGATTCTAAAGACAACGTTGTTGTTGTGTGCCCAATCGAAAACGTTGATCCTGTAGGCGTTCACACGGGAGACTCGATTACTGTTGCTCCATGCTTTACGCTAACAGATCGCGAGTATCAAAAGATGCGCGATATTGGCATTGCGATTATTCGAGGCGTAGGCGTTGATACAGGCGGTTGCAATATTCAGTTCGCAATCAACCCTAAGACTGGTCGCATAATCGTAATCGAAATGAATCCGCGAGTTTCGCGTTCTTCTGCGCTCGCATCTAAAGCAACAGGATTCCCAATCGCAAAAATCGCTACAAAACTTGCTCTCGGCTACACTTTGGACGAAATCCAAAATGATATTACGCGTTCGACTCCTGCAAGCTTTGAGCCAACGATTGACTATGTTGTAACTAAGATTCCTCGTTTTGCGTTTGAAAAGTTCCCTGGAGCAGATACTACGCTTACTACTTCTATGAAGTCGGTTGGCGAAGCAATGGCTTTGGCTGGAAACTTCCAGGAGTCTCTTGGAAAAGCAATGCGCTCAATAGACAAGCGTCACGCATGCTTTAACTGGGACGGCGAGCGCCCAAGCAAAGAAGAAGTTAATAGACTTCTTGAAGAAATGCACACACCAACAGAGCACCGCTACTTGCAAATTCAGCGCGCGCTTTGGGGTGGAGCAACTCCAGAGCAGATTTTTGACGCAACAAAAATCGACCCATGGTTTGTTGAGCAGCTTTCGCTAATTAACAAAACAGCGCTAGAGGTTCGTGAAGCAGAAAACTTGACGCCAAAAGTGTTAAAGAGCGCTAAGCTTGCAGGCCTTTCGGATGTTCAAATTGCGCATTTGCGTAATCTTGGCGACGAAGGCGAAAACATGGTTCGAGAGCTTCGATGGGCCTATGGATTGCATCCTGTTTACAAAACGGTTGACACTTGCGCTGCCGAGTTCGACGCTGTAACGCCTTACTACTATTCTTGCTACGCTCAAGAAAGTGAGCTTAAGCCGCGCAATCGCGAAGCTGTGATTATTCTTGGATCTGGTCCAAATAGAATCGGCCAAGGTATTGAGTTTGACTACACTTGCGTTCACGCTGTTCAAGAGCTGGGTAAGGATTACGACACAATCATGGTTAATTGCAATCCTGAAACAGTTTCTACAGACTACGATATGTCGGATCGCCTCTACTTTGAGCCTCTTACTTTCGAAGACGTGCTTGAGATTTATCAAGCAGAAAAGAAACTTGGACCAGTTAAAGGCGTGATTGTTCAGCTTGGTGGTCAAACTCCGCTTTCGCTCGCTGCACGTCTTAAAGCTGCAGGCGTTCCAATTTTGGGAACGACTCCTGAGGCCATTGATTTGGCGGAAAATCGCGAGCTTTTCGGAGAGGTTCTTCGCCAAGAAGGCATGAATGCTCCGCGCTACGGCACGGCTTTAAGTCTTGAAGAAGCTAAAGATGCTGCTCACGCAATCGGATATCCGGTTCTTGTGCGACCAAGCTACGTGCTTGGTGGTCGTGGCATGGAAATCGTGTACGACGATGCTCAGCTTGCAAAATACGTAGATCGCGCTTTGCAAGAAGCTAGAGCAGACACTGTTGTTTCTGGTCGTTTACCTTCGCCGCTTTTGATTGATAAGTTCCTCCAAGATGCTATTGAGATTGACGTTGACGCGCTTTACGACGGCAACGAGCTTTATATTGGCGGAATTATGGAGCATGTTGAAGAGGCTGGTGTGCACTCTGGCGATGCTGCTTGCACTCTTCCTCCAAGCACGCTTTCCGACGATCAAATTCGCCGCCTTAGGGAAGGCACGCTTTCGATTGCTCGCGGATGCTCGGTTCGTGGTCTTATTAACGTTCAATACGCTTTTATGGCAAACACTTTGTACGTAATTGAGGCAAATCCTAGAGCGTCTAGAACTGTTCCGTTTGCTTCTAAAGCTACGGGTGTTGCTCTTGCTAAAGCTGCTGCTCGAATTATGTCTGGAGAAACAATCGAACAGCAGCGAAAGCGTGGTCTTCTTCTTCCAAAGGGAGATGGTGGAGATATTCATCCAGGCCAGCAGGTTGCTATTAAAGCTTCCGTCTTGCCTTTCAAGCGTTTCCGCACGCCTGTTGGTCGTACAGTTGATATTTTGCTTGGGCCAGAAATGCGCTCTACTGGAGAAGTTATGGGCTTCGACAGAGACTTCCCACATGCTTTTGCTAAGAGTCAGCTTGCAGCATACAAGGGCGGTTTGCCTACAAGTGGCAACGTGTTTGTGTCTGTAAGCGATGCAGATAAGAGGCAATTGCCGTTACTTGCAGTGCGCTTAGTAGAACTTGGATTTACGATTTGGGCTACAGAAGGTACGGCATCTGTTCTTAGACGCTACGGCATTGATTCCGTTATTGTTGACAAGCTCTCAAGCCAAGGCGACACGGCGAAGGATGTGCGAAATGACGTGCCTTCGCGCGAAAGAATCGGCAAAAACGTGGTTGAGCTGATTGAAAATGGTAAGATTGATATGGTGTTGAACACGCCGAATTCAAGAGGGTCGCGTACGGATGGTTATGCTATTCGTGCAGCTGCTGTTGCAGCAGACCTTCCGCAATTCACTACAATTACGGAGTTTGCACCAGTTCTTATGGCTATAGAAGCCGTTAAGAACAACGATTACCAAGTGATGAGCATTCAGGAGCATGCAAAGCAACTGTTTGCAATCGAGAAGGCAGAAAACGAAGAAAGTCGGGCTTAATACATGACCGAAAGTATACGAGAGCAGGAATTGCAGGCGCAAAGATCCGATTTTGGATTGCGTCTAAAAAACGCTATGGCAAAATATGGGCCATTATGCGTTGGCATAGATCCGCACCGCAAGATGCTGCTTAATTGGGGATACAATATGGATGCTCAAGGAGCAGAATTGTTCTCCATGCGTATGCTTCAAGCCATGAACGGCAGAGCTGCTGCCGTAAAATTCCAATCAAGCATGTTCGAGCGCTACGGGTCTAAGGGTTTCGCTGCGCTCGAACGAGTGCTGTATGCTGCAAGGCAAATGGATGTAATCACTATTGTTGATTGTGGTCATGGTGGTTTGTCTACAACAATCTCCGCTCTTGCAGACGCTTATTTTAAGCCAGATGCTCCTCTTCTTACAGATGCAATTACTCTTCTTCCATATTACGGAGCTAGGTCAATGGGTGGGTTGATTAATGAGGCTCTTAATAATGGCAAGGGTGTGTTTATTGCTTCGCTAACGTCTAATCGCGAAGGCGCTAGTTTGCAAACAGCAATTCGTCAAACTGGTTCATACCGTGGTACAACTGTTGCTCATGGTATTGCTCAAACTGCTCAAACTTTTAACAACAATACAAAGGGCATGGGTTCTGTTGGCTTAATTGTTGGAGCCACTATTGGAGATTGGATGAATGGCGGTGGAATCGATTTAACGAGTTTTACTGGCCCTATTCTTTCTCCAGGCTACGGCTGGCAGGGTGCGGAAGCTAACGATTTGAAAACGGTTTTTGCTGGAACTCACGGAAATGTTTTAGTAACTGTTTCTAGGTCTATTGCTTCGCACGGTCCAGATATTGGTGCATTATCTAATGCAACTGAACGAATAGCTTGGGATATTCGTCAAGCTTTAATGGATTCATAAAAATGATTTAAGAGAGTCAAATATGGTTAGTTTAGACAATACACAAAGTACGCAATCCATTAAAAGGCGATTGATTGTTCTTACTGGTCCTACTGCTGCTGGTAAGGGCACTGTTGAGGGGGTATTGCGCGAAAAACACCCTAATATTTGGCTTTCTGTTTCTGCGACTACAAGAAAGCCTCGCTATGACGAGTTTAATGGCATTCATTATTGGTTTATTGACGAAGAAGAGTTTGCTAGAAGGCAAAAGAACGGCGAATTTTTAGAGACTGCTCTTGTTCACGGAATGGCTCACTATGGTACTCTTCTTAAACCAGTTTTGGATCATCTTGCTCAAAACGTTCCAACGCTTCTAGAGATTGATCTTCAAGGAGCTAGAAGAGTAAAGCAAGAGGCTTCTAGACTTGGTTTGGAAGTTGTGTACGTGTTTATTGCTCCTCCTAGTTTTGAAGAGCTTAAGCGTAGGCTTATTGGTAGAGGTACAGAAACTCCTGAGCAACAAGCTAAGCGTTTGCAAACAGCAAAAGTGGAAATTGCTGCGTCTAGTGAGTTTGATTTTGTGATTGTTAATTACGATGCTAATCGCGCTGCGGACGAGCTTTGGAATATAATCGCTAAAGAATACGATTTAGATTAATCTTGATTAGTTTTAGTTTAGATTAGTTTAGATTAGTTCCAATCACTTTAGTTTAATTTTGATTAGTGTTTTGAATATCCTTGCAATAGCTTACAATTGATTATTTGGAAACTATTGTGGCACCATAGAATATGGAGAACATTATGGCATTGGGCACTAAGCCAACACCTACGGGACTTGCAAATCCGCCTATTGATGATTTAATGCAGCATGCGGATTCCAAGTATGCGCTTGCCTTGTTTGCCGCAAAACGAGCACGGCAGATTAATTCTTATTTCACACAGCTTAACGAGGGATTGTTGCAAAACGTTGGTCCTCTTGTTGAGTATAAGAACCAAGAAAAGCCTCTTTCTATTGCATTCCGCGAGATTAATAAGGGTTTGCTAGTAGAGAATCTTGGTGAAGACGATGTGAACGAAGGAAACTGAGTTTTCTTTTTCGTTTAATTGCAGCCGTATTATCCTTGCGCTTACAATCGCGTGTGGGTATGCGGCTGCGATTGTTTTAATGCGCGATTTATAGAGTTAGCTTGATTAGAGAGTTAGCTTGATTTATAAAGTTATAAAGTTATAAAGGGGAATTATGAAAGAGTCTAAACTTATTTCTGCAGAATCTGTTACGGAAGGTCATCCAGATAAGCTTTGCGATCAGATTGCAGATGCAATTTTAGACGACATGCTTCGTCAAGATCCCCATGCGCATGTTGCTGTTGAAGTTTGCGCTTGCGTAGGCCAATTTGTTGTTTTTGGCGAAGTTAGGGGAGAAGTTTACACAGATATTCCTGGAATCGTAAGAAAAGTTGTGCGCGAAGTTGGATACAACAGTTCTTCGGTTGGCTTAGACGCTGATTCTTGTGGAGTAATGGTTTCGCTAACTGAGCAAAGCGCGGAGATAAATCAAGGTGTTTCTAGATTAGATTTAGAATCCGAAAATCTTGCGTCTAAAGAAGAACGCTACAAAAATCAAGGAGCAGGCGACCAGGGCGTTATGTTTGGTTATGCTAGCGACGAAACAGACACTTATATGCCTCTTCCAATCTATCTTGCTCATCGTCTTGCTCAACGCTTATCTTATGTTAGAAAGTCTGGAATTGTGCCAAATCTTCGACCAGACGGAAAAACACAAGTAACAATCGAGTATAACGAAAAGTTAGAGCCTATTCGCTTAGATACTGTTTTGATTTCCACTCAACATAGCCCTAATGTAAGCGTTGATTGGCTTAGAGAACAGCTTGTTAAAAACGTTGTAGAGCCTGTTCTTAGTAAAGTCTTAGAAAATCGCGTTGATTATAGCGATTATAGAATGCTTGTAAATCCTACAGGGTCGTTTGTTTTAGGCGGTCCTGCTGCAGACTCTGGATTGACTGGCAGAAAGATTATTGTAGACACTTATGGTGGAGCCGCTCATCATGGTGGCGGAGCTTTTTCTGGAAAAGACCCTAGTAAGGTAGATCGTTCTGCGGCATACGCTGCACGTTGGGTTGCTAAGAATCTTGTTGCTGCAGGTTTGGCTCATAAAGTAGAAGTGCAAGTCGCGTACGCAATTGGTATTGCGGAGCCTGTTAGCGTAAATGTAGAAACTTTTGGAACAGAAGCCAACGGAATTACGCGTTCGGATATTTCTGCAATAGTTCGCAAAGTCTTTGATTTGAGACCAGCTGCGATTATAGACGAGCTTGATTTGCTTATACCAATTTACTCTAAGACTTCTGCTTATGGTCATTTTGGCAGAAGTGATGTTGAGTTTCCTTGGGAAAAGTTGAATCGTGTTGAACAGATTAAAAATGAGGTAAAATCATTAAAAAAATGATTTGAAGTTTTATAAGGATTAATTTTATAAGGATTATTAATGCTTGAACAGTCTTCGTTGCAGCCTTCTTTAGAAGGTTTAGCGAAAAAATCGCACAGGCGCAAAAAGGGTGGTTCAACACCAATCCAAGCGAGTAACTGTGCGATTGCGCATGTTGTTTTAGACGTTCAAGCACCTCATCTTGGAAAAACTTTCGACTACATTGTTAGCCAATCGCAAGATGAAGACGCAAAGCCAGGGGTTATGGTTCGCGTAAAATTCGGCGCAAGACGAGTTAACGGAATCATATGGAGCAGAAGCGATTCAAGCGAAACGCCAAAATCTTCCCTAAAGTTTATTGAAAAAATTATTTCTAGCGAAAAAGTTGCATCTAAATCTTTTATGCAAGATATTTCGTCAATTGCAGAAGCATATGGCGGAACTAGAGCGAATATTATTCGGCTCGCTTTGCCCAAAAGAATCGCTGGCGTAGATAAAGAGAATTTTTTAGACGATATTCACATGTCTAAAAGGCAAAAATGGACCATCGATTTTCGCAAAAGCTTAAAATCAAAAGATGACTGGCAACAGAATCAATATAGCGAATCGGAAAATCTTATAAAAACAACCGATGCTCGCATGTTTGCGTCTTACAAAAACGCGGACTTGTTAAAACAAGCTCTAGAAAACGTTCAAAAACCTTATTATTTGCATTCCAAAGATGATTTTACGTTAAATACTACGAATAATTACAAAGCTTTTCTTGTAGATGCTTTGCCAGGCGCGTTTAGGTGGGCGCAAGATTTAGCGTGGATTATTGCAAATGCTATAAGCGCGGGTCGTCAAGTTGCTGTTGTTTTGCCTACGATTCGAGAAGTGAGCGATGTTATGCGCTCGCTTATGGTTTACGGCCTTAAGCCTTATAAAAAGTCTCAAAATTCTAGCGGCGCTTTAAGCGGAGATGTTGCTCGTCTTTGCGCTTATGATTCTCCAGCAGATAGATATAGAGCGTGGAGAGCTATAGAAAAGGGCATTGTTCCGTGCGTTTTAGGAACAAGGTCTGCAATGTATGCGCCAGTTGAGTCGCAAGCGCTTTTTGTGATTGTAGAAGATAGCGCATATCAGTATGCAGACGGCATGATTCCTTACGCGCAAGCTAGAGGCGTTATGAGATTGCGCGCAAAAAATCATAATGGCGTATTTATTTCAATGTCTTTTGCAAGAAGCGTTATTAGCCAAAGCGAAGTTGAAAACAAAAAATTAGCTCCTTCGGTTAGTGGCCATTTAGTAGAAGTTACGCCTTTTAAGTCTGTTGTTCAAAATGCAAGTCCGTGGGTTCGTCTTTTAAATTCAAATAATTTGACTAAAATAAATGACCCGAGTGTAGGTTCTAGAATACCGTATACTGCGCTAACTTCGATTAGGCAAACTTTAGACGCTAAAATGCCTGTTTTGCTTGCCACATGCCAAGACAGTGCTATTCAAAAAGCTGCGTGTAAAAAGTGCCATTGTATTGCTCGTTGCAAACGTTGCACTGGTCCGCTTGACTTGCCTATAGACGGTTCTGCTCCTAAATGTGCGTGGTGCGGAAGTGTTGCAATAGGTTGGAAATGCTCGAATTGTGCGAGTAATTCTGGAGAGATTGAAGCTGTTCATATAGGCGTTAATTTTACAGCTAAAGAAGTGTTTAAGCTTTTTAAGGACGTTCCGATTATTGTTTCTTCCGCAAAACAAAAAAGCGGTGTTGTTGAGTGGATTGAGCAAAAGCCGATGATTGTTATTAGCGCGCTTGGATCGCAGCCGCGTGTTTTAAGCAATTCTAAAAATTCTTGCGGAGAATATGGTCTTGTTGCGATTTTAGACGCGTGGACGAGTCTTTATAACACGGGATTAGATGCTCGAATCGACACTTTGAACGCGTGGATGAAAGCAGCTGCTATGTGTGCTCCAAAAAGCAGGGACGGAAGCGTGCTTATTTTGGGAGAAACTTATGATGTTCTCGCTAAATCGTTAGAGGAGTGGGATTCTTCGATTCTTTCTAAGCAAGAGCTTAAAGAAAGAGAAGATGCGCTTTTGCCTCCATCTGTTTGCGTTGCAAGAATATGGGGTTTTAGGCAAGCTGTTGTAGATACGCTTAATGCGATTGGCGCAATGGGTGATTGCGTGTGTGAAGATATTAGTGAATACATTGCAAAAGTCGCAAGCAAAAATGGCGATTTAGATAGTTCTAGCAATCTTCCAATGTTAAAAGTCGAAACTAAAAATAATAGCTCTGTGGTTTCTGGCGATTCGAGTGAAGATTCTGGCGATTCGAGTGAGTCCGAATATCTTCCACCTTTACTTGGAATTGTTCCAATGAAACCTCCTTCAACATTGCGCGAGCAAAATTCTCAACGATTTGAAGAATTAAACGACAGAGTTAAAGCAGTTGTAAGAGTGCCATTAGAATATAGAGATGAATTAGTTAATCGTTTGAAAAAAGAATGTGCAAAGCATTTTGCAATGCGAAAAAGTGGAGAATTAAAATTTAGTGTAGATCCTAAGGATTTGTAAAATCACCAAAGGCTTATAAATAAAGACTTATGAATAAAGAGACTTATAAATAAAGAGGTGAAAATGGTTGAAAAATGCTACAATTGCGCGGTTTTGGGCAATCCCATATCGCACTCTCTATCTCCAGTTTTACACAACGCTGCATATAAGGCATTGGGCTTGAGAAATTGGCATTATGGTAAAGAAAAAGTTAGCGAAGAAGACTTAAAAGATTTTATTGCAAATCTTGATGATTCTTGGAAAGGCTTAAGCCTTACAATGCCACTTAAAAAAACGATTATGAGCTTAGGTGTAGCTTGCGACTATTGGGCAAAAACACTTGGAGTTGCAAATACTGCTGTGTTTAGTAAAAAGCCATGCATAGAAAATCCTGAGACGATTGAGCTTTGTAACACAGACGTAAATGGGATTGTAATGGCGTTAATGCGCGCTCTAAAATCTAAAATATTAGACGCAAAAAGTGCGGTTATTATTGGCAGCGGAAACACAGCGTCTTCTGCAATGGCAGCTTTAATAGAAATTGCGCAAGGCTCAAAATTGAGCAAAGTTAGTGTTGTTGCAAGATTGCAAAGCGATGGTAAAACTGTTAAAGGCGTTAGTAGATTTAACGATTTAGTAGATAAACATAACTCGGATTTTCCAAATAGCAGAAGAATAGAGCCGTCTAACTTGTATCTTAAAAACAAACGCGATTACAAGCCTGTTTGCGGTATAGAATTCCCTACTATTGATCCTGAATTTATAAAAATATCGCAAGATATAGAAAAATGTGATAAATCTCACATTCTAGAATCTATTTCTTCATTGGATGCAATTGAAGCAATTGCAAACGCAGATATTGTTATAAGCACTGTTCCAGCTCATGTAGCAGACGGATTAGCGCTAGCTTTGTGTGAATATTGCCAAGAAAAGTCAATAAAACATTTAGGAGCTTTGCTAGACGTTGTATATGATCCTCGACCAAGCCAGATACTTAAAGTTTGGAGAAAATACGGCATTGGTATTGGCGGAGAAGAAATGCTTTTACACCAGGCATTAGATCAAGTAAAACTCATGACTTTTGAATATAGATATGCGAGTGATGATTCGAGTGATGATTCTTGCACAAACAAACACCAATCTGACAAGGCTCCAGATTACGATTACATAAGAAGTTGCATGGAAAAAGCATTGCAGGAGGCGTTATGAGAACTGAAAATAGTGAATTCTCGCAGGTGGCAAGCGATTTTGAAGTAATGCTCATTACTGGCATGAGCGGCGCTGGCAGATCTCATGCAGCAAATGCTTTGGAAGACATGGGCTGGTATGTTATTGATAATCTTCCTCCAAAGCTGCTTATTCCGCTTGTAGACATGATGACGTCTTCTGGCTCTAAAGTGCATAAGCTTGCAGCAGTGATTGATGTAAGATCGCGCGGATATTTTGACGATCTTTTTGCTGTTTTGGGTCACATAGATGATTTGGGAGTAAAAACTCGAATACTATTTTTAGACGCTTCCGATTCTGTGCTTATTAAGCGATATGAGTCTGTGCGCAGGCCACATCCTTTGCAACGTGGTGGAAGACTTATTGATGGCATTTTAGAAGAGCGCGAGCTTTTAAGTCATCTTAAGGATTGCGCGGATATTATTATCGATACTTCTACTCTTAGTATTCATCAACTTTCAACTAAGCTTTACGAAGGCTTGCTTGGAAAAGGATCTTCTACTGTATCTGTTCACATTTTTAGCTTTGGATTTAAGTACGGAATGCCTATGGACGCAGACTTTGTAGCAGATATGCGATTTTTGCCAAATCCATTTTGGGTTCCAGAACTTAGAGATTTAACAGGCAAAGATAAAGCTGTTAGCGATTATGTTCTTAAAAACCCAGCCGCAATGGAATTCTTAGATTCCTACGAGAAAGCTCTTCTTACAGCAATCGATGGTTTTGCAAAAGAAGATAAGCACTATGTAACTATTGCAATTGGATGCACAGGAGGCCAGCATAGGTCTGTAGCTATTAGCATAGAGCTTGCAAAACGATTAAAATCTAGAGGATTACAGGTTACAGTGTCTGCTAGAGAGATGAGATCTAGAGCATGATTTAACAAATAATGCATTTTCTCCTACGGTGTTATGTAATATAAAAAGCAATATTAAAAGGTAAAATGTCCAAGTCATTGGGTACTACAGAAAGCCGAGCATGTAGATGTTTTTAGCATCGTGCAATGGCATCTTGCAAGAATCCCAACGCATACTTTAAGAAGAACAAAATAGGAGGTTTCCCTTGGCTCTTCTTGACGACGTAAAGAACGAACTCGTCGCAAATAATAGTGACCAACCAGCGGTTATTATGGCTCAAGCTGCAGCGATGATGCGTTTTGCTGGAGGTTTAAGGCCAGTTAATAATCAAGCTGTAATTAGAGCACAGTTTGATTCGCAAAATGCAGCACAATGGCTCGTAGATGTGCTTGAGACTTATTTCCAGCGGGAAGCGAAGATTTCTCAAGCTTCTCGTCAAACCCCTACGGGTGTTGTTACTCGTTACGAGGTTCTTGTTGATCGAGGAGCCGCAGCTTTAGCATTGCAATCTGGTCTTTTGGATCGCCGTATGCACATTGTTGCAGGCTTAGCTCCAGAGATTGTTAGTGGAAGCATTGCGCAAATTAAAGCCGCGTGGAGGGGAGCGTTTATAGCTCATGGTGCTATATCGGATCCTGGAAAAGCTAGTTATCTAGAGATTGTTTGCCCAACTCACGAGGCTGCAACAGCTTTGCAAGCTATGGCTGCACGTTTGGGTGTAAGCGCAAAGGCTCGTAAAGTTAAAAGCTCCGAGCGCGTTACTTTGCGTGATTCAGACGCAATTGAGCGTATGCTTAATTTGATTGGCGCTCCAAGGTCTTCTAGAGAATGGACTGGTAAGCGTTCTGATGGCGAAGCAAGAGGAAAAGCTAATCGTTTAGCAAACTTCGACGATGCAAATATGCGCAGAAGTGCTAAGGCTGCTGCAGAAGCTTGCGAAAAGGTTCGTCACGCTTTCGACGTTCTTGGAGACGATATTCCAGAAAATCTTTTGATGGCAGGCAAGTTGCGACTTAAGCACAGTGATGCAAGCTTGGAAGAGCTTGGCCATTTGGCAGATCCTCCAATCACAAAAGATGCTGTTGCTGGTCGTATTCGTAGACTTTTGCAACTTTGCGCTAAAGTCGAAAAATCTAGAATGTGAGTTGATTCTAGGATTAACTTTTGTAGCTACTAACTTTGATTAAATGCCGTATACACAAAGTATGCGGCATTTTTGTATCGCGCGATTTTGTTGTTGATTTTTATGTACATCTTTCTGTTGATTTTGTGCGTGCTTGTTGCGCATATGCGGTATAATCGTTTGTGGAATTTATAGACGTTTTAGCTTTGCTTTCGTCTTTTTTCTTGTTAAATTCGCCATCATGATTGGTTGAATCATGGTTTGGAAAGGATACCAATGAAGACACTTAAAGATTTGGGAGATTTGAGCGGCAAGCGCGTACTCGTTCGTGCAGATTTTAATGTTCCTCTTAAGGGCACGACTATCACAGACGACGGTCGTATTAAGGCTGCTTTGCCAACGATTAAAGCTTTGCGCGAGCAGGGCGCCAAGGTTATTTTAATGGCTCATCTTGGCCGTCCAAAGGGTCAAGATGTTCCAGAGCTTTCTTTGGCTCCAGTGGCAGCTCGCTTAGGTGAACTTCTTGGTGTAAATGTTGCTTTGGCTGCAGATACTTACGGCGAAGATGCTCAAGCTAAGGTTGCTGCAATGAACAATGGCGACGTTGTTTTGCTTGAAAACGTGCGCTTTAACGCCGAAGAAACCAGCAAGGATGCTGCTGAACGCGCTGAATATGCTAAGAAGATTGCTGCTCTTGGAGAAGTTTTTGTTTCCGACGGCTTCGGTGTTGTTCACCGCGCCCAGGGTTCAAATTACGATGTTGCTGCCGATCTTCCAGCTGCTGCAGGCTTGCTTGTTGAAAAGGAAGTTAAGGCACTTTCTCGTGCAACCGAAAATCCAGAGCGTCCTTTGACTGTTGTTCTTGGTGGCTCTAAGGTTTCCGATAAACTCGGCGTTATTGAAAACTTGCTTTCTAAGGCAAATCGCCTTGTTATTGGCGGCGGTATGGTGTTCACTTTCCTCAAGGCTTTGGGTCACGAAGTCGGTACTTCTTTGCTTGAGGAAGATCAGCTTGAGAAGGTTAAGGGATACATTGAAACCGCTAAGAAGAACGGCGTTGAGCTTGTTCTTCCAACCGATATTGTTGTTAACGCTGGTTTCCCAGCAGGAGATACTCCAGTTGCTCCAGAAGTTGTTCCAGCGGATGCTATTCCAGCAGACAAGATGGGCTTAGATATTGGCCCTGATTCTCAAAAGCTTTTCCACGACAAGATTGTTGATTCCAAAACTGTTGTTTGGAATGGACCAATGGGCGTGTTTGAGGTTCCAGAGTTTGCTGCTGGTACTCGCGCTGTGGCTCAGGGCTTGGTTGACGCCACTAAGAATGGTACTTTCACTATTGTTGGCGGTGGTGATTCCGCTTCTGCAGTTCGTAACCTTGGATTTGCGGAAGATGGCTTCTCTCACATCTCCACTGGTGGCGGCGCTTCTCTCGAGTTCTTGGAAGGTAAGACTCTTCCAGGCTTGAGCGTGCTTGAGTAAATAACTTTAAGATATTATGCCGACTTCGATTTTATGAATTAATTTTGTAAATCGAGGTCGGCATAATGTTAATTTTATCTTTATAACAATTCTTAAGGGTGATTATGGGTGTGAATAGAAAACCGCTAGTTGCAGGCAATTGGAAGATGAATTTCAATCACCTCGAAGCCACTCATTTTATTCAAAAATTCTGGTGGATGCTTTGCGATTCTCACTTCGATTGCAAAAAATGCGATATTGCGCTTATGCCATCGTTTACATCCTTAAGAAGCGTACAAGTTTTAGTTGAATCCAGCAATATTCCTATTCTTTACGGAGCGCAAGCTGTTTCCGTTACAACTCAAGGCGCGTTTACTGGAGACGTTTCTGCAGATATGCTTGCAAGTCTTGGCTGCTCAATGGTGATTGTAGGCCATTCCGAGCGTAGAAAGTATCATCCAGAAGACGATGCGAATATTGTTGACCAAGTGCGCGCTGTTCTTGCAGCTGGAATGCAACCAATTTTATGCGTTGGCGAAAGCTTCGAGGAGCGCAAGCAAGGTATAGAGCTTGATTTTGCGGTTGGTCAAGTTCACGACGTTACTCGTGACTTAGATTCTAAGCAAGCAGAGCGTTTGATTATTGCGTACGAACCAGTTTGGGCTATTGGAACTGGCATGGTTGCTACAGCGCAATCTGCTCAAGAAGCAGCTTTTGCGATTAGAGACGATTTGCGCCGCACTTTTGACGATAATGTTGCAAATTCCGTGCGTATTCTTTATGGCGGATCTGTAACGTCTTCTAATGCGTCAAGCTTAATTAGTGAGCCAGATGTGGATGGATTCCTTATTGGAGGAGCGTCTTTAGATGTTGAAGAGCTTGCTTCTATTGTTAAACTCGCGTCTTATAAAAATCGCGAATGATTTAGCGAAAGATTTAGTGCTGATTTAACATATATTTAGCTTATAGGTCAATGGCTTTTACTATGCTTTACAGAGTACTAAAAACAGGAGGTTACTTGTGTCCGCTGTGAAAATTGTTTTGCAAGTGTTGCTTGTGCTCACCAGCATTTTGTTAACATTGTTGATTTTGATGCACAAGGGCAAGGGCGGCGGCCTTTCCGATATGTTCGGCGGCGGTTTAACGAAGAACGCTGGTAGCTCTGGTGTTGCAGAAAAGAACTTGAATCGTTGGACTGTTATTATAGCTTTGATTTGGGTGGCTGTTATTGTTGCCTTGAATCTTATGACTAAGTTCTCACTTATCTAAGTATTCTTTTAAGCGCGTAGTCGAAAGATTGCGCGCTTTTGTTTTATAAGCAGAGCAGGTGTACATTTTGCTATGCTTTTTAAGATGTTAGAAGATGTTAGACTAATTAAAATACATTAGGTTATTGTTATGCTTCATTTTTCTCCTTCTCTTGTGGTAGCAGATCTTGATGGCACTATGCTTCATGATGCTAATGCTTTTGAAAGCAGATATTTAAGCCAAGAAACTGTTAGCGCTTCTAAGCGTTTGAGTGAATGTGGAATTCCGCTTGCGATTATTACTGCTCGACCTGTTGGAAGTGCTTTTGATTTTATTCACGATTTGAATGCTCAAGTTTGCGCGTACCTTAATGGTGCTCTTATTGATTTTGACTGTGCTCACAGCACGATAGGTGAGCTTACTTCGCAAAGAAGCCTTGATACTCTTACGCGTTTTGGATTTGATTCTCAACATGCTTGTAGTGTGTGTTTGCGCTTGCTTAATGAGATTCCTACGCTTCGCATTGGCATTGTTATGAACGATGTTCGTTACACTAATTTTGATGTTCGTATGCTTTGGAGCGAGCAGGATTTTGTTATTACCGATTTTTCTAATGTTCCAAGTGGCATTGCAGACAAGATTATTATTGTTCCTCGAGAGAGTGAGAAGGAAAAACTTCAGAGCATTCTTCCAAGTGATTTTTCGCTACACATTAGCGAAGATGTTTTGTGGATGCTTACGAATCCCCTTGCAAACAAAGGTCATGCTTTGAACGTTATTTGCGATCGTTTGGGTGTAAAGCCTAGTCGCACAGTCGTTTTCGGAGACGATATTATAGATATAGACATGTTCCGCGCAGGGGGATACGGTGTAGCGGTATCGAATAGTAATCCTCGGTTGCTTGCGATTGCGGACGAGGTTTGTGATTCCAACAACAATAATGGCGTTGCTACCTGGCTTAATTCAAATCTTTTTACTAGATTGTGAATAACCCACCTTTCGTTACCGGCGAAGTTGTGTGACGAATTCTTTCGTAGAGAGTCAAACGGAAAGCTTGGTGACATTATCAGTGAAGAGAAGAAATCTACCATTAAAGTCGGAGCAGCTAAAGATCTCAATGGAGAATACCCATTTTTCATTAGTGGTGATGCTGTACTTTCTTGTGATAAACCACTAGTTAATAATCGACCCATTTATATTCCAAATGAGATTGAACTTAAGGTGTTTAATAGCATTGGATATGCCTGCTTATACGACTATATCGTATAATCAACGTGAAAATAGAGCTTTGATAGCTCTCCGTGATTGGCTTTTACCTATGCTCATGAACGGGCAAGCGACAATCGAAGATTAGGCAGCTAAATTATCATTTCTCTATCCATTAATTTCTTCTCCTTAATCTATAAATTTCAATTAAAAAAGCGACTGAACTTATATTTCAATCGCTAAATGTCTTATATATTAAATTGTTTTAAGTGTGGCTTCTTATCCTTACCATTTTTACATCCTAATTTTGAGTATAAAAAAGACGATAGAGTTTTAACTGTCTATCGTCTAATACCTTTACTATGATATTTTTAAATCTTTTTTGACCAATATACTTTTAATAATTTAGAAAATATTATTTGCACAAATGCAACTATTATTAACGCTAAAAAGGCTTCATAACTTACATATGCTACAAATAAAGAAACAGTTACAATAGCCATTGAAAATATAGGTATTATATTTGATCCTGACTTCATCTTTATTAATATCATTCTTTCATCTGTTTCTTTAGTATGCATCTTCTCCAATATATCTCTATTTCTATATGCTCTACCAAGCATTGACATGTAGAATACAGATACAAGTTCAAGTCCAATAAAAAATACTGCTACATAATATGTCACATCTTCTTTTAATGGGAATTTATATTTTAAGTAAAAATTTCCAATAATAACTGCGAGTAAGGCAACCATACATAATAAGACTAAAATACTAATTCTAAATCCTATTTCTTTTTTATATTTTTCTAATTTGTTCATATTAATCATCCTCTTCTATACTAAATATTTCTTCAATACTCATATCAAAAAACTTAGCAATTTTAAAAGCCAACGGCAGTGACGCTATATATTTTCCAGTTTCAATGGAAGTTATGGTCTGCCTTGTAACTCCAACTTTATTTGCCAATTCTTCTTGAGTTATTTTATGCTGTTTTCTTAATCGAAAAATTGTATTTTTCATTTTCCTCCTTCAACAGCAAGCTAACTTTACATATAAAGTATAGCTCGCTTTGCTTTTTTTGTAAAGCGTACTTTGCTTTTTGTAATTTCTTAAACTAAAAAGACGATAGATTTTGTCAACCATGTTCGTATAAAAAATGATGGAACAGGACCACAGTATTATGTAAAAGATAGCCACACGCCTATTATTCCAAGAGATATTTTCTTTAAAGTTCAAGAAGAAATGGTAAGACGAGCCAACATGTTTAGTGGTGAGGAGAACAAAAAAGGAGAGTTTATTCCAGTAAGTACGCTCTATCCAGCCTATGTGTTTGTTCTAAATGCGGGGATGTTTACAGAAGAATTGCTTGGAACAACCGAGGAGTGCATTCTGTTGTTTGGCGTTGTTGTACCAGATGGGAAAATGGTCCTAGTGCTTGCGATGCTCCGACAGTACAAGAGAACGAACTGCAGTCTGCTACAGTGAAAGCCATAAAGAAGGTGTTTAGTATACCGGATGAAGTATTGGATACGTTGAAGAATAATATTAGAGAAATTATCGCGGGAAACAACTTAAGTGAGCTTGAAACGGTTGATAAAAAAATCGCGGACAAACAAGCGATACTACTAACCTTGCTTAAAGCTAAAAAAGACTACGCGAAAATAGCTGATGAAATTGATGAGCTTAAGGGTAAGAAACAGCAGCTTCTTATAGAAAAAGCAGGTCAAGAAGATGCTAAAAGACGGATCAGAGAAATGGAAGATTTTCTGAAAAGTGAGCGTCACGATATTAGTGAGTATGATGAGAAGCTGGTAAGAAAGTACATCAAGAAAATAAAAGTTTACGAGGATAGGTTCAGCGTAATTTTTAAATCAGAGATTAGTGTGAATATTGAAAGGGCATCGTAAAAGCCAAAAGAATGTGAGCGTTTGAAATGTTACAAAAGTCAGCCTAGGGGGGAATCCTCTCTAGGCTGTTTTTATGCTAAAATCAATCTATTAAGCCAATCTTAAACTTTTTAACGATAGCTTTTTCTATCGTTAAAAAGTGTAGCTATGCTACCAGTACTTTTCATCAATATTGAAACAATTAAATTAACGTATCATAGAATGTAAGAAAACAATAGGAAGAGAGAAGGAGGTGCAGTATGATTACTGAACGATTAAAGATAAGAAAATTTACTAATAATGATCTAACGGAACTCTATAATCTACTTTCAGATGAAGATGTCATGGAATTTGTAGAACCGCTTTTTTCGTTGGAAAAAACAGCGGATTTTCTAAATAGTGTTGCACTGATTGACCCTCCTTTGATTTATGCGGTGGAAGATTTTAGTCATAAGTTTATCGGATATGTAATATTTCATGAGTATGATGAAGACTCCTTTGAACTTGGTTGGATACTTAATAAAAGATACTGGGGAAAAGGATATGCCAATGATTTAACAAAAGTCTTTATAGAACGTAGTTCAGAGATAGGGAAAAACTTGGTTATTGAGTGTGATTCGAATCAGGAAATCTCAAAACATATTGCGCTGAAAAATGATTTTGAATTTCTTGGAGAAAGTGATGGCTGCAGTGTATTCAAAAGAAAGCTGGTTTGTTAGTGTTCATATAAAATGTACAAATATGCTCAAATAAAGATGCACAAAATCTTAATTCTCTTCTCTTTGAAATACATGTTATTTAAGTCTATAAGATAGGCTGATACATGAATAACAACTGCATGATGCAATAACATATTTATTATTGGTTAGGCTATTGTTAGTTGAACCTAAACGATATTTTTTTAGAGAAGTTTTGAGCAAAATAATGAAATAAAAGACGGTGTATTGGACGCGCTTTTGGGTTGTTAATATGCTTATTTGCCAATTATAATTAAGGCATTCATTAACTATATAGTTAAGGTATTTATACTTAAAGCATTTATTAACAAGGGAGTTGTTCATGTGGCTGATAGTAGGAAGTTTGTAGCAAAAACGAAAGATGTTAGCTTAACGGTGAGAAGGGCTGAGTCTTTTTAGTATTAGTTATGTTAATTGTGAGAAAGAAAAGTATGGATATAAGAGAAGTGAGGAATAGATATTATGGCAAAAAAGAAGAGAAAAACAAAGAAAAAATCAGTGGTTGATAGTGGTGTGCGTAACGCAGGTCTGCTGTCTGATGGTTGCAATCCAGAACTTGTTAAAGATGCTGAGTTTGATGGTATTTTTGAAATTCCAATAATTAAAAAACCCAAGAATCTTATTATCCCGGATAAACTTGTGCCATTCAGCAAAATTGGCAAGGCTGACATAAAAACGTTTGCTGTCTGTGAATATGAGAATGATACAGAATTCAGTGATTTGCTTGCTCATCCAAATGAATATGTTGAAATTTTAAAGCAGTATGAGGGATTTATTTCTCCTGATTGTTCTATATATCGAGACATGCCTTTATCTCTTCAGATTACTAATATTTATAGAAACAGAGCAATTGGATATTGCTTTCAAAAGCATGGTATTTATGTAATACCATGTGTTAGATGGGGTGATGATAGGACATATACTACAAAATTTTTGCCTGAAAAGATCGCATTTTTAGGTGTTGAGAAGCACTCAATTGTTTCTGTTGGTAGTTATGGTCAATTGAAGAACAGAGTTAACAGATACTATTTTGAAGCTGGTATGGACTCTATGATGGAAGAATTGGAGCCTGAAGTAGTTCTTGTGTATAGTAAAATTCCAGATGAAATTAAAGAGAAATATTTGAAAACTCAATTTGTTGAATATGAAGATTGGACTAGCATAGTGAGAAAAAACTAATGGGGGCAGGACAGAGCGATTTATATAAGGGAACGTATGGCGATAATCCTGATAATATTCCAGATGAATTTAAGGGAAGGATAAAGTTGCCTGAGAATGATTCCCAGATAAAACATATCTTTGAAGAAAGAGAAGGACACCTACCAGATACGCCAGAAAATAGGAAGATGCTAACTGAATTGGCAAACGATGAGCATTTTCATGTTGGTAAAGACATGTATGGTAACGATTGGCATACTAGGATTAACGTAGATGGTACTCAGGATTGGGTTCGACATCAGAACCAAGTGATAAATGAGGGTGGGAAAAATAGTATTCCAAGACAATGGCGTGATAGGACAGGATTAAATAATGATTCGTGGGAGGAATAGTTGTGAATAAGTTTGAATTGTTTTCTATGATTTATTACGCGTTAAATCATTATTGGAAAGAAAATAAAAGTGAAGAATTGACTTCATTTTTAAGTGATATGAATCCTTTTTTATTTGATGATATTGGCTCTGCTGTTCCTTCTGTTTATGAGAAGTATAGTTTGCTAGTAAATGAAGAGATCAGCATTGATAATAGTTTTAGTATTGCTTGTAAATATGTTGAAAGTTTAGGTTTGCAGGCTGTGACGGATGCGTTTGCTTGCGTTAGTGAAAATGATTGGAAAGCGCGGTGCGTGAAATACATGTCATCAAGTCATAAAGGGCAAGATATTTAGTGCGTGAAGCAATTTTTTGCCGTGCGTCTTTTACGCGCAAAAGTGCAAGTTGACCATTTTGGGCGTAATTTTTAAGTTGAACTTGAAATTTACGCCCATTATTAGAACATCACGGCTTACAGCCAACAAGCTGATATCGCATGGGTATGGTGTTAGTAGAATGGATATCGCCCAAAATCAAGCTATTAAGCCAATCTTAAACCTTTTAACAATAGGTTTTTCAATAACCGCTAGCACAATAACGATAGTTATTAGGAATAGTTATTCCAGTAGTACGTCAATATTTCGTTTTGAATATAGAAGTCTGCGCACTTCCATAGTGTCGTCGATGACAACGTAAAAAACAGAAAAGTTGCGTACGTTAATCCTGTAGTAGGGGTGTTCTCGTGTTGTTTGATTAATTACTACTTGCGCTATCAAAGACGTCGTTTTTAGAAAGACGCGTAGAAGTATTTGCGGCAAAAGCGTCTGCTTCGTCGAGTTTTCTTTCAATGTCGTCAGTGAGGGCAGAGTATTGTTTGATGCTCATGAGAACCATAGTTCCATAACCGTTTTTTGTAAGGAATACTGGTGTATTTGAATTTATAACTGTTTCTTCTACTTCTGGGAATTTGTTTCTTAAATCGGAAACTGGGCGAATATTAATCATAGTATCAACCTCCTTTTATCAAGAAAGTATCATAATGTTATCAAGATTACAATAGTTAGCGCGCTATCGAACTTTTATTCCGATGATTGGCGGGTTTTCGTTCCGACGATTGGCTTTGGTTAAAAATGTGGTTGTAATGACTAAATGTTAAAAAGTTTAGCGTGCGGTGGCTTTAAGCTTACTTTTCGAGATTCTAGATGTGATTTTGCTACCTTTCAGCCTACTGGTTGTGTGTTCTAGTTGTTTATGTTTTGGGGAACAAAACGGTGTAAAAATTGTAAAAAAGTTCCCTACATTATTGATTATTGGGGAACAAAATGGTATTTTATTTAAGTAAATGTTCCCCAATTTATGTGAAAAAGGAGTGTGAAGATGGCTGCAAAATATGATGATGTGCAAGAATTGCTTAGAAAAAAGGCTGATATTAATGCTCGCTTGAGTTTGCTTGCGTATGATGGTACTCCTGAAATCAAAAATCGTGGAGATGGTAAATATTTATACACCAGAAAGCGTGTTTCGGGAAAGTTGACGTCTACATATGTTGGTGTGTATTCGGACGATTTGTATAATCTTCTTCTTCGCAATGCAAGTGAATCTAGGCAATTGCGTAAGGAACTTCGCGCTGTAGTAAGGCAGGTCGCGAATGCCGGATATTCTAATAGTGAGTTATCTGCTGATTTGGTGAACAATATTGCTTTTGCAAGGGCTAACTTAAAGGCGAATATTTACGATCAGGCGGTTTTGGAAGGTGTTGCTACTACTTTTCCTCAAACTGAAGAGATTATAGATAACGGGAAAGTGTTTGGTGTTTCTGCGAGTGACGTTCAAAAAATCTTGAATTTGAAGCATGCTTGGGAGTTCATTTTAGACGAGGATGTTGTATTAAGCAGGTCTGATTATTACATGCTCAGTCATATAGCGAAGCTTGTTAATGAGGGCTTTTTCTTAGACGGCGGTCGTATAAGGGGTGTTCCTGTTGCGATTGGTGGATCTACTTATATTACGCCTATTCCTAATGAAATAGATGTTAAAGAAAAAATAAGGAATATTGTTGAAAGTGAGGAAGATAGTGAGAATGTTGAAGGTAAAGTTGGAAGGAAAGAGCCTATTGATATTGCGATTGAATTATGCGTTTATTGTATGAAGTCGCAGATATTTTTAGATGGGAATAAGAGGGCTTCTGTGATTTTTGCGAATCATTATTTGATTTCTCACGGTAAAGGCTTGTTGGTTATTCCAGAAACTAGGGTTCCTGAGTTTAAGAAGTTGCTTGTTGAGTATTATGAGGGTGAAGATTTGCAGGTGATTGCTTCGTTTATGAGGGAATATTGTTGGAAGCATTAAACGCTCGCGATTATGTTGGTTCCTCTGGCTCTGCGAATCTTGCTGTTTATAAAAATTATAGTTTGCTAGTAAGTGAAGAGATTAGCGTCGATAGTATAGACAAATTAATAAAAAAAAATAGAATATTTATTAAGATTATTACAGTAATCAGAGAGAATGGAAGATCTTGTTTACTTAATAGTCTGTTTTATAATCATTTGATACAGAGTCGTGTTAACGAAAAGGAGGCTAGTGGTGTTATGAGGAGTAAAACTATTTTTTGTAAAACCATTTTTCAAAGTTGTCTTGTTATGCTTCTGCTGCTAGGCTCTCTATTTTCTCTTTCTGCATGTGCTGACGATGAGGAGAAGGCGGAGCTTGCGTCGTATCATTGGGAAACAGTGGCGGTGTCTCGGGAAGAGTTTCGTATACCAGAAAACTATATGAATAAGAATGAGTTGTATCTCTTTGCGTCACGAGATATTCTTGATTCTCATTATGATTTGTCTAAAGTCACTCTTGGCGGTGAGCGTATTAAGTTAGTTGACTCATCGTTTAATTTACCTGGTCCAGGGCTTAAAGCTTTATTTTTAGTTGGAAAATTTGATTTAAAAGACAAGCCAGGCTCTTGTAAGTCAAGCTCTTGTGTTCTTAAAGTACCAGGACTTAATAAAACAGGTAATGTTGCTGTAGGTTATAAGAAGAAATAGTAGTATTTTGCACTAAATGCTTAGTGTGAATGTTGAAAGTGTTTATATCAGTCGAGGAATCCTATTCATGTAAATTGTGTTGCAATATGCGACACAGTATTTTATGGTGTGTGTATGGAGGTTGATTGATATGGCAGCTACTAAAACAGCTAATGTGAATGTGAGAATACAAGAAAATATTAAGCAGCAGGCGGAGCAGATTTTGGAAACTATTGGAATTTCTAGGGCTACTGCTATTGATATGTTTTATCGTCAAATCATTCTTAATAAGGGTATTCCGTTTTCGCTTACTATTCCGAAGTCGCTTCCGGCACAAGATGATATGGATGAGAAAACGTTTAACGCGTTGATGGCTAAAGGTTATGATCAGGCGGTTCAAAGTGATAGTTATTCGATAGATGATGTTTTTGAAGAGCTTGAACGTTGATTAGCAGCCGTGGGGTAAGCTTGGTTTTAGAAGAATACGCGTAAAAAATTATTACGTTTACTTTTGTGTTGATGAGAGTAGAAAAGAAGTTCAAATACTCGCGGTTATTTACGTGAGAAGAGATCAGGCTAAGCAATTGGAACAATTGTAATGTAAACGTGTTATTAAGCCAATCTTAAACTTTTTAACGATAGCTCGCTTCTATCGTTAAAAGGTGCACCCACTATCAATAGTGTGCACTCAAAAAAGTGTAGCTATACTTGGAGTTCTCTCAATCCATACAGAATCAGTAGCGCTCCTTTGCAAATCGTGACTGTTTCAAGAGGTGTTTGCGTGTCTAGTACGCTGACCGACTCCTGCGGCGTATTGGTCGATTGGGCGGAAAATTCCTTCCTTATTCCCGTAAAGGCTATGTGCGATGAAGGAACATTGTATCGTTATCTACCGCAAGTCGCTCTGTCTCTGCTTTCCGGCGGGCAGTAGATGCCATCAGGCAAACTTTGCATTTGAATTGGCGGTCGGTTGCGCTCATTTGTCGGCAGAAATTGCGCTTTTAACGGCAATTGCCAACTGAACTTGCTACTACGCAACTGCTGTTTTAGCTATAATTTCACCATGATCATGATGAATTCTAGTTTGAAATGGAGATGTTTTTATGATTTTAGCAGATAAAATATTGGAACTGCGTAAACAAAACGGTTGGTCGCAGGAAGAATTGGCGGACAAATTGGGCGTCAGTCGCCAAGCTGTTTCCAAATGGGAAGGCGCACAAAGTATCCCAGATATGGAACGGATAATTGCATTGAGCCGTTTGTTTGGTGTTAGTACAGATCTTCTGGTAAAAGATGAAATTGATGTTATGGGGAAGAACGTCAACGCAGATGAAAATGCCTGCCAGGAAGAAGCCGGCGTTCGCATGCGGGTAATTGAGCTGGAAGAAGCCTCCGCTTATATTGCTCATAGAATATCATTTGCCGCATATGTTGCTCTAGGTGTTCTTCTTTGTATTCTGGCGGCAATCCCGTTGGTCGGCAGTGATCTTTTGCTTTCTCACACAGTAAATGCGCAAGTAGGTAAAACTATGGGCTTAGCATTCAGTGTTGCGATTATTACCGTAGCTGTAGCTATTTTTATTATTCAGAGTTTCCACGGAAAGCGTTATCAATATTTGGAAAAAGAGGACTTTGAAACGGCTTACGGCGTTGACAGTGTGCTCAAAGAACGCTTGGAACGATTCATGCCGTCGTATGTGCTGCGTACGGTCAGCGGTGTCGTTTTATGTATGGTTGCCTTTATTTTTCTTATAATTTCGGATATAGTGCCGGAATTTTATCAACTTTCATCCGGCTTTTTTGTAGTTATCGCTATTGCTCTGGTGGCAGCAGCTGTTTATTTATTCGTACAGGCGAATATTGTCCGCTCGTCCTATTACCGTTTGCTGCAGCCGAAGAAAAAGATTGTCTATCCTGCAAAGATTAGGTTATTCCTCCAAGCTTACTGGCTTATAATTGTCTGCATTTATTTAGCCTACAGTTTCATCACGTCCGATTGGGGAAAAAGTTGGATTGTTTGGCCGTTGGCCGCATTGACTTACGGAGTAATAGAAGTGGTGCTCAAAGCGTGGATGCTCGGAAAGAAATAAGTGACTTTCGGAGCCGATTTTGTGGCGATGTTTGGCGGCATCAGTGAAGATGATTGGAAAGCGCGGTGCGTGAAATACATATCATCAACTCATAAAAGGCAAGATATTTAGTGTGCTGTGCTAGTTTGAAAGATTTAATAAAATACTCTCATTGGTGTAGTGTATGTAAATAACATTACCCGACGTGCCTCTTAACAATGCGGATTAAGTCGGGTCTTTTGATTTTTGGTCTATAACCCGATATTTAACAAGGGAGTTGTTCAAGTTGTGAATAGTAGGAAGTTTGTAGCAAAAACTAAAGATGTTAGCTTAACGGTTAGAAGGGCTGATTCTTTTAACATTAGTTATGTTAATTGTGAAAAAGACGTGTTTGGGATTGAAGAAAATCAAGATGGTATAAAGCTCGTTCAAACAGAGAAAGTGTCGGCTTTTTACTGGTTGCGTTGGCTTGCTAAAGGCAGTCCTGAGGTAATTGTTTCGTTGCCGGAGAGTGTTGATTGAAGCTGAGTCGAATCAAGTATTAGTAGCAGATATTAAAGCTGACAAGATTTATGCGGATGTTCATAACGGCAGGGTGGAAGCAAGAAATGTTCAGGCGAATGCTGTTTTTCTAAAGTGTCTTAATGGTTCTGCTGTGGTGAATAATGTTAAGGTTGTTGCTTCTTGCATGGTGGATACGTTAAATGGTACGAGTGTTTTAGAAGGAGAAATACCTAAGGATGCATGTCTTGAAGTAGTTTGTGAAAATGGTATTAGCGAGGTTTCTGATAAGAATAAGGTCAATCTTAGTTGTAATAATCTTGGGTGTAAAACAGATGGATGTGCTCACTATGCGGTGCATTGCTTGAATGGAAAAGCTGTAGTGAAGTAATACTGTTGTGGTGTTTTATGTCCGCTACTTTGACCAATCGCACGAAATAGAGTTTGGCATATTCTAAAAACGCTTCGGAATGTTGAGCATTAGGCTTGGTGATTTTTAATCCAAGTGTAAAGGTCATTTTCATTTGCTTCGCCTGATGCAACTTTGAGAATAATATCTATCAGTTCTTCATTTGGCAAGTTCCTCATAGACTTTTTTGTTCTTTTTGATGAATATGTTAGATAAATCCATAACTTCATCGTCTGTTGGAACAGTAACTTTTTCAGTTTTGGCTTTTGGGAATTCTAAAATTACGTAGCGAGGAGCGTTGTTTTTCAAAATAACAGCTGATCCGTATGTGTCAACAAGTCGCGCAACTTTAGAAAAGTTTTGATTTGCTTCGGAAATAGAAACAAGTGTGTCCGTATTTACATTCATATCAAGAACCTCCATTTTTAGGAGGATTATAGCATATATTTTAGGATAAATAAATCCTAAGTATTTCAAATCTACGTCATAACTATTAACTCAGAAAAGATGTGACAGGTGTCAATCGGAACTCATGGTTTGTCGATTGAAGCTGTGTAAATACAACAGTCTTAGGTTGAGCATTAGACGACAACGCTAGCAAAAATACTTGACTAAAATACTTGACTATGACGTTGCGTAATACTTTATTCTAGTGATAAGGAAGGAGGTGAGATAGTGAAAACAGTGAATGAAGTCAGCAAGATAGCAGGAATTAGTATTCGTACTCTTCAGTATTACGACAAAATCGGTTTGTTAAAACCGTCCGCTTATTCGGAGTCAGGATATAGGTTGTATGGTGATGAGGATCTAAAGGTACTACAATCCATTTTGCTGTTTAAAGCTTTGGAATTTCCGCTCAAAGAAATTAAAGAAATAATAACCAGTGAGCATTTCGACAAAGATTTAGCGCTGGAACAACAAATCAAATTATTAATCCTGAAAAAAGAGCATTTGGAAAATTTAATTCTTTTTGCAAAGGGATTAAAAGCATTAGGAGGTAACTATATGAACTTTACAGCATTTGACACAAGCAAAATTGATGAGTATGCCAAACAGGCAAAAGAGTATTGGGGAGATACACCGGAATTCAAGGAATTTGAAGCTAAAGAAAAAAGGAGAAACAGCGAGGAAACAAAAATGCTCCATTAACAACTCATGCTGATTTTTGCAGAATTTGGCAAGGTAAAATCACAACCCAGCGATTCAGTTGAAGTTCAGGCTTTGGTAAAGAAACTGCAGGAATTTATTACAGCTAATTTCTATAAGTGCTCGAATGAGATTTTATCCGGACTTGGCAAGATGTATGCTTCTGGTGATGATTTTACGAAAAATATAGATGCGTTGGCAGGCGAAGGGACATCAGTATTTGTCAACAAGGCAATCGAATATTATTGCAAGTAAGTTTTATAATCGAATTATTGATTAAAAACACCTAATTAACTAATGTAGTGCTCCCAAAAGTTGGACCAAAAATCTAACTTTTGGGATCATTGCAAAAAGGTGCTTTAATTTTCTACCAGAATAAAAAATTGTTTTGTAGAAAATAGATTCTCAAACTTTTTAACGATAGCTCGCTTCTATCGTTAAAAAGTGCACCCACTATCAATAGTGTGCACTCAAAAAAGTGTAGCTATACTTGGAGTTCTCTCAATCCAGATTGAAGTACTGTTTTTAGTAGTCTTTAGTGTTAATTTATCATCGCATTTATTACCATTTTTGCTTAATTCTCAATCATTAAGAGTTGATGATACACCGTTGCATATGGCAATTAGAGAAGCTCTTGCAAACACGTTGATTCATGCTGATTATTATATGCGAGGAAACACGGTTATTACATATAATGATGCTGTGAACACTTCTGTTGACGGTTCTTCACAATCTTCTACAGAAACGAATATCTTGAACGCTGGTTTTAAGCTTTCTTTTGCGAACCCTGGGTGTTTACGTATGCCTATAGAAGTGGCTTTGGCTGGAGGTTTTTCTGATTCTCGAAATCCCGCACTGCTTAAAATGTTTGCACTGATTTCTGTTGTTGAACGTGCAGGAAGCGGATTTGATGCTATGAGAGCTGGATGTGATTGGGCTAGAATACCTCATCCAAGGTTAAGTGAGTCCTTTAATCCTGACCGTACCACTCTTGAATTTTTTGTAAACGATAAGAATAACATTGTATCTAGTACTGAAAATCACAAAACGAATCTTAGTGTTCATTCGTCAAATTTAGTGAATAATACTTATAATTCAGGACTTACTGCAAATGCACTTTCACAAGATTCTAATAAGTCATATAAGCGTATGAGCGTTGACGATTGCTATAAAAAGATTATTGAAGCAGTACATAATCATTGAACAATAAAGCGTGAACAAGTGCAAATATTCTTAACGTGGGTAGCACCAAAGCTAAGCAATTGTTATCTAATCTAGTTAGTAGGGGAGATATTTCAGTTTGTGGAAAGGGTCGAGCTACTACTTATGTTTTTAACCGCTAGTTAAACAAAAGCCGCACATGCGTGAATTAATCCACGTGCATGTGCGGTTTGCTAGTTATTTAGTGATTAAGCAAATCAGGCGTTTACGCGATCGATGCCAGACTGTACGTCTGCAATCACGGAATCCCAAGACTTGATGAAGGCGGCAACGCCGTCGGCCTCAAGCTTGTCGGTAACGTCCTTAATGTTAATGCCAAGCTCAGCGAGCTTGTTCATAACGGCGTGGCTCTCTTCGTAAGTGCCCTTAATGGAAGCAGCACCATTGCCGTGATCGGCAAGAGCGTTCAAAGTCTTTTCTGGCATGGTGTTAACAACATGCTCAGCAACCAACTCGTCAACGTACTTGCAATCGGAGTAAGCTGCGTTCTTGGTGCCAGTGGAAGCCCAAAGTGGACGCTGCTTCTTAGCGCCCTTGGCTTCAAGATCAGCCCAACGTGGGTCAGCTGCGAACTTCTTTTCGAAGAGTTCGTAAGCCAAGCGAGCGTTAGCAACAGCAGCCTTGCCTTCAAGAGCCTTAGCTTCAGCAGAACCGTTAGCTTCGAGGAGCTTGTCAACAGCGCTATCAACGCGGGAGACGAAGAAGGAAGCTACGGAACCGATGTGCTTCAAGTCGTGGCCGTTAGCAGCAGCTTGAGCAATACCTTCGATGAAGGCATCGATAACCTGCTCGTAGCGCTCGAGGGAGAAGATCAAGGTTACGTTCACGGAGATACCCTTAGCAAGGGTAGCGGTGATAGCTGGAAGACCTTCCAAAGTTGCAGGAATCTTGATCATAACGTTTGGACGATCAACCTTTGCCCAAAGCTCTTCAGCCTGCTTTTCGGTGTTAGCAGTATCGTGAGCCAAGCGTGGGTCAACTTCGATAGAGACGCGGCCGTCAACAAAGTCGGTCTTTTCTGCAATCTCACGGAAGATATCGGTTGCGTTACGAACGTCGGTAGTGGTCAACTCGCGAATAGCGGTCTCAACGTCAACCTTGCCGAGCTCCTTAAGCTGTGCGTCGTATGGGCCAACCTGGCTCAAAGCCTTCTGGAAGATAGATGGGTTGGTAGTAACACCAACAACATTCTTGTTAGCAATCAAATCCTGCAAAGAGCCAGACTCAATGCGGGTACGGGACAAATCGTCCAACCAAATAGAAACGCCGGAATCGCTAGTGCGCTGCGTTGCTTCAGTCATGTTATCTCCTTAACACTGTGCTCCACCAATTGGAACACGTTGGTAGTGTTGGCGTTTTACAGGAAACAGCGGTTGATGTTAAACCATCTGTAGCCTAACATCAACACGCCTTTGCTGTTTCCAGTGAAGTTGCTAAATTAGCACTTCGAGTTTTTGTGATGAATCAATTTTATTTTGACACATCAAGTTTTATTTTGATTACTTGCTATCTTAAGCGCGTGCTTCTTCGATAGAAGCCTTAGCAGCTTCTACTACGTGCTCAGCAGTAATACCCAAGTCGATCATGTTCTGACCGCCGTCGCCCTGCAAGCCGTACTGTTCGATAGAAACAGCCTTGCCGCAATCGCCAAGATACTTGTACCAAGGCAATGCCAAGCCAGCTTCGATGGAAACGCGAGCCTTAACAGACTTTGGAAGGATTGCTTCCTTGTACTCTTCGTCTTGCTCTTCGAACCATTCGAGAGATGGCATGGAAAGAACGCGAGCCTTAATGCCTTCAGCTGCCAAAGTCTTGGCACCAGCAACAGCCCACTGAACTTCGGAGCCAGTAGCCATGATGATTACGTCTGGAGTGCCTTCGCAATCAACCAAAACGTAAGCGCCGTGCTTTACGCCTTCGCGAGCCTTCTTGGCAGTTTCTGCAAGAGTTGGAACACCTTGGCGAGTCAAAATCATAGCTGTTGGGTAGCTGTTCTTCTTCTCGAAGAAGTAGCGGTAAGCTTCAGCAGTCTCGTACTCATCTGCAGGACGCACAACCTCAAGCTGAGGAATAGCGCGGAAAGCAGCCAAGTGTTCGATTGGCTGGTGAGTTGGACCATCTTCACCCAAAGCTACGGAATCGTGAGTCCAAACGTAGAGGTTTGGAATCTCCATCAAAGCAGCCAAGCGAACTGCTGGGCGCTCGTAGTCAGAGAACTGGAAGAATGTGCCGTTGAATGGGCGAGTGTTAGAACCAAGCAAAATACCGTTGGTAATAGCACCCATTGCAAACTCACGCACACCAAAGTGAAGCTGACGGCCGTACTCGGAAACGTTTGGCCAAGTGCGAGTTGCATCCTCGGATGGGCCGAAGGAGTCAGCACCCTTAATGTTGGTGTTGTTGGATCCACCCAAATCAGCGGAACCACCCCAAAGTTCTGGCATAACAGCAGCAATTGCGTTAAGAACTGCGCCAGAAGCCTTACGGGTAGCAACCTTGGAACCAACTTCGAAGCCAGCAACCAAGTCGTCAATAGCCTTGTCGAAGCCTTCTGGAAGCTTGCCAGCCTTAAGACGATCGTAAAGAGCAGCCTTATCTGGGTTGGCAGCAGCCCACTTTGCAAGAGCTTCATCCCAAGCCTTGTGAGCAGCCAAACCGCGCTCGGCAACCTTGCGAGCATGAGCCAAAGCTTCTTCGTCGATTGGGAACGAAACTTCTGGATCGAAACCGCAAAGTTCCTTCAAGCCCTTAACAGCTTCTTCACCAAGCTTAGAGCCGTGGGAAGCTTCATTGTTGGTCTTGCCTGGGGTTGGCCAAGCAATCAAAGTATTAACCTTAATGAAGTGAGGCTTATCGGTAACTTCCTGAGCCTTTTCAATAGCTGCAGCCAAAGCCTGAACGTCTTCCTTGTAGGAACCGTCTGGCTGAATGAAGCTAACTTCATCGGTGTACCAACCGTATGCACGGTAACGAGCAAGAATATCTTCAGAGAAGGTGAGCTTAGTATCGCCTTCAATCTGAATGTGGTTTGCATCGAAGATTATAGTCAAATTGCCAAGCTTTTGGTTTCCAGCCAAGGAAGCAGCTTCAGAAGAAACGCCTTCCTCAACGTCGCCTTCACCGCAAATAACCCAAACCTTGTGATCGAATGGGGAAGTGCCAGCTGGAGCTTCTGGGTCAAGAAGACCGCGCTCAAAGCGCTGACCATAAGCAAAACCAACAGCAGAAGCAAGACCCTGACCAAGTGGGCCAGTAGTCATTTCGATGCCTGGAGTTAAGCCATATTCTGGGTGACCTGGAGTACGCGTGTCTGCACCGCCACGGAAATACTTAAGATCGTCAAGAGTTAAGCCGTAACCAGAGAAGAACAATTGCACGTATTGCGTAAGCGAAGCGTGACCGCCAGAAAGAATAAAACGATCGCGGCCAGCCCACTTTGGGTCAGCAGGATCGTGCTTAATGAAGTGCTGGTACAAGGTGTACGCAATTGGTGCCAATGAAACAGGGGAGCCAGGATGTCCGTGTCCTGCTCGCTCAACAGCATCAGCCGAGAGAACCTTCGCCATCTTTACGGCGCGCTCGTCTAATGCAGACCAGTTGAAATCGGTCATGTGATCTACTTTCCTTCCAATAATTCGGGTTTTTGCGCACAGCTTGCGCTGGCCATTACCCTCACATTGCCCTTTAATCCTATCTTTTATATCAGACGAATTTTTAACAAAGTGTGTCAAAAGTTAACAAAAGTTTATATTTATAGTTAGTTGTTGTTCTGTAAAAGTGACTTACTAAAAAATACTTAATAATACTTAATCACATATTGTTATCACATATTATTTTGGCATATATAATAGTTAGCAGTGAATTAATAAACGATTAGTGCTATTTATAAAAATTATTAGCGCTATTTAATCGAGTTTGATGTTTTAATAAAGGAGAATCAATGCAATCACGACGCATGATGATATTGCGTGCGGTTGTTGAAGATTATATTCGTTCGCATGAGCCTGTTGGGTCTGCATCTTTAGCTAAAAATCACAAATTAGGCGTTAGTTCTGCAACGATTCGCAACGATATGTCTCTTCTAGAAGAAGAAGGCTACTTGATTCAGCCACATACTTCTGCTGGAAGAATTCCTACAGAAAAAGGCTATAGGTATTTTGTTGATGGCTTAGCTGCGTTAATCCCGCTTTCTAATGCGCAAAGACGAGGGATTCGCACGTTTTTAAGTGGATCTGTTAGTTTACAAGACACTCTACAACGCTCAGCGCGACTTCTTGCAAGCATAACTGGTCAAGTCGCACTCGTTGCGTCTCCTGCATTGTCGAAGTCAAAAGTAAAAAGAATTGAGATTGTTCAAGTATCGTCTTCAACTCTTCTAGTTGTTGTTATTACAGACGCTGGAGGAGTTGCGCAACACATTATTCAAGCCTCTAACATAAATCCAGACGACTTATTGCATTTAGTTAATATGGTTAATGAGAGCTGCGTTGGAGCCTCTCTTTTAGATGCTTCAAAACGTGTTTATTTGCTTGCAAATCGTAAGGATTTAGCGTCTGCTTTGCAAGTTATTAGTCAACTTGCTAACGCATTAGAAGATATGCATAATGGCGAGCATTCTCACGATTTGTATATGGCTGGAGCTTCTCAACTTGCGCATAGACAAAATATTGGCGATTTTGCGTCTCTTTTTGACGCTTTAGAAGAGCAAGCTGTTATTATGCGTTTAATGACTTCGCTAAGTGAGGAGGCAAATGATTGCGCAAGTGGCGTTAGCGTTGCAATAGGCTCGGAAACTCACACGCCTGGTCTTTTAAATGCTTCTGTTGTAACAAGCGCTTACGGATACAATTCAGATTCCGATTCGGCGTTTATTGGCTCAATCGGACCTACGCACATGGATTATGCTGCAACAATGACGGCTGTTAAAGCTGTAGCAAAATATCTTAATACGTTTATATCTGAAAATTCATAAAAGCAAATTCATAAAAACTAGCTGGCTGTGCCTTATGCAAAAATAATTTTAGAACATAAAAGGGGAGTTAAGTGACTGACTATTACAAGATTTTAGGTGTTGATTCTAACGCTAGCGACGATGAGATTCGCAAAGCTTATAGAAAGTTAAGTCGAAAGTATCATCCAGATATTGCAGGTCCTGAGTTTGAAGACAAGTTCAAGGAAGTTAACGCTGCATACGACGTTTTGTCTAATCCAGAAAAACGCAAAATGGTAGATATGGGCGTAGATCCAAACAATTTATCGGCATCGGGTGCTGGTGCTGGCGCTGGCGCGTATGCCAATATGAATATGGATATGGGAGATATTCTAAACCAGTTCTTCTCTGGGTCTTTTGGTGCTAATGCTGGATCTCCTATTCCGCGCGTTAATCGCGGTGAAGATTCGCTAACAGAAGTTAAGGTTGACCTTAAAACTGTTGTTTTTGGCGGAAACGCTAAGGTTCATGTTTCAACTTTCGGTCTTTGCCAAGATTGTGCTGGAAAAGGTTCGGCAGATAAAACAGATCCTGTAACTTGCTCAGAGTGCAATGGTGCTGGTTTTGTGCAACGAGTTACTCGCACAATGTTTGGTCAAATGATGTCTTCGGAGCCGTGCCGTGCATGTGAAGGCCACGGAACGATTATTAAAAATGTTTGCCCAAATTGCCACGGCCATGGTCGCGTTCGTACTTCTCGAGAAGTTGGAATCACGATTCCTGCTGGAATTAAAGACAACTCTCGCTTGCGACTTGCGTCTCAAGGAGCAATAGGCGAATGTGGCGGTCCTGCTGGCGATTTGTATGTTGACGTTCGCATTCGTAAAGACGAGCAATTTACTAGAGACTTAAACGATTTACATTGCTGGATTGACGTTCCAATGAGCTGGGCTGTGCTTGGTCACAAAGTAGATATTGATACTTTTGATGGCAAAAAGAGTGTTGAAATTCCTGCTGGAACGCAAAACGAAGACACGATTCCTCTTTACGATTTGGGTGTTACTGCTTTTGGAAGCAAAGATAGAGGAAATCTTATTGTTCACGTTCTTGTTAATATTCCAACAAAGCTTAGCGAAGAAGAGCGTAGTTTGATTGAAAAGTTTGCAAACTTGCACGATGAAAAAGTTAGCGAAGTAAAGCAACATGCTATTGCAGAGCCAGTGGGCAATAAAAAGGGATTCTTTAGCAAGCTAAAAGATGCATTTTGCTAGGATTTAGGATTTTAAGGATTCTTAGTATTTTAAGGAGTTGACTTATGGTATTGCCTATTTTATTTGCTGGAACTCCAGATGTTGCTGTTGCTCCTTTGCGCGCGCTAGCTGAAGATAAAGAACATTTTGATGTGCGAGCTGTTCTTACTCGTCCAGATGCTCCGACTGGCAGAGGTAGAAAGCTTGTTCCTAGTGCTGTTAAAAAAGCTGCGATTGAGCTTGGAATTCCTGTTTTAGAGGTTAATCCTAGCAATGAGCAAGAGTGTGTGAGTGCTCTAAAAGCTACTGGCGCAAGGCTTGCGGCCGTTGTTGCGTACGGAAAGATTCTTAAGCAATCTGTTTTGGATGCTCTTCCTCTAGGATGGTATAACTTGCATTTTTCGCTTCTTCCGCAATGGCGAGGTGCTGCTCCTGTTCAGCGCGCAATATGGGCTGGAGATGATATTACAGGTGCAACAGTTTTTAAGATTACGCGCGGAATGGATGAAGGTCCGATTCTTGCACAAATGACTACCGAGATTGGAGCTCATGAAACAGCTGGTGATTTGCTCACTCGATTAAGCAATGATGGTGCAAATCTTCTTTGCTCTGCTCTTGTTGGTATGGAATCTGGTCAAATTATTCCTGTTGAGCAAGACTCTACGCCTTGCCAAATCGCTCAAAAAATCACTGTTGAAGATGCTCATATTCGTTTTGATATTCCAGCGTTTGCAATCGATAGGCAGATTCGTGCTTGCACGCCAAATCCTGGAGCTTGGTGCAATCTTCATGTTGATTCTAGTGATTTGCAAACAATTAGTTTGCACGTTCTTGCTTGCGCATTAGCAAAAGATGAAGATATTGAATTACATAGTCTAAACGAGCTTAAACCTGGGCAGATTCTTGCAAAAAAGCACAATGTTTGGGTTGGATGTGCAAGTGGAGCTATTGAGCTTTTAGAAGTTAAAGCGCAAGGTAAAAAAGCTATGAATGCTGCAGATTGGGCGAGAGGAGCGCACTTAAGTAGTGAATCCTACTTGAGTTAATACTAGCTAATACTACTTGGATTAATCCTATTTGGATTAAATGTTAGCTTAGTAAATCTAAAACTAGGCTTAGGTCTCGCGTATCTATGCTTGCTTTAGCTTGACTTTTTAATAACTGCTTTGCGCAAAATGCTACGCCTAATCCTGCTGTTTTAATCATATCTATATCGTTAGCGCCGTCTCCAATAGCAACGCTTTGAGCAATATCAATATTGTTCTTGCGTGCCCAATTAGTCAATGCTTTTGCTTTATATTGACGATTTACTATTGGATCAATAACCTTTCCACTTAGTTTAGAATCTACGACTTCTAGATTGTTTGCAACCCAAAAGTCTATGTTTAGTTTTGGTAAAAAATCGTCTAAAACTTGCTTGAATCCGCCGCTAACAGCTCCAACTTTCCATCCAAAAGAGTGCAATGTGTTTATAAGCTTTTTAGCTCCATTTGTTACATGAATATTTTGCGCAACTTCTTTAACGCAAGAATAGTCAAGTCCCTTAAGCATAGAAACTCTTAGCTTTAGCGACGTATTAAAGTCCATTTTTCCTTGCATTGCTTTAGATGTTATGTATGCTAAATCGCAGCCAACTCCAGCAATATCTCCTAATAAATCTATAACTTCTTCTTCAATAAGAGTGGCGTCTACATCTAAAACAAGAAGCCCTGGTTTTTTTAGTGAAGGAGTGTTTGAAAGAGTATTAATTAAGTTTTGTGTTTTTAAGTATGGTACTTTAGTCATGTTATAATCTTTTAAGAGAGTGTTAGGTTTATTAATTAATTTTAAGGCTGGTTTAAGAAATTTAGGAATTTGTTTTGCTATGCGTTTTGCATTGTAAAACTTCTTATAAAACTTATATTAAAAGTTAAATGTGAAAGTTTATTGATTTTATTTGAATATTGCGTGTGGAAGTTTGGTTTAATTTGATTAGTTGAGTAAAATAGTTGCAGATTTATGGATAGTTGCAGATTTATGGAATAGATAAATAATCAAAATGTGGGGAATTAAAGAGGTGAGTAGAGTATGGCAAGTATGAATTTACGCGATGTTGCTCTTGAAGTTGCTAGGATTTTGGAAGATGTTGGCAAGCACGCTTATCAAGACCAATTAAATCCTCGAGATATGGCAAGCATGATGGTTTTGGGTGATCCGAATCAAGCAGATTCTGGTTTTGGAGATAAGCTCGTACGCTTTATTGAAAATCGTCTTACGTATATAAACACCTTCCAGGGATTTTGGCGTAATCGTCCAGAAAATTGCAATATTGGTGATCGTTTTTGGTGCGTTGGTAATATTGACGGTGCTATTAACTTTAATCGAGATCTGGCAGAGTGGACTCTAACTGTTTCGCTTTTTGAGTTTAACGATCAAGGCTCCGCAAGGCCAATTCTTGGAGTTGTTCATGCTCCAGCTTTAGGTCTTACTTATTTAGCAGCTAAAGGCCAGGGTGCTATTCGTATTCGTAAAACTCCTAATGGAGAAAAGCGAGAGAAAATCACTCCTTCTACAACATCAACATTGCACGGTTCTGTTGTTTGCTACGGAATGTCTTATATTCCAGGCGAATCTAAAAGAGCTTTGGATGTTGTTTCTTCGCTTGAGGAAGAATGTCCAGCAGATATTAAGCGCATTGGCCCTGCTTCTCTTGATTTATGCAAGGTTGCTGATGGTACTTACGACGCTTATTTTGAGCCGCATCTTCACGAGTGGGATATTCCAGGCGTTTCCGCTGGTGCTGTTGTTGTTAAAGAGGCTCAAGGTCATGTTCGACAATGGAATGGTGACTCAATCCATTGGAGACGCGAAAACGACGTTATTGCTTCGAATGGTTTAATAAATAAAGAACTTCAAAATTATTTGCGATAAATTAGAGTTAAAAATCTTAGCAATTGTTTGCATGATTTTTAATATTAAAGCTTTAATTTTGAGAAAAACATTTATGCAATCGTTATCATTAAATAGACAATATATAAGCGTGTCGCTTTAGCAATATTGTAGAATGAACATGATATCCCATTGTCCGACATTCAGAGGGGAGTGTTAACGATGATTGACACTGCACAAGCATTTGGCGTAGATATTGGTGGCTCTGGTATTAAGGCTGCACCAGTTAATTTGGAAAAAGGCGAGTTTGCAGAACCGCGATATAAGATTCTCACTCCAGCGGTTTCTACACCTCAAGCTGTTGCAGATATTGTTCGTCAGCAGCTCGAGCATTTTGATGTGCCTGAAGATGTTCCTGTTGGTATTGCTTTCCCAGCGCCTATTAAGCCAGGCAAGAAACTTGAGTTTATGGCGAATCTTGATCAATCTTGGATTGGTGTGGATGTTACAGAAGTGTTTAGCGAAGCTTGCGGTCGTCCTGTTACGGTTGTTAACGATGCCGACGCTGCTGGTCTTGCGGAACAGCATTTTGGTGCAGCAAAAGATAAAGATGGCTTAGTTATTGCAACAACATTAGGCACTGGAATTGGAACCGCTTTGATTTACAATGGCGTTCTTATTCCAAACACAGAGCTTGGTCATATTCAGCTAGAAAAAGGAAAGGGAGATGCAGAAAAGTATGCTGCTTCTTCTGTTCGCGAAAAGTTGGATATGGGCTATAAAAAGTGGGCTAAGCGCTTAACTAAGTATTACGGATTAATGGAAAAGTACTTTAATCCAGACTTGTTTGTTGTTGGCGGTGGCGTTAGCCGTGTGAGCGAGAAGTTCTTGCCGCATATCGATATTAAGACTCCTATTGTTGTTGCGTCTTTGCATAACGAAGCTGGTATTATTGGCGCAGCTTACTATGCAATGCAACAAAGAAACAAGTAAGTTTTTTAATATTTTATTTGTTTTATTTACTTTATTTGCGCTGGATGCTTATGCGTTCGGCGCATTTTTTATATTTGGTTATGCAATGCGCTAGTGTAGTCGAGTGCGATTTTCTTCTAGAGTTGATGTAAGCGAGCCAAATCCAATTATTCTGGCTCAACGCGTTGCTATGTCTAAAGGTATTAAACTTACAAAACTTAACGATTCAAACCCAACAGTGCATGGCCTTGCTCCAAAATGTTTAAGCGCAAAATATACAGCGGATCCTAGAGGGCCAATCGAAGTTAGGCGCATTCTGGCTGATTTTATAAATGCTAGAGATAATCGCGTAGATCAAAATATTGCAAGTCAAGATATTGTAGATCAAAAAAGTAATTCGCCAAAAGCTCTTAATCCAAATAATCTATACGTATTATCGTCTACTTCTCAAGCATACGCATGGCTTATGATGCTAATGTGCGATTGCGGTGACTCAGTTTTAGCTCCAACTCCTGGGTATCCTCTTATTGAATCTATTGCAAGACTTCAAGGCGTAAAATCCATACCATATCCGCTTGTTTACGATGGCTCTTGGACTATTGATATTCCAAGAGTTAAAGAACTTTTAGAGAATACGGATAATCGTATTCGTGCTCTTGTTTTAATAAACCCAAACAATCCAACAGGCTCTTATATTAAGCCAGAAGAAAGAGTGCAATTGTTGAGTTTGTGCAATAAAAATAATGTTGCGATTATTGCAGATGAAGTTTTCTACGATTACTCTTTAGAGCCATTTAACGAAAATTCAAGACTTGCAGGAGAACAATCAACGCTTGTTTTTGCTTTAGATGGATTCTCAAAAATGCTTGCAGCTCCGCATGCAAAAGTTGGGTGGATTGAGGTTTCGGGGCCAAGTCAAGATGTGCAAGAAGCAATGAAACGCCTTGATGTTATTGCGGATGATTTTCTTCCGATTGGCGCAACTGTATCGGAAAGAATTCCAGAATTATTGCAATGCTCTAAAGAGCAAACTGCGATTGTTCAAAGTCGAGTACGCTCTAATCTTAAAACGCTTAGAAAAATGCTTGAAAACTACCCAAATTGTTGCGTTAGTGCATTGCGAGCAGAAGGCGGATGGAATATTTTGTTGCGCGTTCCTTCTTGTATAGATGATGATTTATTAGCTTTGCGCTTAATTAAAGACTACAAGCTGGTTTCTCAGCCTGGATATTATTTTGACATGCCAACTAATGGCTACTTAGCGCTATCTTTACTTCCGCAAGAGGATCAATTCGAAAATGGCGTTACTTTATTGCTGAATACTGTTCATAAAATGTTAGAAGAGATGTAGAAAAATCTAGAATTTTGAAGACTCATGTTCTTAAACTTTAGACTAGATTAGAGTAAACCAGCATCTAACGTAATGCCAAAGCCCAGGATTGAATCGCAAAACTGAGTCTTCTCTTCCTGGAACAAACCAACCTAAGAATGCGATTGCAATAGAGAAGAATAGCATTGCTAAAACTGCAATGCGTATTGTGTAACACATAACTTTTGTGCGCAAAGTTGTACAATCTTCTACGTTTGCGTATTTTTCTAGAAAAACAGTAATTCCGATTATTGCGCTTAGTGAGAACGCCCATCCAAAGTCAGCAATATAACGCCATCCAATTCCTGCTTTTAAGCTGTTGAAAACAACAACAATCATTGCAAGAATCAAAGCACATATAGTAAGTCTTGATGCAAATTTGCTCATTTTTTTAATCATTAACAAAGAACAAATAACGCCAATAAATGCCAATGGAGCAAGGGTAAACATTCCTCCAATCATTGGCTCTGCGTATTGCCATCTATTGAAAGCAATAGGATTAATCGAAATCCAAGGGAAAGCTGGTGTAAAGCGCAATGGCAAAGCTAAATAACTTAAAATTGAGGGAATGATGTTTTGCACAGGAAGGCGCATTGTAGTCATGTCTGTAATAGTAATTTGATATTCGTTACCAAAGTTAAATGGCGACCCAAATCTTAAAGCGTTATACAATCCTATTGGTATTGCAACTATTACAAACGGCACAATCACGCTTAAAACTAGCTTTATTATTTGCTTTAAGTCTTCTTTTATAATTTTCTTGCTAGAAATTAAATGCTTAAAATAGAAGTAAATATTGTTGTAAAAAAGCGGTATTGCAAGCAAAAACGCGATTATAAATGTTGGTCTGCATCCTAGATTTAGAGATATAAACAAAGAGCCTAATGCAATGTGCTTAGCAGATATTTGATAAATAGAATTGTAAGATTCGTTGGATTCTTGTGCTTGATTTTCATCTTTTGCAATGCCATTTTTAGCAGCGCCAAGATAAAACCATAATCCTAAAGATGTAAAGAATAGCGAAGCTGCCATTGGAACACTATAGAATGATGTTCTAAACCACAAGTAAACCGTGTTAGATGTAATAAAGAACAATGCTAAGCAAATAGACACGCAAGCAAGAGACGCTCGTTTGTTTATTCGTTCAATAAGTCTAATCACTAGAAGAGAGCCCGAAATTAAGAATCCCACTAGGCATATAAGAGTTGCGATTGTTGTTGGAAGCATTGCTCCGCCATTAATCCACAAACTCGATATAAGTCTATAAGGCATAAAGAATAAAACAGCTGGAATTACACCAAAATACGAGTACCAATGACCGTTGTAGTATGCGTGATCCCAATAAATATTGTGCACTAAATCAGAAAGAAGCTTGTTTCTTGCAATTGGATCGTACGGATTAGTAAGATTTTGCATTTGCTTAGGAACAGGCAAGTCAAGATATGTTTTGCCTTTAATAAGAGCGTCTGCTGTGCGCGCATATTGATCAAAATCGTACGTGTAGTTTCCAGCAACGTCAAAATGCATTGGAATACCGTTAAAAACATTCCAAACGATTGCAACAACAGCTATAGCAATAAATGGAGTCCAAGATAAAACGAGTAAAAGTCTTTGATTAAAACTTTTTGTATTAAGTTTTATTTTCCACAATTTAGACCAAGGATTCCACAAAGAAATCAAAATTGAAACGACTATAAGAAGAAGAACGCGACCCCAATTCCAGCTGAAAGGTGCTCTAACATTTGCTTTTGCGTCCTCAACGTCTACAACGTCTCCTTTAGGGTGTTGTATCCATAATCTAAGCGTGCTTTTAACTCCAACTGCTTGATCTGGAACAGGAAGCATAGCAAAACTAATAGCTCTAGGGTTGGTGCTTAAAGGCTTTCCAGCGATTTTATTAACATCAATGCGTACATGCACGTCTGTTTTAACAGGACTTTTGCCAATTTTTTTCGGCGTAATTAGTGAAGGCTTAAGCTGAATGTACGGCGAAGATCCGTCGGAATTAACTTCTAAATAAGATTCCGAAGGGTCTGTAATTAAAAGTCCTCCAGAAGAAAGTCTTTTAATTCCAGGGCCAGTAAGATTGTGAGCAAACATGCTATCTGTGCTGCCAGTAACGCTATTCCAAAATGGAATATTCCCAACAGTGCATTCAAACAATGCTATTAACAGCAAGATTGCTAAAGGCGCGCGAAGCACGCGAAAAATGTTGCGTAACGCGCAATTGGCAAAATTAGCTGTTTTTTTCATAGAAATCTAAAATCCTATTCTTCCGCTACCAAATCAAGATAGTCGTCGCTCCACAAGTCTTCGTCGCCGTCTGGCATAAGAAGAACTCTTTCTGGGTTTAGCGCAAGAACTGCTCCTTCGTCGTGAGTAACTAACACAATTGCGCCTTCGTACTTAGAAATAGCTTTAAGAATTTCTTCGCGAGAAGCTGGGTCTAAGTTATTAGTAGGCTCATCAAGTAAAAGAACGTTTGCTTTAGAAGTTACAAGAGTTGCCAATGCTAGGCGAGTTTTTTCGCCGCCAGAAAGCACTTTAGCAGGTTTCATGGCGTCGTCTCCCGAAAACAGGAAGCTTCCAAGCATTGATCTTGCTTGAGTGTCGTTTAATTCTGGAGCAACGTGTTGAAGATTTTCTAAAACAGTTGCATCTAAGTCTAAAGTATCGTGCTCTTGCGCAAAATATCCTATTTTGCATCCGTGTCCATATTCAACAACGCCAGTATCTGCGCTTTCTTCGCCAGCAAGAATGCGCAAAGTGGTAGTTTTTCCAGCGCCATTGTATCCCAAAATAACAACTCTCGAGCCCTTGTCTATAGCCAAATTTATTCCAGCAAATACGATGTTTGAACCATAAGCTTTTGAAATATCTTTAGCCATAATAGGAGTGCGTCCGCAAGGAGCAGGCTCTGGGAATCTAATATCTGCTACTTTTTCGCGGCTTTGAGCTTCGCTTGTTTCGTTCAATAAGCGTTCGGCTCTACGCATCATGTTTTGAGCTGCTACTGCTTTAGTCGCTTTTGCGTGAAGTCGGATTCCTTGCTTCATAAGTCGCTCCGCCTTCTTTTCTGCAACTTCGCGCTCTCTTCGTCTTCGCTCTTCGTCTACAACGCGCTGATGCAAGTATGCTTTCCAGCCCATTGAATACATGTCTATTTGAGCCAATTGTGCATCTAAATGCCAAACTTTATTAACAACTTCGTCTAGCAACTCTGTTGAGTGAGATATAACAAGGAATCCACCAGAGAATTTTTTCAGATAGTTTCGCAACCATATTATGGAATCTGCGTCTAAGTGGTTAGTAGGCTCATCTAAAATCAGCGTATCTGCATTAGAAAAAAGTATTCGCGCAAGTTCGATTCGTCTGCGTTGTCCACCAGAAAGTGTTCCAAGAGCTTGTTTCATAACTTCTTGTGGGAGTCCAAGGCTATTTGCCATTGATATTGCTTCTGATTGAACAGCGTACCCACCAGCTTTTTCAAAGTCATTAATTGCTTTATCGTAGCGATTCATGGCTTTTGTCATAATGTCTGGATCTGGATTCGTCATGTCTTTTTCTGCTTTTCGTATACGAGATACGATTGACGAAATATCGCGAGCGCTCATAATTCTATCTAACGCGCTTTGCTCTGGATCTGCTGCATGCGTGTCTTGTGGAAGATATCCTAACGAGCCGCTTACTTTTACGCTTCCGCCAGCTGGAAGTGTTTCTGCAGTAATTACGCGCGTAAGTGTTGTTTTTCCAGCGCCGTTTCTTCCGACTAAGCCTATTTTGTCGCCTTTTGTAACGTGAAAATCTGTTGGGTTTAATAGCGTGCGCGCACCAATTTGTATAGTAAGTCCTTGTGCGTCAATGGCCATTTTTTACCCACCCCTTAAGTTCTATTCTTGCAAAATCGTAATTAAGATATTAATTGAAATATGTTAACCAAACTCCCGATTATACCGTTAGGCTTGCATAGGATTAGCAACACGCAGCAAGCAACATATTTCGAACATGTGTTCTATAATGAATGATATTATAAAACAGGCACGTAATCAAGATTTAGTTTTGCAATTTTGATTCATATACGCTAAAGCATCTTAAGGAGGCAGAATGCAAAAACACTTGGATTCTTTACAAAGTAAGCAGTCGCTTTCAATAAAAGATGCAAACATGAGCGCTACAAGCATGAATACTAAAGATGGAAATAATAATCAAAAAAACAATGTACTTCAATCGTTTATTGATTCGGCGCCAATTATAAAAAATAATGGTAATTTAATATACGACTTAAGTAAGGTTCCTTCCGACTTAAAAATAACTGTTCAAGGTGCAAGAGAGCATAATCTAAAGAACGTTAATTTGCAATTGCCTAGAAATAGGATGATTGTTTTTACTGGATTATCTGGTTCTGGTAAATCTTCTCTTGCTTTCGACACTCTTTTTGCAGAAGGTCAAAGGCGTTATGTGGAATCCTTAAGCGCGTATGCAAGGCAATTCCTTGGAAGAATGGATAAGCCAGACGTAGACTTTATTGAAGGCTTAAGCCCAGCAGTGTCTATTGACCAAAAAACCACTAATCGCAATCCTCGTTCTACTGTTGGTACGATTACGGAGATTTATGACTATTTAAGGCTTCTTTTTGCTCGCGTAGGTGTTCCACATTGCCCTAAATGTGGCGAAATCGTTAGTGCGCAAACCCCTCAACAAATAGCTAACGTATTGCTTTCTTTGCCGCAAAAAACAAGGTTGCAATTACTGGCTCCTATTGTTAACGGCAGAAAAGGTGAGTTTAAAGATACTATTACTCTTCTTAGGTCAGACGGCTATTCTAGAGCGCTTATAGATGGGCAAATGCGAGAGCTTTCCGAAGATATTATTTTAGAAAAGCAAAAGAAACACACAATCGAAGTTATTGTAGATAGATTAGTTATAAAAGATGGTATACGTACACGTCTTACAGATTCTATAGAAACAGCGCTAAAGCTTTCTAAAGGTATTGTTGTTGCGGATTTTGTAGACGAAGATGCTTCTTCTAAAAACAGGCGTCAAAGTTTTTCCGAGAACATGGCGTGCCCTAATAGTCATCAATTTAATCTATTAGAGATAGAGCCAAGAACGTTCTCATTCAATGCTCCGTATGGAGCATGCCATGATTGCTCTGGAATTGGTTACAATCTAGAGATTGACCCTGCTCTTGTTGTTCCAAATACAGAAAAATCACTTAACGAAGGCGCTATAGAACCTTGGGCTTTGAATAAAGCAGCTGGAGAATACTACAGGCACGTGTTAAAAGGCTTAAGTGTAGAGCTTGGCTTTAGTATGGATACGCCGTGGGAAAATCTTCCAAAAGATGTGCAAGATTCAATACTTTATGGCCATGATTTTGAAGTAAAAGTATCGTATAAAAATCGATGGGGTAGGCAGAGAGAGTATTCAACAGGATTTGAGGGCGTAGTGCGTACTCTTATGCGCAAGCATGACGAAACAGACTCAGATCAAATGCGTCAATACTACGAGTCATACATGCGAGAAGTGCCATGTTTAACATGCAAAGGAAAAAGACTTAATCCAGAAGTCTTGTCTATTAAAGTTGGCTCGTGCTCAATCGCAGATGTATGCGATATGCCTATTGAAAAAAGTCTTGAGTGGATTAATTCGTTAAATCTAGAAGGCGCAAAAAAGATAATTGCTAAAGAGATTGTAAAAGAAATCAAAGCAAGATTAGGATTCTTAAATGACGTTGGCTTAAACTACTTAACTCTTTCTAGAGCAGCAAAAACTCTTTCTGGCGGAGAAGCTCAAAGAATAAGGCTTGCAACGCAAATAGGGTCTGGACTAGTTGGAGTTATGTACGTTCTTGACGAACCGTCTATTGGTCTTCATCAAAGAGACAACGAAAAGCTTATATCTACGTTGCACAATCTTAGAGATCTTGGAAATACGCTTATAGTTGTAGAACACGACGAAGATACAATACGAAAGTCAGACTGGCTTGTAGACATTGGTCCAGAAGCTGGAGAAAACGGCGGAGAAGTTGTATATTGCGGCCCTGCAAAACACATAACAGAGGCAAAGCGATCAATCACAGGAGACTATATTGCAAAAAGACGCACAATAGATGTTCCTAAAAAGCGCCGTAAAATCAACAAAAGTCGTATGTTAACTATTGTTGGTGCAAAAGAGCACAATCTTAAAAACATAGATGTAGAAATACCTTTAGGCGTATTTACTTGCATAACAGGAGTTTCTGGATCTGGAAAGTCAAGCTTAATAAACTCAATACTTTACCCAGTTTTGGCAGATAAGCTAAACGGCGCTCGCATTGTTCCAGGATTGCATAAGCGCGTTGATGGAGTAGACAATTGCGATAAGGTTGTTCACGTAGATCAAAATCCTATTGGTAGAACACCAAGATCAAATCCTGCTACATATACTGGAGTTTGGGATAAGATCCGTTCGCTTTTTGCTCAAACTCCAGAAGCAAAAGTTAGAGGGTACGGCCCTGGAAGATTCTCGTTTAACGTAAAAGGCGGAAGGTGCGAGGCTTGTAGCGGAGACGGAACGCTTAAAATCGAGATGAATTTTTTGCCAGACGTATACGTGCAATGCGAAGAATGCCACGGAAAAAGGTATAATCGAGACACTCTAGAAGTAAAGTACAATGGTAAAACTATTTCAGACGTGCTAGATATGCCAATATCGCAAGCTGCTGTGTTCTTTAAAGCATATCCGTCTATTTCTAGATACTTAGAGACTTTAGTTAAAGTTGGCTTAGGCTATATTCGGCTTGGTCAAAGTGCGCCAACTCTTTCTGGCGGAGAGTCGCAAAGAGTAAAGCTTGCTACGGAACTACAAAAGCGTTCTACTGGAAAAACCGTTTATATTCTAGATGAACCTACTACGGGCTTGCATTTTGAAGATGTTCGTAAGCTTTTAAGTGTTCTTCAATCTTTAGTAGATAAAGGCAATAGTGTAATAGTTATTGAGCACAATCTTGATGTTGTAAAATGCGCAGATTGGATTATAGATTTAGGCCCAGAAGGAGGAGATAAAGGCGGCGAAATCGTAGCAACTGGAACTCCAGAAGATGTTGCAAAAGTGCAATACAGCTGGACGGGTAAATTCTTAAAGTCAATGCTCAAAGAGTAACAAAATCAGAAGTTATAAGTAAAAATTTATGAATAATTTTATGAAAGGAGGTGAGATAATGAATATTCTAAATTCTAAAGAATCAAATATTAGAGAAGATAGAGAAACTAGAGAAAATATAGAAGATAGAGAAACTAGCAGGGGAGAATGGAAGAAAACTCACCTATCTAAATATGATGAAAGTAATGCTAACTACTTTGAAAATTCATCTAAAAATGACTTTGGTGCTCCTCTTTTAGGAGATAGTCGTGATTTATTTAGGCCAAAAACTTCCGATATTCCAAATCAACCTGGAGTATACAAGTGGAGAGATGAGCGTGGAAAAGTAATATACGTTGGAAAAGCAAAAAGTTTAAGAAACAGGCTATCGAATTATTTTCAGCCATTAAATCAGCTTCATCCTAGAACACAATCAATGGTATTAACAGCTAGAAGTTTAGAATGGACTGTTGTAAACACAGAGCTTGAGGCTTTAACGCTTGAATATACTTGGATTAAAGAGTTTAATCCAAAATTCAACATTGTTTTTAAAGATGATAAAACATACCCATATATTGCTGTATCGGTAAACGATGATTTTCCAAGAGTTTGGATTACTAGAAATCGAAACTCAAAGTCAACGCAATATTTTGGACCGTATGCAAAAGTTTGGCAATTAAAACACAGTTTGGATTCTTTGCTAAAAACTTTTCCTGTAAGAACATGCAGACAGTCTGTTTTTAATAAAGCACAGAAAACAGGAAGACCTTGTCTTCTTGCGTCTATTGGAAAATGCTCTGCACCTTGCGTTCAAAAAGTAGACAAAAAAACGCATAGAAACAATGTTGAACAATTAGTTGGCATTTTAACTGGCGCTATTGGAGATTCCTACATTAACGATTTAACTAGAAAAATGAAGGAGTTAAGCGATAATTTAGATTTTGAAAATGCTGCAAAAATAAGAGACAAAATCAACATTTTTAGAACTGTTATTCAACAAAATTCTGTTGTTTTTAACGATCAAGTAGAAGCTGATGTTTTTGGATTTAGTGCAGATTCGATTGATGCATACGTTCACGCGTTTTTTGTTAGAGAAGGGCTGATACGCGGAGAAAAAAATTGGCAAGTCGAAAGAAGCGAAGACATTAGTGATGCAGATATAATCGAAAATTTGCTTATACGAGTTTATTCTGAATATGAATCAAATAATGATTTGCAATATGAAAACTCTTTAAAAATAGAGCAATCCAGGAATGCGTTACAAATCGACTATTCTAGTGGCCAAAATATAAATTCGTCGTATAGAGCTAAAGAAACAAAAGAACGCAAAAAGCGCCAAGAAACAACTGGAAGAGGGGATTTGCTTGACCCTATTTGCCCGATTCCTAGGGAGATTATTGTTCCTATTGAATTAGATAACTCTCAAAAAGAAAATCTTGAAAGCTGGCTTAGTGGTTTAAGAGGTTCAAAAGTAACTATTAAAGTTGCAGAACGTGGAGATAAGCGCTCGCTTATGGATCAAGCAAACTTGAACGCTGAGCAGTCTCTAAAACAGATGAAAACAAGTAGGATTTCTACTTTAGAATCTAGAACTAATGCTATGAATCAAGTTGCTGCAGCTCTTTCAATGAGTGAAGCTCCTTTGCGAATTGAATGCTATGATATTTCAAACTCGGCTGATGGAAGATATCAAGTTGCATCAATGGTTGTTTTTGAAGATGGAATTGCTAAGCCTAGTGAATATAGAAGATTTTCTATAAAAGGCCCTAATGGCATTGGCCAACTAGACGATTTAAGCGCATTATATGAAACTATTTCTAGACGTTTTAAGCATAAAGATGAAAGTAATAGCGATGTGGATGATGATAGCGTAGAAAATCCTCCACAATCGTACTCTAAAAAATTTGCGTACAAGCCTAATCTTGTAATCGTCGATGGCGGTATTGAGCAAGCAAAAGCAGCTCAAAAAGCAATGATTGATTGCAATGTTAAAGACATAACAGTATGTGGATTGTCTAAAAAATTAGAAGAAGTTTGGTTACCTAATAGTCAATACCCAATTATTCTAAAAAGAAGCTCCGAAGGATTGTATTTGCTTCAAAGAGCTAGAGATGAATCTCATCGCTTTGCGATTGCTTATCATAGGAAAAAACGTGCAAAGGCAATGTTGTATTCATCTATTGACTCAATTCCTGGAATTGGCGAATCTTATAAAAAACGTTTGCTTTGCGCATTTGGTAGTGTTAAAAATCTAAAAGAAGCAAGCATAGAAGAGTTGCAAAAAGTTCCTGGAATAGGTTTGTTAAAAGCTAAAACTATTTATGAGTTTTTGCACTCTCAATAAATCTAAACAATTCTATGGCATGTTGATTAGTCATGATAAGCAACTAGCCTTATAAGTATGTCTCAAGAAATCGAAATAGGTTTGGGCAAAAAAGCCCGAGTTGCTTACTCACTAGACGATATTGCTATACTTCCTTCTCGTCGTTCTCGCGACCCAAAGGCTGTATCTACATCATGGCAAGTCGACGCTTATAGTTTTGACGTACCAGTGATTGCTGCGCCAATGGATTCTGTTACAAGCCCAGATACGGCTATTGCAATGGGTCAAATGGGAGCATTGGGCGTGCTAGATTTGGAAGGATTGTGGACTCGTTACGAGAATCCAGAACCACTTCTTAAAGAAATCTCAGAACTTAAAGACGAAGTCGCAACTAAGCGCATACAAGAGATTTATTCGGAGCCAATCAAGCCAGAACTTATTGTTAAGCGTTTGCACACAATTCGCGATGCTGGTGTTACGGTTGCAGGTGCTCTTTCTCCGCAACGCACTCAAGAATTTTATTCTACTGTTCTAGAAGCAGGCGTTGATTTATTTGTTATTCGCGGAACTGCTGTTAGTGCAGAACACGTTTCTAAAGACCATGAGCCTCTTGACTTAAAGAAGTTTATTTACGATTTAGACGTTCCAGTTATTGTTGGAGGTTGTGCAGACTACACTTCCGCATTGCATCTTATGCGAACTGGTGCTGCTGGAATCCTTGTTGGTTTTGGCGGTGGAGCAGTTTCTGCAACAATGAATACGCTCGGAGTTCAAGCGCCTATGGCAACTGCTATTGCAGACGTTGCAGAAGCTCGCAGAGATTATATGGACGAGTCTGGCGGACGATACGTTCAAATTATTGCAGATGGCGGAATGGGGACGTCTGGAAACTTTATTAAGGCGCTTGCTATGGGAGCAGATGCAGTAATGCTTGGAACTCCTTTAGCGCGTGCAACTGAGGCTCCAGGACGCGGAATGCATTGGGGAGCAGAAGCTCGTCATCCTTCTTTGCCGCGCGGTATGCGCACGAATGTTGGAACTGTTGCTCCTCTTGAGAATATCTTGTTTGGACCAAGTCATATGGCAGATGGAAAGACTAACCTTATTGGTGCTTTAAGACGCACTATGGCATCTACTGGATATGTTGATGTTAAGAGTTTCCAGCGTTGTAGTGTTGTTTTTAACCCATTCCATCAAGATATAAGGTAAATCATTAAAATCCTATTATTATCTTATTAATGATTAATAGAATTGCGCGCTTGATTCAATTTTGAGTGCGCAATTCTTGTTTATAGGCTAAAAGTGCGTAAAGCTAAGATGATGAACGTTCTTAAAATAGAATTAGTAAGTTAGCTTTTGGCTCATAATCCCATTTTTGATAGTTTTGTTTTGTTTTTGCTAACAAACTTAATATTCCAGAATTTTGTAAAGTCAAGTTAGTTTTCAACGCCATTATTGATATAACATGTGTAAGTCTATAGAGATTATCTATATATATAGGATTATTAATATAAATAATCTATTATAAAAATACGGTTAAATCTAGATTCCTAAGCAAACTATTTAACACGTTTAACTAAAAATATTGCAAAAGCAATAAAAGATTTTAGCAAACAAGTAAAGATTGGAGTTATTATGAGCCTTATTGGTACGCATATTCTTCCATTTAAGGTAAATGGATACAAGAATGGCAATTTTGTAGAAGTAAGCGACAATGACGTTCTTGGAAAATGGGCTATTTTCTTCTTCTATCCAGCAGACTTTTCATTCGTGTGCCCAACAGAGCTTGAAGATCTTGCAAACCACTATGAAGAGCTTCAAAAGTTAGGTGTAGAAGTTTATTCTGTTTCAACAGACACACACTTTGTTCACAAAGCTTGGCACGATGATTCTAAAGCTATTGCAAAAGTTCAATACACAATGCTTGGAGACCCAAATGGCGCGCTTTCTAGAAACTTTAATGCGCTAAATGAGGAATCTGGTTTAGCTCATCGCGCAACTTTTTTGGTGGATCCTCAAGGCAATATTCAATTCTATGAGATGACAGCAGATGGAATCGGCAGAAACGCCGACGAGATGCTTCGCAAAGTTAAAGCTGCTCAATTTATTGCAGCCCATCCAGGAGAAGTATGCCCAGCAAAGTGGGAGCAGGGAGAAGAAACACTTGCTCCATCTATTGACTTAGTTGGGAAAATCTGATTTTAACAGTTGATTTTATTTGCTTATTTTAACTGCTGATTTTATCGACTGATTTTAACACAATTTACACGTTGCTTTGATTGCTACAGAAAGTGAAAATAATGACTTTATTAGATTCAAATTTAACTACTCAACTTGCTGGATTGTTAGAAAAAATGGTTAATCCGATTAATCTTGTTGCGTACGTTGATAGCAGTGAAAATTCTCAAAAAGTTATTGAGCTTTTGCAAGAAGTAGCAAATCAAAGCAACAAAATCACTGTTATAAAAGATGATAAAAGTAGCACGAAGCGAATCCCAAGTTTTTCAATTACTAATCCGCAAAATAACGTTTCTGTAAGTTTTGCAGGTTTGCCACTTGGTCACGAGTTTAGCTCTTTAGTTTTGGCTATTTTACAAGTAAGTGGTTATGCTCCCAAAATAAGCGAAGACCAGCGCAAAGCAATTTTGCAACTTGGAAGTCATGATATTACTACATACATGTCTGTTACTTGCATTAATTGCCCAGAGGTTGTTCAGTCACTTAATACAATTTCGATTATCAATCCAAAAGTAAAGCATATTGCTGTAGAAGGAAGCGCTTTCAAAGACGAGGTAGATGCTCTTGGCGTAATGAGTGTTCCTGCTGTTTTTGAAAACGGAAAGATGATTTCTTCTGGAAGGTCATCTATAGACGAATTAGTTGCGATGCTTTTAAGACAAGAAGAAAATGGGGATTCTAGCGATTCTACGGAGGCTAGCGATTCTTCACTAGCGCAAAAAATGAACGCTAAAAACCCATACGACGTTCTTATTGTAGGCGGAGGTCCTGCTGCGAGCGCTGCTGCGATTTACACAGCTAGAAAAGGTCTTAAAACAGCAATGATTATGGACCACAGAGGCGGTCAGGTTGTTGAAACAGAAAGCATTGAAAACCACATTTCTCAAACGCACACAACAGGCGCAAAACTTGCTAACGATTTAACAAACCACATTGCTCAATACAATATTGACGTATTTACTCCCGATTGGGCTACGTCTTTAGACGTTGCAGAAGAACCTTACGGATTACACACGATTAACACTAAATCTGGCGGAAGTCTAAAAGCTAAAGCGGTGATTATTGCAACAGGCGCTACGTGGAGAACACTTGGCGTTCCTGGAGAAGATGAATACAGAAACAGGGGAGTGTCGTTCTGCCCGCATTGCGATGGCCCTTTGTTTAAGAACAAGAATGTTGTAGTTGTTGGTGGAGGAAATTCTGGAGTCGAAGCTGCAATAGACTTAGCAGGAATTGCAAATCACGTTACTGTTATAGAGTTTATGGATTCTCTTAAAGCGGATCAAATATTGCTAAACACTTTGCATTCTCTTTCTAATACGAATGTAATAACAAGTGCATCTCTTAGCAAAATAGAAGGAGATAACAAAAAAGTTAGCGCAGTGCATTATATGGATCGCAATGAGAATAATGCGGAAAATCGTGAGAAAATTTTGCACACAGACGGAGTGTTTGTTCAAATTGGTTTAATGCCAAATACAAAGTGGGTGGCAAATAAACTAAGCTTAAACAATCGGGCAGAAATAGTAACAGATAGAAAAGGATGCACGAGTATTCCTGGCATTTTTGCTGCTGGCGATTGCTCGGATGAGCCTTATAAGCAGATTGTTACAGCATACGGGTCTGGCGCAAATGCAGCTCTTAGCGCTTTCGACTATTTAATTAGAGACCCACATAATTAAAATCATGCCTGGAACATTCATAAAACGCGCGTAGAATACGCATATAGCACGCCTATAAACGCATAGAAAGATAAATACTTGAACATTAAATCGCTTGAATACTTAATTGCTTTTGCAAAAGAAGAAAGCTTTACAAAAGCTGCCGAGCGCATGCACGTTTCTCAGCCAACTTTATCTACGCAGATTAAAAAGCTAGAAGACACGCTTGGAGTTTGTCTTATTGAGCGAACTCCTGGAAAGCAGATTCTAACTCCTGCAGGAAGAGAAGTAGTGTATTATGCAAAGCGTATTCATTCGGATGTTTCTAACATTTATCAAGCAGCAAGGCGCCTAGAAGATCCTTGGTCTTCTACAATAGTTTTGGGCATTTTCCCAACATTATGCCCATATCTTTTGCCTAGAATAATACCTGTTTTGCGTAAGATTAAGCCGAATTTTACTATTCGTTTTGTTGAAGAAAAGTCTGCAACTTTAATCGAATTGCTAAATAATGGTCAAATCGATGCAGCAATATTGAGCGAAAAGTTAGACGAATCGTCAATAAAGGTTAATCACATTTTTGATGAAGATTTTGTTTTAGCAGCGTCAACAAATTCGCAATTGGGAAACCAAAAATCTCCAATCGACTTGTCTCAATTATCTAGTCAAAAAATACTTCTTTTGGAAGATGGACATTGTATGAGACGAAGTATGATTGATGTTTGTCAAAAGGTTGGAGCAAAACAGTCCGAATTTTGTGCAACATCTTTGGAAACCTTACGATACATGGTTGTTGGAAGCAAAGATGTAACATTGCTGCCACGTCTTGCAACTCTCCCTCCTATTGTTCAGCCAGCTGGTTTAACAATTCGCGAGTTTAATAGTCCAAAGCCCTACCGCTCACTGTACTTAAATTGGCGAGCTGCTTCTCCAGTAGACAAGATTATGGAAGGATTATGCACGATTATTTATGGAACTTGCGCGAATTTGCATAAAAAATAGTTGCGATTATATTATTTGCATATTTAACATGATTTAGCAGAATCTTAGTAAGATTTTCGATAAAATTTGATTGCATGCTTGCGATTCAACAATCATTTATATTTAGAATGTTCGCTATACTTAGAATGTTCAGTAAGAATCAATAAGATGCGTATAAATCAATTGTGTAGAATTTTATTGTCTTACGTTAAAGTTGTGCAATAAGAAAGAATGGGGATTATGCAAAACCAAGTGCAATCTAGCAATAACGCTGATTCAATCTGCCATGATGCAAAAAATTGCAATTATGACGCAGATAGAAGCATGCAGATTGCGCTACGTACAATCGATACGCTTTGGGAAAGCAAAAACTCAATTCCTGTTAAGCTATTTTCAAAAAAACATATTTTTAACGATTTTCCTTTTATGCCTAGCTCAACAAAACTGGGCTGGATTAAGATTTATGGCAAAAAACAAGGTATTTCAATTGGATTGTTTAGCAAAGATTGCAAACGTTTTTACCAAGTTGCTGTTGCTGATTTAGAAGGCAGAGTTTACGAAGGGCACACTGTAACAATTGAAGATACAACGGAAAATATACCCGAATTGTCTTTTGTTGAGCAAAACTCTATGACTCTTTCTAACTCACATAGATTCTACGGTTGCATTGATAAAAAAACTACTCGAGAAAGCCATAAAGCGAGCCATAGCGCAAGCCATATCAAAAAAAGTTGTTTTAAGAATAAGTCAAATAATGATTTAGTTGTTATTAAGGGAGATGTTGTTGTTCAGACTTCTAAAGATGACGGAATTCAATGGGTGTCGTCTTGGATTCGCAAAGCAAATACTAAAAAAGAAACTTATACGCTAGAAGAAACGCGTGTAGATTTGCCTAATAATTTGCGTTGCAATCTTAGTTATTTTGACGCAATCGCTATATCCTATTTTGCATCATTCTTTGTGCCAGATATGTTGTTAGCTTTTAGTGGATTTGGGTCTGGAAACATATTTAGGCATCTTACAAAAGAAGCACCTTTGAGCGCTATTAGGAGAAGCGTTTGCGATGCAAACACAGCAGAAAGAGCTGGTTTACGCGTTTCTGCAATGGAGAAATATTTTACGTACTTAATGGCAGACGCTGGAGCATTAGAGGATGCTGGGGCATTAGAGGCTGAACACGCCGCTGAAAGATTGCACTTGCAAAAATCTAAATGTTCAGACGCAAACTTTTTAGTTTGGGATGATTCTTTGGAAGCAAAATCCGCGTTAAAAGCTTTGCGTATAGAAGGAGCAATAAATAGATTCCAGTCTATTAGCAATTGCTTAGAAGAAAACTGCTCTAATGGCGGTGATTTAACAGAAAATAACGCAACTTATAATCAAGTTTGCGCAATGGATATGGCTTTTATAAACGATCCAGCTTTTTGCGCAAGTGGCGAAATTGACATGAATTCTTTTGGCAATCCGTTGCAAGACAACAATATTAGGCCATTATTGCATTTGCTTAATCGTGCAAGAAAATCTAATGATTTGTATATTTATAAAGCTAACGGATCTTCTAATTGTGAATGGTCGTACAGGCAAAGACTTTCTGAACTAATCAGAAGTCTTTATTTGCCTTTTAGGTTCGATGCTGATTTTAGATCTAATTTAGATAGTGGAAATGTTGCATTAGCATTTATGGCAACAGGCAATTCAATGATGCCTGCTTTAACATACGATTCTGCTAAAAAAGATTTTGTTCCAATAAGCGAACAAAATAGATCCAAAATGACAACTAACTACAATCTTCGTATTGGATTAATATTGGCTACTATTGCTTTTGGAGCTAGCGAAGAAGTGCAAAACGTTTCAATACGATTGGATTCAATCGGCTTAGAGGAAATGGTTGCAGCACAAGACGTTGCAATGAATAAAATTTTAAGCCAAACGATTAATGCGATTAATCACATGAATAAAAATGCTTCAAGAGCAAAAGGCGATCCAAAAGATGGAGATATTCATGGAGACGTTAGCAATGGATTTGCTAATTTAGGATCGAACGCAGATAGTAGCTCGGATAGTGCTTCAGATAATTTTGTTGAAAGCGTTGTAGAAAACCTTGAAGATGCAAGCGCAAACAACAGTGATAACAGTAGTAACACTAATCGTAGTGATAATAGCGATAGCAATAATAGCGCAAAAAACGAAGACCCAATAGCAGCTTTTAGCAAATCGCCTTCGATTATACCTTTGCTAACTGTTACTTTTACTAGAAAGTCGTTCTTAAAACACATACGCGCATACGGATTAAATAATCCTCTTGAAACCTATAAAAAGTTTAATGCAACTTTGCAAGTCGACGAAAACGGCGCATTAAGCCAAATTGAGCCAACGTTTGACTTAAGAGACAGCTGCTTTGCGCCGCATGGTGCTCAAGAAGAACCAGAGTTTTCCGACATAATTTTTGACGCAAAGTCGCAAGAATTGTTAGCGACTCAAGATGCAAAAGGCCTTTCAATCCAGCGCGAAGACGTTTTACAACAAGCGGTTGCTGATTTTAATCACATAGCGTCTAAAGCAATTATGACGAATGCAGAAAAAGCTCGTATGGCAATGGGTATTGTTGAAAGCATTAACGATCCAGAGCTAAATAATCAAGCAAACCATGTAATAAGCGCGTTAATAGACGAAAAAGAAATACCAGAAATATCGTTTAGCGCTTCAAAAGATATTTACAATATGCGAGTGCGTGCTCACGAACAATTTATGAGTGGAGACTTAGACAGTGCAATCGAAGAGTATGAAAACAATATAAAGCATTTTGACGATATGTTTGCTTCTGGAGACGTTGTTCCAAGATACTTTAACTCGTATGCTGAGCGCGTTGTTTATAATCGCATGTTTGCAACGCAAAACGAGCAAATGAGGCTTATACCAGACGGACTTTTCTACGCGCATATGGAGATTGCGGATTTACTCGGCCAGCTTGGAAGAAGTAAAGAGGCGCTAAAACATCTAAATACAATGGTTTCTTACGCTCCAACATATGTTATATCTCACTTAAAGCTAGCTTCGCAATTATCTCGTCAAGAAGATTGGCCTTCTGTAGAAGCAGTATGCTTAAACGCTTTACAAGTCTGTTTTGATAGAGAAGACGCTGCGTTTATTTACTACAGGCTAGCATATGCAGAGTGGATGCAAGATAACTTCCCTCTAGCTGTTGCTGCATATATGGTTGCAGATGACTTGTTTAGCGAAAAAAATGAATCTCTAGAAGTAGAGCTTGCAGAACTCTTAAGTAGAGTTGAATCTCAATGCATTTCTGTTCCTAAAAGCTTGCATCAAGCAAAAGAAATGCTAGAAATAAATAATGTTGTGAATTGGCCAGATGTTAATGCGTATGAGATTATTGACGAAGCTGCAAAAGTCACTGTTAATGAGGGTATGTTTGTTATTGCGCGAACTCTTTCTGTTGCTAGATCTAGAATGCTTTTTAGAAACGATTCTTCTGAAAGTATTGTTCAAATGCAATTTTTGCGATCTCTTAACGCTTAATAAATTCTTGTTAAATAAGCTATAAAATAGAATAAACGCTTTGAAGGGAAGACTCATGGCTGCATCTAATGGTGATTCAATGCAACATTCAATCGGTGCTCAATTGTCACTTTTTGATGATCTAGATAGTGTTAATAATGCTGAAAATATGCAAAATAATAATGAGCCAAGCGTTAATGGCAAATTTGCATCAACGATTCAAAGCGCAAAGCAATCACATGATGTAACAAGTGATTTAAGTGAGTCTAACACTTTTAGTTCAATCGCAGATTTTGACAATTGGATTGCTAAGCTAGAGCCATCAGATTCGGGCGCAATGCAATTAGCTAAGCTTGATCCTTCGCTTTTAACAACAGAACAAGGCGCAAGATTATGGGCAAAATTGGCTGCATGGGCGCAAGCAGATCAAATCGCATACTATGTTGACGATTCTCCAACAAGCTCCGACGCAGCTTACGATGCAAGAATGCGATTTTTAAGCGCGCTTGAGTCTACTTTTCCGATTCTAGACACGCCTCAATCGCCAACGCATAGAGTTGGCGGAACTTTTTCTAACGATTTTGCGCCAGTTCGTCATCCTTCAAGAATGATGAGCTTGGATGATGTTTTTTCGATTGATGAATTAAAATCCTGGTATAACAGCATTATTCGAGACTTGCAATGGCCCGAAAATAAGCCGCTGCCAATGACATGCGAAGTAAAAATCGATGGACTTGCGCTAAATCTTATTTATCGAAATGGAACTTTGGAACAAGGGCTAACCCGAGGAGACGGTGTTACTGGAGAAGACATATCGCTAAACGTAAGAACAATCGAAGAAATTCCTACGCAATTGCATGGTGAAAATCCAGACGATATTCCAGAATTTGTGGAAATCCGCGGCGAAGTATTTATGAAGTGGGCGGATTTTAGAAAGCTAAACATTGAGCAAGAAGATTTAGGAAAGCCTGCTTTTGCAAATCCAAGAAATGCGGCTGCAGGATCTTTAAGACAAAAGGATCCTAGAATTACATCTACAAGACGCTTGAGTTTTATAGCACACGGATTAGGAAATCTAAAGTGGAAGGACTTAGCGCAAAGCGGTGGTGAATCTAATGCTCATGCTCAAACATCCTTCAACCAATCGGACGCTTACGAATTGTACAAAAAATGGGGTATTCCTGTTTCTCCATATACGCGCAAGGTTACGTCTTTTGAACAAATAGAAGACATGATTGACTACTATGGCGAGCATAGAAACACTATTATTCATGCTCTAGATGGAATTGTAGTAAAAGTAGACGATCGCGCATTGCAAAAAAAGCTTGGTGCAACTTCTAGAGCGCCGCGTTGGGCAATTGCGTACAAGTATCCGCCAGAAGAAGTTAATACGCGCTTAAAAGATATTGTTGTTCAAGTTGGAAGAACAGGAAGAGTAACTCCAGTAGCTGTTTTAGAGCCAGTAACTGTTGCAGGCTCCACTATATCTCGTACGACTTTGCACAATCCATACGAAGTTGAACATAAAGGTGTACTTATTGGAGATACTGTTGTTGTGCGTAAAGCTGGAGATGTTATTCCAGAATTAGTTGGACCTGTGCTCAAATATAGAAATGGCAGAGAAAATGAATTGAAAAAATTCGTTATGCCAGAGTATTGTCCATCTTGCGGAACAAAACTTGCTCCTACAAAAGAAGGCGACAAAGATATTCGCTGCCCTAATGTAGAAAATTGCCCAGCTCAGCTTACTGAGCGCATAATCAACTTGGCTTCAAGACAAGCTTTTGATATTGAAAATCTTGGCGAAGCATCCGCTCTTGCTCTAACTAACCCAGAAGATTCTAGGCCAATAACGTCAAAAGTTTATATTGAAGATAAAAGCATAAGCAAAATAGTTGTTGAGCGTGGATCTTCTAATCCGCCGATTCTACCAGAGTCGAATTGCGATCTTCCTGCTCCTCAAGCTCCTGTTCTTACTAGCGAAGCCGATATTTTTAACCTTAGTGCTAACGATTTAAGAAATGTTAAAGTTTGGAAGGAAATTCCGCTTGTTGAAGAATGGGAAGAAGTAGGAAAAGACGGAAAACTCAAAAAACGATCTAAAAAGATTGGCGGAAGTGGATTATGGAGGCAAGTCTCAGCTTTTTGGACTAGGCCTCTAGAAGCTACTAGAAGAAAGTCGAATGATGATTCTAAAGATTCTAACGACTCTAGTAATTCTAGCGACTTTAGTAATTCTAACGACTCTACTAGTGATGAGTCTAACGAATCTTTTAATCCAAACTACCCAATGTTTGAAGTTCCTGTGGATGCTTACGTAACAAAGCTAGTTGAAAAGAAAATTCGCGTAAATAATGTTCTTAAAACAGTTGAAGCGCCAGAATACACTCGTCCTAGCGAAACAACAAGAGCAATGCTAGAAGAAATAGCTCAAAAAGGTAAGTCTGCGCCTCTTTGGCGTGTGCTAGTGGCACTTTCTATTCGCAGGCTTGGTCCGCCAACTGCTCGCCTTATAGATGCAAGGTTTGGCTCAATCGAAAATATTGCAAATGCGACTATTGAGGATTTAACTCAAATTGATGGCGTTGGTCCAGAAATTGCTCAAGCTGTTTTTGATTGGTTTGAAAAATCAAAAGATTCTAACGATTGGCGTAGCGAAGTTTTAAGAAAATGGGAAGAAGCTGGAGTTGTTGGAAACGATTCTGCACAATCCAATAATCTTGAGCAAACGCTTAGTGGCAAAACTGTTGTTGTTACAGGGTCTTTAGAAGATTTCACACGAGATTCTGCTAAAGAAGCTATTGTATCTAGAGGTGGAAAAGCTGCATCTTCTGTTAGTAAAAAAACGTATTGTGTGATTGTTGGAGCAAATGCTGGATCTAAAGAAGCTAAAGCAGAAGAACTTGGCATACCAATGTTGAACGAGAATCAATTTAAGATTTTACTTAAAACAGGTAGTGTTGAATCTGCACTAAAAAACGATATTACACTTGATTCGCAAAGTGAATTGTAAAAACATGAGTAATAATCTTGTTGAATTAGAAACGCGTATCTACGACTTATTGGGTAGTGTGATTGATCCAGAATTAGGGCGTTCTGTTACCGAATTAAACATGGTTACGGGCGTTCGCGTAAGCGAAAAATCGTGCGAAAAATCATGCGAATCAAATAATCATAATCCAACTTATAGCGTTTCTATAGATATTGAGCTTACTGTTCCAGACTGCCCATTAGCTCAAGTTATTACGCAAAGAGTTCAATCAGTTGTAGCAAAGTACCCAAATGCAACGCTTATTCCAACAGTAAACGTAAGCGCTATGAGCAAAGATAAGCTTGCAAAGCTTGTTTTGGATTTAAAAGAGGAGCGTAAAGAAAATCCATTCAACAAAAATGGTGTTAGAACAAGGATTTTTGCTATTGCATCTGGAAAAGGCGGAGTTGGCAAGTCTTCTATAACAGCTAATTTAGCTGCCACTTTTGCATCTCTTGGCTACAAAACAGCAGCAATAGATGCAGATGTTTATGGTTTTTCATTGCCACGCATGTTTGGAATTACAACTCAACCGACTAATCTGAACGGCATGCTTATGCCAGTTGAAGCTTGGGGAGTTAAGCTGATTTCTATTGGAATGTTTGCTGGAACAGATCGCGCGATTTTGTGGCGAGGACCTCGTTTGCAACGTTCTCTTGAGCAATTTCTATGCGATGTTTGGTGGGCAGATCCAGACGTGCTTCTTTTAGATTTGGCTCCTGGAACAGGAGATATGGCTTTAGCTGTTGCACAATCATTGCCGAATGTGGAGCTTGTTGTTGTTACAACACCTCAGCCTAGTGCTTCGGATGTTGCTGTTAGAGCGGGGCTTATGGCTTTGCAAATTCCAGTTAATGTGCGCGGTGTTGTAGAAAATATGAGTTGGTTTGATAATAATGGAGCACGACTAGAAATCTTTGGTTCGGGAGGCGGAAAGCGCGTGAGCGATCAGCTTTGCAAAGCTCTTGGTAAGAGTGTTCCTCTTCTTGCTCAAATTCCGTTAGACACAAGTATTAGAGAAATTGGAGAATCGGGAAGACCTGCTGTTCTTACAAAAGATGGCAAACTAGCAAACACTCAATTAGCGAATACATTTGTTAGTCTTGCAAAATCATTAATCGATTAATCGATTAATCGATAAAAAATGAGGCCACTTGACTTTTCGTCAAGCAGCCTTATTTTTGCAATATGCTTTGATTAATGCTTTGCTTTATAAGCCAAACTACTTAATAGCGTTAAGCCACTGTTCTTTAGTTGCTTTTTCTGCTTGTAGCTTAGATTTACGCTTTGCATCTTTTTCGCTTGCAATCTTAGACTCAAGCTCTTCGAGTTGAGCCTTTAATTGAGCAGCAAAACTAGATTTGCGAGCATCTGCTTCTGGGTCTGCATCTTTCCAAGCAGCGTCTTCAACAGCCTTAATCTTCTTGTCTACATCGTTCAAGCGAGATTCAATTCTGCGCATATCTTCGCGTGGAACAAAGCCAATCTTGTCCCATTCTTCTTGAATCTCAGACAATGCTTTGCGAGCAGCTTTAGCGTCTTCTTCGTCTTTAACAGGAACAAGAGCTTCTGCTTTAACTAGTAATGCTTCCTTCTTGCTAAGATTTTCTTTTTCGCCAGCACTCATCTTTTCTCTATCTTCTTGACGAGCATGGTAGAAAGCATCTGCAGCTTCGCGGAACTTCGTCCACAATTCGTCGTCGTGTTGACGCCCAGCATTTCCAGCCTTCTTCCAGCGGTCCATCAAAGCGTTAAACTTCATTGAAGTTTCACGCCATTGAGTGGAGTCCTTTAGGCTTTCTGCTTCTTTTATGATTGCTTCCTTAATCTCTTTAGCACTATTGCGCTCATTGTCTCGCTCTTTAACCCAAGCAGAGCGAGCTTGAGAGAATGCAGAACGGGCTTTAGAGAAACGCTGCCAAAGAGCATCCGCATCCGCCTTGTTTAAGTGAATTGTAGTGCGCTGATGCTGCTGCCACTTATCGAACAGCGAACGGAGCTTATCGGAAAGCGAGCGCCAGTTTGTAGACTCGCCCATTTGTTGAACAAGCGCTTCTGCCTGTTCAACAATTGCTGTGCGATCTTTAAGAGCTTTTTCTAATTCTGCTTTGCGAGCTTTAGCGAGTTCTTCTTTTTTAGATGCAGCTTTAGTTTTTAGCTCGGCGTGTCGCGCGCTTAAAGCGGCAAGATCTCCAACAACAGATGGCTCCTTAAGCTCCGCATCTAAAGTAGCTAAGGTTTCGTCAATTTCCTTTGGCCTTACGTTAGAAGATTCAAGTCTTTTTTCAAAAAGATCAAGCTTGATCTTTAAGTCAAGATAACGGTGTACGTAGAAAGTCAAAGCGTCTTCTGGAGTGCCAGTAGAATATTGCCCTACTTCACGTTCTCCACCAGCTTCTCGAACATACACATTTCCATTTTCATCAACACGCCCAAAGGTTTTTGCGCCTTTAACGTCTTCTTCGCTATACGAGATAGCTGGAACAGCAGCAACAACGCGAGCTTTATTTGCTAAGCTTGCAGGCGAAGGAGCATGCGGCTTTGGGGTAGCTTGTTTAGTAGTTTCTATAGGTTTAGTCTGTTCGGTCACGGGACGACTCCTTAGAGCATATGCACGGTAATAGTGTTACGAATAAGTATGACGGTAAGCCATGATTTTTCCGTAACATAACCTATTATAGTGGACATGGTACAAGGCTCATCAATATCTGGTTTTCCGGAGTGGCTTCCAAGCGAGCGCGCTGTTGAGCAGCGTGTTATGGACACATTGCGGGAAGTATTTGAATTAAATGGTTTTATAGGCATTGAAACTCGTGCTGTTGAGCAGGGTTCAAGCTTGTTAAAAAAGGGTGAAACTAGCAAAGAAATATATCTTTTATCTAGATTGCAAGAAGTGGGTCACGAAAGCGACACTCCAGTTGAAAATCGCATTGGATTGCACTTTGATTTAACAGTTCCTCTTAGTAGGTATGTTGTTGAACACACTGGCGATTTAGCATTCCCATTTAAGCGTTGGCAAATGCAAAAAGTTTGGCGTGGAGAGCGTCCACAAGAAGGACGTTTCCGTGAGTTTGTTCAAGCAGATATTGACGTTGTAGGTAATGGCGACTTGCCATCTCACTACGAAGTGGAGCTTCCACTTGTTATGGTCGAAGCTTTGGAGCGTTTGCGCAAGTTTGGATTGCCAAAAGCCACTGTTCACGCAAATAATCGCAAGCTTTCCGAAGGCTTTTATAGAGGGATTGGCTTAAGTGATATTGAAGGTGTTCTTCGAGAAATCGATAAGCTAGATAAGATTGGCGCAAAAGAAGTTGCAAATCTTCTTGTAAAAGAATGCAAATCTACGGATTCTCAAGCTGCAGCATGCTTAGAGCTTGCAGAGCTTAGCGCAAATAGCGGAGAAGAATTAAAGACTAAATTCAACGCTTTATGCGATAAACACAATATTTCTAGAGATGCTAACAATGAATCTTACGCTTTAGCGATTGAAGGCGTAGAAACGCTTGCGATGATTGTAGACGATGCGTCAAAAATTCGTCCAGGATCCGTTGTTGCTGATTTGAAGATTGCGCGCGGCTTGGATTACTACACTGGCTCAGTCTACGAGACTTTCCTAGAAGGCGCTGAATCCTTGGGGTCAATCTGCTCTGGTGGAAGATACGACAATCTTGTTTCTCAAGGAAACAAAAAGTATCCAGGAGTAGGTCTTTCTATAGGACTTTCGCGCTTGCTTTCTTACATGCTTCACACGTCTGGAGCTACAGTTTCACGCGTTTCTCCTGCTGCAGTTTTGGTTGCAGTTTGGAATGAGGAAGATAGGCCATCTTGTAATCAGATTGCTCAAAAGCTTCGCTCTAGAGGAATCGCAACAGACGTATCTCCAAGTGCTGCAAAGCTTGGTAAACAAATCAAGTATGCAGATAAGTTGGGTATTCCTTACGTTTGGTTCCCAGCAGATAGTACAGATTCTGAATCCAGCAAAGACGAAGTAAAAAACATTATTACGGGAGAGCAAGTTTGCGCAGACGTTATGTCTTGGCAGCCAGATGACGCATATGCTCATCAAACTGTTTCTTGCGCCCAATAATTGCAATTTGATTTTAAGATTTAAGATTTAAGATTTGCAATTTGCTTTTTAAGATTTTAATATTTGAAAGCGCGATTCATGCGGTAAACTATTAAAGTCAAAACAAAAATTAACAAAATTATTCAAACAAGGAAGTGGACTTATGAGCCAGACGGCGTATCGCACACACCATGCCGTTGAAGTGACTGAGACATTAGTTGGACAAAACGTAACCATTGCTGGTTGGGTTGATCGTCGCCGCGACCACGGTGGCGTTGCCTTTGTAGACGTTCGAGACAACACTGGCTTAGTGCAAGTTGTTATTTACGATGAAGAAACTGCGCGACCATTGCGTAGCGAGTTTGTTGTGCAAGTTACTGGCGAAGTTCGCTTGCGTCCAGATGGCAATGAAAATGACCATTTAGCAACAGGAAAAATCGAAATCGTTGCAAATAAAGTAACAATTCTCGCTAAGTCCGATGCGTTACCATTCCAAGTTTCTACAGCTTTGGAAAACGAGTCCGAAAACAAGCTTCCTAGCGAAGACGTACGTTTGAAGTACCGTTATCTTGATTTACGCCGTCCATCTATGCAGCGTAATCTAAAGCTCCGCTCTAATATGGCTAAGGCAGCTCGTCATGCTTTGGAAGATATGGACTTTACTGAGGTAGAAACACCAACATTTATTAAGTCCACTCCAGAAGGCGCTCGCGATTTTGTTGTTCCAGCACGCTTGGTTCCAGGCTCTTGGTACGCTCTTCCACAGTCTCCTCAGCTCTTAAAGCAGTTGCTTATGGTTTCTGGTGTTGAGCGCTACTATCAGCTTGCTCGTTGCTATCGCGATGAAGACTTCCGTGCAGATCGTCAGCCTGAGTTCACTCAGCTCGATATGGAAATGAGCTTTGCAAGCCAAGAAGATGTTATGGCTATGGCAGAGCGCGTTATCGCTGCTATTTGGAAGGAAGCAGGCCACGAAATCACTCTTCCTTTGCCTCGAATCACTTGGCAAGAAGCAATGGATAAGTACGGTTCCGATAAGCCAGATTTGCGTTTTGGAAACCCACTTATTGAGTTGACTGACTTCTTTAAGAACACTCCATTCCGCGTGTTCCAAGCTCCTTATGTTGGCGCTGTGCTCTTTAAGGGCGGTGCCGAAACACCTCGTCGTCAGTTTGACGCTTGGCAGGATTGGGCTAAGCAGCGCGGTGCTAAGGGTTTGGCTTATGTAGTCTTTGGTGAAGATGGTGAGCTCAAGGGCCCTGTTGCTAAGAATCTTAGCGAAGAAGAACGCGCAGGACTTAAGGAAGCTGTTGGTGCGCAGGATGGCGATGCTGTGTTCTTTGCAGCAGGAAGCCGTGAATCTTCTCAGCTTTTGCTTGGTGCAGTTCGTGTAGAGCTTGCTAGCCGCGCAGGATTGCTTCACCCAGACGAGTTTGCTTTCACTTGGGTTGTTGACTTCCCACTGTTTAAGCGAACGGATGATCCAGACGATGACGATGTTGCAGTTGGCCACTCAAAGTGGACTTCTATGCATCATCCATTTACAATGCCATCTGCTGATTGGATTGACAAGTTCGATAAAGACCCAGAGCATGCAATGAGCGATTCTTACGACATTGTTTGCAACGGAAACGAGATGGGCGGCGGCTCTGTTCGTATTCATCGCGATGATATTCAAGACCGTGTGCTTGACGTTCTTGGAATCGACAAAGCAGAGGCAGAAGAAAAGTTTGGATTCTTGCTTGAAGCGTTTAAGTATGGTGCTCCACCTCACGCTGGTATTGCTTTGGGCTGGGATCGTACTGCTGCAATTTTGGCAGGTGCAAGCTCGATTCGCGACGTAATCGCCTTCCCTAAGGCTGGCGGCGGCCGCGATCCTCTAACTGGCGCTCCTGCTCCAATCTCTGCTGAACAGCGTGCAGAAACTGGCGTTGATTACGATCCAGAAGAAGACGAATAGTCGCAAGCGTTAAACAAGAATTAATATTCATATATGCCGTTAAGTCGTTTGGTTAACTAAACCAAAATCAAGGCTTAACGGCATTTTTTTAAGTAAAATTAACATTTTTGTATCATTTTTAATGTTTTTCGTAACTTTATAGGTGGTTAAAAGTAACTATTACGATAAACGCATGTAACACAAGAACATTAGAATCCTTTTTATGGATACTAAATTAAACAACACAAAAAAAGTAGCACAGCCATTGGTGGAACTTAGCCATGTTGAAAAACATTATGGCAAGCTTCACGTTTTGAAAGATATTAACTTAACAGTTAATAAAGGCGAAGTGCTTGTTATTATTGGACCTTCTGGTTCTGGCAAGTCAACAATGTGCAGGACGATTAATCGTCTTGAAACAATCGACTCTGGAGATATTCGCATTGATGGTAAGCCTCTTCCTCAAGAAGGAAAAGAACTTGCTGCATTGCGTGCGGAAGTTGGAATGGTGTTCCAATCCTTTAATCTTTTTGCAAACAAGACAATTCTAGAAAACGTTACGCTTGCTCCTATTAAGGTTCGCCATATGGAACAGCAAGAAGCGGAAAGTTTAGCAATGGATCTTCTTGCAAGAGTTGGTGTAGATAATCAAGCAAACAAGATGCCTTCTCAGCTTTCTGGAGGTCAGCAGCAGCGAGTGGCAATTGCTCGCGCGCTTGCAATGCACCCAAAGGTTATGCTTTTTGATGAGCCTACATCTGCGCTTGATCCAGAAATGGTTAACGAAGTTCTTGATGTTATGGTTGAGCTTGCAAAAGAAGGTATGACAATGATTTGCGTTACTCACGAGATGGGCTTTGCGCGTAAAGCTGCAGACAAAATCGTGTTTATGGCAGATGGTCGTATTCTTGAGCAAAATACGCCAGAAGAGTTCTTTGAGAATCCAAAGACAGATAGAGCAAAAGACTTCCTTTCAAAGATTTTGACTCATTAATTTGATTCTTAATTGAAATCATTAATATCGATTTTTAAGTCTTTAAGAGGTAGCTATGAAATATTTACACAATATTGCTCTTAAGTGTAAGCGTTGCAGACTGGGATTCAGGCATACATATCGCGCAATTTTATCTATGGTTTGCGTATTGTGCTGCGTTTTCCCGCTTAGCGCTTGCAGTAGCGATAATCGAAGCAATGTAATACGCATTGGTATTAAGTTTGATCAGCCTGGTCTTGGTTTCAAAAAGTCTGGAACCTACGTTGGTTTTGATGTAGACGTTGCAAAGTATGTTGCCAAAAAGTTGGGTTACTCCGAAGATAGGATTGTTTGGAAGGAATCGCCTTCAAAACAGCGCGAAGCAATGCTTCAAAATGGTGATGTGGATATGATTGTTGCAACATATTCCATAACAGATGCCAGAAAAAACACTGTTTCTTTTGCAGGACCATATTTTATTGCTGGTCAAGATTTATTGGTTCGCAAAGACGAGCATAAAGTAAGTGGCCCAGACGATTTAGATGGAAAGCGTTTATGCTCGGTAACTGGTTCTACGTCTGCAATAGTTATTAAAGAGAAGTACTCTTCAAAAGTTCAACTTATGCAACAGCCTGGTTATGCGGAGTGTGCAACAGCATTATTCTCTGGAATCGTAGACGCTGTTACAACAGACGATATTATTCTTGCTGGCCTTGCTACAGCATCGCGCGGCAGACTAAAGCTTGTTAGTAAGCCATTTACTGAAGAACACTACGGAATTGGCATTAAAAAAGGAAACACTAAGCTAGCTAAGCGAATTAATAATGCTCTTAAAGACATGATTAAAAATGGCTCATGGAAAAGAGCTTTAGACGATAACATGCGCGGAACTGGTTTTAAGCCAAACGCAAAGTATAATCCGCCAGTACCAAATGAGGGGGAGGAGTAAAATGCACGACTTTGTGCAATTATTTACCTCGTACAATATTCCAGGAGCATTCTTGGTAAATATTGAAATCACATTATGGAGCGTGCTTTTTTCCACGATTCTTGGTGTGATTTTAGTTATGATGAGGATTTGTCCAATTCATTCGCTTCGCATTATTGCAAGCGCATATGTTGAGTTCTTTAAGAATATGCCTCTAACTATAATCATGGTTTTTATGGTTCTTGGCGTGTACGCACAGCTAAAGCTCGGTTTTTCCACTGTTTTTAGCGTAAACTTCTTCTGGCTTGCAATTGCTGGCTTGAGTTTCTACACTGCAGCATTTGTTTGCGAATCTTTAAGATCTGGCTTAAATACAGTACCTTTGGGTCAGGCAGAAGCATGTAGAGCGCTTGGGCTTAACTTCTTCCAATCGGCTTTTAATGTGATTTTGCCTCAAACATTTTGCGGATCTGTAGCACCTCTTGGAAACACTTTTATTGCGTTGCTTAAAAATTCCACTGTTGCTGCTGCTGCATCTGTTGCAACTGAAACATCTACTCTTATGAGCGAGATGATTGAGAGGCATGCAGATTTGATTGTTCCAATCTTTTTGATTTTTGCGTGCGGATACATTGTGTTGATTATTCCAATTGGTATTCTTACAACTTATTTGTCTAATAAGCTTGCGGTTAGAAGGTGATAAAAATGGCAAAAGAACAAGAAAAATCTCTGTTATTTGATGCGCCTGGGCCTAAGGCTCTAAAGAAGATTCGCATTGCAAATATTGTTGCGTGCGTTGTGTTTGCGCTTATTGTTATTGCTTTGCTTTTAAGACTTAGCAATCCTCCAGAAGGCGAAAATCAGCTTTCGTGGGCATTGTGGAATCCAGCTGTAGAATCGGAAGCTTGGAGCGATTTTTATCTTCCAGGATTGTGGATGACTCTTAAAGCTTCGCTTCTTGCTGTTGCAGGATCAATAGTTTTTGGACTCTTGTTTGGTCTTTTAAGACTATTGCCTAGCTTGATTCTTCGTAGCATTTCTGCAGTTGTTGTTGAGTTTTGCCGAGCAGTACCAGTTCTTTTGCTTATGATCTTCCTTTGGCGAGGATTTGCATTTGCTGGAATAAGTGGAGCGTCTTATTGGGCTGTTGTTTTGTCTTTGATTTTGTACAACGGTTCTGTTGTTGCAGAGTTAGTTCGATCTGGCGTTGGAAATCTTCCTAACGGTCAGCGCGAAGCATCTTTAGCTCTTGGACTTTCGCAATATCAATCTTTAACACAAATCGAAATGCCGCAAGCAATAATCGCAATGCTTCCTGCAGCTGTAACTCAGCTTGTTGTTGTGTTAAAAGATACTGCATTGGGTTCCATAATTATGTACACTGATTTGCTCCAAGAATCTAGACGACTTGGATCAATGTACTTTAACATTTTGCAAACTTTGACTGTTGCTGCAGTTGTATACTTCTTGATTTGCTGGGCGCTTTCTTGGTTTGCTGAATGGCTTCCAGCAAAGCTTAGTAGCAGAACTGCAGCTCCAACAGAGCCAGAACCTGTTGCACCAATCGCAATTATGGATCCTTCTAACGTGAATCAGATTGCTGTTGCTAAGGAAGTTAAAGAGCTGCCACATGGTGGAACTCCTAGAAAGTACCACGTGCATCACCGCGGCACAAACGCTTCTATTCACCATTGGCGTCGTACGCGTTACTTGCAAGGCTACGATGAGCATCATCTAGAAACAGGTGACGAGAATCTAGAAGATAGTCAAAATACTAACCAAGATAAAAATAATAAAAAGCATGATTAATCTTAACTTTTAGATTAATCATGGATTGATAGCGCAATGGGTTTGATTCCGCCTATTGCGCTATTTTTATTCGTTTGATTTTATTCGTTTGAACAAAACGCTTTTTAGTATTTACTAAAACACGACTAAACATGTTCAAAATAAAAATCGATAAAAATCGACACAATCATGTTAAAAATCGTGTTGTGATGTGTCGTCATTGAAAGATATCATAGCAAAGATATGCTTGCGTTCGCCGTTATGACTGGAGGAAAGTTTTATGACTATCGCACAAGCGGGGGAAAGCAAGTCTCGTAGAGTTTTGTTAAAGCTCTCGGGAGAAGCATTTGGCGGTGGCGCCGTTGGTATAGATACTCATGTTATTCGTAGAATTGCTGGCGAGATTGTAAAAGCAGTGCATGAAGGCGTGCAAGTTGCAATCGTTGTTGGCGGCGGAAACTTCTTCCGCGGTGCAGAGCTTCAACAAGCTGGCATCGATCGTAGTCGTGGCGATTATATGGGTATGCTTGGAACTGTTATGAATTGCTTGGCTTTGCAAGATTTTCTTGAGCAAGCAGGTCAGGCGACTCGCGTTCAAACTGCTATAACAATGGGTCAAGTTGCTGAGCCTTATATTCCACTTAAAGCGATTCGACACTTAGAAAAAGGCCGAGTTGTAATTTTTGGGGCAGGCGCTGGAATGCCTTATTTTTCAACCGATACCGTTTCTATTCAGCGTTCTTTAGAGATTCATTGCGATGAAGTTTTAATGGGCAAGAATGGCGTTGACGGAGTTTATAGTGCAGATCCCCGCAAAGATCCTAATGCTAAGAAATTCCTCACTCTTAATTACCATCGCGCGCTTGTTGATGGTCTTGCAGTTATGGACGCTTCTGCGCTTTCTATGGCTAGAGACAACAGCCAAAATATTCGCGTATTTGGTCTAGAAGGAGAAGGAAACGTTACTCGCGCATTAGTCGGAGATCAAATCGGAACTTTGGTTTCTAACGATGAGCCTACATTTGCTTAATAGATGAAATATTAGTGAATAATCATCAATAAATAATCATCAATAAATAGAACATGCAAATTAGGCAATAACTTAATAACCTAAAATTTAACAAACCTAAAATTTATAAATAAAATTTTAATTGGCACAACTAATACCAATAAAGGAGAACACATGCCAGCTATTGTTGATCAGGCTCTTGAACAAATGAACAAGTCCATTGAAGCTACAAAAGAAAACTTTATGGGCATTAGGACTGGTCGAGCTAATCCTGCTCTTCTTAATGGAATTATGGTTGACTATTATGGCGCGCCAACTCCTATTAAGGCTGTAGCTTCTATTGGCGTTCCAGAGCCAAGAACTCTTTCTGTTACTCCTTTTGATGCATCGCAAGCAAATGCTGTTGAAAAAGCTATTCGCGATTCAGATTTGGGTGTTAGCCCTAACAGAGATGGCAATGTTATTCGCGTTACAATGCCAGAGCTTACTGAAGAGAGGCGCAAAGAATACGTAAAGCTTGCTAAGACCAAGGCAGAAGAAGGCAAGGTTGCTGTTAGAAATATTCGCCGCAAGACTAAAGAAAGCATTGATAAGTCTGTTAAAGATGGCGAAATTGGCGAAGACGAAGGCGACCGCTTGCAAAAAGAACTAGATAAAGTAACTAAGCAAGTTACTGATTCCTTAGACGCTTTGCTAGAAGGCAAGCAGAAGGAAATCATGGAGGTTTGATTCTTTGGATTCAAATGCTACGAACGATGCTTATGAAGCTTTAACAGATATAAACAAGCGAACTGGCAGGAACATGCCACAAGCTATTGCAACTGCAGTGCTGCTGATTGCTGTAATTGTGGCATGTCTTCTTGTAAGCATAGATGCTTTTGTTGTTCTTCTAACTGTTTTTATGCTTCTTGCATTGTGGGAATTGCACGTTGACTTTGCTACAGCAGGATTTAGGATTCCTTTTGCAATTCTGTCTATTTGCTCGGTTATTACGATTTTTTCAACCTTCTACGCAAAGTGGCATGCAGTTGCAATGGCAAGTGGAATAACAGCCTCGCTTATTTTAACTGTTATTTTTGCAACTCTAAATAGCACTGTATCTAAAAGAACTATGCGTGCTGTAGAAAAGAAACTACAGCATGCAACTTCTAAAAGCCCAAAAGCTAGTACTTTTACTAATACAGCTGTTTCGTTGTTTGTAGTGTTGTATATTCCTCTTCTTGCTTCTTGCATTATTTTATCTATAGCTGATTCTAAACAAGCTGTAGCGCACGCAATGCTACTTATATTTTTACCTGCTTTAAGCGATACGGGCGGACTTTTTGCTGGAGCATGGTTAGGTAAACATAAGCTTTCTCCACGAATATCTCCAAAAAAGTCTGTTGAAGGACTTATAGGATCTATGCTTCTTGCACTAATCGGAGCTTACGCGATTGTTGCTGGATTCTATGGAACATCTTGGATTAAATTCTGGTGGATGCCTGCTGTTATGGGCATTTTGTCTGGAATTGTTGGAACTTTTGGTGATTTGTGCGCATCTATGCTTAAACGAGATATTGGCATTAAAGACATGGGTCATTTGCTTAAAGGTCATGGCGGGGTTTTAGATAGAGTGGACTCAATCTTGCTGTGCGCGCCGGTTTTAATGGCATTAATCAAAGCTGTTGGATTCTAATATTAGTTTTTACCAATTAGAATTTACCAATTAAACGTTTTAACAAAAGTCCTTATGTTTTGTTGAAAGTAAAAGAAAATAAAGGAAAGTAAAGAATATGACAATTTGCGCTATTCCTAGTCCAAGTATTTCTCAAATTACATTCGGACCTATTACATTAAGATTTTATGCGCTTTCGATTCTTGCTGGAGCACTAGTTGCAATTTGGATTGCTAATCGAAGATGGAAGCGAGAAGGCGGAGATTTTAACCAAATTCTAGATATAGCCCTTGTAAGTCTTCCTATGGGAATTGTTGGCGCGCGTCTATATCACGTTATTACAACTCCAGAGAAGTTTTTTGGCGCAAATGGCGATTTTCTAGAAATTTTTAGGATTTGGAATGGTGGACTTGGAATCTGGGGCGGAGTAATACTCGGATCTTTGGCTGCTAGTGCATTTTGCGCGTACAGAAAATATCCTATAAGCCTACTTGCTGATTGTGCAGCTCCTGCATTGCTTGTAGCTCAAGGAATAGGGCGTTTAGGCAATTGGTTTAATCAAGAACTTTATGGCGCTCCTACAACACTTCCATGGGGATTAAAACTTAATTATTCGGCATCAAATGCAATTGGTCACGCTGAAAGATGCTACGACGGTCTTACATGCCCAGAAGGCACACTTTTCCATCCAACGTTCTTGTACGAGATGCTTTGGAATTTTGCAGGCGCTGCTTTGCTTATATGCTTTAGCAAAGCACTTAAAAGCAAGCTTAAGTCTGGTTCCGAGTTTGTTCTTTACGTAATGTGGTATACAGCTGGAAGAATGTGGATTGAAGCTTTACGCATTGATTTTTCACACACTTTCCTTGGAGTAAGAATTAACGTTTGGGTGTCGATTGCAATTTTTATTGCTTCGATTATTGTTTTTGTTATTTTGCAAAATAGTAAAAAATCGCGAGCAAATCTTGTGAACCGTTTGATTGACATTACAGCATACGAGCGTGAGCGCGAACTTCAATCCAAAACAAAAATGGTTTACAAAAACGAAGCGAAAGAGGAATCTAAGTTAAATAGTTAGATTTAGTTAGTTTGAGTTAGATTTTGTTTTTCTAGTCGCTTGCTTTTCTTAGAATGGAACACATGAATATACAAATAGCACCTAGCATTCTTTCTGCAGATTTTTGCAATCTTGAAAGAGATCTTATAGCAATTTCCAATGCTGATCTTGTTCATGTTGATGTTATGGATCATCATTTTGTACCGAATTTGACTTTGGGGGAGCCGATTGTAAAGCGCATTTGCGAAGTTACTAATCTTCCTGTAGATGTTCATTTGATGATTGAAGACCCAGACCGTTGGGCACCAGAATACGCTAAGCTCGGAGCTGATTCTGTTAGCTTCCACATGGGTGCAACTCACGCTCCTGTGCGTCTTGCGCGTCAGCTTAGAGATATGGGTTGCAAAGCTTGCTTTGCAGTTCGACCGGCCGAGCCAGTTGAGCCTATTTTCGATATTTTAGACGAGTTCGACATGGTTCTTATTATGACTGTTGAGCCTGGTTTTGGTGGCCAAAAGTTCTTGAGTAATCAAATGAACAAGGTTCGCCGTTTACGCGATGAGATTACGCGCCGCGGATTAAGCACGCATATTCAGGTTGATGGCGGTGTTAGCCCATCTACTGCTGCAACTGTTGCACAAGCTGGAGCAGATGTTCTTGTTGCTGGCTCTGCAGTTTACGGAGCAAGTAGCCCAGCTCAAGCAATTGATTCTATTCGTAATATTGCTCAAGAAGCTTGGCGCGCATAGAAATATTGGGGCATAAAAGTGCCCCAATATTTTATTATTCGCAATAGTACTAGTATTGAAAATTTTATTTTTAGCAAGTTTTAAGGAAATTAGGTATGGTCAAATTCGTTTATAGTCAGGAATATAGTCCTGAAGCGCTTAATCGAGTTCTTACTGTGCCTAATGTTATTAGCTTTTTAAGAATATGCTCAATACCTTATCTTGCTGTTTTAATTGCGCAACACAAAATGTGGCCTGCTTTAATTGTTCTTGCAATAGCTGCACTTTCTGATTGTATTGACGGTTATATTGCAAGAACTTTTAATCAAGTTAGCAAATTAGGACAGATTCTAGACCCCATTGCAGATAGGCTTCTTATAGTTTGCAGCACATTAGCTTTAGTATTTGCAAAGATTATACCTTGGTGGGCATTAGCTTTAGTTGTTTTGCGAGACGCAATAATGGCAATTTTAATTGTGATTCTTGCACAATACGACTATGGCCCTTTGCCTGTTAATTTTATGGGCAAAACTGGAACAGCATTGCTAATGGTAACTATTGTTCTATTTATGATTGTTTTCGCTATTGCAGCAGAGCCAATGCTTATTCTATATGCTGCTGCAATAGCGTGCGCAATTTGGGGAATCACACTTTATTGGTTTGCAGGAATACTATATTGTATACAAGCTTATAAGCTACTAATAAAAAAGGCTAAATAATCCTTACGATTTTTTAAAAACGAGTTAATAGCAACGGATAAATCATGGTGGAAAAGACTTCTAAGCTAAATCAAAGTGGGGATTATGCCTCTAGTGGCACAATCCCAGAGTCTTTTCCTGCTCCAACTGTTGTTTTGTTTTCTAAACGCAGAGCAGTATTTTCTAAATCCGTGTTTGGTTTAGGCGCTCATCATGTTACAAATTCATCTTATACTTTTTCATCGCATCGAGATAGGCATCGTAGGCTTGAAGATTATTCTCTTAGACTAATAGATGATTTAAGCAACAGGCCAGTTGATCCGCTTTTTATGGATTCTAGACTAAATAAGCAAAATGTTAGCAAGATTAGTCTTTGGATTACAAGAATAATTGTTTTTGTAATTTGCATTGCTGTTGGTACTGTTGGTAGTCAATTCGTACGTAAACTACACGCTGATTCGCGTAAAGCTATACGCGTATCTTTAGCGAACGAGCTTACGACTCACGCAAGCAGATTCGACAATCTTGTTAAAGAAGTTGCAAAGCTTCGCGCTAGTGTAGATAAAGAGTCTAAAAGAATTAACACTCCGTACGAAAATCAAGTTGATAAATCCGACAACATGACTAATGGCACTCACGCTGTATATGGCCCTGGTGTTGTTTTGACTATTGCAAATCCTATTTCTGCAAGTAACGATGTTTCTAATGGTTCTATTCCTAGAGAAATGTCTAAAGGCGCTAGAATCAAGGTTGTTAGCGATCGAGATATTCAAATCTTTGTTTCTATTCTTTGGGATGCTGGAGCAGAAGCAATATCAGTTAACGGATACAGGATTGGTTCTCAAACATCGATTCGTACTGCAGGATCCACGATTCTTGTTGGAGTTAATCAAACTCAAAGCCCGTATACAATTGAGGCAATAGGAGACAGCTCAAGCCTTATTGAAAAGTTAAATTCTCAAAAGCATTCTGAATGGTTTACATCTCTTACAAATGCTGGCATTAATCCACAAGTCTCAGCTACTAATAACTTAAAGTTATCGGCAGCTGGAACGGGAGAAGTAAATTTTGCAAAAGAGTTGACGAGTAGAAGATAGAAAAATAGGAAAGATAGGAAATAGGTTATGACAGCTATTCTTGGATTGATTTTAGGAGCACTTATTGGTATTGTTGTGCATCCAGATATTCCAGTGGTTATTCAACCGTATTTGCCAATCATGGTGCTTGCTGCACTAGATGCTCTTCTTGGCGCTGCTAGAGCTTATTTTGAGCGCAGCTTTTCCGACAAAGTGTTTGTTATTTCGTTCTTCTCAAATGTTATTGCTGCAACGCTTTTAGTTTTGCTTGGCAACCAGCTTGGAGTTGGTGCACAATTGCAAACGGCTGTTATTGTTGTTTTAGGAATACGAATCTTCTCTAACGTTTCTGCAATTCGTCGTTTTATATTTAGGGGATAGATTCAGGGGATAATATGAAACATCCACTTGCGAATACTTCAAAAAACAGCGTAAAAAACAATGAATTAAGCGATAATAATATTGATAAAAATATAGACAATATTGTTAAACGGCTTCATCGCCAGCATGCTAAAGATAGAGAAAGCGACCGCACTCAAACAGGTTCCTTCCCGAAAGTTACGCGCAAAAATAAGCCATCTTTGCAAGGTCATGTTACAAGAACGCGCATTCTAACAGGCTTGCTTGTTATGCTTCTTTGCGCTCTTCTTAGCTTTGCATATATGATTCAAGTAAATCGAAGTGCTCTTGTGTACCAAACTATGAGCGAAGACGAGCTTACACGATTGATCACGGAAACTAATTCTCAAATACAAAATCTTGAACAACGAAAGTTTGAATTAACAAGTCAGCTTAATTCTCTAAAAGCATCTGTGAATAAGCAAGAAGAAGCTGCTAGAATTGCTAAGCAAAATTCGCAAACAAGCGGCTTGATTTCTGGTAGACTTCCAGCAATTGGAAAAGGTGTTATTATTCATATTACAGCTGGAGAAAAAGAGCGCGTAGATGCTGCAACTATGTTTCAGCTTATAGAAGAGCTTCGCAATGCTGGTGTGGAAGTTATGTCTATTAACGACATTCGTATTGTGACTTCTAGCTATATTTCCGACGCTAAGCATGGATTGCTGTGTGATGGAATCGAGATAAATCCTCCTTACATAGTTAAGGCGATTGGCGATGCGCAAAATTTGCAAAACGCCGTAAATATTGCAGGGGGAGTTGGATCTAGATTAAAAGTTAAATTTGGCGCTTCCGTATACGTTTCAACGCCTGAAGAGGTTGAGATTCGTTCAACACGCGAACCAAAACAGTATCAATATGCAAAACCGGTCGAATAAGAAGGTAAAATAGCAATTATGACTGAACCTATTCCTACAGCTGGCGAAACAACCATTATTGGCATGCCAGCAATAACTATTCCTGTAAATTCTAGTGCAGACCGCCCTCTAAAGCAGGATGATTTAGACACAATAGCAAAACTACTGCCAGGCACCGCTTTGCTTATTTCTACACGTGGGGCAGTTTCTGGGTCTCGTTATTTGCTAGACGAAGATGTTGTATCGGTTGGGCGTGATTCCAGAGCAGATATTATGCTTGACGATTCTACTGTTTCTAGAGCGCATGCTGTTTTTAGAAGGAATGGGAACGTTTTTAGCATTGCAGATGCGGGCAGCTTAAACGGAACATATGTTAATCGTAATCGAGTTGATGAAGCAGTTCTTAATAATGGCGATGAGATTATGATTGGCAAATATCGCTTAATGTTCTTTACGCAAAGTGCTGTTAGTAAACGATAATAAACAATAATGATGTTAAAAAACTCTTCTAAAAAGAATGCGCTGGCCGATTTTGATGAATCTAATAATCAGCCAGTGCAAGGGGAGTTGTTTTCTTTTTCTAGCGATGGAGAAGAGTCTGTTGGGTATCGCGGAAGCGTTGCAATGAAGATTGCTGGAATAACCTATAGGCAACTTGATTATTGGGCTAGAAAAAACATTATTGAGCCTTCGATTAATCCTTCACACGGGTCTGGATCCAGACGTTTATATTCTTTCAAAGATATTTCTATTATGGCGGTTGCTAAGCGACTTTTAGACGCTGGAGTAAATCTTACAAATGTTACAACAGCTATAGTTTTTTTGAATTGTTATAGTGTTAGTCATCTTGAACGCATGACAATAATTTGCGATGGTCAATCCGTTATGGAATGTAACAATAATCAAGAAAACATGTTTAGCATGCTAGAAGGCGGCTCAGCTGTTTTTGCAATCGCAGTTGGATGCATTGTTAAGCAAGTACGAGCTGATTTATCTAAAGAATCTTAAAACTAAAGAATCTTAAAACATAAAATTTATATCATATTGAAAATATCGAAATATTAAGAATAAAAAAATAATGAATAATAAAAAATGAAAGTGGTGTGCTGATTCTAATTCTTATGTAGTGTGTTGTATTCGTGATTTATAACAAATCTGACATAACGTACATTATCGGATATTGTCGTCGTTGGCTTAGTTCTCGTGGTTTAACACTATATCTCAATCTTAAAGATGTTCCAAAACTAAAATCTAGATAATTGAAAGGGGGTGATTAAATGACTGATGTTAATGCTACTTTGCGACTTGTGCATGCAACGTCTAAGGCGAATAATCCTTATGATTATGTTGCTGTTATTGTTGCTGGTCAAGAGATTTCTCGTCTTTTTTTGAAACCTCTTGAAGTTAAGTATTTATTTGATTCTAAAAATGTTGTTATTTAGTAAGGAGTTTTATTATGTATTCTGCACAAATTTTAGCTGATGGTTCTGGTATGGCTGGTTGGATTGCTTCGTTTCAAACTGCTTGGAATACTGGAGCAATGTGGAATGAGCTAACTGCAGCGGGTGCTCTTATTGGTCTTGTTGTGGTTTTTTCTTTTGGTTACCGTATTATCCGTAAATTGGTTAAAGGCGTTTCTAAAGGTAAAGCTAATATTTAACGTTTATTGTTGTCATTGGATAAGCTATGTATGATTTTCAACCTTTTTATGATGTTATTGTTGAGTTAGGAAAGACGCTTGTTCCGCTTGCCGTTCCTGCTATTTGTACATGGCTTATCCTTTCCTGGATTTTTGATTTATTGTATAGATCATAATGCGTTTTGTTGATTCTCGTAATACTAAAGGTTTAAGTAAGCCTGTTTATGGTGATTCGTTTTGTATTGTTGATACAAATCGTTTGTTTTCTTATCGTGCTGGTGATTGGTCATCGAGACGTAAGTATGCTGTATATGTTAAGGCTGGTGTAAGTGCTGATGAGTGGTTTTTATCTTCGTATGCGCAAACCTATGATAGTCGTTCTCCTTGTGAGAATTATGAGACGTATTCGGTACAAGTGCAGCCCTCTACTCATTTTTTTACGGCAGAACTCGTTACTGATGCTTTGTTATGTACGACGATTATTTGTTCGATTGTTTGGCTTATTGTGCGTCCTATTTTTCCTCGTCGTTTGCGTTCCGACCGTCGCTAATGCTTCTATTAATACTCCTGTTGATAGCGTGCCCATTAATGGTAACATTACTGTTTCTAATGGTTCTCTTTCAAATTTAGGTACTGGTGCGGTTGCTTTAGCTCGTGGACAAATTATGTCTATTGATGCTATTTATCCCGTTGGTTTGCAAGCTGGTGATATTGTTGCTGTTTCGATTCATCAATTGAATTCTGATACTTCGTTTGGCGTGAAGTGGGGTGCTTTATCGAATTATCCTTATTCTTCCCTTTTACAGCTTGATGTTGCTGCTAAGACAGCGTATTTTAAGTGTCTTTCTTCTTCTTGCGCTTTATCGTCTGTGGCTAAGCTTCAAAATGATGCTAATTATTTCATTACTGCTTTTCGTATTCGGGGTGATAATCTTGCTGATATTAAGGCGTATTTGGATCAGTTTAATAATTGGTTTTCTACGCTTTCTAATCGTCTCATTAATGTGAATGATACGCTTGCTGATATTCGTTCTAAAATTGATGGTATTTTTACTTGGTTTCGTTCAATTAATGATTATCAAGATATACGCACTGGTAAAGTTTTAACTGAATTACATAAGTTAGAAAAGTTGTTGAAAGATCAGGAGCGTGATCGAGAAGAACAGAAGAAAAAAGAACAGCAAGCTAATGCTGATGCAGAAAAAAAGAAAAATGAGTTTTCTAAGAAGAGTGATAATGATACAAAAGCTGAAAATAATGTTAGTAAGCTTTCTTCGCTTTTTACGAATCTTTTTACTACATCTCCTAAACCTCCTAATATTAGTGCATCATATAATGGTGTAAAATTGGATTTTGATTTTGATGCTATTCCTGCTCCTCCTGCATGGCTTATTGCGTTAGAAGCTCTCCCCCTTTTTTATATTTCTTTACGTTGTTTTGCTAAATTGCTTCGTCTAATGCCTGAGCTTGTGCGTGCTTGGCGTGAGCGTTCTATGTCTTTGAGTATGGTTTTTGATTTCTTAGGAGTGTAGGTATGCTTGATTTTGTTCGTGTTGGTATTCGTACTGCTGTTATTACTGCTATTTTTGTGGCACTTGGTGTTCTTCTTGCTGGTTTGTTTAAATTATTTTCTATTATTCCGTTTCCTGATGTTTCGCTTGTTATTGATGCTTTTAGTATTGCTTTTTGGTTTCTTCATCGTTTTGCGCCACCGCTTGTTTGGACAATACTTTTTATTTCTTCTTTAATTGTTTTTAAGTTTACTGTGTATGTGGCGTATTTAGTTAATCTTGCGGCTAGTTGGGTTTTGGAGATATTTCAATGAAAATAGATTTTGAGTCTTTTAGGCATAAGTCACCTAAAGCTTTTACAGGTTTTCCTACAGGAACGCGCGTGTATAAGGGTTTTCAAGGATCTGGTAAAACTCTTAGTATGGTACATTATGCGCTTAAAATTTTAAAAGATTATCCGGATTGCATATGCTATAGTAATATTATTATTAATCATCCACGTGTAAATCTGTTTTTTACGAATGATGAATTAGAAAACATTCTTAATATGACCGTTGGTGATAAAGGGTTATTACTTCTTCTTGATGAAGCGCATCTATTTTTTAATAAGAAACGTGGTATTAGTCTTGATTTTCTTGCTGCGATCTCTCAACAACGTAAAAATCGTTTCCATATTGTTATGTCCTCACAAATATGGGAAGAACTCGACATTAGTTTACGTAAACAGGTAAAAACAATTGTTAATTGCCATAGCTTATTACGTACTATTATCGTTAATGATGTATCAGATGGTGAAACACTTTCTTATGATAAATTACAAGGCGCATATGTAGCTAAAAAATTGTATACGTATGTTTTTCATATGACAAAACGAGAAACTTCACTCTATGACACATACCAGCGTATCGCACGCAATGACGAATACTCACACACTTCTACACGCTCTACGGACTCGTCGTCATCCGCAATTCAAATCAACCTTCCCAAACACGCACTTCTCCGTGCGTAAAAATCAGACCGTCCGAACTGTTCGCACAGTACTGTGCGCAGTTCGAGACGGCAAAATAATACTGCAACCAATGGTTGCAGTATTATCATAATTTTTTTATAATAGCATAATCAATACAATTTCTCTTTAAGGATAATTGAAATGACAGTAAATATCAAGTCTCACAAGCTTCGCCAAGCTCTTGGTAATTCGGAAAAAGCTTTCAATATGCTCTGGTCTTTACGCTCTACAATGCAGAAAATTGCTTCTAAGCATACGTTGAAAGATTGTGGGCATGTTATTAATCATGCTGCTGCGGTTCAAAAAGTAAGATCAGACGGGTCTGCCACATTCGGTGGTCTTTCGACGTGTTCGAATGTTTGGTGTTGTCCTGTTTGCTCTGCAAAAATTTCACATTATCGTGTTGAACAACTAAAAGTTTTGGTTGACTGGGCTAAGCGCAATAACTACGTAGTGAGCTTATTGACATTGACTCAACGTCATCATAAAGGCGATAATCTTGCTGATTTATGGAAAAATATCAGTGCTGCATATGCTCGCTTGCAATCTATGTCTGGCTTTATGAATTTTCGTAATAATATTGTCGTTGGTTCTGTAAAAGCTACAGAAGTTACTTATGGTGACAATGGTTGGCATGTTCATTTTCATATTCTTTTTATAACTACTCGAACTTTTGAAGGTTATCACTGTAATAAACGTGGTGACACTATTCGCGATTATATTGCAGCTAAGTTTGGTTTATTTCTTCAAAAATTCGGTGGTGACTTTATCGCTGCGTCTGGTGGCATGGATTGGCAAATTTGCAAAGACGGCACAGAACGCATAGTCGCCAAATATGTCAGCAAAGTTCACGGAGATATTGCTAAAGAATTAACTTTAGGTAACTTCAAAAAAGCTCGCGTTAAGTCTTCTCGCACTCCGTTTCAGATACTTGCTGATATTCAAGAAGACAACTTTCAAAACAAGCAAGATATAGCTATTTTTCGTGAGTATGAGAAAGCTAGTCATTACAAACGACAAATGCATTTTTCACACGGTCTTTTTGACATGCTACCACTAGAAGATTTAGACGACGAACAAATCTTAGAACAGCGCAGTGATCGTGATACACTTTTCTTCATCTCAAAAGACGATTGGGAAGTCATACGCGAAGACGGTACAGCTCCCCAATTACTCGCTTTTGTTGAGTCTACAGATGACGTAAGAGACATTATCGGATACTTATATAGAATTATTTTTATATAGAAATATTATTTGCGCAAAGTATTATCAAAATATTCATCAATAGCAATGCTCAAATCACAAACATTGTCAATAATCCTATAAGCACCGTGCTTTTTAAGCTCACCAGGCTCTGCGTAGCCCCAAGCGCAACCAAGACAATCAATGTAGCATGCTAAAGCACCATCTGCGTCCGTCCATCGGTCGCCAACCATTAATGCCTTGTCTAGCGAATAGTCAAAACCAATATTTTTCAAAACATAGCGAATAACTTGGTCTTTTTTAATTCTAGACATATCGGCACTCGCGCCGTAAATTCCATCAATCAAATCTGTTAAACCAAAATAATCACAAATAGGCTTAACTTGATATTCTGGCTTGCAAGATGCTGTAGCAAGATAATATCCAGATTCACGTAGTTTCTTTAATTGTTCTGGAATACCTTCGTAAACCTTATTCAAAAGACTTCCAGTGATTTTACTACCACTAGGATTTTTCGGATCTGTAAAAGTTGCAACTTCGGAATAATACTTTCGATACAACTTTACGCCTTCTAATTGCAAATCTTCTGGCATGCCATTTCGTTGAAAAGATTCAAGAATAGACGGTCCTACAAAGCGCATCATCTCTTCATCGTCTGGAATTTGCATGCCTAAATCGCTCATAGCTCTTTTAGCACACGCAATAATTCCCATATGAGATTGAGTCAAAGTGCCATCTAAATCAAGCAAAACAACTTTCATGGAGTTTTCCCTAAAATCCTAAATTAAATAATTAATATTAGTGATTAATCACAAAATTAAAGTAAAACTACACATCAAAGACTACTCGTAATCAGGAATCCAACCTTCGTGATGCATTTTCAAGCGTTTATCAAGCAAAGCTTTTAGCTCTTCTTCGCTTCTACGCTCTAAAAGCATATCCCAATGAGTTCGAGTTGGCTTATTAAAATCATCATCTGGCCTATCTGCGTCGCCTTCTTTATGCGCTAAAGCACCGCAACGGCATTCCCATTCTTCTGGAACTTCTGCACCTTGAGCAAGAGGGAGAATAGTCCTATGCCCTTTAGGACAAACATATGTAACATCATTACGAGCTGCAAAATCAACATTATCGTCGGATTCTAGCGACTTTGCACCAATGCTCATACCACGTAAACTGCGTTCTGCCATATTATATTCTCCTTTTAGTTTCCATTATAAAGCTAGCGAATTGCACGGACTATAAAGATTAAACATCACAATAGGCTACTACCCCACGATTAATTATTTGAACTGCTTCATATGCTTTGTGTGCTAAAGAATCGTCTACATTAGGCAAAATTCTTAAATAATCGCTAAGAACAGCAAGCTGATTAAGCAAGTCTATAAGTCTTTTGGCAAAGCGCACAAAATCTCCACCCGTAATATCCGTATTTTGCAAAATATCAAGCAAGTCAGCGCCTTGTGCCCAATCGTATATAAGGTCTACTGCGCCAAAATCTAGCGATTTCAACGCATCAAGATGATTGTTTAAGCACATATTGCTTATGCGCATAAACAATTCTTTTAATCTAGAAACAGTATTGAATACAGCGCCGTCTAATCCACCAGGATATCTTCTTGGCTCTGATCCCACTGGCCCTCTAGACTCATAAACCAAAGAAGATACACAACTCAACAGCTCAATAGGAGTTAAATCGTTAAAAATACCTTCGCAAATGGCTTGCGCAAAAACAACATCAAGCTCGTTATAAAGTCGTCTAAGAAGCTGACCCTTATTAGTCAAAACAAACGTATTACCTGTTTGTTTTAAGTAATCCAAACTACATAAAACATTACAAATATTGTCAAAACATCTTGCAACAGAACCAGTTCTAGAATTATAACGTTCTTTAACTTGATTTAGCTCTTTTGTTTCTCTAGCCCAATAATATCCCCAATGTAAATGGTTTTGAATATCTGGACAATTTGCACAAGGATGGTTTCTTTCTTGAATGCGCAAGCTAGCAATTTTGTTATCTAACTCTTTGAATGCATTTGAACGCTCTAAATCGCTGGAAAACAGAGTATGCTTAAGTTTTCTACGCTGATCATGTTGAGCGTCTTTAAGGCGCATTCTAAGAGTCATAAACTCAGCAAAATCGCCATTAGAACAATGGAAAGCTTGCTCATAGCCACTAATCGCCTCTTGAAGTTCTTCAATACGACTCAAAAGGCGCGCTGCCGAAGCGTTCGCTTCCCATTGAGCAAATGAGCTACTAAGCGTTACTCGAGCTGTTTTTGCATCGCTATTATTAAGAAGATTAACAGCCATGTTAAAAGTTGGAACAAAGCTAGAGTGAAGAGGATAAACACGCTTACTAGAAAGAGAAGCCGCTTTAGCTGGGTCAAAATCAGGATTGTCTATTAAAACAGCATGACCAATATCGTCAATTCCGCGTCTTCCAGCTCGGCCAGTAAGTTGAGTAAACTCGCCAGGCGTAAGAGGAACATGACCTGTACCATCATACTTAACTAGCTTTTCTACAACAACACTCCTAGCTGGCATATTTAAGCCTAAAGCAAGTGTTTCTGTGGCAAAAATAATCTTAATAAGACCACGCTCAAAAAGAGTTTCAACAATATGCCTAAAAATCGCGATCATACCTGCGTGATGAGCCGCAAATCCTTGTTCCAAAGCGTATCTAAAGCGTTCAAATCTAAGCGCTTTTAAGTCACTTTTAGAAAGCTTATTTTGCGAGATCATTGAATCAACAATTCTACGAATCTCGTACATCTCTTCATCGCTTGTAAGAGCTAGACCAGCGTTTAAGCATTGCTGAACAGCTTGATCGCAACCAGAACGTGAGAAAATAAAGTAAATCCCAGGAAGCATATTAAGATAATCAAGCTCGTCAATAACAGCCCATCTTTTAGGAGTATGACGAACAGTTAAAGACGACTTGGAATTTTTTTGTAAATCACTAGAGCGATCGCGCGATTTTCTTTTAGAAAATCGCCCTTTAGAGAATCTCTTATCTTTACTTAAATAAGAAGATTTTTTGCGCAAAGCAGCATTTTCCCACTGGCTTAACTTTCTAGTTAAAGCAAGATTTACACGATTCGTTGGATTGCCATTTTTGTCTGAATCGTAAAGATTAAGAAGCTCTGGCTCTGTTTGGCCATCTTTTTGGATAATAACATGACGTTCAAGAGGAACAGGCCTATGCTCATCTACGATTAAATGAGTGTTTCCGCGAACAGAAGAAATCCATGCGCTAAAATCTTCAACATTAGAAACAGTTGCCGAAAGTCCAATAATTTTAACGCTTTGCGGAAGATGAATAATAACTTCTTCCCAAACTGCTCCTCGGAATTTATCTGCTAAATAGTGCACTTCGTCTAAAACAACAAATCCAAGCGAATTAAGTGTTATTGAACGCTCATAAAGCATATTTCGTAAGACTTCTGTTGTCATAACAACAATATCTGCTTCACTGTTAACAGACGTATCTCCTGTTAACAGACCAACTTTATTAGAGCCGTAAACTTCGCAAAAATCATGATATTTTTGGTTGCTAAGAGCCTTGATTGGAGTTGTATAGAAGGTTTTAACACCGCGATTAACGCCCAAAAAAACAGCAAAATCTGCTACAACAGTTTTACCAGCACCTGTAGGAGCAGCAACAAGAACGTTATCTCCATTTTCTAGAGCATCAATTGCCTCAAGTTGAAAATCATCCAAATCAAAGCTTAAGGAACTTTCAAATTTAGCAGCCATTGATTTAGAATGTTGCAAAGTCTTGCGAAACGCACTAAATCTTTGAGACGGAGATAATGGGAGCGTAGTCATAAACTATTCTTTAGTTTCCTTTAGTTTCTTTAGATTCATTAAAAATTGGATTGTCAATATCTTCTTTGCGCAAAGACAAGTTATTCCAATGTTGCCAAACAATTCTATGAGAATCTCCTACTTTTTCTCTGCGCTTTAAAACTCTAATTCTAGCCTCTTCTACACGTTGCGCAGCATCGAAAATCGGACGCGTAAAAAATGGATATGAATCCTTTTTCAACGAATCTTCACTGTTTTGCAACTTTTCAAAACAAGAATAAGCCTTAGTATAAAAACTCGTGCAATTCGTTAAAATCTTATACGCGCATTTAAGCGCGTACGCAAGCCCTGCGCCAATCATGCATAGCATAAAAAGAGTTAATAAAAGCCAAATCCACCATGGCATTTTAATTCTCCAAGTTTTGGCAATCGCTATTATTAACGCTTAATTCTCGCTGTGCTCGAGCAATAATCATAGTGCGCAAAGTTTCTGGAGAAACAGCTTTAATATGACGAGCGTGAGCAATGCAAAATGCAACAAACCAAGAGTCGGAAGAAACCGTTAAATGAACCTTAACGCCAGTTCCACAAGGCTCGATTGTAGCTCCAGAAAGACTCTTTAAGAAGTTCAAATCTGGCTCATCTGTAATAAAGCATGTTTGAGTACCATTGTCAAAACTCCATTTTCTAAGTTCGCTAACTGGAACATCTGGAATTTCTACAGGGCAAATAGGCTTAATAACTTCTGCACGCTCAATTCTTGCAACGCGCAAAACCTGCCAAATTCTCGGCAAACCGTTCGCTTTATTAATCGAAGTGTCTTTTGCAACAAAACTACGCTTATCTTGTGGAGTTTGATCTTCAACATCTGTCCAAACAGCAACGTAGTAAACGCCTTCATCAACAAAAATCTTAGAAGGAGCAACAATCTTTCTGCGTGTTCTACCAGCGCCATCTGTGTACTCCATGTCGATTAATGCATTAGCACTAATAGCGCTGCGAACAACAGAACAATTTCTAGGCTCTACCTCGTAACCAGTAAGGCTAAGCCAAGGAGTCTCCCCTGGGCTAACATGCCTACGCAAACGCATGTAAAGCGCTTTGGCTTGATCTCTTTGTTCAGCAGGCAAAAGAGGAGAATGCGCAAGGTAGTTGATAGAGGCCGTAAGCATACTCATATATTGTTGAGAAACTCCAGCTAAACGCTCAAGACCAAGCGAATTAGTTGCGGAAACAATACCTTCGGCTTCTAAAAGAGACCAATCAATATCGAAGAATTGGCTACCTGCCATCTCGCCATCGTCGGAAACAGTAGTAAGCGTATTAATGTCTTTATGCAAAATCGCAACAAATCTACGAAGCTCATCATCATTCTTAGGTTTGCCAATAAATCTTACAGCAAGCTCATTTAGTGGGAATTCTTCTCCAAGATGAGCAGAAAGGAAGAGCATTAGTCGAAGTCTGCGATCTACTTCGCTTCCAGTTTGGAAAGACGTCTTTTTTTGACGAGACTTGTCTGGCTCGTTTTCCGAAAGGGCTTGATTATCTTCCGCATTAGAACGTGCAGAATCAACGCTTTGATCAGCGTAATTCTCGTCGCATTCAACGAATTGCGTAGCAGCATTAAGTCTTCTATGGAAAGCGTCCACAGCTTCTTGAGGACTTACAACGCAAGAACCTGGGTGCTCAAGAACAAACATTGCTAAATCGTCGGAATCAGTGTATGCAACGTTCAAATGTTCACCATCAACGTCAACAGTTGCTGCAAATCTTCTAGAATCAATAACCTTAACCAATGCGTCTGGAATTGTTTGAGTTCCAAGACCAGGGGCAATCGAATCTAAGCCCAAACCAGGAATAGGTGTTTGAGGAACTCTAGGAGCAGTACGAGATGCAGAAGAATGTTGCTGATCTACTTTGCGCGATTCAGAAGAAGAAATCGACATAGAACGAGCTAAATAATTAGCAGCCGCAAGAACAGGAAGCTCTTCTTGTTCAAAACGAATACGCACGCGTGGTTCGTCACCAAGTTGCAACCTGTATGATGCAAAATCTTGGCCTTCTGACTTTGAAGAATATTCAGGCTGACGAGATTCAATCGCAATACCCATAGCTGCAAGCTTTGCACGATCTCTTTGGAATTGCTTTGCAAACGCAGCCTTTGCAGCTTGGTCGGCAAGCTCTCCATAAGAATCGGCATAAGCCTTAACTCGTTGCGCAATCTGACGCGAAGTCAGCCATTGTGGAAATGCGGAAGACAACACAGCTAGCACATCAAGCTCGTGTTTACCCCACTTATCGGAAAAACGACGTCTTCCGTTACTTCCTTCTGCCATTTGTCCTCACGTATCGTTTCTTTTGTAGTTTCATCTTGTGTTAAAAACATGCGAAAAATGCTAAATTCTCAACACACACCTTAACTATTTTAATGGTGTTTTGCCATACGTGTGGACATTTTCAAAAAAAGTCATCAATTTTCTTAAAAAGCCATTAATCAACACTATAAAAACGTTGGAATAAGGCCATTTTCCACACGACACGCCCGAATGAATTTATTTTGTGATTACACCCACTCATCTGGTTCAATGCCCTGAGGCCCCACAAATTCGCCATTTGGAACGTAGCTTGGCTCCCCCGCATCTTCTAAAACAGCATCCGCAAACATAGAAACTTGACTTCCAAAAGTCCAATCGCCTCGTATTGTAACGGATTTTGCAGCCGCCAAAGCTGGAACAGAATACGGGAATCTTTCGTTAAAATCATCAATAGTCTTGTAGAATCGTGGATCTAAATCCACATTTGGAAATATGTAATTGCCATCTTCCATCTCGTAAGAATCTGTAAGATGGAAGCGGTCAGAACGCATTATAAACAAATCGTTAGTTGTCTTTACAGGCAAAAATCGCATTCTATCAACCTCAACGCAAATTGCATCATCAAAAAGAGAAACAGCAGAGCCCATAGCAGTTTCAAGCTGAATCACTTTTTCGCTTGAATCATCAGTTGGGTCAACAGTCTTGTGATTGCAAATAACTGGAAGAGGGAGAACACCTTTATATTTTTTAAGAATCTTTTGCAAAGCATCAACACGAATCCAAATATTGTTAGTATTAAAATAAGGATGTTTATTAATACTTTGCGCACTTCTTCTATCTTCTGCAGCAACTTGAGTCATTTCACGAAGCATCATTCTGCCAGTTTCAAGACTTCTAACAATATGACCACCTTTACGGTCTGCTTGAGTACGCTTAGCAACCTCAATCATGATTGATGCACCAGTATTTTCAAAATGCTGAGCAAGAGTCCTAGACGGTCTCGCACCTAAATTGTCGGAGTTAGAAATGAACAAGTACTTAATGCCATTTTTCTTTAGAATATCCAACAATCCAGATTCCCAAATAGTTGAAAAAATGTCACCGTGACCCGGAGGACACCATTCTAAACTACTATCTTTAGAACAAGAAACAGGCTCACCCGTTTCCTCTAAAAGCTTTGGCTCTTGATGCTGAATAATTTCAACAGGAATATTTTCTTGAGAAAACTTTTTTGTACGCTTTAATACTTGCAAAGTATCTTTAGACGTGCGGAAAGAGTTCATAAAAATCAAAGGCAAATCAACGCCTAAACGTTGACGCGCTGTAAGAACTTGACCAATTATAATGTCAATAAATCTCATTTGACGAGCTTTATGCCTTCTAACTGGCAATAAAGACTTTGCGCAAGACAAGCCCATTGATGTTCCAAGACCACCATTTAGCTTAATAAATGCCGTTTTTGAGAATGCGTTAACAGCTTTATTATGATCAATTGTTTCATAAATCTCATGAAAATTTGGTACAGTCTTAATAGGCTCTACTGCGTTTTCGCGAATAAATCCGCCAGTTTTATCTTCATTCCACACTTTATAAAGACGTTCAAATTGGCTAATAGCAACTTCGCTCATACCGTGTTCGCGCATCTTTGCAGCGGACAATTCAAAAGTGTTGTCCATTTAACGCAGCCTCCCTGTATGCATTTTGATTAATAGTTTATCTGCTCAAACAATATGTTGCAAACAAAAATGGACTCACGCGTTAAACACGCAAGTCCATTTTTACATTTCAAATAGTTTTCAGTAAAAGAAAATTATTTGAAACTTGGCAAAAACTATTCAGCAGAGCCTTTGCCAACCTCAACACGAGCGAAAGCTAAAGCAGAGCCGCCAACTTCCTTGAACAAGTCGCCAATAGTCTTGGAAGGATCCTTAACATAAGCTTGCTCAAGAAGAACAGTTTCCTTGAAGAAGGCGTTCAAACGGCCTTCAACAATCTTTGGAACGATCTTTTCTGGCTTTCCTTCTGCCAAGGACTTTTCGGTAGCAACGCGACGCTCGGACTCCAACACATCTGCTGGAACGTCTTCGCGGCGGAGCCACTGAGCACCCATAGCGGAAATTTGCAAAGCAGCTTCGTGAGCAACCTTAGCGCCTGCTTCGTCGGTAGCAATCATAGAAACAATGCTTGGAGGTAATTCAACGGACTTCTTGTGAGCATAAACCTCAACGTGAGGACCGTTAACCTTGGCAATCTGGCCAACCTTAACGTGCTCGCCAAACAATGCTGCTGCTTCTTCAACTTCTTCCTTAACAGTAGCATCTCCAGCCTTAGCGGCAAGAAGCTCTTCTGCATTAGAAGCATTGGCTTCAATAGCATTGTTCAACACAGTTTCGGAGAATTCAACAAACTTTGGTGTCTTAGCAACAAAGTCAGTTTCGGAATTCAACTCAACTGCATAACCAGTTTCGCCTTCTGCAGTCTTAACAACCTTAGAAGCAACGGTTCCTTCTTGAGCCTTGCGACCTTCACGCTTGCCAGCGGCCTGAATGCCCTTAGCGCGGATGATTTCCTTAGCGCGAGCTACATCGCCTTCGGCTTCAGTAAGAGCCTTCTTAACGTCCATCATGCCTGCGCCAGTTTCTTCGCGCACCTGCTTAATCAACGCTGCAGTAATTGCTGCCATTTTGTTCTCCTCATTAACTGCCAACAGGCTTATTCAGCCTTGGCTTCATTGTCGGACTGTTCAGATTCCTTAGTGAGCAGTTCCTTTTCCCATGCTGCCATTGGCTGAGCATTGGCATCTTCAGCCTTTGCACCCTTGCCAGCGTGATCAAGCAAACCTTCTGCAACAGCATCGGCCATCAAGCTTGTAAGAAGCTCTACACCACGAATTGCATCGTCGTTTGCTGGAATTGGATACTCAACGGATTCTGGATCGGTGTTGGTGTCAACGATTGCCACAACTGGAATACCGAGCTTGTGTGCTTCTTCAACAGCCAAAGCTTCCTTGTTAACGTCTACAACAAACATTGCAGAAGGAGTACGGTTCATATTGCGAATACCGCCGAGCTGCTTGGAAAGCTTATCCTTTTCGCGCTCAAGAAGCAAAAGTTCCTTCTTGGTTAAACCAGATCCACGAACGTCGGTAAAGTCCATTTCCTCGAGTTCCTTCAAACGCTTTACGCGAGTAGAAACAGTTTGGAAGTTAGTCAACATACCGCCGAGCCAGCGCTCACTTACGTAAGGCATGTTTACGCGAGTAGCCTGATTTTGCACAGCTTCTTGAGCCTGCTTTTTAGTACCCACAAACAAAACAGTGCCATTGTGAGCAACAGTCTGCTTAATAAAGTCATAAGCCTTGTCGATCATGTCGAGCGACTTGAACAAATTGATGATATGAATACCATTGCGCTGAGTAAGAATGAACTGCTTCATCTTTGGATTCCAGCGACGAGTTTGGTGACCGAAGTGCAAACCAGCCTTCAGCATTTCGCTCATGGTAATCTGTGCCATATCTATATACCTTTCTTGTCGGTTCTTGCCTGGCCATGTCTGTTCGCATGCAACTTGGCTAGCATATAACTAAATCCAAGCCGACCGACACGAACGGACGCGTACATGGCGCGTATATGCGCATTCTGATAGACAATAAAAAACGAGCAATCGTATAACGCGACAACACTCATGCTCAAAGCGAACACGCAAATCCAAATTATAACAGAAGCTTTATACTAACTTTATAATCAATCTCTATAAAAAATCGCGATAATTTATTAAATTAGCTACTTAGAAGAGCTATTGCGCAATTGGCGTAAAGCTTGCTTTCTAACATCTTTTTCTAAACGGTCAATATACACATGACCATCAAGATGGTCACATTCATGTTGAATCATGCGGGCCATTAAGCCTTTACCTTCTAAAACAACAGTTTTACCGTCTAAATCTATTCCTCTTGCTCTAGCATAATCAGCTCTGCGGGTCTTGTACCACAATCCTGGAACCGATAAGCAGCCCTCATCTCCGTATTGTTCACCATTAAGCTCTTCTATAACAGGATTTAAAATATAGCCTATTGTTCCATCAATGTTATAAGAAAATGCTCTAAGATTAACACCAATTTGGTTTGCGCTAAGACCTGCACGACCTGGGTCGTTTACAGTTTCTAATAAATCTTCTACAAGACTTCTAACAGATGGTGTAATCTCGCGAATTTCATCACAAGGCGTTCTAAGAACAGGGTCTGGAACAACGCGGATTTGTCTAATAGTCACGGCACTCCTTAAAACAAAAGGCTAATTAAAATCGCAATCCATAATTATACAAGCTTTATCGTAATACCAGCTGTAAATCTATATTTGCAATTGTTAATTAGCCTATTAGTATCTTATTTTATAATCTTATTCACTAACGGTTTGGTTTACTCCATCTTCATTATTTGAATAAGATTCCTTAGAATCGGATTGCAAAGGTAAATCTTCTCCAAAACGCTTCAAATGCGTTGCAGCTTGATCAATAGCTTGCTTAACTTTAGGAGTAACAACCTCCTGAGCTTGCTTAACAGTTTCTTGAGCCTGCTTAACAGTTTCGGTTGTTTTATCTAAAATCTTAACCGTTGCAGGAAGTGGCCTACTATTAGGTTTTGGAGCATAAAGCTGCGTTTCAATAATATCGCTATATTTCTTCAAAACCTTTGGACGCACAACCTTCATGCTTGGCGTTAACGTACCAGCATCTTGAGAGAATTCTTCGTCCAAAATAACAAATTTACGAATAGACTCCGCTCTAGAAACTGTGCTATTAGCTTGATCAATAAATTGCTGAACAACAGATCGGATTGCATCATTTTGTGCAATATCTTTCATTGGAATAGTCTCATCCATTCCTTGATTATTAAGCCAAGAACGAACCATATCTGGCTCAAGCTCAATAAGAGCAGAAACAAATGGCTTTCCATCTCCAACAACCACTGCATGCGAAACAATAGGACACTTTGCAATAATGGTTTCAAGAGGAGCAGGACTTATGTTCTTTCCACCAGCAGTGATAATAATGTCTTTTTTTCTGCCAGTAATTGTTAAGAAGCCCTCATCATCAATCTCGCCTAAATCGCCAGAATGAAGCCATCCATCTTGGTCAATAACTCCTGCAGTAAGCTCTGGCTTTCCGTAATATCCAACAAAAACATTAGGACCTTTTACAAGAACTTCGCCATCATTTGCAATGCGAATTGTGATTCCAGGACCAGGCTTTCCAACAGAACCAACTTGATTAGCATGCTCAAAGTTAACAACACATGGAGCAGCTGTTTCCGTCATTCCATAACCTTGAATAAAAGTTATTCCATCTAATCCATTAAAGAAGTGAGCAAGCTCTGCATTTATTGGAGCACCACCACAAGCTAGCCACGCTAAATTAGGACCAAGTGCAGATCTTATAGAAGAACCAACAGTCTTCATATAAAAATCGTGCTGCAATTTTGCATAAATAGAATGCAATTTTCCTTCGACTTCGTCTTTAGACCACTCAACAAAATGCTGAACAGCCTTAGCAAAGATTCTACCGCGGATTCCAGCTCCAGCTTTTTGAGATGCTGCGTTATAAACTTTTTCAAACACTCGAGGAACGCCAAGCAAATACGTAGGCTTAAAACTACGCAAATCTGCCAACAAATGTTTAGCGTTTGGAACATATCCAATAACGCCATTCGCTCCAACTGCAACATATTGAATATACCTTGCAAAGCAATGTGCAAGAGGAAGGAATAGAAGTATTCTACTTGGCTTATACAACATGTCGTTTAGAACATCGTATGCTGCGTAAACAATGTGCGTAAAGTTTCTATTAGTAAGCATTGCTCCCTTTGGCTTGCCAGTAGAGCCAGAAGTGTAAACAATAGTTGCTAAATCATCTGCTTTTATTTGATTAATAGCATTATTTAGCTCATCGTCGCTTATTGATTTTCCAAAATCAATAACAGCATCAATACCATTGGCCTTAAAGTTAAAAACCGTTTTTAATGAAATTCGCTTATTGTCTTGACGAACTCTTTCCAAGCATTGCGCATGCTCGTCGTCTCCTGCAAAAGCGATAACAGGCTTTACTTCCGAAATAATATCTGCAGCTTGAAGAGCGGAGTCAGTTTCGTAAATAGGTATGCTAACAGCACCAATACAAGCGCACGCAAAGTCCACAACACCCCATTCATAACAAGTTGGAGAGTAAATAACGATTTTGTCTCCTTGCTTAACGCCAAGAGCGATTAAGCCTCTTGCAGTAGAACGAACTTTGGATAGCATCTGTGATGCGCTAACATCGTGCCATTGACGAGTATTGTCATCTTGCCATTGTGCAATCACACCTTGCGGGTCTCGCATTGCCCTATTGGCAAGCAATGAATAAATTGTGTCACCATCGTTAGTTGGGTGAATGTCTTCTACAGAAAATTCTCGCAGCATATTCTTAATTGTACGGTATAAGCATGCCAACACAAAACTATGAAGATACAAAAATATGCACAGAAAATTAGCGTTTTTTACAAAATAACAATTTAACAAATAACGATTTAGAAAACCCCTTGAGTAAAACAGCAAATGCAAATTATATTCTAGGGGCGTTACGCAAATAAGCTACATAATCCAACATGTTTATGCATGTACATACTTAATTAAATCAATAACTACTTAAAATTCATATTATGCAAACTACGATTAGGTAAAACCTAACCTATATCTGCTAACGTGCAAACCCATTTTCCCATTATGAATCTAAGTGTTAAAGATGTCCAATATTCTGTATCTCCAATATGAAGCAAAACGACTGCCTCTAATTGTGATGGAGAAACCAGTATTCCGTTTATCATCTTCGGTATTGTTGGATTACTTCTTAGCTTAGAAACTTCTGCCTCATTATGCTTATCTTTGTAGCATTCATTAATCAAGTACCACATATTCTCGAGTTTGTATATACACTCTTTTGTTAATGCTCTTTTCATCTCTGGCGATATTGGCCTGCCGTGAGAAATATCACCTACTATGCACGCTACTTTGCATATTTGCATTGCAAGATATAGGTACATCTTTTTACCATGCGTATTATTGAAACACGATGATACGTGATAACTTGCCATTGAGCGAGAAGACCCAACTGGTATTAAACCTTCATAAACTGGAAAAGGTCTTCTATTTTTAGTCTGGAACCGCGACGGATCTACTTGATCTGGGAAGTTACTATTAATAACCTCCCAAAATGTCTCATTATCATCGTCGTTTGCGTATAACAGAGTGTTAGAAAAATTTCTCATTCTCTCCTTCTTTCCTAAAATTTTGTCAAGTCATTTATTTTTTAATTCCTTATTTGTTAATTTTGTTTTCACATTATTTTCTAATGTTTAAGTAAAGCATACAGCTTATTGCAAAAAATAAAAGAGTTAATTTAATATGTGGATAAAACATTCATAACGCTTGAATTTTCACCGAAAAATCAAGGATTATCTAACAAAAGTTATACACATTGAATAAAAAGAATTGCTTTATAGTCCAAAGCTAAGCTGACTAATTCTATTTTCAGAATATTCATCAGCTTAGCTTTACGCACTTTTTTCCTATAACCCTTTTGGCTGCCTATAACCCAAAGCTGGCATACGTGCTGAGACATGTAATAGAAAATAAAAAAATCTCAGCAGATATGAGGAAAGTCTGCTGAGAAATCAAATGGAGCGGACAGCGGGACTCGAACCCGCGGTCTCAACCTTGGCAAGGTTGCGCTTTACCAACTAAGCTATATCCGCAAACAAGATGCCATAGTAGCCTGATTTATTGTTTAATGCAAGTTATAATCAAAAATAAAAAATGTATAGTGATTTTCTGCTGTATTCAAGCGATTTTACGGAGTGTTGAGCAGAAGAAAAAGATAAGAAAACGATAAGAAAAATATTGAATACGATAATTATTATCATTAAGCCATAAATTTTTATAAAACTTTTTCTTAAAATGTGATTTTTATCATGAAAAATCGTAAAAATAATGTAGAATAAAAATAGCTTTTACCAAACAGGTAAAAGAAAACTGAAAAAGCAATGTTTTTCAACGATGAAGCATAGAACAAGGAGGTTTCTATGAAGGCTATTGTTGCAACCAAAGATAAGAAGGCTCAGGTTGTAGAGAAGGAACTTCGTCCATTGGAATTTGGTGAAGCCTTACTCGATATGGAGTGCTGCGGCGTATGTCACACCGATCTTCACGTTAAGAACCAAGATTTTGGCGATAAAACTGGTGTTGTTCTTGGCCACGAAGGTATTGGTATTGTTAAGGAAGTTGGCCCTGGTGTTACAACATTAAAGCCAGGCGACCGTGCATCTGTAGCGTGGTTCTTTAAGGGTTGCGGTCATTGCGAATATTGCACCACTGGCCGAGAAACACTTTGCCGTAGCGTTTTGAACGCAGGATACACTGCAGACGGTGGCATGTCGCAAGAGTGCATTGTTGCAGCTGACTACGCTGTAAAAGTCCCAGAAGGCTTGGATCCAGCTCCTGCAAGCTCCATCACTTGCGCTGGCGTTACAACCTACAAGGCTATTAAGGAGTCGGGCGTACACCCAGGCGAATGGCTTATTCTCTTTGGCCTTGGCGGTCTTGGTAATCTTGCGTTGCAATATGCAAAGAACGTATTTGGCGCACACGTAATCGCAGTAGATGTTAACGATGCTCAGCTTGAATTTGCTAAGGAATATGGCGCAGATTTGTGCGTAAACCCACTTAAGGAAAATGTTCCTGAATTTGCTATGAAGAAGGTAGGCGGCGCTCATGGCGCTGTTGTAACCGCTGTAAGCAAGGCTGCTTTTAACAGCGCAGTTGACTCTGTACGAGCAGGCGGCACCGTTGCAGCTGTTGGTCTTCCACCAGAAGATATGGAACTCAGCATCCCTCGCCTTGTTCTCGACGGAATCCGCTTGGTTGGATCCCTTGTTGGAACTCGTAAAGATTTGGAAGAAGCGTTCCAGTTTGGTGCTGAAGGCAAGGTTGTTCCAAAATGCCATATGCGCAAGATGGAAGACATTAACGACATCTTCGACGAGATGCTCAGCGGTAAGATTCGCGGTCGAATGGTAATCGACCTCTCCCACTGAAAAAAGAGATAAAATAAAAAACTAGAAGCCACTTAGTAAACGCTAGGTGGCTTCTAGTTTATGTTTTAAGACTTAATGTTTTGTAGCTATTTTAACGGAGGCATTGGCTTCCAATTAGGATCATGCAAAATTTTTCTGCTTGCAATCCAACCAGTAAAAAGCTTTTTAACGCCACTTAAAATATGCTCACGATCTACAGCAACAAGCCTAATAAGCTCTTTTGCAGCAGTTAATGCTGTTCCAAGAGCAAACATAAATGGTCTAAAATCACCGTGGATCATAAAGTAGCGCGCCATAAAGCCACGATTTCTCATAATATGGTAACGATTCATGTCGGAAGTGGAATTTAGTTGGCGAACACCAGCAATATCCCAATTAGGAATATTACGAGTTCTGCGAAGAATAATGTCATTTACAACAATCGGATTGGTAACCTTGCTAGCAAGATAGCCATAAGTAGTGTCATCCCAATAAATAAAATAGCGCGAATCTGGAAGTCCGATTTTCTCTACAATATTGCGCTTAAACAATCCACCTTCAAAGCACATTGTGTTCATAACACGGTAGCCAGATGGCCCAAATGCTGCTGGCGCGATTGGATTAGGGATTCCAAGAGAAACAATAAAGTTATATTGCCAATAAAAATCGCCACCGTCGTAGTCCAAACGGCTTCCTTGAATAACATCGTGGCTTTTAGTCCACTTGCAAAGACGCTCAATAGATTCTGGAACAGTTTCAACATCATCGTCCATAACCCAAAACCATTGTGCGCCAAGCTCATACGCTTTTTTAACGCCAGCACTAAAACCGCCAGCTCCCCCAAGATTGCTACTTTGTGGCGCGTAAACAACTCGGTTTGAATCGCCAGAATCGTCCGCGCTAGAAGCGCCCCATCTGCGCGAAAGAATATCGCCTAAATCATCCACCATTTTGCGCGTTTTTTCGCTACTTTCGTTGTCTACAATAATAATTCGCCAAGGGCATTGATTCAGGCACTCAAAAGATTTAAAAAGATTTGCAAGAAGCTCCTGGCGCTTATAAGTAACAACAATAATCGCAAGCTTATCTATAGAATTAACAGAAGTATTCGTAATTTCACTCATGCTTTTAATCTTACACTTAGCATTGCCATCAAAAAAACGTTACAAGTCAAAAGTTACCCAAACGTGCTAAATGTTCTTAGCACTTAGCAATAAATGTTCTTAGCATAAGATAAAAATAAAGTGTAGTTTCAGGGAAGGTGAAAATCCTTACTGGCGGTAACGAGGTAATTCTTGAATTAGTGAATTGTCTCGAAGCCCGCGAGCGGCACCACTGCTGCTGATTCGGTTAAAATCCGAAGCCAACGGTTAAAGTCCGGATGAAAGAAACGGAGGCTCTAATGAGCATTTCACGCGAAAATAATCATAAAGCAAGCAATCACACAGCAAATAATCACGCAACTTACTCTGGCACAAACTATTGGTCAAGCGAAAAAATTGCTAAATACGCGCTATTCGTTGCGCTCTCTATTGCTGTAAGCTTTATAGAATTTCCACTTATTCCAGACGTAAACTACCTTAAATACGATCCTTCGGGAATTGTGTGTTTAATTGCAGGATTTGCCTACGGGCCATTCGCTGCTGTAATCGTAAGCGTACTAGGATTTGCTCCGCACTTCTTCACTAATCCGTTTGGCGCAATAATGGCAATATTGGTTTCAATGGGCGCTTCTGTTAGCGCTGCAATCGTCTACAAAAAAATTAGAACCAAAGAAGGCGCTATTATTTCGCTTGTGGTTGGCTCTGTAGTTGCGATTGCTCTTGCAATAGTCGGAAATCTTATTATTACGCCGCTTTATGCTCATATTAGCGTTGAGCAAGTTGCTGCTCTTATAGTTCCAGCTCTGCTACCGTTTAATGTGATTAAGCTTGCGATTCATTGCGTAGTAACTATGCTTGTTTATAAGCCTGTTTCAAAACTTCTTAACTACAACAAATAGTAAACAAATAGCATTAGCCAAAATAGCATTAGTCAATTAAGTAAAAAGCAAGCTAATTATGCAAAGCAATAAAGTTATTCAATATAAAACAAGTTGCAAAGACGAAAAAAGCAATATGGATTATTGTGCTAAAAAAGATAATGCTGTTTCTTTGCAAAAAGTTCGCTTTAGCTATGATGGCGGAAAAACTTGGATTCTAGACGGAATAGATCTTGAAATTGCATATGGTCAAAGAATCGCAATAATCGGCAAAAATGGTAGTGGAAAGTCCACGCTAGCTAAAATTATTGCAGGACTTTCTTCCCCAGATTCTGGAATTGTTACGCTATGCGGAATAAAAGTTTTTGAAGCAAACAATGTTGATTCAAAAGCGTACCAAAAAGCACGAGAATCTATTGGAGCATTGTTTCAAAGCCCAGAAGACCAAATCGTTACAACAGTTGTAGAAGACGATGTTGCTTTTGGGCTTGAAAACTTGTGCGCTTCTAAAGAATTTATGAAGCAAAATATAAGCAAAGCTTTACGCGCTGTAAACATGGAAAATCACCGTTTTAGCGACCCAAGCAATATGAGTGGAGGTCAGCAGCAGCGCGTTGCTATTGCGTCGTCGATTGCTACAAAATCAAAACTTCTTGTATTAGATGAGCCTACAAGCATGCTTGATTCTTGCGCAAAAGCAGACGTAAATAAGCTTTTTGACAAATTACAAACGCGCGGCACAACAATCGTTCAAGTAACACATAAGATTAGCGAATGCAAAAATGCGGATCGAATATTAATGCTAGAAAATGGAAAATTGCGTGATGTAAGTTTATTGGAATTAGAAGAATTCTACGCGGAAAAATCGCCAGCTGTTATTGGATCAAAAAGCATGACGGAAAATGTAGAAAAATCAAATGCAGAAAATTCGAATGCAGAAAGCAAAAATAAATGTGATTCAAATAAAGCAAGTAAGAATGCAGCAATTGAAATATCTAATTTAAGTGTGAGCTATGCAAATAGTCAAAATCCAATAATAAGAGACTATTCTCTAAGCGTAAAAGCAGGCGAAATCGTTGCAATAATGGGAAAAAACGGGTGTGGAAAATCCACGCTCGCAAAAGCAATATGCGCACTTATTAAATACGATTCTGGATCTATTTGCGTAAACGGAATAAAAATTAGCGAGAAAACAAGCAAATCACAAATGCGAGGAATTCGCAAAAACATTGGTTACGTTATGCAATTGCCAGAACAGCAACTTTTTGCGCAAACTGTTTTTGAAGACGTAGCATACGGTCCAAAAAACTTTGGATTAGAGGGATGCGAATTGCGTTCCATAGTATTGAACGCACTAAAATCATTGCATATTGAACATTTAGCGCAAAAATCCCCATTCGAGCTTTCTGGAGGCCAGCAACGATTAGCAGCAATCGCGGGAATTTTGGCTTGCAATCCAAAAATCTTGGTTTTAGACGAGCCTACAGCAGGATTAGATTTTGAGTATGCAAAAATCGTGCTAAAAATTTTAAGCGATTTACACAATAAAGGCGTAACAATTATTGTTATTACGCACGATTTTAGTGAAGCAAAAGCACTTGGAGCGCGCATAGTTACGTTAGATTCGCGCAAAAAGAAGGAAATTCAAGAACACGCACAAGACGAAAAGCTTGAAAATGCTAGCGAGAATGGTAGCGAAAACAAAAATAAGTCATTGCTAAGCTTATTCAATACGCGAATAATACTAATATCATGCTTAATTCTTATGTTTAGCGCGTTTAGCATTACAAACTTCTATCAACTAGGAATTCTTGCACTGTCAACGCTTGCTCTAATATTTCTCGCTAGAATATCGCCTATAAAATTATTCTTGTCATTGCACATGTTTATTGCAATATTCGTATTTTCTGGATTGTTTAATCTTCTAGTTGTGCATTCTGGAAGAGGACTTTTTAGAATCGGACCGATATTAATAACAGACGATGGAATAAAGTTTGCAATACTTTTCGCTTCAAGATTTTCGCTTGTTATACTAATCGGGTCAATAATTGTACTAACCATAAGCCAAACGCGATTGACTGAAGCATGCGCGTCTATTATTTCGCCTCTTAAAAGCGTAGGATTGCCAAGTCAAGAAATTGCTCTTATTATGAGCCTTGCTTTACGATTTTTGCCAACTCTTGCAAAAGAAGCAGAATCTGTTGCTTTAGCTCAAATTGCAAGAGGCGGAAACATAAAAGACGGGTCTATAAAAAAGCGATTGCAAGCAATAACATCTCTTATAGTTCCAGGATTTGCAAGCGTGATTCGGCACGCAAACACACTGGGACTTGCGCTAGATTCCAGATGCTACGTTCCTGGAGCTAAACGCACACACTTACATACAGAGAAAATTCACATAAAAGACTTTGCGCTTTTAATAATTACATTAGGCATTGTGTGCGGAATAATTTTTGCTGGAATATTTATATAACTGATAATTGGAATATTTGTATATTGAACTCATTGAACGTGTTGAACGCGGATTCTTACGGTTAATGTATAATCCGATAAGCATTGAAAATTTAAGCGTTACAAGTAGATAATCAATAGTCGATAGTTGGTTGTTGATAATTGCGTTTAACAATATAGCGTTTTGACGTTTTAATGTTTTGAAAATTGGCGTTTTAACGTTTTATGCATGTTGAACGCGATTTGGAAGGAAAATAATGGCATTAACTAAAAAGCAAATTAAGCAATTGCGCGCGCTCGCTAACACTTTAAGCCCATTGCTTTACGTTGGAAAAAACGATATTAGCGATGCTGCTGTTAAGCAAGCAGACGAAACAATGCAATCTCACGAGCTTATGAAGTGCGCTGTGCAAGATGGCTCTGGCTTAAGTGCTAAAGAAGCTGCGCAGGAACTCGCAGAACATCTTGGTGCAGAAGTCGTTCAAGTAATTGGCAACCGCTTTGTGCTGTTCCGCGTTTCAAATCGCGAAGATATTGACCACATTATGCTTGTTCGTGAATAAAACTCTCTTAAAAAAAAATAGTAATACTGCATTAAAAGGCTTCTTAAAATTCTAAGGAGCCTTTTAATTATCGACTTTATTTATTGTCATCGGGATTGTGGAGAATATTGCGGATTTGAGATAAACGTTGTGAAATCTCGTGCTCGTATCCGCGATTATTTGGGTGATAATATTCGCGGCCAACTAGCTCATCTGGCATATATTGTTGAGATGCAACAGCTCCTGGGTAGTCGTGAGCGTACTTGTAGCCTTCGTGATTTCCCCAACTTTTCATCAAAGCAGTCGGAGCGTTACGCAAATGAAGAGGAACTTGACCAATATTTCCAGCATCAACATCTTGCAAAGCCTTATTAATCGCATTATAGCTTGCGTTTGATTTTGGAGCAGTTGCTACAGCAATCACAGCTTCCGAAAGAATAATCCGCGCTTCTGGCATGCCAATTAAAGCAACCGCTTGAGCTGCAGCAACAGTTACTTGCAAAATTTGCGGAGCCGCCATACCAACTTCTTCGGCAGCAGCAATCATAATTCGCCTTGCAATAAAACGCGGGTCTTCCCCAGCTCTAAGCATTCGCGCTAAATAATGCAAAGAAGCGTCAACATCACTTCCACGCATTGACTTAATAAAAGCAGAAATCACATCGTAGTGGTCGTCTCCATCTTTGTCGTAACGAACTGTAGTAGTATCCATTACGTTAGAAACAATATCGGCAGTAATAACAGGCTTCTTTTTGCCATGCTGCAAAGCAACATCTCCTGTTACTGCTCCTGCAGCCGCCTCTAAAATCGTAAGAGTTTTGCGAGCGTCTCCCCCGCTTAAACGAATAATTGAATCTATTGCATCGTCATCAATCTTAAGCTGATTATTAAGACCATTTTCGCTTGAAATTGCGCGTTCTATAAGCGTGCGCAAATCTTCTACACTAAGAGACTCAAGTTTAACAACTACTGATCTGCTAAGTAGTGGCTTAATAATTGAAAAGCTTGGATTTTCGGTAGTAGCACCGATAAAAGTTACATCGCGATTTTCTACGCTTGGAAGCAAAGCATCTTGCTGTGATTTAGAAAAACGATGAACTTCGTCAATAAACAGGACTGTTTCTTGACTTTTACTAACTAAACGCTCATGCGCGCGATCTAACACCGCTCGAACATCTTTAACTCCAGAAGTTACAGCAGAAAGCTCTTCAAACACGCGACCAGACTGTTGAGCCACAATATAAGCAAGCGTAGTTTTACCAACTCCAGGAGGCCCAAACAACACAACAGAACTTGGAGATGTAAGAGAACCTTTAGATTGCGGATTTGCAAGCCTGCGCAAAGGCGAACCATCTTTTAGCGCATGAGTCTGCCCAAGAACGTCTTCGATAACGCTCGGTCGCATACGCACAGCCAATGGACGTGTTACATCGCTAGGCGCACTACTTGCTGTAAATAAATCCTGAACCATAATCTAAGTATACTCAATCCATAGAACAAACGTTCGACTATATTTTAGATTTTGCATAAAACATAAGTAAAATATAAGCAAAACGCAAATAAAACTTAAGTAAAACAACACTAAACGTGCGACACGCTGTAGTCAAAGAACACAACTTCGCCTGTATCTTGTGTGGAATCCAAATCAACAATTCCAGTAATAGCCCAATTATGGTCTCCGTCCGAATCGTCAATAATCTGCCGAACTTTCCACGAATGCTCATTTTTTTCTAGAGAATCATCCAAAATAAACAAGTCTCCGCCACGAGCTTTGGCATCTATCCCAACATACTCATGTTCGTCGTAATAGTCGTCAAGCACATCATTCCACTCATGAACGCCGTAACCCCAAGCTTTGTCAAGCTCTCCCAAAGCATCCGCATCTTCCAAATCCATAAGTTGCACGCGGCGGAACATTGCATTTCTAATCAACACAATAAGTCCTCTTCGATCCGCAACAACAGACTCAGAAGTTCCAGGCGCAGCCGTAGTTACTGCACTAGCTTCAGCGTCCGACCCTCCAGCACTCTCCCACTCGTCAACCAAACTCGAATCAATAGAGCGCACAACAAGTCGAAGCCACGAAATAATATCGCGCAATTCTTCGTTAAGCATGTCTTCTGGCACAGTTCGAGCAAGCGAACGATAAGCGTCCGAAAGGTAACGAAGAAGCGTTCCTTCACTTCTAGCAATGCCATAGCGCGAAATATAGCCAGTAAAATCAGAGGCGGTTTCAACCATGTCTCGAAGCACAGATTTAGGCTTAATCCAGTAGTCGTTTGCCCACGGAACATCTTTGCGATATTGCGCAAAAGCAGGCTCAAGCAAATCTTCAAGAGGCTTAGGGTAGCTAACTTCCGCTAAGCGTTCCATGCGCTCCTCGTAATCAATGCCATCATCTTTCATGCCAGCCATTGCAGCATCGCGAGCTTTACGCTCTTGCGCGCGAAGAACAGGCTTAGGATCATCTAAAGTTGACTCAACCATAGAAATTACGTCAAGCGCGTAGCTTTGAGATTCTGGGTCAAGAAGTTCCAAAGCTGCGAGCAAGAACGGAGAAAGTGGCTGATCTAAAGCAAAACCCTCTGGCATAGCAACATCAAGATCATAATCGCAAGAACCATCCGAAAACTCTCTGCATTCAATCACTTGAGTATCGAGCAGAGTTTGGAAAATATCGTTGCAACGCTCAAGCAATTTTTCTTTATCTTGCGGCTTTTGTGCACTATCTTCAATAAGTTTTTCAACGCGTGCTTTAGCGTCTCCGCCTTGCGTAACTTCGTTCAAAATCATTGAGTGCGTTACAACCATGTGCGGATTCAAAGTTTCTGGAGCGCTTTCAATAAGCTTAGTAAACGTTGGCTCACCCCAAACTACAAATCCTTCTGGAGCCTTTTTACGTTTAACTTTTTTAAGCTTTTTAGGGTCGTTTCCGGCTTTTGCAACAGCGCGCGCGTTTTCAATCTCGAACTCTGGAGCCTCTGCAACTACTAAGCCCTCTGTATCAAACCCCATTCTGCCTGCACGACCTGCAATTTGATGAAACTCGCGAGCGCGAAGCTTTCGACTACGGTTCCCGTCAAATTTTGTAAGAGCTGTAAGCACAACAGAGTGAATTGGCACGTTAATACCAACGCCAAGAGTGTCTGTGCCACAAATAACGGGCAGCAATCCTTGCTGAGCTAGCTGTTCAACAAGCCTGCGGTAGCGTGGAAGCATGCCAGCATGATGTACGCCAACGCCAGTGCGCAGTAGCCTTTGCAAAATTTTGCCGAAACCTGTAGTAAATTTAGTGCCTTTAATCGCTTGAGCAATTTTGTCTCGCTGCTCTTTGCTAGAAACTCCCGTGCTTGCGAGCGCTTGAGCTGTTTCTAGAGCTGCATCTTGGGAAAAATGAACTACGTAGATTGGCGTTAAACCCTTGTTAAATAAGAGTTCTACAGTTGCAGCAAGTGGCTTATCTATGTACTCGTATTCGAGTGGGATTGGTCTTGGAGCGTTAGCAATAATATCAACACTACGATTTGTTGATTTTTCTAATCGCTGTGCAATGTCTGACACATCTCCAAGAGTTGCGCTCATAAGCAAGAATTGCGTATTTGGAAGCGTAAGAAGAGGCACTTGCCAAGCCCATCCTCGCTCTGGGTCTCCATAGTAGTGGAATTCGTCCATTGCAACGCAATCAACTTTTGCGTTTACGCCTTCTCTTAAGGCTTGATTTGCTAAGATTTCCGCTGTGCAGCAGATTATTGGAGCATCCGCGTTAATATGCGAGTCGCCAGTAATCATGCCTACGTTGTCTCGCCCAAAAATCGCAACTAAATCGAAGAATTTTTCGGATACAAGTGCTTTGATTGGCGCAGTGTAGTAGGAGCGTCTGCCAGTGGCAAGTGCCGCAAAATGCATGCCGAGCGCTACTAGCGATTTTCCAGAGCCTGTTGGAGTATTTAAGATTACGTGGTCTCCTGCAAGCAAATCCATAACAGATTCTTCTTGATGCGGCCACAAATCTACATGCTTGTTAGTTTTAACCCAATCAACAAATGCTTGAAAAATCTCATCTTCGCTAGCATGATGCAAATCAAGAGCTAACTCGCCTAATCCAGCCATATTCCGCTCCTACTTTACTTACGCTTTAATCGCAACTTTAATCGCAGATTTATTTGCGATTTATTATGATTAACCTGCGATTTTACTTGCGCTTCTTTTTATCTCGTACTTTTACGGAGATTTGAATAGGAGTTCCCTCGAATCCAAATTCTTCTCTAAGAGAACGCTCAATAAAGCGACGGTAGCCGTGCTCTAAGAATCCAGTTGCAAATATTACAAAACGCGGAGGGCGCGTAGAAGCTTGCGTTGCAAACAAGATTCGCGCTTGCTTTCCACCTCGCAAAGGATGTGGATGAGCAGACTGAATACGGCCTAAGAAGGCGTTAAGCTTGCCTGTAGGAATGCGCTTATCCCAGTTTTCTAAGGCTGTTCGCATAGCGCGCGCAAGACGGTTAGTATGCCATCCTGTTTTTGCAGAAAGATTAACGCGTTCAGCCCAAGTAACGCGCTCAAACTCAGTTTTCCACAAGCGTTCCATGCGCTGCCTAGAGAATTCGTCCATCAAATCCCACTTATTAAACACAAGTACGATTGCGCGACCTGCATCCACAGCCTGGCTCATAACTTTTAGATCCTGCTCTGCAATCGGCTGAGAAGAATCAAAAAGAATCAAAGCAAGTTCCGAGCGTTCAATCGCAGCTTGCGTACGTAGTGAAGAATAGTATTCGGCGCCAGTAAGCTTGTGCTGCCTGCGCTTAATACCAGCCGTGTCAATAAACAGCCAGTCCTCGCCGTCTACGCGCACAACTTCATCAACAGGGTCTCGAGTAGTTCCAGCCAAGTCGTTTACAACAGAACGCTCTTCGTGAGCTAAATGGTTCAAAAGCGAAGACTTGCCAACGTTTGGACGTCCAACTAAAGCAACTCTGCGAAGACCTTGCGGAGTTAAGAATCCAGAAGTCTTATTCGCTTTCTTTAAAGATGCAAGAGCTGCGTCAAGCAAATCTCCCACGCCTCTTCCGTGCATTGCAGAAATTCCGTAAGGCTCGCCCATTCCAAGCTTCCAAAACTCTGCAGTCAAATACTCGCTTCTAGCGTCGTCAACCTTGTTAACTGCCAAAGTAATAGGCTTACCAGCAGCGCGAAGCATTGAAACAATACGCTCGTCGGTAGCTGTTAAACCAACTTGACCGTCTACTAGGAAAATCACAGCATCGCTTAAACGCACTGCTACTTGCGCTTGCTGAGCAATCGAAGAATCAATACCTTCAACATCTGCTTCCCAGCCGCCAGTGTCAACAAGCTTAAAGTTGGTTCCAGCCCACTCAGCATCGTAGCTTACGCGATCTCTAGTAACGCCTGGAGTATCTTCTACAACAGCAACTCTGTGACCCAAAATACGGTTTACAAGCGTTGATTTTCCAACGTTTGGTCGGCCTATAACGGCAATTACTCCAACAGCTTTAGCGTCTTTCGACTCATCTTCGCCTGCTAAATCTCCGCTAAGAAGCGCACGGTCTTCATCGTCAAGATCGTAGCCTTCAAGATTTGCAGCATAACGGTCGTACTCATCCTGCTCAATTGCATCGTCAACCATCTCTACAAGAGCGTCAAGAGTCTGCTCAAAAGTCAAATCAGAATTATCTAAAGTTGTAACACCGTCTGCTGCTTTAAGAAAATGCGTAACTTTAGCATCTTTAGCGTCGCGAGCGCGAATATCGTCTTCTTCTAAAGATTCATTATTCTTAGATTCATTATTTTGCGAATTTTCTTGCGCAATATCTTGCTTGTTTCTTCGAGCTTGGCGCACTTCTTCGCGCGCAGTAAGAAGCACTCGAACTTGCGCATTAGGAGCCACAACAGTAGTAATATCGCGGCCTTCTGCAACAATTCCTTCTCCGCCAGAGAAAGAATCCTCAGCAGACTCTGAAGCAATATATGCGCGTTGAGCAGCAATAAGCATGCGTCGAACTGCAGGAATCGAAGAAACAGTAGACACGTGCGAAGAAACTTCGCTGGAACGCAATTCTTCGCTAATATCTTCACTATCAATTACGACTACAGGATTTTTTGGATCAACGCTAAATTCAGCATGATCTTCCGTAAACAATGCTCCAACAGCTTCAACAATTTGATTAAAGCGTTCTGCATCTGCAGAATTTGTTGGATTTCCTTCTTCATCCAACTCAAGCTGCTTGCTTAAATCAATTCCTTGCTTTAAGCACCACCATGCGGCAGCTCTATACATTGCACCCGTATCTAAATACGCAAAACCGTAGTATTGTGCTAAAGCGCGAGAAGTAGAAGACTTACCGACTCCTGCTGGTCCATCAATTGCTACACAAATCACAGGCCAACCTCCTTAGAAAGCGAGCGCACTTCTACTTGCGAAAGCACGCGGTAAGACCCAGCTTTTAAGTCACCCAACTTAATAGGGCCGATTTGCGTACGAACAAGACGTTTTACAGGAAAGCCAACAGCTCCAAAAATCCTACGCACAATTCGATTCTTACCAGAATGCAAAACAACTTTTACGATTGTTGCATCGTGATTCTGATCGATTATTGCGCATCTGTCTAGCTTAATCCAGCCGTCTTCCAGATTTACGCCTTGCGAAACTAGCCTGCGGCAAACCATTCCGTTGATTTTGCCTTCAACAGTTGCAATATACGTTTTTTCAACTTCGTACTTTGGGTGCATAACATGCTGGCTTAACTCGCCATCGTTGGTCATTAAAATAAGACCTTCCGAATCGTAGTCCAAGCGACCCATGTGGAAAATTCGCTCGTATTTGTCTCCAACAATATCTCTTAAAGTAAAGCGACCTTTTGGATCATCCATTGCGCTCAAAACTCGCTTTGGCTTATTAAGCGCAAGCGTTACAAGCTTGTGATTGAACTTTACTCTGGATCCGTCTACGCAAATTTTTTGCTTACTTGGATCTACTCGAGTTCCGAGTGTTGTTACAAGCTCATCATCCACTTCAACACGCCCATCGAGAATAATCTCCTCACATTTGCGTCTTGAACCAAATCCCGCTTCAGCAAGTAGCTTTTGCAGTCGAACGGCATTTTTGTCATTTGAATGCGCCTGATTGGCGCGGGAATATGCGTTTGGCATCGTTCTCCCAACGTGACCTATTGTATTAATTTAATCTTATTGATGTTTTATTTATGGCCATTTTTGCGTATTTTTTAATGATTTTTAATCATTTTTTAATACTCACAGCAAATTGCCACGTTTTTCTATACTAGCGTATGGCATAGCCGTGATACTATAGCAAACGTTTGGTTGTGTTGCGAATAACAAAACAACATAAAAACAACACAACACGTACACATTAACGTAAGGAATTGTTATGAACAACACTTTGCAAAATAAATGTTCAAATGATGAGCAAAAAACATCTGCTCCTGCACCTCTTATTTTTAGGATTTTTGCTGAATTTATTGCAAGCGTTTTTGCAATATTTACTATTTACACGTTCTCTTCTGTTGTAACAGCAATGTACGGCGTGAACGTTCTTTTAATTGCTGCAGGAACAGGCTTAGCTTACGCAGCAGCAATCAGTATAGCAGCTAAGGTTTCTGGAGGCCACGTTAATCCAGCAGTAACAATCGCTTCTATGCTTACTGGAAGAACCTCTTATATCTCTGGAATTTTATACATTATTGCGCAAGTTCTTGGCGCACTCGTTGCTGCTTCAATAACTGTTTTTATTCTTCCTCAAACTAAAATGGTTCCAGAAAAAACATGGTTTGCTCCTGTTGTAAACGGTTTTGAAAGCGCTTCTATCTCTGCAAATCAGCTAAAAAGCGTTAATGCTTCTTTTGGCGTTATCTCCGCATTAATAGTTGAGATTATTGCAGTTCTTATTATTGTTGCAACAGCAATGACGTATACGCGCGAAGATGGTAGTGCTAAATGCACTTATGCAGCACACATGGGTATTGCATACTCGGTTGGAGCTTTTATTACATACCAAATTACTGGATCGGGTCTTAATCCTGCTCGCTCTACAGGTATTGCCATTCTTGCACAGTCTAAGAAATTAGCTACTGCACCATTAAGCCAACTTTGGGTATTTTGGATTGCTCCTGTTTTTGCAGCAGCTCTTGTTGGATTCGTTATGCTTATTAGCAAGCTTGTTCGTTCTTCTTCAAAAGACTCAAACAGTGTTAAAGAATCCAATAATGCTGGCGATTTAAGCTCGGATGATTCTTCCAAAAACACTTCAGCATCTAACGAAGAATCAGAAAATAGCGAGAATAAAGAAGTTAACCCATTCTATAACTAAGACAAATAGTTAAAACAAAATAGGTTACATAAAAACAAAAATAGAAAAATACGTTATTAGCAAACCAAGTCCTAGTGCAATGCTTATAAAAGAGTCAAAAGCAATGGATCTAACTTTCCAAGGGCTTCGTTGAGAGAAAATTAAGCGTATTATTCCAAGAATGATGGCTGTTGCAGAAATAATAACTGTAGCAGCCATTATTTTTCCTATGAAAGCTAATACAGCGCACACGCATACTATTATTGCCACAATCCATTGCGCATACGGCTTTCCCTCTTTTACTTCCGAAACGTAGATATGATTGTTTGAGTTGTTGGACACGTTGTTATTCACGCTGCTGTTCACATTATTCATTAATTCATCTTTATGCTCAAATTTTAATTCGTTATCTTGGTTCTTCTGGCTAATTGTCATACTTGTATAATACATAAAAAGCCTTGGAAAGTATATTAAATAAAATCCAAGGCTTTTTACGTTAATATGATTGATCGAGTTAATCTAACTGACTAATCAGCTATTTACATAAAGACTAATTTGCAAATAGCGATTGATTTTTAGTGGAAGAAGTGCCTTGTTCCAGTAGTGTACATTGTTACGCCAGCCGCGCGCGCAGCTTCAAACACTTCCTCATCTCTAATAGATCCTCCAGGTTGAACAATTGCGCTTACACCTGCTTCTATTAAGATTTGCGGACCATCAGCAAACGGGAAGAATGCGTCGGATGCTGCAACAGAGCCTTTAGCACGTTCAACGCCATCTGCCAAAGTATTAGCTCTTTCAACTGCAAGATGGCAAGAATCCACGCGATTAACTTGACCCATTCCTATTCCAACAGTTGCTAAATCATGCGCAAGCAAAATGGCATTAGATTTTACGCATCTAAGAGAACGCCACGCAAACTCTAAGTCTTTTAAGGTTTTTTCGTCTGCTGGATTTCCAGAAACAAGAGTCCAATTTTGTGGATTATCTCCAAAATCATCAATCTTATCTGCGCTTTGCACCAACGCGCCTCCGTCAATAGGATGCACTTGCAAACCTAAAACAGGAGGATTTGCAACCTTTAGTATTCGCAAATTCTTCTTCTTAGTGCGCAATAATTCCAAAGCCTCAGGCTCGTAGTCTGTAGCAATAATCACTTCTGTAAAAATTGGACGCACACTTTGTGCCATTTCTAGCGTAACAGTTGAATTGCAAGCAATCACTCCGCCGTATGCGCTTACAGGATCGCAAGCGTGAGCCTTCGCGTGAGCTTCGGCTGCTGTTGCGCCTATTGCTAAGCCGCACGGATTATTGTGTTTGCAAACAGCAACGGTAATTTGTGGAGCAAAATCCCAAACCGCACGCCACGCTGCGTCCGCATCAACATAATTGTTATAACTCATTGGCTTTCCGCCAAGAAGCTCAGCTTGAGCTAAACCGCCATTATGCAACGGATCAAGATAAAGCCCAGCATATTGATGTGGGTTTTCTCCATACCTAAGATTACGTTCAAGAGTCCATGTTCTTGTGTAGTCGCGTGGAAGTAACGAATCTTTGCTTGTTTTATCAAGCGAATCATCATTGTTATCCGTGTTTTCCATCATGCTTTGCGGCATTGGCCAAGCGTTATTAGTCCATTGGCATATTGCAGCATCGTAAGCGGCTGTATGCTCGAATGCTTTATGCGCTAAGTATTCACGCTCTTGCAAGCTAAAACCTTTGCCAGAAGCAATTCGATTAGCAAGCAATTTGTAATCTGCAGGATCTGTAATAACAGCTACAGACTTATGATTCTTAGCAGCTGCTCGAATCATTGAAGGTCCACCAATATCGATTTTTTCAATAATGGCGTCGTTTTTAGCACCGCTCATAACTGTGTTCACAAAAGGATACAAATTTACAACTACAGCATCAAATGGCTCAATATTCAAATCTTTAAGCTGCTTTACGTGATCCGAATTGGTCATATCTGCTAGGATTCCAGCGTGAATATGTGGATCGAGTGTTTTAACTCTACCATCTAAACTTTCTGGGAATCCTGTTACATCCGACACTTGCGTAACGCTTACACCCAATTCTTGAAGCTTTGAAGCAGTTGAACCAGTTGAAACAACTTGAGTTCCACACTTTCTAAAAGCATCTGCCAGCGTTTCTAGTCCTTCTTTGCAAAATACTGAAACCAGTACTCGCTTTATTGACCTTTTACCTGTGGTTATCAGCACATCTGCATTTTGTTCTTGCTCATGTATCTGTTGCACCGGTCTTCCTCCTTGTGTTGGATGAGGATTTATTTTTTATTAGCTTTTGAGCTGACTGTTCTAGTTGACTCAAGATTACTAGTTTCAGTTTTGCTCTCAAGCAAAGGTTGATTTTCGGATAAAATTTTATTGCTTAAAAGTCGAATACCAACTATTATTGCGCAAACAAAAAGAATAATAAGCCAAGAAAAGCCAAAACCATATATTGTTAAATGCCCTAAGGAACGAAGACTTCTACTTACATTAACTCCAACATGTGCTAATCTAAATCTTCCCAAACTACCATTTGCAAATAGAAGCAATACACTCATAACAAGTATTATTGCCATGCAAGACGCTACTAGAACTATTGCAGATTGAACAAATGCAAAAGCTGTTTTCTTCCAGTCTACTTTATTGTTATCAAATATGATTCTAAGGTTGCACAACTTTGAGTACAAAATTATAAACAATGCCAAAATAGCGCACAAAACAAACAATATACTAACCGAAGCTGTTCTATAGAATGAATCTTTTATAGCATCTGGGAATATTGCAAAAAGTGGAATAGGTGGTAACGATTTTTTGCTAACAGAAAAAATACTAAAGCTTGCAATATCTCCAATGTTGAATCCTGCTCCAGAAATCCAAGATAATGCCCATAGTGCAATATTCGGCAACCACACTAAACAGGCAATAGATGTTAAAATCCTAGAACCGATTTGCATCCCTAGCTTAGAAAATGCAATCTCAACGTTGCTTGAACCAACTACACACCAAAAGATGATTGTTAAAAGTGCAACAATTGCGTAAATTGCCAAAACACTTATAGAGCAATAAAAACAGATTTTTGCGCATTTAATTGTTCGCTCAGAAAAATGCTTTGCCAACTTTTGTTTTATTTGTGCAAACGTAGAAGAATATGGAAAAACGGCAATCATCATAGCCAAAATATACACACAAACACTTTTTAGCAATATTATTGGCGAAGAATCCAACAACTCAATATTAGTATTTTGGGATATTACATAATTTGCAAAAACCCAAACAAATAATCCTATTGAATTGGCTAATTGACCGCCTTTTAGCTTTCTCATTGCAATTGCAAGAGATGAAACTAAAAGAATTGTTAATCCAAGAGGAATAATCGTAAGAACAAAATCGTCAAAACCAAGACCAACACCTTGTGCAAAAAGAAGTACGGCCCATGTTAAAGACATTGATGAATCAGAAAGATTACCAGTTCCTTCTTCAATCGAAATTACTAAAAGCGTTAAAGACATAAACAATCCAACAATAAGAGCAAAAACAAAAATAGCTATTGCTGGAATAGCTAAACCCTTCAAAACGCTAATAAGAGAAGATTTTAGTTTTTTCAAAATTGTTTCTCCCCTACGTTCTTAAAGTTTAGACTTGGATTATTTTGGATTATCTATGTATTTAACGCTTTTCCTAAAACTATTATTTGCTGTGTTTAAGCTGGCATTTTCATTAAGCTAGAGCACTTATAGGATTGCAGGTCGCTCATTCCGTTAATGCCCGTTAGCTCCATTACAAAGCAGAATCCAGCAACAACACCTTCGGATCTTTCAACAAGCCTTGCAGCAGCTTTTGCGGTTCCTCCTGTTGCAATCAAATCATCAACAATAAGAACACGCTGGCCAGGTTTAATCGAGTCTTTTTCAATCTCGATTTTAGCTTCTCCATATTCAAGAGAATACGATTCGCTAATAACTTCTGGCGGCAACTTCCCTGCTTTTCTTACGGCAACAAAACCCTTATTTAAGCGTGCAGCTAATACTGGGCCAAATAAGAATCCACGAGCTTCAAGACCTGCAACTAAATCAAAAGAATCTTTAGAAACTGGCAAAGAATCAACAAGTGACTCAATAAGAATGTTCATACCACGAGCATCTGCAAATACTGGTAGAAAATCGCGAAAAACAATCTTTGGATTAGGGAATCCTGGAATTGTGCGAACAAGAGATGCTAAATAATTAGCATCTTCACTACTAACATTCTTTAGAGGCTTTACCGTAATATCAGTTGTTGTCATAATCCTAGCGTTCTATTCTAGTTTTCTTTATTTTCATTAGATTCGCTAGATTCTTGAACCTCGTTAGATTCATTGGATTCTTGCGATTCGTTATCTTCTGCGCTATCCGCATTATTATTAGCGCCTTCTGCACTATCTTCTTTATCGTAGCTATTAAAATCTACGCGAACGTAAACCCTGTTAACAGCACGGAAAGATACGCGAAGCAGACTACCTTCTGAATCTAAAACAATTTCTTCGTGATCTGCATCAACGCTAACAACTTTACCAATAATTCCGCCAATGGTTATAACCTCAACACCAGGCTTTAAGGAATCATGGAAAGAACGCAATTCAGTTTGGCGCTTTTTCATGTTACGAGATTGGAACCACATGATACCAACCATGGCAATTACAAGAACAATAAGCATGCCATACTGTTGAAAGAATTGGGGCACAATAAACTCCTTAAGTTATCCAACCCTAAGACGGCAAAACACCGTCCAAATCAACTATTTTATGTTATCTATCTGACATTATCGGGTGCTTTAAGACCTAAATGTTGCCAAGCTTTTTCGGTTGCAACTCTGCCTTTAGGTGTTCTAACAAGAAAGCCTTCTCGAACCAAATATGGTTCACAAACTGTTTCCACAGTTTCCGACTCTTCTCCAACCATTGCAGCCAAGTTATTAAGCCCTACAGGACCACCATTAAATTGAACCACAATAGCTTTTAGAACAGCAATATCTAAACGATCAAGGCCTTGAGTATCTATTTGATACAAAGATAAAGCCTCGATTACAGACTCGCGATTTACTTCTTTAAGATTATGGACTACTGCCCAATCTCTAACACGCCTCAAAAGTCTGTTTGCAATTCTAGGAGTTCCTCTAGAGCGCAAAGCAAGCTCTTTTGCCGCTTGGTCTGCAAGATTTACGTCTAAAAGTGCGGAAGAGCGCTCAATAAGCTTCTCTAGCTCTTCGTGAGGATAAAAATCCAAGTGAGCAGTAAAACCAAAACGCGCTCTAAGAGGAGAAGGAAGCATGCCTTCCCTAGTAGTTGCGCCAACAACCGTAAAATGAGGCAAAGTAAGCGGTATAGAAGACGCTCCAGGTCCTTTTCCAACCATAACGTCTACTCGAAAATCTTCCATAGCGATATAAAGCAACTCTTCTGCAGCGCGAGGAAGTCGATGAATCTCATCAATAAACAACACTTCACCTGTATCTAGAGAGCTTAAAATCGATGCTAAATCCCCAGCATGTTGAATAGCAGGGCCAGAAGTAACTCGAATAGAAACACCTAATTCGTTAGCAACAATCATTGCCAACGTTGTTTTTCCAAGACCAGGAGGACCCGCAAGAAGCATATGATCTGGAGGAACATTACGCAATCTTGCAGCATCCAAAAAAAGTTGCAACTGCGCTTTTAATAAAGGCTGACCAATAAAACCATCCAGAACATGAGGACGTAACTCCTCATCACTAATTTGCTCGTTTTCTATAGGGCTAGAAGATACTATTCTTAATGAATCTTCTGATACGCCAGTATTAACAGATTGAACGCTGTTTATCTTCTCGCTGTTGATTTTCTCGCCAAAACTCATAATCCTCACCTGCCTCTATCCAGCGAAGACAAAGCCATGCGCAAAACTGTTGGCATATCTTCATCTCTAATTGGCAAAGAAATATGCTCTTGTTTACAAACGCTTTCCACTGCTTTTTGAGCATCAAACTGCTTCCAGCCTAAAGACATCAATCCAACAACAACTTTTTGCATAGAAGAATCAATAAAATCGCTTATATTCTTGTTTACATTTTTATCCGCGCTATCTTGTTCTAATAAAGACACGTCAATAGAGCCTTTAAGCTCGAGGATAATTTTTTGTGCACCCTTTTTTCCCAGCCCAGGAGCGGAAGAAAGCGCGGAAACATCTGAATCCGCAATAGCCTTAATCAAACGATCTACGCTTAATGTTGAAAGCAAAGAAAGAGCTACTTTAGGACCCACTCCACTAACTTTTTGTTGAATTTGAAGAAAAATACGCTTTGCAGCTATACTTGTAAAACCATAAAGCGTAATAGCATCTTGACTAACTTGCAAAGACGTATAAACTCTAACTTCTTGACCTTCTCGCAAAGATGACAAATCTGACGAAGGCATATATACCTCGTAGCCAACGCCACAAACACAGACAAGCGCACAACGCGAATCGATAGATTCCACTACGCCATTAAGCATACCGATCATCAGCGCTCACCTTTCAAAATAAATCCCTACAGCCTATAGAACATCTGTTCTATAAACATCCTACATACCTCGCCCGACAGAACTTGATCCGCGCGCCGCACGCAAAGACTCGGCCCACTTTCTTTGAGCATCCGTTAAATGCTGCTCTCGCTCTCCGCCTTGCAACGCGCCTGCAGGTCTAAGAGCATGGCAAATAGCTTGAGCTAAAGCATCGGCAGCATCTGCAGGAGTTGGCAATATATTAAGATTCAAAAGACGCGCAACCATGCGCTCTACTTGCTCTTTGCCAGCACTACCACTGCCTGCAACAGCAAGTTTAACCTCCGTAGGAGTGTGCAAAGCAACAGGAATACCCCTTTGAGCTGCAACAAGCATAGCGATTCCTGCAACTTGAGCAGTTCCAAGCACCGTATTTCGATTTTCTTGAGCAAACACGCGCTCAATCGAAACAACATCTGGCGAAAACCTCTCGATTTTCTCCACAAGACCATTGTAAATTTCTAGCAATCTTAAATCTTGAGAAGTTTTTGGATTGCTTCTTAAAACATCGACGTGAATAAAAGAAAGCCGACGAGAAACGCCGGCTTCAATCACGCCGACCCCGCAGCGAGTAAGCCCGGGGTCAACGCCCAAAATCATCATTGGAAACTATTCTGCTTCCTCAAGCTGAGCCATAACTTCATCCGAAGCAGTCCAGTTGCTATAAATATTTTGAACATCGTCCAAATCATCAAGATTGTCAATCAAGCGAGACACCTTTTGAGCATCTTCAAAGCTCAACTCAACCTCGTTGTTTGGATGCATAACGATTTCTGCAGAATCGTAGTCAAAACCAGCATCTTGCAAAGCCTTACGAACAGTTACCAAATCGCTAGAATCCGTGTATACGGAATACACATCTCCATCGTCTGCAACGTCTTCAGCGCCTGCTTCTGCAGCAATATCAAAGAGCTTGCTATAGTCAACGCCTTCGCTAGGAACTTCAATCAAGCCCTTGCGCTCAAAGTTAAAGCTCACAGAACCACTTGTAGCCAAAGAGCCATTGCCCTTTGTAAGAGTGGAACGAACATCTGCTGCAGCGCGATTACGATTATCTGTAAGGCACTCAATAATCAAGCCAACGCCTGCAGGAGCATAGCCTTCGTAAACAATCTCTTCGTAGTTTGCGCCGCCTGCTTCTTCTCCAGAGCCACGCTTAACAGCACGCTTAATGTTGTCTGCTGGCATAGAAGCTTTCTTAGCTTTAACGATTGCATCGTACAAAGTTGGGTTACCATCTGGGTCTCCACCACCAAGACGAGCTGCGATTTCAATATTCTTAATAAGCTTGGCGAAAAGCTTGCCGCGCTTTGCGTCGATAGCGGCCTTCTTGTGCTTTGTGGTCGCCCACTTGGAATGACCTGACATGATACTCCTAAAAAGTGTACGGTTACGTAAACGTGATGATTTTAATGCGCTTTAGCGACAAATCACCAAATTGAATTTATTTCAGCAAATTTTTAACTTCAAAAATGCGCTGAAAAACAGTTATAGCTCCACCAATGCAAAGAATAATCATTGCCAAGCAAAGCCACAATAACCAACCCGTTAATCCGCTTAATCCCATTGAAACTAGAATTATGGCAACTCTATCGGCGCGAGTAATCAATCCTTTTTTAGCGTCTACTCCAACGGACTCGCCTCTTGCTCTCGCATATGATGTTACAAAAGCAAACATCATAGATACTAGCGAGCACACTAATCCGCAATATCTCAAAAAATTATTCACGTAAAATGGCAAATATAAGCAAATGTTTAGATTATTTGCTCGATATAAACAAATGCAAACACACGCAAAAAGCGACCAATCTGCAATTCTATCTAGAGTTGAATCTAAAAATGCGCCAAATTTAGTGCCACCATTCTTGTTTGTTAAAGCAGCAACAGAGCCATCCAAAGCGTCTGCAAGAACAAAAATCGTAAGCAAAATAGTGCCAATAAAAAGCTGGCCGCTTATAGAAATAAAAACAGAAGTTGCAACAAGTGCAATGGTGCCAAAAATCGTAACACTGTTAGCGCTACATCCAAATTTAACAAGAAGCTTTGCGATTGGCAAAATAACACGTTTGAATCCACTTCTTAAAGATTCCAACATATTAAGCCTTTCTTTGATTCAAGCACAGTATTCAAACACAGCGCTCAAACACGAGTATTCAAACACAAATCACTTCTAAACTCATCACCGTGTTAACAAAAACGCCGCTTAAAACTAAGCGGCGCTAATTCTAGCTCCCTCACCTGGATTCGAACCAAGACAAAGGGTTCCAAAGACCCGTGTGCTGCCATTACACCATGAGGGAACGGCGGAAAAAACCGCCAAGTCACTATTATGCCACAACAATCAAAATCGTCAAGCTTGGCGTGGCGAAATAGGATTTATGCAAATTTATGCAAACAAAAACCCTTTTCCGTGATGTTCTGGGTACGTGTCAAACAGCTTTGCAACAGACCCATCTTCAAACACAGCCTTAATAGCACTTGCCAAAAGTGGAGCAATTGAAAGGACCGTCAGCCCATCCCAACGCTTTTCTTGTGGGATTGGAACAGTATCTGTTAACACAACTTCTCTAGCGCCACAATTCTTCAAACGCTCAACTGCAGGACCAGAAAGAACGCCGTGCGTTGCAACAACAGTTACAGACTTTGCTCCAGCGTCTTTAAGAACATTGCAAGCACCTGCGATTGTTCCAGCAGTATCGATTAAATCGTCTACCATAACGCAATCGCGACCAGCAACATCACCAACTACACGATTTGCAACAGCTTGATTTGGACGCGTAATATCTCTAGTCTTATGAACAAAAGCCAATGAGCCTCCGCCCAATCTTTGCGCCCACTGTTCTGCAACACGAATTCGCCCTGCATCTGGCGAAACAACGGTAACATTGCCTAAATCTTCGCTAAAGCGATCCCTTACATAGTCCACCAAAACTGGCATAGCAATTAAGTGGTCTACAGGACCGTCAAAGAATCCTTGCGATTGCGCAGCATGCAAATCAACGCTCATAATGCGATCTGCGCCTGCAGTTTTAAGTAAATCAAACATCAAACGGCAAGAAATAGGCTCACGACCGCGATGCTTTTTATCTTGTCTAGAATATCCAAGCAACGGGCACACAGCGGTAATAGAACGAGCAGATGCGCGCTTTAATGCATCAATCATAATCAACTGTTCCATAATGGACTTATTAACAGGGTCACTATGACTTTGCAACACAAACACGTCTGTTCCTCGCACAGACTGAGTGTAACGAACATACATCTCGCCATTAGCAAAATCGTATGCTGTTGTTTCCAATACATCTATACCAAGCTGATTCGCAACATCTTTAGCAAGCTTAGGATGCGCGCGACCAGTTACGAGAACAAGGTTTTTATCTGGCTTTCCTTCAAGGACGATGCTCACCATATCTCCAAACGCTAGTTCGCTAACAGTCCACAAAAATCGGACTGAGTTCAATACTATCTATTTGCGCAGACTATAACCATTAAGCCGTTTCATACATAACAAATGCTTGCAAACAGTTGCAAATCCTTACAAAAAACATTACAAATCATTACAAATCGCGTATGTATAAACCGTGTTTAACTATGTATTGAACAACGCCGTCTGGAACCAAATACCAAACTGGCTCCCCATGCTCTGCACGCTTGCGAACGTCTGTTGAAGAAATTGCCAATGCTGGAATCTCCAATATGTCAACAGGAAAACGATGACTATGGCAATTAACCATGTCGTCACACGAATCGTAAGACGCGGAACGAGCTTCAATTTGTGTAAACTTTTCTGGACTTGCATAGCCTGGACGCGTTACAGCAACAAATCTAGCTAAACTCCATAATTCTCTAGCATTTTTCCATTGCATAATCTCTGCAATAGCGTCTGCTCCAGTAATAAAGAAAAGCTCCGCGTCTGGGTGTTGTGCGCGAATATCGCGAAGCGTATCGATTGTGTAAGTAACACCAGGCCTATCAATATCTACTCTAGAAACTGTAAATTTTGGGTTTGAAGCCGTTGCGATTACAGTCATCAAATATCTGTCTTCTGCATTTGTGACTTTTTTGTCTAGCTTAAAAACAGGCTTTCCAGTAGGAACAAAAATAACTTCGTCTAAATCATAAACCCACGCAACTTCGGAAGCTGCTACCAAGTGGCCATTGTGAATCGGATCAAAAGTGCCACCCATAATCCCTATTCTTGGGTGTTGATGAACATTTCCTCTTGCAGAATGCTTAAGCCTAGAAGAATTTGCCGAAACTGGCACGCTAGCTTGACTTTGGTCAAAAGAACCTTGGAACAAATCCGACATTCTGCGTTCTGTAGATGAATCACTCATTTAATTCATCCTAGATGCATTGCGTACATTGCGCGCGTTATTTGCATTAGACGCATCTGCAGCATCATCTGCTTTCGCTTCATCAATTACGCTGGAAGCAACATTTGCTTTGTCTGGATTAATGTTCCCCATTTCTTCATTCCACTCATCTTGAACAACGCGCTTAATTTCTTCAAACGTTGGAAGAGCAAAATCGGGTTGGAAAACGCCTCGAATGTTTGCAACGCACTCCGTAATCTCTACAAGAACTTCACTCATATTGTCTACAAGGCTAGCGCGCTCAAGCTTACTAAATTCAGCTATATTGCTTTCCATTTTTTGCAAATTCTTATTAACTTCATCTATTATTTCGCTGTTTTCTGGCGTAACAACATCTCGATTATCTCTATCTGGCCAACCCATTAAAACAGCGTCAGCATATTCAAGAGAAGACCTTTGACTTGCAGACGCAATCCCATCTTCTATTTGAACTAAAAACACGTAACGAACAATAGACAATCTTTCTGCTGCAACATCTAAAGCATCAAGCACATTAGAAGCACTTACACCATTAGATAGGCTTATAGATAGTCTTAAATCCTCGTTTGATTGATTTTTAGCAATTTTAGACGATTGTGATTGTGATGTATCAGGCATATTCTTAACCTTACTCTTAAGCCCTTATTTGTCCTTGACCGTAGCCAATCCACTTTGTAGTTGTCATCTCTACTAAGCCCATTGGCCCTCTTGCATGCAGCTTTTGAGTGGAAATTCCAAGCTCGGCTCCAAAACCAAATTCGCCGCCGTCTGTAAACCTTGTTGAAGCATTTACCATAACAACCGCACTGTCTATTGACGAAACAAACTCGTTAATCGTTAAGTAGTCTTGCGCAATAATCGTTTCCGTGTGACCCGTTGAATATTTTGAAATATGATTAATGGCATCTTTAACACCATCTACAACTTTTACTCCGATTTGCAAAGACAAGTATTCTGTAGACCAATCTTCATTATTTGCATGCTCTAATTTAATACCACTTATATTTGCGGATGATAAGATATTGTATGATTCTTCATCAGCATGAATTAAAACATTACGATTCGCTAATTCACTTGCAACTTTTGGAAGAAAATCTTTAGCAATGCTTCGATCTACAAGTAATTTTTCTGCAGCATTACAAACTCCGACTCGTTGAGTTTTTGCGTTTATAATAATCGGAATTGCTTGACTAAAGTTTGCTGTTTTATCTACATAAATGTGAACGTTTCCAGCGCCAGTTTCTATGACTGGAACTGTTGATTCTTTAACAACTGCCGCGATTAGATTTGCGCTTCCTCTAGGAACAAGAACATCAATATGACCATGTGCGTGCATCATTGATGTTGCACCGCTTCTACCTAAATCATCAACAGATTCTATAAGATTTTCACTTACACCAAAATCTTTTAAGACTTGCTTTAACACGCTAACAGTTGCACGATTTGTGCATTCGGCTGCGCTTCCGCCTCTTAAAATTACAGCGTTTGAAGATTTTACGCACAAAGATGCAACGTCAACAGTTACATTTGGTCTAGCTTCGTAAATCATTCCCATTACACCAATTGGCACTCTTACTTGAGAAAGTCTAATACCATTTTCCAGCGTGTACCCTCTAACAATTTGGCCAACAGGATCTTGTAATTGCGCTATTTTTCTAACACTTTGAGCTGATTTAACTATTCTTTCTTTGTTAAACACAAGTCTGTCTAGTTTTCCAGCGTCCATACCATTTTTTTGGCTTTTTCTAAATCTTGCTTATTTGCTTTTTCAATAAAGTCTGCATTATTTTCAAGAGAATCAGCAATAGCGATTAAAAGCTTGTTCTTAAAAGTGGCATTAGCTTTAGCAAATTCTCTTTGAGCAATTCGCGCATCATCTGCTCTAGAAAAAACAATAGAATCTGCAGAGTCCCCATGCTCTTTAGAACTATTGACTTGCTCACTATTATGCGTTTCGTCAAACTTTGTATTGAGATTAATCATATTGAACATATTAGCAATAGCAGTGCTTAGGCTCCAATGCTTCGGGTATTATGTATAACAATTGACACAGATGGAGGAATCATGGCAGAAAACACTACGAATACAGTTATGTTTCATAGCACTAGGTCTAACTCTAAAACCTATACGTCGAAGCAAGCTATTCGTAGGGGCATAGCCGAAGACGGTGGCCTGTTTGTTACGGATTGCCTTGGTGAAACTCGCTACAATATTTCTAATCTTGTTGGAAAATCTTATAAGCAAATCGCTAAAGATGTTCTTCAAATCCTCCTTCCAGATTTTACTTCTAGCGAGCTTGATGAGTGCGTTGAAAATGCTTATGGAGACCAATGGGAAGATTGCGAGATTACTCCATTAAAGCAGCTTGGCACTAACAATGATTTTGTTTTAGAGCTTTTCCACGGTCCTACTTGCGCTTTTAAAGATGTTGCTTTGCAAATTTTGCCACAATTTATTCGTTGCTCAAAAAATGCTTCTGACTCTAGCCAAAACGTTATGATTCTTACAGCTACTTCGGGAGATACAGGCAAAGCTGCGCTAGCTGGTTTTGCAAATGTTGAAGGCACTTCTATGGTTACTTTTTACCCAGAAGGCAAAGTAAGTAAAGTTCAAGAATTGCAAATGACAACTCAAAGCGGAAGCAACGTAAAAGTTTGCGCTGTTAGAGGTAATTTTGACGACACTCAAAGCAGCGTTAAGCAAATTTTTACTAACGACTCAATCAATGAATCGATTAAGAATAACAATAATGCTTTGCTTTCTTCTGCTAATTCGATTAATATAGGCAGACTTATTCCTCAAGTTGTTTACTACTTCTACGCTTATTCTAAGCTTGTTGAACGCGGATCTATAAAGCTTGGAGACGAAGTGGAATTTTGCGTTCCAAGTGGCAATTTTGGCAATATTCTTGCTGGATATTATGCAAAAATGCTTGGTCTTCCTGTAAAGCACTTGATTGTGGCAAGCAATAGCAATAATGTTTTGTTTGACTTTTTGGTTAGCGGAACATATAACAAGATTCGACCTTTCCATCAAACAGTTGCGCCTTCTATGGATATTCTTGTTTCTTCTAATTTGGAACGCATGCTTTATTACATGTGCAATAAAGATACGCGACTTTTGCAAATGCTTATGAATGATTTGCAACAATGGGGAGCTTTTGAAGTACCAGAAGACGTGCTTTCTAAAATTCGAGAACTTTTTGGATGCGGATGGGCAAACGAGGATCAAATTCGCGATTCCATAAAAGAATGCTGGAATAAGCATAATTATGTTATTGACCCACATACTGCTTGTGGATACTTTGTTATGAGCCATATTCCTCATGATTCTAGTGTTCCTCGCGTTCTTTTAAGCACTGCAAGCCCGTATAAGTTTCCTAGAGTTGTTTGCGAATCTTTAGGCTTAAATGTTGAAGGATTAGATGATTTTGCTTGCATGGATTTGCTAGAAAGCAAAACTTCTACAAACGCTCCTAAAATGCTTAGCGAACTTAAGAATAAAACAGCTAGATTCAACGATGTTATTAACGTTGAAGATATGCCAGATTACGTTCTTAAGTGCGCTAACGAAATCTGCTAAGTCCTAATAGTTTAAGACTTAAACAGAGCATAATATACTTCGTTTAACATGTTTAGATCGTGGCCTTTTCTAGCTCCTGCAGAGAAGAATCTTCGCCTTCTAACATCTGGTTCTAGATTTTTTGTTCGCTGTGCTACCTTTTTACCCAAATCCCATGCGCTTTGTTCAAAAACACCGTTTTCTCTAGCATCTTGCAAAGATGAGGTTATTATTGCAGAAGGAACTCCCTTTTTTTGCAACTCCATGCGAGTTGCACGTTCTCCTAATGTTCTACTTGAGCATGAGCGTATAACAGATTGAGCATATTGTTCATCGTCAATCAAGTGCAAATCTTCTAAACGAATTATTACAGATTCAACAATATTCTCTCTGTAGCCCTTATCTATAAGCCTATTTTTTAAGTCGTTTGAAGATCTTGCAGCATAATCTAACATTCTTAAAGCACACTCTTTGCAACTATCAAAGTCGCATGCTTTTTTAGAGTCTACTTTTTTAACAGCTTTATTATTAAAAGAGTTATACTTTTGCAATCTATAAGACGAATGGCATGAGTTTTCTTCGCAATCACCTATTTCAACACTATTCTCTGAATAATGTGAATTAACAGCTTCTAAACTACAATCATCTTCTGCACACACATTCTTGTTCTTAACATCATTTTTGTTAAAAACAGAAGCATCTACGGGCTTATGATTGCGAAGAAAACTCTCAACACTAATCATCTATCAGTCTTCTCATCTATCACTATTTATTCTTGGAATCTTTACTAGAAGCATCTGACTTATTTTCTGCATTAGAATTCGACTTTGCTTTTTCGCTATCGTCTTCATCTTCTACTTCAACAAATTGATCTTCTGGCTTCATTAGCCCAAAAGCAACTTTTACTTTATCGCTAATTTCTTCCGTAATAGCAGGATTATCTTTAAGGAATTGACGCACATTTTCTCTACCTTGACCAAGCTGTTCACCCTCATACGTAAACCAAGAACCAGACTTTTTAATAACGTCACACTGTACAGCCATATCAATTACAGAGCCTTCAGTAGATATTCCCTCTCCATAAAGAACATCAAATTCAGCTGTTTTGAAAGGAGGAGCCATTTTATTCTTAACAATCTTTACTTTAGTTCGATTGCCAACAGCTTCTTCTCCGTTTTTAATAGTAGAAACACGCCTAATATCCATTCGAACAGACGAATAGAATTTAAGAGCTTTACCACCTGTAGTTGTTTCTGGATTACCAAAGAACACACCGATTTTTTCTCTAAGCTGATTAATAAAGATTGCGGTTGTTCCAGCTTGAGACAAAGCTCCTGTCATCTTTCTTAAAGCCTGACTCATTAAGCGAGCTTGCAAACCAACATGACTATCTCCCATATCTCCGTCAATTTCGGCTTTTGGAACAAGCGCTGCTACAGAATCAACAACTATAACATCTAAAGCACCAGATCGAATAAGCATATCTGCAATCTCTAAAGCTTGCTCGCCATTATCTGGCTGAGAAACAATAAGAGAATCTGTATCTACACCTAATTTACGCGCATAAACTGGATCTAACGCATGCTCAGCATCAATAAACGCTGCAACTCCGCCATTCTTTTGAGCATTAGCAACAATGTGCAAAGCTAACGTTGTTTTACCAGAAGATTCTGGACCATAAACCTCTACAATACGCCCACGAGGAACACCACCAATTCCCAAAGCCATGTCTAGAGCTAAAGAACCAGTAGGAATAACCTCAACATCTTGCAGTGGCTTATCTCCTAATCGCATTGCAGAACCCTTGCCATATTGTTTTTCAACATTTGCAAGAGCCATCTCTAGCGCTGCTTTTCTACGTGGATCTGCCTTGTCGGCATCAATAAGACGATCCACAGCACCCTTTTTTGTTTGTTGTGCCATATTATTACTCCTTTCGCATGCCGATGTATTGATGACCATACTCAATACATGATGCCCGTGCAAGCGTTTTAGAGCAATGTGGTTAAAGGCTATCTTCCAATAACCAATAGGCACTTACACGCTGCAAGAAGACCAACAATTAAATATTATACACCACAAACGAACATTTGTTCGATATGCGTGTTGGCTTGAAATTCCAACAAAAACGCATACACGCAATCAAATTAAAAAATAAAATAACCCCTATTTTGCAGGAAGCGGCGGAGCATTATGATCTTTGCCCCACCTTTTATTATCTGGAATATTCATATGATCGCATAAAACATTCCAAACAATTCTAGGCTCCACGCCAGCATCAATCGCCTCGCGCGCGCTCATACCATCAAGCTTTTGCAACTCTTGATCTTTAGCAATACTCCTACCAAATTCTCTACCAAAAACTTCTTCAAGAAGTTCCCAAAATTCACGTTCGCGCATAAAAAATCCAATCTTCAAAAATAAGAGCATAGAAAATCCTAATTAGCGTACTAACAACACCAATACGAACGTCTTTTCTATCTCCAGAAATATTTAGTTGAGCGCAAAGCGTAAAACCGTGGTCAACTGAATAAGTAGAACATCTACTTAATGAAAGATTGCTTATTTTGCCACATTCACAATCAAAAACACGATCTTTAATATTGTTAATTTTTAGCGAAACTAAATCAAAATCGAGCGAAGAACAGCGCTTTGAAGCAACATTTGGAATAAAAATTCCAACGTAAGCCAATCCTTGTGGCTTTAAGCCATCGGGTCCAGGACCTGCAACGCCAGTAGTAGACAATCCAATAACAGGAAAATCTGCGCTATCAACATCTTTACTAGAATCCATGCAATCGTATTGCCACTTTGCGCCGCTATACAATCTTGCGCAACCAAACGCCATTTGCTTTGCAACACTAGGCTCTACAGCACCGCAAGTTTTAAGCAAATCGCAATCCACGCCAAGAATCTTAGATTTTTCGCGAATATCGTAAGTAACAGCCGATCCAAGAAAAACCTTTGAAGCGCCAGGAATGTTTACAAATGAATCCGCAAGAAGTCCTCCTGTTAAAGATTCTGCACAAGAAATATGCAAAGAATTATTCACACAAAAATCGAGAATCTTACTTGCGAAAACATCCGTAGAAGAATCCGTAGAAGTACTTGCCAAATCGTCACACATTTTACTATCGCTTAAATGCACCGCGCACGTAAAGGAATCCAGAATAAAGCGCAAAGCCAAGAGCAATGCCTATAAAACCGTAGCAAAGTGAGTAGTAGCACACAACCCAAACAGAAACATTATAAGCGCAAAACATTGGAACAATAGGCGCAAGCAACATTGAAATTCCAACAGATTGAGAAAGTGTCTTATACTTTCCTGCCCAAGATGCTGCAATAACTTTTCCACCTTTATCTATAACGTAAAAACGCAGAACAGTAATGCCTATTTCTCTAAGAACAAACAGTAGAGTAATCCACCAATAAAGTTCACCAAAAGCAGAAGCAATAATAAGAGCAGAAAGTATTAAAAGCTTATCGGCAATAGGATCTAAGAGTTTTCCAAGCTCTGTAACTTGATTATATTTTCTAGCCATCCAACCGTCTAATTTATCTGTTGAAGCTGCGATTATAAACATTGCAAACGCAGCCCAGCGAACCGAAGTAGAAGCATAGCCCCAAGGCCCAGAGATAAGATACAAAACGATGAATACAACAGAAAGAGCTATTCTTATGTAAGTCACAATGTTTGGAGCACAATTCCAACCTTCTAGCAACTTAGACTTACCATTTTGCAACATCGTTAATACCTCCATAACCGCTACACAAATATGGTATAGCAAACGCAAAACTTAATTAACAACTATCCTTTAGCAATGCTTTAACAATACTTAATTCAAAGTGCTTAATTATGCTTAATTATGCTTAATTCAAAGAATCAGACTCGCCTTTAATAAAAGCTAATACTTTAGGCAAATCTTGCGGTTGAACAAGAACCTCACGCGCTTTAGATCCTTCCGAAGGCCCAACAACGCCACGCGATTCAAGCAAATCCATAAGTCTGCCTGCCTTAGAGAATCCAACACGAAGTTTTCGTTGAAGCATAGACGTAGATCCAAATTGCGCACCAACAACAAGCTCGGCAGCTTGAAGAAGCTCATCCATATCGTCGCCAATATCTGTTGTTTTAGCTTGAATTTGAGCCTGTTCGTCTGCTTTTGCAGCCATTTGCTCAATGTCTTCCCTATATCTAGGCTTTCGCTGAGTTCTAACATATTCTACAGCTTTGCGAATTTCTGATTCACTAACCCAAGAGCCCTGAACTCGCTGAGGCTTAGCAGCACCCATTGGAAGGAACAACGCATCTCCTTGACCAATCAAAGTTTCCGCGCCAACAGTGTCTAAAATAACGCGCGAATCCGTAGCAGAAGACGTAGCAAAAGCCAAACGAGATGGAATATTCGCCTTAATTAAGCCAGTTACAACATCAACAGACGGGCGCTGAGTTGCAAGAACCAAATGCACACCTGCAGCACGAGCAAGCTGAGTAATGCGCTGAATAGAACTTTCAACGTCGTTTTTTGCAACCATCATCAAATCAGCCATCTCGTCTACAACAACAAGCAAATACGGGTATGGAGCAACTTTTCGCTCAGAGCCTTTTGGAGCATGAACCTTGCCTTCGCGCACGGCCTTGTTAAAGTCTTTAACATGACGGAAACCAAAGAATTGCAAGTCGTCATAGCGCGAGTCCATCTCTTCAACAACCCATTCAAGAGCTTGAGCTGCCTTCTTAGGGTCTGTAATAATCGGAGTTAGCAAATGCGGAATCCCAGCATATGCAGAAAGCTCTACTCGCTTTGGATCTACCAAAATCATGCGAACCTGCTCTGGAGTAGCACGCATAATAATCGAAGTTAGCATAGAGTTTATAAAGCTTGACTTTCCAGAACCAGTAGCACCAGCAACAAGCAAATGCGGCATTTTATCTAGAGCAGCAGTTACAAAATGACCCTCAACGTCTTTACCAACACCAGTAAGCATAGGATTTGAATCCTGGCGAGCTTTATCTGACCTTAAAACATCTCCAAGGTTTACAATCTCTCGATCTACGTTTGGAATCTCTATACCAATCGCAGACTTGCCTGGAATTGGAGACAAAATACGCACATCTGTGCTTGCTACAGCGTACGCAATATTTTTTTGAAGATTTGTGACTTTTTCAACTTTCACTCCAGGCCCCAGCTCAACTTCGTATTGAGTAACAGAAGGCCCTCTTAAAAAGCCAATAACTTTTGCATCTACTTCAAACTGTTCAAACGTAGAAGTTAGCGCGCGAATTACGCGATCATTTGCAGGAGTTCTAGTTGCATGCGGTTTTCCGTGAACAAGAATGTTCAAATCTGGCAATCTGTACGGCTCTTCGCTGTACTCACTTGAAGAATCGCTAGAATCATTCGCATTATTGGCGTTGTTCACACTATTTTCATCATTTTCTTGCGATGACCTATATTGATCCAACTGCTGACCAGGCATTTTACTCCATGGATCATTGCTATATTGCGATTCGCCACTAATTGGCGCTTTTGGAAATTCGTCAATATACATTTGACCAGAAGACGGCAAAGAATTAGCGCCATAAGTGCCATTAGAAACACCATTAGAACCAACAACACGCGGATGATTACTTTGATTCTGATCTTCTTGCGGGTCCGATTTAGAGCCGTAGTCTTCAATAGAGTAACCATCTTGACTTGGCTTAGAAGAAGCGCTAAGAAAAGCATCATCTCCAGCATACGCATCTAAAAGTTCGCTATTATTACGCTTCTTTTTAGAGCCAAACATAGAATTAAAAATCTTAGAGATTATTGAATTGTGCAAATCTTTACGCGACTTTTCGCCATCGGAAGAGTCGTGAGTTGGAACGCCTTCTGCAAACTCAAGATTATCGCTGCTATTACTCGAATTTTCAGCATCTGTATTCTCTAAGTCTTGATTATTCTTTGACTTTTTAGAGAAAACAGATGAAACAAATTGAGTCACGTCTTCAACATGCAATTTAAGAATCATTAAAATAGCAAAAATTGCAATAATAACAAAAATTGTAAGAGCAAAAATCCTAGATAATCCCCAGGCCAAAGGAGAACCTAAGAAGAATCCTAATAATCCGCCAGATTTTTGCAAATCATCTATATTAAATTCTTGATTTTTGCTTGCAATCAAAATGTCTAAAATTGAGCAAATTGACCATAGAAGAAGAACAAAACCACCTATAACACGAGGATTTCCAGATTTAGCACCACTATTTCGCATAAGCCTAATAGCAACCGCACTAAGCCACACTGGCAAAACAACGCTCATAATTCCAAAAACCGCGGAAGATAAAGAGTGCAACGCAACACCTAAGAATCCACTAACTCTAAACCATTCAGATGCGCAAAAAAGAACAGCAAGAATAAGTATTACAAAGCACAATCCATCTCTACGGTAGGCTTCATCGTATTGCCCAACTCCAAAAAGCGAGCGAACTGCTTTGCCAATAACACGCGGAACAAAAAGCAGAGCAGACTCCCAAAATGGCTCATTAGTCTGCGCTTTAGACTGCTTACCACCCTTGTTTGGCATATAAATCGCTCCTCCATAAAATGCGCGTACAAAAACCGCTAACAACTAGCAAGCTAATCGCCAGCAATCATTCACATTAAGTACAAACACCAACCGAATTACTTAAAATTATCCAATCAATATTATCAAATTAATAGCTTTACTTATTCTACTCCAAAGCGTGCTAACAAAATAAACGTGTTTGAACACAAAAACAAGACAAAACAGAAAGCCATACAGAGTAAAAAAAAATCGGCTGGGAAGCAGCCGATTAAGTGGGGTGGCTAACGCGGCTTGAACGCGCGACCTTCTGAACCACAATCAGATGCTCTACCGACTGAGCTATAGCCACCATTACAGCGCGAAACCCTTCGGGAATCGCACAACAGAGGAATACTATACACGATTTTTCTAATTTGCGCTACCCTTGCGATTTTCGGCGCGTCGCACAAAATACGACGTTACTTAATGACACAATAAGACTATGAGTTTTTTGCAAAAATCAAATGCAACCAGCATGCTCAATAAGCAAGCAGAACATTGGAAAAGCGTTGAAAACAATCGCACTTTTGGCATTCTAAATTCAACGTCACACACAACAAAAGCTCTTCTTTTAGGATCTGGAGAGCTTGGAAAAGAAATCGCTATAGAGCTCATAAGACTTGGTATTAAAGTATGTGCTGCAGATAGCTATGCAAATGCTCCAGCAATGCAAGTTGCGCAAGAAAATCGCGTTTTAGACATGAGCGATTCTAAAAAATTGCAAGAACTAATAAACAACATAAACCCGAACATAATAATCCCAGAAGTTGAAGCAATATCAACCGAAGTATTAAAAGACGTTGTTAAAAACAAAAAAATTCAAGTTGTTCCAAGCTCTAGTATCACTTCGATTGCAATGGATCGCGAAGCTTTGAGAAAAATCGCCCACGAAAAAATTGGTTTGCCTACTACACCATATTGTTTTGCGTCAAATTATAAAGAGCTAGAAATAGGCGCCAAAAAAGTAGGATACCCATGCGTAGTGAAACCAATTATGAGTTCTTCTGGTCATGGTCAATCTATTGTAAAAGATTCTAAAAATCTTGAAGATGCTTGGATAGAAGCACAAAATGGAAGAAGATCTAAGCATAAAACACAAAACTTGCAAAGTGAAGATAGTGAAAATAGTGAAGATATATCTCGCGTAATAGTGGAAGCACTTGCGCCTTTAGACTACGAGTTAACGGTTTTAACAGTGTGCTCAAGCGCTGGAATAACAACATGCGAACCTATTGCACAATGCCAAGAAAACGGCGACTACAGGCAATCATGGCAACCAGCGAACATACCAGAAAATGTTAGAAAATCCGCTCAAAATATTGCAAAAAAAGCCGTTGAAGGTTTAAGCAAAATAGCAAAAGAAAACGGCGAAACAGGCTGGGGCATTTACGGTGTAGAACTTTTTGTTCTTAAGAATGGAGATTTACTTTTTAACGAACTATCCCCTAGACCGCACGACACTGGCATGGTAACCATGATTTCGCAATATTATAGCGAGTTTGCTTTGCACGTTTTAGCAATATTAGGTGTTCCAATCACACAAAAACACGCTGCTCTTTGCTTAAAAGATAACGAAGTTGCATTAAGTCACGCGCTTGTTGTGCAAGGAAACGGTGCTGTAGGATTTACAAATCTTGCACAAGCATTAGATGAAGAAGATTGCGCAAGATGCGATATACGAATTTTTGGAAAGCCAGAAGTTCACGGCTCAAGACGAATGGGTGTTATTTTGACAGTATCGAACAGCGTAAATGACGCAAAATCTTGTGCGACACGCATTGCAAGCAAATTACACACAGTAGAACTGCCATTGTAGAACGCTGAAAAGTCAAGGTTTTTACTACTTTTATTAGACAAAAAATCAAAAAATAATACAAACAAAATGTAGGTAACAATTGTTAGTCTAATCTTGCTGGCGGTTGAATAAACTTTCAAATAATGATGGTTTGCAACACTCAGCCATGGATACAACGGAGAGGCACGTCAATGGAAAAACTTGACAAGTTGTATGAAGGTAAAGCAAAGAAATTGTATGCCACGAGTAACGATAACGTTCTGTGGGTTCAATACATGAATCAAGCTACAGCTGGCAATGGTCTTAAAAAGGCTCAAATTGCTGGCAAAGGAAGCTTAAATAATCAAATCACTTCTCTACTGTTCAATCTTCTTAAAGCTCGTGGAGTTAAAAGCCATTTTCTTGGCAGAATTTCAGATACCGAACAGCTTGTAAAGCGCATGAAGATGTTTCCGCTAGAAATAATAATGCGAAACACAGCTGCTGGTTCTTTTGCAAAACGATATGCCGTTAAAGAAGGAACTGCACTAAAAAAGCCTCTTTTGGAGTTTTGTGTAAAATCAGACGATCTTGGCGATCCTTTTATTAACCCAGAAGGCGTTGTGGCTTTAGGTCTTGCTAGCGAAAGCGAAATGGCAGAAATCACAAAGCAAGCTCACGCTGTAAACAATGCACTTTTGGATATTTTCAACAAAATCGACGTTCAACTCGTTGACTTTAAGATTGAAGAAGGCGTTGATGCGCAAGGAAATATTCTTCTTGCAGACGAGATAACGCCAGACACATGCAGACTTTGGGATAAGCGCAATACAAGCTCCGAAGTAAGTCATTTAGATAAAGACTTGTTCAGGCGCGATTTAGGAGACATAATTCCAGCCTACGAAGAAATATTCTCGAGGCTTAAATCTCTTGCGCAAAGCGAAGGAGTAAACTTCGACGAAGTCAATCCAAACGATTGCGCTGAGCAATGATTTTAATGTGGCTCGTACCTTTTAAGGTGCGAGCCACGCGCGTTCTTAAACAAATAAAATAAAACAAATAAAAAAAAATAGCCAAACACAAATAGCCAAAACTACAATTGCAAGGCAGGTTCACCGTGGTATTTCGCGTTTATGTTGAAAAACAATCTGGTTTCGATATAAAAGCCCAACATCTTAATCACGAGCTTAAAGAGATTCTTGGTATTGATTCTCTAAAATCAACGCGCATAATAAACAGGTATGATGTAGAAGGAATATCTAAAGATCTTTTTAACACTGCTGTTAAAACGGTTCTTAGCGAGCCTACAGTAGACAACACTTACGACTACTTGCCTATTAGCACAAATGAGCATGTTGTTGCTATAGAATTCCTTCCTGGCCAATTTGATCAGCGCGCGCAATCCGCAAGCGAATGCGTACAAATGATTAGTCAGGGAGAATGCCCTAAAGTTAGAACTGCTCAAATTCTTGCTTTTAATGGCAATTTGTCTAAAGAAGACATTGACTCAATTAAACACTACGTTATTAATCCAGTAGAAGCTCGCGAAGCATCGCTAGATAGTGTCGATACGCTTAAAAGTGAGGCGATTGTTCCAGCAAACGTAGAAGTATTAGACGGATTTAACGATTTAGATTCCAACGGCTTGCAAAAATTCATTGAAGATCGCGCGCTAGCAATGGACTTGGCTGATGCTAAATTCTGCCAAGACTATTTTAGAAGCGAAAATCGCAATCCAACTATTACAGAAATAAAAGTAATAGACACGTATTGGTCCGACCATTGCCGCCATACTACTTTTGGAACGCATTTTGAAAACGTTCAAATAGATGACGAGCAAGTAAAAGATGCATTTAATCGTTATCTTAAACTACGAGAAGAGCTTAAGCGCACAAATAAGCCGATTTGCCTTATGGACATGGCAACTATTGGCGCAAAATATTTGAAGCATACAGGAAAGCTTAAAAACTTAGACGAATCCGAAGAAATCAACGCGTGCACAGTAAAAGTAAAAGTTGACGTTAATGGGCACGATGAAGACTGGCTGTTTTTGTTCAAAAACGAAACGCATAATCATCCTACAGAAATCGAACCTTTTGGCGGCGCTGCAACTTGCATTGGCGGTTGCATTCGAGACCCTCTTTCGGGACGCTCCTACGTATATCAAGCAATGCGCGTAACTGGAGCAGCCGACCCTAGAACTCCTATTAGCGAAACTTTAGAAGGAAAACTATCTCAACGAAAAATTGTAACGTCGGCAGCTGCAGGCTACTCGTCTTACGGAAATCAAATTGGATTAGCTACAGGCGAAGTACACGAGATTTACCACCCAGGATATGTTGCAAAACGAATGGAAGTTGGAGCGGTTGTAGCAGCTACCCCAGCAGACCACGTTAGAAGAGAAACACCTGAGCCAGGAGACGTGATTATTCTTCTAGGCGGCAGAACTGGAAGAGACGGAATTGGCGGAGCAACAGGTGCTTCTAAAGCGCAAGACGCAGACAGCATTGAAGAGTGCGGAGCGGAAGTTCAAAAAGGAAATGCACCTATTGAACGAAAGTTGCAAAGACTTTTTAGACGCAAAGACGCATGCCGCCTTATTAAGCGTTGCAACGATTTTGGCGCTGGTGGCGTAAGCGTTGCAACCGGAGAAATCGCAGATGGCTTGATTATTAACTTAGACAAGGTGTCTAAAAAATACGAAGGTCTTGATGGCACGGAGCTTGCGATTTCTGAATCTCAAGAGCGAATGGCAGTTGATGTTTCTGCAAGCGATGCAGACGAATTTTTGAGCTACGCGCGTCAAGAAAATTTGGAAGCGCAAATTGTAGCTACAGTTACAAAAGAAGCTCGAATGAAAATGACTTGGCGAGGAAAAACAATTGTTGATCTAAGCCGCGAATTCCTAGCTTCTAATGGCGCTCCAAAAACACAAGATATTTACGTTGAAAATGGCAAAAAATATGCTACAAAGTGGCAAGACGAAAGTAGAGTTTACTCTGGAAAGTCTTTAGCTGAGCGCATTAAAAATCTTGTTTCTAACATAAACGTCTGCTCAAACAAAGGCCTTAGCGAAATGTTTGACTCCACTATTGGAGCCGCAACCGTTCTTATGCCATTTGGCGGCCGCCGCCAGCTCACTCCAGCACAAGCAATGGTCGCAAAATTCCCAGTATTTGGCGAAACAAACACCGCTTCTGCAATGTCTTGGGGATTTAACCCATACATTATGGAAAAGAACCAATTTACGGGAGCGTACATATCGGTTGTAGAATCTTTAGCAAAACTTGTAGCAAGCGGTTTTACAATCGAAAACGCTTATTTAAGCCTTCAAGAATATTTTGGCAAACCGCAAAATGTTCCAGAAAGATGGGGAAAGCCTACTGCAGCAGTTCTTGGTGCTTTAAGCGCGCAAATTGATTTTGGCGTTGGCGCGATCGGCGGTAAAGACTCTATGAGCGGAAGCTTTGAAAATCTTGACGTTCCTCCAACTCTTATATCGTTTGCTGTTTCTACAGGAGACGCGCGAAATGTTGTTTCTCCAGAATTCAAAAAAACCAATAGTAAAATCCTAAGAATACTACCTACGTATAAAGAAGACGGAATCACGCCTAACGCTCAAAGCTTCTTAGAAGCGATTAGGATTGTTGAAAATCTTACTTCAAACAAGCGCGCTCTAGCAATTAGCACTCCAGGTTTTGGAGCTAGTGCAGAAAGCTTGTTTAAGATGACTTTGGGCAACCATATTGGGTTAAAGCTTAACGACTCTGTTAAAACAGACGACTTGTTTAAGTCTAGATATGGAACTTTCTTTGTAGAAGTGGATGAAGATTTTAACGTTGATGATTTTGCAAACAAGGTTAGCGAAAATCTTGTAAACGTTGAAGTTATTGGACAAACGTGCAATGAATTTAAGCTTTATGCTTGCAACGAAATCATTAGTTTAGATGATTTACAGGAAGATTGGGAAAGTCCTTTAGAGAGCATTTTCCCATATAGAGGTAAAGGAAGCGCAGTTCGCGAAATAAATTCCACTAATCGCAAGCCTGTTAGAAATCATATGAAATATAATAGAAGAACGCCATTGAGCAAGCCGCGCGTAATCATTCCAGTTTTCCCTGGAAACAATTGCGAATACGACACTCAAGCAGCGTTTGAAAAAGCTGGAGCAGAATGCAAAACGCTTATAATCAATAATTTAAGCGCTGATGATGTTGTAGAGTCCGCAAAAGAGCTTGTTAAAGAGATTAATAAAAGCCAAATTGTTATGATTCCTGGCGGCTTCTCTGGAGGTGACGAGCCAGACGGTTCTGCAAAGTTTATAGCTGCATTCTTTAGAAACCCTGCAGTTAGCGACTCTGTTCGTGATTTGCTAAACAATCGCGATGGCTTAATGCTTGGTATTTGCAACGGCTTCCAGGCTCTTATTAAGCTCGGTCTTGTTCCATTTGGAGATATTGTTCCAATGGATGCAGAATGCCCGACTTTAACGTTTAACACTATTGGAAGGCATCAAAGCAAGATTGTTAGAACTCGCGTTGCTTCTAATCTTTCTCCATGGCTTTCAAATTGCAAAGTTGGCGATGTTCATAGTGTTGCAATATCTCATGGAGAAGGTCGATTCGTAGCATTGCCAGAAGTTATGGATACTCTTATACAAAACGGCCAAATTGCAACGCAATACGTTGATAGCAATGGCGTTCCAAGCATGAATCTTAAAGTAAATCCAAACGGTTCGCTTATGGCTGTAGAAGGAATCACTAGCCCAGATGGAAGAGTGTTTGGAAAAATGGGTCATTGCGAGCGCAGCGGTAACGGTTTGTACGTAAATATTCCAGATTTTAGAACACAAAACATTTTTAGCTCTGGCGTTGAATACTTTACGTCATGATTGGGGATTCACAATTTGTGATTTACGACTTACAACTTACGATTTACAACTTAAGATTTACAACTTTAAAACAATAGGGGGTGCGAATGTCTGCTGAACTTGAAGGAGTTCACGAAGAATGTGGCGTTTTTGGAGTGTGGGGTCATTCCGATGCCGCAAGGCTTACCTACTTTGGCTTGCACGCATTGCAACATAGAGGCCAAGAAGGTGCTGGAATAGTTGCAAACGATAATGGCCATCTTAAAGGATACAGAAACTTAGGTCTTTTAACTCAAGTTTTTGCAAACGAAGACATTATGAAGCATCTTACTGGAAACAGCGCGATTGGCCACGTTCGCTACGCTACTGCTGGATCTGGAAGTGTTGAGAACATTCAACCTTTTCTGTTTTCTTTCCACGATGGAGATGTTGCTTTAGGACATAATGGCAATCTTACTAATTGCACAACTCTTAGAAATAAGCTAGAAGATTGCGGAGCGATTTTCCACTCTAACTCCGACACAGAAGTTTTGATGCATCTTATTAAAAGATCGAACAAAACTTCATTTATGGATAAGCTTAAAGATGCGCTGTTAACTGTTCATGGCGGTTTTGCATACTTACTTCTTACAGAAGACGCGCTTATTGGAGCAACGGATCCTAATGGTTTTAGGCCTCTTAGTCTAGGAAGAATGAGTAATGGTGCTTACGTTCTTGCATCGGAAACTTGCGCTTTAGATATTGTTAGCGCGGAGTTTATTAGAGACATTGAGCCTGGCGAAATAATCGTTATTAATAATGATGGATACAAGATTGAGCGTTATGCAAAGAATATTCAGCACGCTGTTTGCTCAATGGAGTTTATCTATTTTGCTCGCCCAGATTCTAATATTTACGGCATTAATGTTCATTCTGCTCGAAAGCGCATGGGAGCACGCTTAGCTAAAGAGTCTCCTGTAAACGCAGATATGGTGATTGGTGTGCCTAATTCTTCGCTTTCTGCAGCTGCAGGATACGCCGAAACAAGCGGAATCCCTAACGAGATGGGTTTGATTAAAAATCAATACGTTGCGCGCACTTTTATTCAGCCAACGCAAGAGCTTAGAGAACAAGGCGTTCGCATGAAGCTTTCGGCTGTTAGAGGTGTTGTTAAGGGAAAGCGCGTAATTGTTATTGACGATTCAATCGTTCGCGGAACAACGTCTAAGAGGATTGTTCGTCTTCTTAGAGAAGCTGGCGCTAAAGAGGTTCATATGCGAATCTCTTCACCTCCTCTTAAATACCCGTGCTTCTACGGAATCGATATTCAAACTACTAAAGAGCTTATTGCAGCTAAACATTCCGTTGAGCAAATTCGCGAGTATATTGGCGCTGACTCTTTAGCATTCTTATCTTTAGACGGTCTTGTTGAGTCTATTGGGTTAAATAAGCCTGCTCCGTACGGAGGATTATGCGTAGCGTATTTTAATGGCGACTACCCTACTGCTTTAGACGACTACCGAGATGAATTCTTAGCTTCGCTTTCTAAAGAAGACAAGGAAGTTTTAGAGAATATTAAAAAGAATAGTAAATACAATTTTGCGACTAAAAACTGCGATTAAACTACGACTAAACTACGATTAAACTACGACTAAACTTCGACTAAACACTTAAAACAAACATGAAAGGATTCTTAAATGCCAAACGCATATGAACAAGCTGGCGTTAGCGTAGAAGCTGGCTACGAGGTTGTGCGAAGAATAAAATCCCACGTAAATCGTACAAAAAGACCAGGCGTTATGGGCGGAATTGGCGGTTTTGGAGGCCTATTTGATTTAGCAAGCCTTGGATACAAAGACCCAGTGCTAATTTCTGGAACAGACGGAGTTGGCACAAAGCTTATGATTGCGCAAATGATGCAAAAGCATAATACGATTGGCATTGATTGCGTTGCTATGTGCGTAAACGATATTGCAGCTCAAGGCGCACAGCCTCTGTTCTTCCTTGATTACATTGCTTGCGGAAAAAACAATCCAGAAATACTTGAGCAAGTTGTTTCTGGCGTTGCAGACGGATGCGTGCAATCAGAAGCAGCATTAATTGGCGGAGAGACTGCAGAAATGCCAGGAATGTACGATCAAAGTGAGTACGATCTTGCGGGGTTTGCTGTAGGAGTTGCAGAAAGAGAAAACATTGTTGACGGAAGCAAAATACAAGCTGGAGACACTCTTATAGGACTTGCATCTTCGGGAGTGCACTCAAACGGATTCTCACTTGTTAGAAAAGCACTTTTTGATGTAGCTAATTACAACGTAAATAGTAAACCAGAAGAATTGTGTGGCAAATCTATTGGCGAAGTTCTTTTAGAGCCTACAAAAATCTACGTTAAATCATTAAAACCGCTTTTTGCTAATCATCTTATTAAAGGCGTAGCTCATATTACAGGCGGCGGATTTATAGAAAACATTCCAAGAATGTTTGCAAATAATCTTGCAGCACAAATCGACACAAAAAAGTGGCAAGTTCCTGCAATTTTCAACCTTATTGAAAAGTCGGGTAAAGTAGACCACTCAGAAATGTTCAACGTTTTTAACATGGGAATCGGAATGGTATTAGCAATTGATGCAAATAAAGCCGACGAAGCTATGCAAATCCTTAAAAACAATAATGAACAAGCGTATGTTATTGGCAAAATGATTAAACGCGAAAACGTTGCAGTTGAGTTGTTATAATTCACAAAATCTTAAAGCATAAAGGATTAAAGATGAAAGTTTTAGTTGTAGGCTCAGGCGCACGAGAACACGCAATCGCAGTTGCATTTTTAGCAAGTAAAAGCGTTAGCGAAGTCACAGTTGCTCCTGGAAACCCAGGCATGATTAAAAGCGGAATCAAAATTGAAAACATTAGCAAATCGGATCACAACGCTTTAATCGAATTTGTTAAGAACAACAACTACGACTTTGCTTTTATTGGCCCCGAAGTGCCTCTTATGAATGGCATTGTTGACGATTTTGAAGCTAATGGAATCCCAGCATTTGGCCCAAACAAGGCGGCTGCTCAAATTGAAGGATCTAAGGATTTTGCAAAGCAACTTATGCAAAGGCATAATATTCCAACAGCCGCCTACCAAACATTTAGCGAGCTAGAACCAGCGATCGAGTACGTTAAAAATCAAGGCGCTCCTATTGTTATTAAAGCAGACGGCTTGGCTGCTGGAAAAGGCGTAACAGTTGCCACTAGCGTTGATGAGGCGATCGCAGCTTTAGACGATATTTTTATAGACCATCGTTTTGGCAAAGCTGGAGCAAAAGTAGTTATAGAAGAGTTTTTAGAAGGCGAAGAATTCTCATTAATGAGTTTTGCTAACGGAACAGATTTTTGGGTTATGCCAATTTCTCAAGATCACAAGCGCGCTCATGATGGCGATACTGGCCCAAACACAGGCGGCATGGGAGCTTATAGCCCTGTTCCACAAATTAGCGATGACGTTGTAAAACAAGCGATTAATAAAATCGTACGCCCAACTTTGCAAGCTCTTGCAAGCGAAGGCACGCCTTTTACAGGAGTTTTGTACGCTGGATTGATTAACACATCGCATGGCGCAAAAGTCATAGAATTTAACGCTCGTTTTGGAGACCCAGAAACAGAGGTTGTTCTTCCAAGACTTACTAGCGACTTTGGCGAAGCCATTTTTAACATCTTGCATGGCAAAGAGCCAACATTTACTTGGGCTAAAAATGGCATAACTCTCGGCGTTGTGTTAGCAAGCAAAGGCTACCCTGGAAAGATTGTTACAGGAACACCTCTGCCACAAATCACTCTTAATAGTGCAGATCAAAATGTTTACTATTCCGGTGTTAAATTAGACGAAAACAATAATCTTGTAACGTCTTCTGGAAGAGTGGCACTTTTGCAAGTAAATGGCAAAAATGTTAAAGATGCTCAATCAAAAGCCTATAGCATATTAGACAATCTTAATCTTTCTAACATGTTTTATAGGCACGACATTGCGTCTAAAGCACTTAAAGCATTGAAAAATTAAAAACCAAGAAAGTTTGTGTTTTTAAGATAATGCTTTCCAGCTGTAATATCATATTGAATCAAACGGTAATCATGCAATAATTGCTTAGTTTCTTTGTTCATACTACTAGCAATCATTGGCTTTCCATTTGGATTCAAATAGATGGACTGACCTTGCGGGATCCTATCCCAACCTTGAATCTTATTTACAACAGGAGGCTCCATTGCACTAATCTTTTCGTGCAATCTTGTAAGGAATGCAAGATATGGCGAAACTTTAGAATTTGTGTGAGATGCCACTTGAGATATAAAGAAGTTTGGCGAAGAATAAGAATCTTTGACTTTATTCTTATTAGCATTATTATTTCTAGCATTATTATCACTAGAATTATCTTCTTTTTGCTTATTTTCTCTAGCTTTTTTATTTGACCAAATAAAATAATCCGTTAAATGCAAATCTAGAGAATTATTCTCATCGTCGCTAGCAGTACTATATATTCCAGGAAGATGATCACCATAAAATACAACAGTCACTGGCTTATTTATAGAATCTAAATCATTTAAGAACGCTTGAGTTGCTTTATCGGTGTAATTCACTCCCTTAGCGTATGTTTCAATCGAAGATATTTCCGAGCTTCCAAGCTTTGGCGAGCCAGGCTTTGAACTAGCCTTAAAATCATTGTTCTTATACCAATTCCTAAATGGCATATGATTTTGCATTGTGACTATTTGCACAAATTGGTTATTTTTACCAGAAGCGATTTTTTCAAACGCGCTTTTATACGCAGACTCGTCGCAAACATAAGGCGATTTATCAAGCATATTTTTGTGCGCAATAACATTAGGAGCTTCTAGCGAGTAGAACTTACTAAAACCAAACTTCTTATAGTTTGTTGAGCGCAAGTACATACTCGGCTCATACGGGTGGAATGCTATGGAATTAGATTCACTCCCCCAATACCTGTTAATTGTAGGAGTCCAAGAAGAATTTGGAACAAGTTGCTGATACGGGCTTGTAAGAGATGAGTTAAAGTTCACCATGCTCAATCCCGTAAGAGACATGTATTCAAGGTTTGCAGTTCCTCCGCCGTAGCCAGAAGAAAGCATTAATCCACTATCCGTTTTCTCTTTCACAGAACTTATAAACGGCATTGGATTCTTATTTAGTTGCAATCCAGGAACTCTTATTGGATTAGAGAATGATTCCGAAAGCACATAAACAACAGTATTATCGGAGATTTTTGATTTTCTAGAAGCGTTTATTTTCTTTGCTTCATTATTGTATTTTTCTAGCAAAGCGCTCATAGTTCGCTCACTGTAATCCGCAGGCTTATCCATAACCTTTGGGTTTACTTGCCTTAAAAATGCCACTAATGCGCCGTTTCTTTGAGCGTCGTAAACGGAGTCCCACATTGATGGCGTGTCTCCCATAAACTTAGCAAAATTGTTTGCGCTAGAATCAACAGTTCCAACTGTGCAAATATACCATCCAAAAGTCGCTAATAATGCTATTAAAGTTACAACACGAACCAAAATCGAAGTTCTTAAATTTGAAATAATAACAATTTTTCCATGATTAACATCTAGAACATGCAATAAAAGCGCAATAACCCAAGTTATTAGAACAGCAACAATAGAGCTAAAAATAACAGCATTTGCGTTGTCTGGAAGAAAAGATGCGATATTTCCAGTATTACTTTTTAAAAAGTTTAAGTCAGCTGGAAGAATCGTTTCGTATCGAACATTCACTTTCATATATTCAATAACAGAAACAATTATAGATGCGCTAATCAAAATAGCAGACGTAATCCAAAAACGATTTATGATTATTAGCAAAATACCATAAATCAACGCAAGAATAAGAAGATTAAGCACAAAAACAAAATTAAGCTTAAGCCACATTTTTGAGATTATGTTCCAAGCGCTTGCCGAAAGTGATGAAGTCATTTCTACTCGACCAGAACGCTGTACAGAAAGCTGCACAATCATAACCATTATTGCGCAAAAAGCAACAAACATAACGGAGTACGTCCAACGAGCAAACCTAATCTTAAAACGCTCAAATTGCTTAAAAATTGTAAGAGAATTGCTTAATGGCAATTTTGCACCCTTCTGATTTACGCCTAATGTTTAATGCATATTACGTTTATTACGTTCTTAACGCATGTATGTGTACGCATCCATTTACACATATATCTTAAGTATCGCTATCGTCATACAAAACAACCGTATAAAACTATGCATATTCATACTTTTGATGTATTGTAATATGTTCTATAGCATTTATCATTATAATAGATGACAAAATATAGAAAATTTTAAGGATTATATACTATATTTGCAATGGTTGTGTTTGTTATCTTCAATCTAGCGAGGTTTTAAGGAACAGTAAGAATGAAGCAATTTATTGCCACAATTAACTTAATGCACGGCATTCTACCTATAAGCATATTCGCAATATCTGGATTATGCTTAGCTGTTCTTTTAATTACAAAACCTAAAAAGTCTAAGTATTTTTCAAAACTCTTAACTCAATTAGGCTCAGCATTTTTATTTGCCATTATTTTTGGATTCATAACTTGGCTAATATCCGACGTTTTTCTTGTGTTTGGCGTAAGTCTTGGATGGCTTGTGATTTTTTCGATTGCAGGAGGATTTGCTGCCGTAGGCTTTGCTCTAAGTGCTGCAATAATTTCTAAAGGATGCAGAAGAGCTTTCGCTATTTTTTCGATTATCTTATTTGTTTTAGCAACAATGATTCGCGTAAATATGATTTACGGAGAATACACAACTATTGGATCTGTTTTTGGATTAGGAAATTACCCAAAGCTAGAAGAGCATAATAAACACAATGCCATTATGGAGATTAAAGATTGGAACTCACTAGCAGATCAGAAAAAACTGCCTAAAATGCCATCCAAAGGCATTAGCCGCTCTGTTAGAATTCCTGCAACGCAATCAAACTTCCGCGCTAGAATCGCAAATGTGTATCTTCCTCCAGCTGCGCTAACAAAATTTGCTCCAAAACTTCCTGTAATGGTTCTTCTTTCTGGACAGCCAGGAAGCCCTAATAGACTATTTGCTGCAAGCGAAATAGTGAACACTTTAGATGCTTACGCTAAAAAACACAATGGTTTAGCTCCGATTGTTGTTTCCCCAGACCAAAATGGCACTTCAACGCACAATTCACTTTGCGCAAACACAAAGGTTTATGGGAATGCTCAAACGTACCTAACTAAAGATGTTGTTAGCTGGATTCGCAAAAATCTTCCTGCAAGCACAAATCCAGCACTTTGGCTTATGGGAGGATTTTCTCAAGGTGGAACTTGCGCAACTCAAATAGTTCCAGCATATCCAAAGTTATTTGGAAACATGTATTCTGCTGGCGGAGAATTAGAGCCAACTTACAAGAATAAAAACGAAACAATAAACCGCTATTTTAACGGGAATCGCAAGGAATACGAAAAACATATTCCAGCAAACATAATGAGAAAAAACGCTCCATTAAATCAAAATTATTATTCAATAGCAGGAGCATGGGATCCAAAATCACAAATAAACCAATCCACTATTGCTGTGGCAGCACACAAAGCTGGAATAAGCGTTATAACAATGATTTCTAAAGGCTCAGGCCACGATTGGCATACGGTTCAAAGCGGATTAAAGGTTGCTATTGATCATCTTTGTAAAGACGCTGGAATAGCAAAGCATAATCCAGATTTAAGCTCTTATAGTAATATTCAAGTGGTTGTTAATCAGAAGGTGAGGCGATAAACATGCCAAACTTTTTATCAAAAAATCACAAGTCAACAGCAAAACATCATTTATCTATACTAAGTAATGATGTTAGAATCTGGCTGTCTCAGCGAGTTCTTGCAGTAAAAATCACTCTTGTATTTTTGCTTATAAACCTTTTACATTGGATTTTCCGTACCGTAATGCACATTTACACTTACGGTACAAACGCTACTCTTGCACAGTTTTTCTCGTACCATAAGCCAAAAATTGGCTCCCCATTCCTTTTTGGTCATAGAAACGTTCCTCAACTTTTGCTTAAACTGTTCCACTCGCTTTTCCTTGTAAACAGTTTTCCGTCTTTAGCTGTTAACGCTATTCTTTCTTTGGTTTTAATCGGATTAGCAGAAACAAGAATTGGAAAAATGCGTTTGCTTTTTGTTTCTGTATCTAGCACGCTTATTGGAACTTTGCTAGGACTAACACTAGTTGGCAATCTTTCTGCGATTATTCGCAATATGCATTGGATTACTAGAATACCAATTAGACTTTCGCCTTTTACTCTTTTTGTTGGCGCGTTTATGTCTGCAGCAACATGCGAATCAATCTTGTGGCGTAGACGAATGCTTGTTTTAGGCTATTCAATAACGTCTGCAATGCTTCTTTATAGTGGAAATCCTGGGGATTATTGCACGATTTTTGCAGCGATTTGTGGCCATATTATTGGCAATTTAATGAACAAGAACATCAAAACTAATACTACTAAAAGCGCAAGTTGGTGGCATGGAACAGACTACGAAATTAGGCGTCTTTTTTCAATAGCACAACTTATTATGGCACTAGGCCCTGTTCTTGCTCTATCTTCAAAATCACATGCTGGAATACTAACAACTCTAGGCTTGTTTATGTCTCCACAAATGGGCACAAAACCTTGGCTTGCAAGATGCATATCGAACTATAGTTCTAGCAGCTGTTTGCTTCATTCTGGATTGCAACACGCAACAATTGGCGGTCTTTGGATTCGTATTCTTTTGCCTATTGTTACTTTAATGATTATAGCTTGGGGACTTTTACGCGGAAGAAGGCTTGCAGCATATGCGGCTATAACAATTAATGGACTTACTGCAGTTTATGCAACTATGTATTTTGCGATTTTGCCATTAATCGCAGCTAAGCAAGCTATGATTTTCCACAAGAATAATGCAACTTCTATAGCGTTTATGCTCACTGCTCTGCCTCCACTATTAATCGCAATACTATTGTTTATAAACATAAAGCATTTTCCAAATCATAGCGATAAGTTTGAACGCAGAATTGGATTAGTTGCAATTGTTCTTGCACTATTTTCTACTGGAATAGGATATGTTTGCTTTGGATTAATTGCTCCAAATGAGTTTAAGCCTACAGCAGATTTGCATCATTTACTCCGTGACCTCCCAGGACGTTGGATGCCTATGGGATTTGGAACAAGATCTAACGCAATGCTTATGCCATTAACTCCACTTGCTTCTGCTATTACTCAATGCGTTGGAGTGCTTCTTTGGATTGTTCTTTTCGTTGTTTGCCTTATGTGGTTTAAGAACAAAGTTACAATTAACGAAGAAGATCGTAAAAAAGCAAGTCAATTAGTTCATTTTGGCGGAGACACAATGAGCTTTATGACTACTTGGCCAGACAATCACTATTGGTTCTCTAACACAGAACGCTCAGCAATAGCATATAGGCTTAAGTATGGAATTGCTTTAACATTAACAGGACCTTTTGGAGATAAAACAGAATATAAGAATGATTTGAAAGCGTTTATTCAACTTTGCGAGCAAAACTCTTGGTCTCCAGCTTTCTACGCTGTGCATGAGGAAGACCGCAAAAACCTAGAATCTCTTGGTTTTATGTCTATTAAAGTTGGAAGCGATATGCTTGTTTACCCTAAAGAATGGCAAACTCGTGGAAAAAAGTGGCAAGATATTCGTACCGCTATAAACAAAGCAAAACGCGATGGAATAACAGATGTTCTTAGCACATACAACGATGCTCCGTGGGAAATTCAACAACAGATTATTGAGATTTCGGAAGAGTGGGCAGAGCTTAAATCTCTTCCAGAGATGAAGTTTACTCTTGGCGGATTAGAAGAATTGCACGATCCTCGAGTGAAAATTTTGTATGCAATTGACAATAACGGCAAGGTTCTTGGCGTTACGAGCTGGATGCCTACTTATAGCAACAATCGCGTAATAGGGTGGACTCTTGATTTTATGAGGCACCGTACGGATAGTCCTAATGGAATTATGGAATTGCTTATTGCAAGAATGGCGGAACGCTTAAGAGATGAAGGACTTGAGAATCCAGAATCTGCTGTGGAATTTATGAGTCTTTCTGCTGCTCCTCTTGCTGGAATAACAGATATTTGCGACTCAAACGATTCTAGTACTTCAACTTCTTTGCAAAATGGAGCGAACACTGTTAATAACAATGACGATATAGAAAATAATGATAATGATGGCGTAGAACATGCACGAAATGACGTAAATCACCATGAATCTAACGAGATTATTGTTCATGCTCTAGAGATGATGTCCGACATTTTGGAACCAGCATACGGATTTAAGTCGTTGTACTTCTTTAAGAAAAAGTTCCAACCAACCAATAGTCCTGTGTACATATGCTATTTGGATTCTGCAAAGCTTGCGCAAATATCGCTAGCTGTTACAAGCTCCTATTTGCCAGAAACTAATCCTAAGCAAATTTTAGAAATGCTAAAAACACTTAAGAAAGACGCAAATCAAAAAAATCTCCGTTAATTTGCGTGCTATAGCTTGCATATTAACGGAGATTAAGTTCATTAAGAGTTTTAATAGAAATCTTAATTGTGCAACTAAGACTCCGATTCAACTTTTGAAGCGGAATCAGATTCGGCTGATTTAGCTGACTCGGTTGATTCGGAAGAATCATTGGAATCAGTGGATTCTGCCGACTTAGAGTCGCTGCATGCGGAATCAAACTTCTTACCGCGGAAAATAAATTCTCCAAGCAACCCTTCGCCTTCGGCATCCACCTCAACGCATTCGCCGTCTGTTAAATCGCCAAGCAAAATCTTCTCGCTAATAGCATCCTCGATGTCTCGCTGAATAACTCTACGCAATGGCCTTGCTCCAAGAAGCGGGTCAAAGCCCTTTTGTGCAAGAAGATTCTTAGCTTCATCTGTAAGCTCCAAAGCCATATGACGCTCAAACAAGCGGTCGTTCAAACGCTTAACATCTAAGTCAACAATTTGACGAACCTCTGGCTCAGTAAGCTGACGGAACACAATAGTATCGTCTAAACGGTTAAGGAACTCTGGGCGGAATTGACGCTTAAGCTCGGAATTAACTTGATCCTTCATACGCTGATAAGAAGCATCCGCGTTATTACCAAGGCTAAATCCTGTGTTTGCTGCCTTAGCAATATCTCGAGTACCAAGATTCGTAGTCAAGATAATAATAGTGTTCTTAAAATCAACTTTTCGGCCTTGACCATCTGTTAAGTGGCCATCATCCAAAACTTGCAACAATGTGTTGAAAATATCTGGATGCGCCTTCTCAATCTCGTCGAACAAAACCACAGAGAATGGCTTTCTGCGAACCTTCTCCGTAAGCTCGCCACCTTCCTCGTAGCCAACATATCCTGGAGGAGCGCCAAAAAGACGCGAAGCTGCATACTTTTCTGCAAACTCCGACATATCTACGCGAATAAGCGCATCGTCGTCGTCAAACAAGAACTGAGCCAAAGTCTTAGCAAGCTCCGTTTTACCAACACCAGTAGGGCCAGCAAAAATAAACGAGCCAGCAGGACGCTTTGGATCCTTCAAGCCCACTCGAGCACGACGAATCGAGCGAGAAAGCGCACAAACAGCCTCATCTTGACCAATAATGCGCTTATGCAGTTCTGCTTCCATGCCAAGCAGCTTTTTAGACTCTGCTTGCGTGAGCTTAACAACAGGAATACCAGTTGTATTAGAAACAACAGATGCAATCACATCTTCGTCTACAACCATATTCACATTGGATTCGCCTTCGCGCCAAGCTTGCTCTTTAATCTTACGATCTTCTTCAAGCTTCTCTTGCTCATCTCGCAAGTCGGCAGCTTTTTCAAAATCTTGATTCTTAATAGCTTCGTCTTTTTTATCGGAAAGCTTAGAAATCTTAGAATCAAGTTCTTTAAGCTCTGAAGGCTCTGTTAAGCGCTTAATTCGCAATCGAGCACCAGCTTCGTCAATCAAGTCAATCGCCTTATCTGGCAAATTGCGATCTTGAATGTATCGAGCAGACATTTCTGCTGCAGATTGCAAAGCACCATCCGTAATGGTTACATGATGATGATTCTCGTAACGCGCGCGCAAGCCCTTTAGAATTTCAATTGTCTCTGCAATAGAAGGCTCTTGAACCTGAATTGGCTGGAATCTGCGTTCCAAAGCCGCATCCTTTTCAATATACTTTCTATATTCATCTGTAGTTGTAGCGCCAATCGTTTGCATCTCGCCGCGCGCAAGCATAGGCTTAAGCATATCTGAAGCGCCCAAAGCGCCATCAGCAGCACCCGCGCCAACAATAGTGTGAATCTCGTCAATAAATAGAACAATATCTCCGCGAGTCTTAATCTCTTTAAGCACCTTCTTTAAGCGCTCTTCAAAATCACCACGGTAACGAGAGCCTGCAACCATTGAGCCAAGATCAAGAGAATAAACTTGCTTACCCTTTAAAGTTTCTGGAACATCTCCAGCAACAATCTTTTGTGCAAGACCTTCTACAACAGCTGTTTTACCAACGCCTGGCTCGCCAATAAGAACAGGATTATTCTTTGTTCTACGAGAAAGCACAACCATAACACGCTCAATTTCTTTAGAGCGTCCAATAACAGGGTCAAGCTTGCCTTGTTGAGCTTCGTTAGTAAGATTTCTTCCAAACTGATCTAAAAGAGCAGAACCAGACTGATTGCGTTTATCTTGAACTCCACCAGCATTTGCAAGATCGGCACCTTGACCGTCTGCTGGAATGCCAGAATTGCCACGAATCAAATCCATTGCCGTGCTACGAAGATCTCCTAAATCAACCTCCATTTTAATAAGCACTTGCGTTCCAACGCCTTCGCCTTCTCTAATAAGGCCTAAAAGAATATGCTCAGTACCAATATAACTATGACCAAGTTGCAAAGCTTCACGCAAACTAAGCTCAAGCACCTGCTTAGCATGCGGAGTAAAAGGTATGTGGCCATTAGGCGAAACAGTGCCCGTGCCAATCATCTCTTTTACTTGTTTGCGAGTACCGTCTAAATCTACGCCTTTTGCGCTCAAAGCTTTCGCTGCTATTCCTTCGCCTTCTCTAATAAGGCCTAAAAGAATATGCTCCGTACCAATGTAGTTATGCTGAAGAGCGCGCGCTTCTTCTTGCGCTAGCACAATAACACGCCGAGCGCGGTCAGTAAACCGTTCAAACATAATTGCCTTCCGTTTTTATCCTTGTTCCATGGTAACGAGTTGCCATGACTCTAGAGCAATGCTCTCTATAGAATCCGTGGGACTAATCGTTTGGTTGCGGATTATTATTTGAGTCAAAATTATCTTCAGATTCTGCATTATCTACGATTTGTGCACTGCTTTTTGATTCTGCAACATCTTCATATTGCAAACCACTATTATTATTTGCAATATCTTCACCCTCATTGCGCAAACCATCGTCATCATGCTCTTTACTATCTTGATTATTTTCATCCAAAACGCGCTTACGCCTTGACTTGCGATTTTCTTTGCTATCTTCAATCGCTTCTTCTATAAGCTCAACATCAGCACGTTCTTCTCTAGGCGTTTGAGGAACAATCTCAATGTGATAGTCGTCGTAAGCAGGCTCTGATTGAACCCAAAGCTGCGATGGCTCAGGAGGCGCTATTTCGGAATGTTCTCCGCATCCATGATCAAGCGCAACTACTCGCCCATCGTCTGGGCTCCACATATTTGCGCAAACTCCAAACATGTTTCCAAGACTTCCTGCAAGAGGAATCATAAATCCACATGACGAGCAAGCTTTTCCATCCGCAATCTTAGTAGAAAGCGACTTTGGTCCATGTTGACCCGCATACCATCTTTTTGCAGTTTGAGCTATAGCCTGAGCAGTCATAACTCTTTTTCGAGTTAAGCGGAAAGTTTCAACAGCATCTTCAAAATCTTCTTTTGACTCCCCATTCTCAAGATTTTCATCATCTTCTGCACTTGCGTTATCTGCATTATATGCGCTTTTGCTATCCGAACTATCTGAACTATCCGCGCTATTTTCGCTATTTTCGCTATTTGCATCGTTATTAGTGTTTTCACTATCTTTAGCGCATTGCGAACCATCTTCAGATGCATTATTTTCTTGAATACCATCAAGCTTAACTCCATCTTCAAGCCTGGAGTCATCTTCTGCAGTGCCGATTGAATCCATAACCGAAAGATCCGTAGGCCTAAGTCTATCTTTCCAAGGAACCCAAGGAGGAGGAAGTAACGAATCTTCAGTTGGAGCAAGACTAGACTCGTTAACAGTCCAACGACCAGCATCTTCATCATGATACAGCGTTACCGACCATTGCCAGCCTTCATAGCCAAGCATAGTGCAAGCAAAACGGAAATCAGTAACATTACTACCAAGATTCGTTTTGCCTACAAAATCGCCTACAGCGTTTTTGCGCTCCGAAGTTTCCACAGCAACTTCATAAGCAAGCTCCTGCGGATTTATTACTTCATCTTCCATAAAAAATCCTGTTAACTATTAATCTTGTACGTCAAAATTATCTGCTACAGCACGCAACAAATGAGCAAGCTTTTTAGATTCTGCACTAGATGGATAATGGCGTCTGCGCAAGCCGTTGCCAGCAGAGTCCAAAAGCTTAATAAGGTCTTCTACGATTGCAGCCATATCTTCTGCTTTTGGCCTTGTAGCTTTTACAAGCGAAGGAGCAGAAGCTACGAGTGTAAGTCCCATTGCTTGCGGGCCTTTGCGCCCTTCTATAACAGAAAATTCCACACGCATACCTTTACGCAATTCCTTTATTGACGATGGCAACGCAGAAGAAGGCAAAAATACATCCTTGCCATCTTCATCTACTATAAAGCCATATCCCTTTTGGGAATCATACCAACGAACACGCCCGTTGGGCATAACACACCTCACTCAAATTCACTAAACTTTATGCGAATCATCAATTCTACTACATCCATATAACTCTACAGATTCACACTTTTTTAATTGTAGCGCATGAATCTAGAACAACCTAAATAATCTAAGCAATCTTCTTGTTTTCAACATCACTAATAGAGCCACTTGTAAGCATTTTATTCGATTTATCTACATTACTTTCTTTGCTCGCATTATCGTTATTATCGTTATTATCGTTATTATCGTTATTATCGTTATTATCGTTATTATCGTTATTATCACTATTATCGTCAATAATAACTTTTGGCAACACAACTGTAAGAGTTAAACCGTGAGGCTTAGAATCCAAAGATTCATCTCCATTCATTGTTATGTCTGCAGAAATATCTGTAGCAAAATCATCTTGGCTAGTTCTATACGCACAAGACGTTGTTGCGCAAATCAAACCGCGATGAGCTTTAACAACAGATTGTGCAATAGACATGCCTAAGCCTGTACCGCCTTTTTCTCTAGCTCTAGAAGGATCAGCAATATAGAAACGCTCAAAAATATGAGGCAGCGATTCTTCTGGAACTCCAGGGCCGTGATCAACAACCCTTATAACAACATAAGAACTGCCAGCACCTGTTGATTGGCTAACTTCTGCAGCTTCCAAAAAGTCCTTAAGAGACTTAGAAACAGAGCTCATTTTTTGCAAAGCTTCTGGAGTAATCGAAGCTTTAAAAATTCCCATTCCGATTTCTACAGGAGAATCACTTGGAGTATAACGATGAATGTTGCCAACAATATTAGTAAGAACTTGACGCAACCTTGCTCCATCGCCCTTTATAGTAACGTTAGGAAGCGAGCCTGAAGTAAAAATAAACTTTCTATCAAGATTACAATTTGTAGGCTTAGAGCAATCCATTAGCTTTAAGTCGTCTGCTAAATACAATGTTCCTTGCTGCACAACTCTAACTTGATCAAGCGCGCGCAAATCATTAGCAGCATCTTTAAGAATTGGAGTTACATTAACAGTTTGAGAAACATTGATTCCTCGCCCCTCGTCGAATCGCGCTAGCGAAAGCAAATCTTCAACAAGCTCCGTCATTCTTTCGCTAGAAGCCTTAATGTGAGCAATGGAATCATCAGCCTTATCTTGCTGGCCAGCAACACCTCTCCACATGTAATACAATTCTGCATAACCGTGAATCGCAGCTAAAGGCGTTCTAAGCTCGTGACTTGCGTCCGAAACAAAACGTTTCATTTTTTCTGTCATTGCTTCTTGATCGTTAAAGCCTTGCTCAATTCTAGAAAGCATTGAATTTAAGCTTGCTGCCAAAGACCCAACTTCCGTGTTTTCTGGAGCAGAAGGAACTCGTCTGCTTAAATCTCCAGAAGCAATTTTAGAAGCTGTTTTTTCTATTCTTTTTAGCGGAACAAGAGTTGATTGAATAATCAAAGCAGACAAAACTGCACCAAGCAAAATAACAGTTATACTAACCATTAAACAATAGCGCGTAAGAGTATTTAGAGTATCCATTTGGTCGCTTAGAGAAAGCGCTATATAAACGTAACCTCTAACGCGCATTTCGGAGTTGTAACCACTGCGATTACCCCATGTAAGAACTAGTACGCGCCACGGCGACTGAGCAACCTTTGCAGTTGCTTCATCAACGCTTTTAAGGTCGCCATGAACAACAGCAGGAGATGTAAACGGCTTTCTTTTTATAACAACGCTGTTGATTTCTCCATCTTCTGGCAGCGTTGGCATAGAAACAACGTCTCCTTTAAGCGGAGGAACCAAAGGCGTTGTAATAATTTTGTTATTAGTGTCTCGAATTTGCAAGAAATAGTCATTTGGACCAACAGTTGGATCTTTTGAATCCTTTTTTCTAAGCAAATCAATATTGTCGTAAATAAGCTGGGCTTGATCTGCCAACTGAGCATCGGTTTTATCTAGCAAATAGCTTCCAACTAATTGCCTAATCGACAATGATATGCAAAATGCTGCAATAGTTAAAACTACAAGCGTACATGCCACTAATCGAGTGCTTAACGGTATTGCATCTAGATGTTTACGTATCCATTTTGCTGCTTTATGCTTTTTATTAGGATTATTGTTTTTGCTTTTATAATCCGCATTTGCATTAGCAACTTCTGGATTATAAATAGCGACTTCCGCAGACTTGCCACTATTCATAATCAGGCTTGACCCGCCTTTGGTACGCGAATCATGTAACCAATTCCACGCTTAGTTTCAATAAGTGGAACAACTTTCTCTATAGAGCCATCGTCATTCTTAATCTCAATACCGTCGATTTTCTTTCTAAGATAAGAAATATAGGATTCAACGATTGCTGCGTCTCCACCCCAATCGTATTGCCAAACGTGATTAAGAATCTGACTTTTAGACAACACTCTGCCTTCGTTATCCATTAAGTAATGCAAAAGCTTGTATTCCGTAGGACTTAGCTCGATTGGAACTCCAGCTCTAGAAACATCGTGCGAGTCCTCATTAATCTCTAAATCTGCAACGCGCACAACAGGGGTGTCTTCTTCTGGCTCTTGAGTTCTGCGCAAAATCGCACGAATTCTAGCAACTACTTCTTCTAGGCTAAAAGGTTTTGTAACGTAGTCATCTCCACCAACTGTTAAACCCATAATCTTATCTTGAGTATCATCTCTAGCTGTAAGAAACAGCACTGGCACTACCACACCATTTTGGCGGATTCGCCTTGTAACAGTAAACCCATCAATATCTGGTAGCATAACGTCCATAACAATAAGATCTGGATGAACGCGCTCTATAACCTCGATTGCTTCCGATCCAGAGGCAGCGGTTTCTACGTCAAATCCAGCAAAGTGCAACGATGCAACCAAAAGTTCACGAATTGAAGGTTCGTCATCGACCACAACAATAGATGCTTCTACATTCTTACCCATACTGTTTAGCATCACTTATAAAGCTGAATGTTTCCTGAGTGTTTCCTGGAAAAAATAATTTTATTTATGCGATGCGTGCCTACGCTTAGCTTTTCTAAATCCTAGTTTAACTTGCTTTAGCACATAATTTCTTCTATAAAGTACAATCGCAACAATTACAAACAATGCTGCAATCACAACAATCATAACAATAGTTGCAATAATACTTGTTGAAGGCGTAACCGCTGTTTTTTTAGCTCTAGAAATCTGCTTCATAAGCAAAATCGCAGACTTAGCCCAGTCAGCACCTTGCGCGTTAACTAATGGCCTGTAAGCTGCACCCGACAATAAGTCAACCGTTGTTTTTCTTTTAAGCCATTCATCGGAATTAGGCGAAACTGCAACAACAAGCCTTCCATCATGAGTAGCAATTGCTAAAAGAACAGTGTTTGGAGCTGGATTCGTGCTTGTCAATAAATCGCTAGCCCACTTTGATGGGTCTTTGCTGCCGCTAAAATTAGCTAAGTAAAGAAGGCGCACAGATACGCCTGTTTGCTTTTTTGTGCTAGCAATCATATCGGAAACTTTTGCAACGGAATCCCCTAGAAGATTTTCCGTATCTGTAATTGAATCAGTAGCAACAATGCCATAATTATTAGAACTTTTATTTGCTAGATCACCATTTTTTGATTCATCTTCCGCAAAAGCAATGCTTGCAAATAAAGCAATTTGGCTTAAAAACGCAAGCATTATAAGTGCGCATAAGCCTTTAACCACATTAGTAAAAAAATCTTTGTCATAATCGCTTAATGGCATATATTCATAATACCGTGTTTTTAGATTACAAGAAACAATAGCAAAATTGAGTTTTAGACGCATCTTTCTGTACAAACACATTCTATACAAGCATTAGAGAACACGGAAATAAAAAAAAAACATAGAAAAACGCATACATTTACAAACATTAAGGAGTAAAAATGGCACAATTTAGAGTAGACTCAGAGCAAATTCAGCAATCTGCCGCAGCAGTCGGATCTTCGATTAATGCGATTCGAGATGCAACAAATGGAATGTACGCAAATCTACAGCAATTACAAAGCGTGTGGACTGGCCCTGCTGCAACTCAGTTTGCAACAACCGCTGGGCAATGGCGTGCAGCACACCAACAAATGGAGCAATCTCTAGAGGCAATTCAATTAGCAATGCAAAATGTTTCTAACATTTACATGGATACAGAAGCACAAGCAACTTCCTTGTTTGCAATGAACTAAACAAAAGTCACAAATCACAAAAACAAAAACAAAAACAAACATGAGCGGCAAAGTCAAAACTTTACCGCTCATGTATTGATAACTAAACAGACTCAATCAAAGAGTTAATTTAATTTAGTAGCCCATCTCTGCGCCGCCTGCAGGAGCTGCAGCTGGCTTTTCTGGCTTATTTGCAACAACAGCTTCGGTTGTTAAGAACAAACCAGCAATAGAAGCAGCATTCTGTAGAGCAGAACGAGTTACCTTAACTGGGTCGGTAACGCCAGCAGCCATCAAATCTTCGTAAGCGTTGGTTGCAGCGTTAAAGCCTTGGCCTTCTGGAAGCTCGCGAACCTTGTTAAGAACAACATCTCCAGAAACACCGCTATTTTGAGCAATCTGCTTGATTGGAGCTTCTACAGCGCGGAACACGATTGCAGCGCCAGTAGCTTCTTCGCCCTTAAGATTTGCGACTTCGGCAGACTTCTCAACCTTTGCAGCAGCTTGAACAAGAGCAACGCCACCACCTGGGAGCAAGCCCTCTTCGATTGCAGCCTTAGCGTTACGCACTGCATCTTCAATGCGATGCTTGCGCTCCTTGGCTTCTACTTCTGTAGCAGCGCCAACCTTAATAACGGCAACTCCACCAGCAAGCTTTGCAAGACGCTCCTGAAGCTTTTCGCGATCGTAATCGGAATCGGTATTTTCGATTTCGCCGCGAATCTGAGCAACACGAGCCTCAACGTCTTCCTTAGAGCCAGCACCAGAAACAATAGTTGTTTCATCCTTAGAAACAATCACCTTAGATGCATGACCAAACACAGATGCATCGATAGAATCAAGCTTTAAGCCAAGGTCGTCAGAAACAACCTGAGCGCCAGTCAAAATTGCCATATCTTGCAACATTGCCTTGCGACGATCGCCAAAGCCTGGAGCCTTAACAGCTACAGTGTTGAAAGTGCCACGAATCTTGTTAAGAACAAGAGTTGGCAAAGCTTCGCCATCAACATCTTCCGCAATAATAAGCAATGGCTTACCAGACTTCATAACAAGTTCTGCAACATGAACAATGTCTTGCTGGCTAGAAACCTTGCCAGAAGTGAGCAAAATGTATGGATCTTCCAAAACAGCAGTCTGATCTTCTGCGTTAGTTACAAAGTAAGGAGAAATGTAACCCTTATCAAAGCGCATGCCTTCTGTAAAGTCCAAATCAAGACCAAACTTGTTGTTGTCTTCAACAGTAACAACGCCGTCTTGACCAACCTTATCTAGAGCTTCTGCAATCTTTTCGCCAACTTCTGGGTCGGCAGCAGAAATCGTAGCAGTAGCAGCGATTTGATCCTTTGTTTCAACATCTTTAGCAGACGCAAGCAATTCCTTAACAATTGCTTCGGAAGCTTTTTCAATGCCGCGGCGAAGAGCAATTGGATTGCTACCAGCAACAACGTTCTTTAAGCCTTCGTGCACCAAAGACTGAGCCAAAACAGTAGCGGTTGTAGTGCCGTCGCCTGCAACGTCATCAGTCTTCTTAGCAACTTCCTTAACTAATTCAGCACCAATACGCTCGTATGGGTCTTCAAGGTCAATCTCTTTAGCGATTGAAACGCCATCATTAGTGATTGTTGGAGCGCCGTAAGACTTATCTAGAACTACGTTACGACCCTTTGGTCCAAGAGTGACCTTTACTGTATTTGCAAGCTTATCAAGACCAGCAAGCATACCCTGGCGGGCATCCTCTTCATAGGCAATAATCTTTGCCATTATTCCTCCACATAAATTAACTATGGACACTCACTCATGCTTCTTTTAGCTAATCAACCGTCAGCTGTTGACTAAACCGTTAAACTGAGTGCTAAATGAAGATTAGCACTCTACATGCCCGAGTGCCAACTATAATCAAAAATCTATAGAAAAAATCTATAGTATAAAATCAAAAATAGCCAATCAAAAAGCCACTTATTGTAGTTTTTCAATTGACTATTTAAGTATTTATTTATTAATCAAATTTATTACATCACTTGTTGCGTCACTTATTTAATGCACTCGCACATATGCAATCGCACACATGCAATCTAATTGCACATTTACTTGCACAAAACAACAACAATAGTGGTTGCTATTTGATTTGCAGGCTCAACATTGCTAATTCCAAGCGTCTTAGCAATATCTTCAGCAGCAGATCGATTCTCGTCTCCCTTATACCAAACAACGGAATCAGCAGGAACGTTTCCAGAAGGATTTGCAGCTTCTACGCTTGCATAGCCTGCTTGCTTAAGCTTTGCTGCTTCTTGAGCCGCATGACCCTGAATCTTTGTTGCGTTAACAACTCTTACTGGAACAGTCTTGTTAATAGGTTGTTCAGAAGAATTTGAGTTGCTTGCATTATTGTCTTTAGAATCCTTAGAGCTATTATCATTTTTATCTGTTTTGTTTGACTTATCTTCTTTTACTGGATCTCTATCTTCGTCTGAATCGTCATTAGCATTATCAGACTTGCTCTTGCGCTCATCAATCTTACCGCTCTTAACGTTAGAAGACTTAGCAGTTGTTGACTGATTTGCACTCCAAGGCAAACGAATATTGTTGATTTCTCCAGACATAATAGCCCATGCAAAAACGCCTAAAATAACAGCCATAGCTATGACTATTACATACGGGAGCAATACAGCATACCAAGAGCGATTTCCGCGATGAACACCAACAGGACCTTCTGGTGGATTATCAAAAGCATCTGGCGTAAACGACACGTTCTGCTTATGCGCCATAATTGCATCCCTTCTAAAAACTATCTAAACAATATGAATCCATATTAGCGAATGCCGCGCACAAAGCGTAAAAAATTTATTTATTTTTATATTTGATTTTGGATTTATCACCCTTGTTTTAGAGTTGATAAACATGAATATTAAGCAGCGAAAATCTTTACACGAACTAATAGACCCAGATTGGGCAAATGCTCTTGAGCCAGTTGAGCCGCAAATCCACAAAATGGGAGACTTCTTACGCGAAGAGATGGCATGCGGAAGACGATTTTTGCCAGAAAGTCATAATATTCTTAGAGCTTTTACTATTCCATTTAATCAAATAAAAGTTCTTATTGTTGGTCAAGACCCATACCCTACTCCAGGCCACCCCGTTGGTCTTAGTTTTTGTGTGGATGCTCGCGTTAAACCTTTACCTAAAAGTCTGACTAATATTTACAAAGAATTAGTTAGCGACTTAAATGTTCCAATGCCTAAAAATGGTGATTTAACACCTTGGACTAAGCAAGGCGTAATGCTTTTGAACAGATGCCTTAGCGTAGAAGCTGGAAAAGCTAATAGCCATCAAGGAAAAGGTTGGGAACAAATCACAGATGCAGCAATAACAGCATTAAATAATCGTAAAGATGCTAATGGCAAACCACTTCCACTTGTGGCTATTCTTTGGGGCAGAAACGCTCAAAGCCTAGCACCTCTTCTTACAAATGCAATAATTATTCAATCCCCTCATCCAAGCCCACTTTCTGCTTCAAGAGGATTTTTTGGATCAAAGCCATTTTCTAGAGCAAATCAAGCATTAATATCTCTAGGCGCAACACCAATTGACTGGAGTTTATAGAAATCTAAAGCACATAGCAAGATGAAGTTTATAGAAAAACGAGTAAAGACTTGCCAAAAATAGAAACTAAAAACATCTAAGGTAGCGCATATCGGTTAAAATAAAACGCATGGCATTATTCCCTCCACAACCAAATAGTCAAAATAATAGCGAAAATACTGGTGTTTTCTCTCTTCCACCTCAACCGCGCATACCTGCTTCTAATGGTGTTGCTTCTAGCACAATAGACGAAGTAAATCAGCCAATATCTGCAGGCGTGTCTAACGAAAGCATTAAAAAAGCACAGCAAATAGCTGCCATTCTTCGCTCCAGATTCACGCAAACGCTTGTAGGCCAAGATTCACTTAGAGAATCACTTATTTTGACGCTTATTGCTGGAGGCCACATTCTTATTGAATCAGTTCCAGGACTTGCAAAAACAACTGCCGCGCAAACTCTTGCAACAGCTATGTCTGGAAGTTTTAAGCGAATTCAATGCACTCCTGATTTAATGCCAGCAGACTTAGTTGGAACACAAGTTTTTGACTTTGCTTCTCAAAGATTTACCACACAAATCGGCCCTATTCACGCAAACGTGATTCTTCTAGACGAAATCAATCGTTCTAACGCAAAAACACAATCCGCTATGCTAGAAGCAATGGCCGAAGGCTCAACAACAATCGGCGGAGAACGCATTAATCTGCCTCAGCCTTTTATGGTTATTGCTACGCAAAATCCTATTGAAGAAGAAGGCATATTTAATCTTCCAGAAGCTCAAATGGATCGTTTTATGCTTAAGGCAGTTATGACTTATCCTTCACCTAGCGAAGAAGTAAGTATGCTAGAGCTTCTAACAAACAGAGGAAGTGACGTTTTTAATCCTCAAACGCTTAATAGTCAAAAAATAAGTTTGCAAGATGTTACTTTTTTGCGCGCAGCTGCTAAGCGAGTGCATGTTTCGGAAGCTGTTATGAACTATGCTGTAGATATTGTTGCAACTTCTAGAGGCCAAGGAAGTCATCCTCTTAAAACTATTTCTTCGCTAGTTAGAATGGGAGCAAGCCCTAGAGCTTCTATTGCTTTGATCCGCATTGGTCAAGCTCAAGCTTTGCTTTCTGGAAGAGATTACGTTATTCCAGAAGATGTTAAAAAGTTTGCTCACGAAGTTCTTAGACACAGAATTCTTTTGACTTTTGAAGCTTTAGCGGATTCGATTACTAGCGATCAAGTTATTGATGCAATAGTGAAGACGGTTCCTGCACCATGATTTTTGCAAAACTGATTAACTCTTATTCTCATCCAACTTTTGTTGCTAATAATGCTAAAAGAAGTTTGCTATGCTCCGATTCGTCTAAAAAAGTTAGAAGAAAAATCGAAGTATTAGACAATCGCCTAAATTTGCCACTTGCAAAAAAATCTTTAAGCATTTTCGAAGGAGAACATCCTTCTAGTCAAAAATTTGGCAATGGCGACTTAGTAGACGTTCACGCGTGGCAGCCTGGAGACGAAGCCAGAATGATTAATTGGAAAGCCAGCGCAAGAGTTGGCGAGCCAATGGTTTCTTCCAGGCAGCGCGAATCTTCTTCTAAAACTTGGATTCTTGTGGATTCTAGCTTAAACATGAATGCCTCTTGCGCATCTAAAAGCAATGAGTACTTATATGAGACTGCTTCTAACACAGCATGCTTTTTTGCGTCTTTAAGCTTAAAACGCAATGACTCGCTTGATTGCACTTTATTTGATGGAGATAATATTTTAAGAATCCCATCTTGCAGGAATCTTCCTGATTTTGAACGTAGCTTAGATATTTCACTATGCAACGCACGTAAAAATCCTAGAAACACAAATGCAATTATTGATTTTGCTAATTCGATTACTCAAAAACACAGTTTAATCGTAATAATTACGGACGAATACGCTATTTTGCAAAAGCATTTTAATGATTTACAAAAAATCGCAAGTTTACATTCTTTAATAGTTGTAACAATAAATCCCGTGAATCCATTTAGTGCGTCTAAAAATATTCCAATAGTTGACGGAACAACTATGCGCAAAATACCAGCATTTTTAATAGACGATTCATGCTCTAAGGAAGTAAAAGCGCATAGAGCATTTGTAAACAACGCTTTACACGAGTGCTTAAATACTTCTAAAGCTTGCCTTATACGAGGGTCTTCCAGCAACCAAATATTTCATTCTTTAGCTAAATTTATTTGCAACGCAACTTTGCAAAATAGCGTTTTTAATGTTAAGAAGAATCAAGATTTACTCTTGGAGTAGTTTGGGTTGGTGTAATCAGTGAGTATTCTTAATGTTCAAAAGGTTTTAAACGACGAAACAATGCTTCTTGCTTTTATTGGTTTAAGCATAATAGTGGCACTTTGTGCAAGCGCAATGCTCTATTTTGCTATATGCAAAATCAATCCTAAAGTTAATGATAAAAAAGATGTAAAGAATGCTGCGCATACTCTAAATGCAAATAAGCAAGAATGGCGTAAAAAAATCGAGCAAGTTGTTAGCGACTATAATCAAAAAAAGATTAAAAAAGATCAAGCTTTTGCAAAATTAGCTCAAATTGCAAGACAATATGTTTCGATAATCAGTGGCGAAAACATTAAATCACACACTCTTTCAGACATAAGTTCGCTTAGAAATTCTTGGAAGAACACGCATGGAGCAGACTTATTGCGCCAAACTATTGCAGCACTATACCCTACTGAATTTGCAGATACTAAATATAATAATCAAGCTAAAAATACGGATGTTGATCAAGGCGCAAGGTGGGTTCTTGTTCTTCTTGAAAGTTGGAAAACAAAAGAAAACAAGCCAAAGGAGAATAAAAAATGACATTCTCCAATTTAACCACATGCACTTTGGCAATACCTAATTTAGAAATGAGCAAAATATTTGCTTCTGCACTATTTTCAATGCGATTAAAATGGCCACTAATCTTTGTTTTTGGCATTTTAATAAGCGTAATCGTTGCAATATCAGCGTTTGCAATAAGTGAGATTAAAAAACGTAATTCTAAAAACTACAAAATTAAATCTTCCAAAATACTAGAAACAAGCTTTTTAACGTCTTTTTCTTTAGACGAAGACCTTAAAGGAAGCATATGCTCAAGAAGATGGCGATTATGGAATATTTTGCGAAGAACATGTGCTTTAATGCTTTCTCTTACGCTTTTATGCACACTCGCTATTAGCGCAAGGCCTTCTAGAGTTTTAGACGCAAACGAGCAATCGAGTTCTAGAGATATTGTGCTTTGCTTAGACGTTTCTGGCTCCACTCTTCCCTACGATTTAGAAGTTATTAACGCTTACTTAAAATTTGTTGAGCATTTTCAAGGCGAGCGCATTGGCTTGAGTATTTTTAACTCAACATCTAGAACTGTTTTTCCACTAACAGACGATTATTCGCTTGTTAAAAAGCAATTGCAATACGCTTCTAAACTCTTGGACGGAGTTCAAACTCAAGACAAAATCGACAATATGCAACAAAAGCAATATCAGCAAATTTCTACATGGCTTGATGGAACTCAAAATCGGAAAGAAGCAACATCTTTAATCGGAGATGGTCTTGTTAGTTGTGCTGCAATGATTCCTGGAGTTGTATACGGCTCTTCTAACAATTCTAAAAAGCCTCATAATCGCCTTAATCGTAGTGCTTCTATTGTTTTAGCAACAGACAATGTTGTTTCCGGAAAGCCGTCTTATTCACTTAAAGCAGCTTTAGACTTAACAAAACAAGCGAATATTCAAGTTGACGGATTGTATTCTGGGTCTGCTCAAACCGAAAACGAGGCAACCACTAGGCAAATGCGTGATCTAATTACTCAAAACGGAGGCATTTTCTTAACGCAACATAACGCTGATTCTGTAATGGCTTTGGTTCGTAAAATCGAGCAGCAACATACGAGTATTCCAAATGATTCATCTCAATCAGCTTTAAGCGATGACCCTAGTATTGCAACAATTTTGGCGGTTATTTTTGTGTCTCTTTGGCTTATTTTTGCAAGAAGGATAAAACGATGAGAATATATTTTAGTTGGATTTCGTTAATCTTAATTGCAATTCTTGCTGTTTTAGCACTATTTGAGATTTTCCCGCTAAAACGCAACTCTTATAACACAGATGAAACTATTTATATGCGTGTTCGCAGAGTTTTAATATGCGTTTTGCTTGCGATTTGCGCATTATGCCCTTATGTTATGAAAAGTACCTTGCAACGCTCTCTTAATGCTACAAACGTAATATTTGTTTTAGACGTTACTGGCTCTATGAACGTTAATGATTCTAAAGACTTAAATAACAATCTCACTACTAGATTTAACAGTGCAAAGCAAATAATAAAGCAAGTGACGAATAATTACGCAAACGCAAGCTTTAGCGCAATCAGATTTGGAGCGTCTTCTAGTGTTGACGTTCCTCTAACTCCAGACGCAAATGCCATTGAAAATTGGGTTAACACTATTAACACAGAGCCTGTTGGAGTTTCAAATGGAACTAGCTTAGACGCGCCTTTAGATAAAACTCTTCTTGCCACTAAAGCAATTCACGACGCTCATCCGCAAGATGTTACTGTTTTGTATTTGATTAGCGATGGCGAAGAAACTACTAGCAGAAAGCGAAGAACATTCTCATCTTTGCGCGGCTACATAAATCATGCTTACGTAATTGGTGTTGGCTCTAAAAATGGCGGAAAAATACCAAATAAAAGCACTAAGTTAGATAATTTAGACGATATTAATGTAACTGATTCTTCTATAAAACAGTCTGAAAAATGGGTTATTGACCCTTCTACAAAAAAGCCTGGAATATCTAAAATGGATTCAAAAAATCTTAAGAATATTGCAGACGAGCTTAGCGGAAAATATATTGATTCTAGTAAAGACCATTCTATTGGCATAGAAGCAAAGCAAATTCTTTCTAAGCAATGGAGACAAAACAACACTGTTAAACCAAGGATTAGGCCGTATCCAATCGTTTGGCCGTTTGCTATTCTTGCAAGTGTATTAATTCTTTGGGAATTGGCATGCTGGATTACAAAGTCGAGGAAGCTTATATGATTAGCAAAATCACACCTAAGTCGTTCCTAAGATTTTCTATTATTGCAATATCTTCTATTGTTATATTTCTATGCATGGTATCAATCTATTTAATTGCAACTAATCTTAAAGCAGAATCAACGTATAATGCTGCTACAAAAAGTCTTATAAACAACATAAAAGCATCGAAGAAGGTTGATGCAGATAAAGAAACGTTGGTTGTATCTCAAAAACAGGTTGATGACCAATTTAACGAAGCAAAATCGCCTTACACAATTTTAATGCCACACTTATTAAAGAGCATTAATCATAACGCAATAATATCTAAAGAGCTTACTAAAAGCTTGCAAAACCAGCTTAACCAAGATAAAAAAGATACGGATTCTAATGCGCAAACAAGCCAAAATAATCGCAAAAATATGCCTAACAAAGCGCAAGAAAAATCTAATAAATCAAGCTTAAGCAATTCTCAAAAAAGTAAGATTCAAGACTTGCTAAAGCAAAATAATCAAAGCGATTCTAGCCAAAATTCGCAAAATCAATCAGATCAAAATAGCGATGATTCCACTAAAGACGAATCAAACAAGAATGAAAAAACTAAGTCTTCTAAAAAAGAAGATTCCAGTAATAAGCCTTGGTAGATTGCGATAAAAATAAAATCAAAATAAAAAATAAATCAAAAACACAAAATCCTTATATTTCAAGGCCTATAGCCTTTAACCACATTGCAAGAATTTTCGTGACTATTTGAAAAACATTGTGTGTAATGTTTGTATGCACATATTTAACGACTACCAGTGGCTGTTAGAAAGAACAGAACAATGCTCTAACAGCGTGCTTAGCGAAGCACACTCCAACACTCTTAAAGACTGGCACGGAAGAGCCGCAAACGCGTTTAACGAAGAGATGGCTAAAACTGCTAGACAAGCATGTCAAATAAGCTCTGTTAACACTAGTTTTGTTGACGCTGATTTTATTAACGCTAATTCTACTTTTAGATCGATGCTAAACTTTGGGGGTAAATAATGCCTTGGAGAGTAAAATCCACAATAACTGGCGGCGAACCTCTTAGTGTTGATGATTCTAACGCGTATAGAACAAAAGCTGCAAGACTTAGCGAACTATCAAACGATTTTCACTCACTAAGCGCTTGTTGGATGCAAACTGCAATGCAAATCGAAAGCCAAAAAGCAGCTCTTGTACAAAACCAAAACAACTGTTTTAGCGAAAACATTAATCAACATGCTTTGCAAAACTTGCCTGATTCTAACGAATGCAGAATAAAGTCAAGCCAATGCGAATCAATGTCTAATAATCTTAGTGAATTAGCAACTCTAATAGTCAGAGCAAATAACTTATATTCTGAAGCAGAATACAAAAATAGAGAAACCTTAGATAACCTTGTTTCGATTGGAACTACCATCTTCCCTATTGCTGCAGTACCATTCTTTGCAAGCGTAGGGTTCAGCGCAATTTTAGACATGACTCAAAAAAGTGGCATGAAAAACTTTTCTAAGTGGAGCCACGCAACAGCTCCTATTCAGCAAGGATTTATTAGAGGCTTTTCTAAACATTTTCTAATAAACCCCATAACAGGAATCCCTATTCGTCTTTTTTCTAGTATTCAAGAAAAGAACGATGTAAAACATTCAAAAGCACCAGTTTCCACTTTTGCAAGCGCATTAAGCATGTTTAGCTCAAAAATCAACGATGCAAACCAAGGGAACAATCTTAAAGTAACAAAATTAGTTTTGCCTAAAAACGCGCAATCTAAAATATTCCTCTATAAAGGAAACAATATTGGTCAAGCGCTTGAAAATCTTAACAATCTTTCTAGCGGCAATCTTTCTGTGCATCCTCCAAAAACAAATCCAGATGCTGCAACAATCGCAATTCAACGTTTTAGGCAAAAAGACGGTAGCACGTCTTGGCTTGTTACAATACCTGGAACAGACGGTAAGCCAAAGTCTCCTTTTGGATGGCCTCAAAATGCAGAGGTTATGAGCAGTTCTAGAAGCGTAAGAATGAACGCAGACAGCACAAGAATGGTTGTAGAAGCAATGAAGAAAAGCGGCATTAAACCAAACGATAGCGTTGTTCTTCTTGGACATTCTCAAGGCGGAATTGTAGCTGCAGGAATTGCTAGCGACTATTCAAAACAATACAACATAAAACACGTTGTAACTGCTGGGTCTCCAATAGCAAATCACGCAATTCCAAGCAAAACTTGGGTTACGAGCATAGAAATGGAAGATGAACTTGTTCCAACATTAGACGGAGCAAGTAATCCGAGCAGAAATAATTGGGTTACGATTCACGCAGTTGCAAGCAAAGCAGTGGCAAGTAAAAGCGTTAATAGAAATAAAAGAAAAGAAGAAGATGAGGAAAATGTCTCTAAACAAAATCGTAATAAGATTGGCAACACAAATCGCAACACAAAAAATATCTTTGAAAAAGACGGAATATTAGTAAAAAATGTACCAGAAGAAGGAACACTCACACACGATTTGAACTATCATCAAGCAGCATATGCAGACGCTCACCAACTTGCGTCTAAAGAAATTAGAACTCAAGAATCGCATTTTAATAAGATATTAAGCGGAAAATTAGAAGAAACAACGTTATGGCAAGGAGTTATGAAGCACTAGCACAAAAGTAAAATAGCAACGCTCAAAAGTTAGTAGTTTCATGCCATGCTGTAACCTTTAAGGTATGAAGCTTACTGATATTTGCCCTGCTATTGCTTTAACTCCTCTAGATGGAAGATACCACAACCAAACCGCAAGCCTTGTAGAATATTTAAGCGAACCAGCATTAAATCGCGAGCGCATACGTGTAGAAGTTGAATGGATGATTCTTCTAGCAAACGGTTATAAGGGAAACGATTTTAAGACGATTGTAGATGGCGTAAAGCCTTTAACAGACGAGGAATGCGATTATTTGCGCGCAATCCCAGAAAACTTTGGAGCAGAAGGCATAAAACGCCATGCATCTCACGAAGCTGTTACACATCACGACGTTAAAGCTGTTGAATACTATATTGACGACGAGTTAGACAAAGCAGAGCAAGTATTAGGGCATAAAACCCAGCTTAGCAATCTTAAAACATTAGTTCATTTTGCTTGCACAAGCGAAGATATAAACAATCTTTCTATAGCTCGTTGCGTAAAAAACGCTGTTGAAAATGTTTATAGGCCAAATTTGCAAGCTATTGTTGATTACTTGACTCAAAAAGCGCAAGAGTATAGAGATATGCCAATGCTATCGCTAACTCACGGCCAGCCTGCAACTCCTACAACTTTAGGCAAAGAGCTTGCTGTGTTTGTTTATAGGCTAAATCGCCAGCTAAAACACCTTAACTGCCAAGAGTATCTTGGAAAAATAAATGGCGCTACTGGAACTTTTGGCGCTCATCTTGCTGCTTTCCCTAATGTTGATTGGCTTAACGTTTCTAAAGAATTTGTAGAAAACAGAATGGGTCTTTGCTTTAATCCTCTCACAACGCAAATCGAAAGCCACGATTGGCAAGCGGAACTTTATAGCACTGTAAGTCACATTAATCACATTCTTCACAATCTTGCTGTAGACGTGTGGATGTACATTTCTCGCGGCGTTTTTGTGCAAGTTCCTGTTAAAGGCGCTACTGGGTCTTCCACAATGCCTCACAAAGTGAACCCTATTCGATTCGAAAACGCGGAAGCAAATCTAGAGATTTCTTGCGCACTCTTCGATACACTTTGTGCAACACTTACCGAGAGCCGATGGCAGCGCGATTTAACAGATTCCACTACTCAAAGAAACGTTGGATCCGCATTCGGCTACGCTCTTCTTGCTTTGAACAATCTTCTTGGCGGCTTAAAGTCAATTCATCCAAACACGCAAATGATGAGCGAAGAGCTTAATAGCAATTGGGAAGTTCTTGGAGAGCCAATCCAAACTGCTATGCGCGCTCAAGAGATTGCTGGTGTAGAAGGAATGGAAAAGCCGTACGAGCAAGTTAAAGAGCTTATGCGCGGTCATAGTATTTCTAGACAAGATGTTGAAGATTTTATATCTTCTAGAAACTTCGATGCTCAAACTGCAAGTAGGCTAAAAAATCTTACTCCAGAATCTTATACTGGAATTGCATCACAGTTGGTGGATTTTATTCAATAACTATTTTGTTCAATAACTTATTAAACATTAATAACTATTAAATAAATAAACGGTGTACTATGCAATCGCAAGTAAAAGATGATTTAGTTATTAACGACGTTGAGCCTAAGCTAGTTCGCAATTGGGCAGATCTAATCTACTCAATTGCATCTGCTGGCGTAGCTACAGCAGTAGTGTTATTTGCAACGTGTTTTTCGGGAACAACAGCAGGCGTAGAACACGACGCAAAAAATGCTGGGAAGATTATTGAGTGGATTGTAAAAGGACTTCCATCTTCTCTTTTTCAGCAAGCGCTTACAATCGCAATTGTTGCTGGCGTAATCGTATCAATGATCGATTCGAAAAAATGGATTAATACAGCAATATCAACAATAACTTTGCTTTTAACGTATCCGCTTGTATGGTATATTTCCTACATTCTTACAACGCTAAACAATCCTTCGATATTCGCATCTCTTAATTCAATATCTAATAGTCGTGGCACAGAATTATTGCCAGACATGTACGCGGTTTTGGTTGCTTTTCTAACTGTTAGCGGCCCTAGAAGAGATAACAAAATCGTAAAACTCTCTTGGCAAGCGCTGCTAATTGCGTCTCCAATATTAATCGTAACTTCTTGGCATTCGCTAGCAGGCGCATTAACCTCTTGGTGCATTGGACGTTCTTTTGGAACACTAATTCGGTTTATTAAGGGAACACAAAGCAAAGGAGCGTGGGGCAAAGATATTGTTGAAGCACTAGAAAACATTGGCATTACGCATCTTGTTCAGCTTAATAGAAGAACACTAACAACCGACCATAGTGGAGTTCTTAAGTCTAGTCTTGACGACGATTTGATTGAAAATTCAAGGCTATACGATGCGATTGATATTCACGGAACAAGATACGTTATATCTGTATTAGACAATCAAGTGCATTTGCCTGGGTATCTAAATCAGCTATGGCAATGGGTTAAGCTAATTGATATTCCAGTTAGACGAGACCGTTCTGCAAGACACTCAATACATCACCATCTTTCTATGCTACTTGCTCTTAGAAACTTGCATCTTGCTACAGCAAACGTGTATGGGGTAACAGATCTAGAAAAATCATCAATAATGGTATTTCATACTAGCAATGTTCTTGTTCCTTGCAATCTAAACACACTTACAGCTAAAGATGCTCAAAGACTTATGCAATATCTTGATATTGCAAACTCTAGAGGTATTACACACAGAAGAATAGGACCCGAATCGCTTGCGCGACTAGAAGATGGGACTCCCCTAATTGCAGGTTGGCAAAATGGCGATGTTGCTAGTGATTCAACTAATATTGCTTTAGATAAAGTTCAACTTTTAACAATAATCGCATCTTGCATTGATGCAAAAACTGCTGTTGAGTCAGCAATAAACGTTTGGGGCGAATATAAGGTTGCGCAAATACTTCCATTTATTCAAAAAGCGGCCGTTCCAGCGTCTACAAGGTCACTTTCTTCTTGCAACAAAAAGCTTTTTGAAGATCTTAAAAATGAGATTAGCAAAAAAGTTTGCACGCTTAACAACGAAGAAGACTACGACACTGTACGCTTAGCGCGCTTTAATATTAGATTCTTTGTTAGCTTAATCCTTATTATTGCTGCGATTTCGGCTATTGTTACTCAATGGCATCCGCAAGAATTTATTTTTGCGCTTAAAAAAGCAGATAGCGTGATGGTCTTTGCTTGCTTTGCATGCAGCATGCTTGCTTGGGTTGGGTCTTCTATTACGCTAGGATCTTTTATGGATGACTCAAAGCCAAATGCTGGTGTTTTATTTACATCGCAAGCAGCTTCTGGATTTACTGCCGTATCTATGCCAGCTGGAGTAGGTCCTGCGTTTGTAAACATGCAACTTATAAAGAAAAATGGTAGTTCAACATCTCAAGCAACAGCGATTACAAGCGCAGTATGGCTTTTGCAATCGCTAGTAACCGCTCTTGTTATATTTAGCGTTGGAATTTTTACTGGTAAAAACCTTCTTTCTGGAATGATTCCTACGCATATGCTTATTACCGTAATAGGAATTGTTACTATAATCCTATGCGCGTTTATGGCGATTACTCCTATTCGCAAATTTATACGCAAAAAATATCTTCCAATTCTTTCGGACTATGGCAAACAGATAAAAGAACTTGTAACTAAACCAAAACAGCTTTTTAACGGCACTTTGGGCGGTTTGATTCTTGTTTTTGCAACAGGACTAGGATATTGGGTTGCTCTTTTGGCTTTTGGATACTACGCAAACCCTTGGGAAACAGTTCTTCTGTTCTTAGTAGCAAACACTGCTGGATCCGCTGTTCCAACGCCTGGCGGATTGGGAGCTGTTGAAGCATCTTTGACTTTTGCATTCACTTCGGTTGGCGTTCCTCCAACAATCGCATTATCTGCAACTCTTCTTTACCGCCTTATGTTCTATTGGTTACGAATACCAATAGGCGCTTTTGCAATGAAAAGTCTTAGCAATAAGGGATTAATTTAATAACAAATTAGCGTAAATTTAACGAGTCAAAAAAAGAATATATTTAGTTAAAAACCGCATAAATAAGCCTATATAAGGCATTTTTGCGGTTTTTATACACTTTATTCACTAAAAAAAGTAAAAAATCGTAAAAAAATCTTAATAAAACGCTGAAAAACCGCGCATTTGTAGGGAAAATGTACTAATATCTATGAGTGAAAGTGGTCTTTGGAAGAGAAGGCCCCTAACACAAAGGATGCTTGTATGGCATACAACAAGTCTGATCTCGTTTCGAAGATCGCTCAGAAGTCCAACCTTACCAAGGCACAGGCCGAGGCCGCTGTCAACGCATTCCAGGATGTGTTCGTTGAGGCTTTGCAGTCTGGCGAAGGATTGAAGCTCACTGGTCTGTTCTCCGCAGAGCGCGTAAAGCGCGCAGAGCGCACTGGCCGCAACCCACGTACTGGCGAAACCATTAAGATTCCTGCATCTTACGGTGTTAGAATCTCCGCTGGTTCTTTGCTTAAGAAGGCTGTTACTGAGTAAGTTGAACCTTTAAGCGTAGACTTACAAGAACGAGGAACATTCCCAAAGTTGGATTTGTTCCTCGTTCTTTTGTTTTATGCGCTGTGTTTTATGCGCTCTAACTCAGTGCTCTAGTTTCTCACTATTGCAATCTTTGCAAAGCCCAAACACTTCCAAAGTGTGGTCTATAACCGTGTATCCGTGAGATTCAGCAATCTTATGAATCCAACCTTCGTCATCTGGAGGCTCTATGTCTACAGTTTTGCCACACTTTTCGCACACAAGATGATGATGATGCGTGTTCTCGTCGCAAATCCTAAAAAGCTGCTGACCGTTAAAACGCACAGTATCAACATCTCCGCTTTGTGCAAGCGTATTAAGCTGGCGATAAACGGTGGCCAAACCAATGATTTCCCCATCTTCTACAAGCGCGCGATGCAAATTTTGAGCAGAAACAAAATTACGCGAAGCTCTTAAATGCTCAAGAACTGTTTCCTTTTGCTTAGTGTTTCTGCGTATTGGCTCACCAACCATTATTTAACCTTTCGCAACAAAAACTTTTAATCAAGCTCGTCATCCCAACAACCTGTAGAGTCTAACACATTGGCTTCCTCAACAGGATTATTGCAAAGAACAGTAATATGGCCCATTTTGCGATTCTTACGAACCTGTGCCTTGCCGTAGTCGTGAACATGCCATTCTGGATGCTCCGCAATAAGCGCGCGAGTAGGCGCAACATGCTGACCTAAAACATTAACCATAACAGCAGCAGAAAGCAGCTTAGGCTCTTTTAGTGGCCATCCAACAATACCGCGAACATGAGCTTCAAACTGATCCATATCGCAAGCTTCAATCGTATAATGCCCCGAATTATGCGGGCGTGGCGCAAGCTCATTTACTACTACGCGATTATCTTTAGTAATAAACAGCTCAATTCCAAGCGTTCCAGCAAGCTTAAAGCCTTGAGCCAATCTAAGCGCTAAGCTATGCGCAGCTTCTTGAACCTTAGCATCAACATTTGCTGGAGCCAAAGTCATGTGCAAAATGCTATTGTGATGCACGTTTTTTACAAGCGGATAAGTCACAAATTCGCTTCCATTTCCCGAAACAAGAATTGATGCTTCAAAAGCAAAGTCAACAAAACCTTCGAGAATAGAAGGCGGCATCTCTTGGCCATTTTCTACGCGATTACGAACATTATTAACGTCTTCTTTAGTGCGCAAAACGTCTTGACCGTGGCCGTCGTAACCACCTCTGCGCGTTTTAAGAATTGCAGGCAGACCTATTTCTTCGATTGCTTTATCTAAATCGTCTAAATTGTTGACTTCACACCATTTAGCAGTTTCAATACCGTGATTGTTAATAAAGCTTTTCTCAAAAACACGGTCTTGCGTAACTCGCAATAAGTCGGTTCCTTGAGGAACTGCAACCAAATCGCGCACACTATCTAAAGCATCTGCGTTTACGTTTTCAAATTCGTACGTAAGCACATCGCAACTTTTAGCAAGCTTTTTTAAAGCTTCCAAATCATCATACTCAGCTTCAACTTGAAAATCCGCAACTTGGAACACTGGGCAATTATGCGCTGGGTCTAAAACGCCGATTTTAAAGCCCATTCTTCTAGCAGCAATCGCCATCATGCGACCAAGCTGACCACCGCCTATAATTCCAATAGTTGCCCCTGGCATTAAGCACTTTACAGCACCATCAGTAGCTTCACATAAGCTCGGCATTAGATTCCTCAACCTTCTTTTTTAATTCTTTGCGGTAATCTTCAAGTTCTTTTTCTAGGCGACTATCTGTTGTGCTAAGCATACTTACAGCAAGCAAGCCCGCGTTTGTAGCGCCAGAATTGCCAACAGCGGTTGTTGCAACTGGAATTCCGCCAGGCATTTGCACTATAGAAAGCAAAGAATCCCAGCCCGAAAGAGCATGGGATTTTACAGGAACACCAACAACTGGAAGCGTTGTTTGAGCAGCAATCATGCCTGGTAAGTGTGCAGCTCCACCAGCGCCAGCAATAATCACACGAAAACCGTTTTTTCTAGCGCTATGTGCAAAATCTGCCATAAGTTCTGGAGTGCGATGTGCAGAAATAACTTGCTTTATATACGGCACTCTAAATTTTTCTAAGATTTCACATGCGTGACGCATTGTTTCCCAATCGCTAGAAGAGCCCATAACAACTGCCACAACAGGTTTTGAATCTAAAATATCTGCCACAACAACCTCCCGTATATGCGTAAACACGCAGCTTATGCGCAAAGTTTATACGCAAGTTTTACTTTACGCATAAGCACGGAAAAATGGCTAATAATTGGTGTTTTATTAGCTTCTTTATTAGCTTCTTTATTGCTTCTTTATTAGCTGCTTATTTTTAAGAACATATTTTACGTCTGCAGCATCCGCAACATCACTAGAATGCGTTACAACAATCACGCATTTTCCGCGTTTATGAGCGGCATCTTTTAAGATTGCTATAACTTCTTGAGTTGTGTTTGGATCCAAGCTACCTGTTGGCTCGTCGGCAAGAATAACAGGCGCAGAAGATACAAGCGCTCGCGCAATAGCTACTCGCTGCTGCTGGCCTCCCGAAAGCTTTGTTATATTTCTAGTGGACTCGTCTTCGCTAAGACCCAGCTCTTTAAGAATCGTAGAATCCGCCTTTGGGCTAACAAGACGCAAGTTTTCTACAGGAGTCAAATAGTCGATTAGATTAAAACTCTGGAAAACTAAAGAAACATTGTTCTTACGATGATTAGCATAACCACCATTCTTTGAAATATCTTCCCCGTTAAACAATACTGTTCCGCTTGTTGGCGAGTCTAAACCAGCTAGAAGAGATAACATGGTGGATTTTCCAGCTCCAGATGGCCCTGTTATGCTATAGATTTTTCCAGCTTCAAAATCTGCATTAACATTTTTAAGAACCGCAATATTAGTTGCTCCATAAGAGTAATCAACGTTGTTTAGTTTTAATAAAGTTGTCATAATAAACTCCAATATTCTATTAATCTGTGTTTCTATTAATCTATATTTTTATGAATCTGTGTTATAAATTTATCTATTATTTTTATGATTATTTTGGCCTATGTATATATTCCGCGCACTAATCGCAAGCGCTATATGCATACAAAATACGCCACTTTAATCTCCTCTAACTAATTGAGCTGAGTATAGAACGCGGCTTTTTAAACATTATTGGCGCAAGAGCAATGCATAGAGATACAAACGCTATAGCGAATCCTATAAGAATAGCAAACGCTGTTTGGCTAGTTAGCAAAGGCTGATTTGATGAGTACGTAATTGCACCATTTGCAACATTTGCTAATAGCATTGATCCAACACTGGATGATATTGCACCACTAATAGCAGTAGACAGCACTGAGCAAAATGCGGATATTATAAAAACTTCTATAATCATTTGCAAAGCTATAACACGTTTTTCTACACCAATTGCCATTAAAACGCCAACTTCGTGAAGCCTTCCTCGAACCCAAAATACAAGAACTAAGCCAAGAATTATTACTGCAACAATCGCAAGGCAAAATAGAATCATAAACACTAATTGCCTAACTGTTTTTACAGATTGAAGAACAGAGGCAAATCTTTGCGCATTATTTTCTACAGAAAGCATGCCATTGCCATAGTTTTTAGCGATTTTATTGGCTTCTTTTAAAGCTTTTTCTAGATTATTTGGATTTTGCATAACGCACTTTATAGAACTGCGATTTTTACTTCCAAACAAGTAAAAAGCGGATTCTAAATCAGTTATTACGCGATTTTCGGAAGAATCGGAAGGAAGAGCACCTTTTGTTTGCATCTTGCCAGAAAAAATGCCAACAACCTTAAGATTAATGCTTTTACTGCCTTGTTTTAGAGTTAAAACAGACCCAAGTTTAAGATTATTTTGTTTAGCAAAGCTCTTGTGAATTATTGCAGATTTTGCGCGCTTAAAGCTACCAGGTGCCGAAGAATCAATATGATTGCCTTCATCAAGCTTATATAATCCTTCTTGGAATCCCTGCGCTAACTGTGATTTAGTTGTTCCCGTTATGGAAACAAGCGAGAACATTTCATCATTGTCTAAACGCGGACCATTTATTGGCGCTACGATTTTAGCGTTAACAGGATTTGCTAAAACATCTTTTTCTTCTGCAATGGTTTTTATTCCACTAATCTTTTTAAATTTTGCAATAAGACTTTCGGGAATTCCTTCGTTTTTTTGCAAATCTTGAGGAATATCTTGCTGCGATTGTTTAGCGGAATCACCAGTAGAATCACCAGCAGAATCGCTGGAAGATTCAGACTCTGGCAAAGTCTGCCCTTGCGTTTTTGCGTAAACGCTAAAGCCTAAACCAATGCTGGAAGTTATTTGATTCTCTAGATTTTTTACGCAAGCAATAACACTCGCTTGGCAAATAAGCGCGCTAAGAACAACCGTAATAATCAACGCTAAAATAGCGCTACGCCTTGGTTTTCTAACTATAGCTAGCCAAGATCTTTTTATAATTTGAGTCATTTTACACCTACTTTTGCACGTCAACTACTTTTGCATTCCAAGCAAATCTCTAGGAGACTTTCGCAAAATAGGAAGATAAGACAGCGCAACCGCAACAATAATAATCATTAGAACCATTAATGACGATTGAATTAAGCAATCTGAGCTAACTTGAACAGCAATCTTATCTAATGTTCTAGTGGCCATGCTTGATTCCAAGTTTCCTCCAGCTTGGCCCATTGAGCTAAGCTGCTGCGCGGCGGAATTTTTTACCGATCCTAATGCGCAGTCGCTAAACCATGGAGATATTGCGCTAGCAAAACCATAACCTATTGCAATAGCTGGAATCGCAAGCAACACAAGCTCAAAAAGTTGCTGCAACACAAGGGAAGCTTTTCCAACGCCAATGGAAGTTAAAACGCCAATTTCTTTTCTACGCTCATTAATCCAAAGAATAAGAACCAATCCAAGAGCTACAACAGCAAACGCGCTTACTGCAATAACCGTTATGTTCATCATGGATTTTACGCCTTTTGCTGCGCCAATCATGCCTTGTACAAACTGGTCATCTCGAGTAATTTGATAGTTTTGCAAATCAATCGGCAGCTTAGACGCTTCTTCAATCACAGAATCTGCGTCCACTCCTTTTTTAACCTTAAAACTTGCGTCCTGGTATATCTCTTTTCCAGGCTTATATTTGTAAAGCTCTCTGGTTGTTTTTAAATCTGTATACACAGTATTTGCAGTTAATTCTGCACGCGTTGCAACTGGGCGATTGTTAGCTCCGCCGTAAATTCCAACTATGCGTGTTTTTACTTGCTCCGTAGAATGGTTAAGGTTATCGGCGTCGAAAGGGTTTGCTTTAAGCGTTAGCGAATCGCCTAATTTTAAGCCATTTAGTTTTGCTAAATCTTCGTGGATTAAGGAAGCATGCTCATCTGATTCACGCAAAGCCCTTCCTTTAACCATGTGAATTGATTTTGTTTTGAACGCATTTAAGCCCTTAGAAGAGTTTGTTCCTTCTAGATTTACAGCATTGCCAAATTGCTTTTCTCTGCGCGCATCGTAGTCTTGAACACCTTTGATTCTAGCTGCTTTTGCATCAACTAAATCGGCTGTAACATTTTGACGCAAAACATACGAATCAACGTTTTTTAGTGACGCGATTTTTTTAACATCACTTGGTTTAACGGTTCCCGCTCCCCTAGGAGTTCCAGGATTTACTTGCGGATTATTTGCTAAAACAAAACTAGATTCCGCTTGCTCTTCTACCTTTTTTCCTTCTTTTTCTGCAGCAATCGCAACTGCAGAAGATGCTAGCAAAAGCGTTGAAATCAAAGCTAGTATTACAAACACGATTGCTGTTTTTACTCTTTTTCTCAAAACGTAGCGTATTGCGCGAGAAATAAATGTCATTGACTACCATCCTCATCGAACATTTGTAGTTAAATCGTAGTTATTCAATCATTAATATCAGTACTAAGTACAAGCCGCACGAATAATACAAAATCGTATAAGCCACAAAATCGTATAGCCACACAGCAAGTACAATCACGTAGCCTATATTATTTACCCTTATAAAACACTGTGAATAATCTGTTTATTATCTTCAAAAATCTTAGAAAATTTTATGAAAATTACTGATTTTCAATGAAAAATATATGACATGTCGTTATAATCATTTGAAATAATTTATGTGACTAAATGTTAATGAAAGAAAATTTATTAATCGATTAGCAAGTTTTACAACTTGAGACTTTACAGTCAAAAAAATTTATTTTGCATGATTTGACGAGGATTTGCATGGATAAAGGCACATACAACAACAATTAAGGCGAGCACATTGCGTTACCAAAGTGCCCGCCTTAATTTATTAATTTATTAAAAACAGTTTTATTTATTTATAAACGCGCCTAAATCGACCTAAATACACTTAAATCGCAGTGCCATGCTCGTCGAGACGCGGATTTTGCTTAGCGTTACTAAAACTAAAGAACAGCCCAAACACGCCCAAAGCAAACAACACAGCAATCGTTACAACAAGCACCAACGGCTGACTTGGCAACCACATAACAACCAAGAACGCAAACGCAGAAAGCAAAAGCACAGCCCAAGAGCACACGCCAATAACCTTGCGAACAGCATTCCACTTATCATCTCCAGCCTGCGCGCGCTTAATATTGCGTTCCATCTTGCTCTGGCTTTGCGTAACGCTAGAAGATGGCTTCCATCCATCAACGCCGTTTTCTTGAAGTCTTCTTGAATGTTCTTGCAGATTGTATTCATCAATCATTCCGCCACGACCGCGGCCATTTGTTTGATCGTATTGAGACGGGATTCCCCTACGATTCTGCCTGGCTTTTGCTCTACGCTCCTTGCGGTTTGCCATGATTGATTCCTTTCTGCGTTGAATTTTCACACAATACGAATCATTTTAACGCATAACTACGCCATTTTGGCACGCATCAACAATTTTTTCGATTAATAAATCGTTTAATAAACGCCCTTTTTGAGTGGCAATAATACGATTCTCGTTCAACACTGCCAAATCTTCTTTACACACTTCGATTAGCACTTTTTGCAAATACGAATCGTCAAATCCGCAATTGGCTTTACGCATTTTTGTGCACAATTCATCAACGCTAAGCCCTTCCCTAATGCGCAAACCAAGCATTACTTCTTCTATTAACGCGTCCTCGCTATTTATGCACTCGTAGTTTTGCCAAGGCACGTTTCCTGCATTAATCGCCTGCGCCCAGCGTTTTGGATGCAAAATATCCCAAGATCTAAGATTGTAAAACTTGCTTGAATCCGCCAAAACAGCACAATCATCCATGCTTTGCTTATTAAGACCACTCGCCGAATTGTAATGCGAATGCGCTCCAGGGCCAATTCCTGCCCAATCAATGTTCTTCCAATATCCAAGATTGTGGCGAGACTCAAAACCAGTGCGCGCCCAATTAGAAATCTCGTACCACTTTAAGCCAGCAGAACTAAAAAGACTATCTGCCAACTCGTATTTTGCTGCTTCATCATCGTCATCTGGCGCTTGAATTGTGCCAGCAGCAATTTGACGACCCATTTTTGTGCGAGGCTCTACTGTTAGCGCATATGCGGAAACGTGATTAACTCCCAGGCTCAAAGCCATTTCTACTGACTTTCGCCAATCGTCTATGCTCTCCCCTGGAGCGCCATAAATCAAATCAACACTAGATTGCAATCCGCAAGCATCCGCCGCTTTAACTCCGCGCTCTACGTTTTCTGGAGTATGTGTGCGGTCAAGCGTTTTTAGCACGTGTGGCACAGCAGATTGCATTCCAAAAGATATTCGCGTAAATCCGCCTTTTGCAAGCGTTTCAATATAAGACTCGTCTGCGGTATCTGGGTTTGCTTCCGTAGTGACTTCCGCACCAGGCATAATGCCCCACAATTCGCTGATTTCACGCAAAATTCGCACTAAATCTTGCGCTTTAAGAACAGTCGGAGTGCCTCCACCAAAGAAAACAGATTGCGCTTTCGGCTCGAAAATCCCGTGGAATTCCTGCCACTTTTTTACAAGACACATCTCGCGAATTGCAACATCCGCGTATCCGCTTCGACTTGCGCCCTCCCCCAAATCGTGAGCTGTATACGTGTTAAAATCGCAGTAACCGCAGCGTCGCAAACAAAACGGCACATGCACGTACACTTCAAAAGGCATGATTGAACGCGAATCTTCACTAGACTTGTTCGATTCAAAATTCAATATAAGCCTCAGCCTTCGGATTTTTGCGCAGCGCGAATCTTATCTTTAGTGTCTCTATCGTTCGCATTATCATCTGTAGCTAAAGCTGCAACAAATGCTTCTTGAGGAACTTCAACGTGTCCGAGCATCTTCATGCGCTTCTTACCAGCCTTCTGCTTTTCAAGAAGCTTGCGTTTACGCGTAATATCGCCGCCGTAGCATTTAGCAAGCACGTCTTTTCTAAGCGCACTAATCGTTTCGCGAGCAATAATTCTAGAGCCAATCGCAGCTTGAATTGGGATCTCAAACTGCTGGCGAGGAATAAGTCCGCGAAGCTTCTTAGTCATCATAACGCCGTAAGAATAAGCCTTATCTCGGTGAACAATCGCACTAAAAGCGTCGACCTTATCTCCTTGAATAAGAATATCTACCTTAACAAGATCTGCAGCTTGCTCGCCATCTTCGTGGTAATCCAGCGAAGCATAACCCTTTGTGCGGCTTTTAAGCTGATCGAAGAAGTCAAAAACAATTTCCGCAAGAGGAATCCTGTAGTGCATTTCCACACGGTCGGCACTAATGTATTCCATTGTGCCCATTTCTCCGCGATGATCTTGGCACAAATCCATAATCGCACCAATAAAATCTTTTGGAGCAATAATATCGGCAGCAACCATTGGCTCAATAATGCGCTTGATTTTGCCTTCTGGGAACTCGCTAGGATTAGTCACATGATGCTCGGTACCGTCTTCGCTAGTAACGTCATAAGTTACATTTGGAGCAGTTGAAATAAGATCCAAGCCAAACTCGCGACTTAAACGCTCGGAAACAATCTCCATATGCAACAAACCTAAGAATCCGCAACGGAAACCAAAGCCCAACGCCACGGACGTTTCTGGCTCGTAAATAAGAGCAGCATCGTTAAGTTTTAGCTTATCGAGCGCATCTCTTAGCTCTGGGAATTGCGCGTTATCAATTGGGAAAAGACCTGCGTAAACCATAGGCTTAGGGTCTCTGTAGCCCTCCAACGGCTTAGCCGCAGGATGCGCAGCACTAGTAATAGTGTCGCCAACTTTAGACTGGCTAACGTCTTTTGCACCCGTAATTACATAGCCGACTTCCCCAGCACCAAGCGCCTTAGTTGGAGTCATATCTGGGCTAATAACACCGATTTCAATAGGATCGTGCGTCATGCCAATGCCCATCATATGCAATTTTTCACGCGACTTAAGCTCGCCATCAACCATACGAATATAGGTGACGATTCCGCGATAAGAATCGTAGACGGAGTCAAAAATAAGCGCGCGAGCAGCACCATTAGGATTTCCACTAGGAGCTGGCACTTCCAGCACGATTTGGTCGAGAAGATCTTTTACGCCTTCGCCAGTTTTTCCAGAAACGCGCAAAACTTCATTAGGCTTGCATCCAATTAAGCCAGCTATTTCTTCTGCATGCTTATCTGGCTCCGCACTAGGCAAATCGATTTTGTTTAATACAGGAATAATTGTTAAATCGTGTTCAATTGCCATATAAAGGTTAGAAAGCGTCTGCGCTTCAATACCTTGAGTTGCGTCCACAAGCAAAACCGCACCTTCGCATGCTGCAAGCGCACGCGAAACTTCGTAAGTAAAATCAACGTGACCAGGAGTATCAATCATGCCGAGCGAGTACTCTTTACCGTCAAAAGTCCACGGAACTCGAACAGCTTGCGATTTAATAGTAATTCCGCGCTCTTGCTCAATATCCATGCGATCCAAAAATCGGTCTCGCATCTCGCGCTCTGGCACAATTCCCGAAAGCTGCAAAATGCGATCTGCTACAGTAGATTTGCCGTGATCTATATGCGCAATAATGCAGAAGTTGCGTATCAACGATTGATCCGTAAATCCTGGCTGGTTATGCGGTGTAATCAAAGCAAATATCTCCTTTTAAGACTATACGAGCAATCAAATATGCGAAAAGCATTGCAACTAACTAATGTTAGCAACTTGACTACCCTAGAAACACTTGACTGGCCTAGAAACACTTATCCATAAACCATGCTATGCTTGCACACTGTATGTCCTTAGTATAGTAAACGTCGTTTGGAGTAATAGTGGCAAACATTAAGTCGCAGAAAAAGCGCGTGCTCACCAATGAAAAGGCACACAAGCGTAACGTGGCAGTAAAGTCTGCTTTGAAGACTGCTATCCGCGCTACTCGCGAAGCCATTTCCGCTGGTGACAAGGCTGCTGCACAGGCTGCTTTTGCAGTAGCTTCTCAGAAGCTCGATAAGGCTGCAGGCCGTGGCGTGATTCACAAGAATCAGGCTGCAAACCGCAAGTCTGGCCTTGCTGTAGCAATCAACGCTCTTTAATAATCGCATAATTGCGAATTAATTAGAGTTTGAAGAATCCCCGCTACCATTTGATTTCATTTGGCAACGGGGATTTTTGTATCGTACAAAACAGCGCAAAGCTTACGAATTAACGTGCATCTTAAACTGAATATCTCCATAATTAGGCGTATGTATACCAACACCAAAGGCGATTATAGAGCCAAAAGAATCTTTAACAATCGACTCAACAGTAAGCGCTGGCGTTTTTGGCTCAACATGCAAAAATTCAGACATATCGTCGCATAACTGTTCAACGCGAATCAATAAATCATTTTCGTAAAGCTTTACAGCATAATCGCTTTCCAAGAAATTTACTATTGATTGCTTAGAAAAATCGATATTCAAAACCTTAGGGAATCTAGATGCCGAAAGATAAACAACAATATAACTTGATAAAACGTTATCAACGTATTTTAGTCGCTTTATGCAAATCAAGTCTTCTGATTCGTCTAGCCCAAGTTTATGCGCAGCCGACTCGTCTTTAACAATGCTGTTTTGAATAACCTTGATTCGCACGTTTGTATTGTTTTCGGAATAATTTTGATAGAATCCTTGAATTTTATCTGATATAACTTCTCGATTAGAGCTATGAACAATATTCTTTGCTCTAAAAGTTCCTTTTCCTTGGATTCTAACAAGCAAGCCTTCTAGTATCAAACTATCTACTGCATGCCTAAGCGTTATTCGACTAACGTTGTATTGTTTGCATAATTCTAATTCTGGAGGGAGCTGCTCCTGCGGCTTCATTAAGTCAATGCGCTTTCTAAGATTATCGCGCACTGCTACATATTTAGGTACACCTTCAGCCACAATTCACTCTCCAAACAGGATGATTAGAAAAACAATTGTAAGAATTGCCTAAAATCTTACGATTCAAGAACCCTGCGATTCAAAAACAATACGATTCAAAGACCTATGATTCCAAAATCTTACGATTCAAAGACAATTCTTACAAAAGTGCTTTTTGAACATATATTAGCTTAATTGTATCAGTCTATTAGGTCAATCTATAATTCGACGCGCTAGAAGCGGAATTGTTTGTTGCTAGCGATTTAACTTTTTCTTTTCTAAACGAGTCAATATTATTGACGACGCATAGAAAAGAACGTAGAAAATAGCGATTGCAACAATAATCAAAATTCTTCCGCCAGCAACGTTTGCGTAGCCAAGTATTACGCCTGCTACACCGTAATCAGCATCGGAATAGGTTGAATTTGCAGAGCCAATATTACCCAAAACAGGCAAAAGAAGCAAAGGCAAGAATGTAATAACAAGGCCATTAACGAAACCGCCTATAATGCATCCTCTTCTACCAGCCTGACCATTGCTAAACACGCCAGTAACACCGCCAGCCATAAAGTGCGCAACAATTCCTGGAATAATAACTGTTGTGCCAGCCAAGGCCATAATAACCATTCCAACGATTCCGCCTGCAAAGCTTGCAAGGAATCCAATAAGAACGGCGTTTGGAGCAAAGCCAAAGGTCATAGGAGCATCCAATGCTGGCTTAGCGTTTTTAACCAATTTTTCGGATATTCCCTTAAATGCTGGAACAATCTCATCTAAAACAACTTGAACGCCTGCAAGAATAACAAATACGCCTGCAGAGAACATTGCTGCTTTAAGAATAACGAACACAATAAAGTTCTGACCGCCCGAAAGCTTTGACTCAATAAACTCAGGGCCTGCAAAAAGAGCAACCACAACGTAAATAATGGCCATTGAAAGCGCAATCAAAACCGTAGTGTCTTTTAAGAATCCAAGAGCAGATGGGAACTTAATATCTTCGGTAGACTTAGACGGATGCTTTTTAGAACGCGTAAGCTTTGCAACTAAAGTTCCAATAAGAACACCACTGCTAGCAGGGTGGCCAAGTGCTACGTCATCTTCGCCAGAAGCTTTACGCATAAACGACTGCACCAACGCTGGTGAAATCGTAATAAATAAGCCCTGTGCAAGAGAGCCGAAAATAATAACGGCTAAAGTGTTAAAACCTGCAACATTGAAGATTACTGCAATCATACTAGCCATGTAAAAAGCAACATGACCAGTTAAATAAATGAATTTGAAGCGAGATGTTAGAGAAAGAATAATGTTTACAATCATTCCAAAGAAGAAGATGAGAGCAGATTCCGAGCCGTACTTTAAAAGAACGGTTCCAATAATTGCCTCATTGTTTGGAACTACACCTTGAACGTGGAAAGCATATTGGAACATACTTCCAAACGGATCAAGCGCTTGAGTTACAACGCCAGAGCCTGCAGCTAAAACCAAAAATCCAACCATTGTACGAATAGAACCTTGCACAATGTTGGAAAAACTTTTGCCTTGAACTGCAAGTCCAATCAAAGAAATCATTGCAACTATTACAGCTGGCTGACGGAAAACATCGAGCAGTATAGAAAGAATACCGTTCACAGTTCTCTCCTTATTTTGTATGTTAATATTTTTAGACACATTTTGGCATGAAAACGCAAATTACAAGAGAGATAGTGTAATTAGCTAAATCAAACCAGAATATGCACAAATTTGTTTAATTCAAAAGTCATAATAATGGATAAGCCAAGACATAAATTTGTTATAACGTTATATCCAATTTATGGCGATTTTTAGGCATATCGCAAATAAAATGAAAATAATTATGCATAATCGCGATTTAACAGAAAATAATATAACAAAATCGTATATAATATGAAAATTAATAATCTTTTATTCGTCAATAACTTAAAAATATGTGAAAATAATCACAATAATTCTTATACAAGACACGCCGCATGGCAACAAAAATCGCGCAAAACCAAAAAGACGCTACTCAATAATCCAAGCTAAGCCAATCAGAACAGCCAAGAAAAGAAGATTCACAATTGTGTACATAAGCAAATAGCGACCCTTATTATGAGGGTACTTATGCGTAATACTCTTGTACGAAATCAAAGATGCCATAGACGCAATAAGCGTTCCCATACCGCCAAGATTAGTGCCAATAATAAGCATCTTCCACTGGTCGCAGAAGCCAGAAAGTAAAATAGTAGTTGGAACATTACTAATCATTTGACTAGAAACAACCGAAACTTCCATAGGATGAGAGCCAACCCACATTTGCGCAATCTCGGTAAATCCAGGAACCCTGCGCATGTTTCCAATAAAAATGAAGAACATTATAAACGTAAGAGGCAAAGCCCAATCCAAAGCACGGAACACATGCGAATCGCAAATAATAAAGGCAATAACAACTGCCAAAACCATAATCCAGTCTGGAATCCAGCCAGCTACTCCACACAAGCACAAAATAAATAAAAGGCTGTAAACAACAACTCGCCATTGAGTAAAGCCAACACCGTAGCCCATAACGCGAATCTCGTCTGGCTTAGGTGATTTAGAATGCGGAGCTAAAACGCCTTGCTCAATATCGTCTCCGTGCAATCCTTCAAACTGATCGACTTTTTTAGAACTAAAGAACACAAACGCAAACGCAATCATAAGAATCGCAGCAGTAAGCGTGTACGGAGCCATAATGGAAAGAAAATCGCCCGTAGACATTCCAGTAAGCGCTTTAAGATACAAATTATGCGCGTTGCCAATAGGAGTTAGCATACTCCCAACGTTTGCGCCAATCGTCATTAAAGTCACAATAAGAATTGCGTGCTTCTCGGCATTTGCCATCATCAAAACAGAAATCGCAAAAGGAACAAAAGTCACAAGAGCAACATCGTTAGTAATAAGCATTGCCGAGAAAAACGTTAAAGACATAAGAACCAGAACTAATCCGCGCTCAGTCCTAACTCTTCTAAGAAGATTCGCGCCAATACTTCTAAAAACGCCTATTCGCTGGAATCCGCAAACAACCATCATTAAGCAAACAAGCTGAGAAATAGTGTTTACGTGAATGTAGCTAAAATATTGCGCATCGGGCGGAACGAAAAAACAAGAAATAACAGCTAAAACGGCGGCCACAATAAGGATGGTCTCACATTTGACCAAATTCAGAAGCCAACGCCTCATCATTCCTCCGCAACTAAAATACACAACTTATAAAATTGTATAAGAAACCCAATCCAAAGAGGCAAAAATTCCCGACAAAATCGTTGAAATAACAAGGCATAGGGTGCTAAAAGCGCTTTAGTTTTGCCACAAAGCGAATATGCAAAAATCCGCCCATTTTTGTGACACGCGCAAGCAGCACATGTCTTAGATGCCTATATTATAAATGGAAAAGAAGTCGTAAGGCTAACAAGCATATTAAGCACAAAGCGAGAAACGCAATTATGACAAATCAAGAATCGCAAGCTCAAAAAACAGCAAGCCATAAAAGAAACACAGCCGACTTAATCGTAGAATGCCTTGTAAACGAAGGCGTTGAGGTTGTTTTTGGAATTCCAGGAGAAGAAAATATTCCACTTTTAGAGGCAATTGAGCGAAATGGAAATATACGCTTTGTGCTTACTCGCCACGAGCAAGGCGCTGGATTTATGGCCGCGACTTATGCGCATATTACTGGAAAGCCAGGCGTATGCTTGGCAACGCTGGGGCCTGGAGCACTAAATCTTACACTTCCTGTAGCTCAAGCGAATGCAAGCACAACTCCACTTGTTGCAATATGCGCTCAAGGAAACGTTTCTAGACTTTACAAGGAATCTCACCAAATCATTGATTTAGTAGCATTATTCCAGCCAATTACGCAGTGGTCTTCTATGATGCTTGCTCCAAGCACGGCTCCAGAAATGGTTCGCAAAGCTTTCTCAATCGCTCAAAGAAAGCGCCCAGGAGCAACATGCCTTGTTATTCCAGAAGATATTAGCGAAATGAGCGTTCCAGAAGACGCAAAGCCACTTCCACTTCCAAAGCCGTTACATATTCTTCCAGCTCCAGACACAATTTACGAAGCTGCTAAAATAATTAGCCAAGCAAAAAGGCCGATTATTCTTGCAGGAAACGGCGTTGCAAGAAGCCACGCTCAAGACCAGCTTCTCGCTTTTGCAGAACAGCTTAATGTTCCAGTTGCAACAACGTTTGAAGGCAAAGGCGTGTTCCCAGACAACCACCCGAATGCTCTTGGCGTAGTTGGATTTATGCATAGGGATTATGAGAATTTTGCTTTCGACACAGCAGATTTGATTATTGCTGTAGGATTCTCAATTCAGCAATTTGACCCTAAGAAGATTAATCCAAATATTGACAAGACGATTATTCACATAAACACATTTGTTGAAGACACAGACGCTCACTACCCTACTGCACTAAACATTATGGCAGATATTGGCCAGACGCTTAAAACGCTTACAAGTGTGCTTAAAGACAGAAACGTTACTTTTGACGTAACTCACCCGAAGATTCGTCAAATGATTACAGACGAGTTGCATTCGTTTGAAAACGATAACAGCATTCCTATGAAGCCTCAGCGCGTTGTTTACGATACTCGTCGCGCTGTTGCCGAAGGAACTAAGGTTCTTGTAGATACGGGTGCGCTAAAAATGTGGATGGCAAGGCTTTACCCAACAATGCATCCAAACACTTGCATTATAGACAACAGCCTTTCTACAATGGCTTGGACTTTGCCTGGAGCTGTTGGAGCATCGTTTATTAAAGACAATAGCGGAAAAATCAACACAAAGCCTGTTCTTGCTGTTATGGGCGACGGCAGCTTTATGATGAACGTTCAAGAGATTGAAACCGCCGTTCGCGTAGGCTCTAGAATGGTGATTTTGGTTTGGGAAGACAACGCATACGGTTTGATTAAGTGGAAGATGGACTTGCACGCAGGAGAACACGAATACGTTGATTTTACTAATCCAAATGTTCCAAAATTGGCAGAAAGCTTTGGAGCAAGAGGCCATGTTGTGCAAAAGCCAGAAGATTTATACAACATGCTTAAAGAGGCTTTGGCTCAAGAAAGCGGTGTTGACGTTATAGCTTGCCCAGTGGATTATAGCGAAAACATGAAGCTTATTGAAAAGCTTGGAGACATTGACTTCGGCAACTAAAGTATATTTATACTGAAAATATACGCATACTGAAAATATACGCATTAAATATAAATACGACCGAGAAAGTTTGTGAATAGCCATAAACAAACTCGGTCGTATTTAAATATTATTTCAATATAGAAAGCATGTTGGTAAAAACAAATTTTGCTAATCTACAACATGCAAAGTACGATAAATGTAATTTTTATATTTTTCGGGATTAAGCCTACTACATATTTCAACATTCGGAGTTTTACCAGAGAAGAAATTAGCATCAACAAGAACTGAGCCATAACTTGGTCCAGGAGTTGCATCAACTTGGCAATAATATTTTGTGCACTCGCTTATACATTCAGGATATAACGCAGCGGCAACAGCAGATGGATCAGCCATATCTAGATAAGCATCCCCAAAACGGCTAACATTCATTTCCATTAATTCCCTATTACAATCAATAACAAACTTACCGAGTTCTCCACTTTTGCGAATATTAGCAATTTCTTGTGGATTCAGCATACATTCTCCCAAGCATGCGTCCCATCCAACAAACATAATATTTTTAAGACCAGAATCAACTAATATCTTTGCAGCTTCTGCATCTTGCCAAATATTGAATTCTGCTACAGGAGAAACATTTCCACGGCCTAAACCAGCAGATCCCATAACGACTATGCGACCAACTTTTTTCATCGCTTCATAATCAACCTTAATAGCTAGAGCAATATTAGTTAATGGCCCTAATGCAATAATGTCTATTTCACCATCTTCACTGTTTCTCAAAGTTTCAATCATTTTCAAAACAGCATTACCATTACTTTCTTTCAAACGATGAGGCACTAGACCAATATCACCCATTCCATCTCTACCATGAGTTTCATGAGCATAAGCCAAATCGCGTAAGAGCATGCTTCTGCTTCCTTTATATACAGGTGGCTCATATGAACCAGCATGCTCGATAGTAGTAAGCGTATTAATAGTCGCTTGTTCCATGCACACGTTTCCTGATACAGTGCAAAACATTAATATCTCATATCTAGGATCATTTAAAGCCATGGCAATTGCCATAGCATCATCCGAACCACAATCTGTATCTATTATTATTTTCTTTTTAGAATCAATTTCTTTATTTTTCATAAACTCTCAACATCCTATCAATTAATAGAAACTGTAGTTTCAGATGCAATGTGAATACGCAATGAGCATAGCTGAAAAGGACGTAACTCTATATTTAACGCGTCATTATTCTTATGCAAAGCTGTAGACATACCGTGCAATGCTGGCATTTCCATAAGATCTACCTCTTCAATTGAGGCTGCACGCAAGATTTTATTGAGTTTTATTTGCCCATTTGCGTATCCACCAGATGGCTCGTGAATACGTAAAATTATATCTCCAGAACAATCATCGGCCAGCTTAACCCAATCTAATGCAATTAGACCTGAGTTTCTGCGAATCGTAAACAATGGATCGACTTCTGGTAGCATATCAATAATTGGCGAATTCAAAAAATCAGCTGTACTTAGAACTGAGTCCATATTTGCATCAGCAATAAATGACCAAGTAAATTCGTGCTTACCTTGATCCGTATTTGGATCTGGGTAAAGAGGCGCGGAAAGCAAAGATAATCTGAGCATAGTTCCATAAGATGAAGAATAATCGCCAATAGGAGAAGCATCAGCGCCATAAGTAGACGAATTCGCAACAGCAACAGCATACGAGGAATCTTCTATGCGAACAAACCTATGCGTGCATGATTCAAATTTTGCATCATCACTACGAGTATTTTTTACTATTGGCCTTTCGACTAAACCATATTGACACTCATATTGCGCATTATTTGAACATATAGATGTTGGCATATCTACCTTTAGAAATTGCTCTTTAGCATTCCAATCAACTTGAGCATGGAAATCAAGTCGTTTAACACATGGCTCTAAAATTATATTTGTTTGAATCTTAACATCTTTTTTACATGCCAAGATTTCAACAGATACACCGCCCGATAAAAGTTCTTTAACGTCAACAATTGAAGAATCATAAATCTTACGATTCCGCATAAACGCATCTCGCTCAACATCCCACGCATCCCACTGAGATGGCTCATCTTTTAATATCTCATATTGCGCCATGCGATAACCAGATGGAATTAGCTCGCGATTAAATTTAATATCTTTAACAGAAGACACTGTGCCATCGCGTTCAATAGTAACACTTAAAACACTATTATTAAGAATTATTCCACCATCATTTTTGTGTTTTACAGTTGTTTTACTATTTTTACTGCTTTGATTGCATTGATATAAATTCCAAGCAACATCATTTTTACCTGTATAAGTCAATAACTTTACATTTTTACGCGCGTTGATAGCGTTAATAGCGCTGTTAGTGCTGCTAGTTTTTACAATCGCATTAGCAATATCTGAAATAATTTTACGCAAAGAAGAAATATCTCTAGCATATTCTTCTCTAGCTTGTCTATGAACCCATGCAATAGCTGAGCCTGGAAGAATATCGTGGAACTGGTTCAATAATAAAGTCTTCCAAATTCTAGTAAGCTCATCATTATTAAAACGGTATTCTGGCGCATAAACTCGAGCTAAAACAACAAGATATTCAGCAACGCGCAACAATGATTCCTCTATGCGGCAATAGCGCTTCATATCTTGCTGAGAAGTAAGAGTTTTTCTATGCAACTCTAGATAAAGCTCACCCTTAAACACTGGCATATTGCCATTTGAATCGTCAACAATATCTTTTCGTATTTTTTCAAACAACTCATCAGGAGTGCCGAAATCAACTCTAGGAGCACCCTCTAAATTGCGATCGCGCCTAATGCGAGCAGTCATCTCGCGAGTAGGGCCGCCACCGCCGTCGCCAAAACCGTACAACAATATTGCATGATCAGATAAATCTTTATCCAAAAAATTGCGCTGAGAATAAACTAGCTCATGCATGTTCACAGATGAAGCATAAGTATTAGATGGAGGAAAATGAGCTAAAATCCTAGAACCATCTATTCCCTCCCAAAGGAAGGAATGATGTGGGAATTTAGTGGTATCGTTCCATGAGAGCTTTTGAGTTAAGAACCAATCAAAACCAGCGCGACGAGCGAGTTGAGGCAATGCACCTGTGTAGCCGAAACTGTCTGGCAGCCAAATACCATGCGGCTCAACACCAAGATGCTCCTTAAAATAGCTCTTACCAAAAGTCATTTGGCGAATTAAAGATTCACCGCACGGCATCATTGCATCAGACTCAACCCACATACCTCCAACAGGTATAAAACGCCCTTCTTTAATCCTATTTTTCATACGCTCAAACAAATCAGGATGCTCGTTTTCTAGCCACTCGTATTGTTGAGCAGAACTCATAGCATAAGTAAAATCAGGATCCTCATCCATAAGAGCTAAAACATTAGATACTGTGCGCGCAACCTTTCTGTGCGTCTCTCGCACAGGCCATTGCCAAGCAGAATCAATATGAGCATGACCAACAGCCGTATGCTTTATAGAACTTGCTGCAGCAGGGCTGCTTAATACATCATGCAACGCTTTACGAGCATTTTGAACAGTAGAAGAATCATGCTCATCATAGGCATTTAAGGAGTGCTGTAAAGCTTTAGCTAGTTTCCAATAACGCGGATTATCATCGCTTAATTCGCGCATCAAAGAACTTACAGTCTGAAGATCCATGTAATAATCAAAAATATTACGATTAAAAACAGTAACGTCAATATACTTCAACATATATTGGCATTCAGTTTTTCCAGTAGCACGCTCTCCTAAATCAGTAGGAGAAAATGGAGTAGATCCTTCAACAAACGGATTGTCTGCAGCTTCCAAATATAAAGTAAAATTACCATTTTCATCAATACTAATCGAACGATTATTATGCTCATCAATCAACGGAACCCAATGATTACAAGGGTTTACAGCTTTGATAACTCTTCCGTCAATGTTATACACTAATCCTTCTGCCTGAAAACCAGGAAAAAGATTCTCAATCCAACCTAAATCAACATTTAGCTCAACTTTGCGCCCTTTTACCTTTGAAAAATCAATCGACCCTGTAATTTCAAACCACGTTGTGCCCCAAGTTGTTCCCCAAACGCCTGGAACATTGAATGAGCGAAAAACAATATCGTTTCTTTTTAACTTAGAGAAGAATTCGCTAGAAGAAATAGGTTCTCCAGCAATCTCATACGCTCCAATTTTACAGTGCGATAAAACAGTATTTATATACGGGTATAAGCGTTGTTGCATAACTCTTGTACAGCGACTCAATTGCTGCTCAGGTAATAAAAACATTGTTCCTACACTTCTTTCTTACACAACTACACATTTATACATAAATCGCTTATACGTAAATCTTGTATACGTAAATCGCACGTCTCTTTATGTAAAAGCAAAACAAGTGATTGATGCACATTATAGAATTTGCGATTGAAGATCTTTTCGAGCAGATTCTAATCTAGTAATCTGACCTAAAAGATTGAGCTTTTCACTCCCATCTTCTAGCTTACTCATTCTAAGCTTAATAGCTCCGATTTTTCGCATAAAGCCAACGTCTAGAAGCTTAATAAGCAGCTCATTTGCATACTTTTGTTCTTCTTCGCTAGGAACGCGCAAAAGATCGGATGGAGATTCATTTGTAGAAACACCACTCGAATCGTAAGCAGCCGACGAGTTAATAGAAGAAGCCCCACTCAAGACTTTATTAGAAGACAATGGAAGAGGCATTACGGAAAGCTCGTTAATAACGCCTTCTAGCATAGGTCCTGCAGCTTTAGTAATCATGTGCAACCAAAGACCTTTACTAACGCTTGTATTAGGCAATCCACCAGAAGCCACAAAAGCCTGGAAAAGCGTTCTAAAAACTGGCGTAATAAAATTATTCAAAGTAAGATGCGCAAAAAGCTGATTGCTAAATGCTAAAGGGGATTGCATAAGAACAGCCATAAATTGCTGCTCGCACATAAATACAGAATCATCAACCTTGTAGTAGCTTTGATTCTTGTACGCGCTTCTAAGCATAGCGGTTTTTGCAGCAGCCTCATTCATGCTTTGAGAACGCTGATCAAACACTCGAGAATCCGCATAAACGTTGGAAGAGTAGCCTTTAGAATAAGCGTCATCGTCTACAACGTGCAATCGCCTTCTAGCAGACTCCACTTCCCTACGCATAACGTCTAAATCAACACCAATATTTCTAACAGCTTTCCTAGTGTATAAGTCCAGCAAAGACCTGTCTCGAATTTGCGCAACAAGAGGAGCAACCGCCTTAACAGCCCCCATCTGACCTGTTGCAAAAGACGTATCAAAACGGCGAATAACAGTGTCGATTACAAAATCGTAAAGAGGATTAGCGCGCGCAATCAAAGAGCGAACAGCCTCGTCTCCCCTTTGAATACGCAAATCGCAAGGGTCTAAATTATTATCTGCAACAGCAACAAAAGTCTGTGTTAAAAACGCTGAATCTAAGCCAAAAGCATGCAGAGCAGCTTTCTGGCCTGCCGCATCTCCATCAAAAGTAAAAACAATACGCGAGCTAACTTTTTGACCTTCTACTTTTACAGGGCCAACAAGCTGAATCGCTCCCAAAGAATCGTCGGCAATAAGTCGGCGAATAATCTTCGCATGCTCCGCGCCAAAAGCCGTTCCACAAGTTGCAACAGCAGTATCTACGCCAGCTAAATGGCAAGCCATAACATCTGTGTAGCCTTCCACAATCACAACTTGGCGCTTTTTAACAATATTCGACTTAGCAATGTCAATTCCGTAAAGAACTTGCGTTTTTCTATACAACACAGTGTCTGGAGTGTTAATGTACTTTGCGCTAATAGAATCGTCGTCGTAAAGCTTTCTAGCGCCAAAACCCAAAGTACGTCCAGTAGAATCTCGAATAGGCCACGTTAATCGGCCGCGGAAGTAATCGTAAATTCCGCGCTGACCTTGACGCGCCAATCCTGCATCCAATAATTCTTGACGAGTAAAACCCTTATTAGACAAATAGCGAACAAGATTATCCCATCCGTTAGGCGCGTATCCGCAACCAAAACGCTCGCATTGCGCTTGAGTAAAATTACGACCAGCAAGCAAACTACGCGCTGCAGACGCTTCATTAGAGTTGATTTGAGACACAAAGAAACGTTGAGCTTCCTCGTTTGCTTCTATAAGACGAGCGCGCTTGGAGCCAGCATGAGAATTATCTTTAGCATCCTGCGATTTGTCATAATGAACTTCAATGTGGTAGCGATCCGCTAGTAGCTCTACTGCCTCGCGAAAATCAATGTTTTCTTTTTGCTCAACATACTTAAAAACATCTCCGCCAGCACCGCAACCAAAGCAATGCCAGACACCCAAGCTTGGACGAACGCTAAAACTAGGCGTTTTTTCATCGTGAAACGGGCAAAGCCCCACAAAAGTACCCGTTCCAGAAGGCTTAAGCGTAACAGTCGCAGACACAATATCATACAAATCTGCAGCAGCGCGCACACGCTCAACGTCTTCTTTTACAATCATTCCAGCCATAGTCTCTAGCTTATCGCAAGCCGAAGGCTACAGACACTCTATGAAAAACTCGTAGTTTAGCACAAAGCGGCATGAAGAGCTGTAGCAGATCCATCTGTAAGACTTGCAACTTGATCAATCGCAACTCTTAAACACTCGTCTTCGCTAGAGCAAGCATTCCAATCGCTTATAAACACAGATTCCATAGCATCGTGTGCTCGCGGAGACTTGCTCATAAACACCTCCACCAAATCCGTTAGAATCTTTTGCTCACGCCTATAAAACTCGCGCTCTCTAGGTTGGATTATAAAATGCACAGCCAAGCTTTTAAGAACGATTATCTCGTAAGATGTTTCTGGCGGAATCACAACGTTTGCGCGGTAGCGAATTAAAGCGCCGTTGCCGTATTTTTCTCTAGTTGCTTTCTCAACAGAGCTTGCAAACCTGCCGATTAAAGCACTAGTAATATTCTTTAGATGAGCTAGCGACCTTCTAGAGCCGTCATAAGAATCAGGGAACATATTAAGAGCGCGCAAACGCTTAAAAGCTTCCAAAAGACTATCCGCATCCCACTGGTTGCCGTACCAATTATGAGCTTCTTGAATAACTTGATCCGCAACGCTTGAATCCCAAACAAGCTCCGTATTAAAAGCGCCAGTCACAATCGCGTCTTCAATATCGTGAACACTGTATGCAATATCGTCGGAAAGATCCATAATTTGGCACTCTATAGGCTTCGATTCGCGCGGAGAGCCACTTTTTAGCCAATCAAAAACTTCCCTATCGTCTGGGTAAACGCAGAATTTTAAATCGCGCTCGCCTTTATCGTGCGCTTTTGCTTCATCAAAACCCCAAGGATATTTAACAGCAGCATCCAAGCTTGCACGCGTAAGATTTACGCCTGCGCTAGCGCCATTTTCTCTAAAAACTTTAGGCTCTAAGCGCGTTAAAAGTCTAAGAGTTTGAGCATTTCCCTCAAAGCCACCAATATTGCTTGCGATTTGAGCAAGCGCGCGCTCGCCATTGTGACCAAAAGGAGGATGACCTAAGTCGTGAGCTAAGCAAGCGCAATCTACAACATCTGGGTCCGCGCCAAGCATCGCAGCAATCTGGCGACCAATTTGCGCAACTTCCAAAGTATGAGTTAAACGCGTGCGAGCAAAATCGTCGGAGCCAGCTACAAGCACTTGACTTTTAGCGCCGAGTCTTCTAAGCGCTGAAGAGTGGATTATTCTGGCTCTGTCTCGCTCAAACGGTGTGCGAGCGCGCGTGTGGTGAGGCTCGCTAGCCCATCGCTCAGTATCGTGCAAGCTGTATTCGCCAACAACTTCGTTATCGGAAGCAATCACATCGTTACACATTAAAAACCTCCTCAACTAATCGCAAGTAGCAAATCGCAAATCTAAAATCGCAAGTAGCAAATCGCAAAATCGCTAGATTAAGCTTTTTTCATCCAACATTTTTATGTCTTTTTCAGGCAAAACTTCGTAAGCATTCTTATACAATCGCGGAACTCTAGGGCCAATCCCAGTCATAATCTCGTAGCTTATTGTTCCTGCAGCCGCTGCCCAATCGTCTGCCGTTGGCTCCGCATATTCAAGACCCCTGCCTGGCCCAAAAAGCCTGACCGTATCTCCTTCTTTAACTCCAAGCTCTTTAGCGCTGCCTTTTAAGTCAACAATAAATTGATCCATGCAAACGCGCCCCGAAACATGCAAAATCCTAGCGCCGTTCTTAGTTTCCACGCGCACAGGGCCTCCAGGCTTATTAACATGACGAGATCCTTGCATATCGAATCCGCTAGATGCGCGCAAAATACCATCCGCATATCCAAGTGGAACTATTGCTGTGCTTGTATTGTCTGGCGTTAAATACGTGCGCCCGTAAGAAATGCCGTGCCCTGCTTCTACAGATTTAACTGTTCCTAATTGCGCTTGTAAAGTCATAGCTGGACGCAAGTCGTAAGTTTGAGGCGCTCCCATAACAGGGTCTGGCTCGTATCCATATAATCCAATTCCTGGGCGAACAAGCTCAAAACGTATCTCTGGCCTGTTAAGAGTTGCAGCCGTATTAGCTAAATGTCGGATTTTAGGCTCCAACCCAGCTTCGCGCATTCTTCTAGTAAAATCGTGGAATTGCTCAATTTGCCTATCTGTAGATGCAACAAACTCTGGAACGTCTGGGCAATCAGCAACAGCCAAGTGACTCCATTGCCCAATAACTTCGATTAATCCCTGGCTAGAATATTCACTAAGTTTTTCTAAAGCATTACTAAAGCCAGCAGGCGTAAAACCGTTTCTGCCAAATCCCGTATCTACCTTAACGTGCACACGTGCAACAGCACCAAGCGATTTAGCAGCGAGCGCAACAGCGTCAATAGAATCAAGTGAGCCAACAGAAATATCAATATCTGCTTTTATTAAATCCGCAAAAAGAGACGTTGGAGCGCTAGTAAGCCACGTAAGAATACGGCACCTGCTTGAGTCAATTCCACATTTACGAAGCCGTAAAGCCTCATAAGGCTGAGCTGTGCCAAGCCAAGTTGCTCCTCCTGCTAAAGCTGCGAGCGCACTAGGAATAAGCCCGTGACCATAAGCGTCTGCTTTAACAACTCCCATAACTGCTGGCGACTTTTGACCAGGCTTCAAATCTTTAGAAACGCGCTCAACAAGAGTTCGCATATTATCTCTTAGCGCTTTTAGATCAACGATTACCTGCCCAGGGTATGTACTTAAGGCGCGAGCGTAGTTTTCTTGCAAAATCGCTTGTATACTCGAATTTTTACACATATCTCACGCCTTTACTCTTAGTTTTTAGCTTTTACTTTTATAATTATTTTTTTATCTACTATATCTACAACTATTTTTGAGTTACGTTTTAATACAGCTAATACATGTAATACCGCTAATACCGTATTACATGATTATGCGAGCGCAACCATTGATACGCGATTCTAGTTGCACTATGCGCGCGATCTGGAATTACAACAAGACCACACTTGCTAAAGCCTTCTCGCAAAATAACTTTTTGCATAATCAAGTTGTCGGGATGAGTATCGATTCTAACATTAGAGTAATTGCGCTTAGCCCATCTTAAACATTCGCTTGCCATTTTTGGCTTAACTCCCGAAGATGCAAGCCTATGGATTGTAACGTATGGCAAAACGTCATCTAGCCACGCTCCATCAATCTTTGCGTAGACTTCATCAAGACCCTCGCACAGTGCAAATTGTGCCAAAATGCGCTCTTCGCCAAAATCTGGGTCCGTGTCTACAAGAAGATTAAAACGATTCAAACGAATATCTTCTATAACACTAGATGTTAGAGGAAAGCGATCTCCCCATTGATGAGGATTGCCATTATTTGCCATAAACACTCTTGCTCTCTCATAAATATTTTCAATATCTTTTAGATCGCTAAGAGTTGCTTTCCTCAATCTTATTTCACACATACACCCCCCTATGCTTAGAATATGGCGATTTTACAGTCTTACACAATCAAACGCAACAAATCACACAATCTTGCGCTCAAAAGGATCGGAGCTAATGCCTTTGTCTAAAATATCTTTGCACCATTGACGCGCTCCAAACAAGCTATGATCGCGGTAGTTTCCGCAAGACTCAATAGTTGTAGCTGGAACATCTTCCCAAGTAGCTTTATACGCAATAAATTCAAGCGATTCCTTTAACGCGCGCGCAACATCTTCTGTACTATGAGTGCCCCAAGTTAAAAGGTGGAATCCTGTACGGCAACCAAATGGAGAGCAATCAATGTAGCCTTCAATGCGCTGACGCAAAAGAACAGCAATCGTGTGCTCGATAGTGTGCAAAGCGCCCGTAGGAATAGCCTCTTGGTTAGGCTGAGTTAAGCGAATATCGTAGTTAGAAATAACATCTCCATTCGGGCCTTTTTGAGTGTCAATATAGCGAACATATGGAGCTTTAACTTTAGTGTGGTCAAGCTCAAAGCTTTCTGGACGAGGTGTTGGCTGATTGTTTTGATTTTCGCTCATTTTATTCCATCCTAACTTATATTCCATGCGCCAAATGTATGCGCACAATCCATGCGTAAATAACGATTACTAAATAATATTAGACGCTATTCTTGCCAAACACACATGAACACGAGTCTAAAAATATTTTTTATTGACTTATTAACTTATAAGACTTACAGATACAGACTTGCAAACTTGCAAACTTGCAATACTTACAAATACAGACTTACAAAGTAGCAGCATCAATAAGTTCGCGAGTGTAGCTATGTTTTGGATTAGTTAAAATTTGACTTACATGCCCAGATTCAACAACAACGCCATCTTGTAGAACAACAACACTAGACGCTAAATGCTGAATCATACCAAGATCGTGGCTAACAAATACGCACGCCATATTAGGGCGATTTGCGCGAATCACATTAAAAGCATCTAAGATTCTTGTGCGCTCAGCAACATCGATTGCGCTCATTGGCTCATCTGCAACCAAAACTCTAGGATTATTGATTAGCGCTCTAGCAATCGCAACGCATTGAGCCTGTCCGCCAGAAAGCTCGCACGGATATCTTCCAGCAAAAACTTTAGGATCTAATCCAACTAAATTCAAAACATCATCCACTTTAGAGTCAATAGCATGTGAATCAACATCATGTGAATCAATATAACGTGAGCCAACAGTATTTGAATCAGAACTCATGTTTTTACGCCATATTTCAAGCGGCTCAGCAACGCTTTTTCTAACTGTCCAACGCGGGTCTAAAGCTGCAAAAGGATGCTGAAATACAAGCGAACATTGTCTTCTCATATTTACGTAAGCAGAGTCTTTCAAATTTAACTTTTTAGCGTTTTCAACGGTTTCAACAACTTTGCCGCAATACTCTATTCTTCCTTCACTTATTTCTTGCAATCCAAGTAAAGAGCGAATCAAAGTTGTTTTACCACTTCCAGATCCGCCAATTAAAGCTAAAGATTCGCCAACTTTAAGATTAAAGTCAACGCCTTTTAATGCTTCAACGCGGTTTTTTGAGCTTCCTAAAACAACGTGAACGTTTTTAGCTTTAAAAATGCAATCATCTTTAGAAGAATCGCCTTTATCTAAATCGCTTTTATTATCAAAACTTAAATCATTGTCATAAAAACTCGAAGAATTTTTACTAAGACTTAAAGCGCGCGCTGCAAAAACAAGTTGCTTAGTAGAGTGAACCTTAGGATTTTCTAGCAATTCACCAACACGCGCACTATCGACTAATCGCCCAGAATCCAAAACATAGCAACGAGTAGCAGCGCTAGAAAGAACCGAAAAATCGTGAGTAACAAAAAGCATTGAAGCGCCCATATTATCAACTAAAGAAGTGAGCATATTTACAACATCTTTTTGTGTAACAGAATCAAGAGCAGTAGTCGGCTCGTCTGCAAGAATCAACTTAGGGCAAGTTATAAGCGCTGTAGCAATTCCAACTCGTTGCATTTGCCCACCCGAAAGCTCAAAAGTGCGCTTATTCAAAATATTCGCGCCTAAACCAACTTTTTCAAGCATAACTTTAACGCGATTTTGAATATCGTCTTCGCACAAATTGTAGTGGAGCCTAAGAGGTAAGGCGATTTGCTCGCTAACACTCATAATAGGGTTAAGAGCACGATCCGCTTGCTGAAAAACAACGCCAACATACTTACCGCGAATGTTTGCAAGCGCAGAATCGTCAGCGCCAGCAGTTTGGGCATTGCCAACATGGCAAGAGCCAGTGATTTTGCAATTAGACGGAACTAGACCAATCGCAGCTCTTAAAAGCATTGATTTACCCGAGCCAGAAGATCCAACTAGCCCAACGCGCTCGCCATCTTTAACGTTAAGTGAAACATCACTTAAAATGCGCGAAGATCCAATGCTAAGCGATAATCCTTTTATATCAAGACTCATTCTTAGACTCCCTATTCGCTGGATTTGTAGCACTTCTTAAAACATCGCCAAAAAGATTAAGAGACAAAACTGTTAATGTAACAACAAGACCAGGCCATAGAGCCGCAAGCGGATAAACGTGAATCAAAGTAACCGAAGTAGAAAGAACGCGACCCCAGCTCGGCACTCCCGAAGGAACACCAACACCTAAATAAGTCAATCCGCTTTCCGCTAAAATAACAGTTCCTGCAGAAAGCGAAAGCTGAACGGAAGCGATAGGCAAAATATTAGGAAAAACATGCTTTAGCAAAACGTAACTTCTGCTAGCACCATTAGAAACAGCGCAATCAACATAGTTTGACTTAAGAACAAGAACAGCACTTGGTCGCAAAATACGAGCAAGATTTAAGCCATATCCAAATCCGCATGCAAGCATGATTACAAGAACGGATGCTCCAAGAGGTACAGCAAGCATAAGCGCAATCAAAACTGTTGGAATAGAAATTAAAGCGTCTACTGCCATAATGCTTACGGAACGAATTTTTTGAACGCGGCAAATCGTAAAGCTTAAAATCACAAATCCAACAACGCTTGCAATCGCAACTGTTGAAATAACAAGCAAAATCTCTACTCTAGAACCAGCCATAAGCCAGCTAAGCATATCTGCACCCGTTCCATCTGTGCCAAGCCAATGCTTTAGAGAAGGCTTTTGCCATACCTCGTACCCGTTTGTTTCTAGAAGAGAGTAGGGCGTCCACACAAAAGAAAGCGCAGCTACAAAAATCCACAAGCACAAAATAATGCAAACGAATTTTCCAATAACTCCGCGCCAAATGCGTCTTAAAAACTTAATCATTGCTTGAATTGCCCCCACTTAAATCACTCCCCACTCGAATCTTGGCTAAGCCTTGAATCCAACAAACGATGCAACACGTCAATCGCAAACCCAACAAGCAAGAACAATGCAGAGAGCATAAAAAGATTGCCTTGAACAGATATAAGATCTCGCAAGCCAACATCGCGCACAAGACCCATACCCATTCCAGGAAGCGAAAACAGATTTTCAATAACCATTACGCCCATAATCATATGTGCAAAAGTTAAGCCGATTACAGACACAAGCTGCGGCAACGCTAATCGCAAGCCAACTCGCCAAATCATTTGCTTTTTAGTCATCCCACAAGCCATAGCTTGCAAAGCAATGTCGCTATTAGAAATCTGCTCTAATGATGCTGAAGTGTAACGCATAAAACCAGATCCAACAATAACGCCAACTGTTAGAGCTGGAAGAATCAAAGACAAAAATGCGCTACCAAAATCTCGCCAACCGTCTGTTGGAAAACCTTGAGTAGGAAAAATCCCAACTAAGCCAATGCCATTGCCAAAAATCATGATTAAAATCATTCCGCCCCAAAGAGCAGGAACAGATCCGCCTGCAATCGCACAAAACCTTAAAAAGCCTTGCAAAGACTTGCCAGAATACAAAACTTGCAAGCATCCAAGAGGAATACCAATTGCGAGCGCAATTAAAAGTCCAAGAAAAATGAGCGGAAAAGTTATGCTAGCACGCATAGCAATAGTGGACGCAACGGAACGACCCGTAAGCATTGAAACGCCAAAATCGCCTCTAAAAACGCCAAAAATCCACTCTAAATATTGAACGAAAAGGGGCTTGTTTAATCCTAAATCGCGTCTTAATTGCTCAACTTTTCCATCTGGCGCGTTTAAGCCAGCCATAACTTGAGCAACGTCTCCAGGTAAAACTCTAAGAGCAAGAAATACGATTGCAGAAATAAATAGCAGCGCTACAAAAAACAACGCGATGCGTCGAAGAATCATGCGCTTCATACAAACCCCTTACTTAGTTTAATGTTCCCGATTTTGTAGCTTTACGAGCTAGTTTGAGCAACATTTTCGGTAAATCGCTCGCGCGGATAATCGCGCTAGAGCTATTTGCGCTTTTTGTTGCTCGACATGCCAATTAAAGCTACAAAATCGGGAAATTTAGACCAAATCACTTAAGTCGCAAGTTGTATAGCGGCAAAAGAACCTGATTAATGTCAAAAGGCATGCCTTCAAGGTTCTTTACCTTAGCTGTAACAACTTTATAATTAAGCAACCAATCTGCAGGAGCATCCTGGCTAACGATTCGCGCAGCTTTAGCAAGAAGCTTATTAGACTCCTTAATATTCGCGCAAAGCATTGCCTTAGCATACAAATCCTGAACCTGCTTATTGTTGTAACCGTAGTAATACTTAGGATCTGCCCACTGGCCAAAATCGTGACTTTCGTTGTGATCTACCATAGACAAATCGTAGTTTTTATTGGTATAAACGTCGTGAAGCCAAGTAGTAAATTCAACAACGTTTACTTTTAGATCAATGCCAATTTGCTGTAATTGAGATCTTAGCTGCTCACCAAGTTGCGTTCCATAAATATTCGGGTAAGTAAGTGAAAGATGCAAAGGATTCGACTCACTAAAACCAGCTTCCTTCATTAACGACTTAGCACGCTTAACATTATGCGCGTAAATCTTAGTTAAATCCTCATATCCTGGGTCAAGAGAAGGAATTGGTCCGCCAAGCAAAGCATCCGTACCTCCACGCGAAGCAATAATTTGCTTATGGTCAATCGCATAGCGAATCGCTTGGCGCACACGCTTATCTTTGGTTCGCTCACCATTCATATTCATAGCAAGCACAAATTTATCGGTAGTGTTTCCAGCTTTAACAACATAGCGTTTTGAATCCGCCTTAAAAGGCTTAGCAAGCTGACCCGAAATAGGCGCCAAAGCTTGAACAGACCCCGAAGAAAGCGCATTTACAGCAGCAACATCGTCTACAAAATAGCGAACAACAACTTTTTGAGTTTTTGCCTTATTAATTCCCTTGTATCGCGGATTTACCTTTAACACAACTCGGTCGTTTGGCACAAACTTCTCCACCAAATACGGACCAGATCCAACAGCTTGAGTTTTAGCGTCATAATTCGCAAGCTTATCGAAAACTAAGCCAGCTCTAGAACACAACGCCCACAAAAGCTTTGCATTTGGCTCTTTAAGCTTGATTTCAAACGTGTAATCATCTTTAGCTTTAGCAGATTCAACTTTTCCAACCATGTTTGATCCGCGATATTTCTTTGCAACAAGCTCGTTAAAAGACCACTCAGCATCTTTTGCAGTAAGCTTATTCCCATTAGAAAAAACAACGCCTTTACGAATGTGGAATGTGTACTTTAAGCCGTCTTTGCTTATTTCCCAACTCTTTGCAAGGGAAGGAACAACTTGATTTTTAGAATCCCTAGCTACAAGACCCTCATACACGTTTCCAATCAGCAATTGTTCCAAGGAAGAGCCAGATTGATTACGAATATCAAGATTTGTAGGAGCAAGTTTTAATCCGATTGACACAGTTTTATTTGAAACTTGCGCAGAAGATGTTTGACTTGCAGGATTTTTTTGCGGACCTGTAAGCGTTGCAACAATCGCGCTAACTACTGCGATTACTACGATTGCTACAGAAACAAGCCAGAATTTTCCCAAACCACGCTTATTGGTTTTATACGCACTTTTAGACGCAGCGTTAAGCGAAGCATCTGTGCTAAAGGCAGCTTGCGATTCTTGCGCGTTTTCTTGCCCATAGAATTTATTGGTCGCATCTTTAGAGTATGCGCCATCTTTGGGTTCTTTGTTATCCATTCAACAAACCTTTCTGGATTGAATTAGATACATTTATTTAATTGTTGTTTATGTTGTTATTTAATTGTTTAAGCTCGTCGCTTTATCTAATTGCAACACTTGCAACACAAAGTCAACGGCGTATATAATCGTAGCTTGCTAGCAAGTCAATCAAAACTAGGGCGAGTCTAAAAACTTCGCTATAAGTCATTGATATTTATGCGTTTTTACAAAAAATTTGACATCATTGTGTAAAAAATTTAACACGATTCTATAAAAATTTGACGTTATTCTAATCACATATCCTATGAATGTGGTTAAATGCCATCAGACGTAAACTTGCAAACCTGCGCAAAAAACAATACGATAGCTTGCATATTTGCAAAAATGTATAACAGACGCATAAAGATGTTACACACAGCATGCATGCAAAATGCGCCAATAAAACGCCAATAAAAAGCGAGGAATAATGGCAGAAAACTTGAATACTACAGTAACAGTAAACGAATCCTCAGATCCGCAAAATAACGGCAGCCAAGACCGCACTGCTCTAAATCGCCAGCTTGCACAAATGCTTAAGGGCGGCGTGATTATGGACGTTACCACTCCAGAGCAGGCGCGAATTGCTGAAGATTCTGGAGCTTGCGCTGTAATGGCGTTGGAGCGTATTCCTGCCGATATTCGCGCAGCTGGTGGCGTTTCTAGAATGAGCGACCCAGCTATGATTCACGGAATCCAAGAGGCTGTGTCTATTCCTGTTATGGCAAAATGCCGTATTGGTCACTTTGTAGAAGCGCAAGTACTTGAGGCTATTGAGATCGATTACATTGACGAAAGCGAGGTGCTTAGCCCAGCAGACGATGTTTACCACATTAACAAGCGCGATTTCGCAGTTCCATTTGTTTGCGGCGCTAAGGATTTGGGCGAGGCTTTGCGCAGGATTAACGAAGGCGCTTCCATGATTCGCACTAAGGGCGAGCCTGGAACTGGAGACGTGATTCAGGCAGTACGCCACATGCGCATGATGAATTCCGCAATTCGTAAGCTTACAAGCATGCGCGAGGATGAGCTTTTTGAAGAAGCTAAGACTTTGCGTGTGCCTTTCGATCTTGTAAAGTATGTTGCGCAAAACGGCAAGCTTCCTGTTGTAAACTTTGCAGCTGGCGGTGTTGCTACCCCTGCAGACGCTGCTTTAATGATGCAACTTGGCGCAGAAGGCGTGTTTGTTGGCTCTGGCATCTTTAAGTCTGGAGACCCAGCAAAGCGCGCTGCTGCAATCGTTAAGGCTGTTACTAATTACAAAGATGCCAAGATGATTGCTAAACTTTCCGAGAATTTGGGCGAAGCTATGGTTGGCATTAACGAGCAAGAAATCAAGCTTTTAATGGCTAACCGCGGCGAGTAATTGAGACGAGTGATTGAGGCGAATTATTTTGGCAAACTCACCTATCAACACAAATAATTGCGCGCACACTGTAGCCGTTCTAGCTGTTCAAGGAGCTTTTCTTGAGCATCGTTTAATGCTAGAAAAGCTTGGCGCGCGCGTTATTGAGCTTCGTCAAGCGCGAGATTTGGAGCAATCTTTTGACCGCCTTGTTTTGCCTGGCGGCGAAAGCACTGTGCAAACTAAGCTTCTTAAAGAGCAAAATATGCTTGAGCCTTTGCGCGAGAAAATTGCAAACGGAATGCCTGTTCTTGGCACTTGCGCAGGGCTGATTTTGCTTGCAAAAAACGTGGAAGGAAACGAAGTTAGCGGATTTGGCACGCTAGACGTTACTGTTAAGCGCAATGCTTACGGCCGCCAGCTTGGAAGCTTCCATTGCAATTCTGATTTTGGCAATCTTGGAGCTGTTCCAATGACGTTTATTCGCGCGCCTTATATTGCGCAAGTTGACTCAAATGCCGAGGCTCTTGCAACTGTAGATGGCAACGTTGTAGCTGCTCGCCAAGGAAATCAAATCGGAACAGCTTTCCACCCAGAGCTTGATGAAGACACAAGAATACACCAGCTTTTCTTGGATTTGTAAATATCTTAGACTTGTAAATAAATGTGGCACTTAAATCACTTGTTTAAGTGCCACTTTTATTATGAAACTCTATTAATGCTCCATTAAAAAACGCTATTAAACCGCTATTTTACCTCAAAAATCGCGTATCCAAAGGCTCCAAGAGCATGATTTTGAGCATCATAATTGTAGCTAATAATCGGCTCACAATCAGGCAAAGAACTAAACGAATCATTAGATTCATTGAACGCATTTAAAGCCACAACAACACGCTTAGAATCAGTTGCTCGCGCAAACACAAATTTTCCGCGCTCATCATAGTCAAGAACTCTAAAATTGCCATGACTAAAGCAATCGTTACTTTTACGCAAGTTTATAAGTTCGCGGAACAAGTCGCGATTATCCTTTACAGGATTTGCCCAAGGCATAGCCGCGCGATAATCACACTCTTCAAAACCAACTACCCCAAGCTCGTCACCGTAGAATACGCTTGGAGTTCCAACAGATGTAAGCAAACAAAGCTCAGCCAAGCGGAATCGCTTATCCACCGCGGAAGAATCGCCAAAATCCGCGGAATTTTGCGCACACAAGCTCCTAAAGCGACTAACGTCATGACTATCAAGCAAATTCAATTGACCCTGAACAATCGGGAATGGGTATCTTAAAAGCATATCCACAAATCGACTATTAAACTCGCGCGCATTAATCTTACCAAAAGCAAAGAAATCGCGGCAAACTTTGCGGAATTCGTAGTTCATAGTGGAGTCAAACATGTCTCCTTGCAGCCAACGCTCAGAATTCTCCCAAATCTCCGCAATTAGCACACTATCTTTTTTAGTCTTTTTAGCAACAGAGCGGAAGGCACGCCAAAAGTCTTTATCAACCTCATTAGCAACATCCAAACGCCAACCGTCAACATCAAAATCTTCAAGCCAATAGCGGCAAACGTCCATAAAATAGTCGCGAACTTTTGGATTAGAAGTATTAAGCTTTGGCATTTTACGCTCATACGCAAAACACGTATAGCTTGGGCGCTCGCCATCTTCGGGGCGCTTAACAGGGAACTTTAATCCATAGAACCAATCCTTGTATTGCGAATTTTCGCCATTTTTAACAACATCGTCAAACGCAAAGAAATACCAACTAGAATGATTAAAAACGCCATCAATAATTATGTGCATGCCGCGATTATGAACCTCGCTAACAAGCTCCCTAAAATCGTCGTCCGTTCCTAAATTAGGGCAAACATGATAGTAGTCAAGAAGATCGTAACGATGGTACTCTGCAGCTGTAAAAATAGGATTTAAATACAAGCAATTAAAGCCCAAATCCTCAATATAATCAAGATTTTCGATTATGCCTCTAATTGTTCCGCCCAAACGAGTGTGTAAAGTTTGGCCAGTTTTCTCATCAAAATAATCTTTTGCAATGCAACTTATGCCGCGTTTAGAATCTGCAAAACTATCTGGGAAAATGTTGTAAACAACAGCCTCTTTAAGCCAACGCGGAACGTCGCTAATCTCTTCGCGGCGAATAAATGGGAACTGGTAGACTTCTGTACGATCTTCTGGGAAATCAGACGCAATAGTATCGGCGTACAAATACAAGTGCTCATACGCATCTTGCATCTCAAAGTAATAACAAACTCTATCTAAATCGCTGCTTATATTCGCTTCATAGTAGTCAAAGTAATCGTCGCTTGCAATCTTTTCCATTTTCAGCGTGCAAAACTTGTCTAACGGAGTTAAATCAACGCGATTCCCGTAGTGCAAAACGCATGAACAAAGATTATTCTTTGCTGCACGCAAGCGAATTGTTAAGCAATATTCTGCCGTAGAATACGCGTATTGTGAAAGTGGCCTATGCAATATTGCTTGACGATTTATCATTTACAATTCCTTTCTAGCCTCGCTGCCATTGTTTTCGACTTTATCACCTACTGTGCCACACCGCCACACTTTTATGTGATTTCCTAAAACAGCAAGCACAAACAATCAAATTGCACGCAACGACTTAGCATTAATGTAGTATTGCTCTAAAGATGCGCATACTTAAGTTTGGCAACACGCAACAAACACACTGGAGGCGAATATGCTTTTAGCAGTAGACATTGGCAACACGAATATTGTGCTTGGATTCTTAGATAACGGCAAGATTGTTGGCACATATAGAATGACTACAAAGGCAAATCACACTTCCGACGAATACGGCATTATGATTACGCAATTCCTTAATTTAAGCGGTTTTAGCGTAAACGATGTTGAAGATGTTATTGTTGCTTCGGTTGTTCCAAAAGTTATGCACTCTTTCCGCGCAAGCATTGTTAAGTTTTTGCAAATCGACCCTATGATTGTAGGCCCTGGAGTAAAAACTGGCGTAAATATTAGGATTGACGAGCCTCGCTCTTTGGGCGCAGACTGCTTAGCAGATTGTGTTGGCGCGTTTTACGAATACGGCGGCCCAGCATTGGTAATTGATTTTGGCACAGCTACAACTTATAACTACGTTGATAAAAGCGGAGCAATTACTTGCGGACTTATTTGCACGGGAATAAGCTCGGCTGCGGCAGCTCTATGGGATAATACTGCTCAGCTTCCAGAAGTTGAGATTTCTCGACCTAAATCAGTTCTTGCAAAATCAACTCGTCCTGCTATGCAAGCTGGCCTCTACTACAGCTTCCTCGGGGGCATTGAGCGCACAATTGAGCAATTCAAAATAGAGATAAATGAGCCTTTTAAGGTTGTTGCTACAGGCGGATTAGGGCGACTTTTTGAAAAAGACGTTACAGCAATCGATTACTACGATCCAAATTTGATTTTTAAGGGAATGTACGAGATTTATAGAAGAACAATCGGCTGCTAACGACTTTTCCTTTGGATTACAAACCTAAAGAGCATAGTCTTAGCGAATAATTATCGCACAACAAAACCTTGATTATACCCGTATTCTTTTAAGTCTTTTTTCCAAAGCGCGATTCCGTCTTTAAGACGAATTTTAGGGCCAGGGTCGTCTGGAAGAACAAAATCTTTTCCGTCATCTTGCTTAATTCCAGCGTCAGTCATAGCTTTAGTATTTAATCGCGCTTTTGACTTTCGATTCCAATCGTAAGCCAAGCCAACTGTGGAGCGAAAATCACTACGCGAATATACTTCAAATGGCAAATACTTGTACCCCGTATACACATGTTGTGCTGCGTCCGCAAAGACGCGATTAAAGCGTTGACCGCCAAAGTATGGCACTTTAATTCCTCTAGAATCCAAAACAGTAGTCTTATTCAAAAATGCGCTATCTCTAAGAGTTACAACATCTGCTGGGAACGCTCCCGAACTAACGCGCTCTTTAATACCTTGTTGATTGTGGCAAACAAAATCAACAAAACGCATTGCAGCTTCTGGCTTCCTGCTAGATTGCAAAACGCTTAGCGCAGATCCGCCCATTTGCGCATTATGATTTTTACCATCCATTGTTGGAACTCTTGCAACACGCCACAGCCCTGCTCCGCCTGGAATATCGTGCATTAAAAGCGAAGTCATCCATGCTCCAGCAAAAACGGAAGCAATATTGCCAGAGCCAACAGCGCTCTTCCAGGCTGGAGTCCACGTTGTAAACCTCGTATCAATTAAGTCTTCGTCAATCATTAATTGCCAAAATTTTGTAAAGTCTTTTGTTCCTTTATCTTTGCTTAAGCGAACAGTAACGGTTTTTCCGTCGTGCGAAGTTATAAACGGATGCCCGCCAGAAAGCCAAATCATAGCGTTGTAAAAGCTAGCATCCCCAGAATCTGCAGCAATATAAACGCCAATATTTTTTAGCTTTCTTGCTGCATGAATGTAGTCTTTCCAAGTGTGAATTTGCGTAGCATCCACACCTGCTTGGCTAAACACATCTTGATTATAAAACCACGCTAAAGGCCCTGAATCCATTGGCAAGCCGTATATTCGGCCTCCTAATTGCACAGAAGACCATGATCCTTGCGTGTAAAATGTTTGAGTTCCCTGTACCCTATCTGTAATGTCTAAAAGCTGACCGCTAACAGCGTATTGTGGCAAAGCATAGTACTCAAGCTGAGCAACATCTGGCATGCCGTAACCATCTTGAATAGCGCTATTAAGATTGCTATACCCACTTGTGTCTTTAACACTAACGCGAATATCTGGATTTTGCTTCTCAAAATCTGCAGCAATCCGCTTCATGCTTGGCTCCCAAGACCACACCGTGATTTTAGTTCTAGAATCAATAGATCCGCATGACGCACAAAAAACAACAGCAAAAACGCATAAAACAACAGTTATTATGCGCCTAACAAAATAGTCAGCAATCTGCTTGCGATTTTTGAGCGGTCTTCTTGCACTCATAACACTCATTGTATTGCTATTCCACAGTTACGGATTTTGCAAGATTCCTAGGCTTATCAACGTCGTAGCCTTTAAGCTTTGCCATATTCATAGCAAAAAGTTGCAATGCTACAACATCTACAAGAGGGCTTAGCAACGTTGGGCACTTAGGGCGCCAAAAAACAATATCTGCGTAACGCTCAGCGTCTGGATCTCCGTCTTCTGCAACCGCAATCGTAAACGCTCCACGAGCCTTAACCTCTTCGATTCCCGAGATCACTTTAGCGTGCAAAACGTCTCTTCCCCTAGAAGATGGCACTATAACAACAACTGGCTCTCCCTTATCTACAAGAGCAATCGGGCCGTGCTTTAGCTCTCCTGCAGCAAAACCTTCTGTAAACGTGTATGCAATCTCTTTTAGCTTTAACGCACCTTCTAGCGCCACTGGGTAGCCAACATGCCTGCCAAGGAACAAGAACGATTTTGCGTCCATTGTTCGCTTTGCAGCTTGCATTATTGAATCCGTTTGAGTGTCTAAAACGTTTTGGATTTTAGATGGCATTTCTTTAAGCTGAGACACGATTTGCTGAATCTCATCCCTGTACATTGTTCCTTTAACTTGAGCCAAATAAAGCCCAAGCATGTATGCAGCTACGATTTGTGCAACAAATGCTTTTGTAGAAGCAACTGCAATTTCCGGTCCCGCATGCGTGTAAAGTACAGCATCCGATTCTCGCGGAATACTCGAACCTTGAGTGTTGCATATTGCCAGCACACGACTACCCTGCTCACGCGCATGTCTTAACGCCATTAGCGTGTCCATTGTCTCGCCAGACTGTGAAATTGCCACAACAAGCGTTCTATGCGTTAAAATCGGGTCTCTGTACCTAAATTCGTGAGCCAGCTCCACCTCCACTGGCACGCGCACCCAATGTTCAATCGCATATTTTGCAACTAATCCTGCGTAGCTTGCCGTTCCACAAGCCACAACTATTATCTTGTCTATTGATCGCAAAACATCTTGACTAATCCTAACTTCGTCAAGAATAATATTCCCTTTTGCATCGAATCGCCCGCGCAAAGTATCGGCTACAGCATGCGGATCTTCGTGGATTTCCTTATCCATAAAGGAATCCCATCCGCCTTTTTCTACTGCCGAAGCATCCCAGTCTACTGTAAAATAGCTAGGGTTTTTAATCTCGTTTCCGTCAAAATCTGTAAGACGAAGCTGCGCTTTTTTGCATCCATTTATATCTCCGATTAAAACAGCTTGATCTTGACCAACTTCAAGCACTTTATCTGTGTATTGAACAAAAGCAGCAACGTCGGAGCCTAGAAAATACTCGTTATTTGAAACACCTACTACAAGTGGCGAATCATGGCGAACAGCAGCAACAATATTAGGCTGTCTAACGTCCACTGCAAGTAGAGTAAAAGCTCCTTTAAGAATTTTTGCAACTCGTCTTATTGCTTCAAAAAGATCTGGCTTACCAGTTTCTTCAATTATTTGATTCGCGATTTTTCCAAGCGCTTTTGCTGCAACTTCCGTATCTGTTTGAGACGAAAACTCTATGCCTTCTTTTTGCATTTGTTCTTTAAGACTAATAGCGTTTTCAATAATACCGTTGTGAATAAGGGCGATTTTTCCGTCTGCACTAACATGAGGATGCGCGTTTAAGTCGCATGGAGCGCCATTTGTAGCCCAACGCGTGTGTCCTATTGCAACGCTCGCTTCTGGCATTGGATTTTCGGCTATATCTTTTCTTAAAACAGCTAAGCGACCAGCTTTTTTGCGTACGCATATAGAATCCATTCCTGGAGCAGCAAGAGCAACTCCAGATGAATCATAGCCTCTGTACTCTAAGCGTTCTAATCCGTTTAAGCAAACTTCTAAAGGCTTTGCGCAAACTGTGCCAAAACCTGCGTATCCAACAATTCCACACATAATTTTCTATTCTACGTTATAAAACGTGTGTGTTTCTACATGTTTTGCAATTATGTTTTGAATTATGTTTTGCAATTACTGTTATCTGTTGCTATGAATACTATCTGCTTTTGCTTCGAATCCTTTGCCAAAATGCTTTTCCAACATAACCTGCAAAACCATCAAAACAGACGTAATCACCAAATACCAAACACTAGCAACAATAAGAATGCGAGCTAAAAGAGAATCTAGCCCAACAGCATCGCTTGTTCCGCAAGCACTGGAAAATCCTAGTAAAGATAGCGACGTAAACGCAGCAACAAATCTTAGCCAACGAGATATACGAACGCCGTTCTTACTATGCGAGTTTGATTCGCATGAAGAACATGCATCACTCATACTAATCTCCGAATAAATTGGATGGAATATTCAAACAATGAACAACTTTACACTATGTTTGTTATTACACAAACACGCTAAACACTACGCAAAATATTCTTTGCGTAAAATTGTTTGAATAATATTACTAATCAAAATAAAAAGGCTGCAGCAAACACCACAGCCATAAATTATTCATTATTTTACGCAAAATGCCTTAATTTTTACGTATTTACATTTATATGTTAAGCTTACAAAACGTTGTGCAGAAAATCCTTGAATCTTTCAGTTTGAGGATTATCAATAATCCCAGACGTTCCACATTCAACAACTTTTCCGCCATCCATAAACACAACTTGATCTGCAACTTCTCTAGCAAAACCGATCTCGTGAGTTACAACAATCATTGTCATTCCATCGTTTGCCAAGTCGCGCATAACATTAAGCACTTCTCCAACAAGCTCTGGGTCTAGCGCAGAAGTAGGCTCATCAAAAAGCATGATTTCTGGCTTCATAGCAAGCGCGCGAGCAATAGCAACGCGCTGCTGCTGGCCGCCAGAAAGTTGCGAAGGATAATGATCTACGCGGTCTGCCATTCCAACGCGCTCAAGCTCTTTAACCGCTAAATCGTGAGCTGCAATTTTGTCCATGTGCAAAACGTGAACTGGAGCTTCCATAACGTTTTCAATAGCAGTCATATGTGGGAACAAGTTAAAACGCTGGAACACCATTCCAAGCTTTGCGCGCTGCGCTGCAATCTCTTTATCGTTTAACGCTTGCAAAGCTTCTTTACCATTACGAACAACAGTTTTTACGCCAATGCGCTCGCCGTAAATGGTGATTTTTCCAGATGTGATTGTTTCAAGCTGGTTCACTAATCGCAGCAAAGTTGACTTTCCACTTCCCGAAGGACCGAGTATAACTGTTACACTTCCTGGCTTTACAGTCATATCAATTCCCTTAAGAACTTGCAAATTGCCAAAGCTCTTATGCAAATCGCTTATAACTACAGCCGGAACATCATCATTATGATTCTGATATTGTACGCTTTGTACGTCTTGCTCTGTAACTGTTAGATTATTTGTCATTTTTCCTCAAATCTAATAAAAACTAATGGAATTTTACCATTTATAATGCACTTATTTATGCTTGTATTATGCAATCAATACGACTATGCGTTAAATCCAAGCATTGTTGCATTATTGCGACCATTTACAGCATCGCTAGCAGCTTTAATGGCTTTATCTCCACGCTTTGCAGCATTCGAGTTGATTTGCGTATTTTTTACAATGTCTTTTGCTTCGAATCCTTTGCCAAAATGCTTTTCCAACATAACCTGCAAAACCATCAAAACAGACGTAATCACCAAATACCAAACACTAGCAACAATAAGAAGCGGAATCGGCTTATAAATACGATTAGCAACAGCATTAGTAGCAAACTGAAGCTCCAAAGTAAAAGGAACAGCCAAAACCAAAGACGTAGTCTTAAGCATACCAATAGTCTCATTACCCAAAGGCGGAACAATAATACGCATAGCCTGAGGCAAAACAACCCTACGCATAGTCAAAGACCTACCCATACCCAAAGCCTGAGCAGCCTCAACCTGACCAGCATCCACAGCCTCCAAGCCAGCACGAACAATCTCCGACAAATACGCAGCCTCATTAAGAGACAAACCAATAACAGCAGCATTCAAAGAAGTCATAACAACATTAGAATCAATCGAGAAAAACTCAACAGACGTAAACGGAATACCCAAACTCAACTTAGGAACAAGAACCGCAAACATACCCCAAAAAACAAGCTGCGTATAAACAGGCGTACCACGGAAAAACCAAATAAAGAACCAGCTAACACCACGCAAAACAGGATTAACACTCTTACGCATCATAGCCAAACAAACAGCCAAAACAATCGCAATAACCATAGAAAGCAAAGTCAACAACAAAGTCCAACCAATACCAGCAAGAACATTATTGCTTATAAGATAAATTCCAACAACATCCCACTCAAATCGCGGATTTGTGACTATAGAATAAAGCAGTGAGCATGCGATTATAGCTACGATTACGCCAGCTACGATTGGTCCAGGATTTTTGACTGGCAAAATACGCTCGTTCCCTTGCGAATTTTGTAAAGGCTTTTTAGTTAAACTGTTAAACATACTTTCTCCATAAAGGCTTTTGGTTGCAACATATGCAAATTACTAACTAGCAATCACTATATATTAAATACAAAAATTGGCGTGCGATTTTACTTATGCAGTAACTGTAAACGCACGCCAACTTTAAGATCATACTTCTGGGTTTACTTGCGCTTCCTTAATGGCAACGTTTTCAACACCCCACTTCTTTAGAATGTCTTTGTAAACGCCATTCTTCATAAGCTTATCAATTGCGGCCTTAATAAGCTTTAGCATCTTAGCATCGCCCTTCTTAACGGCTGCACCCATTGGCTCCGCATCGTTGCTGCTTTCTAGAATCTCTAGCTTTCCACTGTTCTTTATTGCAGCGTATCCAGCAACAGGAGTATCGGCATACATAACGTCTGCACGGCCAGAAAGCAAAGCTGTAGTGGCATCTGTCTGATCCTTAAAGCTTAAGATTTCTAGCGGCTTATTGTTATTCGCCTTGCATTGCTTTTTGGCTTCTTCCATAATCGGCTCGCCAACAGTGCCAGTTTCTAATGTAACTTTTTTGCCGCAAAGATTCTTTGTATCTACTTTAGTTGGGTTTCCTTTACGAACTTCAAAAGATAAGCCAGCGTTTGCGTACGTTACAAAATCAACTGACTTCATACGCTCAGCGTTTACGGTAAAGCCCGAGATTCCAACGTTATACTTGCTTCCGATTGCTGGAATAATGGAATCGAATTGCGCGTGCATAATCTTTGCTTTTAAGCCCATCAACTTTGCTAGCGCTTTAGAAAAGTCGATTTCGTAGCCGACTGGAGTTTTTCCATCTGCAGCAAAGAATTCCGCTGGAGCATAGCTCACATTTACGCCAACAGTTAGCTCGCCAGTTTTTGCAACGCTTTCTGGAACAAGCTTTTCAATCTCTTCGTCTTTTTGAACTTTGCTTACATCGTAGCTGCGTGCCACATCTGGGTCTGCTGCTTTAGAATCAGCAGGGCCGCAAGCGCATGTGCATCCAATCAATGCAAGAGTTGCAATTGCAGCAATTGGCTTAACTAGCATAAAAATCTTATTTGACTTAAGCATTTTCTTCTCCTGTTCAATCCTTCAATCTTAAAGAATAAATAACTTATAATTTACAGTGATATGCATAACTATACACGATATTGCTACTAAATTGCGATTATTAAAATACAAAAACTGAATATTCATAAATTGCCATACACGCGTATGCTGAAAAATAGCGAAAAATAACGAATTACAAATCAAAAAGCCGTATATTATTCGTAAAAATGAATAATATACGGCGTGTCGTACTGCAAAACCCGTCAATCTTTTCCGCATGCTGTAGTGTGTTTGTATCAAAAAACACCGAAATTAGGTACAAACGCACTACGGTTTTGTTTGTTTGTGTAGTGTGTTTGTATTAAAAAACGCTGAAATTCGGTACAATCGCACTACAGTTCTGCGTGTTTATGTAGTGCGTTTGTACTGAATTTGCGTCGTGTTGTGTTGTTCGCGCGCTACGCTCTAAGCGAAAAGGCAGGTCGTCGCGCAATACAGAAAATCACCTAGATTGCATATTCTTGTATCGCATAGCGCGCAACGCCTCACGCTTATCTTGTTCTTCGCGCAAAGCTTGACGCTTATCGTACTCTTTTTTGCCTCGCGCCAAAGCAATCTCAACTTTAGCGTAGCTGCCCTTAAAATAAATTCTCAAAGGCACAATCGTATAACCTTTAGCTTCAATTTGCCTAGAAAGCTTAGCAATTTGAACAGCATGAAGAAGCAGCTTACGCTTGCGTTTTGGCGCATGATTATTCCACGTTCCATTTAGATACTCTGGAATATTTGCGCCTTCTAGCCAGATCTCACCACGTCTATCAATATTTACAAACGCTTCAGCTAAAGAAGCTCTGCCTTCTCGTAAAGACTTAACTTCGGTTCCAGTAAGCGCAATACCTGCTTCGTAGCAATCTTCAATCGCATAGTCGTGATTAGCTTTCTTATTCCTTGCAACAGTTAAAGTACCATCTGAACCAGGTTTCTTATCCAAACTACACCAACCTAAATCGAGTCATACCTAAATCAAATCATAAAAATTAAAAATTAATAGTGAACGTACTCATAGTTTCCAGCATTGCTGATAGTCCTATAAGACGGGAAAGTTGCAAACCCAACACCGCCTTCGGATATAAGCACGGAGCCATCGGAATTTACACGCTCAACAACAGCAACATGGCCGTACGTAGGGTCGGACCCAGCAGCACCTCTAGAAAACACCATAACGGCACCAACGTGTGGAGTGCGATTTACAAGATAACCGAGTCTGCGCCCAGAATTTGCCCACTCTGCGCCGTTTCCCATAAATGATCCAACAGGCAAACCAAGCTGCGACCTACGCAAATATGCCCAAAGCGTGCACTGGCGAGCAGGGTATGCAGAACCTCCAGCAGTATTACCAGTATTATGTCCGTAGCAATTACCAGAACCAGCAGGGCAATTGCCAGGAACTGAGTAATTCATACCACTTGCAGCACCATTAGAAAGAGGCAACGCAGGCAAATAAGGCGCACTCCAGCCACTACCACGCATTTGTTGGCGATTAGCATTTGGATTCATGCGAGCTGCAGCAGACGCAGCCAAAGCCCTAGCTTGAGCGTCGATTTGAGACTTTAACGCAACGATTTCTGCAGCCTCACGAGCAGTACGAGACGTAAGACTGTTCTTTTGACTTTCCAACTGCTTTCTAAGAACACTTCCCTGGTCTCGCAGATTTTGCAAAGAACGCTGCTTATCTACAGCAGCTTTTGCTGCAGCTTGCGCGCTTTGCGCTTGATCTTGAGCTTTTTGCTTTAATTTTTGAATCTCATCTTCTATAGCAGCCAAACGCTGACGCCTATTCATTGAGTTGTTCAAAGTAACAGCAGCATCGTTAGCAGCATTCGCCTCACTACGAACAACAGCAGCTTCCGATTGAAGTTTTCCAACAAATTGCTCGGTAGTTGTTGAATTGGTTACCATAGCCATTACATTAGAAGCGTTTGAACCGTGGAAACTTTTTCGCGCAAGCTGAGCCACAGCAGCCTTTGCGTCGTCAAAATCTTCGCCAGTTTTTTTAATCTTTTCTTCCAAATCGCGCTTATCTTTTTGAGCAGATTGCAAACGTTGATTTGTTGATTCAACAAGACTCATTGCTTGTTGCGCTTGATCTTGAGCCTGTTGAGCTGCTCGAATCTGGTTTGGAATTTGATGCTCGTTAATATCATTAAGCTCTAAAATCTTATCTGCAAGCTGCTTACTAACTCCAGCCAATTGCTTTCTAAGAGCCGCATTACTTTGCACTTTTCTGTTGTAATCTTGCATTGTTACAGCATTCGCACGCAAAGGAGTATACGCAAGTAGAATAGTAAATGCAGAAAGCATAAGAACGCCTAGCGCAATCACGCTAGTAACAACGCGTTTAGAATAGTAAAAATAGCATCCTTTGCTTTCAAACTTTCTACCCAACTTGCTTTCCTTTCAACCTTTACAAGCACTAATGCGAATTATACATTAAAAATCTTATTAACCGTAAGCGTTTCAAACCAATCTTAAGTTTTATATCACTTATATTTATATTTAAGACAATTTACGCTTGCAAATATCGTCTCAAAGCAAACGCAGAGGCGATTATTGAAAGCAAAACAGCTCCAATAACCAACGCTGGAACAGTCATCCAAACAGTTGCTTGATTAACAAACGGCATCCAACGAACGTTTTGTGCGAGCCAATCCGTAATAAACACTTTAACAACAACACTTAGCGCGCAACCCGATAGCAAAGAGCCTATAAGAGAGGCAAACGCTCCCTCTAAAATAAACGGCATGCGAATAGTCCAATTAGAAGCACCAACAAGTCGCATAATCTCCGTCTCTTGCTTTCTATAAGCCGCAGACATGCGAATCGTAGTGCCTGTAAGCATAATCGCTACAACAACCATAACTGCAGCAAGCACAATAGTCACAGCTGTTGCGTGATTCAAAACACTAAACACGGGGTCAAAAATCTGCCTTTGATCCACAACTTCTTCTACGCCTTCACGCCCAGAAAGAACTTCGGAAACAACTTGATATTTTGTTGGATTTGTAAGCTTTAGTCGCAAGGAATCTTGCATATCTGCAGCTGTTAAAGTGCGGCCTTGATATAAGCCATTAGGATATTGCTTAAGAAAAGTGTTTTTGTAAAACTCACTTCTGCTAACGTAAGTTATGTTTGAAACGTCTGAGCCAAGTTCTTGGTTAATAATGTTTTCTAACTTTACGATTTCGCTCTTTGTTGGAGCTTTTCCAGAAGCGCAAGATGCTGCCTGACTCGTACCATCTGGGCAAAGCCACGCAACCACTTCTACTTTGTCGTACCAATCGCCCTTAGCTTTTGTGATTTGTGCTTGCATAAGAACAGATGCGCCTATAAACAAGAACGATATGAAGGTAACGAGCATTACCGAAATAATCATAGAAACGTTTCTGCGTAAACTAATCCACGTTTCGGAGAATATGAATCGCAATCGCATTACTCGTCTCCTTCGTTCTTAAGATTTTCGCTATTATTCACTTCTGTTTTATTCGCTTCGCTTTTATTTACTTCTGTTTTATTTATTTCTGTTTTATTCGCTTTACTATCGCTAGCTTTGCTATTAGAGCTTGTTTCATTCGACTCGTCAACGCTACTGGCATCACCCTTATCTTCTAACTTTTTTGCAGGAGGAGCAGGCGGAATCGAAAGCCCACGCCCCCAAGTCATAGTTGTTTCTAAAGGCTGAAAAACTTCGCCATATCTACCCGTTCTACCAGAATGAACTGATTGCGCAAGTCGAGCAATGCCCTCATTAGAATCAGACCCATTTTGCAAAGTTTGAGCAACAGCATCCATTGCCTTTTTTGCTTGAACTGCACGCTTTGCACGTTTAGACATAAAACGATAATTTTCTTGCGACTCATCAAAACCATTTGCATTTATAGGCGATTGACTATTAGCATTTGAGCTAGATTCGCCATTTGAACCGCCATTTGATTCGCTCTTAGAATCGCCCTTAGAATCAGCAACAGCCGCACTAATGGAGTCTCCTTCTACAGCTTGTTGAGCTTTCGACTTTTGCTCAACATCTGCGTCTGGGAAGTAAAGCGCAGAATCGTAAGAACCCTCGTGCTCATCTCGCACAATATGACCAGAATGAAGCTCCACAACGCGCTTTCGCATAGAGTTAACAATTTCCTCATTGTGCGTAGCCATAACAATCGTAGTGCCCGTGCGATTAATGGCGTCCAAAACTTCCATAATTCCAAGCGAAGTTGTAGGATCCAAGTTTCCAGTAGGCTCGTCTGCAAGAAGAATTTGCGGATGATTAACGTACGCGCGAGCAATCGCAACTCGCTGAGCCTCACCACCCGAAAGCTCGTGCGGATAATTATTCTCCTTGCCAGTTAAACCAACTGTTTCCAAAACTCGCGGAACAAGCGACTTAATCGTAGAGCGGCTTGTGCCAATAACCTCTAGTGCAAAAGCCACATTTTGATACACAGTTTTATTATTAAGCAGCTTATAATCCTGAAAAATAAAGCCGAGCGACCTTCTATACTGCGGAACCTGGCGATTTACAAGGCGTCTCAAGTCGTTGCCAGCAACGTGAATCTCGCCCTTTGTGGCTTCTTCTTCTCGCAAAAGCAAGCTCAAAAGCGTTGTTTTACCGGACCCGGAAGCACCAACAAGAAACACAAAGTCGCCGCGATTAACGTCTAAAGAAATATCGTCCAAAGCGGGGCGCGTGCCCTTAGGATAAATCTTCGACACATGTTCTAGCGAAATCAGAGACATATCTGCATTTTCCTTTACGAACTATTGAACGATATTCTTTACTTTTTACTATCTTATAGATTGTTTTTGATTTTAGGCGCTTTACGCTAAGTCAAAACAACCTAGACGCAATTATCCGCGCTTTGCAGCAACTCGCTGCTCGTGTCTCCAGCGAATGCCAGCTTCAATAAAACCGTCAATATCTCCATCGAAAACAGCTTGAGTTTGTGAAGTCTCGTAGCCTGTGCGCAAATCCTTTACCATCTGGTACGGGTGAAGAACGTAGGAGCGCATCTGGTCTCCCCAACTTGCCTTAATATCTCCAGCAAGCTCCTTCTTTTTCGCAGCTTCTTCCGCATGTTTTAACACAAGCAAACGTGATTGCAAAACTGCCATTGCAGCAGCACGGTTCTGAATCTGGCTGCGCTCATCTTGCATAGAAACAACCAAACCAGTAGGCAAATGCGTAATACGAACAGCAGAATACGTAGTGTTTACGCCTTGTCCACCAGGGCCAGACGCTTGGAAAGTATCTACGCGAATGTCGGAATCTGGAATGTCAATATGATCCGTAGCTTCAACAAGTGGGATTACTTCCACTGCGCTAAAGCCAGTTTGACGCCTGCCTTGATTATCGAATGGCGAAATACGAACCATTCTGTGAGTTCCGCCTTCTACAGAAAGACGACCATACGCGTATGGAGCATCCACCTGGAAAGTCGCAGATTTAATACCAGCTTCTTCTGCATAAGACGTGTCCATCATCTTAGTTTTGTAGCCGTTTCGCTCTGCCCAACGCAAGTACATTCTAAGAAGCATTTGCGCAAAATCAGCCGCATCCACGCCGCCAGCTCCCGATCTAATAGTAACTACAGCTGCACGCGCGTCGTATTCGCCATCTAGAAGAGTCTGCACTTCCATATCGTCCAACTCGTGAGCAATAGCGCCAAGCTCCTCTTGAGCCTCGCTCATAGAATCGGCATCGCCTTCTTCTTGCCCAAGCTCAATCAAAGTTTTAGCATCTTCAATGCGCTGATCTACAGCTTGCAAACGCTTTAATTGAGACTGAGCTGCCGAAAGCTTACTCGTAACTTGCTGAGCGTGCTCAGAATCGTCCCAAAGTCCAGGCTGTGCAGCTTGCTTTTCTAAATCTGCAATCGTAGACTTAAGCGAATCAATATCTATTGCTTTAGAAATCGAAGAATACTTTGCTTCAACATCATTTAACGCTTGAGCAAAATCAAATTCCGCCATTTACTTAAAGTACCTCTTTATGTTCTATTATGTTCGTTTTACGCAATTACTATTTAACGCTATTTAACGCTTTATGCTAAAACTTTACGCAATTATTTACACAAGTAATTACACAATTACTATTAAAAGTTTAGCGAACAGTCAAAATCTCTGGACCATTCTCTGTAATTGCAATCGTATGCTCGCTATGAGCACCGCGCGAACCGTCAGCAGATCGAAGAGTCCAACCGTCTTTTGGATCTTGATAAATCTCGTCAGTAGTCTTTAAGAACCACGGCTCAATAGCAATAACCAAGCCTGGGCGAAGCTTGTAGCCGTGGTGAGCTGTGCCATCGTTAGGAACGTGCGGATCGCCATGCATAATATGGCCTACTCCGTGACCTCCAAACTCAAGATTTACGCTGTAACCATACTCGTGAGCAACGCATCCAATAGCTGCAGAAATATCCCCAAGACGGTTGCCTGGCTGAGCCATGTTAATGCCAGCTTCCAGCGCTTCCTCCGTGCACTTAATCAATCGCAAATCCTCAGGATCTGCATGCTTTCCAACAACAAAGCTAACAGCAGAATCTCCAACCCATCCGTCAACGTTAATCGCTAAGTCAAGCGTTAGCAAATCGCCGTCTTTAAGGTTGTAATCAAAAGGAACGCCATGAAGAACAGCATCGTTTACAGAAGTGCAAATGTAGTGCGCAAAAGGACCAGTTCCAAAATCAGGAGCGTAATCAACATAGCAAGAAGATGCACCTTTACGGCTCACAATGCGTTGGCGAACAAAGTCATCAATCTCAAGAAGATTTGTACCAACTTTTGTCATTGCTTGTAAATCTTTAAGAATACTACCAACGAAGCGACCCGCAGGCTTCATAGCTTCAATTTCGGATGGAGTTTTAAGTTCAATCATGATTTAAGACTAACGCGCAGGCACGAAAATAGCACAAAATATGGCGAAAATACTAGCCAATGATGTCGCTTAATACTTGTAATCTAGGCACATGCCTAATAACAATGAAAATAATAATAAAGAATCGCAGAAGGAAATTTCTGCTGTAAATTTTGACCCAGCTTCCTTCTCTTCAGTTATTCGACCACAAGACGATTTATTCCGCTACGTAAACGGTCCTTGGATTGACACTTACACTCTTCCAGAAGATAAGCCAATGTTTGGTGCTTTCTACAAGCTTGCAGAAGATGCAGAGACGCAAATTCGAGATATTTTAGAAAGCGAAGATTGCCCAGCCAAAAAGTCGCGAATCTTATACCGTAACTATTTAGATACTGCATCTATTGAAAAAGCTGGAATTACGCCAATTAAGAGCGATTTAGACGCTGTTGATGCAGCCAGCAGCAAAGAAGACTTAGTTCGCACTATTGCTTCTCTTACTCCATACGGCGGTCCAAATGCAATGTTTGCTTTTGGCGTATGCGGAGACCCTAAAGACCCTAAGACGAATATTATGCACATTGAGCAGGCTGGATTGGGCTTGCCAGACGAAGCATATTACCGCGAAGATAATTACGCTCCGATTCGCGCTGAATACGTAAAAATGGTAGCAAAGTTGCTGCGATTAGCTGGTTACGGAGATGCCACTACTACAAGCGAGCAATCAGAACGTTTCTTGAAGGTTGAGACACAAATCGCAAGCAACCATTGGGATAATGTAGCAACACGCGATTCTCAAAAAACTTATAATCCTTACGATTATGCGGATTTGGCAAAAACGCTTGAAGCGTTAAATCTTGACGCCTTCTTAGATGCTGCTCAAAAAGCTTACGATAACTCGGAAGAAGCAAAGAATCAGCTAATAGATTTTCGTAAAGCTTTTAGCAAAGTAGTAGTTCACGAGCCAAGCTTTATAGAAGGATTGAATAAGATTTGGCAAGAAGCCGACTTAGAAGATCTAAAGCTTTGGGCACGCGTTCATGTGATTTTGTGCTGGGCAAGCATGTTAAGCGAGGACTTTGCTGGAGCTAGATTCGACTTCTACGGCAAAGTGCTTTCTGGCGCCACCAAGCCACGCGACCGCTGGAAGCGCGCAATCGGAGTTGTTGACGATGCTTGCGGCGAAGAAGTTGGCCGCGAATATGTGCGCTTGCACTTCCCTGAGTCTTCTAAAAAGTACATGGAAGGCTTAGTTAGCAATCTTATTAACGCATACCGCGTATCGATTTCTAACAGCAGCTGGCTTGGCGAGGAAACTAAGGCAAAGGCTTTGGAAAAGCTTAGCAAGTTTGAGCCAAATATTGGTTATACAAACCATTGGATTGACTACTCTGCTCTAAATATTAAGGAAGACGCTGGCTTAATTGAGAATATGCGCGAAGTTTCTCGATTTGTGTTTGGTAGGTATACTGCAAAAGCTGGAGAACCTGTGGATCGCGAAGAGTGGCAGATGACTCCGCAAACCGTAAACGCTTACTACGATCCACTGCTTAACGTAATCGTGTTCCCAGCTGCGATTTTGCAACCGCCATTCTTTAGCCCAAGCGCTCCAGACGCAGCAAATTACGGCGCTATTGGTGCAGTAATTGGCCACGAAATCGGCCACGGTTTTGACGATCAAGGTTGCGAATACGATGGCGACGGCGTGCTTAACAATTGGTGGACTGAAGAAGATAAAACCAACTTCACTGAGCGCACTAAAGCGCTTATTGAGCAATACAATGCTTTTACGCCAACGCAGCTTATTGTTAAGTATTCTCACTTAAAGAGCAAAGAAGAGCGCAATGCAATGCCTCACGTAAATGGCGCTTTAACAATCGGCGAAAATATTGGCGATCTAAGCGGCGTAACTATTGCGCTTAAAGCGTACGCTTTTGCTTTGCAAAAGAGCAATGGTCAAGAGATTGACGGAAGTGACGATGCAATTCGCGAAACTTTGCTTAACGCTCCTAAGGTAGATGGCTTCACTGCTTTGCAACGATTCTTCTTAAGCTACGCGCTTGTGTGGCGTTCAAAGTCTCGTAACGAGATTGCGGAGCAATACCTTCAAATCGACCCGCACTCCCCTGCAGAGTGCCGCACTAACGGCATTGCGCGCAACGTTGACTTGTTCTACAACGCATTCGACGTTAAAGAAGGCGACGAGATGTGGCTCGACCCTGCTAAGCGCGTACACATTTGGTAAGTCGCAACATTTTGTAAATTGCAAAATAACATAAACAAATAATATAAACAAAAAGCCTGCAAACGTTTAATACGTTAGCAGGCTTTTTATATTGATTCTTTTTATGTTTATATGACTTGCTAATCAGACCAAATAATCAGACCAGCTAATCAGACTCACACGCCAAATGCGTATGTCTTAACATCCGACAAGTTGCCGTTCTTATCATATGCTTCAAAATGAGTCCAATAGATACCTGGACGTGGGCTCCACAAAGCCCAAGGACCATCAAATCCTTCAACCCACTGCTTAGCGTTGTAATCGTAAATCTTAATCTTGGTAGAGCCATTAGGATTATTAGTGGATGCACCAAGAAGAACACTACTGCCTTGCCAACCAGCATAGGTTCCAGTAATAACTGTTTGGCTTGGAACTGTGTAGTGGAAAGCAATTGTCTTTTCTAAAATAACTTTCTTGGTATAAGGATCGCGTACTTCGCAATGCAACCAATAGTCGCCTGGCCTTGTAACCCAAGAAGCCCAGTTTCCAGTACTCCAATCAGCAATAGTTGCCCACTGTTGAGTACTCAAATTGTAAGAAAGCCAACGATACTCAAGAGTCTTATTGCTATATGCGTTTGCACCAACAGCAATGTCGTTGTCTCGAACAATCCAAGCAAAATCAAGGTGAGTAGGGTTATTGCTATTTAGCTTGCCATCTTGATAGTCGGTATCTCCAACTTTAGTTGACAAAGTTAAAGCAGATACTTTTCCATAAGGACCACCACTAGCTTCACCATAGCCGAAGGAAATGTTTTCTGGGTTCAAAATCTGATATAAGTGAGCGTTATAACTGTTTATCATGCCATTAGCTTGATGCAATTGGGATTCCTCATCCTTCCTCGCCCAATCGTGCATAGATTCTTTTGCATCTTCGCCCCAAGCAAGGTTTTCGCCCCAAGCCTTACGACCAGTGTAGTCTGGAAGGCTTACGCCATCTGGACCCAAATGATCAATCTTGCCATGCTTAGCAGTCTCTTCTGCGCGACGATACGCATCTTCTTCGTTTGCGCGATCGTAGCGAATACCATCAATATATTGCTCTTTTGTAAGACCCTTAGAAGCAACATAGTCTACAAGAGGCATGCCATTAAGAAGTGTAACGCCATCTTGATAATACTTTAAGCGCAAATTACGTATTTCGCCTAAAATGTAGCTTGCGACTTTATTGTCTTTAATCTGCCAATTTGTATTAACATTTGCAACGCTGTTATTAGGCAAATCAACCAATGCACTAGCAGATACTGCAGTAGATCCAATCATTGCCACACAAGCAACAGCCGATGTTGCAACAGCTAGGCATTTCTTTACAGAAAACACATGCAACTTATTGCGCATAAGTGTAGTCCTCTCTCGTATACGAACATAACTATCTATTAGCAATTTTATGTTCACATAGCAGTAAGTAGAAAGTAAGTAAAATCTAAGCTCACTCTATGCTGCAAAAGAAAATCACTGCTTTGAGTATACCCCCCCCCCAATTACATATCTACATATATTTTAGACTTTTAATCCGATACTCGCTTTTGCATATTTTGTCAAGATTTTTTAATCAATGTGAATAAAACATAGGCTTTAACCACATTTATAAAAATATATTGCACAACTATTTTCCATAATTCATAGTTGATTCTACTGCGGCGAATTTGCCAAAAGCCACGATAATCAACACGATTTTGCGCGATGAACTTCGAGACTTAAATTAGTCGCAGTCCAAACTCTTGAAAGGTTGAAAAATATGGCACAGCAACAAGCAACATTAACAATCAGCGGATACGTTGGAAGCGACCCTGTAAACTTTAGTCGAAATGAAAACTCGCCCGCATGCTCACTAAGAATTGGAAGCACATCTTCTTACTATCATAACGAAGAAAAAGCATGGAAGGAGCGTCCAACAACATGGATGACCGTAAAAGCGTACAAGTCGTTAGCATCAAACGTGTTAAAAAGCGTGCATAAGGGAGATGCAATCGTAGTTTGCGGAAATTTAAACACGGAATCTTGGCACAAAGATGGAGAAGACCGATCGCGAGTGGTTCTAGAAGCAACATCAATCGGACACGACCTAAATCGCGGAATCAGTGAATTTACTAAGACTTCGTACGCTAGAAACAGAAACGTTGCAAACGCAGAGTCTAAAAACAAAGACTATAGCGAAAATGGAGATAGTCAAAATCAAAACTTTGCAATGAAAAATCCAATGTCTTCTAAATCAAATTCTTCTAATTCTCAAGAAAATGAAGAGATAAATGATTTTGGAGGCCAATTAGATGAAGAACAATACAACGATATTGAAGAAGGCGCCAATGATTTTTAGAAAAGTCTAATAGGCTTAAACATTAGACTCAAGCATCGTGTTCATTAAAATTGTTGTTACTATTCATAGCAATATTGCCGCTGAAAATAATGCGCACACATGCAAAACATGCAAATAGCAAATGTGCAAAGCATTATATCAACGGCAATATTGTTTTAATCGTTCAATTGTTTAATCGCTGATTAGTTGTTACAAATTATTGCGATTACAATTGCTCGCGAACGCGCTCTACAATGCGGCTAGCAGCCTCATCAACTGGAACTGCTTCAACATTTGAGCCATTACGATTGCGGATTTCAATCGTGCCATTATTCACAGTATCTCGGCCAGCAACAGCAATAAGCGGCACGCCAACAAGCTCCGCGTCCTTAAACTTTACGCCTGGAGAAACCTTTGGGCGATCGTCAAAGATAACTTCGATTCCCTGCTTGCTAAGCTCTTCAACAACTTTCTCGGCAGCTTCGAAAGCAACTTGATCTTTGCCTGTTGCAACAACATGAACTTGAGCTGGAGCAATCGCCATAGGCCATGCAAGGCCAGCATCATCATGATGCGTTTCTGCAAGGCATGCAATCACGCGGCTAACGCCAATACCGTAGCAGCCCATCCAAACTGGCACAGCTTTGCCGTTTTCGTTAAGAACGCTTAAGCCCAAAGCCTTAGAATACTTTAATCCAAGCTGGAACACCTGGCCAATTTCCACGCCGCGCTCAAAGCTCAATGGACCAGAACCGTCTGGGCTCATATCGCCATCGCGCACTTGAGCTGCCTCAACAACGCCGTCCGCTTCAAAATCGCGGCCGTATACAGCGTTGTAAACGTGCTTGCCGTCTTCATCAGCTCCTGTAATCCAGGTGCTTCCCTTTGCAACGTGAGCATCCATCAAGTAGCGAACAGGGCAAGCAATTTTGCTACCATCTTTGCGAGCTTGTGGACCTAATACGCTAAAGCCAATATAGCCCTTTACAAACTCAGGATGAGACTTTAAGTCATCCTCAGTTGCTTCTTCGATTTCTGCAGGAGCAAATTGAGCTTCAAGACGCTTCATATCTACTTGGCGATCTCCTGGAATACCAATAGCAACGATTTCGCGCCATGGTTCCTCGTGCTCACCACCCTCAGCATCAGCCGGGTGCTTAACAGCAATAATCAAGTTCTTCAAAGTGTCGGAGGCTTGCCATTCGCGACCATCTTTACGCGGATGCAAATCGTTGGAAACCTTAACCAAAGCCTCAATCGTCTTAGCATCTGGAGTATCAAGAGCTTCCATTTTAGGAGTTGCCGAGCAGTCAACATCTTGCATTTCTGGAGTGGTCAAAGCCTCAACGTTCCAAGCTTTTCCAGAAGGAGCAAGAGCAAAAGTATCTTCGCCAATTGCCATTGGAGCCAAGAATTCCTCGGAATCCGATCCACCCATAGGGCCAGAAACAGCATGAACAATCACGTATTTAATGCCTAAACGGTCGAAAATTCGAGCGTAAGCAGCGCGCTCTTCAACATAAGCAGACTTCAAACCATCTTCGTCAATCGAGAACGAGTAAGCGTCTTGCATAATAAACTCGCGTCCGCGAATAAGGCCAGCGCGCGGACGGAATTCGTCGCGATACTTAGTTTGAATCTGATACAAAGTAACTGGCAAATCCTTGTAAGAAGAATACATATCCTTAACAAGGAGCGTGAAGACTTCTTCGTGCGTTGGAGCAAGAAGATAGTCAGCCTCATGGCGATCTTTAAGGCGGAAGATGTTGTCTCCGTACTCTTCCCAACGATTAGTAGCCTCGTATGGCTCGCGTGGAAGAAGCGCTGGGAAGTGAACTTCTTGCGCACCAATACCGTTGATTTCTTCGCGAATAATCGCTTGAACTTTGTTAAGTACTTTTAGACCAAGCGGCAACCACGTCCACACGCCTGGAGCGGATTTACGAATGTAGCCTGCGCGCTGCATAAGTTTTGCGGAAATCACGTCCGCATCTGCTGGATCTTCGCGCAGCGTACGAAGAAACAGTTTAGACATACGAAGTACATTAGAACCCATGCGTTCCAATCTATTTGCGCATGAGGACATAAACACTTGTTTATGCTACTAAACAAACTCACAATACGTAATTTTAAACTAAAACTCGTTATCGAAGGAAAATTCGTCATTATCTGCATAATTGACAGCGCCAAAAATGTCAAACTCTTGCTGATCGGCAGAATCGCCATTTGCCTTACCAGCTTCAAACGCGCGAACGCCATCGCTTGCAAGAATCTCACTAGCTCGTTTAGAAGCTTCGCGCAAAGATCCATCTAGTAGCACAGCATCCGCGCAAACGCTAAACGCGCGGTCATTAATGCCCTCTAAATAAAGTCCACTCAAATTTTCCACTCTAGAAAGCGCAACGTAGCCCATTCCAGGCGCAAAAGTGCGGCGCAAATCCATAACAGCACTATCAAGCGTCATTCCTTGCGACTTATGAATCGTAATTCCCCATGCGCATCTAAGTGGCACTTGATTTACGCTAGCAAGAACCGTTTCGCCATCCGTCATCTCCCAAGCAGCAGGCTTAAGAGTAACAATATTGCCGTTTTCAAACTCAACAATTGGCCAGCCACCTTTGGATTCAGGTGCAAATCGCAATACGCGTCCAACAGAGCCATTCACATATTGCTTATCTTGGTCATTTCGCAAAGCCATTACAGCCGCACCAGCCTTTAGCACAAGACGCTCAGGCGCAAGCATGTTCTTTTTTAAGCGCTCTACAAGATTTTTAGGCCCAGCTTCCGTTGCTACGAATTCGTGAGGCTCCGCATCAATCGCAGCAAGTTGCACATTATTTAAGCCGTCCGCTTGCGCGTTTGTTGGAAAAAGATGAACCGAAACTTCGCTATCTTGAGGATATTCGCCAAGTCGACTAGCAAGAACTTGCTTATCTTCATCGCTCACTATGCCACTTCGAATATCCGTTAAAACGCTAAGAAGCTTGCCATCATCTTGCCTGTGTTGCTCTGTTAAATAGCACACAACAGGTTTTAGAGAATCCCACGCAAACGATTCCGTAATATAGCCTTCGGGATTTTTGCCAGCAGCAGCATACTTTTCGCGTGACGTAATAAACTCGGGGCTAGGCTCGAATACGTCGCGATTTCGCGTAGACGTGCTAACTGGCGGCAGCTGGAAGAAATCGCCAGAAACCACCACTTGCAGTCCGCCAAAAGGCAAATCATTTTTGCGCACCTTGCGGCACACTTCGTCAACCATGTCGAAAAGCCAAGCGTGAATCATGGAAACTTCGTCCAACACAAGCACATCCGTGGCTTTTATGCGCTTTCCTCGCCGAGCTCTAATGGTTTTAAGAAGCGAATCGGTAAGCGCGTTTGCAACGCCTGTTCCACTCCACGAGTGAATGGTTTGGCCGTTCAAATGCGTTGCTGCAATGCCCGTTGAAGCCGTTACTGCAACGCTTAAACCGTTCTCGCGCATTGAGCGCACAGCACGATTTAGAACATACGTTTTTCCCGACCCAGGAGCGCCTGTTAAGAACACGCTTGCGCCTGCGTTTATTATTTCTAACGCTTCCGATTGCTTCATTGGCAGCACCCTTTATTTGCGCTATTTGCGCTATTTGCGCATTTACGTTTAATGCGTTTATTACGTTTAATGCGTTTAATAATCACGCTTTGTTTAATAATCGCGCTTTTCTGCGGAATTTACATCTTCTAGTGCTTCACCGCGGCGCTCGTAGTCGCGAAGCAAGCTCGTGCTCTCAATGTGTTGTGCTCCCGCTTTTGCCTGGGATTCGCTTGGTCCTGGAGCTGGAACGAACATCATATCGCGGTAGTAGCGCAACTCGTCAATCGACTCAATAATATCCGCGAGCGCACGGTGGCCGCCGTGTTTTGCTGGCTTATTGCGGTAAACATCTGGGTAAAGTCTGCGCGAAATCTCCTTCAACGTGCTTACGTCGATTACGCGGTAATGCAAATTTGCCATTAAATCTGGCATGTAGCGGTCGAGGAACTTTTTATCGGAGCCAACAGAATTTCCAGCAAGATGTGCTTTTCCATGCTCTGGCAAAAAGCGCTTTACGTACTCAACAACCTGCTTTTGTGCTTCTTCTAGAGGCAAACCGTTTTTATTCCACTCGTCAACAAGACCAGAAGATGTGTGCATATTGCGCACAAAATCGTTCATATGAGCCACAGCAGCATCGCTTGGCTTAATCACTAAATCAATGCCATCGTCTAGAACTTTCAAATTAAAGTCAGTTGGAACTACAGACACTTCGCATAATTCGTCGTGGAAAATATCGAGACCAGTCATCTCGCAATCAATCCAAATTAAGCGCGATTCTTCCGGCGTAAACGTAAGATCTTCCTTAGCTTCTGCCATTTTCGTTCCTTTCCTAATATTTTTTTGAACCCATCAGCCTACATCTTCCCACCGACTACTATGAACTGAGACGAGCGAAATATTGATTTAAGCATCTAATAAATCCTGCATAAGTTCATCTGTGTTATTAAATGATTTTCCCTCATGTGCTTCAGATTGACGACGAGCTTCAACACTCTCACGGCTTTCACGAGTAATCAAAAAAGGCATAGCCTGATCAACAATTGACTGTCTTAAAAATACATTAATCGCAGTCGACAAATCCATTCCCATTGAAGAAAATAATTTTTTTGCTTCCTCTTTAACTCTAGAATCTGTGCGAAAACTCACAGTTGCTTGAGACGTATTTTCAGTATATTTACTTTTGGCGCTATCGCTAACCAATATCGCAGACAATTTTATACACACTTTCTAATGATTTTTATTTTTATTAAATTGCTATTGTAATACAATATACATACAACAGCAATCATAATGTTTAAACAAACAAAAACGACGAAAAGTTAGAAAGTAGCAAATAAGACTTAGCTAACTCTTCGCCGTTTAATGCAAAATTACTTGCGATTTATACGCGACTTATACGCGCAACTTACGCAACTTGCGACTTAGTTGTGGAAACCGCTGTAATTTGGCGCTTCTGCAGTCATCACAATATCGTGAGGATGCGATTCCCTAAGGCCTGCATCCGTAATGCGAATAAAGCGACCGCGCTCCTGAAGCTCCTTAATATTGTGAGCTCCAACGTAGAACATAGACTGATGCAAGCCACCGAGCAACTGGTAAAGCACAGCGTTAAGTGGACCGCGGTATGGAACTTCTCCTTCCACGCCTTCTGGAACAACCTTATCGGAGCTAGTAACATCTGCCTGGAAGTAGCGATCCTTAGAATAAGACTTCTTACCACGAGGAGCCATTGCGCCAAGCGAGCCCATTCCGCGATAAAGCTTGTACTGCTTTCCGTGAAGCAAAACCTTCTCACCTGGAGCTTCCTCACATCCAGCCAAAGTGCCGCCGAGCATAACGGTGTTTGCGCCTGCAACCAAAGCCTTAGCAATATCTCCAGAATAGTGAATACCACCATCAGCAATGCATGGAATTCCAGCAGCCTTGCAAGCTTGAGCCGCATCATAAACAGCTGTAAGCTGAGGCACACCAACGCCTGCAACCACGCGCGTAGTGCAAATAGAGCCTGGTCCAACGCCAACCTTTACAGCGTCAACGCCAGCGTCAATCATCGCCTGCGCACCTTGGCGAGTAGCAATATTTCCGCCAATAATTTGCACGCCGTCAAAAGCCTTATCTGCCTTAATTCTGCGAATCATGTCTAGCGCCAAGCGAGCTTCGCCGTTTGCTGTATCAACAACAAGTACGTCAACTCCAGCTTCCATAAGAGCGCACGCACGCTGCCAAGCATCTCCAAGGAAACCAATTCCAGCAGCAACGCGCAAACGACCCTGATCGTCTTTAGTGGCGTCTGGGTACTGCTCAGTCTTAACAAAGTCCTTAACAGTAATCAAACCTGTAAGCTTGCCTTCATCATCAACAAGCGGCAATTTTTCAACTTTGTTTTCCGCAAGCAAGCGATGCGCGTCTTCTTTAGAAATATTAGATGGACCAGTTACAAGATTTTCGCGAGTCATAACGTCTTTGACTTTCAAGCGATCGTAATCCTCGGAAGCAATGAAACGCATATCGCGATTGGTAATAATACCAACTAAACGATTTTCGCCATCTACTACTGGCAAGCCCGAAATATGGAAGCGCCCGCACAATTTATCTAAATCGGCGAGCGTTGCATCTGGGTGAACAGTGAGTGGGTCGGTAATCATACCAGACTCACTGCGCTTAACAATATCTACTTGCGCAGCTTGATCATCAATAGAAAGATTGCGGTGAAGTACGCCAATTCCGCCATTTCTAGCCATTGCAATAGCCATATCCGACTCGGTCACTGTGTCCATTGCTGCAGAAATTGCAGGCACTTTCATAGTGATTTCGCGAGTTAGATGAGTAGTCGTATCCACTTCGGATGGAATTACATCGGTTTCGTTTGGAAGCAGAAGCACATCGTCATATGCGAGGCCGAGCTTTTCAAAAATTGGTGGAACAGGAGTATATGCAGATTGCATGTTCATATCAGTTGTAACCATAGGGTCACTATACTTTTTTGCTATGACGTTTGCAAAAGCCGCGTTTCATACACAATATTTAGTAGCCACTTTGCGTCAAATCTACTACAGCGCTATTATCTACGGCTATCTACGACTAATGCGACGGGTACTGCGATTAGCATCAATTCAAACACTACTCCACTTTTTACGAATTTCGCAGCTCTGGCAGCCGCCTGCGCAAATATGGCATCATTGTAAGAATCGTAAGCAACGCCGCCGCAATAATCATGCCAACAAGCACGTAAACTGCTTTAAAGAACAGAATCATTATTGATCCAAAAGATATGAGAGCCGCCCATCCCCACAAAATAAGCACCGCGCCTTGCACCGAGTGCCCAATGCGCAACATTCTGTGATGCAAATGCATGCGATCTGGATGCATTGGCGACTGCCCTTTTGCAAGCCTTCTGCATATTGCTAAACACATGTCTAGAACTGGCAAAAACAGCACTAAAATCGGAAGCAAAATCGGCATAAATACTGGCAAATAGATGCTTGTGTGCACTGCAGATGGATCTAAGTGGCCTGTCATTATAATAGACGCGCAAGTTATTAAATACCCGATTAGCATGGAGCCAGAATCACCCATAAAAAGCTTTGCAGGATGCCAATTGTGCAAAATAAACCCTAAGCACATTCCAACCATTGCAACGTCTATAAGAGTTGCCATTGAAGCGTAGCTTGGAGATGTGCGCGCAAGAATATAAGAGTATGTTGCGAATGCAATTCCGCCAATTGCCACAATTCCAGAAGCCAGCCCATCTAGTCCGTCTACAAAGTTGACTGCATTAATTGAAGCCACGATTAGTATTGCGGTTATTGCGATTGAAAGACTTGGAGAGGCTGTGACTAGCGATCCGAGTGGCAGCGCTACGATTTGCAATCCGCCCCACGCTACAAAAACAGCTATTAGCAATTGACCTGCAAGTTTTAGCATCCAATCTAAGTCCCAAATATCGTCGCAAACACCCAAAAGGCATATGAGTACAGCTCCAGCCAAAACCACCCACGGCTGGTGCGTTCCTGCAAAAAGCCCCGAAATAAAAGGCATGGAGCTTGCAAACGCCATTGATACCGCAAAGCCGAATAGCATTCCAACTCCACCCATACGGGGCGTAGGTATTGTGTGCACGTCGCGAGCGCGCACTTTTCCAACGGCTCCTATGCGAATAGCAAGATGACGTATAAGCGGCATTATTAGCCACGTTGCACCGCCTGCGATTGCTGCTATAAACAGGTATACCCTCATTTCTTGCGACTTTCTGCTCTTATCTGTTCTTCACTTATTACACCTTCGCGCAAAATCACAATTCCGTCCGCGTCTGCTGAATCCGCGCCGACTACTGTGCTCGCTACGTGCGAGCGCGTTGGACCGGCATTTAAATACAGCGGAATCTCGTCTCCAAAAGCCGCAAACGCTTCTTCTACGCTATCTGCGCTCTCGTTTCCACTGCGATTTGCGCTAGATGCCGCCAATGGCCCCGTAACGCGCAAAATTTTCATTAGTTCTGGGCAATCTGGAACGCGCACGCCTTGCGTTGCTTCAGCTTGCGTTGCTTGACTTTGCTCACTGCTCTCATCTGCTTTACAAAGCGTAGCAAGCCTTGTAGCTACCGAATCCTTTTTTGCGCGCGCGATTGGTGAATATCCGCCTGGCAGGAATTTTTCCGCAAGCACGTCTAGCGGGTTTGGCAAGTAAAGACCAAGTTTTTCTAAGTCACTTACACTGCTCATAAGTATTTGCAAGGCTTTTGTGCGCGGCCTGCGTTTTAGTTGGTAGATTTTCGCTACTGCCGCCTCGTTAAATGGGTCGCACGCCACTCCGTAAACCGTGTCTGTTGGCACTACGATTACGCCGCCCGCGTTAATTATTTGCGCTGCAAGTTGCAATGATTCTTCGTTAATTGTGCAAATTTTACTCATTTTTAGCCCCTTTTTTGCATACTACAAATCTTGCTCTGTTTGTTAAGTCGTTTTTGACTTTTGCACTGCTAAATCCTATGTTTTTTGCATAATCTGCAAGCGCTTTTCCTTGCGTAATATCGTGTTCCATAATCATTATTCCACCCATACGCAAATATGCAAAACTCGCTTTTACAATTTTTTGCGGTATTAACAATCCGTCTTTAGATCCCCCGTATAGCGCCATTTTTGGGTCGTAGTCGCGAGCTTCAATCTGCTCGACTGGCTTGCTTTCTGGCACGTATGGAGGATTCGTAATTACTACGTCTACTAGTCCTTTAATCGCACTTATTTCAGGCAGATTAGCGTTTGTAGCATCGCCTAATATTGCGTGATATCTGTTTGAAATATCATATTTTTCCGCGATTTTGCGATAGTTTTTTTGCAAATATTCAAAAGCTTCATGCGACTTTTCCACAGCCCACACTTGCGCGTTTGCAACTTCGCTTGCTACCGATAATCCAATCGCTCCCGACCCTGCACATAAGTCTAAAACAATAGGATTTTTTAGATTATTTGCGCGAATCCAATCTATTCCCTCTTGAACTACCACTTCTGTCTCGGGACGCGGCACAAAAACGCCTTGCCCAACTATTAGGTCTATGTAGCGAAAAGTGGCGAATCCAATAATGTGTTGCAATGGCTCGCGCGATGCACGTCTAGATATAAAATCGCTATATTTGCTAGCATAATCAGGCAAAAAATCCTTAAAATCGCCAAGTATTAGCGCTTTGTTTAAGTCTGCTAAACTTACGCCACAAGCGTGAGCCAGTAGCAAACGTGCGTCGTATTCTGCCGACTCTACACCTGCATCTTCAAGTTTTTCGGCAGATGCGCGCAAAATGTGCAAAATTTCTTGCATTTTACAAGCCACGTGGTGATTTTACTTAGAGTACTTAGCTTACTTGGCTAACTTAACTTACTTGGCTTAATTGGCTTTAGCTAAGCGATCGGCTTCATCTGCCTGAATATCGCTGTCTATAACCGCTTGCAAGTCGCCGTTAAGCACCTGGTCAAGATTGTATGCCTTGTAGTTTGTGCGATGGTCCACAATACGGTTTTCTGGGAAGTTGTATGTGCGGATTCGCTCGGAGCGATCCAACGAGCGCACCTGCGAGTGGCGCATATCCGCCGCCTCCGCCGCCTCCTGCTCGTGCTTCATAGCGAGCAAACGCGACTTTAGCACGCGCAAGGCTGCAGCACGGTTTTGAATCTGCGACTTTTCATCTTGCATGCTAACCACAATTCCAGTTGGAATATGCGTCATGCGAACCGCGGAATACGTAGTGTTAACAGACTGTCCACCAGGACCAGAGCTCATGAAAATGTCGATTTTAAGGTCTTTTGGATCGATTTCAATTTCGTCATCGTCTTCGTCTGCTTCTGGGAACACGATTACGCCAGCCGCGGAAGTTTGAATACGCCCTTGCGATTCAGTTACTGGGATTCGCTGAACGCGATGCACTCCGCCCTCGTACTTCATGCTTGCCCACACGCCGTCTTCTGGAGCAGGTGTGCCTTTTGCGCGAATCGCAAGCTGCACGTCTTTTACGCCGCCAAGCTCCGTCGCATTTTCGCTTTGGATTACTGTAGTCCATCCGCGCTTTTCCGCGTAACGCATGTACATACGCAATAAATCGCCAGCAAACAGAGCTGCTTCTTCGCCGCCCGTACCAGCTTTGATTTCCATAATCATGTCTCGCGCATCGTCTGGGTCTCTAGGAATCAGCGCTGTGCGAAGCTTTTCTTTTGCTGCTGGAATCTGCTCTTCTAAATGTTTTGCTTCTTTTGCTAAGTCTTCATCTTCGCTTGCCATCTCGCTAGCTACTTCGTAGTCTTCGCAAAGCTGTTTGTAATTTAAGTATGCGCTTACAATCGACCCGAGTTCTGCGTGCCTACGACCGAGCTTGCGAATTGCATCTGGATTAGATGCTACTTCTGGCTGCCCCATGCGATTTTCAATATCGCGGTATTCGTTTAGAGCTGTAACCGCTGCTGGGAATTGCTCATCTATTGACTCGGCCATTTTGTTCCTTTGTAGTCGCGCATAACGCGGATTTTGAATCGAAAAATTAAATATTAAATTAAGTATTAAGTATTAAATAATACACATGAACACATGCACGTCTAGCACATAAAACGCCAGCCCCGATTCCGCGAAGTTACACGAAAGCAGGGCTGGCGATTAAAAAGCTACTTAGTCTTCTTACCGTAGCGCTTCTCGAAGCGAGCCACGCGGCCGCCGGTATCGAGAATCTTCTGCTTGCCGGTATAGAATGGGTGGCACTTTGAGCACACGTCAACCGTCATATGATCGCCATTAGCGGTGGAACGAGTTACAAAAGTGTCTCCGCAGGAGCAGGTAACCTGCACTGCGTGATAGTCGGGATGAATACCCTGCTTCATAATGTCTCCTATGGAATTCGGGCGACCCGGGTCGCAAAGCCCCAATAGCTAAGCGTGAACCGGAACCTTCGCTATTCTAGTCACTACCCTCGACTCGCTTAGTTATTCTTACCATCTTCGCGCTTTCGCCTATGCTTAGCAGCGAAGCTAGCAAAACCAACAGATGCCAACAAGCTTGCGATTAACGCAGATTGCGAAGCATCAACACCCGTTTGAGGAAGCAAATCGCCCTTAACTCCCGTCTTTTGCTTATCTTGCAAAGGAACAACAGGAACAGGAGCTGGCGCAGGCTCATACGCTGGAACAACATAATCCGAAGGAACCGTTGAATAATCAGGCTCAGGCGTTGGCTCAGGCTTTGCCGAATCCACTATGTCAATATACACAACAATCTCCGCACGACGCCCATACTGGTCAACAGTTGTAAATTTAACTTCCACTTTAGGCTTGCCGTCTACAATCTTAGGCGTGCCAGAAATCTTGCAAGTAGTGCCATTGCAAGAAGGAAGAAGACCATTAGAGCCAAAACTATTAGTAGTCAACACATTAATAGGACTATTAACACCATCTACACTAACAGTCGCATTCCCACTCGAATTCTCCGTTAAGTTTGCAAGGGTAAACGTTGCAGGAATACCCGAAACCGCAGAACTTCTAAACTCAAACCTCATAGGCTTCATAAGCTCAAAGTTTGCAGTAATCGTAGTTTCGCGCGTTGGCTGTGGCTCAGGCATCGAAATCTCTGGATTTACTCCAGCATTGCGCAAAACCTGCTTCAAAGCTTCCAAACTAGACTTCTTGGAGCTGCGAATTATCTTTGCAACAAATGGCTTATCTGCTTCATCAGCAAGCTCAGCGAGCACCTCTCGCTGTTCATCACTGACATCACTCTTATTAGTTTCCTCATAATTAGCAAATGTCAAGTCTATTCCAGCTTCCTGCATCAAATTCTTCAAAGATTCTATTGAAGAATGCTTGGAATTGGAAATTTGCTTGGCAAGCCATGGTTTTACAGCTTCCTTAGCAATTTTTGCAAGCAAAGCTTTTTCATTAACTTGTTCAATGATTTTGTCAACATCAATGCCATTTTGAACAAGCTTATCCTTAATCTCTTGTAAGGAATCATGAGACTGACGAATTTCAGAAGCTAGATTATTGTTACCCTCACTTTCTGCAATCTGAGCTAATTCTTCGCGCTTAGCATTGTAGATTTGCTCAGCGTGTTGCTTTCGCGCTTCGTTCAGAAGATTTTGCAAAGCAGCAGGCGTAGAGTTATGCGAATCACTAATCAGCTTTGCTGCATATGGCATACCATACATAATCGCCATTCGATACAGAGCTTCGCGCTCTTCTTCTGTAGCCTTGCGCTTATCTACTGGAGCCGCTGGAGTCTCAGTCGTGATAGAAGTCCAATCCTTGAACACGTAGCCATTAGCTGCAAGCACATCTGGAACTGGCATGTGCAAATCCTTAGCGCCTTTACGCACCCAGTATGTGAACACAGGAGACTTCATTTCTCCTCCCTTACCAGCTACATACGTCACCTTTCTATAGTTCTTTTCTATGAACTTTGCTTCCGCAGTGCCTTTAGCTGGCAAATCGTTATCTGCAATCACATTAGGCAAAACGTACACACGCACAGGCAACTTAGTTGTAACAGTTTTTTGCTTTCCTGTAGTCTTATCAATTTCATCAGTAGGCTTAGTTACATTCACCATAATTGTTGAAATTCCAGGCTTCGAAACATCAACAGTAGAGCTATCATCTATAGATACACTCACTCTAGGGTCAGTGTTATGTACGAGCTTATTAGCGTTTGGAATACCCTCACCCACAGCAATAACTGTCTCTGGAATCTTCACATCGTCAACGCCATTTTGCTCAGCAACAAAGATGCGCGGCTTACTAATATCCCAATTGTCATGTAAGAGTATGTTCGATTTAACGCCTTTTGCATCAAACATTTGCCACTTTGTAAAACCAGAAAGTTCTGCAGCAGTATCGCTTGCAACTTTTTGAGCAAACTTAATGTTATCTTCTTTATCTTTTCCGTGACGAATATACAGCAGTTTTGGCTTATGCGAACCATCGGCCCACGTTCTACCAAATCCTGGCATAAAGATGGTTGCAACATATCCATCTGGAATCTCGTCTTGCTTGGAAGCGTCGATAACGTTTGGCGTTTTATTATACACTGCCGTAAAAGTAGTGTTTTTATCAAACTTCATACCAGCAATTTCAGCACTAGAATATAGCTTAATTTTTGGCGGATTCGACACAGTAGTAGGTGTTGGAGCCGCAGAAGCAAACAGTGTTACAACAGGAACTACTGGTGCAGCAGCATTTGTGCCATCCGTAGCATTTGGCGTATTAGCCGAATTTGCTACAGATGCAGCATTTTCACGCATCTCCCAGCCTTGGAACTCGTAATGGTATCCATTTGCATCGTAATCTTTGCCAATAACCTGCGGTGCTCGAACACCACTAGCAGATTGCTTATACGCGTAGTACAACTTGCGCGAACCTTGAGCAAATTCACCCTTGCCATTTGGTGACTCACTATCATTCTGAGCATTCTCAAATTTGACTTGAACGTAATATTTTGGATCAAGAACTTTATTACGTTCAGCATTAACACCAGTTTGCGCTTCAGGATGTTTAGTATCTTCCTTCGGCAAGCTGTCTGGGTACATCAACTGATAAAGCACCTTTAAGCGTCCTACAAGTCTATAAGTCTTGTAATCTGCTGCATCCTTATACTTAACTGTAACTTTCAAAGGAACAGTGTACAAAGCAGGCTTCTTAAGCATCTTCTGCTTTAACTTATTTTGTTCAGCTTCAGTTGGCAAATCATATTCGACTTTTATGTCTTCTATGCCATTATTCACAGCAGCATCTGCTTTGAGCTGAGACATATTAGTTATAAAATCGGTTAACTTTGGAAGCGTGTCAGGCTTATCTTGCACAGCGACCAAGTAATCAGTCTGCACTGCTGGCTCTGTCCAAGGAGTTTGATCTGCCACGAACTCTTGGAATGGTTTATCAACTTTCCAATTCGAAACATCATCTATAGGCGTTACTTCTTCTTTGCCATTAATCATGCTGCTTCGATTCCAAGTTCCCTTAGCATTGGTTAGGTTCTCTTGAAGCCTTGTCAACGCACTAGTCTGGTCGCTAGCACTGTACGGAATATGCGAAAGATCAGTACCCTTCTTTACGTAGAACACCTTAGGACCGTCTGTGCCGTCCTTCCACAATCTACCTGGAGCAGGCTTGAAGATTGCAACTACAGAATCTTCTGGAACTGTTCCATTGTCGGACGAGCTGGAGAAGTAGTCGATTCGCTTGTAAACAGCGGTGTAAGTAACATCCTTATTAAACGTGTCTTTTTTGTAGCGATCTTCAGACTTAATATCGTAATTAGTTATATTTGCAGGATCGGTTTCAGTGCCAGTAGTCCAACCCTTAAACACGTAGTGATAATGATCGTCCTCGTATTCCTTACCAAAGGCTTGCGGCACGCGAACAGAAATATCCTTCTTACCCTTATACACGTATGCAACAAGCGAAGGACTATTCGCGCTAGTCTCGCCGTCATGACCAAGAATCCTACCCTGCTGTAAATCACCAGTAAAAGTGACTTTAACATATTCGTTATTCTCTACATGGCTCTTGCCGTAGTCGCTAGTCTTAAACTTATCCCACTCGCTTGCGTACACCAAATCTGGAAGCACGCGGTACAGCACTTCAGTTTCAGCAGTGTTATTGCCAAGATGCACTTGCACTTTAATCTTGTGCAAGCCTGGAGTGTTGTCAAACTTTTCACCATCAGCAAAGCTGAACTTAGCACCATCTGGATAATCACCAGCATTCGTTATAAGCTTCTTAGCATCATCACTATTTGCAATACTAATATTCTCAGTTGGCTTAAGCACTTGCGGAGCTGCAGCAACAGGAGCTTTTAGCTTGAATTTAGCAGTGTAAATTACCTCAGGACTGTTCTGCTCTTCAGAGCGAATCGGCAAGCGACTTACGCCATCAGCATACTGAAGCTTCGTAGAGCCAGCATCATACGAACCGATTTGCGAAGTCCAGCCATCAAACTCATAGCCTTGCTTCGCTTTTACTGTTGGAAGCGGCATCTGGTATGCCTTCGTGCCCTTAATTGCGTCGTACACAAGAGCAGAGTCGTCAGCTACATCCTTGTTCTGCCAGTCAACAACGCTGCCCATAGAGCTTTGGTTATCAGCCACTTTAAACACGTAGCGCGTGTAGTAATCCGGGCGAGCTTGCTTATCGTCATTGCGTTTAAGCACGCGAACGTCTTTATATTTGAAGGTGACTTTATATTCTTTAGTCTGCTTGCCTTCGCTATCAGTAGTATAAATAATATCCTGCTGCGTATTTTCCGGCATAAAGCCTTCAATCGGCTTGTAGAACGCTACGTCATACTTTCTGTTTACAGAGCTGACTTCGCTTTCTGGAAGAAGCTCCTTACCGTTTTGATCAATATACTTTACCTTATACTTGCGCGTATTGTACGTTTGGTAAATAAACTCGCCAGTATTCTGACTCTCATCACTCGAAGCTTCAAAGCTCGTGAAATGCTTATCTGGGAAGTGCGTTTCGTCACTGTAGACTGCTTCCGCATTGTAGCGCAAATGCTCGCGCAAGCCTGAAACCGTTTGAGTAGAAACGTGATCCACCATTGCGGCTTTGGCTGTATCATCAATAGCATTCTTATAGTCAGCAAACGTTACGCCTGGCTTTAAGAATATGTGCTTAAAAGTACCGTTGTAGCGAGTATCCTTAACCCACACTGCATCAAGCTTTATATCTTCTACTACTTTGTTTCCAAAAGCGTACGGCAAAGTCGTGCCGTTCTTTTTAATCTCCCAGCCGTAAAAGTCGTAGCCCTTGCGCGTTGGGGTGCTTATTTTCTTTTCGTCAATAACATGGTAGCGAGGGAACTTCTTTTCCGTAACTACGTCAGAGCCACTTATTTCATTGCCGTTGTCGTCGGTTTTCGGCATATGGTAGTCAAACGTTACAGTGTGCTGAATATCAGTTGGAAGACCCCACGCAGCGTAAAGCTTAATGCCGTTAACTGGCACTGTAATATCTTTGTTTTCGCCATTTATAAACTGAGTGCCAGCCTGATCAACAGCCCAGCCCTTAAACACATAGTCTTCTGGCAAATCAGCAGGGCGAACGATGGAGTAAGTTTTGCCGTTAAGTGTGAAAGTGTACTTGCCGTCGAACTGCTTAGACGTATTACCGGCATCGTCTTTAGTTACAGAAGCATCGTAAGACTTATCGTTTCCGTATAGCTCTTTGTCTTCGCCCGTCAAATCTTTTTTGCCGCGCTTAGTCAAGCTATACTCGAACGGCAGGCTCTCTGTAGCAGCACTACCGTTTGTAGTTATAGCTTGCCATCCGCATTATAAAACTGCACATCGTACGACTTGCGGTTGTACCTAAATTCAAGTAGTTTGTTAGTTTCAAATTCAGTTGCATCACCGGAATAATCTTCTTGTTCATCTACTGGAACGCCCCTATACTTTCGAAATGCTAAATGATACTTTTTAGCAAAAGCATTCTTCTCATCATCACTTAAATCATCCCAATTCCCATGACCATGAGATTCGTTATACCACTCTTCCCGATTATCTTCAAACTCGAATGAATCTAACGAATCACCAACATTTTTCTTATCATAACCATCAGCAGGATTAAAACCTGCAATAGATGGAGCTGTATATTTATAGCTATCGTTGGAAGTATCATCTTTGCTATATGAATCAGTTGAAAGCTCATAATCATTGTCGTCTATATCATCGCCACCGTTTTTAGCAGACGCAATACTTTGCTTCCTAATAATCACCTGTATAGGAGTACTTTTACTGCTGGTATCAGCTGTAAGCAGACGCTGATTATCTTTTAGCTCGTATGTATTATTTGGAGCATTATCAGGGTCATTGCTAATTCTAGGTGCTATGCCAGCACCATTCTTAAGATCAACACGCAAACTAGGGTCAGCGAATTCTTTTTTAGTAAAACGATACGGAGGAGTGTCACGATAGCAACGTCTATCATCTCCTGCATATCCAAGTGTCCAACCTAAAGAGCCTGTGTTTTCTTTATTAAAATCTAATTCATTTACATCAGGCCAAATATCAGTAAGCCTTTGACCGTAACGAACATTTACGCGGTAACCTTTATGGTTAATTGCATTACTGCTGTCATCTTCGTTTTTGTCATCATACTCATCTGAGCAATTGCCGCCGCCAGCATAGCAATAAATAGTTGTTTTGCCGTTTTCTTCTTTTCTTTTTATAGCAGCATTGTTTAAGCTATCATTTTTTATACCAGCAGGCTTAGCAAAAATAAGCTCGTAAGTATTGCGGTCGTAAACTAAGTTAAGAGTGTTATTTAAGTCGTTCGCGCAAAGCTGCGATTTACTGCGTTTGCCTAAATCTGGTCGGTCAGGCACAAGATCATATTCAGCACTGTTAAGCTTTTTAGTAAGATCCTTATTCACGTGGAAGTAGCGCGTGAATATGTCCTTACCATTGTTTGTAGCAGCACCAGGATCCTCAGTATTGTACCCGTCTAAGTTTGTTACAGGCGTATCGTTCATCCAGTTGAACTTTGAAATTAAGCCAGTCTTATGGTCAGAATCTTTTCCCTGCAGCTCTTCTTTAGTTAAGCCAAGCTCTGGGGCACTTACATAATCATCCGCGCTTGTTCCATTAAGAGCATTAGCGTCCTTAATAACGCCGGCATCATCCATTTTATTAAGCGCAACTTCACTGTCTGTCTTCACGTTCTTGCGCTCAACAAGACCAACAAAGTCGTAGTTTGCAAGCGAATTCGGATGCTCTTTATCTACCAAATCCGCTTTTTGCACCCACACATTCACGCGGTAGCTGGTAGTATTGTTCGCTTCCCAATTAGCGCGGAATTGCACATTGTGATCCGGCATCTTGTAGTCATCAAGAGAAACAATAGTATTCTCATCATAAAGCGGATCACTCTCTTTGCTAGGATCTACTAAAGACCATCCTTTAAAAGTGTAACCGCGCCTAGTTGGTTTCGTAACTTGTGGCACATCTTGCTGGTAATACACTTTTTGAGCAGTAACATCCGTGCCGCCAGCAGAATCGTAAGTAACTTCATACGCTTTACGGTAGTAGCGAAGGTTCAAAACAAGCTTGTCGCTTTCATCTTCAGAATCCGAAAGCGGCGAGCTAATAAGATTATGCTCCGGTTCGTAGCCTGGGATGTACGTTGAAACAGCTGTTACATCCGAGCCAACTGTGCCAGTAATCTCTGTAACGTGAATATTCTCAGTACTGCCATCCTTATGCTTTACAGTAATTACTTTACCTATATCCAAATTCGGAGCATCGTGGAACTCATCCTTATGATCGAGATCTTGCACCAAGTGACGCACATAGTACTTAGCTGTTTTAGGAGCGTAGTTGATGTTCAACTCGCCGTAATACTGAATGCCGTCTTCTGCTGGCATCTGCGTAGAGGATGAAGATTGCGGATTTGTAGTTGTTTGAGATGATGAGGCTTGCGGAGCTTGAGCGCCGTTATTTCCCCCAACAACCTGCCTTTTCTTTACAGCGTATTCTTTAATAAGATTTTTGTCTAGACGCAAGTAGCGAACAGCGTCCGCATTAGTACCGTCGTCAATAACGAACTCGTTTTTATCGTTTTTAATGTAGTACTGGTATGTGCCTGAATGATATACAGATGGGCGGTATCCAGCAGACTTTGGAAGCTCAATATATTCGTACTTGCCATCTTTGCCAAGATTATCGAAGCCGGCTTTGTCAATCGTAAGCTCGTACGGCTGCACAAGCTGCTTATTCGCAGCACCGCCAATCGTATAGCGAATTTGCAAATTGTATGTAGCTTTTGGCTTTTTGTCAGTTTGTACCTGTTCGTTGGCTTGCTCTGTGGTTTTAGCAGTTGGATTCTGTTCATTCGGCTTAATTACCTGGCTGTTTGCATTCGAATTATTATTAGAGCCATTCGCGCCTTCACCGCTTCTATCTGTTACAGCACCATTTGCACTGCCTTCTGCAACTGGCTCTTTTGCACTAGGCTTTTCTGTACTTGGGTTCGTTGTATCCCCAGCATCAGCACTAGAACCTGCATCTGCAGGAGTTACACTACTCACCTTGTTGGAATCTTCAGCATTTTGATTAGTATCTCTACGCTTACGCACTCTTGGCGTAGTGGAATCATTCTTCGTCTTTGCGGCAGGCTGCGCACTTTCAGTGCTTGCAGACTGTTCGGCTGCAGGTTGTGCGTTTTGCGCATTTTCAGGCTGTTCGTTTTCTGTGCTTGCAGGCTGCGCTGACTTTTGATCTGGCTCAGTCTTTGCATCAGAATTCGTCTTTGTTTCCGAATCTGTCTTTGCAGCAGGCTCAGAATTTGCAGGCTCCGTCTTCGATTCAGTCGCTGGATTTACAACTTCTGTTTTTGCAGAATCCGTTTTTGCAGAATCTGTATTTGTTTGCTCCGTCTTTGCTGCAGGAGAATCATCTTTCTTTGCTTCTGCTGATTGCTCTTTCTTAGCCGCTTTACTATCTGGCTTTGCTACCTTTTGATTATTTTGCGCACTCTTAGTCGCAGACTGAACCTCAGTTGTAGTCTTGATTCGCTTGTTGCTTGATTCTTCGCTAACATCATTGCTATTGTTATTGCTTTCATCAACAGTGCCATTTATACCGCTATTATTATCGCCATTACCGACGCCATTACTAACCTCAGAACCAGCCCCAGAACGTTCGCCAGAATCCTTAACGCCCACAGAAGAATCGCCAGCAGCCGCCTGCGGATTCTTAACGCCTTCCGCACTATTGTTAGAATCTGCATTTTTAACTAAAGGTTCCTCAGCAGAACCAACTATATGACGCGCAATACGATCAAAAGTAGCACCTGTGTTAAGCAATTCATTCTTATATAAGCCGTTTCCATTGCCCTTTCCAGCACCCTTGCCAGAAGTCTTAGCAGCACTCTTTACATAAGACGAATCAAAAGAATCAGCGTTAAGAGGAGTCTTAGCTAAAGCAGTTGCACCGGGCAACAACATAGACAGCGTAGATGCTAAAGCTACAGCAGCAACGCCGATGCGACCAGAAGCATTATTCGCATTCTGCGAAGAAACATTCTTTAAGCTACTAGCGCCTTTATTTTTAGCGCTTTTATGCTTAACTTGCTTGCTGCTCGAATTAACCTTGCTAGCAACGTCTTTTGCTTTATCCACGGAAACTCCCAACTCGTAATACTTAACCTTTGCATTTTATCAGATAGCACGGATACCCCCCCCCCATAAGTATTTTTGTTTCAAGGGTTTTTGCACTAAATGTTTAAGCGATACGCAAAAGTTCAAGCACGTAAGAGGGCTGGGTGATTCTTGGTCGAACAGTATAAGAGCGGCAGCCGATACCAAATAATCCAATGGCACACGCCTACAAACAAACTTCAATCCAAAAAAACAAAATCAAAGCCGAATCGGAACAACCGCAACAACAAACTACACGTAAGAGGCGGAGCGTTGTGAGACAAGAACTAGCCAGCCCTCATACAACAGTAAACAAAGAATACCGTTCGCACGCGTAGACAGCGCGAACGATTTGTCTTGTAGTGCGTTTGTATTAAAAAACACGGAAATTCGGTACAAACGCACTACAGTTTTGTGTGCAAAAATAACAAAAACCGCGAAAGTCAATAAAATCTTGACTTGCGCGGCTTATAAATCTTAGAAAAGCTTAGAAACTTTTAAGAAAAATTCCTAAGCAAAACCTTACTCGGCAGCAGGAGCTTCTGCAGCAGGAGCAGCAGCATCAGCAGGAGCAGCAGCTGGCTCTTCTGTAGCAGCATCTTCTGGAACGGTAACGCTAACAACAGACTCTTCGCCATCCATGTCGAGAACAACGCCCTCAGGAAGCTTAACGTCTTTAGCAAACACCTTGGTGCCATCGGTTAAGCCGTCAACATTAACAACCAAGCGCTCTGGCAAGTTGGCAACGTCTGCGCGAACCTTAAGCTCCTGAACGTCTACGAATGCAACAGCAGCACCCTTTGGAGTGCCTTCAACAAACACTGGCACCTCAACGTCAATCTTCTCGCCAGCCTTAACTTCGTAGAAGTCAATGTGCTCAACAATGCGCTTAACAGGGTTGCGCTGAACATCCTTAACAACTGCGATTCGCGATTCCTTACCAAACTTAATGGTAAACAAGGCGTTTGCGTGACGAAGCGAAAGAGTGGTCTCCCTCATTGGAAGAGTAACGTGTACAGGTTCAGCACCGCCAGCGTAAATGCTTGCTGGAATCAAATTTGCAACACGCAAACGGCGAGCAACGCCCTTACCGAATTCATTGCGCACATTGCCTTCAAGTGTAATCTTTGTAGCCATATCGGTCTCCTTATGGTCTGGATTATGCGGATAATCTTATTTAAATCCAGCTTCAGGCGCACCGACGCGCCGAAAACCATATTGGCATCAGCCCAGTCGATAACGGAACTTACACAACAATCGCAGTGTTATTCCCTCGCCAAAGCAACTTGTCTAGTCTACAAAAACACTTTGACATGCGCTTATCCAAAAAATATCAACACAGAATCAAGGCAATATCAAGGCAAAAAGTGACTTGAGCCACACAAGCTATTATCATATATAAAAGAAGTAAGCGCGCATTAAATTGTGTGCTTAAAAAAACAAGCTGATTTTGTGACTCAAGTTGTAACACAAATTACACGTTGCAACACAAATTTATGATTCAAAATTGGCACAATTAAGGAGCAGACGTGTCCGTGCTAAACACACTCCAGCAGCAAGCTTTTAATCTTGCTCGCAAGGCTTTGCAAATTGGCAGCAACTTTGCGCATCCAGTTAGCGACGATCGCTCGGGAAGCCAAAACTACTCGCAAGTCGAAGAAAAACAAGAAGCAACAAACACGCTACTTGCGCAAAAATCGCGTCTGCCTCTCGTAGATTTGCCTCGCATAGAAGAGTGGGGCGCAGAGATGCCAACCACAACGTTCTTAGACCCACAAACTGGCTTGTTGACTACAAAAACCGAGGGAAGCGCTCCGCTAGATGAAGGCACAAGCATCTACGACTTGTATGCCGATAGAGCAGCACGCATGGGGGACGATCCGCTTTACACATACAAAGAAAACGATGAATGGGTTACAAAAACCGCAAATCAGTTCCTTAAAGAAGTGCGAGATGCCGCAAAAGGCTTAATGCACTACGGTTTGCGCAAAGGCGATGCTGTTGCGTTAATGTGCAAAACCTCGTACGAGTGGGATATTGCGGACGCTGCAGTTATGGCTTGCGGAGGCGTGCTTGCTACGATTTACGACACTGATTCTGCCGAGCAAATTCGCAACATTGTAAACAACTCCGATTCGCGCTTTTTGATTGTTGGAACAACAGATATGAAGGAAAAAGCAGATGGCGCAATCGAAGAATGCCCAAGCCTTGAGCGCATTATTTGCATAGAAACAGGCGGATTGGCGGAACTTCAGGCTTTTGGATACGCTGTTAGCGATGAAGAGCTAGACGAGCGCATTGACTCGGTTAAAAAAACCGACTTGTGCTCAATCGTGTACACTTCTGGCTCTACGGCTGCGCCAAAAGGCGTGGAAATGACGCATGAGCATTATTGCACAACGGCATTAAACTTGCCGATTTATTTGCCAGATTTACTTAGCGAGCCTGATGGATCTGTGCTTCTGTTCTTGCCTCAAGCACATTCGTTTGCGCGCGCAATCAACTATATTGTTGTTGCTAGCACACTCAGAATCTACATTGCACAAGGCATTACAACGCTTATATCCGATCTTCAAGTTGCAAAGCCAACCGTTATGATTGTTGTTCCACGTGTGCTCGAAAAAGTGTATAACGCGGCTTCGCAAAAGGCAGGTCACGGCGCTAAGGGACTTGCTTTCCAGGGTGCTGTTGTTACAGCTCAGCAATATATGAAGGAAGTACAGGATTCTGGAGACGCTAAGGCGCTAACAAAGGCTCGCCGCGCTGCTTACGATCCACTGGTTTACCGCCCGATTCGCCAGGCGCTTGGTGGGCGCGCGCGCTGGATTGTTGCTGGCGGCGCGCCGCTTGATCCAGAGCTGCTAGCGTTCTTCCGCGGCGCAGGCGTGCCAGTTTACGAGGGCTACGGTCTTACGGAAACCACTGCCCCATGCGCATTTACACCTATTGGCGTTCCATTCCGCGAAGGCTCCGTTGGCATTGCTTTCCCAGCTTTCACTTTGCGAATTGCTAAAGATGGCGAAGTGCAAATTAAGGGCACTTGCGTGTTTAAGAAATATCACAAGAATGAAGAGGCCACCGAGACTTCGTTTACAGAAGACGGATGGTATGCTACTGGCGATTTGGGCAGAATTGACGACGATGGCATGATTTACATTACTGGTCGCAAGAAGGACTTAATCATTACTGCTGGTGGCAAGAATGTGGCTCCTGGCCCTATTGAAGAAGTGATTAAGCGTTGCGATCTTGTGTCTCAAGCGCTTGTTCTTGGAGATAAAAGACCATTTATATCTGCTCTTGTTACTTTAGACGAGGAGATTTTGCGCAACTGGCTTAAGACCAAGGGCTTGGACGAGACTATGAGCATGGAAGATGCCGCAAATAACGCGGTTGTGCGTGCGGAAGTCCAAAAGTTTGTGGATATTGCAAATGAGGGCGTATCGCGCGCGGAATCTGTGCGAAAGTTCATTATTTTGCCAGAAGAGTTTACTCAAGAAAACGGCTTGATGACGGCTTCTATGAAGATTATTCGCCCTCGAGTTATTAACCGATACGCTAATTTGCTTAACACGCAAATGTACACGATTCGCAAGAAGTAGCGCTTATGCGCGCTCCGACCTGCCTGAGCGCTTAAAGCGTAGCGCGAAGGCAATTCGGAGCGCTGAGCTTGCTTAAGGTTGAAAGCACAGTGTGCTTTCAACGCAAGCGAAGACGTGAGCGCGCTGTAACGCGCGAACGACGACCTGCATTCGAGCATAAATCGTGATGTGAAGCGTGGCATTAATCGCCAGCAAATCGACTTGCGATTTACGCTCGAACTACTCAAAACCGCGGTTGACTGGTCTTATAACTGACTTGTCTTCCGCGGTTTTTTAGTATCTACTATGCACAAAAATAAGGTTATGTCGCTCGCACATTCTCTTTATCTGTTGTTGCGCGAGGTTTGAGTATTTCTCTCCTCGCAAGTCCCGTCGCTACGCTCCTCTTTTATTGCTCGTATAGAAATACATCAAACCTTCTGAATATCTAGAACAATTGCGTAGCTTTCATCACCGAGATTCTCGATTTTTCTTGCTCTCTCGGCGAGTCACCACCTTCGGCGCTGCGAATAGACTTGCATGAGCGCTTAAAGCGTAGCGTGCGAATGCACTTCGATTCGCTGAGCCGCTCAAAACAGAAGCACTGCTTCTGTGCGGCGAAGGCGTTAGCGCGCTTAGACCGCGCTAACGATACGCCTCTTTCGCTGCGAAAAATCTCGAATCTCCACATAGTTTGGTGTAATCATGTGTACACTCTGAGCACTCATTTCTTCGCTTACGTTAATCCATAGGTATTTGATAAAATCGCATTGAAAACTTGATACCCCCCCCCGGTAGAAAATATGTTTTCCAAAACAAGACGAACGGCAAGAAATTGCTAAAAATCTTGTTCAAAAACACGAGAACTAACGATTTCCTATTATCAAACATGAGGAGAGGTTTTATGAATGCTAAAATCGCAGCAGCTATATCTTTAGGCGCAAGTTCACTGGCATTATTCGCAATGGCAAATGTGGCAAATGCCGATGTTGTAAATCAAAACTCAGATAATGCAAATGTTGAAATTAATGCTAATCATGAGAATCCTAATCCACAGGAAGCTAAAGCAAATGAACTCGCAAGAGAAGCTGAAAAGCTTGAGCTAGAAACCAAAACAGAAATAGACAAAGCCGATGAAACTGTTAAAAACGCAAATAGCAAGCTTGCAAAAGTAAATGAAAAAGTAGAAGACGCATCCAAAAAAGCAGCCGAAGCTATAGAAGCGAAAAATCAAGCAGAAAAAGATGCAGAGGATGCAAAGAAGCAAGATGCAGAAGCTAAAGAAAAAGTAGATGCAGCTCAAAAGAGAGTTGACGAAGCCGAAAAAAATAAAGAAAATGCGCAATTAGTGGCAACTAACGCCGATGATGCAAAGAAGCAAACAGAAAACACTGAAGCACAAGCTATAGATGCAAAGAAGCAAGCAGAAACACAACTTGAACAAAATCAAAACGAACTACAAAATGCCCAAAAATCTGTAGATGAAGCAAAAACAAATCTGAATGAAGAAAACAAGAATCTAAACGCAGCTAAAGAAAATCTTGAAAAAGAAAAGTCATCTTATACTTCTTTAGTTGAAAGCGCAAAATCTCTTGAAGAAGCAAAGAAGAAAACAGATAATGAGCTTAAAGACAAAGAAACAGAATTAAAAGAAAAACAAGCACAGTTAGAGCAACTTAAAAAGTCTGATTCTGCTTTAAGTAATGCGGATTTGGAAAAAGTAAAACAAATTGCTAAAGAGAAAGAATCCGTTTATAAGCAAGCTCAAGAAAAAGTAACAAAAATTAAAGAAACGCTTACTGCAAATACCCAGAAAATTAACAAAACAAGTGAAGAACTAGAATCTAAAGAAAAAGAACTAGAAAAAATCGGTGATTACAAAAAGCTAGTTGAATCTTACAAAAACTTAGACAATCTTAGAGGAAAAGCAGATGCAGCAGAAAAGGTCTACAATGCTGAAAGCAAAAATGATTCTAATACAGAGAATTCATTAGAGAAAAAGTCTGACTTCTACAAGTTCTTGCAATATGTGATTAACACTGAAAAAGCTAAGGAAAATAACAAGAACGAATCTCTTATTGCAGACGCTGAGCGCGCTCAGAAAATTCTTAAAGGCGAATCATATGTGATTCCAAGGCAAGATTTCAAAGATGAATCGTATAAAGAAGCACAAACAATAGAAGCTCCAACGTGGTATGAAGATATTGTAAAACCTGGGCTTGGTAGAATTGGCAGCGCTGACTCTTTGCAAAACATGAAGGAAGCCGCTGAGTATTACGATGCTTTAAACGAGTACAGAAGAAACGATAACAACGCGTTGCAAAATGTAAACGTGCGTTTAAGCTTGATTGCCGAAAGCATTGTGCATTCCTTCTACTCGGCTGCAATTAATAATCATGCAGTAAACCATGAAAAGTATGATAACGCTAGCGTTATGGACACTACACCGTACAAAACTGCAGAAAATCTTGCTTGGGGTGATTACGACGGCCATAAAAATGGTCGAATGAAATATTCAAATAACGATTGCAAAGTTCTAGATGACGGTAAAACTTCATGCTTAAAGCAAATTAAAACGCAAAGCACAGAACCTAAACCTACGGACAACAAGTGGAATGCCTTAGACGGCTGGTATACGATTGAAAAGAATCGCTATGAAGAAGCTAGAGATAAAGGAATCTTCTACACATTCAATGGCGATACAACGATTGAAAACAAACTTTCTGAAGCTGGCAAGCAATTCCTTAAGGACAATCAATATGATTTTGGAATGAAATTAAGCCAAAATCCAAACACAAGATTATTCGAAAAAAATGACGAAAATGGCAAGCTAACTAATTTATTTAGTCTTTCCGTAGGTCATTACACTACTTTTGCTAGAAAAGATATAACCGCTGGCGGTTTCGCAGAAGGCGATTTATATATTCAAGAAATTCCTAAGATTTCTGGCGGTAAACAAGAAACTGTTACAAAAAATGAAGACGTTGCCGTATGGCACGGAAGCAATGAATCTTCGATTAGTGTTTCCGAATACAAGAATCTTCTTAGTAATTATGAGAATAGTCTAAAGCAAGAAAAAGCTGATGAAATCGCATCTGAAAATACAGATGAAATCGCTATATTGCAAAAGTTGAATGCTGAAGCAAATAAAGCAAATGCAAATTTGTTTGAAGCTAAGTACAATCTTCGAAAAGTACAATACGATTTGAATGTGCCAGACAAAAAGAGCGCTAAGGGTCTAAAGGAACAAGAATTAGAACATGTAAAAGCCGAGAAAGAAAAAGCAAATAGTGAAGCTAAAAAATATGGCGACCCTAGCGCAAACTGGGGAAGCGAAGAAAATGCAGCTATTGCAAAAAAGCTTGCTCAGCAGTGGCAAACAAAGTACACGCATCTAGATGGAAAGGTTAAAACTCTTAGTAGCTCAATCGATGCTGCGAATGCAAAGAACTCAGCAAATAAAACTGTCTTGGATGCTTTTATAAATGCTGTATACGATTTTGATAGCGCTAAGAACGAGTTAAAAGAATCTCAAGAAGAATTTGCAAAGCTCACTATTGAAGCAGAGAAATACGAGAATGAGTATAAAGTTGCAAGCAAAAATGTAGAAGAAGCCGAGAAACAGTCTCAGTTAACTGGTGAAGCAAAGCAAGCTAAAATCAGCGAGTTTGAAGAATCTGTAAGGAATCTCGAATCTGCTAAAGACGATTTGCAAATCAAAGCTAATGAGACCGCTACTAAATTTGCAGAAGCCAACGAGAAGGTCACGAAACAAGATGAAACTGTTGGTAATGCCACACGGTTGCGTGATTCTGCTCGTAGCAAAGTTAGCAAAGCAGAGAAACAATTAAAACTTGCAAACAAAAATGTAGAAGAAGCTGAACAGAAAGTTGCGAAAGCTAAAAGCCAAGTTAACAAAGCACAGAAGCAAATTGAAGGTGCAAGACAACAAATTGATTCTGCTAACAGAAAAGTTATAGAAGCTCAAAGCCAAGTTAACAAAGCACAGAATGAAGTAGAAAAAGCTAAAGATGAAAAGCAAAAGGCTGATTCCAATAAGGAAAATACAGCTAAGCTAGTATCTGATGCTGCTGCTAAAACCGCTCAAGCGAAGCAAAAAGCTGATGAAGCAAAGTCTGCTATTGAGCAAGCACAACGCATTACAAAAGAAGCTCAAAGCCAATTTGAATCAGCAAAGAAAAAGGCTGAAAACGTTAAAATGCAAGTTTTGCAAGCAAAGCAAAAAATTGCTGAATTGCATGAGAAAGTTAAGACGCTTTTGGCTGGAGCTAAAAATAACGTAATTGAAAGGTACAACGCTACTTTTGCTGCCGTAAATCAAAGCTTCAACGATCTTGAGAATATGTTTATTCTTCGTTTTAAGACGCTTAACACAGTGGAACAGTCTCTTAATAAATCTACTTCTACTTTAGATGAGTCGTTAAAGAAAGTGAATTCGCTGAATGGGACTTCAGAGAATGGAAATGCTGGTAATGGTGGCAATAATGGTGGTAATAATGAATCTCCAACAGTGCCACAAACAGTGCCACAAACAGTGCCACAAACAGTGCCACAAACAGTGCCACAAACAGTGCCACAAACAGTGCCGTCTCATGATGCAAGTACGGATTCAGCGCCTGCTCCTACCCCATCTAAAGAAGTAGAATCAGGCAACGCTAATCAAAATACTGGTTCAACTAGTGAAACACAAAATAACACTAGCAGCAGTACGAGCAACAATAAGAGTTCTAATGAATCATTCGAAAACTACTACAACCAGTATCTTGCAGGCTACGCTAAAAATCTGTTTGGGAACAAGCAACTTGGATTTAATGCAACGATTCCAGCTGCACAATCGCAGAGCGTAAACGGAGCAAACGGTGCAAACGGAGCAAATGCTCAGAACGCTAATTCTGTTGCGGCGAATAATGTTGCAGGCGCAGCGCACGCTAACCGCATCGCAGCAGCGCTTGCAGCCGCTGGCGCTAAAACTGCAGCCAAGGATCTTGCTAAAGCACAAGATGCTGCTAAGGATTCTGCTGCTAAGAGCGAGTCCGCAAAGAACGATGCAAAGGATTCCGCAAAGAGCGAATCTAAGAACGACTCCAAGAATGATTCCAAGAGCGAATCTAAGGATGATTCTAAGAACGCTCAGGCATCAGGCAACGCACAAAACGGAGCACAAAGCACATCCAACAGCACTACGCTTAAGGTTGTTGCAGCTATAGCGGCTGTTGTTGCTGGAATCGCAGCAATCGGAGGCGGCACTTACTTCGCTCGCCATCGTCGCGCATAATCAAAACTAAAGAAAACAAAAACCGCGGTCGACTGGTCTTAACTGACTCGTCTGCCGCGGTTTTTTGTATCTACCATGTATAAAGATCAAATTTTGTGTAGTGCGTTTGTATCAAAAAACACTGAAATTCAGTACAATTGCACTACAGTTCTGCGTGTTTGTGTAGTGCGATTGTATGACGACACGCCGTAAATCAGGTACAAACGCACTACAAGGCAGGTCGTGTCGTTAGCGCGGTCTAAGCGCGCTCACGTCTTCGCTTGCGTTGAAAGCACACCGTGCTTTCAACCTTAAGCAAGCTCAGCGCTCCGAATTGGCAAATCGTTAGCGCGGTCTAAGCGCGCTATTCCTCGCGGCTATTAGTAGCCGCTCGGCTGATTTGGCACATAAAGTCCACTGGACTTTATGCTTGAGCCAAATCACGCTTTGAAGGAGCTTGAAATGCGTTTTGCAATTTCAAGCTCAGTCAAAGCGCTTTGCAGCACAGAAGCAGTGCTTCTGTTTTGAGCGGCTCAGCGAATCGAAGTGCATTCGCGCGCTACGCTTTAAGCGCTCATGCAAGTCGATTCGCGACACGCTCTAAGCGAAAAGGCAGGTCGTCGCGCTAGAAACCCAAGCGCTCAAGCTTCTTAGGGTCGCTCTGCCACCCCTTTGCAACCTTTACGTGCAAATCGAGCACAGCTTTAGCGCCCGTAATACGATTCACCGCAGTACGCAAACGCTTCTTAACGCGCACAAGATGCTCCGCACCGCGCCCAATAATAATCGGCTTTTGCGAATCGCGCTCAACATACACCGACACAATCACATGCGTTTTGTTATCATTATATTGCGCATAGTCCTCATCTTCTGGTCGCACAATACTATCTACAACAACCGCCAGCGAATGTGGCAACTCGTCGTCAAGTTCCTCAAGAAAAGCCCCACGAATCAGCTCCGCAATCATGCTCGAAGGACTCTCTTCGCTAAGCTGATCGTCTGGATACATCTTCGGTCCTTCTGGAAGATTGTCAATCAAAACCTTCTTAACTTCGTCAACATTGTCGCGTTCTAGCGCGCTAACTGGCACAATATCTGTAAAATCAGCAAACTGTTGAATCTCAATCAAATGAGACACCAACTCATCACGGCTTAGCGTATCAATTTTTGTGACGATTCCAATAAGCGGAACCTTCCACACCCAATTTCCAGACGCGTCTCTTTTAGCAAAATCGGAGCGAAGTCGGCTTAAAATCCTGCGGTCTCCCGGCCCAATCTCTTGATCTGCTGGAAGCAAGAAAGCGATAGCATCAACATCTGCAAGCGACTCGTCTACAATATCGTTCAAGCGCTGACCTAGCAAAGTGCGCGGCCTGTGGATTCCTGGCGTATCAACTAACACCATTTGCGCGTTTGGAGTTGTTAAAATTCCGCGAATCGCCTTGCGCGTTGTTTCTGGTCGAGAAGACGCAATTGCGATTTGCGTTCCGATTAGCGCGTTCATAAGCGTTGATTTTCCAACGTTTGGCCTGCCTACTACAGCAACAAATCCCGATTTATAGCCGTTAAAATCAGGCACTTCTACGCTCGCTTTTAGAGAAGGATCTAAATTAGCAAACATTTCGTCATTCATATCGTCCATATAGTCATCGTCCATATCATTACTCATATCATCAACATCTTTCATATCATTCATAATTCAACACTATTTATCGCCATCAACTTGCGATGATTCACTATCTTTATCGCCATTCTTGGCATTATTCTTGCCCTCGCTCCTGCTGTCACTCTTTCCAGCACTCTTTCCGCCGCTCTTTCCAGCGCTATCATCTTCTTCTTTAAGACCCTGAATATCTTTAAGACCCTGAATATCTCGCTCAACGAGAATCGTGGAGACTTTCTTGCGCCGCCCAGCAGAATCAACCGCTGTCAACTTAAGGCCGCGAGTCACAGCACTCGACCCAACAATCGGCACGTTTCCAAGCAACTTAGTAAGCAACCCAAACACAGTGTCCACATCGTCTTCGTCTATATGCACTTCAAAAATATCTTCCAAATCGGCAATCGGCGTGCGCGCAGGCATTTTCCACACACCCTTACTCACCTCTTGCGGATCCGCGTGCTGAGTGCGGTCGTGCTCATCTTCTAGCTCTCCAACAATTTGCTCAATCGCGTCTTCAATCGTCACAAGCCCTGCAATTCCGCCATATTCGTCTACAACAACGGCAACGTGCTGGCGGATTCGTTGCATTTCGTGGAACAAATCATCCACTGGCTTGGATTCTGGAACAAGCATTGGGCTTCGGCCAATCGTAGAAACCGCGCGCTCAGATGCAGCAGGATTAAACACAGTTGCGCGCACAGCATCCTTTAAATACGCAATTCCTTCCAAATCGTCAACCGACTCGCCAATTATAGGAACGCGAGAAAATCCAGATCTTGAGCATAATTTTAGGAAATTTTCCAGCGTTTCGTCGTTTTTAACGCAAATCATATCGGTTCGCGGAACCATGATTTCGCGCGTTAACGTGTCGGAAAGTGTAAGCACATTGCGCATCATCTCCGAAACTTCTGGGTCAAAATCATTTGCCTCTACAAGCCTGTCAATACTCGCTTTAGCTTGATCTAATTGAATATTTTCCAACTCTTCGTCGTCGGAAAGAGCAGCATTTTTCTTATGATTTTGGCTTTGACTTTGCGAATCTCCGCGGCTTGCGATTTTTGCAAACGGATTCATAAAAACAGCAATCGAAACTATTCTAGACAAGCGCATTAGCTTAAACACTGGCTGAGCCGCGCCCACAGACCTTGGCCGCACAAGAATAGAAACAATTGCAACAATCATTGCCACTATTAGTCCGATTAATAGCGTTAGCCAAAAAGACGCACCAAGAGCTGCCGCGATTGCAGCAAAAGCCACGCCGTCCAGCACATTACACACGATTCGCACAAACGCGCACGCTCCGCTCGTTGCGTACCTATCTGCTATAAGCCTCTTTGCTCTGCGAATTCTAGCAAGCTTCCTCAAGCGAACGACTTGACTTTCGTTATCGTTCGTTTGTTCTTCAATCATAAGATTATTAAGACTAGACCTTGTAACTCTTGGCACAGCCCCTTCCGCCGCCGCCATTGCAAGCGAAAGCCACACAAGCAAAACTGCGACTATTGCAATCGCACCCAAGCAAGCCCACATATGCACAGGCAAATCGGGAATCGGCGGAATTGTAATGTTATTTAGCATGATTTTTCTCGTATTCTTCCAGCTCATTTACGGCACCTGCTGGCAAAGTGGCGTCGTAAAGCTCGCCAGATCTAGCTGCAAAGAACGTTAGCAAAAGCTGCCTTTGCAAGCCAAACATTTGCTTTTCTTCTTGAGGCGTAGTGTGATCATATCCAAGCAAATGCAACATTCCGTGAATCGTAAGCAATAGCATCTCTTCCATCGTGCTATGCCCTGCCGCCGCCGCTTGTTGAGCCGCCACCCACGGGCAAATCACAAGGTCTCCAAGCATTCCTTCACTCACTTTGTCGTCGCTTCCAGGAGTCAGCTCGTCCATTGGAAAGCTCATAACGTCTGTAGGTCCTTCTAAGTTCATCCATTTTTCGTGAAGACTAGCGATTGGCTCTGGGTCTACAAAAGTAATCGACAAATCGGATTGAACGCTTACTAGCATTTGTTGCAAAACCCACATTCCAAGGTCGGAGAATATTTTTGGGTCGATTTGCCAAACGGTTTCGTTCATCACTTCAACACTCATGATTACTTGATATTCCTCTCAAGATTTTGCGATTCAAGATTTTGCGATTCGTTGGTTGCTTGCGATTGCTCGGTTTCTTGCGACTTTCCACGCGCATCCCCAGCCTCGCGCTTTGCACCATTCTTCTCGCGCTTAAAATCAGCCTCGCGCTTTTCCCACGCTTCGTACGCTTCTACGATTCGCCCAACAAGCTCGGCTCTAACAACGTCTTGCGCATTTAAGTGAACGAACGCAATACTTTTAACGTCTTTTAGCACGTTCTCAATCGAAGCTAAGCCAGATTTTGGAACCGCTAAATCAACTTGCGTTCTATCTCCCGTAATCACCATTGTGGTGTTAAATCCAAGACGCGTCAAAAACATCTTAAGCTGCTGAACAGTAGCATTTTGCGCTTCGTCTAAAATAACAAAAGCGTCATTAAGCGTGCGACCTCTCATGTACGCAAGCGGAGCCACTTCCACAACGTTCTCGTCCATATACCTCTTAAGTTGCGGCGCGCCCAACATGTCGGAAAGCGCATCGTAAAGCGGCCTTAAATACGGGTCTACTTTGTCGTTTAGCGTTCCAGGCAAGAATCCAAGATTTTCCCCAGCTTCTACAGCAGGGCGCGTCAACACTATTCTTCGCACGCGACCATCTTCTAAAGCTCTAACCGCCTTAGCAACCGCCAAATACGTTTTTCCAGTACCAGCAGGCCCAATACCAAACGTTACGGTATTTGATTCCATTGCTTGCACATAAGCCGTTTGACCCGCGGTTTTTGCGCGAACAGGATTTCCGCCTGCAAAAGTTATAACGCCTTTAGCCATTCGCGCTTTCCGGCTCATTGCGCGCCTTTTAGCATCTTCACTAGATGGCATTAAATCGGCAGAATCTCGAGCAAAATCGCTTTCCATTGCACCAGAACCAAAGCCAGAACCAAAGCCAGCACCATCTCCAGCTCCAGCACCAAAAGACTTTAATCCGCCAAAAACTCCGCCATTGTGCCCAATCCTATCGATTCGCACATTATGCTCACTACCTTTAAGCACATCTCTTTCTAACATGCGTTTTACAGCATAGGAATCAACAGGAGCTTCGTAAGCGCAGTCAACTATTTTGCGCAACGCGTGTTCAGCTTTGCAAGCGTCTTCCTCACTTCTTGCGCTTCTAGATACGATTTTCACACAATCCGCGTGAACGGAAATATCTACGCTTGGAAAAGCCTTCTCCAACTCTCTTAAGTTTGAATCTGCTGCTCCCAAAACAGCAACTGGGCTTAATTCGCTTGGAATTTGAACAATACGCGTTGTACTATTTGCCACGATTTATAAACTACCTTCTTCAAGTTTTTCACCTGTTAAAACATGAGCGTGAACATGGAACACGGTTTGACCAGCTCCCAAACCAGTGTTGAAAACAAGGCGATAATCGCCATTATAAAAGTCGTTTGCAATTTTTTGCGCAACGCATGCAATATGAGCCAAAACATCACAATCATTTTGTGCAAGCTCTGCAACATTCTTGTAATGATTGCGCGGAACAATCAAAACATGCACCTTGGCTTGTGGATTAATATCGTTAAAAGCCACTACTGCATCGTCTTCATACACTTTGCTGCTTGGGATTTGCCCATCAATTATCTTGCAAAAAATGCAATCTTTGTCAGTTATGTATGTTTTGCATGCTTTATCCATTATTTTGCCCACTTTTCAATAATTCTTATTGCAATTCTTATTGCCGAACACCATTTACTATTTTACACAAAACACGCACAAAGCTCGCAAAGATTGCTCTCAAAAATTGCTCGCAAAATTGCTTACTATTCATACCTTCCAAGCGCTCTAGAAAGCAACGATAAGCATACTGGCCCTGCTGTAGATGCGCGTAAAATATTGCTTCCTAAAACGCAACTTTTAGCTCCAGCATCTATAAAACTTTGCACTTCTTCTTCGCTAATTCCGCCTTCTGGCCCTACAATTACGTAAACAGTGCGCGTTTTGCCGTCTTTTAAGCATTTTTCTGTTAAGTCGTTTACGTAGTTTTCGATTTGACTAAAAGAATCCGTTGCGTCTTGATGCAAAACAACTACAAGACTTCCGTAAACACATGCACGCCTACAAATCGCTAGAATCTGCTTGCTTGTTACTGGCTCTAAAAGCTCTGGCATCCACGCTCTGCGCGATTGCTCCGTAGCAGCCTCAAGCACCTGATTCCAACGCTTATCTGTGCGCCCTGGCTTCCATTTTGAGATTGACCTATTTGCGCACCAAGGAATTACTTCGTCTACTCCGATTTGCGTAGCCATATCTATTGCTTGCTCGTCGTGACCCGTTTTTGCAAGCGCCTGAATTAACGCTAATCTGGTTGTTGGCGCTGGCTCTTTTATAAACGAATCTACTTTAACTAAGCCGTTTTCGCTGTCTGTAATCGTTGCGTGAATTCGCACTCCTTTTCCGTCCGAAAGGTCTAGCGAATCGCCATCCGAAAGTCGCATTGCGCTTATTGCATGCCTTTTAACGTGTTGAGGCAAGCTAAGAGTCCAGCCCTCTTCAATCCCATTTGCAAGAACGGGCGCATCGTCTTTATTTGTATCCAGCAAAAACAAAGCATCTGTCATAATTTAAGCCTAACGTTAGGCGCAGCCAACATTTTTGCTACTTCTGTGATTCTGGGCAAGTATTTCTACTTCTGCATTTTCGCTCAAGTATTTCTGTGCAAGTATTATGGCAAACTAGAATTATACGAATTGGAGGTATGCGCAAATGGTTGACGATTTTAGACGCAACTTTGCGCATTCCATTAATCAAGATTGCACTACAAGCGATGAAGCTTTTGTGACTTTTCGCGTATCTCGTTTTACGCCAGATGATGATTCTTGCGATTCATCGATTACTGGCGATTCTTGCGATTCTTTCAATTCCGCAGTTGCTTGCGATTCAAGCACAAATTCAAGCACCAATTCAACCGATTCAACACCAAACGCTTCCGCCAGCTCCCCTGGTTTAGTTAGAAGACACCGAGAAAGCCCTTTTGCAAAAAAGCGTAAAAGCAGCCCATTCCAGGCGCAAAATTCTGGCGATTTACAAGCTAAACCATTAAGAGGAAAACATTGGATTCAAGATTATACGATTCGTGCGCGCAAAAACGACACTATTTTAGACTGCTTGCTTAAAATTAAGCGCACACTAGACCCCACTTTGGCATTTAGATACTCTTGCGGTCACGGCGTTTGCGGATCGGATGCTGCAAACGTAAACGGCATGCCAACTTTACTTTGCACAGCTACAATCGCTCAAAACGCTAGGCAAAATACGCAAACTCAAGGCGTTCGATCAAGCGGTTTTAGAAAAACTGGTAGCCTAAAGTCGCAAGCAACCACAACATCAGTCGCCGAAAATCACAATCTGCAGTCACAATCTAAAGAAATATCTTCACTAATCCAAAATGGAAGCTTTGGCATTATTGAGATTGCGCCACTTTCTGGCTTTGCTGTTCAAAGAGACCTTATTTGCGATCTTTCCCCAATGATTGCGCAGCTTAAAAGACTTGAGCCATACTTGCAAGCGCAAAATGTTCAAACAAGAAACAGCAGCGGAAAGCTTGCGATTATTGAGTTTTTGCAACACCCAGAGCAGCTTGCAAAGTTTGAGCTTTTAAGCAATTGCATAATGTGCGGCGTGTGCGAAGGAATTTGCCCAGTCTATGCAGGCGGAGAAGCGTTTATTGGACCTGCAGCGCTTATAAATGCAGCGCGATTTATTAACGATTCTAGAGATAACGCCACTAATCGAAGATTAGAGTTGGCGGATTCTAGCGACGGCATAAGCGCGTGCCAATCCGTGCGCGCATGCTCTAGGCAATGCCCACGCGGAATCGACGTTGGAGAAGAGATTTGGCAACTTACAACGCTTATAAATGAGCGAAAAATAAGCCAAAATAAGCAAGAATAAGATAAGACTTAAGCTAATTATCTCCGCTAGCAATTCGCACAGCTTCTAGAGGATCGTCTGTAATCGCAAGCAAACTAGGGTCAAAAGACGATATAAGTCCTCTTTCTTTAACCGTAGTTTCAATCCAATTCATAAGACCTTTCCAATATTCGCTGCCGAAAAGCACAACAGGAATTTTAGAAACCTTATGTGTTTGAACAAGCGTAAGCGACTCAAAAAGCTCGTCCATTGTGCCAAAACCGCCTGGGCACACAATAATTCCCGAGGAATATTTTAGGAACATTGTTTTGCGAACAAAAAAGTAGCGGAATTGCATTCCAAGATTCACCCATTTGTTTAAGCCCTGCTCGTGAGGCAATTCGATTCCAAGCCCAACGCTTGTTCCACCAGCTTCTGCAGCTCCGAGGTTTGCTGCTTCCATAATTCCAGGGCCGCCGCCTGTAATCACCGCAAAACCGCGTTTTACAAGCTCTTTGCCCATTATGCGAGCGCTACTGTATTCTGGCTCGTCTGGCTTTATGCGAGCAGAACCAAACACGCTAACAGCTAATCCAAGTTTTGCTAAAGCGTCGAAGCCATCAATAAATTCGGCTTGTATTCTAAGAACTCGCCAAGGGTCAAGGCCTTGCCACGCGTAATTATTATGCGAATCGCCGTTAGGCAAATCGTGTTGCAACAGTGTTTCCGTTGTGCTTTCCTTAGGAATCATTGGACCGCGCATCATTACGGCACCGCTGTAATAAGTGTCTTTCCAAGGTGAATTCTGTTCGGTGTTTTGCGAGCGCGAATCGCAGGAATTATCTGGATTATCAGATTTACCAGAATTATCTAAATTACCTAAATTATTATTAGAAACCATAAGTCACCTTCTAAAACCTTCTAGTCACTTTCTAGTCGTCTTATAATCGCGATTAAAAAGCGCATTAAAGTCAATCTTAATCACTTTTAATTGCTATTAATCACTCTTCAATATCGTCTAATTCTTCTTCCATATGATTCGATTGCTTTGCAAGCAAGAATCCAGAAACAGCAGCCGCAATAATAGACGCCACTAGTACGCCGAATCGTGCCTCGCCCGAAAGATCCGCGTCGCTATAAGAAAGCGAAGCTATTAACAAAGACACAGTAAAACCAATTCCGCACGCGCATGCTGTAGGAAAAAGATCGCGAACGCGCAAATCGTCTGGAACGCGCAAGCCCATAACTTTCTTAGCAATCCAAGCAGTAATCATAATTCCAAGAGGCTTTCCAACAACTAGCGCAATCGTAATCGCAATTAATATTGGAGACAAGAACAGCTGCCAAGTCAAAGTTTCAAAATGAACTCCAGTTGCAAAAAGTGCAAAAATTGGAAGCGCAAACAAAGAAGACAAAGGCTGAATTTTTTGACGATACCTTTCAGCTCTAAGCGACTTTTCGCCGTGAACAAGATGCGCAGGAGTTAGCAAACCAACCATTACGCCTGCAAGAGTAGGGTGAACGCCAGCTTGATACATCATAACCCACGCAAGCAAGCCAACAAGCGCCACAACAGGCCATGGAACGCGCTTTAATCGCACAAGCATAGTCCACACTAATCCGCATAAAACAACGCCTACAAACCAATACCACGCGTTAAGCGAAGAGAAGAATAATGCGATTAATGCAATTCCAAGAAGATCGTCGACTGTAGCCAAAGTCATTAAAAATGCGCGCAATGCTTTAGGAAGCGTTTTAGCAAAAAGAGCAAGAACCGCTAGCGAGAACGCTATATCTGTTGCTGTAGGAATAGCCCAACCAGAGCGAACCATATCTAAAGACGGAAGCGCTCCAGAAGTAAGTCGCATAATCTCTTGACCAGCGTGCAACTCCGAGAATATTGTAACAGTTCCAACAAAAAGAATCGGCGGAACAATCATGCCGCCAACCGCGCAAATCATTGGCATTGCTGCCGCGCGCGGGTCTCTAAGAGATCCTGCAATAAGCTCGTGCTTTAAGTCTAAACCAACTGTAAGGAAGAAAATAGTTAGCACACCGTCTTGAACCCAGTGGCTAATCGACATGTGAATGTTGGTGTATGGAATTCCGATTTGCGTGTGAGAAACAGCTTCAAAAATAGGCGACGCAAATGGCAAATTTGCAAGCATTAATCCAGCTAAAGCGAATCCGAGCATAATCAACCCAGACGTACGCTCATTATTGGCTATTTTGCATGCCACTTTCCACGCGCGCTTTAACATGCTGAATTATCTCCTATAAGTTCTAAGTTAAGTTTTAAGTTTAGAATGCTTGTGCAAAATACGTTACATGCACTAGGACTTACAAGTATATAAGATACGTATCGAAATATAACAAAAACGCCACTCCGATTAGAAGTGACGTTTCAAATTGTGGAGCTAGGGGGATTCGAACCCCCGACCCCCTCCATGCCATGGAGATGCGCTACCAGCTGCGCCATAGCCCCGTTTTAGTCGTATAGCTCAAACGAACCTTTGATAGAATACAACAGATTTTGCTACCAACCAAACTCGGCGTGTCGTATGCAGCGGTTTTTAGCGCTATTCCTATTCGCTGCCGACTACTCACGCCGCCTATTCTCAACTGCCAGATTGCTGCGAGCCAGATTCGCCTTGTTGCGAAGCAGATCCTCCACTCACTCCGTTAGTCGAAGTCGAAGGCGAAGACGGCGAAGAATCGCCAGAAACCGAGGAATCACCTTTAGACCCGCGCGCACCAGAATACGCTCCAGAAACGCCAGAATCCTCAGAGCTTTGATCGCCAGAATCTGCCTTAGACCCATTTGAATCTAAAGAAGAAGAGGAAGACCCTTCGTGAGTCTTTTTATCTTGCTTTTCGCTAGGATTCTTGCTCGAAGAATTTTCACCGTCTTTACTATCTTTGCTGTCTTTACTATCTTTCTCATTTTGCGCATCTTGAGAGTCTTTTTGCACATCTTTAGAGTTCTTATCTTGATTTTGAACGCCATTATTTTGGCCATTTTGCCGCATTTGATTATTTGGATTCTGGCCATTATTCTGCTCGGTATTCTGGCCAGAATGCACTAAATTATCTGTACCCTTTCCTTGAGTAAACAGAAGCACAATGCCAGCAGTAAGAAGAACAGCCGCGAGCGCGCTCAAAATAGCAATAACAATCGTAAGCTTCTTATACTTCGCTTCACTATTTGCGTAATAGCTACCGCCACCTAATTCGCGTTTAGCATCGTTAAGAGTAAGAATCGAGTCTTCGTCTCCTTCCGAAAGCGCATTATCTTCTTCTTTTAGTTTTCTTAAGGAAGACAATTCCATAACACTCGTGCTTTCGGCACTAAGTGCTGGCGCCTTACCCAATTTTGCGTTTTGTGAGTTTGAAGAATCGCCATCTAGTGAAGAATCGCCAGCAAAATTTGCATTATTTGCATTAGAAGCCATTGCAACAACTCTTCTAGCTTGTTTTTCTTTGCTCGAATCAATCATATTATTGTAAACTTCGTATTCTTTAGGCATATCATCCTCTAATGCAATAAAACGCGCATTATTTACCACTTTAGTGTCATCTTCTTCATAGCGGCTTGAACCTGACTTTAGCGCAGAAGAAGACTGTATCTTTTTAGAAGACGCGTGAATAACATTTTGATAAAGTTGCGATGCTACAGCAGACACAATCGAACCTATTGCAACGCCAATAACAGACCCCGCAATACCAATTTTTGACGAAAGCAAAAACGCCGTCACAGCTGCAAGAGAGCCAGCTAGAACTTGCGTAAATGATATTCCCTTAAAGAAGTTCTTCACAAGCACACCTTAAAAATCGTTATCTACTACTATTCACTAAGCAATATGCACCAATTAGTAATCACCAAAAATATTCGCTAATTAGTATTCAAATTGACTACTACTTAGATTGTAGATGCTGGCGCAGATGCCACTTTTGCTTTAGATTTATAAGCGCTCTGCTTTTTTCTTGCTTTTATAAGCTCAATATGCTCTGCCAAACTTGCAAGCAAAATCGCAGCAAAAATCAACGCAAATCCAACAAAAGCCATGCTTGTTACTCGCTCATTGTAAAGAATGCTAGAAAATAGCAATGTAAACAAGCATTCTGTGCACATAATCACAGAAGCATTAGCTGTAGAAAGATAAATCAGCGTGTAGTTTTGAATAATTTGCGCAAGAACAGTTACTATCACTATAAGATAGAACATGTTTGTAAACGTAATCCAATTATCTTCTGCACTAAAGTTAGGCAAAGGCTCGCTTACTGCAGCTCCAAACAAAAATAGAACTCCAGAAACACTAAACTGGCCGAATGTTAAAGCAACGGGATTGTATTGTCTAGAATAATACGCTAAATATGTTAAGTTAAACGCAAAAACAGCAGCACAAATAAGAGTTAAAATATCTCCGTGAGAAAGCGTAAGAACAAGAGAGCCTGGCTTTAATGCAACGAATCCAACGCCAACAACGCATGTTAAAGCAGCAATAATTCCTAAAAGCGTTGGCTTTTTTCTAATAATCATCCACGCGGAAAATGGCGCTATAACGCAGTAGGCTGCTGTAAGAAAAGCGCTTCTGCCTGGATCAATCCACCTTAATCCTTCTGTTTGCGTAACTAAAGATGCGTAGTACGTAACGCCCGTTAAAAGAGAAGGAATTATTAGCTTTTTAGTAAAATTTTTGCGAATCGTCTTAAAGAAGACTACGCCCATTATTATGCACGCTCCAAGCATGCGAACTCCCATAAGCCATTGCGGTGGGAATACCTCTAGAGCGTATTTAGACGAGACGTAGCTTCCGCCCCAAATCGCGGCACATAAGAGCAACATGATTCGCGCGATGTTTACGTTAATTCGATTATTCTGCCTTGGTTGAACCGCGCTATTTATTTCACTCATGTCACTCCCCTCATTATTGCAAACAACAAGTCTATAGCATTAAATTTTTCTTTAAGTTAGCTAAATTGCCTTATAAACTTTATAGAATAGCCACAAAAACAAGAAAAGTACAACCCATTGGCGTTCCTTCGGAAAATTTACTACTTTATTGCGAAATCAGCACTTGATAGCACGCTATTGCCTTAAGATTTACACCAAAGATTTATGCGCTCCGACCTACCTTTTCGCTTAGAGCTACAAAATCGCGAGTCTTGTAGTGCGATTGTATGACGACACGCCGTATTTTAGGTACAATCGCACTACATATTCGTTAGATTTGTCTCGCTGGTGAGACAAATGTTACGTTTTTTGGCTTAAATCCGTTACATTTGCATCATTGATGAGACATTTGTTACGTTTTTAGCTGTAAAAACGTAACAAATGTATTACGCGCACTACAAATATAACGCAACTACTATTATCCCTGTGTTGAGCAACACAAAGCGGAACTCTTAGCATTATACAATTAGTGATTTATGTCACAAGTTTAGGTGTATTTGCAAAAACTTGCCGATTTTTAAGCCTTTATATGCACGATTGCGCGTAATCTTAAAAGTGATTGAAACATAATCGCATGATTGCGCGATTGCACAATAATCAGTTGAAGAAAGGACTCAACATGGCAACTCTTAGTGAAGATATGAAGACTTTTATTGAAAACAATTTGGCTTGGATTGCAACGATTAGCAAAGATGGCGAGCTTGATCTTGGCCCAAAGATGTCGATGTTTGTTCTAGACGATAATCACCTTGCTTACCACGAGCGCACTGCAGGTCAGCATTTTAAGAACTTGCAAGACGGCAGCCAGCTTGTTGTTGCTGTTGCAAATTTGGCAGAAAAGAAGGGCTATCGCTTCCGCGGAACAGTTACACTTCACACAGATGACGCGATTTACAACGAGCAGGTTCGCGTTGCAGAAGAAAAAGGCACAAAGAAGCCAGCTGCTGTTCCTGTTATGGAGATTAATGAGATTCAGGATTTGACTTCTGGAGCTAATGCTGGAAAGACGATTGCTAAAGATTAGTCAATTAGTCAATTAGCCGATTAGTGAACTGCTAAAGATTAATCAAAATACTAATTTTTAGCAAAAATCTAGCAAAACGCCGAATAAATTATGACCATTCTATGACGCGTTTTAGAATAGCGAGTGGCGTTCTTCTTCAAAGGCGAAGATGAACACCACTCAATTTTTATTTGATTATTTTATTTACTTAAATTTTTACTTAAATTATTTAATTGTCATTAATTTACTTGTTTTCTTTACGCAATTCGCGCAATCTAGCGTTCATTTCTTCCGCTTTCTTCTTCTCGAAGTAATAGATTATTGCAGCAATAGCAATCGGGAAAATAACAGTGAACGCAATCCATCCGCAAATCACAGCTGGCTCATCTTTGAATGAAATCCATCCAACAATCACCGATACAATAAATTGAATAGCAATTGGCGGAACTAGCGCAAAAACGAATTTTGCAAGATTTGACATACGCTCATTCGACCAGAAAATAGCGAACACTCCATAGCCTATGCCAATAACAAACGACGCTACAGCATAAGATGCAATTCTGTTTCCAACTGCGGTATGCGCTAACAGGCTCGACACAAAACTAATTGCAGTAAAAATAGTGCACGCTATGCCAATGCCTTTAACAATGTTTTTTACCATTGTTTTACCAAAAGTTTTAACTTGCTTTTCCATAATAATCGTTTCCTTTTTAAGTATTAAAAAATTAGTATTAAAAATTAGTAATAAAAACTACGCTTAAAGCTACATTCCTAAGCGCTTTTTGAACCCTGCTAAGCATCTGCGACTAATCCACTCAACGCTTCCGTCGTCCATTTTTACGCTCATACTTCCGCCGAATCCTGGATCAACTCGAACAATGCGATTTAAGTTCACGATTGCGGATTTAGATATGCGCACAAACGACGCGAATTGCGGATTATCAAAATCCATTAGGCGCTTGTAAGACACGCACTCGCCTTTATCACTGTGAATGATTACACGCGAATTTTCTACGCAAATCATAATCACATCTGGCTCGTGCATAACAATAATCGAATCATTAATATAACCGTATATAAATGAATTATTGTTGCTATTTGCCGCATTCACAGTATTATTTTCGGCAATCTCAGTATTATTTTCAGTATTGCTTGATTTTGCATCTTTAGAATCAATGCTTTGCAAGCTGGCTATAATGCGTTTAAGATTATCGTCAATATTGTGAACTGACAATTGAGCGCGCTGCTCTTCTTCTGGCGGCACAATAGCAATTGTTACTTTCATCAGGCCCCCTTTCGTATACTACCGTTAGCGTTTACTAGCTTTTGCTAACTTTTCTTAGCTTTTGCCAGCTTTCTGTTTTGTAATTTTGACTATACGGCACTGTAAATAGTCTGTCTTTACAAAACCGCTAAACGGTAGTTTTAAGAATATAAGCGGCAAAAAAGAGAAATTATGCTGCTTAAGCTGCTCCCCAAATGCGAATAAGACGCTGGCTTGTAGGGTCTGCTGCAGGACCTTGATCGTAAGCATCCAAGCGCCAATGAATTGAGCCATCCGCATTAAGGCTTGGAATTAAACGCGCCCAACGGCCGTTTCCCATTCCGCCAATCGTCTTATAAGAAGGATCTACCTTGTCTAATCCAAGAAGCTTATGAACAGTTTGAGAAAGGCAAGATCCGTGCGAAAACACTAGTAAATCGCGGTCTGAGCCAGTTTTGCGCGCCCAATCTTCTACAGCTTTCGCAGCGCGCTCGCCAACTTCTTGCTTAGTTTCTGCACCGTGATTAAGCTCTCCACCTTCGCCTTTTACCCAAGCATTAAAATCTTCAGGCCATTTTTCGCTAATTTGCTGGCGATTAAGGCCTTCCCACTCGCCAAAAAATCGCTCGCGCACGCCATCTTCAACATGCACATTAAGACCAATCTTATCTGCAAAAGCGTGAGCCGTTTGTTGTGCGCGAATAAGCGGCGAAACAATGGCAACAAAACTAGCGTCCGCTTCTTCTGGAGTAATGCGCACGTGCTCCTGGCTATTTGGATTCTTTGGGTCTTCTAAGTCGGAAGCTCCAAAAAGCACTCGCAAAGCCTTGCCAGAGCGAGTCACCTGGTCTATTCCAGACTCATCTAAAGCAATATCAATCATGCCTTGAAGTCTAAATTGTGCATTATAAGGCGTCTGACCGTGGCGAACAAGCATTACAGAACGCGCAATGCCCTCGTGAGCGCTGTTTTTATTTGCATTATGCGCAATTTGCGTTGCGCTTTCAACAAAATCCACCATTATCTTGCGCTACCTTTCAGACTCTTAATCGCCATTTTGTGCATTATCACCATTATCACCATCCGCATCGCTCTCGCTATGCTCTGGAAGTTGCAAATCAATTACAGGGCAATCATTCCACAAACGCTCAAGGCGATAAAACTCGCGCGCTTCCTCGTGCATAATATGAATCACAAAGTCGCCAAAATCAAGCAAAACCCACTGTGCTAGTTCTAAGCCTTCTCTAGATATTGGCTTGCGCTTGTTGTCTTTTAAATACAAATCTTTTTCGATTTCTTCACTAACAGCTAAGACTTGACGCTCGTTAGATGCAGAAACAACCAGCATTGCGTCTGTAATTCCAAGCAGATTGCTAACGTCAAAAGCTTGGCAATTAGTGGCTTTTAACCTATCGGCTGCAGCCGCAGCAATCCTAATCGCGTTAACAGAGCTTTCTAAAGCTGCCATTGTTTCTCCTTAACTATCGAACTAGCAAACTATCGAACTATCGAACTAGCGCTCCCAAGCTGGCTTCCAGCCTTCTACAACGTGCTGCGTATTTTCCGAATACACCATGGAATCCGCTGGAACATCGTGACGCACAACAGAGCCTGCACCCGTTGTAACTCCATCTCCAACAGTAACTGGAGCTACAAACAGGTTTCCTGCACCAACATGCGCGTTAGAGCCAATAGTCGTATGGTTTTTATGCACGCCGTCATAGTTTGCTGTAATCGTGCCACCGCCAATATTCGTGTGCTCTCCCAAATCAGCGTCGCCCATATAGCTCAAGTGCGGAACCTTAGTGCCGTTTCCAATATGCGCTTTCTTCATTTCCACAAACGCGCCAGCTTTACTCTCCTCGCCAAGCACATTTCCTGGTCGCAAGTACGTCCACGGACCAATGTTTGCAGCGCGGCAAATATGCGATTCTTGCACACGCGAGCGCTCCACAACCGCGTCTTCGTCAACTTGCGCATCAATAAGCGTAGTGTACGGTCCTACAACAGCGCCGCTTTTAACAGTTGTATGCCCTTGCAAGAAGCAGCCTGGAAGAACCGTAACGTCTTCTTGCAAAACAACATCGTCTTCAATCCACGTGTTTTCTGGGTCTAGAATCGTTACGCCTTCAAGCATCCACTTTTCGCAAACGCGCTTGTTGTATGCTTTTGCAAGCGCAGCTAACTGAACGCGCGTATTCACGCCTTCTACACTCAACGAATCTGCTGCCGCCATTGCTCCAACTCGTCCCATTGTGCGAGCGTGCTCTAGCGCATCCGTTAAGTAAAACTCGCCTTGAGCGTTCTTGGAGTTAAGGTTGGATATTGCGTCTGTAAGCACTTCCGCATCGAACACGTACACAGACGTATTAACTTCCTTAATCGCAAGCTCTCCTGCATTGGCATCTTTGTGTTCTACAATTCGCAAAACATCACCATTTGCTTCTCGCACAATTCGCCCGTAGCCAGTGGCGTCGTCTAAAACAGCGGTTAAAACAGTTGCCACATTGCCTTGATTATTGTGAAAATCGATTAATGATTGCAATGTTTGCGTGTCTAAAAGTGGCATATCGCTTGCTGCGATTAACACAGCCCCTTTAAGCGCATTACCGCATTCTTGTTTTGAAGCCTCGTTAAGGTCATGCATTGCGCATTGCACAGCCCTACCCGTTCCAGGCTTATCATCCTGGTTCACAATCCGCACAGCATTGTCGTAGCTTTGCGCAGCTGCCGACACTCGTTGCGCTTGAGCGTGCACTACAACAGCAAGCTCCTTAGGATTTACGCCTGCCATTGCGTTCATTACGCGATTTAGGAATGTTTTTCCAGCAAACTTATGCAATACTTTCGGCGTTGTTGAACGCATGCGCGTCCCATCACCTGCTGCCAGAATTATTGATGCTGCTACACTAGCATTTTCCATTACACTATGATTTTCCACAAGTGCTCCTTATTTTGCATAATACGTGACAAACATTTTTCACATAACACAAGAGCAAAGCAAAGTGCCCCCGACGCGATTCGAACGCGCAACCAACGGATTAGAAGGCCGTTGCTCTATCCATTGAGCTACAGAGGCGCAAGTTGCAATTATACCAAAATTCTTACATCAACACACCCAGTCTTAAAGAATTTGCAAATTAATATTTCTGTTTTGATTTATATTTATTTATTTTTATTTTACTTTGGGTTTTTGGCGCGCGGTTGCTGGCGATTTTTCCGCGCGTTTGCAACTCGCTTCCTTACGCGCAACACGCGGTATATTTGATTACTCTACAAAATGTGGTATAGTCATCAAGTCGCGTTAAAACGCGGATAATTTAAGATGCCCCTGTATCCCAATTGGTAGAGGAAACAGCCTCAAAATCTGTGCAGTGTGAGTTCGAGTCTCACCGGGGGCACGTGCACAACGCCGCTTACATTCTAAGCGGCGTTTTTTTATCCTCTCTCTCATGCGATTTTGCACAACACACAAACAACACATCTAATCCTTGTAGTGCGTTTGTATAGCGACACGCCGTAAAACACGTACAAAAACACTACACATTTATGTAGTGCGTTTGTACAAACAAAAACGCGCACCCAAAAGGATGCGCGTTTAGAAAACTAACGATTAACTAGCAATCAGCTATCGATTAGCTAGCGATTAATCGCAAGCACCAACGGTGTGAACGTAAATAGAGTCTGTACGACCAGCCTGACGCTCACCCTGAGCAGTGCTCAAAACAACAATCTTGTCGCCGTCTTCAACCTTGCCAGCTTCACGAAGAACCTTGTCGGTAAAGATCATAAGATCGTGACGGTTCATATCGTGGTAGTCCTCGCTAATCAAGAAGCCTTCAGTGCCCCAGCTCAAAGCCAACCAGTGATAAGTGTGCTCATTGTTGGTCAAGCCATAGATTGGAGCAGCTGGGCGTTCGCGAGAAATGCGATGAACGGTACGACCAGTCTGCGTGTAAGCAACAATTGCCTTAGCGTTGAGCTTGTCTGCCAAGTCAACAGCTGCAGAAGAAACTGCACCCGTGCTAGACATGTCAAGCTCCACAGCTGGAATGCGATCGTAACCGTTTTCAGTAGCGTATTGAGAAATACGAGACATGGTCTGAACGGTAACCGCTGGATACTTGCCGACTGCGGTCTCGTTAGAGGTCATAGTTGCATCGGCGCCGTCAAGAACAGCGTTAGCGCAATCAGAAGCCTCTGCGCGAGTTGGAACTGGAGAGTTAACCATAGATCCAAGAACTTCGGTAGCAACGATTACTGGCTTTGCGTATTGGCGAGAAAGCTCAATGCAGCGCTTGGTAACGAGTGGAACCTGCTCAAGTGGCATCTCCACTGCCATATCTCCACGAGCGACCATAATGCCGTCAAAGGTCTTAACAATCTCTTCCAAGTTTGCAACAGCCTGTGGCTTCTCAATCTTTGCAACGATTGGAATGCGGCGGCCTTCTTCGTCCATGATTTCGTGAGCGCGATCAATATCGGTAGCAAAACGCACGAAGGACATTGCAATAATGTCTGCACCCGTGCGAATAGCCCAACGAAGATCGGCCTCATCCTTTTCAGTCAATGCTGGAAGAGAAACGGCAACACCTGGAAGGTTAATACCCTTGTGGCTAGAAACTGGGCCAGCAACAACAACCTTAGTGTGTACGTCGTTGCCTTCTACCTTGGTAACCTCAAGACGAACCTTGCCATCATCAATCAAAATTGGATCGCCCGCGTGGCAATCTCCTGGCAAACCCTTGAAGGTTGTGGAAGTGCGATGCTCATCACCCTCAATATCGTCTGTGGTTATAACGAACTCTTGGCCCTCTTCCAAATAAACCTTGTCTTCGCCGTCAGCGTTCTTCTTGAACCAGCCGCAACGAATCTTTGGACCTTGCAAATCAACAAGAGCAGCAACATTACGACCAGTGGTCTTTGAAGCTTCGCGCACATTGTTGTAAACGCGCAAATGATCTTCAGGAGTGCCATGCGAACGGTTTAAGCGAGCAACATCCATGCCAGCTTCAACAAGCTTGGTAATGCCCTCTAACGATTCGGTAGCTGGTCCAATAGTATCAACGATTTTGGCTTTTCTCATAATGCCTGCCTGTTTCCTTTGTTTATTTTTAAATGGGAAAATACCCACTTTCCGAGTAATAGTGTACCAGCAAATTGTGACCTATGCGCAAAACTCGCGCTTATTTATTTACTACGATTAAACATGACTAACTTGCGACAGACTTACGACTAACTCACAATTAACTTGCGATTAGCTTGCGATTAGTCACGCTAACTTATCAATCATTTTCTTTCAGTGCAATCTTTCAGCGCAAGTTCTATAAGCTTATCCGTGTAATCAGCCATAAATAACGGAATATTCAACATATCATCGTCTAGTTTTAGATTATTCAGCGAGAATCGTATACGTAATTTCGTTTGATTAGGGAATAGTTCTTTAAACTTTTTCAAACTTCTACTGTTAATATTTGCTTCAGATTTAACCTCAACAGGGAAAATATCATTTTCTCGTTGAATAAGAAAATCCACTTCATAAGGCGGATTCGTTTGAGACCAGTATCTAGGCATAACTTCAAATTGAGTAAGTAACGCCTGCAAAACATAATTTTCTGTTAAAGCACCCTTAAACTCAGTAAACAGCCTATTGCCTTCCGCAAATGCAGTAGGAGCAAGTTGTGCTAATCGCCTTAACAAACCAACATCTGCCAGATAAATCTTAAAAGCAGATACATCATCATAAGCAGCAATAGGTAAATTCGGCGCAGTATTTCTATAGATTTTATACACCAATTGTGCCGACACCAACCATTGCAAAGCGTCTTCATATTCTCTTGCCCGAGCACCATTTTTAACAACTTTATACAAGAATTTTTTGTTTTCACGCGCCAGTTGAGATGGAATAGAATTCCAAATCATTGATATTTTAGGAAACTCACTAACATTAGGATGTTTCGCAAAATCTCGTTCATAAGCTGTTATAATTTCAAACAATGTTTCTTGCATTGCGTTTACATCTCGCGCTTTAGCCCACATTAAAACTGACTCAGGCATTCCCCCTGTAACATAATACATTTTTAATTTCTCGTATAGAGGATTAAAAAATGCGTCTGGAATCGGCTCTATTTTATCGATTTGTTCAATATACTTCGCTAGATTTTCATCTCCATTAGCAAGTAAAAACTCTGTGAAATTCATTGGGGTTATTTGCATAAAATTAACTTTTCCAACTGGGAATGAAGATGGTTTTGCAAGCGTTATTCCAAGTAATGATCCAGCGCAAGCAACATGATATTGCGGAGCGTTTTCGCAAAAATATTTCATAGAGTTTATTACTTCTGGGCAGTCTTGAACCTCGTCAAATATGATCAGCGTGTTTTCTGGTTCGATTTTTTGGCCGCTTGCAAGCGTGAGGTTTTGTAAAATTCGCTCCACATTTTTAGTGGTTTCAAAGAATTGCTTATATTCTTTGTTTTCATCGAAGTTAAAATAAGCAATATTTTTGTAGTAAAGCTTACCAAATTCTTTTAGTATCCAAGTTTTACCAACTTGACGCACGCCTTTTAATATCAATGGTTTACGATACGGCGAGTTCTTCCATGCTAAAAGTTTGCTCATAATCAGCCTTTTCATGATTACTCACCTTTCATCTTGCATTACGCTATTAGATATTGCAGCCGTATTAGTGCGTTGCTGTTTTTACGCGTGATTGTTCTGCTACGTTATTATGTTGCAACAATTCTGCGGTTATTCTGTTATATTTTGCGTTATCTTTTATCGTGTATCACATTATTATACATAATTTAATGCATTTAATCACATTATTATACATATTTTGGTGTTTTTTATCACATTATTATACGATTATACGCATTGATACGCATTACGCATTAAGTAGCGCTCGCATAAAACATGAAAATACACGCAACAAAAGAATTGCTGCACACACTAAATATTTTGGCCTTTATGACTTGACGACATGTATTTCACACACCGCGCTTTCCAATCGTCCTCACTAAAGCAAACTCAAGCTAGCATTAAAATCAGCTTTTTCTAGCAATTCTTGCACATCTTAATATTTTGCAGCCATCTTCACACTCCTTCAGGTTTACCAATACGCCTAATTTCCATCCAACAAAAAATACCTAAACCAACAACGGAAAGCTATAATCTGAATAGTAGTTAAACTTTTGCTTTCATTTGCTTGCATATGCTTGCAACTATTTTGCAAAATAAACGCATAAAGGACGGTAACACAATGACAAACACGAACGCTGTATATGCAAGAATCGATACAAATCTTAAAGAAAACGCTGAAAGCATCTTGAACCAACTTGGAATAACACCATCTTCAGCAATCCAAATGCTTTACAGCCAGATTGTTTTACAAAAAGGCATGCCATTTGAACTCCGCTTGCCAACTAATAAGCCTACTGCTTTAGGCAGCTTAACAAGAGCCGAGTTGGATAAAGAATTACAAAAAGGCATCGACTCTATTTCAACTGGCAAACAATACAGTGCAGATGAAGTAGACCAATTCTTCGCTAAAGAATACGGAGTATGAGCAAATCATACAGAATCATTTATTCTCCACAAGCGTTCCTTGATCTTACAGAGCTATACGAATACATTCGTTTTACATTATAAGTTCCAAGAATAGCTGAAAAACAAGTCAACCGCATTAAGCATGCTATACGTTCTCTTGAGACTATGCCTATGCAATAACAGTCATCCCCCTGAAAATCGGTATGTCGAGCCGACACAAGCGTTGGGTTGCCTTATTGCTTGTATAGGAAAATACTATAAAAGAATATCCTTTAATGCATTGCTCATCAATTCCTGACGTTTCTCCATAAACTCTTCAAAATTTGAAAGTTCATAAGAAATATCACACGGAATGTACTTAGCATTTTCACTATTTTCAGTAATCTTCAACCAATCAACGAGTGGTGTCGCATTCTTGGATTCATTCTCTCTACCTTCCAACAATTGAAGGTTTGCTAATGTGTTCCTTCTTCTACGCCAATCTTCTTTAGTATCATCATCAATCACTGTTCCGTCCGGCAATATCAAACCATCAATTTTGCTTTCTTCAAATCCCGTATACGGATGCATATGATCTTGATGAAATCCCTTCTGACTATATTTCAAATTTGGATACAGAAGAGATAACAACATAAATGTATAGGCACCAATCTCATATGTGTCAAACATTGCATCAATCTCATCCGCAGTATATCTAAGAGTTCTGCCACCTGTGAATCTAATCCCATTTAGATTTTTCATACTAAATGAATTAGATGGCGCAGCCTTCAATGCCTCTCTTATGCTTGTCAGCGCAGAGTTTGATGCGGTGCCAAAAATCTGTCTTACCTGTGCGATTACAATATATTTTCTTAATTCAGCTTTACTGCTTGAATCGAAATTACCACCTTTGTATCTGTAGTAAACCATAGGAGAAACAGCCACATAAGAAATCATGTTTTCTGAATTAAATCCGAACTCATTTAACAAATCAACTGTATCCTTGATGGCTTTTCGGATTGCAGCCCAGTTTTGTTTTATTTTTAATACACTGTCTTTTTTGAATGTTTCTACTTTTAATGCTACGGACATATCTAAAAGATACAAACAAGTTCGCATTATAAAGTCATTAGAGAATTTGAATCCTTCGCCTTTCTTATTTATTTCAGAAAGCAACTTATCAATTTCATCCCTTGCCTTATCCCAATGAGAAACAATAGTAGAGAATAACAAGTCACTCTTTGAAAGAACGGTTCCACCAGAATTTACTCTAACGAAAATATCTAATACGCTGTCAATCGAATCTTTTTCTACCTCAAAGTAGTTGATAATTTCATCAGTAACAAGTCTTGTATGTAAAAGCGAAATGTTCTTTGTTGCAACTTTATCTGTTGCCCAGCCATTTGGAATGATAACTTCTGTTAATAAATCTTCAGCTGAATACTTAAGAATATCTTTTACTAAATACCATATCTTATTGTCCTTATTCTTTGCGGCTTCTTCTGCTGTTAAAAATCTGAAATCGTAAGAAATGTCCTCATCATCAGTTTTTTCACTGTGCAAATCAAAGTACAGTTCTTTCTTCGGAAATGCATCATCATTCTTCCATCTTTTGTTTGGAAGTTTTCTGCTCATACTTCCTTGCAAAGCTATGTATAGAGAAGTCAATCTCTGCTGGCCATCCAAAACAGCCCAGATCGTTTCATCTCCACTACCAAACGGGAACGGCTGCGGTGCAGCCGGATTCTTACACATATCTCGCTCATGGTAATCTTTTATAAATTCATACATTGAATACTCTTTTTGGTTCACAATAGTTTTCTTAACTTTCCAAAAAAGAAAAGTTCCAATAGGATATCCAAGCATGATAGAATCCATTAATCTTGTGATCTGTGAATCTCCCCACACATATTTTCTTTGAATAGCAGGAAGATAGAATCTTCTACTATTTACATCATCTATTATTGCTCTAATACTTTTCTTTTCGTATGCCATGATTTCTCTCACTCATTACTTGTTTTTATCATTTCTCCACCCGGGAAGATAAATGATTGCTCAAAGGTAACCTTCATAACATCATCTATCTGTTTCAACTCCTCAAGAGTAACTGTATCTCGTTTCAGTTTCTTACCAAAGTTCTGCGAAGTCTGCCCTATCCGTCTGGCAAGTTCCGAAACGCTTATATTTTTTTATTACATAATTCTTTAATCATATCAAATGTCTTCATCGTTATCCTCTATGTCTAAAACACACCTAAACTTATTACGCTATAAACTATTTGGTTGATAAATTCAATCCTGGCATAATTCCACCATATAAATTTTCTATAAATGACAAAAACACCATGTATTGCTGCAAGGTGTCCGTTCTCATCTTTGGTGTATCCCAAGAACCAGTTGTGATTGATATGAATCTCGCAGTTCTGATATCTGAACTGAATACCCATCTTAACATTCTTTGAAAGCTACTCCGATTCCTGCCATGCAAGAGAGGCCATAATCATAAGCAACACATCACCTTTAGATTCCATCGCATTGATGAGCCGCCACTAATTAAACCTTTTAACGTTTAGCACTTACAACCACATTTCTAAACATAGCCAATCGTCATATCAATATCTCGCCAATCGTCGGAACAAAAACTCGCCAATCGTCGTACTAATATCCCACCAATTCGCAAGGAAAACTATGAAACATCGCACTTACGCTTGCACATTAAACCTTTTATCAATAAAAAAGCTGTAGATTTAAAAATGTGTTATTTTATTTCTTAAACGATTCTGAATGCGTACCAAGCCTATATAACATCAAAACAAGAACTTCATTCTTAATTTCATATACTAAAAGCCAATCTGGTTCAATATGACATTCTCTTGTTCCGCTATATTTTCCAGTCAGAGAATGATCGCAATATTTAGCTTCTAGCACGCCACCATTGGCTAAAACATTAATTACTTCTGAAAGATTATCCGTATTTTTATTTTGTTTCTTAGCTAATTTAAGATCTTTTTTGAATTGATTCGTGAATTTTACTTCGTATTTCATAAATCAAGAGCCGCCTTAAGATCTTCCATATTCCTATAACCCTTTACACTAGGATCAGATGCAATTCGTCTACCCTCCTCAATAGCAGCAATCGTTGTATCATTTGGAACCTCTAATTTAAGAGAAAATGGAATCCCGTTCTCACGAATAGTTGTTCGCAAAAACATGTTAATTGCTGTTGTCATATTGAGACCGAGTTCTGAAAAAATCTTATCAGCTTGTTCTTTAATTCCCTTATCTGTTCTGATATTTAAATTCGTAGTAGTCACAACAATACCTCCATCTTCTTTTACTATACGCAAATATTCGTTTATATTCAACATATTATCATTACATTGTATATAATTCAGACCAACTAAAGTAATATAACTGAATAGGAATTGCAAACGCAAACGACAAAGCGCAAGAAACAATAAGGCAATCTAAAAGAACAAGGCGAGCACCGTTTAACCAGTGCCCGCCTTAATTTATTTATGACTTACACAATAATGCAAACTAGCGCAAATACTTAGCACGCTTGCGATTTAGCACAGCTCCAGAAGCCACAAACAAGCCAAACACAATAGAGACGAAGGACGCAAGAGTTACTCCAGAGGCATCCGCACCACCATTTGGCAGCACTCCAGAAGAGCGCGTGCCAGCAGTCCGCGACTTAGCAGAACCGCTTCTGTTTGCGAGACCGTTTGACGAGCCATTGGCAGCTGCACCATTTGCAGCACCATCTGCCGAGCCGTTCGCAGCACTGTCTAACGTTCTATTGTTATTTACGCTGCCGCCTCCAACATTCAATTCAGGATTATCGCTTGAATCTGGTTCAACACTTCCGCTGTCATTGTTGTCGTCATTATCGCCACCATCATCGCTGCCTGTATTCTTCGTAAAGATGGCATACACAGTCAAATCACTATCAACAGTCGTTGTGCCAGTAAATGCTTTACCTTTACCATCCGAGCTTGTATTCCACTCTTTGAAAGTATAACCATCCTTCGTTGGATTCTTAGGCATAGACTGGCCAGTCAAGGCATCCGTATCAATAGCCTTACCAGTTTCCACCTTTACCGTTTGAGTCTTATCGCCGTTCTTGAAAGTAACTGTATTGCGAATCTGCTTCCACTCGGCAGTAAACACGGTATTAGCATTCAAAGTATAAGTATCACCTGGATTGTAAGTGTTACCAGCAGCATCCGCCCAGTTTAAGAACTGATAATCTTCGCGCGTAGGCGCTTGAGCAAACGTAATTTTTTTACCAGCTATAGTTACTTCGTACTTCGTGTTCTCATTTTTATTATTGAACACTCCTCCATTTGCGTTAAAAGTCGCACGAGCATTCCATTGTGCACGGAGTAAAAATATGCCGTCATACAATGGGTCTAATTTCTCATCGTTCCACGACATCCAATCACGACTATAATCAGAAAATGGCGATTTATTATTCCAATAGTAACGTTTGCCTACAGTGCCACTCTTCCGATAAGGTTCAATATCAGGTAGCTCGGTAAACCATCCGCCAAACACTAAATTATCTTTTGTTGGATCAGCTGGAAAATCAACCGTATTATCTTTTTTTACAGTATTTATGATTGCATCTGATTTACCGCCAATATTTCCTCCTTGTAAGTCGAATTTCACCTTCATTTGATTTAGCGAAATACGTACAGGCGTACTACTATCAACAACTGCTTGAAATTCAGCATAATTCCTAGTTGGTTTAGGATACGTATAATCAGACTCCCAAGAAAGATTATAGCTATCAGGAAGCTTTGAAGTATCAACTTTTATAGTTACTTTTTCGCCATTCGCAAAATTGCCAACAGTGCGTTCACAGTGACCATTTAATTCTTTCTTAACTTCAAGCTCTTTACCATGACTATCGATAACTGTTATTGGAAGATTTTTCCACATATTTTCCATGTCAGAGCTAAGCTGTCCAAGCGCCCCAGGCGTTGTATGACCTTTGCCTAATTCTTTTGCATAGTTCATAGATATGTGTAGCGGTTGCTTATTCGTATTATTAACTTCAACTGCTTGTGCAGTGACTATACCAGCAAAAAGTCCAATCGTAGCTATAAAAGTAACTACTAAACTAATAACTTTATTTATTCTTTTATTATTCATTTTTATTCCCAACCAAATTAATGATTATAGTAATAATAATTTTTTATTAAATTCAAAAATTTATATAGCGCAAATATAGGTTTATAGGCCAAAAATGTATAGAAATATGCGCAGACCACTCATATGTGCGAATTCAAAATAAATAGTTTATAGAGTGGTGAAAATTGTAAAAAATTATGTTACAAAAAAGACAAAATCACGCTGTCTGTCTGTCTGTCTGTCTGTCTGTCTGTCTGTCTGTCTGTCTGTCTGTCTGTCTGTCTGTCTGTCTGTCTGTCTGAGCATGCTCTCTCTCAATCCTTTTGTCAAGTATTTTTTCAAAAAAATAAAATAAATTTATTTTTTCACATTAACAAAATTTAGAATATTCCATGGCTGATTCTCTATCAATGCAAAGACATAGCAAAAACAGAGATAATCAATAATCACTCACATAACATAACTAAATTTCGCACGATTAACTCACGATTAACTCACGATCAATCACGCTAACTTAATACATCACTTATTAGCCGCATCCATTTGACGCAACTCTTTTTTAAGATCGCGTATCTCGTCGCGCAAACGAGCAGCAAGCTCAAACTGCAACTGTTCTGCAGCAACATGCATTTGCTCGCTCAAATTCTTAATCAAAGACATAATATCGCTTTGCGGCAAGGCGGATATATTCGCCATACGCTTTTCTTTACTTTGCTGCCCAAGATTTGGCTCTTTTGGCACTCCATAATGCGAATTCCCAGCCTTATTAGCATTCCTGTAACCGCCTGCTAGCAAAGTTTGAGTATCAACATCCTCTTTAGCAAGCATGTCGTTAACGTCACTAATCTTCTTTCGCAAAGGCTTAGGGTCAATTCCATGCGCCTTGTTATACGCGATTTGCTTTTCGCGACGCCTCTCCGTCTCGCTAATCGCCTTGCTCATAGCATCCGTAACGCTATCTGCATACATAAGCACAGTTCCCGAAACGTTACGAGCAGCGCGGCCAATCGTCTGAATAAGCGAACGGTAAGATCTTAAGAAGCCTTCCTTATCTGCATCCAAAATCGCAACAAGCGAAACTTCTGGCAAATCCAAGCCCTCACGAAGCAAATTAATGCCAACAATCACATCAATTTTGCCTTCGCGAAGCTCGCGCAAAAGCTCCACTCTGCGCAAAGTATCAACATCCGAATGCAAGTACTCAACTTTAATACCAAGCTCCAAAAAGTAATCAGTTAAGTCTTCCGCCATTTTCTTTGTAAGCGTAGTAACAAGCACGCGCTCATCTTTTGCAACTCTAGCCTTGATTTCCGCAAGCAAATCGTCAACCTGCCCTTCCACAGGCCTAACCTCAATCTTAGGATCCAGCAAGCCAGTTGGGCGAATAATCTGCTCAACTACGCCATCCGAAAGCCCAAGCTCATAGTCTCCAGGCGTTGCAGAAAGATACACAGTTTGACCAACATGCTCCAAAAATTCGTTCCACTTTAACGGGCGATTATCCATTGCAGATGGCAGCCTAAAGCCATGCTCTACAAGCGTTCTTTTGCGCGAAGCATCTCCCTCGTACATAGCTCCGATTTGCGGCACGGTTACATGCGATTCGTCTAAAACAAGCAAAAAGTCGTCTGGGAAAAAGTCAAGAAGCGTATGCGGAGGCGTGCCAGCCGCGCGGACGTCAAAATGCCTCGAATAATTCTCCACTCCTGTGCACACACCCACTTGGCGAAGCATCTCTAAATCGTACGTAGTTCGCATTTCCAAACGCTGAGCTTCCAGCAATTTATTTTGCTTTTTAAGCTGCGCAACGCGTTCGTCACGCTCTTTCTCAATCGCCTCAAGCGCACGCTCCATGCGCTCCGGACCTGCAATATAGTGAGACGCTGGGAAAATATGAACGCTACTCTCTTGGCGAATCACTTCCCCAGTAAGCGGATGCAACATTGTAATTCTGTCGATTTCGTCACCAAAAAACTCAATTCGCACAGCTAATTCTCCGTAAACTGGAATAATCTCAACCGTATCTCCGCGCACTCTAAAAGTTCCGCGCGTAAACGCAATGTCGTTACGCTTGTATTGCATACTAACAAATTGACGTAATAAATCGTCTCGCTCAAGTTGCTGGCCAACACTCAGCATAAGCATTCGCTCGGCATACTCCTCTGGGGTACCGAGTCCATAAATGCACGAAACAGTAGCTACAACAACACAATCCCTACGCGTAAGCAAATTCGCTGTAGCTGCGTGACGAAGACGCTCAACATCGTCGTTAATATTCGAGTCTTTTTCAATATACGTGTCTGTTTGCGGAATATACGCTTCTGGCTGATAGTAATCGTAGTAAGACACAAAATAGCTCACAGCATTATCTGGCATAAGCTCGCGAAATTCCGCACAAAGCTGAGCCGCCAAGGTTTTATTTGGCTCAATAATAAGTGTAGGCCTTTGCAAACGCTCAATAAGCCAAGCGGTTGTAGCAGTTTTACCAGTGCCAGTTGCGCCCATTAAAACAACATCGTTTTCGCCGTTTTCAATGCGATTCGCCAGCTCGTCTATTGCTTGCGGCTGGTCGCCAGAAGGCTTGTATGGCGCTTTTACTACAAAAGGCTTGTTTGTGCGCTGAATTTTATTCGACATTACTTTTCTCCAAGAGCATTTTATTTATTTTACTAAAACCCAACAATCGCGCGGTTGCTGGCGACTTTTCCTTTGGGTCTCTAATGCTCCTTACTCATCCTTACTAATCCACGTTTTAATTTTTGAATCAACGCTTTTAAGCATAACTTCCATAGGTTTTGTAGAATCAACCACAAAATCCGCGATTTTCCTTCGCACAATCTCTTCAACTTGATTATTTATGCGCTGCTGCGCCTGATTCTGGCTCATTTTGCGCTCGATTATCATTCGCGCAATGCGAACATCTTTAGGCGCTTCAACTGTAATAATATGGTCAAAACTAAATGGAATGCTGTCAATTACTTGCGCGAGAAGCGGAATATCGTGCACAATAATCGAGCTCAAAGCGCCGACTTTGCAACGGTTTTCTTTGAGCTGACTATCATGCTTGCTTTCATACTCGCTTATATACTCACCTTCTAAAGTCTTCGCTAAATCATAAATAGCAGGATGAATAAGCGATTCAATCCTGCTTAACGCTTGCTTATGATTTACATCATCACCAAAAATATGCTCCGCAATAAACTCGCGATTCAAAGAGCCATCATTCAAAACGGCATCTTCCCCAAAAATGCCTACGATTTTCCGCAAGACTACGCTTCCTGGTTCCACTACTTTACGCGCTAAAACGTCGTAATCTATAACAAACGCGCCAAGCGAACGCAAATGGTTTACTACAGTAGATTTTCCAGCCGCAATTCCGCCCGTTACAGCAATACGCATCATTGTCATATTTTGATTATAATTAATGCCCCAGTAACTAATTACCGGGGCATTATATGCTAAATAGTAATTGTAAAATTAGTCTTGAAGTTCAGCACCATCGGCATCCTTATGCCACTTAGAACCAGGCTGAGAGCAAAGAATGCAAATTCCTTCAATAAATGCCCAAATTCCAGAAACAAAAGCCAGCAAGCCGAAAGAAAGAATAGAAATAAGAAGCTGGGCAATAGCCTTGCCTTTAAAACCAAGATAGAAATTGTGCACACCCAAAGCGCCCAAGAAAATCGCTAACAGGCCTGCAGCAATCTTGTTACGAGAGCTTCTGTATGTGTTTGATGAATAATTATTAGACCCATAGTTAGAGTAGGAAGACGCTTGATTGTACTGAGGAGCAGACTGAGAGTACTGACCATACTGAGGCTGAGAATACGAATTCTGGCCATACTGAGGCTGACCATACTGTGGCTGAGCATTGTACTGAGGCTGAGCACCATACTGGGATTGGTCGTTATATTGTGGCTGAGCCTGGTTGTACTGCTGAGACTGATCATTGTACTGTGGCTGTCCGTACTGAGTCTGATTGTCAGAGCCTGAGTAATCTCCAGTTTGATTATCCAAATCACTCACAATAATTACACTTTCTCTCGTAAGAAATTTATTTTCTTAAAAACTATATAATAAAAAATTAATAAATCAAAGCGTTATTACTAAAGATATTAAAAGATGCCCCGATGATTACTCACCGAGGGCATCTTGTTTATAAGCTTTTAGTAGAAAACTACTTCTTTTCGCTCAAAAACTGTTCGCGCAAAGCTGCGAGCTGATCGTAATCAGCTAAAGCACCTTCGTTAGAAGCCTCATTTACGCGCTAAAACATCGTAATCTATAACAAACGCGCCAAGCGAACGCAAATGGTTTACTACTGTAGATTTTCCAGCCGCAATTCCGCCCGTTACAGCAATACGCATCATTGTCATATTTTGATTATAAACGATACATTTCTCACAATAACGTAAGTTTTAATTGACACAACTAAAACTTCTTATATAGCACGCAGTAAATAGACCCGTAATAAGATTTCCAATTATCGGTTAATAAACTGTATCCAAGCTTATTATAAAAATCTAAAGCAACAACATTATTATCTTTTTCTGTAGATAAAATTATTGTTTTATATAATTTAAGATTTTCGACTTTCTTCATAAGCGCACTGCCAACGCCTATATGCTGAAACTCAGGATCTACAAACAACTCATTTAATTCTAAGCTTTGATTGTACCAATCATAATTTTCTGATAAAAATGGCTTAATTTGATTCGCATACCAATTATCTTGTAATAATTCTATGCCATATAAAACACCGATAATACGATTATTCATTGTAGCAACAAGTAAAAGCGCACTATTGTTATCTTTCAAACTATCTAATATGCGCTCACGAACATTATCTATACGATCCAGTTCTTTAGGGAATGCTTTTAGATATAAATCTAAAATTATATTCATATTATCTTTGGCTTCTGAATAATCTAATTTTTTAATTTCAATGTTCTTCATAAAAATCCTTTATACAAGCTACTATCCGTATTACAACACAACATATTTAATCGACATATGCATATTTGATTTTACATAACCATCGTTATATAAGTACTAATTATTATTTTCGAAATATTTTCGCTTATATTCACTTAATCAATATAATTTCTTCTTTTTATCATAAAATTCAACATACGTCACATGTCATATGAATGATTTAGAATCTACAGATACGAGGTAATTGTTCTCGCAAACTATAAAGACAAAGATGTAATTTATAGGTAATTACTTATACGCCTTCAATGAAGAAAGGAATATAATGATTGGAACAGCGCATAAAGTTTGCAAAAATATTTTCTCAGCAATTCTTACATCTGCAACAATTGTGTCACTTAGCATAGGTGTAGCATCAGCAACTACCCCCCCCCCTGAACAAACTGAACCAGTAACATTTACGATTACACGTACGGATGATTTAAAAAATGATGTTCGAGTTGGGGATACGCTAAGATATAAGCTGACTTACACAAATAACACTAATCACAATGTGACTGTTTGGCCAACTAACAGTAATCTCACTGCTGTGGCTGTTGAAGGGAATAACGGTAACTGTAGATGGAGAAATCTGCAACCAGGAAAAACTGTATCATGCACGCAAGGATTCCATATAACAGAGGATTCTGATATTAAAGAAAAAGGTTTCACTCCAGCAGCCGATTGGAAAATTAGCAAAGATGCAAATGGTAATGAAGTTATATCTACTCCAAAATTAATTGGAGACAAAGTTACAAATATTAATCCAGTTCCAAGGCCTAGAAAAGACGGAGATCCCGTTAGATTAGCAACAATAGGTCAAACTGTAGAAGGACTAACTGGAAAACCTTATTATAGAATACCTGCAATAGCTGAAGCTAACAATGGTTGGATTCTTACAGCTTGGGATTATCGACCAAATAGTGCAGCTGATGCTCCTAATCCAAATTCTATTGTTCAAAGAATATCTAAAGATGGTGGAAAAACTTTTGAAAAAATACAAATCGTAGCAAAAGGAAAAGAAAACCCAAATAAATATGGATTCTCTGACCCTTCATATGTTGTAGACCAAGAAACAGGCAATATTTTCTTATTCTTCGTCAAATCATACGATGGTGGAGTATGGGATTCTACAGCTAGCACTAATCAAAGTGATAGACATATTTTAGATGCTGCTGTTACTTGCTCAAAAGATAACGGTTTAACTTGGAGCGAACCAAAAGTTATAACTAAAGACATAACTAAATATCCAAAAAATGAACGAGCTAGATTTGCTACTTCTGGACATGGAATTCAACTAAAATACGGAAAATATAAAGGTCGTTTAATACAACAATACGCAATAGTAAACAGTTCCAATGGAAGTGTGCAAAGAAACAATGAGAAGTGGCAAGCCGTATCTGTATACTCTGATGACCATGGAGTAACTTGGAAAGCTGGAAATCCAGTTGGACTAGGTAAAGAACAAAGCCATATGGATGAAAATAAGGTTGTAGAGCTTTCTGATGGAAGAATTATGTTAAACTCTAGACCGCATGAAGGTGGTGCAAATAATCATAGAATCATTGCTTTTTCTAATGATGGCGGAGAAACGTATGGTAAAGCATACAAAGATGAGACACTGCCAGATCCAGGTAATAACGCTCAAATAACAAGAGCATTCCCAGATGCTCCAATTGGATCTGATGCAGCTAAAATCCTCTTATATTCATCTTCTTCTGGTTCTGGAAGAGCAAATGGTTTGATACGTGTCTCATACAATGATGGAGAAAATTGGACAGAAGAAAAGGGATTCAAGAATGGCGCAATGGCTTACTCCACTATTCAAGCTTTAAGTCAAAAAGCAGGAGGCGGCTATGGTCTTCTATATGAGGGCGATAATAATGACATAATGTATACGAGAATTTCTGCTGAATGGTTAAGTATACGTCCTAACATAACCTTAGGTTCTACAACTAAAATCAATCTATCCACCAAAGAGATAAGTCTTCCTGTGGTAAATCCTACGAGTACTAAATATGAAAATATTAAAGTTACGTCTATAAACACAAGTGATTTTACTGCATCAAGCGATTCTGTAACAATCGAAGCAAATAAAACTACATATATTCCTTTGAAAATTGAAGTGCCTAAAACAGCAAAAGTTGGAGATAAACTTACTGCAAAAATTCGTATTGCGTCTGCAAATAAAAATCAAGATCGTTCAAACACAGAATTATCATTTGAAACAACTATAACCTTAAATGTTGCAAGTGAAACTAAAAATTCTAGTACTCAAACAGATCCTCTACCTAACAATCAATCACATACTGATACACAAACAGGAAAAGATCCTGATACAACACAATCTGAAAAGGAGATAAATAAGAATATTAGTCCAAATATAATTCCAAATAAGAATAACAATAAACAGAACAGCAGCACATTTAACATAAATAAAGAATATTCTCAAAATTACAGAAAGGATTACTCTAATACGGACAATTCCAGAACGAATTATCATTACTCTTCAAAAGCAAAACATGATAATTACAATGTGGATAATAACAGCATTGATAATGAAAATAATTATAAGCATTATAGTAAATCTGGCAATGCTTTAGCAAAGAATAGAGGAATGATGCAAAAAACTGGAATCAACACAACTATTCCTTATGCTTTAATGATTCTATTAATAGCTATCTCTGCAGCATTAATGAAATTAAAAAATATGCAATATTAAAGAATAAGTGTATTTGCTATATTATTCATTTGTTCTAATGTTTTAGGCATAAAAATAAAAGATGCGTTTTGGAAATTGAATTCTAAAACGCATCTTTTATTTGTAAAATTACTTATAAATCTTAATACTAAATATTTATTTTTAGTCTTTTAACTCAGCACCATCAGCATCTTTGTGCCACTTACTTCCAGGCTTTGAGCAAAGAATCAAAATACCCTCAATCAATGCCCATATTCCCGTAATAATCAACAGGAAACCAAAAGAAAGAACAGAAATAAGCAGCTGCGCAATCGCCTTTCCTTTAAAACCAAGATAAAAATTGTGAATACCTAAAAATCCTAAGAAAATCGCTAGCAAACCTGCAACAATTTTACTGCGCGAGCTTTCTAAAGTTCCTTTAGCGTTTTCCTCATTATTACCATCATACGAAGGGAACTGAGGATTTTTCTGATTGTTTTCTAAAGTGCTCATATTTTCACCATCCTTTTAGTAAATACGATTAGTAAATATGATTGACGTTTTACATCATATAATCACGATTCTTAAAAGAAAATTGATTGTACCTATATTTAATTACAAAACTTGAGTTATAAAATACTTGTCAAATGTACTCAAAATAGACATCAAACATAATCAAGATACTCGTAAAACATTATGAACAACAATACGCAAGATGCCCCCGATGATTACTCACCGAGGGCATCTTAGTTTTTATTTACAAGCTTCTAGTAGAAAGTAGAAACTACTTCTTTTCGCTCAAAAGCTGTTCGCGCAAAGCTGCGAGCTGATCGGAATCAGCTAAAGCACCTTCGTTAGCAGCCTCAGAAGAATAGTTGGAAGCAACTTCTTCCTTCTTTTCTTCCTTAGCTGGCTTCTTTTCTTCAGCTTCTTCGCTCTGGCCATCAGCGGCTGCGGATTCTGCTGCAGCTGCGAGTTCCTTAGCGGCGAACACCTTGTGCTGCTCCCACAATTCGTGAGCTGCTGCATACTGTGCTTCCCACTCTTCGCGCTGCTGCTCGTAACCAGCAATCCACTCGTTGGTGTTTGGATCGAAGCCTTCTGGGTACTTGTAGTTTCCTTCTTCGTCATACTCAGCTGGCATGCCGTAGAGAGCTGGATCGAAATCTTCAGAATTTGGATCAACAGCCTCGTTAGCCTGCTTCAAGGAGAGCGAGATCCTGCGACGATCGAGGTCTACGTCAATAACCTTAACGAATACTTCTTCGCCACCCTTAACAACAGTTTCTGGGTTCTCTACATGACGGTTAGCAAGCTCGGAAATGTGAACCAAGCCTTCGATGCCGTCTTCAACGGAGATGAACACACCGAACTGAACAATCTTGGTGACCTTGCCCTTAACAACCTGTCCAGGAACATGGGTACGAGCGAAGCGCTGCCATGGATCTTCCTGAGTTGCCTTAAGGGAGAGGGAGATGCGTTCGCGATCGAGATCAACGTCGAGAACCTCAACGGTAACCTTATCGCCAACCTTAACAACCTCAGATGGGTGATCGATGTGCTTCCAGGAAAGCTCGGAAACGTGAATGAGGCCGTCAACACCGCCGAGGTCAACAAACGCGCCGAAGTTTACGATAGAAGACACAACGCCTTCGCGAATCTGACCCTTCTTAAGCTGCGAGAGGAAGGTCTCGCGAACTTCGGACTGGGTTTCCTCGAGGAACTGACGACGAGAAAGCACAACATTGTTGCGGTTCTTATCGAGCTCAAGAATCTTAGCCTTAATCTTCTGACCAATGTATGGGGAAAGATCGCGAACGCGACGCATTTCAACGAGGGAAGCTGGCAAGAAGCCGCGCAAACCGATGTCTACAATCAAGCCGCCCTTAACAGCCTCAATAACGGTACCTTCAACAATGCCGTCTGCATCCTTGATCTTCTCAATATCACCCCAAGCACGCTCGTACTGTGCACGCTTCTTGGAGAGAATAAGACGTCCTTCCTTGTCTTCCTTAGTTACAACAAGGGCTTCGATGGTGTCGCCAACTTCAACAACATCATCTGGATCAACGTCTTTCTTGATGGAAAGTTCACGGGAAGGGATTACACCTTCAGTTTTGTAGCCGATATCCAATAATACTTCGTCGTGATCAATCTTTACGACGGTACCTTCAACTAAATCACCATCATCAAAATTCTTGATGGTTGAATCGACTGCCTTGATGAAGTCTTCTTCGGTGCCAATATCATTAATCGCAACCTTGGCGACTTCGTTATTATTCTCTGCCATTACTTATTAGTGGTTTCTTCTTGGGGTGGATATTACTCGATATTAAATTATGACTTTTGCACGCGCACTATGCACGCGCTCTGTCAATGTTATATACAGGCATAGCCAAAAACGCCGTTTTACTTCGGGCGTGTCGTGCGACTTGATATTTGCTACTTAACACTTACTTGCCACTCGCTGCTCGCTCAGCCATGTCAACAACATTAGCCAATAGCATTGCGCGAGTCATTGGTCCAACTCCACCAGGATTTGGCGAATACGCTCCCGCGACTTCTCTACAAGCAACATCAACATCGCCTTTTACGCGATATCTTCCCACTTCTTCATCAAAAACGCGCGAAACACCAACGTCAACCAACACGGCTCCAGGCTTAACATCGCACGGCTTTACAAATCCCGCGCTGCCCATTGCCGCAATAATAACGTCGGAGCGCATCATAATATCGTGCAAATCACGAGTGCGAGTGTGGCACAATGTTACAGTTGCGTCTACTCCCCTGCGCGTAAGAAGGAGCCCGATTGTTCGGCCAACCGTGATTCCTCGTCCAAGTACGCACACATTTTTGCCTTCAAGATCAATGTTATAAGCATCTAAAAGCGCCAAAATTCCTCGCGGCGTGCATGGAAGAGTCGTAACAATATCTCCCGAAATATGCATAACCAGCTCGCCCAAATTGTACGGATGCATTCCATCGCAATCTTTTGCAGGGTCTACTGCCTCAATAATTTTTTGGGAATCAACTCCCTTTGGCAAAGGCAATTGCACAATAAAACCTGTGCAAGAAGGGTCATTATTAAGCTGATTTACGGCTTTAAGAATTTCGTCTTCGCTAGCGTCTTCTGGCAAATCGCAGCGGATTGAGCGAATCCCCACTTCTTCGCAATCCTTGTGTTTTCCAGCAACATACTTCAGCGAGCCAGGGTCGCTTCCAACTAAAAGCGTTCCAAGCCCTGGATTAATGCCTTTTTCTTTAAGCTTTTCTACTCTATTTTTTAAGTCGCTTTTAATACTTGCAGCTAGCGCTTTTCCATCTAACACAACAACCATGATTCACTCCCAACTCGCATGTTAATTCTTATGTTCAACTTACAAATCTTCTAACACAATTCGTACGCGTAGGATATTCGTATGGATAGGCTATCGTGAGGTATCGAAGTGCGCGACACAAAGCATCGCGACACAACTGTTAATAACTGAATATTATAATAGAATGGTATTTGTATTGCATAAGAAAGCTACAATAAACCTTAGCTACAATAAACCTTGCAGCAAACTAGAACGAGTTTTAACAAGTGCTAATGCTAATAACACTGACGGAAGGGGCGCAAAGATGTGCGAAAATATTTTTCATTTAACTCGCGCAAAGAAAATATGCAAAGCTGTTTTAGCGTGCATAATTGTTCCATCAATGTTGCTTGGCATAGCTGGGTGCGGTGAAAGCTCGCAATCTTCTAAAACTCCAACGCAACCCAAAAAAGAGGTTAAGCAAATTAAGGTTGTTTCCACTCTTGAATCTTGGGCAAGTTTGGCTAGAGAAATCGGCGGAAACGATGTTGAAGTGCAATCTATAATCAGCAATCCAGATACCGATATGTCTACTTTTAAGCCGTCTAGTAAAGATTTGCAAAAGCTGTATTCTGCGCAAGTTGTTGTGTCAAATGGCGCTGGCTACGATAGTTGGGTTGCAAAGCATACGTCTAAAAGCAGCGAGATTGTAAACGCAGCTTCTACAGTCGGCGCGCTAAATGGCGATAACCCTTATCTTTGGTTCTCAAAAGATGCTAGAAACGAGATGGCTTCTAGCATTTGCAACGCTTTTTCTAAAGTCCTTCCTTCAAAAAAGAAGGTTTTTGCTAAAAGACTTGACGCAGTTAAATCGCAAGAAAATAAGCTTGATGAATATCTTTCAAACTTCGCTAAAAGTCACAAAAAGTTTAAGTACGCTTCAATAAATCCTGTTCTTTTCTGGCTTATGTCCGATATGGGAATCAGCGATTCTGCGCCTAAGGCATACGCTAAGCAAGTAGCGCAAGGCGAAGAAGTAGACAAAGCTAATATAGATGAATTCCAAAAGCTTATTGAAGAACGAAAATTCGACGTACTTATAAGCAATAGTCAACGTAAAGGCGACGATATTAGCATTTTGACGGGAACTGCTGGCAGAAGCTACACATCTGTAATGTGGGTTAATGAGCTTATGCCAACGTATGCAACAGATTTAAGAAAATGGGTTATGAAGATTTGCGAAGACATTGATAACGCAAGCAAAACTACGACCGATATGCGCAAAGATTTAGCAAAGCAAGAAGCTGATCAAAAGAAGCCTATTACCGAAAAGCCTACTGTTTCTCAGCCAGATCCAAACAGGTCTAACGAAGGCCAGCAAGATCCTGGAAAGTAGGCGCACGCTTGAGCAATTATAGACAATAAATACTTCATACTATTTATTAGCAATTAGTTACGAATTAAAGATTTGCTGGCGATTTACTTGCAATCACTTGCAATCACTTGCAACGCAACTTCAATACCTCGAAGCATATCATCTAAACTCATAGAACTCGTGCTCGGCTTATTGAGAACCTGTTCAGGCAAATACGGAACGTGAATAAAACCGCTCTTAATTGGCAATTTTTTAGTCTGGCAATAATTACAAACACTGTAAAGCACGTCATTACACACGTATGCGCCAGCAGAAAAAGACACAGCCGCAGGCAATTTTGCTTTATTTAAAGCATCAACTATGTTCACAACTGGCAAAGTCGCTTTATAAGCCACATCACCATCCTGCACAACAGGCTCATACCAAGGCTTATATCCACTATTATCTGGTATGCGTGCAGCTCTACAGTTAATGCCAACATACTCAACGTTAAAACAAGCAGAACCGCCAAATTGCCCTAACGAAAGCACAGCATTAGGGTTAACTTCCTCTATTTTCTCAATAACTTTTTGCGCGCCCTTGTTAAATTCCGTAGGAATCTGCAAACGAACAAGTTCCACACCCTCAGGCGCATGCACTGATTGCGCAATCTCCCACGAAGGATTTATAGACTCATTATCAAACGGCGTAAAACCAGTAATCAAAATACGCATTACAATACCCCCTCATACAACTCTCACTTATCAAACTTTATAAAACTTTATCAAACTTTATCAAAATACATTGCAAAAACTGTATATACACTAATGCACTTGTATAAAACGGGTATTCGGATTTTATGGTGGAAAAGGGCTTATAAATCACCCTTCTCCAAATTCTTAATAAGTGTGGAAAAATCGACACCTAAGTTGTCTGTAATGTCGTGATCATTCACTTCATACCAATTGAAAGTATCGTATAACATAGCTTTATTGAAAGCACTTGAATTAAATCGTGGCTTACGCTTTTTATGGAGCTTCTCATTGAAAAGGATTTTGGCTCGTAAGGCATCAAACGAGTAACCTCTACCCATTCGCTCTACCTGCCTAATAATGCTGTTAATTGACTCCGTATAAGCATTAGTGAGCCTTTTATCAAAGTAGTTGAATATTTTTGTCTACGGCTCTCACGAGGTCTTTATATGCGTCTTTAGAGTTGCTGGACATACAACGGTGTCTCCATTGACTATAACGAAGATGACCTTCATCTGGATCAGGAGTATCCCATATCCAGTAAAACTCTTCTTTGAGTTCATAGGCTTCTTTTAAAGCAGGAAGATTACCTAACCAAGTATCTAAGAGGAATGATTCACGTTCATTTAGATCGTGTTTACGCTTTAGAAGGATAAACCTTTCACGCATAAGGGTACGTCTTTCTTTTTGGCCCATATGGGCTTTCAAAGACTTTCTGACGTTATCTAAGGCTTGATTAGCCATTCTAACTACATGAAACTTATCTACGACAACTTTAGCTTGTGGAAGGATAGTGTTCACTGCGTCTTTGTAGGGCTTCCACATATCCATTGTGACGTACTCAATGTAAGTCCTGTCACTGATTTCTGAAAGACGTTGGATGACTGTTTCCTTGTTACGGTTAGGCTTGATGTCATAAATAGTCCTGCGTTCAATATTAGTCAATACAAGCCGAGGTCTACGGATAATATGTATCTCGTCTATCCCAAGCCACTTAGGAGTTTCAAACTGGTATTCACGTTCTTTGAGTGCCACATAGTCCTTAAAAACGTTCCTAATGGTTTTCTCGTCAACACCAACGCTTTCTGCGACTTCTACAAAGGTCTTAGACATGGATTGCTCTTGAATGGACTTTAAAAGCCTTTCGGTCATACTACGCTTTTCATCTACAGATATTAGGCGTTCCCAGAAGGTAGATCCGCATTCACGACACTTGTATCGTCTACGGTTCAAATGTAAGCCCACTCGCTTTAAACGAATGGGCAAATCCATAATTAGTTGATTTCTTGAACTGTGTTTGTACAACTTGTCAAAACCACATTCAGGACAACGTTCAGGTGGTCCGACTGCTTCAACTTTAAACATCATATCGGTTTCATTTTCTTGTGGCGGTTCTATTGTTTTAATGTCTGGTAGGGATAATAAGTCTGACATATTATTCATCCTTTATTACTCTGCGGTGTTAAGGTATCAATTATAGATTTGATGTCGAAATCATCAGTGTTAAATTATTTTTGTGACCACAAATGCACTTAGAAAATCCCTTAAAGCATTAGCTGGTTCACTTGAATAGGGAGTTGTAAAAAAGTTCCCTTAGCCTGCACAACAAGATAATTTCGAAATATCTTTATCGAACGTAAGTGCAACTAATTTTAGCCCTTCAGCCATTGTTAAATATGGTGCTAGGGTTTCTGTTAAATCTTCTATCGTTAAGCCAAATTTAACAGCTAATGATGCTGCATAGATGACATCTCCTGCATTTTCAGATACAATATGAACCCCTAATACTTTTAGTGTTTCTGCATCTGCTACTAGTTTAAATACACCGGTTGTTTCACGGTTTACAATTGCTCTTGGAACAGCATCTAAAGGTAATACAGATGTCTTCACATCATACCCTTTCTCTTTTGCTTGTTCTTCTGTTAAACCAACCGTTGCAACCGTCGGATTCGTAAACGTAACAGCAGGAACTACCGATAAATCTATTTTTTTGTTTAATCCACCAATAGCATTATCAGTAATAATTCCACCTTCATAGGCTGCTACATATACAAATTGTGGTCCTAAAGTCACATCTCCTGCTGCATAAATCTTTTCATTACTTGTTTGACCAAAATCATTGATCAGGATTTCATTATTTTTTCCAGTTTCAACACCTGCTGCACTTAAATTTAAAGAATCCGTATTTGGTTTTCTTCCAGTGGCAACAAGTAACTGATCTGATTCAATGACTTCTCTACTGCCATTTACTGTTACGTAAACCCTTTTTATCTCTCCACTTTGTTCAACACGCTCAAAAGTTGCCCCTTTGACAAGGTTTATACCCTGTTCAATTAACGCTTTTTCAACTGACTCTGAAATCTCAGGATCATACTCCTTTAAAAGTCGCTCACTTCTTTGCATAAGCGTTATTTCTGAACCTAAATGATGAAATAGTTGTCCAAGCTCCATTCCAATGTATCCTGAACCAATTACAGTTAATCGTTTTGGTATTTTCTTTAACTCAAGAAGTGTTGTACTAGTTAAATAGTCCATTTTTTCAAGTCCTGAAATTTGGGGCAACGAAGGCGATGCACCTGTTGCAATTAAAAAGCGTTTTGCAGATAACTTTGTCCCATTGACCTCAACAGTACTAGCATCAACGAATTTTGCTTCACCTTTAATTAAATCAAAATTATATTCATCAATTAAATCCATATATTTTTGATTCCGAAGTTCGCTCACCAATTTATCCTTTTGCGTGATTAAACTAGCTAAATCCACTTCTCCAGCGGATGTTTGTAAACCTATAAACGGATTGTCTTTTGATAAATGATTGATTTCCCCTGCCCTAAGAAGAGTTTTTGACGGAACACAGCCAATATTCACACAGGTTCCCCCAACCGTTCCACGCTCAATCATTCCAACTTTTGCACCGTATTCTATAGCTTTAATTGCCGAAGAAAAGGCAGCAGCACCAGAACCAATAATAAGAAGGTCATAATTGTCTTCATTAATTAACGCCACGTTTTCTAGTGATGATACTTCTTCAATTTCTCCGGCTTGGTAATTTGCTTCATCAATCGCCTTTATTGCACTTTCAACCTCAATATCATCGGGCAGTTCAAATACTGCTTCACCACGACGATAACTAGACTCAATATTTTTAGCACCTATCTTTTCAAGTGCTGATTCTACGTGTTTTTCACAACCCGTACAAGTCATTCCTGAAATGTTTACCTTAAATTTATTCATAAAAAAGCTCCTTTCGTTAATTAATCTCTCATGTTAATGTTTCTATTATTGGACACGAATGTAATTTCTTTTCATCTGGACATCGTTGTTTTAAGTCGTCTAACATAGTTTCAATTCGTTTTAAATCCTCTATTTGTTTTTGCACTTCCTTTTGTTTTTTAGAAACAAATTCGAACATATCTTGACAACGAACTTCATCTTTATCTACAACACCAAGTAATTTATAAATCTCGCTTAAAGAGAAACCAAATTCCTGTATTCGTTTAATAAACCCAACACGCTTAACGTCATCATATGAATATATCCGATAACCAGCTTCCGTTCGGTGAGGTTCTTGTAATAAATTTTTTCGCTCGTAATATCTGATCGTTTCTTTATTAACTCCACATTTATCTGCAAACGAACAAGTTCCACGCCTTCAGGCGCATGCACTGATTGCGCAATCTCCCACGACGGATTTATAGACTCATTATCAAACGGCGTAAAACCAGTAATCAAAATACGCATTACAATACCCCCTCATACAACTCTCACTTATCAAACTTTATAAAACTTTATCAAACTTTATCAAAATACATTGCAAAAACTGTATATACACTAATGCACTTGTATAAAACATTCATGATTCTATTACTTATTTCACTTTTATAGCAAAGATTAAATGGTAATTACAACTTATACAATAATCGCAAAACAACACACCTAGACTCACGATTAGCCAGACTCGTCGTAGTGTAATATGATTAGCTACTAGCGCGTGCTTAACGAACAATGTTGTTAACAGCGCGCATAAAACCATATAAATACAGAAAATACAGATAAATCAAAAGTCAATGACGAAAAGAGATTACCGATGACCAAGATTATTCAGATTGGCGCAAATCATGCTGGCACTGCCTGCGCTAACACCATTTTGAGCTACCCAGGAAACGATCTTACAATCTACGATCAAAATAGCAACATTTCCTTCCTTGGCTGCGGTATGGCTTTGTGGATTGGCAAGCAGATTCAAAGCAGCGATGGCCTGTTCTACCAGAAGCCAGAAGATTTCGTTAAAAAGGGCGCTAAAGTAAATCTTGAAAGCAAAGTTCTAGACATTGATTATGCAAAGAAAGAAGTAACAGTCGAGCTTAAAGACGGATCTGTTATTCACGATTCTTACGATAAACTCGTTCTAGCTACTGGCAGCCTTCCAAACAAGCCACGCATTAAGGGCATTGACTTGGAAAACGTGCAAATGGTAAAGCTTTTCCAAAACGCGCAAACTGTTATTGCTAAACTTCAAGAGCGCGATTTTAATAACGTTGTGGTTCTTGGCGGCGGCTACATTGGCGTGGAGCTTGCGGAAGCTTTTAAGCGCCTTGGCAAGAACGTGACTCTCATTGACATGGAAGACCATATTCTTAACGGCTACTTTGACCCAGAGTTTTCCGATAATTTGAAGAGAATTATGGAAGATAAGGGCATTCACTTTGAGCTTGGTCAAGCTGTTGAAGAGATTGTTGGAGATACTGAAGTTAAGGCTGTTAAAACAAGCAAGGGCACTTACGATGCCGACATGGTGATTTGCGCTATTGGATTCCACCCAAATGTTGCTCTTGGAAAAGATCATTTGAAGCAATACGAAAATGGCGCTTTCCTAGTTGATAAAAAGCAGCAAACTTCCGACCCAGATGTGTACGCTATTGGCGATTGCGCTACAATCTACGACAACGCTCGAAGCCGCGTAAACTACATTGCGCTCGCTACTAATGCCGTTAGAAGCGGCTTGATTGCAGGCCACAACGTTTGCGGAACTCCTGTAGAAACCGAGGGCGTGCAAGGCTCTAGCGCAATGATGATTTACGATTACAAGCTTGTTTGCACTGGTTTGAGCTTAACGGCTGCTCAAAAAGAGGGCATGGACGTTGACTACGTTGATTTTGAAGATACACAAAAGCCTGCGTTTATGGAAGTTGAGAATCCAAAAGTTAAGATTCGCATTGTTTACAAGAAGGATTCTAAGGTGATTGTTGGATGCCAATTGGCTTCTAACTACGATATGTCTGCAGCAATCCACCTGTTCTCTCTTGCTATTCAAAAGAAAGTCACGATTAAAGAGCTTGCATTGTGCGATATCTTCTTTATGCCTCACTTCAACCAGCCATACAACTACATTACGATGGCAGCTTACACGGCTTTGTTGAAGGGATGATTAGACTTTTCTGATTAGCTTAGGCTGAATCACTTTTTCTGATTAGCTTGTAATTAGCTTAAATCGCGTTTATTAAACCAAGCAATTTGTTCTATAATGGAGCGGTTGCTTGGTTTTTTAATCATCCGCGCACAAATCGCGAACCAAAACGCGCATATTAGCGTAAGACGTACAAATTAAAACAAAGGAGTCTAGGATGAAGCAGCTATCTATTAAGCCAACTATTCACAAATTTGAAAATACGCGCGATTTTGCGCAAGAATTTAAGCTTGGCAAAGACGATTTGGTTATTACAAACAAGTACATTTGGGAGCCTTATTTTGGCAGCTTGAACCTTGATTGCAATGTGATTTTCCAGGAAAACTACGGCAAGGGCGAGCCAAGCGACGAAATGGTTGATGCAATTGTTCGCGATATTCACACTACCCCAAAGCGCGTGATTGGCATTGGCGGCGGCACCGTTTTGGATATTTCTAAAGTTTGTGCTTTGAAGCAAACAAGCCCACTCGAAGACTTGATTGATGGCAAGATTCCTGCACAAAAAGGCGCGGATCTTATTCTTGTTCCAACTACTTGCGGAACTGGCTCCGAAGTTACCAACGTTGCCGTGTTCTCTCTTACAAAACGCAACACTAAAAAGGGCTTGGCAAACGATGCTTGCTACGCTACAGACGCGGTTCTTATTCCAGAATTATTAAAGAGCCTTCCAGATTACGTTTTTGCAACCAGTTCTATTGATGCTCTTACGCATTCTATTGAGTCTGCACTCTCCCCTATTGCAACCGAGCTTACAAAAATGTTTAGTTACAAGGCTTGCGGACTTATTTTGCAAAGCTACATGCGAGTTGTTAAGGAAGGCAGCAGCGCTAAAAGCCAAGTTGTAGGCGACTTGGTTTCTGCAAGTCTTTACGCTGGCATTGCGTTTGGTAACGCTGGCTGCGGTTGCGTGCACGCTATGGCTTATCCACTTGGCGGCACTTTCCACGTGGCTCATGGCGAGACAAATGCTGCTCTTCTTACAAGCGTTTTGCGCTACTACTCTAAGCACAACTCTGAAAACAGCACTAGCGCTGAAAATACTGAGCTTTCTAAGCTTTTTGACTTTATGGCAAATATTCTTGAATGCCAAAAAGCAGACGTATTAAACAAACTTGACGAAGTTCTTAACACAATTTTGACTAAGCACAAGCTTCACGAGTATGGCATGACCAAAGACATGATTCGCGACTGGGCTTCAAGCGTTGTTAAAGAGCAGCAGCGACTCTTGAAGAACTCATACATGCATATGAGCGAAGATGCCATCGCCGAAGTCTATGCATCTACTTTCTAATATATAGTTAACAGTGAGATTTTCAATTATTAACGAAAATTTCTCATCTTCTCAAAAATAGACCCTACAAATCTTGTAGGGTCTATTTTTATTCTCACAGCTTGCTTACTTCGTCAGATTTCCATCCGTTAGATTTTCGTCCATTCGTTAGAATGCTGTTCGTTAGATTTCAGCAGGAGTCTCATACGAATTATCGAAGAACATGCGCTCCAGCTTTACTGCACGCGCAAAATATTCTCGAGCAATATCAGCATCCTTAGGACCAATACGATCCAACTCATCACGCAAGAACCCTACAAACTTGTGGAATCCTTCATAATCATGCAGGTCGATCCACTGGTAATGAACCTTGCGTTCAGGACGCTTACCTTCAGCGTTTGATGCCCACGTAAGATATATCCATTCCGTAACGTTTAACACGGCTAGCACGGCAGCATAATGTCCACTGTGAGCCGCGTCTAAAAACATCTTTTTAAATTCGCGAGTTGCTTCAGTGTCTGGAATTTTATTGCGGAAAGATTCAGGAGTATTAAATTCGTTAAACGCATCCACAAAATACGTATTCTCATCTCCAGCTACCTCACCAATATATTTCGAAAACACGAGACGAGAATCAAGTGTGTCTGCTGTCGTAACTGCAGCACCAAGCAAAGCCAAGAAACTATCTAAAAATCGGTAGTCTTGAATTAAATATCCAGCTAATACAGCATCATGAATAGTGCCCTCAACTAACTCGTTAACAAAACGATGATGAATAGCAGCATCCCATGTTTCGATATTCTCATTTTTTAATTCGTCGGTAAATCGTGCAGTCATTGACACGTCCTTTCCCTCTGTAACTCATATAAGCCCTTAGGTAGCTTAATATAATTGCGCATAGTTGCGTTAGCCATACAAGTTACGTCATATACGGTTCACATATAGTCGTATAGTTATGCACAACCGAGCACTGCTCGTACACCCAGCTGAACAACTACGCTAGTATGAACAATATCATAAGTAGTCATACTTAACTTGGGTACAAATTTGAGCAGCACTCGGTTGCAATTTTTATATTATGGTAACTTCAGTAACTTCAGCAATCACAGTAATTACTCCCTACTCATTGTCGTATTCTCATGCATCCAATGTAATTACAGGATGCAAATCAAACATTTTTACAGTACGCTTCATGCGGAAGGCAATGCTTGTTATAGCAATCGCAATAACGCCGAAAAGCACAAGCATTCCAACGCCAGAGACTATTTCACCACTGTTCTTTCCAGACATTGCTTGACGCAACCCCATAATCGAGTACGTCATTGGCAAATATGGGTGAACAGCTCTAAAGAACGATGGCGTCATTTGTACTGGGAACGTTCCTGCAGAGCTTGTGATTTGCAACATAAGAAGCACAATAGCAACTATTCGCCCTGGCATTCGGAACACCACCATAATCATTTGCATTATTGCCATAAAGACTATTGACGCTATAATCCCCAGCGCGTAGAATGCACCAACATTATCGATTTGGAACTTCAACGCTCCTTGAACAACGCCCATAAGAATAATCGCTTGCACTACGCCCATAATCACAAACGGCGTCAAGCTAACAAGCGCGCTTTTAAGCGGATTCATGCCGTTTAGTATCGCTCGCCTATCCATAACTCTCAAAACGAATGTTGTCATAAGAGCACCAACCCAAAGGGCGATAGAAATAAAGTAAGGTGCAAAACCGGTACCGTAGTTTTCAACGTGCGAATACTCGTGCTCCTCCAAGGAAACTGGTGCGCTCATCATCTTACTTTTTTGCTTAATATTGTTGATTTTGCTAGAGTTTTGTGCGCTTTTAAGACCTTCATGTAACTTTTTAGCTCCATCAGCAAGCTTTGGAGTATTTTCAGAAAGCTTTTGAACTCCAGAATTCAATTGACTTGATCCATCAACTATTTTTGCAGACCCAAGCGCAGCAGAATTAATACCATTATTGAGCTTTTCACTTCCGTTGCTTACAGCGCTAAGACCTTCCGCCAGCTTATTTGCTCCAGCGGAAAGCTGCGATGAGCCACCTCGAACGCTTGATATTCCTTTAGAAACGGCGTCAACTCCAGCTTTTATCTTCAAGCTACCAGAAGAAAGTGCTCCAGCACCTTGGCTCAACGCCGAAAGATTCGTCTCTAAGAGCTTAGAATTTTCGCTTAATCCTCCTGCAAGACCTTGCAATTTTTCTAACACAAGCTCTTTTGTTACAAGCGGATTTTGCGCTTCAACAAGCAATTGAGCAAGCTGATTTTTTGTAGCCTCGTTTCCAGCCTTAACATGCTGTTCAAGCTGCGCACTAGAATCTGAAAGCTTTTGAGCACCATTATATAGTTCGTCTGTAGCGTTATATAACGTTTGCGCTCCACTATTTAGCTGATTTGCGCCATTTGCCAAATCGTTAGTTTTTTGAGCTAAGAATTGCGCTCCATCTTTGCTTTGCGCATTTGCATTTTTAAGCGATTGCGCTCCCTTTTGAAGTTCGCTTAATCCGTTTTGTAGTTTTTGCAAAGACTGAGTAAGCTTAATCGATCCATAAGCAAGCTTATCTACTCCGCCATTAAGCGATTGCATTCCAGCGCTTAAATCGCCAGAACCACTCACTGCTGAATTAAGAGAATCAGAAGCAGAATTTACTTTTTCAAACATATGCTCCCAATATTCTTGAACAATCGCCTCACTAATTTCGCTTCTCATAGTGCGGAAAGCAGTTTTACCGATTTGTGAAGCCAGCATATTGCTTGCTTGATCGTATTTTACGTGAAGCTTTGCTTTAGTAGGAGTATCGTATTGCGCAGAAGCAATGCACTTACTAAAAGACGATGGAATAGTTGCTACCATAAAATAATCGCCATTTTTAAGGCCTTTATTTGCTTTAGCGCTATCTACAAAGTTCCACTGGAATCCTTCACTTCCATCTTTTTGATTCTTTAAACGATTCTTGATTTCATCGCCAACATTGCGCATTTTGCCATTTATCATCGCACCGTCATCTTCCACAACAAAAGCGACTGGAACGGTGTCTAGCGTTTTGTAAGGATTTGTAAACGCCCACAAGTAAAGCGATCCGTATAAAAGTGGAATCAAAGCTACGGTTCCAATAACAAGCTTTCTAGCTTTTCCTTTCATCGTATTGTTAATCTCACGAAATGCAAGAGCAATAGTATTAACGTGCATTGTTTTCACCACCATTTGCTTCACTTGTAGCAAGTTGAGAATCAGTATGAGAATTTTCTGTTTTCTCATTATTTGGCATAAGTCTTAAGACTTGATCCGCTTGCTTTTCTAACTCACTTTGCAAAACTCCAACAAGGCAGGAGCAGTAGTTTTTGCTAACATATTCGCGAATGTCTGCAAGTAAGCATTCGCTTTGCTCACTAGTAAGCTCCATCTCAATTCCATCAACAAATAGCAGCCACGGCTTTTTTAGCAAAGCCAACGCAATTGCCAAGCGCATGCGCTCGCACGGAGTCAACTCTCCTATTGCTGTTTTGTGAGGAGAAAATACTTTCCATTGAGTTAGCACGTTGTAAGCGTACTGCTGTAAAGCTTCACGGTTTTTAACATCATTTTTGTATTGCTTCAAAAATAGAGGCGAACGCGCTGCTAGTTTCAGCTCGCTCATAAGAACTTCTTCTATTGTTTGCATTTTGTAGAATTCGTTAATTCCGTTGAATAATCCCAATCCCACATATTTACGCGATTCTTTAAAATCGTTAGGAAGAGTTGCGTCCGCAATAGTAAGAGTTCCGTTCGTAAATTTCATATAACCAGACAATGCAAGCAGCAAAGCTGATTTTCCAGAGCCGTGTTCGCCTGATATTGCAACGATTTGATGAGGCTCTACTTTTAACGATACGTCCCAAAATGGTGTTCTTCTAAATATTTGTAAACCTAATTCTTTCGCTTCTATAAGCGTTTGTTCTTCTTGCATAATTTGCATGATTTGTTTGCTGCAAAATACCGATGGTATACATTTCTAAATGGTATACATTTTTAATGTTGCTATCGAAATTGCTATGCATTCCTCCTTTGTATCTAACTTTTTCAATTTTTCAATTTTTTGATTTTTTGATTTTTCAATTTTTTGATTTTCCTAACTTCAGACTCAATATTTAATTCTGATATCGCCTACAATGATTTTGGCGACTACCTCATATTGCTATGTTGCAACAAAAGGTTATAAATAAAGAGGCCAATTATTGACGTCAATCCCCCGAAAGTACTTTCATTGTACTCTTCAAGGTGAACAAATACTAACTTATTTTTGAACATTTTGTTCATTTGTCTATGTTTTGGTCATAAAAACACGCTATATATAACAAAATCTCACATTTTTGATTTAATCGTGTGACTTCTAATATTATTTCTGGTGAACATTACCTATAAGTTTGTCTAAGTATTTATATAAGTATTTATATGTGTTGTCATATGTTGTCAAGTAGATAATTGTGACCAATCAGAATGAGTATGATAATGTAGCTTTCAACGTTTTGTAGCGAGCGAATCAGAAAAACAGAAGCGAAAATGCTAGCTACAAAAATACCATTAGAGAAAAATAGCAAAATAGCAAAATAGATATAAAGGAAGCGAGAGGTAGCGAGAATGAGCAAAACTGACAACACGGCAAATCAGAATTCACGCGCAAATCAAAATACTGCGTCGAATCAGCAATCGCCTGCGAATCAGCAATCATCCAAACTACATCCCGACGTAAAAAATTACGTAAAACTATTTTTCAAAGAAAACAAGCTTGTAGCTTTTCTTTCGATGATAGTTTTTATTGCCTTGTCTATGATTTACACTGCTATTTCTTGGATTTTGCAAATTATTTTCGATTATATGGCTGGTAAAGGAGCTTTTTCTTTAGCTACTATTTTGCTGCTTGTAGTTTCCTTTATGCTGGCAATCTCCCTGATTTTCGCGTTAAAGCGCAGCGCGTATCCTCGCTTTCTTGAAAAAGCAATGAATCAGTATAAAGAGTCTGTTATTAAAAAGCTGTTAAAAAAGAGTTATAGCGATTTTTCGCTTGCAAATTCTGGAACATATCTTTCTGTGCTCACTAATGATTGTGAGCGTATTCAAGAAAAGTATTTGAAGAAGATTTTTGACTTTGTTCAAGACGTTCTTATGCTTGTAAGCTCGCTAGCTCTTATGATTTACTATAGTCCGTTGCTCACTGTTATTGCTCTTATTATTTCTGTGCTTCCAATGGCGTGCTCGATTCTTACAGCTAGCGGAATTGCCACTCGCGAGGAGCAGGTTTCTAAATCGAATGAGTCTTATACGGCCCTGACGAAGGATGTTTTGAACGGAGTTTCGGTTATTAAGAGTTTTAAGGCGGAGCAGGAGGTTATTAACCGTTATCAGAATCAGTCGATGGAGCTTGAGCATACAAAGAATCTTCGCGAAAAAACGATGACTACTGTTTCTGCTCTTGGCACAATTTCCAGCCTTGCAACTCAGCTTGGCGTAATGCTTGTTGGCGCTTGGATGGTTAACGCTCATGTTGGTGTTATTACTGCTGGAATGGTTTTAGCTTTCACTAATTTGATGAATGGCGTACTTCAGCCTATTGCAAGTCTTCCACAAATGCTTGGCGAGATGAAGGGTGCTAAGAAGCTTATTAGTAAGATGGCTGATTACATGAGTAACGCTAAAGAGGATTCTGGCGAGATTATTGACGATCCGATTAAAAGTGTTGTTTTGCGAGATGTTTCATACGCTTATGATGCGGATCGTAAAGTCTTGAAAAACGTAAATCTAACTTTGCAAGCTGGAAAATCTTACGCGATAGTAGGGCCTTCTGGTGCTGGTAAGAGTAGTTTGATTAATCTGCTTATGGGCTACTACAAGGATTATAAGGGTAGCGTGCAGCTGAATAATCACGAACTTAGCAATGTGAGCAAGAGTTCGCTTTATGATAAGACGACTCTTATGCAGCAGTCTGTGTTTATGTTTGATGCTTCGATTTTAGATAATATTACGCTTTTCAAGCCGTTCCCGGATGCGGAAGTGAATCGCGTGATTCACTTGGCTGGTTTGGATGATTTGATTGCCGCTAAAGGCAATGATTATCAGTGTGGCGAGAACGGTAGTCATCTTTCAGGCGGCGAAAAGCAGCGTATTGCTATTGCGCGAAGCTTGCTTAAAAAGTCCGAGATTCTGCTGGTTGACGAGGCAACGAGCGCGCTAGATAACGAGACGAGCGTTAACGTAACGCAGTCTATTTTGGATTTACAAGGAATTCTTCGACTTGTTGTAACTCACCGCTTGGATGCCAATTCTCTTAAGCAATATGATGAAATTCTTGTGATGAAAAGCGGCGAACTTATTGAGCGCGGAAGCTTTGAGGATCTTATGAATCAGAAGGCTTACTTCTACTCGCTTTACACTGTGTCTATGTAATACTGTTACGCTGGTTTTGGATTGGCTTGCGCTGTACAATTTAGCGCAATAAATTCTGAAGCAGCGCTAGTAACCATTAGGTGCAATTTTGCGGTGATTGGGTACTAGAGATAACAACACAGCTGAGCCTACTCTTAAATGCTATTGCTAACAAACTATTGTGAACGAATCTGCATTAATGTATTAATGTATTTAACTTTTAAAGAGTGATTTATAAAAGCGTAATCTAAGTTTTACTTTACGAATAAAACTTTACGTAAGTCTTTATGATATTGTCTTTAATTATTAAAATTTAAAAATTATAAAAATTGAAAAACATATTATTACAAACATCAAAATGAAGATAACTTTAAAAAGAGGTGAAAGAGTATGCAAATTTTAAACATTCTATGCAACCCAGTAATTGTATCGGTTGTAGTGTTATGCGCGTTAAGTCTCGCTAAACTCAATGTTTTACTCGCAATGATTGTTGCGTGCGTTGCAGGCGGCATTGCCGGCCATCTCCCTCTTTTTGGAGATGGAAGCCATACTATTATGGCGCTGCTTTGCGATGGATTTTCCACAAACGCGCAAACTGCGCTCGCCTACATTCTTCTTGGTACTTTTGCAGAAGCCATTACAGCAACTGGTCTAGCTCAAATCATTTCTAAAAAAATCAGTAAACTTATTGGCGCAAACAAATTTATTCTTCTTGCAGTTCTAACGATTATTGCATGCATGTCTCAAAATATTGTGCCAGTTCATATTGCTTATATTCCTATTCTTATTCCACCAATTCTTTCCATTATGAACAAGCTTAAGCTAGATCGCCGTGCTGCCGCTTGCTGTACTGCGTTCGGCCTAGAAGTTCCATACATTGCTATTCCATTTGGCTTTGGCTTAATTTTCCAAACAGTTATTGCAACTAATCTTTCTAAAAACGGCATGAAAGTTAGCGTTTCAGACGTTAGCGCTGTGAATTGGTATTTAGGTGCTGCAATGCTTGCAGCTTTACTGTTTGCAGTTTTTGTTCTATACCGCAAGCCTCGCGAATATAAAACAACCGAAGCAGATACTCGCGCTGCGGACGCTGTTGTTGGCCCGCTTACTAAAGCACACTACGTAACCATTCTTGCGATTATTGTTGTTGTAGTAGTGCAAGTTATTAGTAAGGATCTTTCGCTTTCTTCTCTTGCAGGTCTTGCAACCATGATTATTTTTGGCGCAATAAAGTGGAAAGACATCGACAAGCAGCTTATGGGCGGCGTTAAGCTTATGGGTCTTATTGCATTTATTATGCTAATTGCTGGAGGCTACGCTAACGTGATTCAAGCTACAGGCGGAGTTAATGAGCTTGTACACCTTGGCGTTGCTTTTATGGGTCAAAACAAGCTAATCGCTGCATTCGTTATTACGATTATTGGCTTGCTTGTTACTATGGGCATCGGCACCTCGTTTGGCACGGTTCCTATTCTTGCAGTTTTGTTCGTACCGCTTTGCCAAAGCATTGGTTTTAGCACTCCTGCAACAATTCTTCTTATGTCTTCCGCTGCAGCTCTTGGAGACGCAGGTTCTCCTGCTTCCGATACAACGCTTGGTCCTACTTCTGGCTTAAATGCAGATGGTCAGCACAGCCACATTTGGGATACTTGTGTTCCAACATTCCTTATTTTTAACATTCCACTTATGGCTGCAGGCATTGTAATATCGCAGTTTATTTAGCATTTAGCTGAAAGTCACCAACAATATACATCTAATAAACGCTGGTGAAGATTTTTGCCATTTGCGGCTATTTTCTTCACTACCCCAAATTGTAAAAAACAGGCAAAGTTTGATACACGTCGAGCCCATTAATTAGCTCTGTAAACGCGTACAAAAATCAAATGCGCAACACTGCTTCAATACAAAGCTCAAGCGCATACGCTTTAGAATCCCCACCCCAATTGCGCTCATCGTAATTTTCAACATCATGCAAAGTATCTGCAGTATAAAGAATCTCGCCCCAAACAATCCCACGCATTTGCGCGCAAGCCGCTAAAGCAGAACACTCCATCTCCACAACCGCGCATCCCTCTTGCTTACGATTAGCAACTTTCGTCTTAGTTTCACGGAAAAACCCATCCGTAGTCCACGTTTTAACTTCATGATAAGGCAAATTGTGCGCTTGCAAAGTTTGTAAAATAGCACGTCTCGAACGCTCTGAAACGTCAACATAACGACTTGGAGGCAAATAATGATAAGAAGTTCCCTCATCTCTTAAAGCTTTATACGGAACCAGAAAAACGTTTTCCGCATAATCAACTAGCGATCCGCAAGAACCGGCACTAATAACTTCACTAACGCCGTAAGAAATCAACCAATCTAATATCTGAACAGCGGCAGGAGCGCCAACTGGGGCCTGTACCAAGCAGATTTTTTGCGTTTCTTCTTCTACTTTTTCATCTACTTTCTCACCTGCATTCTCACCTGCCTTATCCCCTACTTTTTTCTCTACTTTCTCTTCCAAAACATATATTGGATATACTTTAGTTGCAGATTCAAAATTTGCTACAATCGTAGCTTTCCTGCTTAAAGCATACTGATCGATTTCATCGCCTAAGAAAGCAAAAACCGCTTTAGATGGAAGCTGAACAGAAATATTATCGTGATTTGGCATTAAAACTGCACTTTTATCTGAATCATACTCTAAAATCGGTAAATCATATTCTGCCATATAATCAGCTCCTTCACACAATCAGCTCCATCCTATAATCACTCAATACTATATACAAATACAAGCATTAGTACGCAAAGATTATAAAAAAATAGCCAATCACTGCAAATTCGCGGGCGATTGGCTACTTCATATATGTATATGCTATCTAGCTCAATATAGTGTCTAGCCCAATATGCTATCAATATTCTTCTTATTGCTTAGATCATCTTCATCAAGAAAAGCCATCTGCTTTATTCCGCTTAATCTTGCAATAAGCGAAACTGGGAAGGTAACAATATTTTGATTAAGAGTACTAATGTTACTATTTACTATTCTTTTTGCTGCAGCCAGCTGCTCGTTTTCGTCGTTCACTTCTTCTTGCAAATTCAAAAATTGTTCTGAAGACTTTAATTCTGGGTAAGCTTCTGCCAAAGCATAAATCTTCCCTATTGCATGATTCTGATTTTTCATTGCTTCGCTAGAATCCGCAGAGTTTAATCCTTCTCTTAAACTCACCAAATCAACTAATGTTGTTTTTTCGTATTTTGCAAACGATTGCGCAACTTTAAGCATTTGGCAAATCGTGTCGTACCTTTTAGCGAGCGCAATGTCAACGTTTTTTTGCGACTCTTCTATAATCACCCTATATTTTCTTAGTCTATTTAACGTACCAATAAACCAGCCAATAGCCACTACAAGCACTGCCGCAATAACTATTAAAATAGTCTTATAATCCATAATGCTATCCATAATGTCACTCATAATGTCTCCTTTATTTTTAGTTTTTCTAGTCTTAATTATCTCTAATTTTGCAATTTCTCTCTAATTACGCTGATTATTTCGTAATACTCAGCCAAAACATCCCTAAATCTTGCATATTCTCTTGTTAAAGATAGGTTTTCTATTCCAGATTTTCCAGGATTTCCTAATATATACCGACCAGAGTCAAAAGATGCAATAATATGCTCGCTATCTATATATATGCAAACTCTCATTCGTTTTTGCAAATTATTCAATACTTCTATAAAACTTGGATCCAACACAAGCTTTGTATAAAAATCGTCTGTAGAAAAGATTGAATACGAGTTGTTAAACTCAATGGATTCTGTTTGAACTTCACTCTCCCCTTTTGTTTTTTTGCCATAGTATCCATTTAGTTTTTGCCCCATAAAGGTCTTTCCAGTAACGGGAACAATTCTAATATGACCATTTATATTGGTTTTTGCGTTTATTAATAAGACTTGACCAATAAAATCAGTTTTTTTGACAGTTTTTCCACTTTCAGTTCTAGAAAAGTGCATTGCTTGCATATTTGAAAATTCAGTTTTAGATTCATCGCCAAAAATTATGTGTTTATTTGAATAATACCTACTAGATATTGGCAGAAGATTATTAAAAATACTATTGTCAATTCCTTCGGAATTTTCTAATACCGTTCCAGGCAGAATCGCATTCAAAATCGGCGTTAAAACATTATCCGCGTATAGCGCGCTTACATCAACCTTATTATTTACAAAAAACTTACCAGCAAAGCAAACAACAAAAGCAACTATTATTAGTAAAGGATATTTATAAGTAGAGTAGTCAAACGAAGGCAGATAATTGCCAACAGCACCAATAATCAGGACTACTGGTATTAATGGGATTAAACGCATTGGGTCAAAAGCGTTATTTTTTATGCCTTCTTTTAACTCATTTAGTTTCCCTTGCATTTGGGGAGATTTTTCTAATTTATTAAGTCTTTCTAAAACTTCGGGATTTGTAAACACGCTACTATGTTTTACATTCATCGTCATCTCCCTCTTATAATCGCCAATATTTTTGTAACAATATTTTTATAACAACATTTTTGCAAAAGGCATAAAAGGCTCTTATATTTTTTTATCATAAATAACCATTATTTGGAATAGTAAGATTTGTGATAGTTGAATTTGAAATAGTGAAATAATAACCACTTTGATTTTGAGCCACTTTGATTTTGCTAGCAAAGTATCTTAAACGTGATTATTTTCAATAAAGATTTAATACAAAACAAATAGTAAAGAACAAAATAACACAAAATAAACAATATAACAATTTATAACACATTAATTTTCAACTACTTTAATAACATTTGGCAAAGCGTATAATGAACTTGAATTTATTCCTTAACTGATAGGAAATTCCAAAATGGTACAGAAACTAAAAAATATTTGGAGCGTTAAATTAACTACTGCTTCACTCGTACTAATACCAGCTGCAATCGGCATAAATTATGTTGCAAAACTATTTGCAAGCATGCTAAAACTACCACTTTGGCTTGGCACACTAGGCACTTGCATTTCAGCTTGCTTAGCAGGACCAGTTGTAGGCGGAATTGCAGGATTTTTAACTAATATTGTTTACGGCTTAACGATTGATCCAATTTCTACAGTCTATAGCATTACAGCTGCAGCAATTGGCGTAAGCGTTGGAATCGCTGCACGACTAAAGTACATGAACAAAGGCCTACACATTTTTATAACAAGTCTTATTGTTGCAGCAATCGCAATAATCATCTCTACACCTCTAAACATGATTTATTGGGGCGGAACCACTGGAAATGTTTGGGGTGACGCTGTTTTTGCAGCAATGGGTTCCAAAGGCTTCTTTGCATCATTCGTAGATGAGCTTGTTGTAGATATACCAGATAAGATTGTTGTTTTGTTCCTTGCAGCTGGAATCTATAAAGTTCTTCCTAAGAGTTTAATAGCCATCTATCAATCCGATGACGAAGATCTTGATAAATAAACGTTTATCTCAAGCAAATAAATCGCATAAACGTTAAGTTCTACAAGTTTTTATAAGCGCAATAAGACGAGATACTATGAAAAGCATCAGCCTATTTGAAGATAAGAATTCGTTTCTAAACGGATTATCTGCAAAAACCAAGCTTGCATACGTAATATGCGCTACAAGCACGCCGAGTTTGCTTGGAGGCTATACTTCTTTCGCTATCTTTATTATTTTGAGCCTAATATTACTTGCAACATCAAAGGTTCTAGCAAAAATAAAAATCGTAATACAAGTTACTGGTTTTATTATTGTAACTATTTTTATAGTTCAAACTTTCTTTAGATCGGGAAACTACACGATTTTATTCAAACTAGGACCTTTGATTGCTCGCAAAGAAGGTTTTGAAGTAGCAATGAAGATTGTGCTAAATATATTAAATATTTCGTTTGCATTTTGTGTTTTAACTCTTACAACTAAACCTTCTAATATGATGCAAGAGATGATACAAGCTGGTTTACCACCTAAAATGGGCTATGTTTTTGTCTCGCTATTTCAAATCATTCCTCAAATAACACAGCAAACTTCGACTATTGTTGACGCACAAAGAAGCAGAGGATTACAAACAAAAGGTTCCCTAATAACTCGTTTCAAAGCTTTTTTGCCTCTAATATCCCCGATTATAATGTCTTCGTTTATGAGTTCTAAAGAAAGAACTATAGCTTTAGAAGTTCGCGGATTTTCGTGCAATAATCAAAAAACATTCATAAAACCATTTAAGCCAAGTAAATACAATACGCTATTTTTATGCGCTTGTTTAATCGTAATAATCGCATCTATTATTTATGCGTTACTTAATAATTTAGGATATGTAGCATGGAAGCTATTCATATAGAGCACTTAAAATATCGCTATCCTTATAGTAAAACTCTTGCACTTAATGACATTTCTTGCGATATTCATAAAGGCGAATTTATTGGAATAATAGGCGCTAATGGAGCTGGAAAATCAACATTATCTCAAGCTATTTTAGGTCTTGTTCCTAATCTTTACCACGGAGCGTACGGCGGAAAAGTCGAAGTAGACGGTCTTAACGCAAAAACTACTCCAATAGACAGTCTTTGCAAAAAAGTTGGATTGGTTTTTCAAAATCCTTTTAATCAAATTACTGGCTCTAAGCTTACTGTGTATGAGGAGATTTCTTTTGGTCTGGAAAATATTGGCATTGAGCAAAGCGAGATGCAAAGTCGCGTAGAGAAAATTATGGAGATGCTTAATATTGCGCATCTTAAAGATTGCTCTCCATACGATTTATCTGGCGGTCAAATGCAACGCATGTCTATTGCCGCTATTTTAGTTATGCAACCAGAAGTAATAATTTTAGACGAGCCAACTTCGCAGCTTGATCCTAAAGGTTCAGAAGAGGTTTTTAAAGCAGTAGAATCCTTAAAAAATCAGGGCCAAACTATTATTATGGTTGAGCACAAAATGGAAAAAATCGCGCAATATAGCGACCGCGTAATGCTTTTAAGCGAAGGAAAACTCATTGATTTTGATACTCCGCAGAAAATCTTTTCTCGCGAAGACTTGGAAGAATATGGCGTAAATCCTCCTGTTTATACTCAAATTTGCAAAAAACTTTCGTTAAAAAACAATAATGGCTTGTATCCAATAACTCTTGAGCAAACATCACGAATTTTACGCTCGCACGAAGGGAATCGCTTACAATGACTCCTACTATTGAAATACGAAATGTGTCTTTTTCTCATACTCCAACATCACAAATATTCAACAATCTAAATTTGTCTTTTGTTCCTGGAGCATGCGCTATTGTTGGTCAAAATGGCACTGGAAAAACAACTTTACTTAAAATCCTTAGAGGACTTCTTACGCCGAAATCTGGAAGCGTTTTATTAAATGGTAAAGATATTGCAGAATGTACTGTTCCCTCTCTTGCTAAAGATATTGGATTTGTATTCCAAAATCCAGATGATCAGATTTTTGAATCAACTGTTATACGCGAAGTGATGTTTGGGCTTTTAAAAATTGGAATTGATAAGAGTAAAGCATTGATTCAAGCAAAAGAAAGTCTAAAACTTGTAGGACTTTTAGATAAAAGCGAGGTAAATCCTTACGATTTAAGTCTTTGTGAAAGGAAAATGGTTTCTATTGCGTCAATTTTAGCAATGGATACGCAAGTTGTTATTTTAGACGAGCCTACAATCGCCCAAGACGATCGCGGCAAAAATTGTATTGAATCAATTATTAAACACCTTGTTTTGCAAGGAAAAACTGTTATAGCTGTTCTTCACGATATGAATTTTGTTGCTCGAGTATTTAATCGAGTTGTTGTGCTTTCCAATGGCAAGGTTCTTTTTGACGGCACTACGCGAGACGCATTTATGCAAGATAACATACTTTCTAGCGCACAACTAGATAAGCCAGATATTGTGAAGCTGTGTGAAAATCTGGGTTATGAATACACATTCCTATCTGTTGAAGAGTTTGTGAACGACTATTACGAACAATAAAACTACCGACTATCAAATGAAGCAGCAAAGAAAGCAAATGCACAAATCGCGTAGTTTCTTAAAATTAGCATTTGTTAATAAACATTAGTATCAGCAGACGCAAATCAAATTTGACAAACACAAATCCATTCGCTATAGTCTTCACTTATCACCATTTCGACGAGTAAAGGAGTGCACATGTATCATACAAATATGATGACAAATTGTTGTTGTAACGTATGCTGTTGCGCATTTCTTAATCGAAATGATGTTTGCAAACACTAAGTATGCATCATCTAGCCTGTGTTAAAAAGCATTTACGTTAAAACACAGCAAATTACGATTCAAGAAACAGCGCGCTGTTTCTTTTTTTTATGCCAAAATTCGAATATAACGTTAAAAAATAACAATTTAATACGTGTTAAATATTAAAACGAATAAATGGCATTTTTAGCAACAACTAATAAATAATCACTTTATTAATAAAAATTGTTTTTTAAAAATTAAAAACAAAACAGAAACAAATTAAATTAAACAAAACAAATAAGTAAGGGGAAATATTATGTCTAATATTTACAAGTCCGTGCAAGAACTCGTAGGAAACACTCCACTTATGGAGCTTACACACATTGAAAAAGAGTACAATCTAGCAGCAAAAATCCTTGTAAAACTCGAATACTTTAACCCAGCAGGCTCCGTAAAAGACCGCATTGCAAAGCAGATGATTGAAGAAGCAGAAGCCGAAGGCACGCTTAAACCAGGCTCAGTAATTGTTGAGCCAACTTCTGGAAATACTGGCATTGGTCTTTCAATGATTGCGCAAACAAAAGGATACAAAAGCATTATTGTAATGCCAGAAAGCATGTCTATTGAACGCAGAAAACTTATGAAAGCATACGGCGCCGAACTCGTACTCACTCCAGCTAAAGATGGAATGAAAGGCGCAATTGCCAAAGCGAAGGAAATCGTTGAAAACACGCCAAACGCGTGGACTCCTGGGCAGTTTACCAATCAAGCAAATGTGCACGCGCACTACAAAACAACAGGTCCAGAAATTTGGCAAGACACTGATGGAAACGTGGATATGCTCATTGCTGGCGTTGGAACAGGCGGCACAATCACGGGTACTGGCACATACCTAAAGGAGCAAAATCCGCAGCTTGAAGTAATTGCAGTAGAACCAGCCGACTCCCCTGTGCTCGCAGGCGGAAAGCCAGGAGCGCACAAGATTCAAGGAATCGGCGCAGGATTCGTTCCAGATGTGCTTAACCAAAACATTTATAATCGCATTGTTCACGTAACAAATGAAGACGCAATCGAAAGCGGCAAGCTTATAAGCAAAAAAGAAGGCGTGCTAGTGGGTATTTCTTCTGGAGCTGCAATCTGGGCAGCAATCCAAGAAGCAAAAAGAGAAGAAAACGCTGGCAAAACCATCGTTGCAATACTGCCAGATTCAGGAGATCGATACTTGTCTACAGCATTATTTGAAGACTAACTAAATTTAGGAGCACTACTGTAAATACGCAAGTTTTGATTAAATAATATATGGATAATAAATGGATAATAAATAACATTATTAGATAATGATCAAAACTATAAAATAAAGGAAAATAATAAAAATAACGGGAGAAATGTATGAGTGATCGCCTTGACCTTATAAATCAACTAAACTCAATTAACGATTCAGACATAAGGCAAGCTACATTCATACCTAATTACCGCAATATTATTGCACTCATACATGCAACTCAGGCTCTACTTTTGCCTGAGTTGCATGTGCGCAATGAAAGCAACGAGACTACGCAACTCAACGCTAGTTTGAATAATAACGCTAGTTTGAATACAATTGCTTCAAACGCGTTAGACACTATAGAACGCATTATATTCCACGAACTTCAATGCTACACAAACAACACAATTAAAATTCGAGAAACTTGCGATCAATTTATAAATACTCTTCCTGCAATTAAAAAGCTACTTTTAACAGATATTCAAGCCATATACGAAGGCGATCCTGCTTGCACAAGTAAAGTAGAAGTCACGCTCGCATACCCTGGTTTTTATGCAATGCTTATTCACCGCACAGCGCACGCACTCTACGAACTTAATGTACCGCTAATTCCTAGACTTATGAGCGAATATGCACACAGAAAAACTGGAATCGACATTCATCCAGGAGCAAAAATTGGCGCACATTTCTGCATAGATCACGGAACTGGTATTGTAATCGGCGAAACAACTGTAATCGGCGAGCATGTTAAGCTTTACCAAGGCGTAACACTGGGTGCAAAAAGTTTTGCGCTAGATAATTGTGGAAATCCTGTAAAAGGCGGAAAGCGGCATCCGAATATTGGAGATAATGTTGTAATCTACGCAAACGCAACAATCTTAGGCGGAGAAACCACAATCGGCAGCGGAAGTATAATCGCAGCAAATGCATGGATTAACCGCAGCATTCCTGCAAACACAACCTACCACTTTCCTAAAGCCTAATACGCTATCATGCTCTGTCTTTTATAAAACCGCAGCACTCAATTTCTGCTAACTCAATAAAACCAGCAGATTTATAAAAAGCAATAGTTTTTTCGGTGCAATCCGTAGTCAATTGAATTTGACGAACATTAGGGTAACAATCCACAATCGCATTTAACAAAGCAGAGCCTATCCCCTGGCGTTGATACTCTGGCAAAACGAGAATATCTTGAATAAGAACAACCGTGTATCCATCGCCAACAGCTCTAGCAATGCCGACCAGCTCATCATTTTTATACGCAGCTAAAACCTTGAGCGAATTATTAAAGCCATTTTCCAAGGCGGGTAAATCATCTGTATATGAAGACCAACCAACAGAATCATATAGTCTTAAAATATCTTTGCTATTATATTTTTTATACTCTTTTATTTGCACGTCTGTTAAATTCATTTACAATAACACCTCGCAAAATATAGCAAAAGTACGCGATTCTAAAACGTAAAAATGTAAAAACATAAAAACGTAAGAACGCGTACTTGTAAGAATACTTAGTAACCGCTACAACAGCTACAACAGCTACTTGTTAAGTTGCACAGTCTCGTGATCCATGCCCATCTTAAATTTAAGACCTGCACGCTGCCACATGCGATATTCACCAACTGCCGTAAAGAGAACATCTGTTGAAGAGTTAAGAGCGGTTTCACACGAATCCTGAATCACGCCAATAATAAGGCCAATTGCAACTACTTGCATAGCAATATCATTTGAAATACCAAACGACGAGCACGCAAGAGGTATAAGCAAAAGCGAGCCACCAGCTACACCAGATGCACCTGCAGCACTAACAGCAGAGAGAGCAGACAGAATAACAGCTGTTGGAATATCAACATAAATCCCAAGAGTGTGAGCAGCGCACAAAGCCATAATCGAAATCGTTATAGCAGCACCACTCATATTAATGGTTGATCCAAGCGGTATGGAAACCGAGTAATTGTCTTTGTTAAAGCCAAGCTTTTCGCACAAATTCATATTTACAGGAATATTCGCCGCAGAAGAACGCATAAAGAACGCTGTAACTCCCGAATCGCGCAATGTTCTTAATACAAGAGGATACGGATTCTTGCCAGTAAGAACAAAAACCAAAATAGGATTTACAATCAAAGCAACAACAGCCATAGTGCATACTAACAAGGCAATAACGGAACCGTATTCACTAAAAATACGAAGACCATTGCTTGCCACCGTTGCATAAACAAGACCCATAATGCCAAAAGGCGCTGCGTTAATAATCCAGTGGACAATTTTTCCAATAGCAGACGAAACGTTGTCAAAGAATGCTTTAGTGGAAGGCTCAGCCAAACGAAGCGCTACGCCAAAGGCGATTGCCCAGAATAAAATACCAATAAAATTGCCCTTAGCAAGAGCATCTACAGGATTTACAACAATATTTAACACAAGAGAATTAAGAACTTCACCAATTCCTTGAGGAGATGGAGAAGATGCTGCTTCAACATGCGCAAAAGTGAAGTCAACAGGGAAAATCATAGCTGCGCAAACAGCTATAAGGCTTGCAATAAATGTGGAAAGCGCATACAACACGATTACTAGCTTCATGTTTCCAACACTTTTTGCTTTTGCAAGCGCGCCAATCACCAGGCAGAATACCAAAATCGGAGCAACAGATTTAAGTGCGCTTACAAACAGCTTTCCCATAAGATCTAGCACGTAAACGTGAGCTGGCACAAAAAGACCAAGTGCAGCGCCAAGAAAAAGACCAATAACAATACGCAAAATAAGGTCAATGCTATTCCACTTTTGAACAATCTTGTGCATGAGAGTCTCCTGTAATTTAGTTTGTGCAGAATATTTTATACTCTTTTATTTGTATTCATACTCGCAAGATTTTCTATTTTTACATATTATACACATGCATGCATACGTATGCAAATCGTTAGGTTTTAGCGATTTAACAATGCCTTTTGCTTAAAATTAGTCCTTATTAATCCTTATTAATCGTCATTAATCACCTAATCTGCATAACTAGTATTTGGTAATTGAGGCAAAACAACAAGCAATCCTGCTGTAAAAATCAACGCGAGTATAGGCAAAAGCTGCCATTGGAACGTAGATGAGAATGCAAATCCAATCCAAGAACCAGTAGTAGCACCAATCGCAAACGCAAGGCGCGCCCAACCAGAAAACTTAGCGAGAGTACTTCCCTTAAACAGAATCTGACGCGAAACAATAATCGGCTCTACTAGTAGCATTCCGCCAATCGCTTCAAGTAAGAATGCAAAGCACATTATTGGCAAAAGATTAATAAACATAAAGCAATAAGCAAATGCGCTCACAATAATGCCTAAAATAGCAACTTTTCTTAAACCGAGCTTTTGAGACGAATGCGCATACAAAATGGATGCAAGCACGCTTCCTACACCAGTGAAAATATACAATATCGTCAAAGATTTAGAGCCATATTGCTTACCTAAACCAAGAAGAATATATGAAACAGAGCATGCAGGAATAAAAGCAACCAAGAGAGACCCGGCAAGAAGCATGATTTTACTCTTTAGTAATGGATTCGCAGATTGCTTAACTTTAGATTGATTATCTGCAGATTTGGAATCTGCTTTATTTTCCAGTTCCGTCTGCGATTCCTGCAATTCTTGCGATTCATTCTCTACCTCTTGCTGCGCTTCCGCTACTTCGCAAGATGCTTGCGCAATGTCTTGTTTCATAATAAATCGCGTAGCACAAGCCGCAAAAGAAGTCACGGACGAGAAAATCAAAACCGCAGGAATCGACCAGCTTGCAATCCAAGATCCAAGCGGAGAGCCGAGCAAGGTTCCTGTAATACTTGCCAAAATACTCACAATGCCGCTGTAGTTTACAATCATGCCGTCATCACCGCCGGCAGCATCAACCTCGAAAACTTCGCTAGCAATATCAATCACTTGACCTGTAATCAGCAATGCGCAAGAAAGAGCCACCAGCGACCACTTCCACGCAGGAGAGCCAAGCATAAGAAGCGGTAGTAAACTGAGCACGCCTTCTACGCCTTCAGTCATAGCAAGAGCGCGAAAACCGCCAAGCTTATCAACAATCCAACCAGAGCATGGCGAAAGAAAATCGGCAACTGTCATAAAAGTCTTACGAAAACCAATCACCCAAGCTGGCAAGCCCACAATAATAATAGAAGGCAAAACCGAGCCTTCATACGCCTGATTGCCAAGCATAGAAAAACAGAAGCCAACCAAAGCCCATCGCAATGCTGGACTAATAGATCTCATGCGAATAAAAATATTATTCTTACTAAAAATTGACTTCACAGCAACCAACTCTCCCTTAAAGCTCTTGCAAAATCGAAAATCATAATGCAAGTTTCTGCAAATGCATAACTACTCGCAAATCACTATCAAACTTAAATAATTCACTACAAACTACACAAATCCAATAGCTTATTCTACAAATTTAGTAACACTATACTCTTGTTCAAGAAAAAAACAACAAATAATAATACAAAATAACAAAAACACTACAAAAGAAAACAGTGGTTAGCTATAGACCAAAAACAGTTTAGACAAAAAGTGAGGGTTATAGGCCAAAAGTAAAAAAAAACAAAAAGTGAAAAACAAAAAGTGAAAAACAAAAAGTGAAAAACAAAAAAGCTTTCGGTTTTAAATGCCCCTAGTAGCAAACAAAACCGAAAGCAACACACTCAACACTCAAAACCCCGCAACCAACGCCCTAACTCTGGGAAGAAAAGAAAATAATAGCAAACCAGAATTAAAACAAAAGTGCAAGAATCAAGAGCAAAACCAGTGTGGCATTTCCCTACAAAACACCACACCAGTCGTTAAGTGCAAACTCTAAAAGAGCATAAGCACGCACTCACACACTTAGCATAAGTGCGCGCGCAATGCTTAGTGACGAGCCTTACGAACAGCAGCACCCATGCCAGCAAGCATAGTGGCAGCCAAAGCGGTCAAAGTTACGCCAACACCAGTACCAGGCAACTTCTTACCGCCATCCTTCTTCTTCTCAACCACAGTGGTCTTAGCACCAGCAGCAGCATTAGCGCCAGCCTGGCCAGCAGCCTGACCTGGCTTGCCTGGCTTTGCAGCACCTGGCTTACCAGCGTGGGAAGCACCTGCACCTGGAACAAAGCCTTCGCCTGGCTGATACTCAGAGGTGAAATCATGGTTGAGAGATTCTGGAGTTGCGAAAGCAGAGACATCAGCCTTTGCAGCCAAAGCAGCCTTGTACGCAGCAGCATACTTGCTGAAAGCCTTCTCGAAAGCAGACTTTGCCTTACCAAAATCAGTCTTTGCGTCGTCGCATGCCTTCTGAGCCTTAGTTTCAGCTTCCAAAGCAACATTCAAAGCCTTGGTCAAACGAGCAACTTCAGCATGATAAGCTGCAGGAGTTTCATTATCGCTATTACGCTTGTAATCTTCAAGAGCCTTCTTTGCATCAGCAGCAGCTTGCTTAGCCTGCTTGTAAGCAACGTAAGCAGCGTCATACTTGCCAAAAGCTTCATCAAGCTTGGTCTGAGCTTCCGTCAAAGGCTTCTCAGCATCCTTCAAAGTAGCAAGAGCAACATTTGCAGAAGCCTTTGGAGCAGCTGGAGTAGCATCCTTAACATTCTTCTCAGCAGTTGCTACAGCAGCGAGCTTTGCATTGTAGTCAGCAAGAGCATCGATGTAATCGTTGACTTTCTTAGCCTTAGCCTCATCGCCAGCTTTGCCTTCAACCTTAGAGACCTTGCCGTCCTTCATCTCGTAGTTAACTCGATCAAGAAGATCAACACTCTTATCTTCCTTAACAGCAGCTACATCAGCTGGAACATCAGCCTTCTTAGCAGTAAGAGTGCCTTCAGCAGTATCAGCAGCATCATAAGCACCCTTCAATACATCCTTCAAAGCCTGGAGAGCAGGAGAATCACTTTCAGCCTTATCAGTGCTGACAGTACGTGGAACAGCAGCGAATGCTGGGGTTGCCATTGCGAAGCCGGCAAGCAAAGTTGCGCCAGCAGCGAAAGCGGCGATAGCCTTCTTATTCATCATTTTATTTCCTTTCTTCTTCTCCCCCATTCACATCGCAGAAAACCCGCGATAGATCGGGGAAAATCTAAAACACGCGTTCGCGCATTTCCACCAACGGTTATCCACCGTGTGATGTTGCTATTAACATACCCCCCCCCCGTTTGAAAAAGTCAAGCCCCAGCCACACATGCTAAACCGAAAAAAATGATGTTATACACAAACTAATCCACAATTAAGCCACACTCGCCGTAAAATTTGTGGATAAACAACACTTAAACCGTAAAAATACGCATTTCAAGGTTTTTGAAGAATTTTCCCAGGTTTTTTTAAGGAAAGGATTTTCGGGTGTGTCGCGTCGCTTGCGAGTCCTAGGCGCTCAGGCAGGTCATGTCGTTCGCGCGTTACAGTGCGCGAACGACTTCGCCGCATGTAAAGTCCACTGGACTTTACATTTGAGCCAAATCACGCTTTGAAGGAGCTTGAAATGCGTTATGCAATTTCAAGTTCAGTCAAAACGCCCATGCAAGTCGATTCGCGACACGCCGCCAGTTTGTACCATACGCAACTCATATGGTAACGTTTTCGCAAACTAAAAACCATTACCCCACCAATAGTCATGTCTTTTCAACGGTGAAAGGAATACTAAAATGTCTACAATCAAACGCGTAGCATACGCAATACTACACAATTACGGAAAAATGAGCCACGAAAGACTAGAACTACTCACATACTACTGTCAAGCACAATACTTATCTACAACAAGCCTACAATTATTCCCCAACTCATTCCAAGCATGGAAAAACGGGCCAGTATGCCTAGAACTATTTAACATATGCTACCTAACACAAGACGAAGTAAGTGAGAATAATATTATCTTCAGCCCAGTCGAACTATATAAATCGTTTAACTGCTCCCAACTACGCGTAGTATACGCCGTTTGCGAAGCGTTAAAAAACTACGCTACACAAGACTTAGCCGCCAGAGCGCGCAGTGAACTACCATGGGTTGACGCTAGAAGAGGCGTTGACACTAACAACGCATGCGATACTGAACTATCACATAAAATCATCCACGACTATTACGCGAAAAACCCTGTAATTGCCGAAGGGCGCGCGAACACAAGAAGTAGAAGCGTTGAAAACGCTATACGCCGTCTAAGAGACGCGCATCTTAAAAAATGCAAGCAAGCAGAAAAAGAAAAACTAGAAGCACAAAATCAAGCGCACGCGGTTAATAATCATTGTAAAGAACTCATAGACGCTGAAAACATGGTCATGCGTAAAATCAGCATGCTAAACGAGTTCAAAAACATGTCGGATAATAATATTAAAACTCGAGCACGCATGATAGCTAGAAGCATAGGAAAACAATTATGCGAATACGAGCAAAACGAGATTAAACGCCAAAACTTTCAACATAACCTAGAAGCAGCAAAACAACAAAACACGACTCAAAACACGAGTACAAACACGACTACAAACAGTGCAAACACTGCAAACAACACAAACACTACGACTGGCTCTAGCAGCACTAATGCAGCCAGCAAAAACACTGCAACTAACGCAAACGTAGATAAGACTGGTAAAAAAGCTAAAACCAGCACAAACACTATGACTGGCGAAAAAGCTGCAGCCAGCAAAAAATCCAAAACTGGTGAGAAATCCAAGACTGGTGGAAAAACCAATACTAACGGAAAGAGTGAAGCCAACAGAAAAGACGAAGCTAGCGGAAAAGTCCGCAAAAACGAAGCTAGTTAACGCATTTTGCGCGACTTTACAGCAGTTCATGATATGTTAAACAACAAAACAACAAAAAAACGCCACTGTTTGAGCAGTGGCGTTTTTGCGTTTGTGGAGTCGCGGGGAATTGAACCCCGGTCCGGAAACCGTACCCTCGGTCTTCTACGTGCGTAGTCTGCTGGCCATTCGGCAGTTTTTCTGCCCCCATGTTATCGCAGACAATTCATGGCGAGCATATCTACAGTAAAAGTCCCTGAACTACCCTGCAGCTCGGCAATTCAAGCAAGTCTTCTAATGACGTTTAGCACCACTCCGAAGACGTGAGTGGGTAAACGGAGCAGCTGCTCACTGGTTAATCCTGGCGCGAAGCTCAGGCAGCGAGAGCGAACTCAGTGCGATTAGATTTAGCACTTATTCTTTTGCGAAAGGACGTTTACGAGTGGACTTTCGTATTCTCGGCACGCTTCCCCGCGGCGAACAGATCACCGTCGAAACCGATCGACCCCTTTTGATTTATCAAACTATCATTTAAATACTGGCATAAAGCCAGAATAATCATTATAAATAAACGTTTTAACAGAGTCAACCTGTTTTAGAATATTGATTTATTTCAGACTCAACTAAAGCTCACATAAAGCTCAACTAAAGACTCACCTAAAGATTTATTCCAGAATCACTTACCTTCAGTCTCACCTGTTTTAACACCATCACTATTGCCTTTAGCAAGCTTCTTCGATTTTTCAACAAATCTTCTATTAACAACAAACGCACAAATTGACACAGAAAACACGCAAATAAATATTGTAACGTTTCTAGCTTTAGCATTTCCAAGGCTTTTTACAGCATTAGCATGAAGAGCAACAGCAGATTCCGCATCAATAGTGGTCTCTACTTTGCCGCCACTAACGCTCACAGTTTTAGTGCAATCTTTAGACTCATAAACATTGCAATATTCGCCATCTGGCAAGTCGGTTTTATAATTCACTTTTTGAGGCTTTTCCGTGTTGTTAATCGCAAGAAAACCCTTGTTTCCTCGGCTAAACGCAACGTTATTATCGTCATCATCTTGCCAATTAGTAACCTTAGTGCCTCTAACAGCGTTGTAAAACCCAATCATTCCGCGAATCGAAGTTAACCTCTGCGTGCATTGCCACTTAGAATCCTTTGCACAACTCACATCAGGAATCGAAGTTTGCATAGCTCCAGGTGCTCCCTCATCTCGTTTTGTAAACTCATAACCAGAAAACACATTTGGAGTTCCATACGGATACGCAAGCATAAACGCGTTTGCAAGCTCATACTTTTTGCCATCTTTATACGTCAAAACTCTGCTTGCATTGTCTCGCTCAGTATCCCAATTCGTAACGAAAATCGCAGCTTTTTTGCTTGGAATCAGCTTATCTGTAATATGTTTAAGATTCTCAATAGACCCATAAAAATAGTTTCTAAGCCTATAAGAGTACTCAAATTCGTTCACTTCGCCAGTTTGTAAATATTGGTCTGGCTGAATTCTAGGGTCTTGCTCGGGGAACCCTATTGTTTCTTGCATCCACCAAATCTTATCTGGCGTTGTTCCAGCAGAATCCGCAGCCGCAGCTTTTATAGCCTTTACATCTTGCGGAGACATGTGTTTTGCTGCATCAACTCTAAACCCAGCCACTCCAAGCTTTAGCATATGCGCAAAGTACTCTCCCAAAGTTTTTTGCACATGAGGATTAGAAGTGTCTAAATCCAACAGTCCAACAAGTCGATGCGTCCAAACGATTTCTGCTTTTCTATACGTGTTTATATCTTCCGTTGACTTGTGAAAATCGTCTTTTGTATATCCAGCATCTGGGAACGATTGATTTGCAGCATCATACTTGCTTCCGCCAACGCCAAGTGTGTCTTTGTTTGAAAAACCAGTTGTGTGGTTTATTACCGCATCTGCAATAATTCCAACACCCGAAGCTTTGCAAGTTGTAATCATCTTCTTAAACTCGTCTTCTGTGCCAAGTTTTGAATTTAGCTTATAACTTACAGGTTGATAACTTGTCCACCATTGATCGCCCTTAATATGATCTTGCGGAGGAGAAACTTGCACGTATTTTACACCCTCTGAGCCGTACGTTTTTTTGCATTCCTTTGCTATACTTTTCCAATTTTGTTGGAATGCTGTTACGATTACGCCTTTTTGTGTATTTTTTTGAGATGATTTTGCGCTCTCATTTGCAATCGCTGGGCTGCTTGCGATTACTGCTCCCGCCAAAACGGTAGCAGCACAAGATGTTATAGCCGCAACTCTTGCCAACACAAACTTTAACTTTACAAGCGTCTTTTTATTGAAGCCTGTAAATATTTCTATGCCGTGGATCATCGTTGTTCCTTTCTGCAAGAATTGCGGCTTTGCTTTGCTCTTACCTTGTTCTTACTTTGTTCTTTTTAGATCTAGATTCTACCTCACTATATTAGGCTCATCTATTCCCACTCGATTGTGGCAGGTGGTTTAGATGTAACGTCTAACACAACGCGATTAATCTGACGGCATTCGTTTGTGATTCGAGTAGAAATCTTTGCCAATACATCGTAAGGAACTCGCGACCAATCAGCAGTCATAGCATCTTCCGAACTTACTGGTCGAAGCACGATTGGAGAACCGTATGTGCGCTCGTCTCCCTGAACTCCAACAGAGTGAACATCTGCCAAAAGAACAACTGGGCATTGCCAAATATCGCGATCCAATCCAGCTGCAGAAAGCTCTTCACGCGCAATAGCATCTGCTTCTCGAAGCACAGCTAAACGCTCGCGCGTAATCTCACCAACAATGCGAATTCCCAATCCTGGCCCTGGGAACGGCTGGCGCCACACAATAGCGTCTGGAAGCCCAAGCTCCGTACCAATTGCGCGAACTTCATCCTTAAACAAAGTGCGCAAAGGCTCAATAAGCTTAAACTTTAAGTCCTTTGGTAAGCCGCCAACATTGTGATGCGACTTAATATTTGCAGCACCGTCCCCGCCGCCAGACTCAACAACATCTGGGTAAAGCGTGCCTTGTACAAGGAACTTAACTTCTGCTCCAGATTTTCCAGCTTCTTCAATAACTTGACGCTGAGCTTTTTCAAATGTGCGAATAAACTTTTCGCCAATAATCTTGCGCTTGCGCTCTGGCTCACTCACGCCTTTAAGCGCATCTAAAAAGTCATCTTCTGCATCTACTGCAATAAGCTTGATCCCAGTTGCCTCAACGAAATCATGCTTAACTTGCTCGACTTCGCCTTTACGAAGAAGACCATGATCCACAAAAACGCAAGTAAGCTGATCTCCGATTGCTTTATGCACAAGAGCCGCAGCAACAGCGGAATCGACTCCTCCAGAAAGTCCGCAAATAACTTGTGCATCTCCAACTTCGGCGCGAATCTTTGCAACCTGGTCTTCTATAATGCTCGAGGGATTCCAATCATTCTCCAACCCTGCACATTCATGCAAGAATGTAGAAATAAGCTTTTGACCTAAAGGCGTATGCTTGACTTCTGGATGCCATTGCACTCCGTAAAGCTTGCGACTTTTATCTTGCATAGCTGCAACTGGAGCGCCTTGAGTGTGCGCAAGCACCTCAAATCCTTCTGGCGCGTTCTTAACTGCCACTCCGTGGCTCATCCAAGTGTTTTGCTCTAATGGAGAATTTGCAAGCAATCCTTCTGCTTCATCAATAGTTGCATGCGTTTTTCCATACTCGCCCAATGCTGCTTTGTCTACAACGCCGCCAAGCTCGTGAGCCATAACTTGGGATCCGTAGCAAATTCCAAGCACTGGAACGCCTGCTTCAAAAATCTTTGTGTCAATTTTTGGCGCTCCTGGCTCATAAACAGAGGCAGGTCCGCCAGAAAGAATTATGGCTTTTGGATCTTTTGCCAGCATCTCCTCTACTGGCATAGAGTGTGGAACAAGCTCCGAATAAACGTTTGCTTCTCTTACTCTTCTAGCGATTAGCTGGGCATATTGGGCACCGAAGTCAACTACAAGTACCGGACCGTTTGCCATGATTCTCCTTATATATAAGAAACACATTTATAGGTGATTCAATTTATACTAATGGCGCTTTGAGACGTTGGCGTTGTGCGAAACGCCGCAACTTAACAAATTATAAAAATTACAAAAATAAACAACATTGACATTACAACAAAGTGAACATCAAACATAACATAATTGATACTTTTAAGGTGATTTTTGTTAACACTTTAACACATTTTTTCAACAAATTCGCACGTAGTAACTAATCAAACGCACAAAAGTCAAAAGCTGTTACTATACTGAAAAAGATGGAAAAAGAGGCTAATACGTTTGTTTTTTGGCCTCTATAACCAAATGGTAATGATTAAAATCGCACTGAAAAGTGCTTGAGTACAGGAGTACACATGACGAGTCCTGTTATTGGCACCCCTTGGAAGAAGCTTAACGCTCCAGTTTCCGAGGCGGCCATCGAAGGCGTAGACAAGTATTGGCGCGTTGCTAATTACCTCGCTATCGGTCAGATTTATCTTCGCAGCAATCCTCTAATGAAGGAGCCATTTACTCGCGAAGATGTTAAGCATCGTCTAGTCGGCCACTGGGGTACAACTCCAGGCCTTAACTTCCTTATTGGACACATCAACCGCTTTATTGCTGATCACCAGCAGAATACCGTGATTATCATGGGTCCAGGCCACGGTGGCCCAGCTGGTACTGCTCAGTCTTATCTTGACGGTACCTACACTGAGTACTATCCAAAGATTACCAAGGACGAAGCTGGTTTGCAGAAGTTCTTCCGCCAGTTCTCTTACCCAGGCGGTATTCCTTCTCACTTCGCTCCTGAGACCCCAGGCTCCATCCACGAAGGTGGCGAGCTTGGTTACGCTCTCTCCCACGCTTACGGCGCTGTTATGAACAACCCAAGCTTGTTCGTTCCAGCAATCGTTGGCGATGGCGAAGCTGAAACTGGTCCTTTGGCTACTGGTTGGCAGTCCAACAAGCTTGTGAACCCACGTACCGATGGTATTGTGCTTCCAATCTTGCATTTGAACGGCTACAAGATTGCTAACCCAACCATTCTTTCCCGTATTTCCGACGAAGAGCTTCACGAGTTCTTCCACGGCATGGGTTACGAACCATATGAGTTCGTTGCTGGCTTCGATGATGAGGATCACCTTTCCATTCACCGTCGCTTTGCTGATATGTTTGAAACCATCTTCGATGAGATTTGCGATATTAAGGCCGAGGCTCAGACTAACGATGTAACTCGCCCTTACTACCCAATGATTATCTTCCGCACTCCAAAGGGTTGGACTTGCCCTAAGTTCATCGACGGCAAGAAGACTGAAGGCTCTTGGCGCTCTCACCAGGTGCCACTGGCATCTGCTCGTGATACCGAAGCTCACTTCGAAGTTTTGAAGAACTGGATGAAGTCCTACAAGCCTGAAGAACTCTTCGACGAAAAGGGTGCTGTTAAGGAAGACGTTCTTTCCTTCATGCCAAAGGGCGAACTCCGTATTGGCGAAAATCCAAACGCCAACGGTGGTCGTATCCGCGAAGACCTTAAGCTTCCAAACCTTGACGATTATGAGGTTAAGGAAGTTAAGGAATTCGGTCACGGCTGGGGTCAGCTCGAAGCTACCCGTCGCCTTGGTGTTTACACTCGCGACATCATCAAGAACAACCCAGATTCCTTCCGTATCTTCGGACCAGATGAGACCGCTTCCAACCGTTTGCAGGCTGCTTATGAAGTAACCAACAAGCAGTGGGATGCTGGCTACCTTTCTGGCTTAGTCGATGAGCACATGGCAGTTACCGGTCAGGTAACCGAGCAGCTCTCCGAGCACCAGATGGAAGGCTTCCTCGAGGCTTACTTGCTCACCGGTCGTCACGGCATTTGGAGCTCCTACGAGTCCTTCGTACACGTTATCGACTCCATGTTGAACCAGCACGCAAAGTGGCTTGAGGCTACAGTTCGCGAGATTCCATGGCGTAAGCCAATCTCCTCCGTGAACTTGCTTGTGTCCTCTCACGTATGGCGTCAGGATCACAACGGCTTCTCGCACCAGGATCCAGGCGTAACCTCCGTGCTCTTGAACAAGACCTTCAACAACGATCACGTAATCGGCATCTACTTCCCAGTGGATTCCAACATGTTGCTCGCTGTTGCAGAGAAGGCTTACAAGTCCACCAACATGATTAACGCCATCTTCGCTGGTAAGCAGCCAGCTGCTACTTGGTTGACTCTCGACGAAGCTCGCGAAGAGCTCGAGAAGGGTGCTGCTGAGTGGAAGTGGGCTTCCAACGCTAAGAACAATGACGAAGTTCAGGTTGTTCTTGCTGGTGTTGGCGATGTTCCACAGCAGGAATTGATGGCTGCTGCCGACAAGTTGAACAAGCTTGGCGTTAAGTTCAAGGTTGTTAACGTTGTTGACTTGCTCAAGTTGCAGTCCGCTAAGGAAAACAACGAAGCTTTGACTGACGAAGAGTTCACTGATCTCTTCACTGCAGACAAGCCAGTCCTCTTCGCTTATCACTCCTATGCACATGACGTTCGCGGCTTGATTTACGATCGTCCAAACCACGACAACTTCAACGTTCATGGCTACAAGGAGCAGGGCTCCACCACCACGCCATACGATATGGTTCGCGTGAACGACATGGATCGTTACGAGCTTACTGCTGAAGCGTTGCGCATGGTTGACGCCGCTAAGTATGCCGACGAAATCAAGAAGCTCGAGGACTTCCGCCTCGAAGCCTTCCAGTATGCAGTCGACAAGGGTCTTGATCACCCAGACTACACCGATTGGGTATGGCCAGGCGTTAAGACCGACAAGCCAGGCGCCGTTACCGCTACCGCCGCAACCGCTGGCGATAACGAGTAGTTTTAAGCTATCAACGCTAAAATTGCTTAGCTGATTTTTAGGGAGTCAATCGAAAGGTTGGCTCCCTAAAAAATTAGTCGCACAAAAAAATTAATAATAAAACATATAAAAATCAAAATTTCCGCTTGTTGTTTTGCAAATAGTCTTAAAATAGCTAAGGATTCTTCGTTCGACATGCAATTTTCAACGTTGAAACACGAAGAATAGCAAAAACGAAAATGCAAAGCAAAATAAAATGCAAAGCAAAATAAAATGCAAAGCAAAATAGAATAAACACAGACGCATCAAAGGAGAAAAGTCGTGTCGTTAGTTAACGTAACTATTATTAGCGCAGATTGCGCGCAAAGTCGCAATGTTGTAGCACTAGGAGTTGCAAAAGCTCTCTCTAATCATTATTCAACAACTGTTTTTAGACCATCCGCAAAGCATGATGACGCGTTTACAAGCGAATTGATAGCTGCAAGCAACACAAAACCAACGCTGGAACAAGTAATCGCAGCATGCCCATGCGCAGTTCGTAAAAACAAAGACACACTAAGAGGAGACATTGTAGCTCATTACAACGAGCTGATTAGCGCAACAAACGCTCAAGGATGCGTTATTGTAGCAAGTGATTCTACTTCTGTATTTGATCCAGATTTATTCCGATTCGATGCAAGTGTGGCAGCTGATTTAGCTTCTCCTGTGTTCCTAAGCATTTGCGCAGAAGGCAGAGATAGCAAGCAAATCTTGCAAACAATCGAAGCGCAATGCGCAAGCGTCAGCAAAGAATACACAAAAGTATTCGGTGTGTTTGTAACTGATTGCAAAGAAGACTTAGCAAAAGAACTAAAAGAAGACTATACTCAAAGCAATAATGGCACTCCACTTTGGACTTTGCCTTCTATAAGCGAATCAGAATCAGATAAATTCAACGATTATGTTGCAGATGAAGAAATCATCAACGCTTTGCAGCAGCCATTTGCCGCTCCTACTACCCCATATGCCTTCCAATACAGCTTGCTTGGAAAAGCTAAAGCAAATAAGAAAACAATAGTACTTCCAGAAGGCGAAGAAGATCGCATTCTAAAAGCAGCTGATTACTTGCTAGAGAGAGACATTGTAAACCTCATTATTGTTGGAGAACGCGAATCTATTCTTGCAAGAGCACAAGAGCTTGGATTAAAGTCTCTTAACAAAGCAAGCTTCCAATCTATGAGCGACGAAGAGATTCTTAGCAAAATGATTAGCAAGCTTTGCGAATTGCGCGCAAAGAAAGGCATGACCGAAGAGCAAGCTAGAGAACAGCTTAAAGACGCAAGCTACTTTGGCACAATGCTAGTGGTACTTGGATTAGCAGACGGACTTGTTTCTGGCTCTGTTAACTCAACGGCAAATACCGTTCGCCCTGCTCTTCAAGTTATTAAAACTAAGCCTGGATCTAAGCTTGTTTCTGGCGCATTCATTATGTGCTTTAAAGATCATGTAGCAGTATTTGCAGATTGCGCAATCAACCTTAATCCAGACGCTCAGCAACTTGCAGACATTGCTCTTCAATCCGCACAAACTGCTAAAGCTTTTGGCTTAGATCCTAAAGTTGGAATGCTATCTTACTCCACTCTTGGATCTGGAAAAGGCCCAGACGTTGATCTTGTAGAAGAAGCAACAAAGATTGTAAAAGAAAGCGACCCAGACTTAAAGGTTGTTGGATCTATTCAATTTGACGCTGCATGGTCGGAAACTGTTGCTGCTTCCAAAGCTAAAGGCAATGATGTAGCAGGACACGTAAATGTGTTTGTGTTCCCAGACTTATGCGCTGGAAACATTGGATACAAGGCCGTTCAGCGCTCCAGCGGCGCTTTAGCTGTTGGACCAATCCTGCAAGGCTTAAACAAGCCTGTTAACGACTTGTCTAGAGGAGCATTGGTTCAAGATATTATCAACACTGTTGCTCTTACAGCATTGGAAGCGCAGTTCTAATAATCGCAAGCAATAATCGCAAGCAATAATTTAATAATTGCAAGTTCTTACAATGATTTGCAAATGTAATAATAAGTAAATACAAAAGCACTCATTGTAGGAACTTGCATGTAAACTTAAACATGGCAATTTACTAGCCTTATCAACACTTTATGGAGGATGCCCTCATGGCAAAAACCGTTCTTGTTATCAATTCTGGTTCTAGTTCTATTAAGTACCAGCTCGTCGATTTGGAAAGCGGCGAAGGTATTGCGTCTGGTATCGTAGAAAAAATTGGCGAACCAGTTGACGGACACTACAAGCACGTATTCAATGGCGAAAAGCATGAGTTTGACGAGCCAGTGCACGATCACGAGCAAGGCTTAAAGCGCGTACTCGGCTTCTTCGAGGAATATGGTCCAAATCTTTCCAAGTCTGGAATCGTAGCTGTTGGACACCGCGTTGTTCAGGGTGGCTTAACATTCCCTAAGCCTGCATTAGTAAACAAAAAGACCATTAATAAGGTGAAGGATTTGGCTGTTTTGGCTCCACTTCACAACGGCCCTGAGGCTGTTGGCGCTGAAGTTATGACTGAACTTTTGCCAGATGTTCCACAAATTATGGTGTTTGACTCTTCGTTCTTCCACGATTTGCCACAGGTTGCTGCTACTTACGCATTGAACAAAGATATTGCAAACCAGTACCACATTCGTCGCTATGGCGCTCACGGCACTTCCCACGAGTACATTGGCTCTGTAGTTCCAAGCGTTGTTGGAAAGCCTGCAGAAGGCTTGAAGCAGATTGTTTTGCACATTGGTAATGGCGCTTCTGCTTCTGCTCAGGTTTCTGGCAAGCCAATTGAAACTTCAATGGGCTTAACGCCTCTCGAAGGTTTAATGATGGGCGGCCGCACTGGAGATATTGACCCAGCTGTAGTGTTCCACCTTATTCGCAACGCTCACATGAATGTGGATGAGCTTGATACGCTCTTTAACAAGCGTTCTGGCATGATGGGCATGACTGGCCACGGCGATTTGCGCGATATTCATAAGCTCATCGCAGAAGGCGACGAAGACGCTAAGCTTGCTCTTGGCGTGTACGTTCACCGCATTGTTGGCTACATTGGCAACTACACTGCTCAAATGGGCGGCGTGGACGTAATCACATTCACCGCTGGCGTTGGCGAAAACGACGAGATTGTTCGCGCTCTTGTATGCGAAAAGCTTGCTCCATTCGGCGTTAAGCTCGATAAAGAGAAGAACTTGGTTCGTTCTAAGGAGCCACGCATTATTTCCACTCCAGATAGCTCTGTGATTATTGCTGTAATCCCAACTAACGAAGAGTTGGCAATCGCTCGAAAGTCTGCACAAATCGCAGAAGCTGGAGTCGATTCTTACGGCAACAAGTTTGAGCGCTAAATCGTAGTGTAAAACAACGTAACGTAAAAACGTAACACATAAATAATCCCGGGTTAAAAAAACTCGGGATTATTTGTTATTTAAGCTCACTATTTATGCTAACTATTCAAGCATCTTATTCCACATACCAGGAAAATCAGGGATTGTTTTGCGCGTAGTGGCAATATTTTTTACGCTTATATTAGATATACGAAGACCTAACATTGATGCAAAAGTTGCCATTCTGTGATCCGCATAAGTCTCCATCACTTCCCCATGCATATTTTTGCTAGGAATAATACGAATTCCATCATCTAGCTCATCAGCACCTATTCCAACGCGATTTAGTTCCGTAACTATTGCACTCAAGCGATTCGTTTCGTGGCCTCTTAAATGCGCAATACCGTGCAACTCGCTTACACCATCTGCAAACGCAAGAATCGCAGCAATACTTGGCGCAACCTCGCCAGCAGCAGCCAAATCAAGCGACTTAATTGCACGAATTATGCCGCTACTAGTTACGCACAATGTTGAAGAATCTGCGCTAGAATGCTCAAAAACAATTTTTGCGCCCATTTGCTCAAGAATCCCAGGCAACAATCCCCCAGGCTGAGTTGTTTTAAGCGGCCAATTAGGGATTTTAACGCATCCGCCAGCAATCAACGCTGCTCCAATAAAAGGCGCTGCGTTAGAAAGATCTGGCTCTACAACAACTTCATCTGGCAAAATCAAATCATGTTCTTTAACACGCCATACTCCGCTTTCTGGCATATCTACTACTCCGCCAGCTTTGCGCACATCTTCCATTGTCATTTGAATATGAGGCATACTAGGCAATTTGCTTCCAATATGCTCGATTTGTAATCCTCCTGGAACGCGAGATGCAATTAGCAACAGCGCAGATATAAATTGAGACGATGACGAAGAGTCAATGCGAATAACGCGATTATTGCAAGAATTTTGCGCACTATTTACATCATATGATTCAAGATTTTTGGGCGGAATAACGCTAAATGGTAAGAATCCGACTTTTCCGCGATATACGATTTTTGCGCCCAACTGTTCCAATCCATCTAGAACAGGCTTCATTGGACGAGCATACGCTTGCTCATCTCCATCAAATTTCACACAATTATTTGCAAACAGCGCTAAAGCCGTTACAAAACGCATAACTGTTCCAGCCAAGCCACAATTAACAACCGCATTATCATCTACGCTAAAAACGCCATTTTTGGGCGGAATAACACAAACTGCTGTGCCGTCGCGACTTAGCGAATCGCATTTAACTCCAAATACGCTTAGCGCGTTAATCATAAGTTCCGTATCTCTCGATCTCAGCAATCCCTTTAGAACAACTGGCTTATTTCCAAGAGCTGCCAAAATCAAATATCGATTAGATAACGACTTGCTTCCAGGAATATTCACTGTTGCATTCAAAGGAGTATTGCATGATGGAGCTTGCCAAACATCATCATGATTATAAGGATTCATTATTCCGCTCATATTATGAATACTATCTATGAATATGTACGCATTGCAATTTTCACAATGCTTTACATATGAATAAACGCATTATGCCAATATCCTGTTTGTATTGAAGCATATAAAGCAATAGTAGGAACAGCAATGCAAATTACATAAAATATCCAATCGTATGCTGTTAACTTCGATTTTCGCGCTGGAACGCGTTTAATACTACTTCCAAAAGCCCTAGCTTCCATAGCTGTAGCAAGTTTCGTACCTCTGCGAATAGATAACACAAGCAAGCCAAAAGATTGCGAAAGCATGCGCTGTAACGCTTTACCGTCCGATATACCACGAGACCTGCGAGCTAAACCAAAAGCACGCCAATCATTTTGTAATAGACTAAACATTCTCAATCCAGCTAATGCTCCGTACACAAATCGTGGAGAAAAATGCAAAATCTGCACTAAGCCGTCTGCTAAATCAGTTGGATCTAATCCAATAGCTAATATAACGCCTGGAACTGCTACAGATGCAACGCGAACAAACGTACAAATTGCCAAATACAATGAGCCTTGGCTTATATGCATCCAGCCGAACTTAAATATATCATCTCCAGAACTTTGGCCATATAAAAGCACCGATATAAAGCTACCCGAAGCAGCAATCCAAACTGGCCAAGTATGACGCAAAACATACCAAGGAGTTACTCCAGCAATCGCAAATAACAGTATATCTAAACCGAATGCAATAGAAGCAGAAACAATATCTAATGTAACAAACATAGGCAAGCAAAGTAATAATGCCCCAATAAAACGACTTATTGGATTGAGCTTACGAATAAACCAAGAAGGCGAAACTAGTCGTTCACTTTCTAAACGTTTAGAAGACGCTGTTACATCAATATGTGAAACTTTTAGTAAACTTTCAAAATCTTTAACTTGAATACTAGACGATTCTTCTGCACTACTAGTTTTATTCACTTCTACTCATTCCATTCGCTATAGTTATGAGCGGACTCTACGATTTTTTCGTACTCAACTCTTATTACTCTTGCATCTAAAGACTTTACAAGCTCATCATCGTGAGTAACAACAATCACCGCTGAACCACTATCGCGGATTTGCGCAATAAGCTTTACCATTGCTGTCCAAGTTCTAAAATCTTGCCCAAAAGTAGGCTCATCCATAATAACAACGCGCGGAGCGGCAGCTAAAAGTGTAGCTACAGAAAGTCTACGTTTTTCTCCTCCAGATAATGTATAAGGATTAGCAAGAGCAAAACGCTTCAAATCCATACGTTCAAGCATGCTATCGGCAATATCATAAGCTTCCTTTTCGCTTTTTCCTTGCTTTTTAGGACCTACAGCAACTTCATCTCTTACAGACGATGTTATAAATTGATGTTCTGGCTCCTGAAACACCATGCCGACTCGCCCTAGCAATTCTTGACTTTTCCAAGTAAAAAGATTATTTTTACGTCGTTTTGGAACATACTTTTCCATCATGCACACACTGCCAGCAATTGGTTTTAATAATCCTGCAAGCGTTAACGCTAGCGTGGTTTTACCAGCACCATTAGGCCCCATTAAAGCCGTTACTTCGCCAAAACGAAAAGCTACATTAACATGTTCTGCTAGTGGCAGAGTTCTTCCAAAAGAGCAATCATTAGTATAGAGCGCAACAGATTCTTCCGTATCTTTGATTTCGTCTTTGATTTCGCTATCGCAACGTTTAGGTGCAAAAGATTCAACTGTTCTTCCTGGAACCCAAGCACCACCTTTTGCGAGCATATCGCCATATTTTTCAAAAACATCCTCAGGCTTACCGTCTGCAATAACGCATCCTACATTTGCATCATTATTATTTTCGTTTTTTCCAATAACAATAACTCTATCAATCAAATCCAGCCACACATCAATATGATGTTCAACTACAATCATTGTAGAACCTGTTTTTTTAAGAATATTCGCCACAGCATCATGAACTTGCTTAACACCTTTAGGATCTAGATTAGCTGTAGGCTCATCTAAAAGCAGCAATCCAGGATGCATTGCAAGCACTCCTGCTAAAGCAAGACGTTGCCTTTGACCTCCCGATAAAGATTGTGTTGAACGTCTAAGACCCTGACTTCCTTGAGTAATATTGTCTAAACCAACAGCTTTTAGCGAAAGCTTTACGCGGTTCCAAGTCTCTTCGCTATTAACTCCAAGATTCTCACTTCCAAAAGCTACGTCGTCGCCTACTCTTTCAAGAATGATTTGAGAATCTGGATCTTGCATAACAAGTCCAACTTTTCCGCGAGCGTCTCTAGCATGAACACCACCGATTAGAAGGCTACCTTCTTCCATGCCTTCTGTTTCATCACCTAAAACACCTGCTAAACCAGCCATAAACGTGCTTTTCCCAGCGCCAGAAGCACCTAAAAGCAACACATGCTCACCAGGCTTAATATCAATATTTACATTCCTTAACACAAAATCTTTGCGCGTAGCGTGTCTCCAACCCCAGTCTTTAGCAACTACGCTCGCTGGAGTCCACTCGTTTTTATCAACAAATCGCATACAAACAAACTTTCATTGCATAGCAAAATTTAAAAATATAAAAATCTAAAAATATAAAAATTGCATAACACAATTTCAAAAAATATAAAACAAGTACAAAATATAAGCATCATACGAGTAAACTACCGTGTTTTTGCATTTTGAGCATTAAACACGATAGTTTACAAGTTGCAATTAGTATTTAGATATAACTCACACTAATGCTTGAGGACGGCCCGATTCAAAACGATCAAGCACACCAGTTGCAGCTAATGCCTTTTGAACAAGCCACACAACAATACCTGCAACAATAAGGCCAGAAATAATAGAAGTAATGAGATTTGCAATAATATATTGAGCATTCCAGCCTTGACCGCCGCTAACCCAATTGTAGATAAAGCAAGCTACGCCTGCTAACGATCCAGATATTGCAGTGGAAAGCAAATTCCATGTTTTGTACATAAAGAAAATGAATGCGAGTTCAGCGCCAACGCCTTGAATAATACCAACGATTAACGATCCGCCAACACCCCACTGATTTCCTAACATAAGTTCCACAAAAGCAGCAAGCGTTTCGGCAAACAATGCAGCGCCAGGCTTACGCACGATTATTGCAGCTAAAGGTCCAGCAAAAAGCCAAAAACCATTAGATAAACCTTCAGCACCAGGCAATAAGCTTGCAAAAAGATTAGTAGGAGCTGCGCACACAATATCCCAAGCCCAGAATAATACGCCAGATGCAACAGCGATAATAGCAGCTATGACGATATCAAGAATACGCCAGCGATTAGAATGTTCCATTGAAACATTAGTCATAATAAGTGCCTTTCTTCAATATTGAAAGATTTGGGCACGGGAAAAGAGCGACATCCGTTGCTAACATTACTTAGCACACGTTCAATCGGTCGAAGCTTTCGCTTCCTCTCAGCCAGAAACGGCTCCCGAGTCAAATATTTATAATCACAGTGTAAGAATGTAATGCAAATAATACATCAAAAACTTACCTACACAAGAATACACATAGAGTGCTTTTTTGTATAGTAGATGTTCAAAAAACAAGCAGATATAAAAAAAGTCGGGGTGACAGGATTCGAACCTGCGACATCCTGCTCCCAAAGCAGGCGCGCTACCAAACTGCGCTACACCCCGATGCTTTCTAGCTGATTACCAGCCCCAAGCACAATCAAATACAATAGCGCACATTGCAGACAAACGCAAATTTGCAACACGCGCGATAGAATAGAACAAGCATTGAAAAATAGGAAACGGATTTTAGAGGTTCATATGGGGCGTTTTCAACGTGCAGAAGCAGCTGGATTAATCGCTTTTCTAGCGTGCGCATTATTTGGCATGATTGTAATGTCTATATACATAAACACAATGCCAGCAATATGGCAAGTTACACAACGCTTGTTTACAATGGCGTCTGGAGTGGTTGCCGCTTGCAGCATGTGCACTTTTGTAGTCGGATATTTAAGAACACACAAAGGAATACTTAAAAAGAATTGGTTGCAAATCGCAAAACACGCTTTTGAAATAATCGCGCTTTCTACGATTTATGGCGCAACAATGCTACTTATGTCTTTTGCTCTTCTTTCTATAATCAATAGCATTATTGGAAGAAGTGCCGTAAACACTTATCTTCCTGTTCTTTGTTGCGCATTAAGCGGAATTGTTGGATACGCAACTCTTGTACAAGCAGAACTTTTAGAAGCAAAAACCGTTGCTTCGCTTCTTCCACTATTTGTGATTTCTGGAGCTGCAACTGCTGGATTAACTTCCGACGACCCGTATTGGTACAACAATAACTTCTCTCAACTAGGAGACAGAACAACGTTTGCAGCAAGCATGTTTAATGCAACGCTAATTCTAGCTGGAATATGCATTATTATTACAAGCTACTTTGCTATAACCGAGTTTGTTGCAACACAGCACGAAATCTTGCAAAATAAGGGCACTAACACTACAAAGCATTTTAAGACTCGAACAACCATTATGGCAGCTTTGCTAATTCTTGGAGGAATAGCGTTTATTGGGATTGGAACGTTCCGCTATACTCCTCACCCAGTTATACACGATTTATGCGCTAGAGGCGTTACTGGTCTTATTTGCACAATGCTTATATGCCTTCCATGGCTTGCACCTAGGCTTTCTAAAACATTCTACGTTGCTTCGGATTTAGCTGTTATTCTTACTGCTTGGGTTGGAAATCAATGGGTTCACGGTAATAACACTTTAACAAATGTAGAAGCTTTATCTTGTTTACTATTTTTAGGGTGGATAATAGTGTTTTCAAGGCAAGTCGCAGCTATGCAAAGCGACCGTTTAAGGTCTTAAGTCAAATCTTAAATAATGTATTAAATAATGCATTAAATCAAGATATTAAAAATGTGACCTACAACCAGCTAAAATCAGCAAAATCATAGGTCACAATTAATTACTTTGCTTATATTATTCTTAATATTATTCTTGCTTCTCGCTCATAAGAAGAAGGAAACTTCTTGATTGAGCAACAATATTAAAACCAGATTCGTAATGCAATTGCGGACCTTTTGGATTATGAGTGTCTACAACAAGAGTCCACTTTTCGCCATAACGCTTATCTGGCAAAGTGAAAGTTATAGGCTCGTAATGCGCGTTGAAAATAAGAATAAAGTCATTATCGACCATTCTACTTCCGTACCAATCGGTTTCTGGAATATCTGAACCATTCAAATAAATCATCACCGAAAGCGCATGAGTATTACTCCAAGCTTCCATATCCATTACGGAACCCGTGTGATCAAACCACTCTACTTGCGGAATCTCTGAAGCATCATCCGAAGGCATACGACCAATAAAGAATCTACGCCTATGCAAAACAGGGTGATCTAGTCTTAAATGAATAAGCTTAGAAACAAAGTCAAACATATCTTTTTGAGTGGAATCAAAATCCCAATTAATCCAAGAAATAGAATTATCTTGGCAATATGCGTTGTTGTTTCCATTTTGAGTACGCATAATCTCGTCTCCAGCGCAAATCATAGGAATGCCCTGGCTCATTAGCAAAGTGGAGAAAAGATTTCGCATTTGGCGCTGACGAAGTTCGTTAACATCGTGAATATTTGTAGGGCCTTCTACTCCGCAATTCCACGAACGATTGTCGTTAGCGCCGTCGTTATTGCCTTCCTTATTTGCTTCATTATGCTTTTCGTTATAGCTCACCAAATCGTTCATAGTAAAACCATCGTGAGCAGTAATAAAGTTTACAGAAGCTACAGGCTTACGACCATTTTGCTCATATAAATCGGAGCTTCCCATAAGTCGACTTGCAAACTCTGGCAAAGTCGAAGGTTGCGAGCGCCAAAAATCGCGTACGCAATCGCGGTAGCGACCATTCCACTCGGACCAGCTTGGAGGGAATCCACCAACTTGGTATCCGCCAACGCCAATATCCCAAGGCTCTGCAATAAGTTTTACGCTAGATATAATAGGGTCTTGCTCGATAATGTCGAAGAATGCAGAAAGCTTATCTACTTCTTGGAATTGACGGGCAAGTGTTGCAGCCAAGTCGAATCGGAATCCGTCTACGTGCATTTCGGTTACCCAATATCGCAAGCTATCTGTGATTAATCGCAAGGCTTTAGGAGATCGCATAAGAAGCGAGTTTCCTGTGCCAGTAGTGTCAAAATAATGACGCTGATCGTTGTCTACCAAGCGATAGTAAGCGCGATTGTCGATTCCTCTAAAGCTTAATGTTGGTCCCCTATCGTTTCCTTCTGCAGTGTGATTGTAAACAACGTCTAGAATAACTTCCATTCCTGCAGCATGATAAGCCTTAACCATTGCCTTAAACTCGTTTACTTGCTCGCCGCGCTGACCAGAGCTTGAATACGAGTTTTGAGGAGCAAAGAAGCCGATTGTGTTATATCCCCAATAGTTGCTTAAGCCTTTATTTTGCAAGAAAGAATCGTTTACAAATTGATGAATAGGCATAAGCTCAATTGCAGTAATTCCAAGCTTTTTTAAGTAAGATATTACACTTGGATGAGCTAATCCAGCATACGTTCCGCGAATTTCTGGAGGAACATTACGATTTAGATTCGTCATTCCTCTAACATGAGCTTCGTAAATCACGCTATCGTGATACGGGATCATTGGATGCTGGTCGTTCCCCCAATCAAAATATGGGTTTATAACAGCAGCTTTCATAGTGTGATCTGCAGAATCCAAAGTGTTCATTGCTGCTAAATCATCTGGATTTGCAAACCAATAAGAAAACAGGCTCTCGTCGCCGTCAATATTTCCCTCAATCGCCTTAGCATATGGATCCAAAAGCAGCTTGTTTGGATTACACCACAATCCATGATTTGGATCATACGGACCGTGAACTCTATAGCCGTATCTTTGGCCTGGCTGTATTCCAGATATGTAGGTATGCCAAACGTAAGAATTCTGCTCAGTCATATCGATGCGCGTTTCGTTGTCTTGCTCGTCAAACAAGCACAACTCAACATGCTTTGCTACTTCGGAAAACAATGCGAAGTTTACGCCCGCGCCATCGTAGGTAGCTCCAAGCGGATACATAGAACCTGGTCTAATTTGCATAATTCAAGTATTGCATATATTTATATAGTTTTCATCAATACATAAGGCGATTCTTAAAAAAGATTAAACTTTTACATAATGCAAGCTTTTTTAGAAAATAAAAAAATACTTTATTAAACAGTATGATTTTTCCCTAGATTAAAGGCAACACGCCGAAGTGTAGCCTTTAACCACATTGCTCTAAAAAGCTAGAAAAAAGATTTTGAGCTTGATGAAATTGCATCATGATAAACGAAGAAGACATGATATTAGATATACAACAAGAAAATATACAACAAGAAGAGCTGCTAAGCCGCGTAGCAAAAGTCGAAAAACAACTATGCGACTTTTCAATACCAAATAAAACAATAGGCAGCCTTGGCGAAGAATACACGTCACTAAAACTAATGCTTAAAAATTGGATTTTGCTAGATAGAAATTGGCATAGTCGTTTTGGAGAGCTTGATGTTGTAATGATGAACACAGAAGGAATAATCGTATTTATTGAAGTAAAAACACGACGAAGCACAAGATTTGGTACCCCTTTAGAAGCAGTAACAGAAGAAAAACGCATAAAAACGCATAAAGCTGCATTTAATTGGCTCGAAGATCACAAAATGTTTAAGCATAGAAGAATACGATTCGACGTTGTATCAATCCTTATTTCCAAAAACAAAAACATTCAAATACACCACATTTTAGGAGCATTCTAATGATTATTGGCAACGCATTATCTGTAGGACTACTAGGATTAAAGGCCTTTACAATACAATTGCAAGCATTTATATCTAGCGGCCTGCCTGGATTCTCAATTATTGGCCTTCCCGATACTTCTTTAAGCGAAGCAAGAGAACGAGTTAAATCGGCATATATGTCTTTGCGATGCGAATGGCCAGACACAAGGCTAACAGTAAATCTTTCTCCTGCTTCTATGCCAAAAAGTGGAGCATCTTACGATCTTGCAATCGCAGCAAGCATACTAAGCGCTAGAGGAATTATTCCACTTAGCGAGCTAGAAAACACTATTATTTTAGGCGAGCTTAATTTAGACGGATCCGTTTTGCCAATTCAAGGAATGCTGCCAATCGCACTATACGCTAAGCAAAAAAATATTACAAAAATGATTATTCCATACGGAAATCTTGAAGAAGCAAAGCTAGTAAATGGGATTGAAGCAATTGGTATTAAGCATATTTTGGATTTAGTAGACGAGCTAAATGGAAAATTAGAAGACGAAGCTAGGCCGATTGCCGAAAATAACAGAGAACGCGCACTAAATGCGATTAACAAGTACGACCACATTAGAGTAGAAGAAAGAGAAAAAGCTGGCGATTTGCACAATTTTAATAGTAACGGCATTAAATACTCGAGCAAAAATATGGCAGATAGCGTTGAGCCTGTAAATAACGATAGGCCATTAAACGAGATTGGAGATATGTCGGAAGTATTAGGTCAAGAGCACACAAAGTGGGCTTTGCAAGTGGCGGCAGCTGGAGGACACCATGTTATGATGATAGGTCCCCCTGGGTCTGGAAAAACAATGCTAGCTTCTAGAATGCCAAGCATAATGTGCCCACTTAATGAGCAAGAACAGCTAGAAGTGGCATCTATTAGGTCACTTTGCGGAACACTTCCCTACTACGGAATAACAGACGTTCCGCCTTTTGAAGCACCTCATCACACTTCTTCCGCAGCATCTCTTATAGGAGGCGGCGCAGGTTTAGCCAAGCCTGGAATCATAACTCGCGCGCATTGTGGAGTTTTATTTATGGACGAAGCTCCAGAATTTTCGCCACGAGTTTTGCAAACACTTAGAGAACCATTGGAATCTGGCCATATTGCTGTTTCTAGATCTAAAGGAACAACGCTGTATCCTGCTAAATTCCAACTCGTTATAGCAGCAAACCCGTGCCCATGTGGATATGCGTACGGAAACGGAGAGCGATGCACTTGCAAAGAGAAGGAACGCATACGCTATTTTTCTAGACTTTCTGGACCAATTTTAGACAGGATTGATATTCAAATGGATGTTCCGCCAGTAGAAAAAATCATAACCAGAAAAGCCATGTTGGAAAACGGATCAAGTCAAATGTCGGAAAAGATTTTGACTAGCGCAATGATGCGTGAAAATGTAAAGAACGCAAGACTTGTTGCGCAAGATCGTTTTAAGAAACTTGGCTGGAGTTGCAACGCTCAAGCTTCTGGAACGTGGCTTAGAAAATACACATCTCAAAAAGCGATTGAGCTTATAAATAAGTCTCTTGAAAACCACAAGTTGAGTTTACGCGGCGCGGATAGAGCACTTAGACTTGCTTGGACTTTGGCAGATCTTTGTGGTCGCACTTGCCCAGATTTAACCGATATGGCTCAAGCAATTAGCTTAAGGACAAGAATATGATTAGTACAAATAATGCAAATAATGCAAATATAACAAACACACAAACAAGTGATATTTATGCAATAAATGACGATACTTTAGCGCGCGCAATCCTAACGTTTTGCACAGATGGAGCAGACGCAATAATGTACACGCTTACTATAGGAACTGTTAATGCTACAAGCATTGTAGATGCACTATATTCTATTTGCGAATCAATCACTAAAAACGCAAGCAAAATAAGCAATAAACAATTAGAGCTTGATTTTACAACAAATAGTCATCAAAAAGATTCTAGCGAAAATAAACAGCAAGAAGGCAACACCGATTCAAGTACAAACGATTTAGACAATGTTCTTACAAACATTGTAAAGAATCACCCACAAATCAAAGTTTTAGAAAAATGCTTTTTGGAAGGTCTTAAAATTTGGGGCGGTAAAAGTGAAAACAATAAAAACGAAGTAAATAATTTTGCTGTATTGCATAAGTCTGTTAAAAAATGGTGCCTACGAATGCAAAAACTACCTTTTTGGGATGCAAACAAACTCAAAAAATGGTTTAGTTCAAGCGGATCGCAATGGATTATATCTCCAAAAAGCAAGTATTGGCCTAAACAATTACAAGATTTAGCAACAAAATGCAAAGTTGCTCCCCCACTTTGCTTATGGGGAATTGGAGACCCAAACGCTCTTGTTCAATGCAAACAACCACTTGCAATCGTTGGATCTAGAGGATGCAATGACTACGGGTACGAACTTAGCTTTACTTTCGCAAAATCGTGCGCTAAAAAAGGGCACACAATTGTTTCTGGCGGAGCTTACGGAATTGACGCTGCAGCACATTGGGGAACATTAGACGCATTGGATTGCCACGCAATAAACGCAAGTCCTGCAGGCAAAACAATAGTCGTTTTTGCTGGAGGACTAAACAACATGGGTCCAAGTAGTAATGCTCAACTTTTTAACGCAATACTTGCAAGCGGAGGCGCGTGCATAAGCGAGCTTTGCCCCGAAACTATTCCAGAAGCACGCAGATTCTTGCTAAGAAACCGCCTTATTGCAGCCCTTGCTAGCAAAGTCATAGTTTCTCAAGCTAGATTAAGGTCGGGAGCGTTAAACACAGCAAATTGGGCATTGGAATTAAACCGAGAATTGTATGCAGTTCCTGGAGACGTAACTTTGCCAAATAACGCTGGATGCAACATGCTTATTCATGACGGAAAAGCTATGATGATATGCTCACACAGAGATATAGAAGACATCTACCCTAATTCACATCATTATTTACCACATTCACTAAGTAATAATGAAAGCATTCCAGACACTTGCAATGATTTACAAAAGTTTATATTAAAAGCGATTTACAAGTGCAAGCACAACAAAGTATGTGCAAATATAGACAACATTAATGAAGTTATTGCAAAATCAGAAACAAATGACGATTTTTCAATATCGCAAATATCAGGAGAGCTTGCGATTCTTGAGCTAGATGGATTAATCAAAAGTCAAAATGGCGTTTTTAGCATAAATCGAAAAAAGACTTAAGTCTTAAATAAAAAGTCCTAAGACTTAAGTCTTAAATAAAAGTCTTAAAGTCTTAAATAAAAATGCGAAAAATATGAGAAAATAAGTGTTATGCAATCAAACTTTGAGCAAAGCGAATCAAACGCAAAAAGTCAAGAAAAAAGCGAGCAAATAAAAATAAATAACTCGTTTTACAACGTTTTAATTATTGGAGCTGGAGCCGCAGGACTTTCAGCCGCATTAGGCTTAGTAAAGTCTAAAGAGTACCAAACGCTAAAAACGCACGGAAAACAGCCTAAAATATTAGTGATTTGCAAGCTTCAAGCATTAAGGTCTCATACAGGCTCTGCTGAAGGCGGAATCGCAGCATCATTAGGAAACGTAGAAAAAGATTGCTGGCAATGGCACTATTACGACACTGTTCACGGAGGCGACTGGCTAAGCGATCAAGACGCAGCAAAAATGCTAGCAAAAGAAGCTAGAGAAACAGTTATTGAACTTGAGCACTTTGGAGTTGCTTTTTCTAGAACAAAAGACGGTCACATTAATCAAAGATTCTTTGGAGGCCACACTGCCGACTTTGGAAAACAGCCAGTTAGGCGAGCTGCATACGCTGCAGATAGAATCGGCCACCAAATTCTATACAGTTTGTGGCAAAAATGCTTAGAAGAAAACATTAACATTAGCGAAGAAATTTACGTTACAGATATTGCAATAAATAGCGAAACAAACAGCGTAGAAGGAGTTATAGCGCTAAACGAAAAAACAGGAAGCGTAGAAAAAATAAGCGCAAACAATGTTCTTATTGCAACTGGAGGCGCTGGAAGATTATTTGCAACAACTTCCAACTCTTGGGATTTAACTGGAGATGGAATGGCTTTAGCGCTAAACGCTGGATTGCAATTAGAAGACATAGAGTTTATACAATTCCACCCAACTGGATTAGCGCACACTGGAATATTGCTTTCGGAAGCTGCGCGAGGAGAAGGCGGAGTGCTTAGGAATTGCAAAAACGAAGCATTTATGAAGAACTACGACAATACGCACGCGGATTTAGCTCCAAGAGACGTTGTAAGCAGGGCGATTATAGCAGAAGTAGATGCAGCGCGAGGAGTGGAAGACACAACTAGCAACGTTGATAAAAAAGATTGCGTTTGGCTAGACATGACTCATATAGAAAAACAGCACATGTTAGATGCTCTTCCGCAAGTTGTTGAGACGATTGAAAAATATGCGCATTTAGATCCTTCAAAAGATCTTGTACCTATTAAGCCTACTGCACACTACACAATGGGCGGAATACCAATCACTCTTAACAGTCAAGTCTATAAGTTAGATAGAGGGAAAAAACAAAGCATAAAGGGATTATACGCTGCTGGAGAATGCGCTTGCTCAGGAGTACATGGCGCTAATCGCCTTGGCGGAAACTCGCTTCTTGACGCTTGCTTATTTGGAAAAATCGCAGGAAAATCTATTGCAAAAGACTTGCAAAATCAAGAAGAAACTCAAAATCAAAATAATTTGCAAAACAAAATCCAAAAAATAGACGAGTTAGCTAAAAAGCGAATCCAAAAAATACGCGCTCTTATGCAAAGCGAGAACGATTCAAAAGATGAGCAAAATCCATACATGCTTTTAGATGCTCTAGAAGAGATTATGGAAACAGCTGTTGCAGTAAGATGCAACGAACAGAGCATTAAAGAAGCTTTGCAAAAAATAGATACGCTTATTATTCCAAAAGCTAAAATGCTTATTTTGCATTCTAAAAATCTTGTTTTTAATCAAGAACTGACAGCTATTTTGGAATTGAAAAACTTGATTACATTTGCAAAAGCAGTTTTGCAAGCATCACTTGCAAGACATGAATCTAGAGGATCTTTTACAAGATTGGATTATCCACAGCATAACAACAGCCAAAATCCGCAACATTCTATAGTGGATTTAAGTGGAAAAGTGCAAAATATTCCAGTTGTAGTAGTGGATTTTGACCCAAATCGTCCAATTAACGCTCAAAATGCTAGCGAAATTAAAGAAATTATTACAAAAATCAATTAATTTGCAACACGCCGAAGCAAAGAGTTGAAAAAAATGTTATAGTTCTATCTGTTGTCTAAAACACCCGTCCGGGTGGCGGAATGGTAGACGCGCTAGCTTGAGGTGCTAGTGCCTATTTGTACAGGCGTGCGGGTTCAAGTCCCGCTCCGGACACAAAATAAAGTCTTGCTGAGAAATCAGCAAGACTTTTTTGTTTCGTATTCGCAAACACTAATCGCGTAAATAATCGCACTAACTAATCACGCTAGTTAATCACGTAATTCCAAGGGTCAAAAGCTCTACCAATCCAAGAAACATCTAATGATTCACCAAAATTCTTACATATAGAATCGTGAATATCTTTAACAGCATACTTAAACCACAAAGATTCAATAGCGCTATGAGGAGTGTTTATAAGCATAGGCTTAATAATATTAGAGTGCGTTAGTTGCGATTCATAAATAGCTTGCTCGTACGCGTCCGTTGCAGGATGATGCCTTAAATCACTTGTTACATACACGTCCGCTCCACAAGCGCGAACTTCATCAAATAAGGAATCACCAGATCCTGGAAGAACAGCTATTTTACTAACCATTGCATCAACATCTCCGCACACTTGAACGCCTAGCTTAGTAGCAGGTAAAGCGTTAAAAACGCGCATAGCAAACTCTTTAAGTGTGATTTTTTGCTCAAGCACTCCAACTCTGCCAAGCCCAATAGAAGGGTTATTATTTGCTGGAACAAGAGGGTGCAAATCCTTAAGGCCAAAAGCATTAGACGCAGCATCTGCTACTCCCCTAAAAGCTGCATCCGCATTAGTGTGACCAACCCACAATCCGCAACGATTTTCAATAAGAGTTTGAACTATTTTTCCGCGAACAGAAAAACCAGAAACTTCGTGAACCGACTTAAAAAACAAAGGATGGTGCGAAACAATCAAATCAGCACCCATTTTGCATGATTCTTCAACAGCTTCTAAAGTTGGATCCGATAAGCAAATAATTTTATTAACTTTATGCGAAGGATTTCCAACGATTAATCCTGGATTATCCCAAGGCTCAGCAAGACACAGAGGATACAAGTCTTCTAAAACCTTAACAATATCACCCAAAGTTGCCATATTCACACCTTTACAATAATCCTACAGTGGTCTTTACAATAATTCTCACAAACAAAATCAATGCGCAGCAAGCTGCCAATCAGCACCAACTCCAGTAGAAACACTAAGCGGAACAGAAAGCTCAACAGTATGTTCCATAGCATTTTTAACAATATCTTCTACAACATCCGCCTCGCCATGAGCAATCTCAAGAACAAGTTCGTCGTGGATTTGCAAAATCACGCGACTCTTAACATTAGCTTTTCGCAAATCATCGTCTACTCTAATCATTGCAAGCTTCATAATGTCTGCAGCACTTCCCTGAATAGGAGCGTTTAGAGCAGCTCGTTCTGCAGCTTCTCTAGATGCCCTGTTCGTAGAATTTAACTTTGGGAAATATCTTCTTCTACCAAACATTGTTTGAGTGTATCCAAGCTTTCTAGCTTTATCTACTAAAGACTCCAAATAGTCGTGTACTGCACCAAAAGTATTAAAATACTTTTCTTTAAGAACTTCTGCAGCAGCAGGACTAATTCCTAGTTGCTTTGCAAGACCATACGTACTGAGTCCATACGCTAACCCGTAGCTCATTGCTTTAACGTGGCTACGCTGATCTGCACTAACTTGCTCTATTGGAATCCTATAAACTAAGCTCGCTACAAACTTATGAAAATCAACACCAGACTGGAAAGCATCAATAAGCGTTTTATCTTCAGAAGCATGAGCCATAATTCTAAGTTCCACTTGCGAATAATCGCAGCTCATAAGCTGCTCATAGTCTCTTCCTGGAACAAAAGCCGCTCTAATCTCCCTACCATCAACATTCTTGTTTGGTATATTTTGCAAATTTGGGTCCGAAGAACTTAATCGACCAGTAGCAGCAATAGTTTGCTCAAAAGTTGTGTGAATCCTACCGTCTTTATATCTTGCAGCATCAATAAGGCTTTGAACAATTTGCTTTAATTTATTAGTTTCTCGATACTTAAGCAAAGCGCCTAAAAATTGACTTGACTTTTCATCTGGATCAATTTTTGCATACAACGCTTGTAAAGCTTCTGCATTAGTAGTATATGAGCCACTTTTTGTTCTACGAGTAGGCTTTAGACCCATGTCTTCGAACAGCAATTGCTGAATTTGCTTAGGACTTTGCAAATTTATTGGCTTAGCTGCAACGTCTAGCGCCATTTTTTGAGCAAAATTCGCTTCACTTGCAAAATTATCTTTCATAGACGCAAGTCGTAGCATATCTACAGCAGCGCCCGTATCTTCCATCTTCCTTAAAACTCTAGAAACAGGCATTTCAACGTCTATCATTAAGCCAGTTTGCTTGCGCTCATCCAACTTTTTCGCATATTGTTTAGAAAGCAAACGTATAGTCAAAGCTGTTTCTAGCATGCTTTCTTCTAATTCTTTGTTATCTTGACTTTGCGAATATTGCTCTTTAGAATCTTGGCTGCTATCAATATCAAAATCAAGTTTGCCTTGCGTCGGTTCATCGTTTAATTGCGAAGAGCCTATATGAATATTCAAAACATGCTCAGCCATATCGCAAAGATTTTCGTTCTTAAAATCTGGCTCAATTAAGTAAGATGCTAAACGAGTGTCGACTAGTGGGCTAAAAGAATAATTATCTTCTACGACTCTTAGAGACGCTAAAAGAGCAATATGCTTTTTATAATCATGCAAAACAACTGAAGACTCATGCTTTTTTATAAAATCTCTTAGTTTAGAAGCGATTCCGCTATTTTCATTAAGAACATTTGCATACACAATTGCAGCGTCGTTACCAGCTAGGATTATTAATGCTTTTGCAAAAATACCAAACTGATTAGTGTTGTTTTTTTCTTCTACAGCAAATACTACTAATTCTTTATGCTCTTTTATTGTTTTTGCGCATTCTAAGTCGTTTCTTATAAGATTTGCACTATTTATATACGAGTCGGAAAAGTCGCAAGAATCCGCAACACAAGATTTTGCAATACTAATCCAATTATCTGCATCAGACTCGGAATTAATATTATGCACGTTTATTTTATCTAACAGAGCTTTAACGTCTTCTATATCATCTGAATCATTTGATTCCGTAGAACCACTATTTTCTGCATGCGCACTTCCAGCAGAAATCATTGTTTTAATATTCTCATCTAAAAGCTCTTTGCTCCCGCGCGTAAACTCTTTTAGAATCTTTCTTCTAGTACGTGTACCAAATTCAAGATTTTCGAACAGCTCTCCAACAGACGCAGCGTTTACATTGCCAAAATCAAGATCGTTAACACTAACTCCAAGGTCTAAATCTTTAACAAGAGTATTAACTTTTTTATTTAATCGAATCTGATCAATGCTTTCTCGTAAAGACTCGCCTTTTTTACCACTGATTTGACTTGCGTTTTCAATAATGCCTTCTAGACTGCCAAATTGATTAATCCACTTAGCAGCATAACCATCTCCAACTCCTGGAACTCCTGGAATATTATCAGACGTTTCCCCGCGCAATGCTGCTAAATCTGAATACTGACTAGGCGTAACATTGTATTTTTCAACAATCGCATTAGGATCCATTTGCTTTAGATCCTTAAAATGCCTGCCTGGGTACAGCACGTTAATAGTGTTATTAATTAGCTGAAAAGCATCGCGATCTCCAGAAAGCACAAGCGTTTTATAACCAGCATTAGCACCCATAGTTGCCAAAGTAGCAATAATATCGTCGCCTTCGTAGCCCTGCTTTGTAATGTACTTAACACCTAACGCACTAAGCATTTTTTGAATAACGGGCAACTGAGATATAAGTTCTTCTGGAGCAGCTTCACGAGTACCCTTATATTGCGGCAAAAGCTTGTTTCTAAAAGTTCCACCTTTAACGTCGAAAGCAACCGCAAGCTTATCTGGCTTCTCTTTTTCTATGACTTGCGAAAGCATAGTAGAAAAGCCCCATATTGCATTAGTAGCAAAACCAGATTTTGTGGAAAAATTATCTGCCGATATTGCGTAAAAAGCACGAAACGCAAGTGAGTGGCCATCTACCACCAACAACGTTCCCTTATAATCCTCATTATTCAAAGAATCCTCGTTTGCAACGATGCTGGTATCCACTTAACACCCACCTGCGTTTTTTATAAAATAAACTTTTGAAATTATTTATGCATAGCTCGCGCAAGAAACCGCGATTATCAAAATTATTTTGACTTACTACGCTTCGTCAGATGGCTTTTCTTCGCCATACTTAGCGATAATAGCCAACGCAAGACGCTTCTTTGGAATACGCTGATCCATAGAAGTTTTTTGGATCCAACGGAAAGCACCCTGCTCCGAGAACCCAGCTTTATCCATAAGTAAGCCTTTTGCTCTATCTACAAGCTTGCGCTCTTCGAGAGTATCTTCTGCTTTCTTAAGCTTTTCTTCTGCTTTACGAAGCTGATCTTGAGCATCTTGAAGCTTGTTTTCTGTACGTTCAACACTATCGAGCAAATCGTTAATCTCGCTAAATCTGCCCATTGCAACTTCTAGAGCTGGCAAAAGCTTTGACTCTTCGTAAGGCTTTGTAACATACGCCATTGCTCCAGCGCCAGTAGCGCGCTTAACTAAGTCCGATTGCGAAAAAGCAGTTAGCATAACAACAGGTGCAATATTTTCGTCGCAAATCGTAGCAGCCGCTTGAATTCCATCCACACCAGGCATTTTAACGTCCATGCAAACAACGTCTGGACGATTTTCACGAGTAAGGTCAATAGCCTCCTGCCCATTTGCAGCTTGACCAACAACCTTATATCCGTTATCTTCTAGCATTGCTACAAGATCCATACGGTTTACTGCTTCATCTTCTGCAACAACAACAGTTTTAACGCTGTTTTCTTTTTGCTCGCTATTTTTATTATTGCTTTCTACGCCATTCGACGATTCATATGCATTACGCAATTCATCATCTGTAAGCACAACAGGCGCATTCCCCATCTCTTCATCGCTGTTTTCAGCCGACATTCTAACCTCATTTCCTTACCAAAACACAAGGCAACAGCGCTATGCATTCCACTAACACATACATTCGCACACTTAATACTCATACTCGCCATCTTTGCGTTTATTTTTAGGCTAGCATCATGCAAGTTTTATGCACAAACACCAAAAGCACACTGTGCGCGTTGCCAACGATTTTACTCGCATGCGTGTATAAAAATACGCTACAAACCGCTTTTTAATGCGGTAAAGCACATGCAAATAATGACAATACAAAAGTCAAAGCACCGAGCATTGCTAACTGTACGCACAATGGAAAAGCACTAGCATAATTCCCATTAATAACTGCGTATATTAGCGAGCACGCTTTTTTAATAAACACGCAAGTAATCAATAGTAACAGAATGCAAGAAACAACAAACACACCATTATTAAATAATGTATTGCTTAACGCGAAAACAGTTTTATAAGGGTTATCAATGCTTAAAAATACACCTATAAATCGAGAAGCGAACACATATAAGAGCACATAAGATGATTGTAAAATCGCCACTAAAACAGCAACACAAGTAAATACAACACTACCCTTGCGTTTGCCAAGCAAAGCCATTGCAGTAATCTTTTTATGTTGCGTATCGCTTTCTATATCTCTTAAATTGTTAATCATCATAAGGCAAGCAGAAAATCCGCCTGGAATAAAAGATAATAATACGCAAAAAACAATTTGCTCAATGCTTGCTGCAGTTATTGAGTCTTTAGAAAAACCACTTGCATAAAAAAGAGCACACAATGTTCCCAAAAACGCAACAGGTCCAAAGAACAAAAACGCACTAAGCTCTCCCCAACCCCTATATCCGTATGGATGTGATCCTCCTGCATAAAACCAAGCTGCTATAACACAAATTAATCCAAGAGGAATAAACATCCAAATTCCACTTCTAATCGTAATAACTAGTCCAAAAACGCACGATATTAGAGCAGATATGCAAGCAGCATACAAAACCGATTTTGGCTTAATACCAGCGTTTGCAAGTCTCCAAGACACATCGCACAACGCTTTGTTTTTTACGCTTACATCTCTCTTAGACCTTTGATTATCTAATCCGCGCAAACCGTCACAATAATCGTTTGCATAGTTTACTGAAATTTGCATAAAAACAGCAACACACAAACACAAAAACGCTTGCAAAACAAAATTCTCAACATTATAGGTCTTTACAAGTATTTGACCGCTAAATAAATACCTTGCAAAAATCGAAATTGCCATAACAACTGGAACAATTCCGATTGGAAGAGTATAAAGTCTTGCACCTTTAAGCCAAAACTTAATATTAGTCATTAAAATCGCCTAAATTCTAGAATTTTTTAATTGATTCTAGATTAGTTTAGACTATTTTAGATTATTTGTGGAGCAAACATAGACGCAAGAATTGGCAAAGCAATCATTAAAACAGATATAACAAGAAGAACAAATCCACGCCAGCCAAAAGGATATTTTCTAAAAGAAGACTTACGTGTGCGCAAATAGAATCCTCGCTCTTCTGCAGCCAGCGCACAGCTATCTGCTTTACGAACAGACAAAACTAAAAGAGGCACAATCAAAGGCATCATAAGCTTAATCTTTTTGAAAGGATTCTTTGTATCGAACTCCACTCCTCTTGCCATTTGAGCTTCTGTAATTTGAGACATCTCGTACGCAAAAATAGGAACAAATCGCACAGCTGTAGTGATTGTAAAAGCATAGCAATATGGGATGTGTAAGTATTGAACAACCGCATTAGCTAAATCATTTAGTTTTGTAATGCTAAGAACGCTTACAAGAGGCAATGCAAAGCAAAAAAGTCTTAAAGATGCTCGCAATGCAACAGAAATTCCCTTTGTGCTAAACCATAAGAACATGTAGTTTCCGCCTTGAGCAATAACTGTTTGCAAAAAGAACATTACAACGCCAAGAATAAGCATTGCGCGCACAAGAGGAAACAGCGCTTTAAGAATACCAGCCATAGCCATGCCAGCAAGAATAAGAACTGCAATAAATACAAGAATGCTAAATTGTTGAGCTATAAAAGCAGACACAACAACGCTTACAGCTAATATGAGCTTTGCAATAGGATTTGCTTTGTGAAGCAAAGTTGAGCCTTCGTTATACGTTAAGATTTTAGTTTGCATAATTACACCTTGCTTTACAAATTGCTACTCTTTTTAAGAGCATCAACCAACATATCCCTTTTATACAAGCCTTTGCACGCATCAAAACCATTTTTGACTAAGCCTTGAGATACAGCACACAAAAGTGGAGCACATAATGCAGCTTCTTTGCAAATCGCATTGTTTTCAAAAACGCAACTTATGCTTCCATCTTCTAGAATTTTGCCATCGTTTACTACGATTAAACGCGTTGCAAAGTCAAGAACCACTTCCATATCGTGGCAAACCATTATTATGCAACAACCGTGATCTCTAAGGTCTTCTACAACTTGCATAATGCGCAAGCATTCCATGTAGTCTAAGCCACACGTTGGCTCGTCTAAAACAAGAATCTTAGGTTTAGTTACAACAGTTGCAGCCAAAGCAACCATTTGACGCTGGCCTCTAGAAAGCATAAATGGGCTTGCTTTAGGATCTAGATTTAGCTTTTCAATCACTTGCATTGCATGATCATTAGCATCTTTAACAGACTCTCCTAAAAGAATGCAACTAAACGCTACTTCTTCTAAAACAGTATCTTTGCAAAGCTGACGATCTGGATTTTGGAAAAGCGTAGAAACATAGTGAGCAATTTGGCTAATCTTCATGTTGCTAGTGTCTTTACCATCAATAAAAATGTTGCCACTGCTCGCCTTAAGCAAACCGTTGATTAGCTTAGTAACAGTTGTTTTTCCAGCGCCATTTCTTCCAACAAGAGTTACAAGCTCCCCAGCGTAAGCTTCAAAAGACACGTTTTTTAGCGCACTAATGCCACTTGGGTAGGAAAAACTAACGTTTTTAAGCGAAAGACATGGAGAAGTGTTTTGCTCCGGCTGATGTGCTGAAGATTGTGTGGAAGATTGCGACTCATTGGAAAAGTCGCCAGCAACCGTCGATTTATTTGAATCGTATTCACTACTATCAAATTCACTATGTGAATCAACATGTGAAGTCAAAGATTTTCTACTATTAATCGTATTAACAATAGTATTTACCGTATCTTCTACAGACACAGGCAAATCGCTTTTAGAGCAAACATTCTCACGCTGTAGATCATTAACCAAATGCGTAGTGCGCGGATAATTTATTCCAATAGAATAAAGCAAATCCATGTTTTTTAGCGCTTTGCTAACAGGCAAATCAAGCGACAAAGTGCCATTAGAAAGCACAACTAAACGCTTGCAATACTCGCTTAAAAGCGCCACTTTTTGCTCAATTACAACAACCGTTATTCCAAAATTCTTGTTCAAATCTTTAAGAATCGAAAAAATCATTTTAGAAGAAACAGGGTCTAAAGCGCACGTAGGCTCATCTAACACCATAACTTTAGGCTTTAGCGCAAGAATAGCAGCGATCGCAACTTTCTGCTTTTGACCTCCAGAAAGAGTGTCTAAATCGCGGTTACGCAAGTCACTAATTCCAACAATTTGCAAAGCTTCATCTATTCGACTTGGTATTTCGCTATGCGCAACACCAAAATTTTCTAAGCCAAAAAGAATCTCATCTTCCACATTTGCAGCAACCATTTGCGCATCAATATCTTGAATAACAGATCCAATTAAGCAAGCAATGTTAGTTAAAGCAAGATTTTTAGTGTCTTGACCAGCAATCTTAACACTTCCTAAGAGTTCGCCAGAATAATGATGCGGAATCGCGCCAGAAAAAAGCGAAGCAAGCGTTGTTTTTCCAGACCCAGAAGGGCCAATAATACCAACGAATTCGCCAGACTCTATGCTAAGACTCACATCTTTTAGTGCAAAAGTGGAATCTTGTGCCTTTGAAGAGTCTAAAGAATCATCTTTATTCCGATTCACATACTTAAAAGACACATCTTTTAACTCAAGCAAAGGCACAATAATTCCTAACTCTTAAAACCAATAAATTGATTACTAATTATTGATTATTATCTAACGATTATATAATTTACCAAACATTCCTAACACATATTGCGTAGTACATATTGCAAACACAAACTGTGCTACTTGTGCAAAACGAGTCGAATTGGAGTGTAAAGAACTTCAACAACAACAGCATTAAACACAGCAGTTCCAAAAATGATTGGAAGCATAACAAGAATCGTCTTAGGAGAATGAAGAACAAAGAAAGATGCAGTAGATGCAAATATTAAACCAGAAACAACTGTAGTTATAAAAGTTGCTATAAGTGGGAAAATACTGAACTTTCTAGCAGCATCCTTAGGGAAAACGTGAATATAAGCCATAATCATCAAAGTCATAACAATTGCTGCTGGAATATCGCAAACATAATTAAGACCAGGAATAGATGCGTTAAATTGCATTAAAGTAGCAGCCAAAGCACCAATAATCGCACCCTGAATAACATTTGGGCGAACCAGCAAAATCGCAAGACAGAACGATGCGATTAAGAAGTTTGGTTTAATGTTTCCAATTGAAAGTGCTTTTGCAACTGTAAAGTCAAGAATACATCCTGCTGCAAAAAGAACAGCAACCAACACTAAAGACGTAACATCTAAAGCGTGCTTTTTAACACTTACAGCATTGATCATGCTACCTGCATGTTCGTTAATTCCCTGATTCATAATCTTCTCCTTTATGTTGCGATAATCAAGTTTTAATTATCGACTTTTGATATTTATTTATGTTTACTTACATTCATTTATGTTTGTTTATATTTGCTTACGTTGATTCAAGTTAATTTATTTCTCATTTTCAATGGCGATTTACTTGTGCTTACTTGTGCAAAACGAGTCGAATTGGAGTGTAAAGAACTTCAACAACAACAGCATTAAACACAGCAGTTCCCAAAATAATTGGAAGCATAACAAGAATCGTGTTTGGAGAGTGAAGAATAAATAAGGATGCGATTGTTGCAAAAATCATTCCAGAAATAACAGTTGCAACAAACGTAGATATAAACGGGAACACGCTGAACTTTCTAGCAGCATCCTTAGGGAAAGCTTTTAGATATCCCATAAGCGCTAACGTCATAATAATTGCTGCTGGAATATCGCAAGCGTATTCAAGACCAGGAATCGAAGTGTTAAATTGAATCAAAGTAGCAGCCAAAGCGCCAATAATCGCACCCTGAATAACATTTGGTCGAACAAGCAAAATAGACAAGCAGAACGATGCAATAACAAACTCTGGCTGAATATTTCCAATCGAAAGCGACTTTGCAACTGTAAAGTCAAGAATGCATCCTGCTGCAAAAAGAACAGCAACCAAGACTAAAGACGTAATATCTAAAGCGTGCTTTTTAACATTTACGCCTTTTAGCAAAGTAGCTGCTTGATTAATTTCGGACTGTGCAGATGCTTGCTCTGTGTTGGTAGCTTCTACGTTAGTTGACTCTTGATTCATGATTTTCTCCTTTACGTAAATTTTTACGTTGTTTGTTTTTCAACAATTTTGGTTTAGATTGTTGTTGGTTTGTAAATTGTTATTGGTTTTAGATTGTTTTAGATTTGGATTAAAACCAAATAGATTTTGCGTTTTAGGATATAAAAAAGACCCCTAGGTTTACCCTAGAGGTCTTTTATAAGCCTAAACAAGCAGCTTCTAAAACTTTAGAGTAAACTACGCCAAAGAGAAGTCTGCCACCACCACATACGAGCAGCATCAAAAGTATCGCGAGCTTGAGCATTCATGTTACGCATGATAGCCGCCTCCTTAAATACTTTAGCTGCAAAGCTAAATGCCTATGTGGTCAATCACAAACCTAACACCGTAAAATTTACGATATGCGTTTGTGTTGTGTTCGATGCTAACACTATAAAAGTACAAATGCAAACAAAAAGATAAAATTAGCAAAAAATCACACAAAACACGTAAAAATACCCATACTTAAATCGGCGCAATTCCAGGCAAAACGCCGTAAGCGCATAAAACGCATGTCTAAGCTTATATAAAACAATCTCAATCCCTAGCAACGTGTATACTTTCACAAGTTGCGGGCTTGTAGCTCAGTGGATAGAGCGTCTGCCTCCGGAGCAGAAGGTCGTGGGTTCGAATCCCATTAAGCCCACGTTTTGCGTTAATTAACTTCCACAAAAATTAATTTCCGCCAAGAAGCGCAAACGTACCGTAGTAAACAGCTGCGATTAATGCAATTGCAGGAATAATTAAGCACACAACCATAAACACATAATCGCGCTTATTTACGTAACTTATGCGTGCATGAGATCTTGGATTTTCTCCACCAAAACCGCGCGCTTGCATTGCTGTTGCCAAAGTACTAGACCTACGAATCGAAAGAACAAGAAGCGCAAAAGCTTGAGGCATAAATGCGCGAATCTTACTATCGTCTCCAAGACCGCGAGATCTTCTAGAAGCAGTAAGAGCTGCCCAATCGTCTTGCAAAACGCTAAAAAGCCTCATTCCCGCTAATCCGCCATAAACAAACTTATCTGGCAAATGCATAACTTGACTAAAAGCATCTGCTAAATCAGTAGCATCAATACCAATAACAGTAACAATTGCAGGAACACCAATAGCCAAAATACGAATAAACGTTGCAATTGCAAGAGTTGTTGAGTGCTCACTTACGTGAATAATTCCCCACTCAAACAACGTTTGGCCGCCAGATTTACCGTATAACCACACTGCTAGAGCAGATCCAGGCGCACCAACCCAAACAGGCCAAGAAAGCTTAACAACACGCCAAGGACTCATTCCAACAATCCATAAAATTATAAACTCTAAAACAAGTGCAATAGTCGAAGAAAGCCAATCAAGAGTAAACAGCAAAGGAATGGAAAGCATAAAAGCTCCAAGCATGCGGTAAACAGGATTTAGAGAAGCCAAAAATGGCGAGCAACTTGCGGCTCTTTCTTTCTCATCACGCTTATTTACGGCGCTAACTTTTATTCGAGAAATATTCGTTGAATTAGTTGTAGAAGACAAGCTTTGCGATGATTCCAAAGCTTCTTTTGCTTGCGATTCTTGTAAATCTGATAAATCTCTAGAATCACTATTCTTATCATTGTTAACTGGCAAAAGTTCAACCAAACGCGCGCCCAGAGCGTCTACTAGCTCTTTATCGTGAGTAACAACAATAACGCTAACGCCGTCTGCTCTAAGGCTTGCAATCAGCTTTATAATTTGCATCCACGTTTTTCGATCTTGGCCAAAAGTTGGCTCATCTAAAATCAAAACCCTTGGAGCTGCAGCCAAAGATGCAGCAACTGTAAGCCTGCGCTTTTCTCCTCCAGAAAGCGTGTACGGATTGGCGTTGGCATATCTGCCTAATCGGAATCGCTCTAGCAATTCTTTAGCTTTTGCTCGAGCATCCTCTTCGCTCATGCCTGTTCTAATAGGGCCTAACATAACCTCTTCTAAAACAGTTCCGCAAGCAAATTGGTGTTCTGGATTTTGGAAAACATACGATATTCTTTTAGCGAGTTCAGTTGACTTCCACTTTATAGGATCACTTGAGTCTAAATCTTTACAAAGTTCCTCGCTTGCTACAACTTCGCCTTCTATTGACGGAATTAATCCTGCCAAAGTTAGAGACAAAGTTGATTTTCCAGCACCATTTGCGCCAACCAAAGCCGTTATTTGGCCAGAATTAAATTCAAGATTAATGTTTTTAGCTATTGGAGTATCCGTATGACTAATCGCAAGGTTTTTTGTAGATAAAACTACTTTCCCATCTCCTACAGAAGGATCGCAATCAGGCTCTCCTTCAACATGAATCCTACCTATATTGCGATTTTTTGAATCCTTATACTTATCCGGGAGCCATATTCCAAGATTTTCAAAGTCAAGATCCTTGCGATTAAACACCTCGTCTGGAGTTCCGTCAGCTACGATTACTGTTTTAGCGCTCTCGTCTCTTGCAATATCATCATCGTGAACAAAGTTTTTGTTATCTTCGCTATTACCGCTATTACCGCTATTTTCAAGCCCCAAAACAATTACTCGGTCAATTAAATCAATCCAAGGTTGAGCATGATGTTCAACAAGAACCATTGTTGCATGAGTATCGTCGAGCACTTTTCCAACTGCTGAAACAATTTGCTCAACGCCGTCTGGATCCAGATTTGCTGTAGGCTCGTCTAAAAGAAGAACACTAGGCTTCATTGCCAACGCACCAGCAAGAGCCAATCGCTGCATTTGACCACCGCTTAAATGTGCAGTAGAGCGATGAAGTTGCAAGCCATCTAAGCCAACCTCTTTAAGACTTTCGTCAACAATATTCCAAATCTCTTTACGCGGAACATTCATGTTTTCTGGACCAAACGCAACGTTATCTCCTAAACGTTGAAAAATCGCTTGAGATTCTGGGTCTTGTAAAACTAAACCAACGCGTCCGCGAGCCTTATGAACTGGTACATCGTCTACAAATACTGCGCCTTCACTCACTCCGCCATCTTCGTCTTCAACTAAAACATTATGCGAAGAAGAGTTACTATTTTTATCGTTTGAATCACTTTTAAGAATAATATCGCTGCCGATTAATCCAGCAGCACCTTCAAGAATAGTGGACTTGCCTATGCCCGATGCTCCTAATAGCAATACTCTCTGCCCTGCTTCAATAGTCAGGTTCAAACCACGAACAGCAAACGCTTTGCGAGAGGCATGACGATAACCCCAATTCTCAAAACGCAACTGAGCAGCACTAAAAGCCGATGGAAGGAAAGTTTCAGCTTTGTACTGGTTAGTATTGTTCAAAACCTGCGTTTTAGATTCATCGGGCATAGCAAATCCTTTATGGCAATGATTTTTATTTAATTATTTATTAAATTATTTTTAGGATTATTAGACTTTACTATAGATTTTTAGAATCTTAACAAATCTTAGAATCTTAGCAAATCCTACAATCCCAAAACGCCTACTTGCTTAGAAAAATCTAAACAGCATACAGCATTTAATTGCTATATGCATAGAAGACGCTTGTTGACATGATTGTGCCTTTTTACTTTTAGGCACGGGAAAAACAGATCTCCGTGCGCCAGTATTACCTGGATTCACGTTCAAGCGGTTTCTCTCAGCTTTACGAATTAACGCAAAGCACCCGTGTCGAGTGAAAATTTTACGGCATTGTGTAGACTCGCGCACAAAATCCATCAAAATTCATATACCTAGGTACTTTATGCGCGAGTTAGAACTTACAATATTACTTCACTGCTTTATTACTTCGCTAAACGGCTAAGAAGCAAAGCTTCCGTTACAATATTTGACTTCAAGCCAGAAAGAGAAATCGACTCGTTTGGGCTATGAGCATTAGACTTTGGATCTTCTGGACCTGTAACCAAAACTTGAGCTTTAGGGAAGATTCTTTGCAATTCTGGAATAAATGGAATCGAACCACCTTCGCCCTTATTAATAGGATCCACACCAAAAGCGTCTTTCATAGATGCGAGCGCATCTTTAGTTGCAACAGCATTTGGATCCATAGCCCAACCCATGCCATTATCTAGAGGCTCTACAGTTACTTGCGCGCCAAACGGTGCATTTTTAACCAAAAAGTCACTCAATGCTTTTTGTGCTTCCTCAGGACGCTGGCAAGGCGCAGTTCTAAGCGAAAGTCGCAAGCGTGTCTCGTGAGCAATAACGTTAAAGCTTTCCTCTACTGGATGAGCGTCCATTCCAATAACAGTCAAACTTGGCTTAGTCCACATTCGTGCAGCCAAAGATCCAGTTCCTGCAAGCTTGTATGAATCCACTACCGAAGAATCGGCTCTAACTTGCGACTCGTCTAAATCGCGTTGCAAGCCACCAACAGGCTCTTGCGATTCAATTCCAGGAACATTCAAATCGCCGTCTTTGTTGTAAAGAGAAGCAACAAGCATTGAAGCAAGCGTGTATGCATCTAAAATAGGTCCACCAAACTGACCCGAGTGAACTTGATGATTAAGAACCTTAACCTTAACGTCTACAGTAGTGTTTCCACGCAAGCTAGTTGTAAGGCTTGGAATTTCTGCAGACCAATTTCCAGAGTCTGCAACAATAATTACATCGGATTCAAACTCATCTTTGTGAGACTCAATAAAAGGAATAAAGCTTGGAGAGCCCATCTCCTCTTCGCCTTCAATAAACACTTTAATGTTTACGCCTAAATCTTCACTTAAAGCGCGCAAAGCACCGTAGTGAATGGCAATTCCGCCGCCATCGTCCGCGCTGCCGCGACCATACAAGCGCCCATCTATCTCGGTTCCTTTAAAAGGATTCGTGTTCCACTCGCTTGCATCTGGAACAGGCTGAACATCGTGATGAGCGTAGAGCAAAACAGTTGGAGCATTTGGATTTACAATTCTAGATCCAACAACCTCGAATGCGCCTGGAGTGCCATCTGGATTTTGAGACTGCTCAACGCGAGCATCAACGCCCACTTCGCGCAATACTCCAGCAACGTATTCAGCCGAAGCGCGCATATGATCCCCAGTAATGCCTTTAGCAGAAACAGCTCCAAGCTCTATCTTTTTACTAAGAACGGATATAACATCATTCCACGCAGCGCTAACACGATTCTTAACATCTTCCACATTAAGATTAGCCATACAAATCTCCTTAAAACAAATAGCCAAAACAAATAGTCAAGCAGTTAACTACTATCTAACCACTATCACACTATTAACAACATTAACAGCCAGCAAAATCTATGGAACGCGTCTAGTCTGTTGGGTAATCTGCAAACATGACATGGAATCCATTTGTAAAAAAAGATGCTGATAATAATGCGCAAAATGGCAATCAATCAGCAGCCAATGAAAATAGCGAAAATAAAGTAGAAAATAAGGCAAAAACTCGCACAAAAAACGCTCCAACTCCAAAGCAAAGCGAAGCTGCAGCGCAAAATCTTAGGCCGCTAGTTCCAACCGATAGAAAAGCTAGCGCAAAGGCTGCGCGAGCACGATTGCGCGAAAGAGAAAACGCACAATACGAAGCTATGAAAAATGGCGATTTAGCGCATATGCCAAAGTCGGAGCAGCTTCCTTGGAGAGTTTATATTCGCGATTACGTAGATGCACGCTTTAATATTGGCGAGTTTTTCGTTCCATTCGCAATCGTAATTATGATTTGCATCTTCTTTACACAAAACTTCTTGTCTACTAAGTATATTGCTCTTTATTTTGCGCTTGCGATTATTCTTTACGCGTATCTTTTTGCTGCGATTATTGACGTTTTAATAATGTGGCGAAAACTTAGAAAAGAACTTGTTAAAAGGTACGGCCAGGCTGCTGTTGCTAAAAGCTCTAGGTCTGCAATGTATGCTTGCAGTCGCGCAATACAAATGCGCAGATGGAGGCTACCAAAGCCGAGCACGCCAAAACGCGGTAATTGGCCAAAGTAAAACGCTAGTATACCAACAAAGATATGATTTATAGAAATGTGTGTTTGTAGCATGCTACTTAAGGCTACTTAAGTAATAGTTGCACAAATGTGGTAGTAAACCCGTTGTAGAAAACCTTGCAATAAGCACAAACAAAATTAACGCGAATATCGTATAGGGGATAAACGCAAAATGGCAAACGAAAAGTCAAAGAACACTAAGAAATCGGGCATGATTTCACAAATTGTGCGCATTTACAAGTACACGTATACAGAAGATAAGCAGCTTCCGCTTTGGCTTGGCTTGGCTTTTGTAGCCCCTGTAGTGTTATGCGTTATAGCTGGCGCTATTTTACGCTGGTCCATTTTTACGTGGATTATGATGATTGTAACAGCGCTTATGCTTGGTCTTTTGCTTTTTACTGTTGTTCTAACAAAGCGCGCAGATAAAGTTGGATACGCAAAACTAGAAGGTAAACCTGGAGCTGCAGCTGGAATTTTAAGCGCAATCAATAAAGGCGGTTTTACTTTCCCACAACAGCCAGTATGGGTTGATCCTCGCACCAAAGATGCAATTTGGCGTGGAACTGGTTTTAACGGAATATTTCTTGTTGGAGAAGGCAATTACGAACGCCTAACTCATGCTATGGAACGCCAAGAGCATGCTATTAAAAGTGTTACAGCTGGATCCAATATTCCTGTTTACCGCATTTGCGTTGGAAATGGCCAAAATCAAATTAAGCTTAAGGATTTAAGGAGTAAAGTTCTAAAGTCTAAAACTTTGATTCCTACAAATCACAAGTTTGCTCCTCTTGCTGCAATTCATCCAAATCGCAGATTCTTCCTTACTAAAACAGAGCTTGCGATTCTAAACGACCGTTTACGCACTTTGCAAGGAAAGCAAGGGTTTGGAATTCCAAAGGGAATTGACCCAACTCATACTCCACGCGTGAGCCGCAGAGCTTTAAGAGGAAAATAAATTCTTAAGTTTTTTCGTATAAAATAAACCAGACGTTCCAAGCGGTTCGTCTGGTTTTAATATATTTATACGCGATTTTACTTGCGATTTATATGCAAATACTATTCACGCGTTATACGCGACTGAACCCAATCAACAATGTACGGAGCGCACTCCTCCACTTGATCCATTGCAATCTCAAACTCTTTAGGACCACCATACCAAGGGTCTGCCAAATCTAAAACAGCTTCGCGACCAGCTTGTGGCTTTTCTAAAGACGGATCAAAAGACCTATACATGTGTACAAGACTACGCTTTTGCGGCGGAATAATCCTAAGCAAAGATTGCATATGCGAAGCCGTCATTGGAAGAAAAAGATTCGTCTCTTCTATTTCGTCTCGCTCAATCCTATGCGCAAAATGGCTTAATGGCAAAGAATATCCCCTACTTTTAAGCTCTTTTTGCGCACGCCTATCAATCGGATTTCCGTATTCTTCGTCGCTTACACCACACGATTTTACAGCAACAACATCGCTTAATCCTCTAAGCTTAAACTCGTTACGCAAAACAATTTCTGCCATTGGAGATCTGCAAATATTCCCCGTGCAAACTGTCATAACAACATACGGATGCTTAGCATCTACGTGAATTTTGCTTAAAGATTCCATACATATCCTTAATCTAGCTTATTTTTTAGATTTAACTGGCTCATAAACCATAAACTTATATTTTGTATTGAATTGTTTTTCGCCAACTTTTATAGGCGATTCCTGCCAATCGCCATCGCGCGCAACTTTCCACAATCCATCATCTACAAGTTTTTGAATGTTTGGAGCAAACGTGTCTGCTTCTACTCTAGCGTCAATTTGAGTTACATAAGATGCGTCAACAATTTGTGACTCAATCACTTCTCTAAAGATTGCGCCGCCACCAATAATCCAAATTGCTCTGCCATCTTTTGGCAAATCAAAAGAATCTACATGCTCAATAGGATTATCTTCAATCCACTTTTTTGCGTAGCATATTGCGTCTTCGATCTTTGTAAAACTTTTTGCTCCATTTGGATTAAAGTCTGGATTCCTAGAAACAACAATATTTTCGCGACCAGGAAGAGGCCTAAATTTTTCTGGCATAGAATCCCAAGTTCCTCTACCCATTATTACTGGACAAGAGATTGTCATTGCCTTAAGATAGCGCAAATCTGGGGAAAGTCGCCAAGGCATACCGCCATTTACACCCATAGCGCCTGTACGGCCTTCAAAATCGTATGCTTGCCCCCAAATTAAACGAACGGGAATATTGTTAGTCATAATATTGTTAGTCATAAAACTCCTACGTAAGCCTACTAATCAATCACTAAACAAAGCAAACAAGCAAACAACCAAAAGCTCACACAGCTACAGGAGCTTTAATCGTAGGATGATGCTTATAATCAACAACCTTAAAATCGCTATAGTCGTAGCTAAAAATGGAATCAGCTTTGCGAATCTCAAGCCGCGGATACGGGTAAGGCTCGCGCGAAAGCTGCTCAAGCACTTGCTCAACGTGATTGTCGTAAATATGGCAATCGCCACCAGTCCAAACGAACTCTCCTGGCTCTAATCCTGCTTGTTGAGCCATCATCATTGTTAAAAGCGAGTAAGACGCAATGTTGAATGGCACGCCAAGGAACATATCGCAAGAACGCTGGTAAAGCTGGCAAGAAAGCTTGCCATCGGCAACATAGAACTGGAAAAGCGAGTGACAAGGCGGCAAAGCCATATTCTCTACTTCTGCAGGATTCCATGCGCTAACAATCATTCGACGAGAATCTGGATGATTCTTAATAAGATCCATAACGTTTGCAATCTGGTCGATTGTGCGATTTGGATTTTGCGCGGTTGGAGCTGGCCAACTACGCCACTGAACGCCGTAAACAGGCCCTAAATCGCCATTTTCGTCTGCCCACTCATCCCAAATATGCACACCGTTTTCTTGCAACCAACGCACATTGCTAGAGCCTTTAAGGAACCAAAGAAGCTCGTACGCAAGCCCCTTAAAGAACACGGTTTTTGTTGTTATAAGCGGGAAACTCTTGCTTAAGTCAAAGCGAATTTGCTGACCAAAAAGAGATATTGTTCCCGTGCCAGTGCGATCTGATTTTAATGTGCCTTCCATAAAGATTTTTCTAACCAAATCCTCGTAAGGAGTAGGAATATTTGACACTGGTTTTTGCGGCACGCGCGCGCGCAAATCTGCAAGTTCTTGTTGAGTTAAAGCCATACGTTTATTCTATCATTAGCTAAATTCAACACTACCAATGCATGTGCAAATATACTTATACTGTACATCTCTATATAATTGTTTTAGCTAAGCACAACAAATGCAAAGGAGCAAAAATGTCTAGAAGAATATGGGTTGAGCGTTTAGAAGACGGCTCTTGGATTGCAAAAAGCGAAGACGGAGCAACACTAAAATTTGGCAAAGGCGAAGGGCAATTTTCTCCCGTAGAACTAATGCAAATAGCTCTAGCTGGTTGCACAGCTTTAAGCAGCCAATACGCTGTTGAGCATGCGATTGGAGAAGGAAAAGGCGCGCGCGTAGTTGTAAATGGCACTTACGACCCAGAAGAAGGAACTTACTTAAGATTCCAAGAAGACTTAACAGTAGACGCTACAAGCGCAAAGCCTGCGCTAACTAACGAAGATGCACAAGCACTAAAAGAGCGTATGGAAAAGCATATTAGCAAGGGTTGCACAGTTAAGCACACTCTTGAACGTGGCGCACAAGTGCGTGTAACAGTAAATATAAGACACTAAGACACTAAGACACTAAAACATTAAAAACACCAAATATAAAACGCTAAAAACGCAAAAAATCACAATTTGTGGCGCAATGCTAAACACAATGCTAAACTTTTAACGTTGTTAGAGCTATTTATGTAAGCTATTTATGTAATCGGAGGAAACTTTGAAAATCGCGATTTTTACAGAAACGTATCCACCATACATAAACGGCGTAGCAACACAATCCTACATGCTTAAAAAAATGTACGAGGAACTTGGTCACGAAGTTCTTGTTGTTACAGTTGGCTCCGAAAAACAGCGTAAAACCAAGCTTGTAGACGGCGTTGTGTACGTTCCAGGCATTCTTTTGAAAAAGCTTTACAAGTATAGGGTTGCAATTCCAATTGGAAACATGCGCAAAAAGTTCCCGATTAACTTTAAACCAGATGTTATTCATATTCAAAACGAATTTGGCATTGGAGAAATAGGCCTAGAAGTGGCCAAAAAAGAGCATGTTCCTGTTGTTTACACGCTACACACCGAATACGATAAATTCCTGTTTTACATTGGTCTAAAGCATTTTACTGAGTTTTCTAGGAATATATCGGCAAAATATTTTACGCGATTTTCTAAAAACGCAACAATTATTACCAGCATGTCTGCTAAGGCTCAAGCTTATATTGACCGACAAAAAGTTGATAAAAAGGTTGTTGTTCTTAGCAATGCTGTTGAATACAAAAAGTTCTTGCCAACACCAGAACGAATTGCTTTTAGAGAAGAATTCCGTAAAAAATACGGCATTGCAGATTCTACAAAGCTGTTTGTTTTTGTTGGAAGAATCGGAGCCGAAAAGAACATTAGCGAGTTGATTGACAACTTTATGTATTGTGATTTTCCTCGCGATTTAGCTCGACTTGTTGTTATTGGCGGAGGCCCTGATCTAGAAGACTTGCGCAATAAGGTAGCAAGCAAAGGATTTGAAGATAGAATCTACCTTCTAGGACCTATTGAACACACGCAAATTCCTAAATATTTGCACGCAATGGACTACTACACTACCGCTTCACTATCAGAGATGCACTCGCTTTCTATGCTGGAAGCAATGGCCTCTGGCTTATTTGCGCTTGTTAAGCACGACGCTCCTAATGAAAATCAAATTATTAGTGGCAAAAATGGATACCAATGGGATTCTAAAGAAGACTTTAAGCAAGTGTTTAGCCGCGTTCTTAATATGAGCAAAGAAGAGCAAGAGCAGCTAAAAGCAAATGTTCTTGAATATTCAAAAAACAATGACTTTAAAAAGCAAGCTCAAGAGTTAATTAAGATTTATGAGCGCGCAATCAGCATTAACAATCAAGAACTTGCTAAAAAGCGCGCTGCTCGAGAGGCAAGACGAGCGCGTTTCTTGCTTAAGAAAAACTAAAAGCATATTAGCATATGTATGTTTGAAAAATCGCGTATAAAACACAATTAGTGCCTTATACGCGATTTACGTTTTAACGCTTAGTGTTACTACTTAGCGTTACTACTTTAGTGAAGCGGATCGATTGTTTGCTCAATTTGCTTAGCTTCTTCAACACCAGCCTTTGGAACATCAACTTTATGAACACCACTTATAGAATCAATAGCACTAGTATCGTTACTTACCTTAGCCTGCTGAGCCACTTGTGCAGCGCTCAGCTCCACATACTTGCGAGGAACAACATACACTGGTCTAGACGAATGCTGAAGCAAACCTTGACTAATCGAGCCAAGAAGCAAACCAGTAAATCCACCCCTGCCCCTAGATCCAACAACAACCAAATCGTTGTTTAAGCTAGCTTGAGTCAAAGCGTTTACAGCAGAGCCAGGAACTACAGAACGATGAATCTTTAAGTTTGGCAAGCGTTGCAAAATTGGCTTTACACGCTCGTCAAGATCTTCCATATAAGATCCCATAACTGCAGTATCTCCCTCGGCTCCTTGAACGCTAGGAACAGCAGAAATCACATCTAATTGAGCATTCCAACTATCTGCCAAATCTGCAGCAATCTCAAGTGCCTTTAATCCCCACTTAGACTCGTCGGAGCCAACAGCAATCTTAGAAATCTTATTGTTCAAGTGGATTCGTTGACCATCATCATCCGTATATGGAACAACAACAATTGGGCAATAAGCGTATGCAGGAAGCGAAGAACTTGTTGTGCCAAGTAAACGCTCTGCTAATCCGCCTTTGCCACGGTTTCCAATAACAATAAGTTGATAGTTTCTAGAAAGCTCCACAAACACAGAAGATGGGTCGCCAGTAACAATCAAAGTTGTTGCATCCACACCCTGCTCTAAAGCTACAGCTTTAGCTTTAGAAAGAATCTCTTGAGCGTCTTGATGAGCAACATTATCGTCTCCGATGGCAGTATAAGTTGCGTCAAAAGACACAGCAGCATAACTTGGCAAAGAGTATGCACAAACAATTTGAAGTTGCAATCCAGCATGCTTAGCGTAGTTTGACGCCCACCAAACAGCCTTATAGCTTGCATGAGAACCATCAACGCCTACAAGAACAGCTTTTTCTTGTGTAATAACATTCTGTGTCATCTAGATCCTCCTAGTATTGCGCGAATTTTGCAATCTTTGCTTAAATACTACAATAGCCGTTTAATTGTTTTGAGTCTATCGCGACACAGAAGATTTGCTATTTATGACTTGCCAATTGCCGATTTCTGCTAAAACAACTTGCGACTAACGCTAGAAAACTAACGCTAGAAAACTAACGCTAGAAAACTAACGCTAGAAAACTTGCGACTTACGCCAAAAACTTATGCTAGAAAACTCGGCGAATGGAATAAGCAGATGTAAAAACGTAAGGAATAGGACTATACTTTGTTCCGCCATATTGCGAATTAATAACCATTCCATTGCCTACGTAAATCGCGGCGTGAGTGCCATTTGCAATAATATCTCCTGGAGCTGCTTGAGCAAGACTTGGAACAGCTGTGCCAACTGTTGCTTGCGCACCAGAAGTTCTAGGCAAAGAAACACCCATATTTGCAAAAACGTATTGTACAAAGCCAGAGCAATCCCAACCAGCAGGAGTTGTTCCACCAGAACGATACGGCACTTTGTTTAAGAATTGAGCAGCAAAATTAAGCATTGCCGACGTAGAAGAACCATCTGGAGGAGCAACAAAATAGCTTTGCGATGTTCCTCTAGCACCAGAACGGCTTGCAGCGGAATCGTAATCGCCATCATTATTGCGAGCAGCATTACGCGCATTTTCCTCTGCCGCTTGAGCAGCAGCCTGAGCAGCCAACTCTGCAGCACTTTTAGTTTGAGGAACATTTAAAGACTCAATCCCACCCCAATGTGAATTAGAATCAACGCTTGTAGAAGTAGATTCTGTTAATAAATCACGCTTAACAGATGTGACTTTCGGGAAGGAACGCGTAGAAGTAACTGCAGACTCTTCTGCATAAGCACAAGCAAAAGGAACCATAGTAGCAAGAAGTGCTGTGCATACAGCTCCCGCAACTATAGAAGAAAAAATCTTATTTTGTTTAATCTTTTGTTCAAACTTTTGCTTAACCATCATTAGCGATGTTAACACGTTAACAATACAAAGCACCTAAAAACGCATAATAAACCAACAAAAGTTGATAAATCTAATATTATGCAAGTAACTCTTAAAAGATTAGTAGTGAATAAACTCAAAAGCGGAAGCATCTTTAGCACTAACAGCTCTTGAATAAGTTCTACCATGATATTCGGCGCTAGATTCAGATGTTTCTATAGAACCATCTTGATTAATCTTTTCTACGATTGCAACGTGGCCATAAGCGCGGTTAACTCCAGCCTGACCACGGCCAAACACCATTATGTCTCCAACATGACGAGGTGTGTTATCTACCCAGTAGCCAAGCTTGCGAGCAGTCCAGCCCCACATCCATCCGTCTCCCATATTGGAGCCAACTGGAAGGCCAAGCTGATGCCTGCGAACATAAACCCACCAAGTGCATTGGCTAAATTCGTAAGCATTTCCTGAATCGCCAGAATCGTGATTTGGATTAAAACCAGATGGAACAATCTTTGCGTCTGAATCCAAGAAAACAGCAACATTCGGATTATTTGCTGCAGACTTAGACATTTCCGACACCTTAAAATCGGAATTAGAACCCAAATCCCACTTAGACTTATGAGAAGACTTAGTAGAAAATGCGCTTAAATCAGATTCAAGGCCAGCAACTGCACTGCTAAAGTTCAAATATTTATTAGCGCGATTAATGCTTTCTCGCATACTCGAACGAGATGCTGCTTGAGCAGAAGAATCGTCTACAAAACTCAACTTAGAAGAATAAGATTTAGAAGCCAAAGAATCAATGCTATTAGGCTTGTTCAACGTCATAGAAGTTAAAGCAGCTCCGACTAACGCAAACAAAGAAGCAGAAACAATCATGCGATTCTTACGTTCTTTAGCAACACGTGCTAAACGAAGCTGGCGACGAGATAACGAAACAGCAAATTCTTGATTTACGTTCTCTAAATCTACGTTTTCTAGGCTTACAACAGCACCATTATTTGCTAAAACGGCTGCACTATTATTGCTAGAAAATGCATGATGATTGTTAGAAGATGCATGCGAACCGCGCACAGAGGTAAAAAGCATAAAAGGCGAATTAAACCGCCCCTTTGCTTTAGCACCATGCTCAGCATGCTTCATAAAATCGCTCCTAAAATCTTCTAAATGTATTCACAAATTCACACTTACAAATCTAAAGGATACAATGTGGTACGGATACGCAACGCAATACGCAACACAATACGCAATGTAATTCTTAAAATTGATATTGAACACGCAAAGATGTATGGTTAATCATATGAAGCTAGCACCGATTATTAATCCAGATGCGCGCAAAGAAGCGCCTAAGCCATTGCGAGTAGACTTGTGCAAAGCATTTATGGCTGGAACGATTATTTGGCTCATAGCATCATTAATCACAGTTGTTCTTGCTATTTTACACTTTTTATTGTGGTTCTTTGCTGTAATTTGCCTTAGCGGATTTGCAATTGGAATTTTGCTTTTAATCTGGGAACACTTTGATCGCTGGGATTATAGAAGATTAGGAAAATAAGTTACTAATCAAGCTTTGCAACAAGACTTTGCATAAGACTTTGCGCCCTACTTTGCGGCTTACTTTGCTCACTACTTTGCAAGCGGAATAGCAAAATTAACAGTAGTTCCCTGCCCAGGCCTGCTCCACAATGTTATGCTGCCGTGATGCGTAAGAGCCACGTGCTTAGCAATAGCAAGACCTAATCCAACGCCGTCTTTACTAAAGTCATTTTGATTACTCGATCTATAAAAACGTTCAAAAATACGCGGCTGATCTTTTAGCGGGATTCCAATTCCAGAATCAACAACGCGAATAACAGCAAATCTATTATCTTCTGACTTTAAAGCGCAAAGCGCAACAACACTATTTTTATGAGAATAGATAATAGCGTTTTCAACAAGTTTTCTAATCGCACTGCTTATTTGATTAGAATCCGCTAAAATGTTAAGTGAAGAATCTGCTTTAATAATTACGCGAACATTTTGACTAGACGAAAGAGCAGAAACAAGATTTTTAACATCTTCCAACACTTTCAAAACGTTTACAACACTAGCTTTTGAAGTATCAATAGGACTTTGCGCTCGCATAAGAAGAAGCAAATCTTCTAACATATGTTCCAAGTGTTTAGACGATTTTTGAGCAGACGCAGCAATATCTTTAATACGACTTGCATTAACATCTTTGCATTGCAAAACATTAGTAAGGCTGGAAATCATGCGTGTTGAGCTAATAAGTTGATTGGAGACATTGCTTATAAAATCGTTTCGCGTTTGCTCAAAAAGATGCTCCGCGCTGGAATCGTTTATAATAACAACAACTTTGCCGGCTCCAACACTTCCAACTGTAATATTAAGCCAATTAGGTCTAGAAATTGTAGAAGGATTAGACGCGGAATCGCTAGATTGTGTTGAAGAAGAATTGAAAGCAGGCGAAGATTGCAAATACGAAGTTTTATCTACATTATCTACATAAAAATCATTATCTTCACTAATTGTTACATACTGTTTGGGGGTAAATGTCACTAAATCAAAGCTTTCATAGCCTCCAGAGAAACGCACGTTATTTACAGCTTGCAAAACGCGCGGCTGAACAATCGAATCGTCTAAAACAACTCCAAGAGTGTAACTTTGTGAACTTGCGCGCAAAACGTCGTTATTTTTATCAACAACAATCGTAGCTCCTGGAAGCATAGCTAAAACAGCGCAAGCGTCGGAGCTAATGTCTTCGGAACTATCGTCTATATCAAAGTCGGAATCGGAATCAAAGTCGGAATCGCCTAAAACTTTTTGCATTTTCTTATGAAAAATGATGCGAAAGATGCGCTTAGAACCACGTCTAAAAGTCATAAAAATACGACTAAAAGTAGAATCAAAAAATGGAACAAAAACATTACGAAATGCCGATAGAACAAAGTCAAAAGCAAACATAACCACAACAATTGCAACGCAAAGTGCAATCAAAGCAAAAACAACAAACACCATTAAAGGCGAATATGGCGAATCTTGAAGCATACTCTTAAAGAATACTCTAACGCGCTCACATTTAAGCGACTAATACAGTGACTAATACGTTTAACGCACGTGCGCACAGTAGTCTATACTTGATTAGGGCAATCTAAACAAACGCGAATATGCTCCAATGCAATTTAGCGCGATTGAACGCAAGAAAGGACACACCATGCGAGTGATTTTCAACGAAGAGATGAAGGCAGTTGCATTAAACATTGAACGCATGGCAGAGCTTGTTGCAAAAGCCATGAACGATGCTGGAAGCGCTCTAGTAAACGCAGACTTAGAAGCTGCGCAAACGGTTATAGATAACGACGCAAAGCTAGACGCACTAGAAGCAAACGTTATAGATCAATGCTTAATATTGCTTGCACGTCAAAATCCAGTTGCAACAGATTTGCGAGAAGTAGTTGCAACTATGAGGCTTGCTGCAACTTTTGAGCGCATGGGAGATTTAACAAGTCACGTTGCGCAAATCGCAAGAAGAAATTGGCCTGATTGTGCAATACCAAGTCAAGCAAAAGAAACTGTTGAAAAAATGGTTGACTTTTTGCGCGCTCTTTCTACGCAACTAACAGACATGCTTTCAAATAGAGACGTTAATGTAGCAGATGCAATTATTCACGGCGACGATGTAATGGATAAGTTGCACGAACACATTTTTGCGCTTGTAGAAGGCGAAGACTGGAACGGCACTAGAAAACAGTTGATTGACTTAGTGCTTTTAAGCAGATTCATGGAGCGAATCGGCGATCATTCAGTTGCTGCAGCAAGGCAAGTTGTATTTATTGTTTCGGGATTTGACCCAACTAAGAAGCCAGAACCAGATAAAGACACAGTTGTAGCATAAAACACAAGTGGCGTAGAACACGATTTTTGAATAGAAACCTAAAAAACGTAGCTTGTAAAACAAAAGTAGGCTTGCAATTAATTTTGCAAACCTACTTTTTATTTAAGTTAATTTAAGATAATTAAGCTAACTTAAGCTAATCAAACTCACTTCTGACCCTGAGCAGCCACGGCAGCAGCACCAGCAGCAGCAGCTTCTGGATCCAAATACTCACCGCGAGGCTTGATTGGCTTAAAGTTCTCGTCCAACTCGTAAAGAAGAGGAATAGCCGTTGGAATATTCACCTTGGAAATCTCTTCTTCGCTCAAGTTGTCGAGCATCTTAACGATTGCGCGCAAGCTATTGCCGTGAGCTGCAATCATTACAGTCTTGCCAGACTTAAGCTCTGGAATAATATCCGACTCCCAATAAGGAGTTACGCGAGTCACAACGTTTGCCAAAGCTTCAGTTTCTGGAACTGGGTCGCCTGCGTAACGAGGATCATTCGCCTGAGAATACTCATCGTTTGGATCAATCTGTGGAGGTGGAGTTGCGTAAGAACGACGCCAAATCATAAACTTCTCATCGCCATATTCCTGACGAATCTCAGACTTGTTCTTGCCTTGCAAAGCACCGTAATGACGCTCGTTCAAACGCCAGCTGCGGCGAACTGGAATCCAAAGGCGGTCGGCTGCATCAAGCGCGTAATTCGCGGTATTGATAGCACGACGAAGCAAAGAAGTGAACACGATGTCTGGAAGAACGTTCTTCTCTTTAAGAAGCTCGCCACCATGCTTAGCTTCCTCAACACCCTGCTCAGTGAGCGGTACATCAACCCAACCAGTGAACTGATTGGTCTTATTCCATGCGCTCTGACCATGTCGGAGCAATACTAATTTATATGTCATAATTACCTAGTCTATTCGTTTCGTACGACTACTTACAAAAAGTAAACAAACACGAAAAATTTAATCAAAAAAGTCGCCGAACACTAAAAACAGCATTCAACGACTTTTAAGATTAATTCAGCTGATTATAACTGATACAACTAGCGATAATCACAACTAGCGAAGTGGCTTTACGAGTGGGAACGTAATCGTCTCGCGAATGGTTGCGCCCGTAAGTGCGATTAGCAAGCGGTCAATTCCCATTCCCATGCCGCCAGCAGGAGGCATACCAACGCCGAGAGCCTCAATAAAGTCCTCGTCAATATCCATTGCCTCAACGTCTCCAGCCAAAGCGTCCTTAGCTTGAGCAACAAAGCGCTCGCGCTGCACAACAGGATCGTTAAGCTCGGAGTAGCCGGTTGCAAGCTCAAAGCCACGCACGTACAAATCCCACTTTTCAACCATTCCTGGCTTTGTGCGATGACCCTTAACAAGTGGGCTTGTCTCCACTGGGAAGTCGCGCACAAACGTTGGCTCATAAAGCTTATCCTCGTAGAAGTGCTCCCACAAGTGCTCAACCAACTTGCCGTGATTCTCAACTTCGTCGCGCTCAACGCCAAGCTTGTCTGCGATTGCGCCCAAATGCTCAACAGAAGTTTCTGGTGTAATCTCCTCACCCAAAGCTTCGGAAAGCGAACCGTACATGGTGATCTGCTTCCATTCGCCGCCAAAATCATACTCTTCGCCATTAAGCAAAGTCACCTTAGTGGAACCAAAAGCGTCTAGTGCAGCCTTTTGAATCAGCTCTTTAGTAAGAGCACCAATAGTATCGTAAGTGCCGTAAGCCTGGTATGCCTCGAGCATTGTAAACTCTGGTGCGTGAGTTGCATCCACGCCTTCGTTTCTAAAATCACGGTTGATTTCAAACACGCGGTCAATGCCACCAACCAAGCAGCGCTTCAAGAAAAGCTCTGGAGCAATACGCAAGTAGAGATCAATATCGAAAGCGTTCATATGAGTTGTAAACGGACGAGCAGCAGCACCGCCGTGAACCGTTTGCAACATTGGTGTCTCAACCTCAAGGAAGTCGTGGCTGTCGAAAGTGCGGCGAAGAGAAGCCACAGCATGCGAACGCCTACGAACCATATCGCGAATCTTCTCGTCTGCAATCATGCCAATATATGGCTTGCGAGTACGAGTATCGTCGCTTAATTCCTTATGCAAAGCTGGAAGCGGCTGCAAAGCCTTAGCAGCAATCGCCCACTCGGTTGCAAATACGGAAAGCTCGCCAGTCTTGGAAGAAATAACGCGACCGCGAACATACAAATGGTCTCCCAAATCAACCATCTGCTTGAAGCTTTTAATGGATTCTTCGCCGATTTCCTTCTTGGAAACCATTGCCTGAATCGTAGTGCCATCTCCTGCCGCAAGCTTAACGAAGCACAAGCCTCCAGCGTTACGCAAGAAAAGCACGCGGCCTGCAATGCCAACCTCGGTATCTGTTTCTTCGCCAGCTTGAAGCTTACCGTCAAAATCAGCGCGCACTTTTTCGATTGTATCTGTAACATTAAGATGCACTGGGTATGGTTGCACGCCTTCCTTAAGCATCATCGCGCGCTTTGCAACGCGCATTTGCACCTGTTCTGGGTGGGCAAGCGGACCAAACTCTTTATTGCTTGGGTCAATTGCTTCGTCCAGACTTGCGCCCTCGTTTACACGCTTAGCAATAGCCTCATCCTGCGCGAGCAGCATTTCGGCATGCTCAACGGTGTCAATTTTGTTGACGTTGTCTGTTGATTCATTTTCTGCTGCATCGTTTTGCGCAGCGAGCATTGTAGTATTCGTGTCACTCATAGTCGCTAATTGTAGCTACTAGGTAATACAGATAAGTGCACAACAAATACGTTTTATTGCGTTATTTAGTTGATTGTGCGAATCATTTTTACATCAAATACACATTTTTATAGAAATATTTATATTTTTCTGTTTTCGGAAGAAAAATAGATTTACAGTAAAAATTTTTATTATTTTATTAAGATATACAAAATTATTTACGAAAAGAGACATGATTTTGCAAATATTGCAGATTGCATGTAAGCCATAAAAAGTGAAAGTAAATTTTTAATAAAATCTCAAAAAATTTATTTACTAGCGACACACACTAACGACACACAATTATATTTTGTAGCAAGTTCACGCTATTATAACCAAGTTATTGTAGTGCTGCTTGCACAATTCAATATGTAGTTGCATCATGTATTTGTAAGATGAATTCACACAATAACATCGGGCTGTAGCGCAGTTTGGTAGCGCGCTTCGTTCGGGACGAAGAGGCCGCGGGTTCAAATCCCACCAGCCCGACTTTTGATTTTTGCACAATCGCGCGTATTGCAACACTCTTATAAACTTATAATTCTGTATAAACGCATAATTTTGTATGATTGAGTAGTGAGCAAAACGGAATTAAATCGCAAGAAGCAAGGTGGCTTAAATGTTAAGCGTTTCGCAATTGTATAAAGAACTAGACAATATGTTTGCTAATCACGCAAACGCACAAGAAATCGAAAAATACTTGCTAAATGCTCTGCACGAAGCAAATTGCGAGCCAGACGAATCGCAAGATGCAAGCCAAGAATCAAACCAAGAAAAAGCAAGCGCTCAAGCATTGCAACTATCTGTGTTAAATGAGTTGATGGGATTTTATAGGTCTAGAGGAGAATACGCAAAAAACAAGCCAATCATTGATAGTGCGCTAAAACTTTCAGATAAAATGCAACTAGCAGGCAGTGAAGCTGGCACAACAACACTTATAAACGCTGCTACTAGCCTTCGCGCAGCTGGCGATTATGAGCGCGCAACAGAAATATATTCTAAAGCTCTTAAAGAATCATCGAAAACACTAAAACCAAACGATAGAAAGCTCGCTGCCCTTCACAACAATCTTTCAATGCTTTATAGCGAAACAGGCAAAATTAAAGAAGCAATAGATCAGCTTGAAAAAGCATTAGACATATTGCAAAAATCGAGTATCAATCCTTCAACAGACATAGATATAGCAGCAACTCACACAAATCTTGCGCTTGCGATTTTGCAAGAATGCTCGCAGCCTAGTGAAAGCACGAATAGCAAATCTAATAGTCTTAACGCTGCTTTTGAACACGCTTCAACCAGCATTCGCATGTACATTGCAGGAAACAACCAAAATCAGCCACATTACGCATCTGCTTTAGCTGGATATGCGCAAGTTCAATACGCACGAAAAGAGTATTCCGATTCTGTAGACGCATACAGTAAAGCGCTTGATTTAATAGCACAATGTTACGGAAAAGATAGCGAGTCCTATGCGATTACGTTGGAAAATCTACAGCAAGCACAGAAGGCAGCAGAAAAATTTACGGAGACTGGCGTGGCGGATGCGATTCAGTGCGCTGCGGAAAAATCGCCAGAAACCGATGAGCCGCATCCAGAATCAAATAAAACCATAAAAATAGATAAAACTATACAATCAAATAACACTATAAAATCAAGCAGAACTATAAAAACAGAAGATAATACAAAAATTAAAAACGGCATGCAACTTGCAAAAGAATATTGGCAAACCTACGGAAAGCCGCTGCTTGAACTTGAAGAATTTAGGGACTATAAAAACCGCATAGCTGCAGGATTAGTCGGTCACGGATCGGAATGCTACGGATTTGACGACGAGATTTCTAGAGACCACGATTTTGGCCCAGGATTCTGCATATGGCTTACAGATGAAGACTATGCGAAAATTGGCGATGATTTGCAAGCAGCTTACAACGATTTGCCGCAAGAATTTGCTGGATTTGGCTCTCGCGAAGAAACTCCGCGCGCTAAATCATGCGAAAGCAGCAAGCGAGTCGGAGTATTTAGTACAAGCGAATTTTTTGAAAACATAACGGGATTTGCTACTGCTCCAAGCCAAGACGAGCCGTATTTGTGGCTTTCGCTAAACGAGTCAACACTTGCTGCAGCTACGAACGGCCAAATTTTTGCAGACCCACTTGGAGAATTTAGCAAAACGCGTCAAAGTTTTAAGCTTATGCCAGACGATGTGAGAATCTCGCTAATCTCTAGAAGGCTTGGCATGATGGCTCAAGCAGGCCAATACAATGTTCCACGAATGCTAGCGCGAAAAGACGGAGCTGCAGCATGGCTTTCTATAAACGAGTTTGTGCGCGCAGCCGCTTCAATCGTATTTTTGCTAAATAACCCAATAAGTGCAGGATATTTGCCATATTATAAGTGGCAATTTGCAGCTTTACGCAAGCTCAGCGCGCGAATGGCGTCTAGACTTTCAAACGTGTGCAATCAGCTTGAATCGCTTATGCGACTAAGCTCCGCGGCGTGCTTTGGTGGAATCGGATTTGGCGAAGGCACAAAAGGAAGTAGCGAAGCCGAATCTAAAATAAACGAGATTATTCAAAACGTGTGCAACGAAGTAGTGAAAGAGCTTAAATATCAAAGCTTAAGCGATTGCGGCGAAACGTTTTTAGAATGGCAGCGCCCGTATGTTGAAGCACATATTAAGCAAAAAGATTCATGCTTGCATAGCTTGTAAAACTCGTGAAAATTAAAACTCGTGAAACTCTATTAGCGCACAACAACGCTAATCGAAAATAGTATAAAAATCGGTAGGATTAAAAATGATTAGCAAAGAAGACAACGCACAAATAACGCAAATAGACAGCAAAAATCACACAATTGCGGAAGAAATTACAAAACTAGAATGGCAGCAATTCCAGCTTACAGAAAACGAAGGTGGGCGCGCAAACTGTCAAGGAAACTGGCCAACATTCCACATTATGCGAATGAGCCAATTTTTAACTTGGCCTCTGGATTTGCAAGAATCTTATAAGAAAGATCTTGAGCGCGCAAATAGCAATGGCAGAAATTTGATAACAGAAAAATATGCAAGAATGATGGAGTCTACTGCGCCAGAGATTTTTGAACGCACGATTAAGCCTTATATTAAGCCGATTTTAGAGCCTAGAAAAAGCGAGCAAGAGCAGATTATTTTAACGCAAGTTAAGTGGGCAGATGATTTTCGAAATCACTACCCTCATTTAGGTCTTGCAATGCGCGTTCTAAAAACAAGCGAAGATACAGCAGAAAATACGTCTTTTGAAACGTATTTGAGAGGAGAATTAAGCACGTATTCTGCTGAAACTTTTGCTAAATATAAAACTTTTATAGAAGATTTAACGGCAAAAAATCTAAATCTTACGCAAATGATTATTACGAATACTGTGCACATGTATGGCTACGATTCACTCGAAGCGGCCAACAAATGTTGAGGCAACTACAGCGTAAATAGTTTTATTACAGCGTAAATAATTTTGTAGATGCACACTCAATTCTTTGCGCAGTTTTTAAGCTAAGCAAATCAGATTCAACAAAAACAGTAGAAGATGCACGCAAACAATTTTTGCTCAAAAAATCCCGATAAATCATAATATTCGGTTTGCGCAAATGAGACTCGTAAGATGCACTAACGCCATTTATCTCGCCAAGTATTGGGCAAGTTTCGCGCGCGCAATCAATCCACTCTTGCGAAGCATTTCCCAGCGCCCAAACGCGTACACCTTTTGCAATCAAATCGCGAGCAAAAGAGGCAAAACGCGCTCGCTCCCCTAAAAATCCGCGTGAAAAATTCTTAAAATACAAGCGATAAAGCCATGTTACGGCAGGTCCGTGATGCTTGCTAAACGATTCAAGCGCGCGCTTACTGCTCCACGCTGCTTCTCGCAAAGCTTCGTGAAACTCAAAACCCCATTCTGGTTCGTAGCTAAACAGAACTTCGCCAATATAATCTGGGTAATCTGATTCCAACGTGCGCCGCGCATCCCAATCAACAAGAAGATGCAAGTCAAAAACAACATCTGTTATGCCGTTTTCAATAATTTTTTGCGCGCACAAATCGCAATAATCGTCGCTATTCCTGCAATCATTAATATTCCTGCAATCGTCACTATTCTTAAAATCATTGCAATTAGGCGAAAAATCTTCTGTGCAAACCATTAAAAATCCTAAATTATTCGGTTGGTGAAATTCCGCCAACATAGGATGACATTCCAGAAGTGCCAGGAGCTACAGAAACACCAGCCCCAACCCCAGCCCCAAAGTTAGCAGGCAAATTGTTCAAATTATAACCAAGCGCCTCAAGCTGCGCGCGCCCATCTTCCGTAATATTTTCAACGCTCCAACGCGGCTTCCAAGTCCAATCAATCCTAAATTCGTCTACAAGTCCAACCAGCGCACTCGCGCACTCGTCTTCAATCAAATCTGTAAGCGGGCAAGCAGGTGTTGTAAGCGTCATAGTAAGAATTGCACGCCCAAGCTCGTCAATCTCAATCCCGTAAACTAATCCCAAGTCAACAACATCAATACCAAGCTCTGGGTCCACAACATTGTGCAAAGCCTCTTGAATATCTTCCTCAGTTACGCGCCCAATATTGTTTGCGCTAAGAGTTGATTCTGCTTGATTTTCTGCCATCTCGTTCCTTATTTTTAAGTGTTACAACGCGATTTTTTTAAGTGTTACAACGCGATTTTATAAAGCTACATACGATTTTATAAAGCCTCAATAGCCTTTGCAATACCGTCTTTTAAGCCTTCCCACGCAAGCAACGCACACTTGATTCGCATTGGATATTTAGAAACGCCTTGAAAAACCATAGCATCTTCCAACTCATCTTCGTCTTGCTCGCTTTTTAATCCAACTCCCCTAGATTCCATAAGTTTGTGGAAAAGAGCGGCCAATCGCAATGCATCCGCAACGGTTTTCCCCTCAACCAAATCAACCATAATCGAAAGACTCGCTTGCGAGATTGAGCAACCGTGTCCATCCCACTTAATACTTTTAATAAGCGCATTGCTTGAATTATCAACGTTTTTAGCGAGTTCCACATGCATTGTAACCTCATCTCCACAAGTTGGGTTAAATTGATGAGATTCGCCAAAAGCATAATCTTTATTAGCTTCTACAGCACAATTTTCGTGATGATTTGTAATTGTTATATTAGAATCGTTTTTTAGCTCATCGGTTGCTGGCGATTTACCAGAAGCCTCCTCAACTTTCTCTTCACGCTCTTCTGCTTTAGAAAGACTCTCTGTGCTTAAAAAATGTGTTTTTCCGTGCGGATTTCTAGCAGCATCTAGAATAACTTCTTGATACATGCTTTCTAAGCTGTTACTTGCACCGTTAGCGTCATCAAAACTCATATCAAACATACGCTCTCCTTGCATTAAAATATTACGACTATGCGCCAAAATATGCGCGAACTTGGGAAACAGCTTCGATTAATTCGCGAACTTCTTCGATTGTGTTATAAACTCCAACAGACGCGCGATTCGAAGCGTACACGCCAAAATGGCGATGAATCGGCTGAGCGCAATGATGCCCAACGCGAATCGCAATCCCTTGCGCATCCAAAAACTGGCCAACGTCATGCGGATGCACGCCTTCAACTTCAAAAGAAACCGTTGCAATGCGCTTGCTTAAATCAAGTGGGCCAAGCACGCGAACTCCTGGAACATCTTGCAATTTAAGCAATTCTGCAGCAATCTGACTCTCATGCTGTGCAACTCGATTCATGCCCAACTCTCGAAGCCAATCCGCAGCTACTCCTGCAGCGACCATTTGCGCAACTGGCTGAGTTCCTGCCTCAAAACGGTAAGGCGCTTCCATATATTGCGCTGGCTTATTAAGCCACGCAAGCTCCACCATGGACCCCCCAAAATTAGCAGGCGGAAGAGCTTGAAGAAACTCACGTCGACCATACAAGAACCCAACTCCCGTCGGTCCGTACATTTTATGAGCACTAAAGGCTGCAAAATCAACATCTAGCGCGTGAAAATCAACTGGAATATGCGGAACGTACTGACAAGCGTCAAGAACAAAAATCGCCCCAACCTGGTGCGCGCGCTTGCAAATCGGCGAAACATCCGTGATTGCGCCCGTAACATTGCTAATATGCGTAACTGCAACGATTTTCGTGCGCTCATCAATAACAGTGCTCAAATAATCCGCATCCGCTCGCACTCGGCCATCTTCAGTTACATCAATCCAGCGAAGCTCCGCACCCGATCGAATCGCAAGCTCTTGGAATGGCAATAAAACGGAATGATGCTCTGCGCGAGAAACAACAATATTATCTCCCTCATTAATCACAAAATGCTGGCGCAAAATTAAGTTATCTTCCGCAAAACCAGAGCGATTTAGCTTAGCGTTAATAGTGGCATTTCCAATAGAAGTTGCAAGAAGATTCAACGCGCCTGTAGCGCCAGGCGTAACAACAATCTCTTCGCTGCCTTCTTTGCTACAAGCACCAACGAGTTTTGCAACCTTTGCGCGCGCTCCTTCAAACGCAACTGTGCTAAGCGCTGCCAACTCGTGCGCTCCTCTATGCACTCCAGCATTAATCGTTTTATAAAACTCGCTTTCGGCATTAATTACAACTTGCGGCTTTTGAGAAGTTGCTGCAGAATCCAAGTAAATCAAGGGTTTTGAATGCACTTTGCGACTTAAAATTGGAAATTGGAGCCTTAAATCTTCAAAATCGCGCATTAGCGCAAAGTCTGTATCAAGATTTTTATGATTAAACATTCAAAATCCCCTTTTAAGCAATTTATGCAACTCAAATTTTATAAATCTTATTTATAACTTAAAAGCCGCTCCCCCAAAACAATGATTGAAGGAGCGACTTTCAAGACTTAAATCTTAGTAATTAGCGCTTTACGAACAGCTAAGCCTAAAAGCATAAAAGCATAAACGCTTAAATCATAAAGCAAAAACTAATTAGAATCCAAATTGTGCCGCAGCTTGACGAAGAGTCTCTGCAGAACGCTTCAAAGCAGCAAGCTCGCGATCCGAAACTGGAGTATTCAAGCGAGAATTTACGCCGTTGCGGTTCAACAAAGTTGGAACCGACATGCAAACGTCTGAGATTCCATGGAAGTCTTCAAGCAAAGAAGAAACTGGCAAAATGCGGTTGGTGTCTCGAAGAACAGCCTCAACAATATCTACGCCAGACATTGCAATAGCGTAGTTTGTAGCGCCTTTACCGTTAATAATCTTGTATGCTGCGTTCTTAACTTCCTGATGAATCTCTTCGCGCTTAGCTTCATCCAATGGCTCATGTCCTGGAAGAGCATTCCACTCGCACATTGGAACGCCACCAATAGTTGCAGAAGCCCAAAGAGGAACTTCGGAATCGCCATGTTCGCCAGCAATATAAGCGTGAACGTTCTTAACATTCACACCAGTATGCTGAGCAATAAGGAAGCGCAAACGTGCAGAATCAAGGTTTGTACCAGATCCGAACATTTGATTAGCAGGAAGACCAGAAAGCTTCATAGAAACATGCGTAACAACATCAACAGGATTTGTAATAAGCATGTAAATTGCGTTTGGAGCAACCTTAACAACATTAGGAATAATCGACTTCATAATATTTATGGTTGCACCTGCAAGCTCCAAGCGAGTCTGTCCAGGCTTTTGACGAGCGCCAGCAGTAATAACAACCATATCGGCATCGCGGCAAATTTCAACATCGTCGGAGCCAGCAATAGAAACAGCTGGGTAGAAGCTAGAACCGTGCTGCATATCGAGCACTTCTGCTTCAACACGTTCCTTAGCGATATCCTCAAGCACAATTTCACGAGCAACACCGCGCTGAGCAGCAGCAAACGCAAGCGTAGAACCTACTGCGCCAGCACCAATAATCGCAAGCTTTGTTGGCTTAACCTGAGAATTCACCATTAGAAAACCCCTTTTCCACAAACCGAATCAGCCCTCTAGCTAATAAATAACTCAAAATATAAGGGCTGCTCTAATAATAGAGATATATGCATGAACAGTTTTTACTTTAATCACACCTAAGGAGTTTTGCTTAAAACGCAATTTGCATAAGTTTTGCCGCCAAAGAATCTCCAACAAAAGCATCTAATTCTATGCCAGAATCCTTATATTCCGCCGATTTTACAATGCCATTTTCTCTAACTTTAGATAGCAAAGATCCAGAATAATCACTATAAGGAAGCCTAACTTTAACATGAACGTGTGGTGAAGGTAACAAATTTTCTATGCGCGTTCTTAAACGGTCAATATTTGTTCCACTTGCAGCAGACACAATTAAAGAATCAGGGTACAACGATTGCAAGCGCAAACGCATTGGCTCTTGCATAACATCCGACTTGTTAAACGCAATAATTTGCGCAATGTCTTCCACTCCATCAATTTGAGCTAAAACCTCGTTAACTGCTTCAATTTGAGAAACAGGGTCTGGGTGAGATCCGTCAACAACGTGCAAAATAACGTCTGCTTGGCCAACCTCTTCCAAAGTGGACTTAAACGCTTCTACTAGCTGAGTTGGCAGCCTTCGCACAAAACCAACCGTGTCTACAAGCGTATAAGCGCGACCATCTTTAGTTAAAGACTTTCGAACAGCAGTATCCAAAGTGGCAAAAAGCGCATTTTCTACAAGCTCCTTAGAGCCAGTAAGCCTATTTATAATCGAAGATTTTCCAGCATTTGTATACCCTACTACTGCAACGGTTGGAATATCTTGACGACGCCTAGATCCGCGCTTTGTCTCGCGAGTTGGTGCCATTAGCGCAATGTCGTGACGCAATTTTGAAATTCGATTCCTAATTGCGCGCCTATCCATCTCGATTTTTGTTTCGCCAGGACCTCTAGAGCCTATTCCAGCGTCTCCAGCAGCGCGGCCGCCAGCCTGCCTAGAAAGAGCAGCACCCCAACCTCTAAGTCGCGGAAGCATGTATTGGAGCTGAGCAAGCTCGACTTGTGCCTTTCCTTCCCTACTTGTTGCATGTTGAGCGAAAATGTCTAGAATAACAGCCGTTCTGTCTACAACCTTGACTTTAGTGGCATCTTCCAAAGCTCTTCTCTGGCTTGGTGGAAGATCGTCGTCTACAACAATCGTATCTGCATCATTTTGTGCCACAACTGCCGCAAGTTCACGCGCTTTTCCAGAACCAACATACGTTGCTGCATCTGGCCTATATCTTTGCTGCAACATGCCGTCACACACTACTGCTCCAGCGGTTTTAGCAAGAGCGGCCAACTCTCTAAGAGACTCTTCTGCTTGGCTTAAAGTTCCGCGAGCGCTAGACCACACACCTACTAAAACAACGCGTTCCAGCCTTAGTTTTCTGTACTCTACTTCGGTTACGTCTTGTAATTCTCCAAGACCAGCAACTCGTTTTAACGCGTTTCTTGATTCACGCTCTTGCCAAGCTTCGTCGTTACTTTCTATGCTTGATCCAGCGTTTGCATCGTCTAGCAGAACTTCACTATGGCCTGAAAGAAAGTCTTTATGCTCATTTTTATGCTCGGGCATATTATTATCACCACTTGCCAAATCACTATTTGCTAAAGTATCTACCAAAACTATGCCCTTTGCTATTTTTCTTTAACTACTTACGTTAAATCCTTTATTAATACGCGATTTACAACGTTTGTTTTATTATTGTGAATCTAGAAGACATAATTTTTAACCAACACTAAAATGACTATTAACACTTTTAATAAAACTAAAAAGACAAGCAGCATTAATGCTACTAAAACAAACAAAAATGCTAAAGAATCTAAGACTAGCGGCGAACAGTATTTTTCCACTAACCCAAATTCTTTAGACTTAAGACGAACTTTGCAAGTTGATTTGCGAGGCAAAGAAGTTAGCGTGCAAGTTTCTAACGGAGTTTTTAGCTCTTCTAAACTTGATTTAGGAACTGCAGTTCTTCTTAAACACGCTCCACAACCCCCAGAAAATGGGCGATTTTTCGACATCGGTTGCGGCTGGGGCGCTATTAGCTTGGCTTTAGGTTTTGAATCCCCTAATGCGCAAATTTACGCTGTAGACGTTAACGAGCGCGCTCTAGAGCTTACTAATATTAACGCCAAGAATGCTGGATTAAATAACATTCACACTTATCTTGTAGAAGATGCGCTAAAAGAAGATTCATCTAAAAACATTGATCTTATTTGGTCTAATCCTCCAATACGCGTTGGAAAAGACGTTTTACACAATATTTTGCTCACGTGGCTTCCTCGCTTAAAAGTTGGTGGAGCTGCTTATTTGGTTGTTCAAAAAAATCTTGGCTCCGACTCCTTAATCCCTTGGCTTTCTAAAAATCTTGGTGAAGATTTTAGCGTTGAAAAATACGCAAGCTCTAAGGGATACAGGATTATAGAAGTCTTAAGAAAATAGTATTTAGCAAGATTTAACAGGATTGAATATGAACTTTGACTATCCTAGTGAACTGCCGATTTGTTCCGCACGCAACCAGATTATTGAAGCTATTAAAGAGTCACAAGTTGTAATCGTATCTGGTCAAACGGGTTCTGGCAAAACCACTCAAATCCCAAAAATGGCTTTGGAACTTGGCAGAGGCGGTCGCGGAAAGCAAATTGTTCACACGCAACCTCGTAGGCTTGCTGCGCGCACAGTTGCCGAGCGAATCGCAAGCGAAATGGGTGTTAAGCTTGGCGAAGAAATCGGCTACCAAGTGCGTTTTAACGACGAAAGCTCATCTAAAACAAAGCTTCGCATAGTTACAGACGGTATTCTACTTGCTCAAATTCAGCGCGATCCACTTCTTACGCGCTACGACACGATTATTATTGACGAAGCTCACGAGCGCAGCCTAAACATTGATTTTTTGCTTGGATATTTAACAACTCTTTTGCCAAAGCGCAAAGACTTAAAGCTTATTATTACTTCTGCAACAATCGATTCTGCAAAGTTCAAAGACCATTTTGAGCAAGCTTTGCACATTAAAGTTCCTGTTATAGAGGTTTCTGGGCGAACATACCCCGTGCGCGTACTTTACGAGTCGCTTGGAAGCGCGCCTTCGCTTATGAAGCATGTTCCAGGTTTTGCAGATATTGCTATGGATGATGAAAGCGTTGCGCAAAGCCAAAGTCTTTCTAGTTTTTCGCAAAGCGGAGATATTTGCGATGAAGACATTGCTTCTGCTGTAACTCGCGCATGTGCTCAACTTGTTATTCATTCAACACACACTCAAGGCGCGCGAGATATTATGGTTTTTGCTTCTGGCGAGCGCGATATTCGCGAGTTTGAAGCATCGTTGCGTTCTTATTTCGGTACACGCACAAGCGACATGAATCGCAGTGACGCCATTGAGATTGTTCCACTTTTTGCGCGTCTTTCTTCTAAAGACCAGCATCGCGTTTTTGAGCATCACACTCATCAGCGTATTGTAATCGCCACTAATGTTGCAGAAACTTCTCTTACAGTGCCTGATATTCGCTACGTTGTAGACCCTGGTTTTGCTAGAATTTCGCGCTATTCTAAGTCTGCTAAAGTTCAGCGTCTTCCTATAGAACCTATTTCTCAAGCAAGCGCGGATCAGCGCTCTGGTCGTTGTGGGCGAATTGCAGATGGCATTGCTATTCGCTTGTATTCTAGGGAAGATTACGATACTCGCCCGCGCTTTACCGATCCCGAGATTTTGCGCACTTCACTCGGCGCTGTTGTTTTGCACATGCTCTCTGTCGGTGTTGCTAAAACTGGCGAAGATATAACGAATTTTGGATTTATTGATCCTCCAGATATTAAGGCTGTGAGCGACGGCTTTAACGAGCTTAGCGAGCTTGGCGCAATAAGCAGAAAATCTGGTGTTATAAGCTTGACTCGAATTGGCCGCGAGCTTAGTCATATTCCAATTGACATTCGTTTAGGCCGCATGATTATTGAAGCTGCGCGAAACACTACGCCTAATACTTTAGCTGCGATTCTTGTGATTGTTGCATTTTTGAGTTTGCAAGATCCGCGCGAGCGCCCAGAGGACAAGCGCGACGAAGCAGATAGATTACACAATCGTTACGCCGATGAGTTAAGTGACTTTTTAACAGCATTGAATATTTGGGATCGCATATTCCAGGCAGATGGCGAAATCAGCAACAACGCACTAAGGCGACTTTGCAAAGAGGAATTTTTCCACTTTTTACGCCTAAAACAGTGGAAAGATTTAGTTAATCAGCTTAAAGATTTATGCAAAGAACTCCATTATAATGTTGGCGAAGCTCTGCCAATTAAACGCGCGCCTTTGCAAATCCGCCAATTGCCAAACAATCAGCAGGCGGCTCACAGTCTTTGCTGCACTTGGGATTATCAAGGAATCCACTCTTCTATGCTTTCTGGCTTGCTTTCTATGATTGGCATGCAAGTTATTCGCGAGCCTAAGGCTTCGGATTTTGCAGGACTTCGAGGAACAGCCAAAATTCGCGCAATTAAGCGCGCTCAAAAAATGGCAAAAAACGATTATCAAGGCGCTAGAAGCACAAGATTTTCAATCTTCCCATCTTCATCTGTTTCTAAAGCAACTCCTTCTTGGATTATGTGTACGGAATTGGTTGAAACTTCTAGACTTTGGGCAAGGTATTGCGCGCAAATCGACCCTGCTTGGGCGGAATCTTTAGCTAAGAATCTTACTCGCGTAACATATTTAGATGCTCATTGGAGCGCAAGCAAAGGTGCGGCAATTGCTCAATCGAAAGTGCTTTTGTACGGCTTGCCTATTGTGCAAAATCGCACTGTTCAATGGTCTAAAATCAACCCTTACGAATCTCGAATGTTAATGATTCGTCAAGGCTTAGTCGAAGGAAACGTTCAGCAGCGTTTTCCATTCAACGATTTTATCTCCTCAAATATTAACGTTTTGAACGATGCCGATAATCAAACAAATCGCACTAGGCAGGCAAGCGAAACTGTAAATGACGAGGATTTGTTTACTTTTTACGATAATAAACTTCCTCAAGAAGCTACGACTATTGCAGATTTAGCTAAATGGTGGAAAAATTACAGACTTCAAGACCCGCATTTTCTTGATTTTAACCCAGATTGTGTTGAGCGCTTGCAATACGCAAATGACACTGATTTAGCAGACTACCCCGATACTTGGCATACGATTGGAACAGACGGCCAGAAAATTAATTTGCGCTTAAGCTACATTTACGATCCGCATAATCCTTTAGATGGCGTAACTGTACACGTTCCGCTTCATGCGCTTTTGCGACTTAAGTCTCAAGAGTTTACTTGGAATGTGCCAGGCTTATTAGATGAGCTGATTATTGGCATGATTAAGTCTCTTCCTAAGACTTTGCGAGTACAATTCGTTCCAGCTCCAGATACTGCGCGTAAGATCCGCGAGTGGATTGACGAAAACTACGATTATCTTCCAGGAATAAACGAGAATCCACAAGAAGATTTTGTTTGGCAAGACTTTAGCGAAGTCTTTACTAAAGCTGCGATTAGTGTTGTTGGAGCGCAAATCCACCCAGAGGTTTTAAGCGATGAACAGTTGCAACGGTTATCTCCTTATTTGCGCGTAACTTTTAGCGTTGAGCAAAAGAAAACTAATAAAAACAAACCTAATCAAAACAATTCGCATAATCAAAGCAACAAGCGCATTAAGCCTACTGTTTTAGGAACAGATAAGTCGCTAATAAGTCTTCAGCATCGATTTGCAAAATCAGCTCAAGAATGTGCATTAAATGTTGTTAATAGCAAAGCGCTTAAGGCTGCACAAGCTGGAAATGTTGTTGAGAGAGCAGATTTGTTACACAAGTCTGGCGCAACTAATCTTTCTAGATCTCAAATGGTTTGGCAAGGCGCGCTTAACATGCTTATTTTAGACGATAAGCGCATTACATCTAGATGGCTCGGCAGCGAGGCTTTGCTACTTGCTTCTGCACCTTATAAGTCTTCTAAAGATTTGGCTCAAGATTTGCAAATGGCTGCTATTAAGCGCCTTATACCAAATACGCAAAAAATTACTAACGATGTTGAACTTAAAGAAGCCGTTGGAAATATTGCCGAAGTTTACGAAGACACGGTTTATAGCGTTGCACACAGTGTTATTGCTATTTTGGAGCGATTTGCTAAAGTCGAGTCTGCTGTCAGCGGCAAAGCCGACTTGCCAATGCTTAGTGTTCTTCAATCGATTAAAGAACACGCATCTTCGCTTGTTTTTCCTGGATTCATTGCAAAAGCAGATTCTAGCGCACTTAGTTCAATAGAGCGCTACTTACATGCGGATTTGATTCGACTTAACAAAGCTAAGTTAGACAAAAATCGAGATGTTCAATGGGCTTGGCAGGCAGATGAAGCTCATAAGCTTGTACTAGAAGCTCAAAAGAGAGCAGAAAGCTTGCCTGCTGGGCCTAATAGAGATGAAGCTCAAGAAAAAGCTCAAAAACTAAAGTGGATGTGCGAAGAATTCTACGTTTCTCTTTGGGCGCAAGAGCTTGGAACGGCATACCCAATTAGTATTCAGCGTATGAAAAAGATTTGATAGCACAAAAGTTAAAAATCCACATACTCATCCAGCGATTTTAGCCAAGCCAGAAATGCGCGTCATAAACTCGTTCAAGAATCGTGGAACATTTATGCCAACAGCAACTTGCGTGGCATTAACATAGTCATTCAAGCGCGCAACATCACCAATTGTGCGTCCACGAGTTGAGCCATAAACATCAATTAATGTAAATATTTTCATAAGTAGTTTTAACTATTGCATTTACATTTTATAATTGTCATATTCCACAAAAGCTAACAACATAAATAAAGGAATATAATAAGATGCAAAACAATAAAGATTACAAATTAACTGCTTCTATATTTAACAAAAACAACAAAGACTCACTTACTACAGATTTAATTTTTGCACCAGTTGATACAGAAGATGCTAACACAACATTAAATAAATCTATGGAATTTATAAAAAACATAACAAGCCCAAACAATCAAATGGGTTTAAGCAATGAAGATATTTTGTTGGTTGCAAAAGGCTCTGTTCTAAAATTAGTTCAATCAGAACAAAAAGACCTCAATAATGCCGTTGATGAAATTAGTGAGCAAATTGATAACATAGACAGCAATTTAATAAAAGGTGGCGCCTTAATATACATAGAGAATGGCATAAATCTTTCCACAAAAGATACAAATAACATAATTGACGCAATCTATAAAAAATTAGATAAAGATTCTTCAATCTATTCATATGTACATAATAGTGGCAGTACACTTAGAATTAGCGCAATGATTGCACTAAAACATGCATAAAAACCAACGAAGATTTATGCAGATAATTTAGAAGCAAGGAATAAAATGATTAAATTAAATGATTTGCTAAATCTCACAGAAGAACAGGCAGCAAATACAAAAATACGTTTTAATATGAATAATGGCTATTGCGATCCTATTCAGCTTTATCAAGATGATCGTGAGAAAATCAATAAAGAATGGCTTTACAAGAATGGTAATAAGTCCCTATTCCAAGTTGGACAAATCGCAATATGTTTAGTACGCATGCTCAAAAACAAAGATCAATGGCTATTAACAACATCGACACCGTCAGCAAAGATTTAAATAAACACGATGGAGTAGGCTATGAAGGAACTCCAATAAAGGAATATGAAAAATATTTTGGAAGAATAATTGTAAAATTCCACAATGAACATGAACAATTAGTTAGATGGCTTAACAATCTTAAAAGCGACTTAGAAGTTTCTCAAATTTTACCAGACACGTTCAGAGATGATAGTTTTCCTGGATATGACAATGTTAAACTTTCATATTCAGATTTAAAACGTATTGTTAAAAACAGTTATAATGATTGGATTGCAGCCCTAAGCAATCAAAAGGCAGTATATCTAATAACAGACACGAATACAGGTAAATTGTATGTTGGCTCTGCAACTTCAGAAAATGAAATGTTGCTAAAACGCTGGAAGGACTACTTAGAAACTGGTCATGGCGGAAATAAAAAGCTTATAAAACTAGTTGAAACTGAGGGAATCAAATATATTGAAGACCATTTCCAATATTCAATTCTTGAAAACTATAATGCGAAAGTTAAAGATGATTTTGTTTTAGGCAGAGAATCATGGTGGAAAGAAGTATTAAAAAGTGAGGATTTTGGCTATAACGGTAATTAATTTAAATAATCATTAGAAATAAGCTTCACCAATCCAACATCAAAAGATTAGTGTTCAGCGTATGAAAAAACTATGTTAGTGTAAAAACTATGTTAGTTTAAAAATGCGCGGCATAAGACTACAAAAAAGTGGTCACTATCCACGCAGCCAAAGATGACTGCAAGATAGTGACCACTAACATATTGAGTAAATAATAATTACTCTTTAACCATAAGGCTACGAGCAATGTAAACTACTAAGCCAATAAAGGCTACAATAGCGCCCATCATAAGCAAGTTAGAATAGCCTGCACCTAAGCCTTGGATTCCAGCAAAAGAGAATCCTTTTAGCAAGTTTCCGCCAAAGAATCCGCTGAAAATGGAAATACCGATTGATGCTGTAACATTCATAACTAAATCGTTCATACCGCATCCACGACCCGATTCTTCAACAGGCAATGCGCTAAGAACCGTTGAAACGATTGGCGAATACATAAGTCCGCAACCAGCGTAGTAGACGCATGCGCACAAAGTTAGAACAAGGAATCCGCAATTTATGAATACAGCAGCTCCAACCCATCCAAGAATCATAAGAACAGCAGCTATAATAATGCCAGCTTTACGTCCAATGAAACCGATAATTGTTCCAGAGCATGTTCCAAACACTGCTGCTACAACGAATGCCCATACAAGGTAGGAAGAAACTGCCTCAGTGCTCATATGATACAAAGCTCCACCAATAACATTGTAAATTGGAGGCATGCAATAGTTAGTAAAGTAGAAGATGAAGATCAAAATAATGCCCGAAAGCCAACGCTTATTCTTAAAGAATGCAGGAGTTACAAACGGGTTCTTTGCCTTCATAATGTATCCAGCAAACACAACAAACAGCACGATGGATCCAAGCAACAATCCCCATGCCTTGTACGAGAAGAACAAAGTCAGCAATGCAACAGCAATACCAAACACTGTAAAGCCAAGCTTATCTATCTTTCCACCAATACCGTTCTTTGTAGGCAAGAACTTAACAAGAACTGGCAAGAACAGAATAGTAATTGCAGGAATCAAGAACAAATACTGCCAAGCAATAGAGCTAAGAGCACCAGCAGCAAAAACGCCAATAGAAGCAGAAAGCTGATAAGCAGCAGTAAAGAGTCCAAAGAAAATTACCTTAAGATCGTTGCGCAAATACTTAGTTGCAATAACAAGGAAGGAAGAACCTGCTACTTGCTCGCCAGCGGTTTGTAAAATACGCGCAATAATAACAGTCCACAAGTTTGGAGTGAAGAAGAAGTTTGCAATAAAACCAAACAACGATCCAACAAACAGTGTTACAAGTCCGATTGTTATGAGTCTACGAAGCGACACAAAGTCACCCAAAGAGCCGTAAATAAAGCACACAATGCCTAAAACAATAATTGGCAAACTCGTAATAAGAGAAGCTTGATCAGGAGCGCCAACAGCTTTACCAATCTGATCGAATACCAGATTAAATCCTTGCAAACACAATGTTCCAAGAATAAAAGTTATAAGAAGTAAAATTAGCGAGTAAATCGCCACTTTGTCGCGGGTTTTTGGATCCTCATATGGGTCTACCGCGCTAGATTTTGCAATCTCAGTCATAATAATCCAATCAATTAATATTTTTAGTTTCTACATTGGCAAATAAGGCACGTCGTATATTGCGGAAAATGTTGCGATTTACGGCGTGTCTAACAACAAAAAGCGGAGTTAAAACTCGTAAAATCCACACTCAGCCAGCGATTTTTACCAAGCCAGAAATACGCGTCATAAACTCGTTCAAGAATCGTGGAACATCAACACCAACAGCAACTTGCATTGTCTTAACAGGGTCATTCAGGCGCGTAACATCACCAATTGTGCGTCCACGAGTTGGGCCTTCAACATCAACTTGCATATTGATTGGAAGCGTTGTAACAAGTGTTGGATCCACAGCTACAGCCACTGCCAAAGGATCATGCAAACCGCATCCGCCAAGGTGTGGAGCTGTTGTCTCATATGCCTTAATGTAAAAGTCAGTCATATCTGCAAGGAACTTGCCAGCCTTTGTACCAAGGTCACGCCACTGCTTTGTCTCCTTGTAGGTAAGCAAAGTCTGTAAAGTAACATCCAAACCAATCATTGTTACTGGAGCACCAGAGCGGAATAGTACATCTGCAGCATCTGGGTCTTGAGATATATTCGCTTCGGTCCAAGCGTTTACGTTTCCATGAATGGTAAGCGCTCCGCCCATAAGAACAATCTTTCCGATTTCGTCCTTGATTTCTGGAGCTTTCTTCAATGCAGCAGCAATATTTGTCATTGGTCCTGTTGGAACATACACCAAGTCCTTGCCATATTTCTTTACAGAATCGATAATAAAATCAACAGCTGATTCATCTTCTGCTTTGCGCGCAGAATCTGGAATCTCAACATCGCCAATTCCGTTATCTCCATGAATAAATGCAGAAATTGGAAGAACTTCAAAAGAATCTTTTTTGCTTGCGTGCGAAAGTCCCTTATAAACTTTTACTTCGGGATGCCCAAGTAAGTCTGTGATTGCAAGCGCGTTACGAACACCTTGCTCCATTAAAACGTTGCCATACGTGCCAGTTATGCCAATAAGCTCCATTTCTGGGCTTCCAAGAGCATAAGATATAGCGAGAGTATCGTCAACACCAGTATCAAGATCAAGAATCAGCTTCTTCACTTGAGTTACCTCCCTTTGTGTATTTGGCATGATTTTACAGTCGTTGTAAATCATGGATTGCGCGAATATTTTCAAAATTATTCAAATGCAACCAAGCAAAAATTCTATTATCATAATTTTGAAAATCAACATTACAATTGGATAATTTTAGATATATCATTGTTTCTTTATTGTGCAATAGTTTGCGATTTTTGTTATAAAATGTTTCAATCTTCAACAAAAGTTAAATTAAATAAACAAACGTTTAAATTATGCTTAGAAACTAGCATTCAAACATAAACATTCAGATATAACAATATGAAAAAATTTTGCGAAAAATGTTAAAAAATAATCAAAGAAAAACCTAAAAATAAATCGCGCGACACGCCACCACAGCACATCGCGCGATTTTAATAGTCAACACAAACTAAATTCGCAAATACGTTGCAAAAACCTACAGTCTAGGCAAGTATTTCTCTAGCTCGTAAGGGGTTACTTGGCGACGATACTCTTCCCACTCTTTGTGCTTATTGCGCAAGAAGTATTCAAACGCATGCTCGCCGAGTACGCTAGCCACAAAATCAGACTTCTCCATAATCTTCAAAGCTTCATCCAAAGACTCAGGAAGAGGCTGAATGCCCATAGCTTGACGTTCAGCATCCGTAAGCTCCCAAACGTCGTCGCTAGTAGGATCGCACAAAGTCATTTGCTTTTCAATGCCATCTAAGCCAGCAGCCAACAAAACAGAGTATGCAAGATACGGATTCGCAACAGGGTCGAGCGCGCGAAACTCCATTCTGCAAGAATTACCTTTGCCAGGCTTATATTGCGGCACACGCAAAAGCGCAGAACGGTTGCTATGACCCCAGCAAACATAGCTAGGAGCTTCCGCCCCACCCCACAAGCGCTTGTAAGAATTAACGTATTGATCTGTAACAGCGCAAATTTCTGCAGCATGATGCAAAATACCAGCCGCAAATTGGCGAGCAATAAGCGACATATTAAACTCTTGGCCAGCCTCATAGAAAGCGTTTGAATCTCCTTCAAACAGGCTTAAATGCGTGTGCATACCAGAACCAGGCTGGTCGGTTAGCGGCTTAGGCATAAAGCTCGCATACATTCCGCGCTCAAGAGAAATCTCCTTAACAACAGTGCGGAAAGTCATAATGTTATCTGCAGTAGTAAGAGCGTCTGCATATCTTAAGTCAATCTCGTTTTGACCAGGACCGCCTTCGTGATGAGAATACTCAACAGAAATACCCATCTGTTCAAGCATGCTCACAGCACTACGACGAAAGTCCATTGCCGAACTTCTTGGAACGTGGTCAAAATACCCACCTTCATCAATAGGAACAGGTGTTTTAGACCAATCGTCTTGCGCTTCAAATAAGTAAAACTCAATTTCTGGATGAACGTAAAAAGTAAAGCCTTTTTCTTTAGCTTTTGCGAGCGCAGTTTTAAGAACGTGACGCGGATCTCCAAGAGATGGCTCCCCATCTGGCGTTAAAACGTCACAAAACATGCGCGCCGTGCCTTCTGGACCGCCATGCCATGGCAAAAGTTGGAAAGTCGAAGGATCTGGCTTAACAATCATGTCGTCTTCTAAAACGCGAGTCATACCTTCAATCGCAGAACCATCGAAGCCAATACCCTCTTCAAATGCAGCTTCAAGCTCTGCTGGAGCAATAGCAACCGATTTAAGCGTTCCAAGAACATCCGTGAACCATAGTCGAATAAAACGAACGTCACGCTCTTCAACTGTACGCAAAGCGAATTCTTGCTGTCTATCCATATCTACAGTCCAATCAATTTAAGTGTGTAACTATGTGTTTTTCTCTCATACTCTTTAACTAATATTTAAGAGACTAATTATTATATTATCTCTTACTTTTCGCTTTTATTTAGCTTTATGAGCATGAATTTACTTATTTTTAATGTAACAATCTAATAGCAATCTAGTAGCAATCTATTTAACATAGACTACATCTTTTTGCCATATTTATAAAAAATCTCTTTGGCTTGATCATCGCTTAAATCATCTGTACTTGTAACTTCAATCCCAGATTCTTTAAGATCTTTAACACTTGAGTAACAAATCATAAGATCTTCAACACATCTAGCAGCCATTGCAAGAATCATAGGAGGAACAACGTCTAAAACGCCTCGATTGTATTCATAAACTTTTGCATCAATCTTATTAGCGCGATTTACCATTAGAACAGCAGGCATTCCACGAAAATAGTCGGTAAATTTTTTAACTGATTTTTCTGGATTGTCTTCGTCTAAATCACGTAAAACTGCGACTCCACCATTTTCGTCGTTAAAACAATCCGCATTAACTCCAGCCATTTTGCAAAAAGATGCAAGAAGCTCTCCTGGCTCTATAGCTGTTAAGAACAGCGCGCACTTTGCCTTTTTTCCAAGCAAACCTTGCAAATCTTCTTCAAAATCCGCTTGCTCAATCTTTTTTACAGCATCATCGATTGAATCACGATTTTGCTCTTCGCTAAACTCTTTTTCAAAACCAAGCAACGCGTCTTCCAGCTCTTTATCGGTAAAAGAAGTACGAACATCGTTAGAATCATTAGAACCAACGCCATTATTGCCATTAACGCCATTATTATTATCGCTAACGTTATTGTTTTTACTCAAATCGTCGTTATCTTTACACATATCTTTTACCTTCTAAATTAAAAAGCCTTGCTTTACTTGTTTTTACTTATCTTCACTTATCTTTACTTATAACTATCACTTCTTAAAACGCTTAAAATCACTCTAAATCACTCTAAGAATATTCTACGCGATTAGCTTATTTTAGGCGCTTATTTTAAGCACTTGGCAAGCAAGCTGGGCCAAACAATATTTTTAGCTCTGCAAAAAGTGACGTATCTCGCTTGACTCTAAATCTATCTCCAAAAGATAAGACTTTTGCGCACCCCTTAGAGTCAATCAAAGCAAGATTTACTTCACAACAACCGGGATGCCTTGTAACAATGTTTTCAAGCTCTTTTATACGAGACTTTTCTAGCGCTTGCAAAGGCAAAACAATAGTTACAGGTTGAGCGTCTTCTGCCTCTAAGCTTGGAACTTCAAAATCCGTAGCTCTTAAAGAAACAGTTTCGTCTCGAACTTCTACCTGGCCCCTAATTCGCACAACTTGATCAATCGCAAGTTCTGCAGCAGAAGACTCGTAAACTTTGCCAAAGAACATGCATTGTATTGAGCTTTCCATGTCTTCAATAGTTACAATCGCCCAAGCATTACCTTTTTTAGACACTCGCCTATCTACGCTAGTAACAAGTCCTGCAAGAGTTACTTGTTGATTTTCGCTCATAGTTCTAGCACGGTTTAGAAGCTGCGCAATCGACATTTCTCTAAGACCAGCCAAAACAGCAGAAAGTCCACTCAAAGGGTGATCCGAAACATAAAGTCCAAGCATTTCTCGCTCAAAGTTTAGCTTCGTTTTTTTATCCCACTCTTCAACATCTGGAATATTGATTTGTGCATCTCCAAGCTCATTACTTGAATCATCCAAATCGGCAAAAAGGTCAAATTGGCCACCTGCCTGCTTTCGCTTAATAGAAATAACTGAGTCAATTAGTGGATTATAAACTTCAAAAAGTGCTCGCCTACAAGTGCTAATTGAGTCAAAAGCACCAGATTTAATAAGCGATTCAACAAGTCTGCGATTCAGAGATTCAAACGATACGCGATTTACAAAATCCTTAAAATCAACGAATTTTCCGCGCTCGCTTTCCCTCTCGCTAATAATATCGTTAACTGCTTTATCTCCAACGTTTCGTACAGCTCCAAGGCCAAAGCGCACAACATCTCCAACTGCTGAATATTCAAGAACCGACTCATTAATATCTGGTTGCAAAACGCGAATACCCATGCGCCTTGCTTCGCCTAAGTAGAGTGCTGTCTTATCTTTATTAGTGCGCTCGTTTTGAAGCAATGCAGCCATAAATTCCACAGGATAATGCGTTTTTAAGTAAGCAGTCCAATAAGAAATCAAACCGTATGCAGCCGAGTGAGCCTTATTAAACGCGTAACCCGAGAATGGAACCAGAACATCCCAAACAGCTTGGGCAGCTTCTTCTGAATAACCATGTTCCTTCATGCCTTTAAAGAACGGTATTTTCTCTTTAGCTAGCACTTCTGGCTTCTTTTTACCCATGGCTCTACGCAAAACATCTGCCTTGCCAAGGCTGTATCCAGCTAAAATACGAGCAGCCGACTGCACCTGCTCTTGGTACACAATCAAACCATAAGTTTCTCCAAGAACATCTTTTAGTGGCTCCGCAACCTCTGGATGAATAGGCGTAATATCTTGCAAACCGTTCTTACGCTTAGCATAATTGGTGTGCGAATCCATATCCATAGGACCTGGTCTGTAAAGCGCAATCAAAGCAGAAATATCGTTAAAGTTATCTGGTTTTAGAGTGCGAAGAAGCGCACGCATACCGTCGGAATCAAGCTGGAAAACGCCTAAAGTATCTCCTCTTGCAAGAAGCTGATATGTTTCTTTATCGTCAAGCGGAATTTTAGTATAGTCAATAGGCTCTTTTCCATTATTTTCAACGTTTTTAAGAGTATCTCTAATAACTGTTAAATTAGAAAGACCCAAAAAATCCATCTTAACTAAGCCAAGCGTTTCGCAAGTGTGATACTCAAAGGTAGTTGTAATCGTGCCATCAGTGCGCTCCAACAGAGGAGATGTATCTGTAATAGGCTCCGAACCCATAATCGTTGCACAAGCATGTACACCCGTTTGGCGAATCAGACCCTCAATACCCTTTGCTTCTTCTGTAATTCGCTTTGTATCTGGGTCGCTATCATACATCTCGCGAAACTCGCGAGCTTCCGCATAACGCTTTGACTTTTCGTCAAAAATATCGTGGAAACTCATATCTTTGCCGTTTTTTGGAGGCGGCAAAATCTTTGTAATTTTTTCTCCAACAGAAAACTCATAGCCCATTATTCGAGCAGAATCTTTAAGTGCTTGTTTTGTTTTAATTGTGCCATAAATCACGCATTGCGCTACTTTGTCTTTTCCATATTTTTCGCCAACGTATTCCAAAACTTTGGCTCTACCTTCTGGGTCAAAGTCAACGTCAATATCTGGCAAAGATACGCGCTCTGGGTTTAAGAATCGTTCAAAAATCAAGCCATGCTTCATTGGATCTAGTTCTGTAATGCCCATTGCATACGCAACCATTGCGCCTGCTGCACTTCCTCGGCCAGGTCCAACCATAACGCCATGCTCTTTTGCCCAATTAATATAGTCTGCAACAACTAAAAAGTAGCCACAAAATTGCATTTGGCATATAACGCCGCACTCGTAGTCTGCTTGTTTTAAGACTTCAATAGGAACGTTATTGTTATATCTGCGCTCTAATCCTTCTTCGACTTTTTTAAGAAATAGCGAAGTCTCATCCCAACCTTTAGGGCAGTCAAATTGCGGCATAAAAGCGCCATCTTCGCCGTCATCAAACATAACATTGCATCGGCGAGCAATCTCAAGAGTATTATCGCAAGCTTCTGGGAACTCCTTAAAAAGCTCACGCATTTGCTCAGCAGACTTCAAATAATAGCCAGAACCGTCAAACTTAAAACGATCTGGATCATCTAAGCGAGATCCAGAATTAATACAAAGCATTGCATCTTGCGCTTCGCGATCTTCTTCGTGCACATAGTGCAAATCGTTTGTAGCAAGAAGTGGAGCATTCAACTTTTTAGCAATCTCGAGCAAATCTTTTGTAACGCGTGTTTCAATAGAAAGCCCGTGATTCATAAGCTCAATAAAGAAATTATCTCGACCAAAAATATCTTGGAACTCACCTGCAGCGCGTAAAGCCTCATCAAATTGACCCAAACGAAGACGCGTTTGAATAATTCCAGATGGGCATCCAGAAGACGCTATAACGCCTTTAGAATACGTTGAAAGCACATCTTTATCCATTCGAGGATATCGCATAACGCGACCTTCCAAATTGGCTATAGACGATGCTTTAAGTAAATTTGTTAAGCCTTCATCATCTTCGGCCCACATTGTCATGTGAGTAATCAAACCACCGCCAGAAACATCGTCGCTTCTTTGCGCTTCCGTTCCCCAATGAACTCGGCTTTTGTCTTGTCTGGCTATTTCTGGAGTCACATAAGCTTCGATTCCAATAATCGGCTTAATCCCAGCTTTTACAGCCGTGCTCCACATCTCGTATGCTCCATGCATATTGCCGTGGTCTGTAATCGCAATAGCTGGCATACCCAATTCTTTTGCACTCGCAACTAGGTCTGGTATCTTTGAAGCACCATCCAAAAGCGAATAATGCGTGTGATTATGCAAATGTACGAAGTTTGTTTCTGGCCTAGTCATGCTTGCTATTTTATAGATGCAATATGACCTGCTTTGCTAAATATGCTCGCTTTTATAGTTGCCGCACGGCTTGTAAAGCGTGTTGCAAATCTAGCGGATACTCCGATTCAAGCTTAACTAATTTTCCTGTTCTAGGATGCTTAAATTCTAGCTTAGTTGAGTGAAGCCATTGGCGTTGTAACTCTAGTTTTTCCGCGAGTTTTGGGTTTGCTCCATACATTTTATCCGCCACTAACGGATGGCCAATCGAAGAAAAATGCACGCGTATTTGGTGAGTTCTACCCGTCTCTAAATTTACGCTAACTAAAGTTGCAATTCCAAAGCGCTCCAAAACATCCCAATGTGTTACAGCTGGCTTGCCATTTTTTGTTACAGTAAACCTAAAATCAGATACTTTCGACCTTCCAATCGGAGCTTCAATAGTCGCTTTGTTTTGCTCCAAATTTCCTTGCACTAATGCCGTATAAGTTTTTGAAACACTATGACTAGCAAATTGCTGCTTCATCTTTTCGTAAGCAAAATCCGTTTTGCAAACGAGCATAAGGCCGCTTGTTCCAACGTCTAACCTGCTTACGATTCCTTTGCGTGATTCGTCGCAAAGCGTTGTGTTTATTCTAATCCCAGCAGCTTCTAGGCTTTCTGGAACAGTAGGCCCGTTCCACCCTTTTGCTGCGTGAGACGCCATTGCAACAGGCTTGTTTATTACTACAACATCGTCATCGTTGTATACGATTTCTAAATCGCACATAGCGGGCTGGCTTTGAAGATTACTGGAAGAATCGCAAGCACTAGCACAATCACAATCACAATCACAAGCACTAACACAATCGTCTTCTTTATTTACAACAATCACATAAGATTCTTGCAAAATAGACGATTTTTGCGACTTTCTATTTAAGATTTTTGCTTTGCCACTATCGATTAGCGATATTGCGTTTGCACGCGATACTCCCATAAGCTTCGACAAGCACACGTCGAATCTGCATCCGGCAAATTGACTCGTAACAGTAAAACGAATATCACTCATCAGCGCGCTCTATAAGAGGAATCCCAATCAAAATAAGGCATATAACTGCGATTCCTGCAAACATAAGCTCAATATCTGCCACATTTCCAACGGACCATCCGTAGTTTATAAAATCTACGACTTTTCCGTTCAAAAATCCTTGAGCATATTGCGCTCTATCAATAAGATTTCCAAAAGCTCCAGCAAAAGCTAAAGCAAGCGCAATAGTCCAATATAAGGATTTTGTGTGCTTAATAACCGCAATCATAGCAGCGCACGCAGCGCACGCTAACACGCTAATAACCCAAGTAAAAGAAGATCCTAAGCCAAAAGATGCTCCAGGATTCCTAACAAGAGTAAAAGAGAGCAAGTGTGGAAGAATCTCAATGTTTTTTCCGCCACTAAGCGCTGCTAATGCCCAAACTTTGGTTATGCGGTCTAGAACCACGCCAATAAAAGCAATCAGTGCAAAAACGGCTGCGCGATTACGCAGCCGTTCTACACGCACATAACTATGCGTCAATGTATTTTCCAATCTAAAGGGATTTAGTAAATACTACTAGCAAATTTTAGTAAATACTACTTATCCTGCTTATCTTGATTTTCCATAGATGTATACGTGTTTTCGTCGGAAACTTGAGCAACAAGCTGACCCAAGAAGTCGGTCAAGCGAGTACGATACTCAGTTTCAAACTGCTTAAGGCTTTGAATGTTTCCTTCAATAACCTTAGTTTGCTTCTCGAGATTCTCACGTACTTGTCGAGCATATGCGTCTGCAGAAGTGCGAGTCGTGGAATCGTAATCCGCAGCTCTATGCTGAACTTCTGCTTCGTATTGATCAGCTTGATCGTGAGTTTGCTTGGAGTAGTCATCTGCAGCTTGACGAACCTTGCCAGAGTAAGCGTCTGCCTCGTTGTGAGCGCGAGCCGCATAAGCATCGGCGTCTCCGCGAGTACGCACCGAGTAATCATCCGCATCCCCGCGAGTCTGCTTATTGTATTCATCCGCCTCGGTGCGCGTACGACCAGAGTATTCGTCTGCTTTAGCAACTATATCGTTGTAGCGCGCTTGGCTTTCTTCTACAATCTGCTGAGCCTTTGCCTTGCCCTTGTCTACGTATTGATCATGCAATTGCATTGCAAGAGTCAACATTGCAGTAGCACGCTCTGGCTCCGAACCTTGAGCTTCCGCACCCGCGCCTGCAATCTTTTGCAAGCTACCAGTCTCCGTGCTTGGTTCCATCTTAGAAACCTGCTCGCGAAGCTGTTCTTCTCTCTTATGCGATTCTTCGAGCTGCTTGTTAAGATCTTGAACCTTAGCATTTTCTTGCTGAGTTACAACAAGCTGCTGGCGAACCTCTTCTAACTCACGACCCAAGTTTTCGCTGCTTGCACGGAAGTCATCGCGCTCGCGCGTAACGTTTTCAAGCTCTTCTTGAATCTTCTTATCAGCATCTGCCTTAGCATTATCTGCATTTGCAGCTTGAGCTGTAAGCTGATCTACTTGAGCACCCAATCCATCCAGTTGCTCCTTAAGCTGCTGATTTTGCTCGCTCAATGCACGGTTGTTTTCTTCCGCTTCCTTAAGCTTTGCTGCAAGATCGTTATCACTCTTGCTTGCATTGCTGGATGCTTCTCGCAAATCATTATTTTCTTTAGTTAAAGATTCAACCTGATTTGTTAAGTCTGCAATCTTATTGTTTAAGCTAGCAACATCAGCGCCAAGAGACTGCGTAGAAGCCCCAAGTCCTTGCACGGCCTGCTGACCAAGCGCTTCGATTGTTTCTGTAACCTGATCTAAAAAGTCATCAACTTCGTCAACGTCATAGCCTCCCTTGAATCTAACGATCTGGAAGGTATGCTCGCGAATGTCTTTAGGCGTTAACAGAGCCATAATGCATTACACCTCACTTTTGGGCGCGCAGCCCTTTTGATATATCTCTTCGATGCTATCACGTCCATAGAAAAAATTGTGTAAAAAGCAATTATTTTTTACGAAATCTGCCAATATTTTATTATTCAGACTTATGTTGAGTAAATGTTAAGTAAATAATGCTGATTAAATAACGTGATTAATAGATAATAATACGAATATCATTTAAGAATAGTAGCGATTGCGCGCATATAGTAAACATTCTTAATGTCTTAATAAAAAATCTTAATAAATCATAGATAAAAGCATTTGTAAAACAATTATCAAAAAGTAAACAACCATAAAACTTACGTCTAAACTTATGTTACCAAGCCTTACAGGTGGTATGAATCTACGCGCAAATCTTAAAAGCGGTTCCGTTAAATAATATATAATTTGAGCAAATTTTCTAACAATCGCATTTGGCCTAAACGAATGAAATACGATTGGAATCCAGTCTAAAATTGCGCGAATAAATAGCACTGTTAAATATGCGCTTAGAAAAAGATTAATGATTAATATTAAGCTGTTAAAAATCATAAACTCACTTCCGTAAATAAACTTTCTTAAAACTTTCACAAGTAAACAATCATCACAATAAAAGTTAAGAAGATTTTTGTTATTAGATAATTTTTATTCGATAATTGATATTAGATAATTTAAGGCAGAAATCTCAAAGAGACTCTGCCTTAAATCTAAATAACGCATAAAGCAAATGCTATAGAGCGGTCTTTGCTACTAAGCTTGTATCTTTACGAGAACAATTCTCTAGCAGAACCGCCATTAGGAGCGTCTTCTACCTTTATGTTTACTTGCGAAGGACTTAGAAGAAACACTCTTGGCGTTACTCGCTCAATAGACCCACGAACACCAAACACAACTCCAGCAGAAAAGTCAACAATGCGATACGCAACAGATTCACTAACACCAGTAAGATTCAAAACAACTGGAGTTCCATCTCTTAACGCACGCCCAACTAATTGAGCATCGTCATAAGACTTTGGATGAATCGTTGTAATGCGACTCATGCGGACTGCTCCAGCACGAGAAGAAGTGCCATTACCCAACTGCGATTCTGAATTATGCAGACTTATAGGAGCAACGTTGTGATCGTTGTCAAACGAAGTTTCTTGCGCTTGAGAATCAACGAAGTCATCGTCGTCTTGAACATCACTCATGCCTACGTAAGACATCATGTTCTTCATAAAGCCAGCCATTAAGCTGCCCTCCTATCGCTATGCTTAACGTAGAAAATCAGGAATATCCAATTCGTCTGGTTCATCTTGAGGCTTATCTTTAGAAGCCGATGCTTGGTAATTCTGGCTTGGTGCAACAGAATCAAACATGGAAGAAACAGGATGCGAAGATTCTTCAGCAACAACAGGCTTTGCGGGAGGCGCGACTGGAGTTGTTGACTGAGCTGGGGCAACAGAATCAACTCCTGCTTGCATATCTACAAAAGCACCAGCCTTATCGTCTTCCACCTTAGGGTGGGAATCAAAACCAGCGGCAATAACCGTAACGCGGACTTCGTCTCCGTAAGAATCGTCCAAAGAAAGACCCCAAATAATCTGGGCTTCTGGATGAATCGCCTTGCGAACAAGTTCTGTTGCAGCACTTGCTTCTTGCAACTTCAAATCGCTTGGACCTGCAATGTTAATCAAAGCACCGTGAGCACCTTCAATGCTCTCTTCGAGCAATGGGGAGCTAATAGCAATTTCAGCAGCTTGAGTAGCTCTGTCTTCTCCCTTTGCAGCGCCAATTCCAAACAGCGCGGTTCCAGCACCACGCAAAACGGCGGTAACGTCCGAAAAATCAACATGAATATAAGAATTCATGGTAATCAAATCGGTAATACCTTGCACGCCTGCAAGCAATGCGGTATCTGCCGTCTTAAAAGCTTCAATAATTCCGATAGTTCGATCTGAAATTTCCAACAAACGATCGTTTGGAATAACAATCAAAGCATCGACTTCTTTACGAAGATTTTCAATACCAAGTTTTGCCGATGCAGCACGCTGAGGTCCTTCAAATCCGAAAGGACGCGTAACTACTGCGATTGTTAAAGCACCCTGCTGGTGTGCAGCTCGCGCAACTATTGGGCTTGCACCTGTACCAGTTCCACCGCCCTCGCCGCAAGTTACGAACACCATATCGGCGCCCTTTAATGCTTCTTCAATGTCGGATTGATGATCTTGTGCAGCTTTTGCACCCTTTTCTGGATCAGCACCAGCACCGAGACCACGACTTGAAGCATCAGATAATGAAATCTTTACATCAGCGTCGGAACGCAACAAATCCTTAGCATCAGTGTTGATTGCTACGAATTCTACGTTCTGTAAACCCTCGGTGATCATTCGGTTGACGGCGTTACCACCGGCTCCACCGACGCCGACTACCTTGATTATGGTTTTGTCGTTGAAATTGTCAGTCTGGGCAATCTCGCTCACCGTTGTCTCCTGTCACTCACACGCACGTTTTACGCAATACTTTAGCGCAAAACGCTCGATAATGGCGACGTTTTACAAATAAAAACTTAAAAAATGTCACCGATTCGATAATACACCGTGCTATACGCAAATATTTAAGGCGTTTTACCAACAAAAGTTTGGATCATTAAGCAATAGTTTAGACGACATTTTTAACAGCCGCTAAACCCTAGAAAACTCTAGAAAAACGCTAGTAGCTAGCATCCATCGGGTCATTGCCAAAAAGCTCTTTGCGTTCATCGCTAGTGGTAATTCTTGAATCCAACCAGCCATATGGCAAATGAACTTTTTTAGCAAAACGAACTCGTCCGCGCGGCGTGTCTAAAACCTGCTCAGGAAGCTTAAGCGATAAATCCAATGTATCAATATTGCGTTGAACATCCTCAATAGACTCGCATTCCATAAAGCTTTTGCGAGTTCCTCCTCCAACTGGGAAGCCTTTCAAATACCACGCAACATGCTTTCGCAAGTCATGAACAGCCATTCGCTCGTCACCATCATAAAAGTCAACAAGAAGTTCCAAATGCCTTAAAATCACCTTGCAAACTTCGCCAAGACTTGGATTAACGCGACTATCGCTGCCATTGCAAGCAGAGCGAATATCAGCAAAAATCCAAGGACGCCCCTGGCATCCGCGGCCAATCGCAACGCCTGCACATCCTGTTTCTTTAAACATTGCAAGAGCATCATTAGCTCCCCAAATATCGCCATTACCAAAAACAGGAATATCCAAAGCCTCTACAAGCTCGCTAATACGGCTCCAATCGGAATGACCACCGTAGTATTCCGCAGTTGTACGCGCATGCAAAGTAACAGCCGCACAACCCTCTTCTTGCGCAATATGACCAGCTTGCATAAAAGTCTGGTGGTCTTCGTCAATTCCAACGCGGAATTTAGCTGTAACTGGGATTCCTGCTGGATTACACACGCTTACAACGCGATGCAAAATCTCTTGAAGCAAATCCGTTTTCCAAGGAAGAGCAGATCCGCCACCGCGCCTTGTAACTTTTGGCACTGGGCAGCCAAAGTTTAAGTCAACGTGATCTGCCATATTCTCGTCAACAACAATTCGAGCAGCTTGCTCCACAATTAAAGGATCCACTCCGTAAAGTTGCAAGGAGCGCACTTTTTCGCTAGGCGCAAAACGGCATAAGCGCAAGGCTTTTGGATTTCTTGCCACCAATGCGCGAGCAGTAATCATTTCTGCAACATACAAGCCATCTGGCCCGTATTCTCGGCAAATCACGCGAAAAGGCCAGTTAGTAATACCAGCCATTGGAGATAAAACAACAGGAGTTGCAATATGAATTTTCCCTAAATCCACTGGTTTAATAGAAAAATCCATATTGCTTTAACTCCGTTCACTTTAATATTTTTGCTAGATATATTTTTGCTGGCGATTTTACGCGACTTTTCACTAGCGACTTTTTACTAAATACTTATTAGTACAATCCGCCAGCTTGAGCAATCTTTACAGGCTGCGACTCGTCAACGCCGCTTTCCTTAGAAACATCCACACCGCCGTCTGCAGCACGAGCTCCAACAATCTCTACAGGACCTTGCGGATACTTAACGCGCTTTTCGTTAATGCGGCTTGCTACGTAATCTGCAACCTTGTCTAAGGAAACACGCTCTTGTTGCATAGTGTCGCGCTCGCGGATTGTTACAGCATGATCTTCCAAAGTATCGAAGTCAACTGTTACACACAAAGGAGTACCAATCTCGTCTTCGCGGCGATAGCGGCGACCAATAGCACCAGCCTCATCGTAGTCAATAACCCAATCATGCTGTCGAAGATCCGCAGCCAAATCTTGAGCAACCGATTGCAATTCTGGCTTCTTGCTTAATGGCAAAACAGCAGCCTTAACAGGAGCCAAGCGAGGATCAAGTCTAAGAACCGTACGCTTATCCACTCCACCCTTAGTGTTTGGAGCTTCGTCAACATCGTAAGCATCAACCAAAAATGCCATAAGCGAGCGCGTAAGACCAGCAGCAGGCTCAATAACGTAAGGCACGTACTTTTCGCCAGTAGCCTGATTAAAGTAGCTCAAATCCTCGCCAGAATGCTTAGCGTGAGCAGACAAATCGTAGTCGGTACGGTTTGCAATTCCTTCAAGCTCTCCCCAGTCAGATCCTTGGAAGCCGAATTTGTATTCAATATCTACAGTGCGCTTGGAATAATGGCTTAGCTTCTCTTTAGGATGCTCATACATGCGCAAATTCTCTGGCTTTACGCCCAAATCAACATACCAATTTACGCGCGTATCAATCCAATACTGATGCCAAGCTTCGTCTGTTCCAGGCTCTACGAAGAACTCCATTTCCATCTGCTCAAACTCGCGAGTGCGGAAGATGAAGTTTCCAGGCGTAATCTCGTTACGGAAAGACTTACCAATATTCGCAATGCCAAATGGCGGCTTCTGGCGAGTAGAAGTCATAACGTTCTTAAAATCAACAAAAATACCTTGCGCTGTTTCTGGTCGCAAATAATGCAAGCTGTTTTCGTCTTCTACTGGCCCCAAATGAGTGCGAAGCATCATGTTAAAATCGCGAGGCTCCGTCCAATTTCCGCGAGTTCCGCAATCTGGGCAAGCAATGTCTTTTAAGCCATTTTCTGGCATTTTATCGCCATGCTTTTCGGCATAAGATTCTTCGAGCTTATCTGCACGATGGCGCTTATGGCAATTCAAGCACTCAATAAGAGGGTCGTTAAACACAGAAACGTGACCAGACGCAACCCAAACTTGAGAAGGCAAAATAACAGACGTATCTACGCCAACAACATCGCCACGAGTAGTGACCATATAACGCCACCATTCGCGCTTGATATTATCTTTTAACGCAACGCCCAAAGGGCCATAATCCCACGCGGAGCGAGTTCCGCCGTAAATCTCTCCAGCTGGAAACACAAATCCACGACGCTTAGCCAGCGACACAACTTCATCAAGCTTTGAAACAGCCACAATACACCTTTTTCGTAAATCTAGAAAATTCGGGTGAAACGGTGTTTATTATAGAAAAACCCTGTGACGCTAACGCAACATATAAAGCTACATAAACATATAAAGCTACATATATAAGCTAAACGAATACAATAATGTATAAGCATAATTTTGCACACGCATTTGTATTTTGAAAGGACTTAAAATGAGCGAAAACAATGTTGAAAAGACTAATGATAACAAGACTTGCGATACTTGCAATAACAAAAATTCCCACAAAACTAATACAGTTGCAGCATTATGCATTGCTCCTAGCGGAGTTGGCGAAGAACTCAGCGAATACGTAGCAGATTGCGTTAAAGTAATTCGTGATTCTGGATTAAAAAACGAAACAAACGCAATGTTTACAAACATCGAAGGCGAATTCGACGACGTTATGCGCGTTGTAAAAGACGCAACTATGGTTCTTGTAGAAAAAGGCTACCGCACAGGCGTTATATTAAAACTAGACATTCGTCCTGGTTTTAGCGGTCAAATCGACGCAAAAGCTGCTCTTGTAGACAAGATTCTTGAAGAACGCGAAAACAAGTAATTTGTTAATAAATAATTTATAAATAAAACATAAAATAGAGCTAAATTGCAATAAGCAAAATAAGAAAGCAGAAATTAATGCTGCAAATTAAATCAGTTAAGCAAATATTGTCCAACATAAAAGAAACTCAAGCAGATAGAGAAAAGCAGTATAAATACCTGCATCAGCATCCTGAATTATCTATGCAAGAAACGCATACAGCACAAGCAATCATAGATATTCTTACTAAAGATGGAATTGAAGCAAAGCGCGTTGGAAAAACAGGAGTTGTAGCAATAATCAAAAATGGAGAAGGGCCAATAGTTGCTATGCGAGCAGATATTGATGCTCTTCCTGTTACAGAAAATTCAGGAAAAGACTACGCTTCAACAGTTACAACACAAGATGAAAATGGTAAAACAGTTGGAGTTTCACACGCTTGCGGTCACGATTTTCATATTGCAAGTTTACTTGGATCTTTACAAGCTTTTAACAATCATAAAGAAGCATGGCATGGAACCTACATTGGAGTGTTTCAACCAGGAGAAGAAACAGCTCAAGGCGCAAAAAGCTTGGTAGAAAATGGCATTACACGCATTATTCCAAAGCCAGATGTTTATCTTGGTCAGCATGTTCTTGCAGCAATTCCTGCAGGAACAGTTGGTATTAAATCAGGAGCATTTTTAACTACCGCATCTTCAATCCGCGTACACATTTTTGGTAAAGGATCTCATGGATCTATGCCAGAATTAAGCGTTGACCCTGTGGTTTTAGCTTCGTCTATTGTGTTGAAATTGCAAACGATTGTGTCTCGTGAAGTAGCTGCTAAAGATTACGCAATAGTTACAGTCGGCGCAATAAACGCTGGAAGTAAGTCAAACATTATTCCAGACGATGCGGAACTTTTGATTAATACTAGAACATACAGCGAAGATACTCAAAAATTTGTTCACTCTGCCATTGAGCGAATTGTGCGCGGAGAGTGCAATCTAGCACGATGCCCAAAGGAACCAGAATTTACATACTATGACCGCTATCCATTAACCAATAATGACGAAGCATCAGTTTATCGCGTGCGCGAAGCTTTCGACGAATATTTTGGTGAAAATTCTGTACAAATCAGCAAACAGTCTGCTTCTGAAGATTTTTCTATTGTTGCAAATGCTTTCAATACACCTTACGCATACTGGGGATTAGGTGGATTTGAAGACATGAAAAATGCTCCAGGAAACCACAATCCAGCTTTTGCTCCAGATTTGCAACCAACTCTAAATCGTGGACTTGAATCAGCTGTTGTTGCAGCTTGCGCATGGCTAGCTTGCGACTAATAAATTAATTCTACTAACAGATAAGTTTAAGCGTTTTTTACGCCACCAAACCTGCGGTCGCGATGCGCATAACGGTCAATTGACCTCCACAACGCTTCGCGACCATAATCTGGGAAGAGTTCTGGAACAAAATCAAGCTCCGCATAAGACGCTTGCCAAGGCAAAAAGTTGCTAGTGCGCTGCTCTCCCGAAGTGCGAATCACAAGATCGCAATCTGGAATATCTGGATTATACAAATGTTCTGCAATCATCTTCTCGCTAATGCGATCACCCTTAATTTTGCCGCTTTTAACTTCCCTAGCAATTGCCGCGCAAGCATCTGCGATTTCCGCGCGACCTCCATAGTTTAAGCAAAAAACAACGTCAATCGTAGTGTTATTTTTTGTGATTTCTTGAGCTTTTTCCAACTCGTCAATAACAGACTTCCACAATTTCGGCCGTCTTCCAGCCCAGCGCACGCGCACTCCCCACTCATTCATTTGCGCAACTCTGCGATGAATAATATCTCTAGAAAATCCCATCAAAAAATGCACTTCTTGAGGAGATCTCTTCCAATTTTCGGTAGAAAACGTGTACAAGCTTAAGTAGCGAACACCTGCTTCTATAGCACCTGCAATAGTGTCAAAAACCACTGGTTCCGCCGCTTTATGCCCTTCTGTGCGAATCATTCCGCGCTCTTTAGCCCAACGCCCATTGCCGTCCATAATCACGCCTACATGGCGAGGAACTTTGCCTTTAGGAAAATCTGGCACACGGCTAGGATCACTAAATGGAGCTGCTGGAATATTTAACGAAGTGTAGTCAACGTTTTCAAAACTCATAGTTAAAATCTAACAACCCCATTGAACGAATAGCTAAAGCGTTTTGCAAAGCTTGACTAAAAAGCACACTAAAAAGTCCGCTATATTTTTTGCAAAACTTCTGTTAGATAATTCAAATATCTTTTCCCAAAGCAAGATTTGTACCATCTAGCATGATCTAAGAATCCAGTATCATAGCCCCAAATCTTAAAATCGTAAGATCCATTTGACTTTAAGTAATAGTCTACAAATTCTACGCATTGCTCGATTTGACTTACAGATAAAACAAGCGGAAGCAGCTCTTTTTCAACATCTGTTAACGGTCGAACGCTAGCATATCCTTGCAAAATTGACTTAACTAAGTCCGTTCTAAATGAATCTTTTTTGCCATTCGCAATATCTACCCATTGAATTGTGTTGCGTTCTAAAGTCATTGCTAAATCGTAGATTGCTGTGTTTGTATACGCCATTCCAAAGTCAAATACTGCGCTTGGAGCGCTATCTTTCCACATAAAATTAGATATATGCGGATCCCCATGAGTCCACTGCTTTTTTAGATTCGCGTACCCCAAATCGTAAATTTTTTTGCATGTTGGAGCAAATTCACTTAAATCTTTTACAAAATCACGATTCTGCTCTTTTAAGAATTTCGCTAAATCAGGTCTATTTTCCAACCAAACTTCTGCAGCTTTTTGCACATCTTCGCTTGCACAAAGACTAAATCTTGATTGAAAAGCGTTGATTTCCTTAGGATTTGGCTCGTCAAAACTTTGCGAAGCTAAGGCGATTTTTGCCATCATTACTCCAAGATTTTTGGCTTCTTCACACGTTTTAGGCGGATCCCAAGTGTACGCGTCTTTGTATCTATCTTCTCCGCTAGCTTTTAAAGTCACTTCGTAAGCGCAATCGCCTATTACAAGAAGAGTGCCGTCTACGTAAATATCGCCAGCAGTATTCTTTTCTAAACCTAAAAACTCGCTATTTTTGTTAAAATACAAGTACTTTGGCGTGCTTATTTTATTTTTTAAAAGATGCTCAGCAAAACGATGATACGGCCTAATTGTGCTTGCTTGCCTAACTTTTGTGCTGCATCTTTTAATATAAACGTCTAAATTTTGTGATTTCTTTGACGAATCATCTTTGTAATGCGCGCGAATCAATGAACCTGCAGCCATCGGGCGCAAACTATGACTTAAAATGCAATCAGCTTCTAGCGGATCCTCTAAAAGAGAACACACAATATTTGCCTCATCTAAATCAACATTTGCCCATCTTTGAGCAACAATATCTAGCTGAGGGTCGTTGCTTTCGTTTTCCATATTTGCTCCAATTATTGCCACAGGTTCATTGAATTGTGATATTTATTTGCGCTTGTAATTGCGTTTGCAATCGTTATTATGCTTGCGATTCAAGCACATGCTGGCCGACTATTCTGGCAAATACTCGTTTGTTACGCATCCGCTTTCTATGCTCTTTAGCGCGCAATCAAGAGGCACGCTTAAATGGCCATTTTCACCCATCCAACGAGTGTAGTTTTCCACCAAAGCCATGTCTGCTGTACCCCAACGACCATTCTTGTCGTACCAAGACGGAATCACTTCGTCTAGCGAGGCGCGCAAAGCCTCTGGGCTAATGTGGCAAAGCGCATTTTGCAAAGCATCAACACCAGCCTGAGGGTCTTTTCCTGCAAGCTCATAGCCCTTAACTGTTGCGCTTGCAAAGTTGCGTATTAATTGCGGATTTCGCTCAATCATCTCTTGGCGAGCGCAAACATAGTAAGAATGATGCGGAGCTACGCCAATAGAATCGAATGGAAGAACAACAACTTGGTCAAATGGAAGCGAACCCTGGTATGGCTCCCACCAAGCAACATTAATAAAAGCGTCACACATTCCGCGCTCTACGGCTCGAATGTCTGGCTCCCATGGGCCTGGGTCAATTGTAATCAGCTTGCTAAAGTCGCCTCCGTCGGCAGCAACCGCCTGCTGAAGCTCCGTGTATAAGCGCTTAACGCCCATAGGGATTACTACGCGCTTTCCTTCTAGATCTTTAAATCGCGTAATGCCCGTGTTTTTATTTGTTATGATTCCACCAATTTGAGATTGATTCATTACAGCAAACGACGTTAGCTTGTTTGCGCCATTTTGATGAGCAAAAAGCTGATTTAAGCGAACAAGAGCTATGTCTACTTCTCCGCGCTCCAAGCATGCTGGAACATCTCCACGCTCCGTATCTGTGCTTGTAAACTCTACGTCTAATCCGTATTGCGCATATAATCCGCGCTTTCTTGCAAGGTACATTCCTGCGTGATTCGTCCATGGATGCACATATTCAAGACGTACTCTTAGCATACTAACTCCTTTGTTTTATAGTGATTTGTGATTTTATCTTGACTTTTATTTGCGACTTTTCTTGCGACTTTTGCGCGCTGCTAACTTGCGATTTTTCTTGCGACTTTACAAAAGTGGGCGAGGTGATTAATCCCCCGCCCACAAATCAAATCTTACTAGCAAAAGTTAAGACTTAAGCGCGTACTTCTTTGCCAGAAGCAAAACGGCTCAATGCGCCAGTAGCAGCAATACCCTTGTACAAGTACCACATAACTACACCACCAATTACAGCACCAGAAATCATGCTGCAAAGTGTGTGAATCATCATGAATGCGCCAAAGATTGGAACACCTGCGTAGTAGAACGGATAGGTTGAAACGATTCCACCCAAACCAGCTAATGCGCCAGAAAGTGCAGTCAAACCAACATTCCACTTGCGATACATAACAAACAAGAATGCAAATTCAGCGAACAAGCCCTGAACAAAACCAGGAAGAACGGTACCAATACCGCCCCAGTGGCTACCAACAGTCAACTCAACCATTGCAGCAATAAACTCGCCGAATAGTGCAGCGCCTGGCTTGCGAACCATAATAGCAGCTAAAGGACCAGCGAAGTAGAACAAACCGTAGTACAATGCGCTAACGCCTGGAACTGGAATAAGCTTAAGAGCAGCAGAAATAGGCTCACTAATCAAGCCGATGCCCCAGAAGATAATACCAGAAGCTACAGCAATAACAACCGTGAGCGTAACATCGGCTACGTTCCAACGCAAGGATGGACGCACGGTCTCTTCTTCAACAGATGTACCCATTAGGGTCTCCTTTCATCTTTAACCAATCAAACAAAGGCGACCCTGCAGAAAACTCCGTACGTCGGCATTACCCGATTCACGTTAAACGGTTAGACAGTAATCTTCTCAGCTCTTAAAAGAGCACCCGTGCCTGATATCATTCATATTGCATCAGACAGCGAGGACAAATTTTATAAAATTCAAACATAAAATTAACAAAATCGCTCATTAAGATAATAGAAACTCTAATCAAAATACAGCGAATTAGAATTTTTTTCGCTTAAACGCATAGATCTAATAGGCTTTTCTAGCCAATATTCACACCATTGTTCAACGCATTTAGATGTTAAATCGTCTATACTTGTTCCGTCTAAATTTTGCCAATCGCCATTAATTAATGAAATCATTTGAAAACGCGCTAAATCATTGCACTTAATAGACTCTAAAGCATGATCTTTAGAGCACATAACTCCACCACTAGCTGCCGAGAAATAGGCTAAATCATTGCGTGTTGAACAAATAACGCACTCATTTAACCTAGGAGACCATCCAGCTAATTGCAATGCTCTTAAAACGTACGAAAGCGCGATTGATTCAGCACTATGCAAACTTTTAGAAAGAGCAGATAAAGCAGCTATAAGAAGATTGTATTGTGAGCAAGAATCCGAATATTGCGCGTGAGACGAGACTAAATCGTCCGCAATCTCTGCAATCATGCTAGCACAACTATACAGATTGTAATCCGCACAAATGCTACCAGCATAAGGCGAAACTAAAACCGCTTGAGAAATAACATCAAAAGTTTTGCCAGTTGCAAAAAGTGCATTAACACGCATAAATGGCTCTAAGCGCCCGCCAAATCTAGATTTTAACCGCCTTACACCTTTTGCAACAGCTCGAACCTTGCCATGCTTTTTAGTGAGCATAACAATAACTCGATCAGCTTCCCCAAGAGGAAAAGTCTTAAGAACAACAGCTTCATCGTTATATAACGGCATTAATCAATAACTCTTAGCTTGTATAATCCCTAAATCTAAGTGAAAAATAGACTATTAATTATGATTTGGGTTTACAAATCCGCCAAAATTAGATTCGCCAGTATCGTCAAAATCATCTGAATCATTATTTGCTTCGCGAGAAGAATCTTCAACCGAAGTGTCAAAATGGTTCATAACAGGGAACGAAAGATCTGGAATATCTAAATTAAGACTTTGCGACGGCTCGAACTTAGGCGAAGCAAGAAGTGAAAGATTCAAATCTCCAATGGATTTAGAATCATTTACATTGTTATTACTTGCATTGTTTGCATTTGCATTATTTACACCATCAGCATTCGCACTAACAACATTAGCGCTATCTTCCTTCTTTCCTGCATCTTTAACTTTTCCAAAATCATTATTGTTAGTAGCAGAATTGTTGGAAGCAGCATTAGGATCATAAGACGGAGGGAATGCTGGAGGCATAACAGTAGACGCTTGCGACATTTCGTCGTCTGTATCGTCACTAGCTTCAACACTCACAGAGTGAGGAGTAAAAATCGCCTTCTGTGCATGATGCTCAACAGGAATCGATGGAGGAATTGCTGGAGGCATTAATGGAGCTGGAGCTGGAGTGGAAACTGGAACTGGAGCTGACTTAGGTTCATCAACACTAGGCACATCAACACTAGGCGCAACAACACTAGGCGCAGAAGATGTTTTAGAAACAACATTTTCTTGTAAATCATTATTAGACTTAGCAAAAGCGCCAAAATTAACAGAATCACTAGAATCACTAGAATCGAAGTCTGTATACTTAGCAACTCGATCATAAGACTCAAGTCTGCTTAATAAGCGAACGCAAGCATTTAGATAATAGTCCACTTGGCGCTCGTCGTATCCGCGTTTTCCAGAACGTTGAGTAAACAGAACATTAGAAACAAACATTGCGTCAATTTTGTCTAAATCACTTAAACTGCTTCCCCAAACTGGATTATATCCAAGAAGAACAGCAATCTTATCTAGCGACTTATTTACAACATTGTCTACTTGTTTTTTATCGTAAGAAGGCTTACGCGACTGCGCGGAATCAAAACGCATTTTATAATCGCGCTGGGAATGAGAAAGCAAAACTCTATATTCTTCGTCTGCTTGCGCCTTCCAAACAACCTTGCCGCGATTAGAAATCTCGTACTGCGTAGTCTTATCTACAACTGCACGCTCTAATCTAGAAAGAGCAGCATCTACTTGAGGAATAGCATATCCTTCATCTTCTAAATCGAAAGATACGTCTTGAATATCTTTTTGAGTAAGACTAATGTCGCTAGATTCATACAAAGAATGAGCACGCTCAAGAAAATCATTAACTTGCTCTACGCTGTAACCCTTCTTGCGCTTACCTACACGCTCAATACCCGAAGAATTACGCGCGGTATCAGGTTTACTCGCCATAAACAATAGACCTCCTGAACAGATTCGTATTCAATACACTTTACGCGATTGTTAAGACGCATAAACAAAACACACGCAAAACACGCAAATGATATATGCGCAAAACACGCCTAAAACACAAATCAACGTTTCTAGTACACACCATACTGTATCTTGTTTCAAGCGGGCGATTAGCTCAGCTGGCTAGAGCGCCACCTTTACACGGTGGATGTCGGGGGTTCGAGTCCCTCATCGCCCACTTTCCGCTTTGCAAGTTCTTAAAGAATCTAGATTTTTACCAGCCTTAATTTTTGCTAACGCTTTGTACGCGTCGTCCAAAGTTTTTACGCTTACAACTTTTAAGCCTTGCGGAATATTCCCAACAACTTCATTGCAATTGCTGTTTGGCGCCAAAAACCATTTAGCTCCATCTCTTTTTGCAGATATCATCTTTAATCGAATACCGCCAATTGGACCAACTTTCCCAGAGTTATCAATGGTTCCCGTTCCAGCGATTATTTTTCCACCAGCCAAATCTGCGTTTGTAAGCTTGTTCAAAATACCCAAAGCGTACATCATGCCTGCAGACGGTCCACCAATATCGTCTATATGCAACTTAATTTTTACGTTTTTTACATTCACATTAAGATGCTTCTTCGCATAATCCAAAGCCGCCACTTGCGCAGAAGATTGCGAAGAAGCCATTTGCTTACTTGTTTCTTTCTTATAATCGCTTGCGTTTTGATTTACTGGAACAAGAACTTCTCTAGGTAAAACTTGCTTTTTAGAATCGAACCAAGATGCAATCGCATATATATTTGGAATCTCGTATCCTGGTATTCCAGACGTATTTACTGTTACTAAAAGAAGCTTTCCACTTTTTGACGAAGATTTATAGTCAGTATTCTTAACAGCGCCATTTTTAACATTAATCACATATTTTCCAAAAGACTTTCCTAGAACATCTTGAGTTGGCCCAGGTTCTTCCACAACATATGCACTTGGTAGAAAAAGCGCGATAATCGACATAACTACAATAAATAACCCAACAAAATACCTAAATGACTTAGCGGAAAAATATTCAACAAGATCCCCAACAGTATTTTTAAGAGTAGTGAATATATTTTTATTGATTTTATTAAACATGTACGTAATCTTATTAGGCATCTTATTAGGCATAAAATTAATAGTATATGTAAATGTGCATAACCTACACTCTAAAAACCCTAACAAGATGCGGTTTTTGAAAAAATTTGAAAAAGTTATACACATTATTAATTTATTAGCAAAAATCGCCATGTATCGAGTAGAATCTTTTATACATAGTTAAAACCGTATAGTTAAAGACTATGTAAACAAACATAAAATATACGCAAATATATTTAACTTAGGTACAAACTTCATAAGGATTGAATATGAGCGAAGAAGAAATTCACCAATGGCTTGTTAGCTGCTTTGGCCCCGAAGAAGGAGAAAGAGCTTGGTCTAACTTTGAAAATCTTCCTTTTGAAGTTCGCGATGACATTCTTACAAGATGTTCAAACGGAGGCCTTCCATCTCCAGAAGAAGTTCATTCGTTAATGAGTGCCTTTGCTAATGGCGGCTTAAACACGCCTTTTGAGATGACGGAAACACTTAAAGAAGGTCCAATCAATAAAAGACTTGCTCAATTGCTTGCTTGCCAAAAAGCAACTGGAGACGGCGGTACAGTAAACGCACAAGTTGCAGATGCAACAAGAAGAGCGCTAAGTGAAGCAAACTTATGGCTAGACGCGAATTGCAATCTAAATCCAGTATCTGGAACCCCCGATGTTCTTTCAAGAGAAGACTGGGTTAATGGAACTATAGATTCGTGGATTAAGTTTGCAAATCCTGTTGCCAAATCGGTTAGTAACGCTTTTTCGGATGTTATTGCCGAAAAATTTGGAGAAGACCAAGACTTAGAAGTAGAAGGATTATACGACGGCGTTATGCCAATACCTATGCCAGATGGCGTAAAAAAGCCAGAACAAATGATGAGCCTTCTTGCTAACACGTCTTTTGCAATGCAATTAGGATATGCTGCTGGAAATTTATCTCACGAGATTCGCGGAAGCTTTGATCAAGGTATTTCACTTCTTAAAAACCCTGCAGGCGGTCTTGTTCCTTACAATTGCATAGATTACGCAAAAAAGTGGGGATTAGACATTAACGAAGTTATGAATTATCTAGCATTGCGAGAGCTTGCTCACGCACGATTGTTTGCGTCTGCACCTTGGCTTATGCCTCGTTTTGAAGCACTAATAATAAAGTATGCAGCTGGAATTTCTATCGACTTAAGCGCTATGGAAGAACAGCTTAGAGATATTGAAGGAATGAACCCAGAGTCTATTTCGGGAGCTGTTGACTTATGTAATATTGCTCGAAACGATACAGAAGGTCAAAAACAAGCATTAAAAGGATTAGAAACACTTCTTGCACTTAGTGAAGGTTGGGTTGATTGCGTTATTTGGCGTGCTGGAATGGCACACATTCCACACATTGAGCAGCTTAGAGAGATGACTAGGCGAGAACGCGCTGCAGGTGGCCCTTCAGAAATGACTTTCCAAGCTTTAACTGGATTAAAGTTGCGTCCTAGAGCAATGCGCGAAGCTGCATCAATGTGGGATGCGATTACAAATGAAAAAGGCATTGAGGAACGCGATGCCATGTGGAATCACCCAGATCTTTTGCCAGAATTACCAGATTTTAGCGAAGATAAAGAAGATACTAAGGATAATAAAGATAAAGAAGATAATAAAGACGATACTAATAAAGTAAATAAAAATAACGAAAACAATAAAAACAACGAAAACAACACTAATAGTCAAAACAATACGAATAGTCAAAACAGCGATAATACAAATAAAAAAGAATCTGAACAAACAGATAGCAATGATTTAGAAAACGCAAATCTAGAAGAATTAAGCAAGAATATGCTTGATTTAGAAGATTTTAAGAACAGTGACGATTTAGAGCAAAAACTTAAAGACGTTAATTGGGACGACGAATTAAGTAAATTATTGGCATCTAGCGATAGTGACAGCCAAAACGACGAGCAAGACTCAAACCAAGATTCCAATGCGAACTCTGGCGAAGATTCTGGTACAGACTCTGGCGAAGACTCTAATCAGCACAAAAGCGACAAATAAAGTCATAAACTAATTTATAAGCGATTTACGTTAGAACAATTGCATAAATGCATTTATTCTAAAAAGTGGCTTACAGACCTTTGCATTCCATTGCCGTAGTCTTTGCAAATTGCATAAGACATGTGCAAGGTTGCTTCCGCGCGCGTTATTGCAACATACATAAGTCTGCGCTCTTCTTCGTCTGTATCTTGAGTTCTATTAACGCTTCCAAATGGAAGTAGTCCTTCGCTGCAGCCGATTAAAAACACGTGCTTAAATTCCAAACCTTTAGATGCGTGAATCGTAGAAATCGTTACAGGAAGTAAAGATTTTTTGATTAAATCTACTTTTTCGCGCTCGCTTTCGCTTTCTTTTGCAAAGTCAATGTCTTTTGCATCGCCACTTTCGACGTATTTTTCTAAATCACTCAAATCGCTAGCGTTTGAATCTTCAAAATTGTTTTCTAAAACATCAATCTGCAAACCAGCATCTTTTCTAACAGAAAAATGTATTCCTAAATCACCCAAAGTTTTGCAAAATATATTCTGTTGAGCATTAGTGCGAGTTAGAATAGCAAAATCTGTAGGGAGTGCTTTGCCTGATTTAACAGCATTATAAATTCGTTGAGCAACATCAACAGCTTCGTCGTAATCCGTGTTATAAACAGTTTTAGTAACGCGAGCGCCACCCTTATTTTTTGACACGAGTCTTAAATAATCACATCTAAAAGCAGACTTAGAAAGAACCCGATTAGCAAGACCTACAATACGTTCCGTAGATCTGTAATCCGTATTTAGACTAATATCTGCACAAAGCGGCGCAAACTCGTTAGGAAATTCAAGTAAATCGTAGCTGCTTGCTCCTGCAAAAGAATAAATCGTTTGCGCAGGATCTCCAACAACGCAAATATTTCGATTATTGCCAAGCCAACATTTAAGAAGCTCATGTTGAAGAGGAGAAACATCCTGATACTCGTCAACAGTAACCCAGCCGATTTTACTACGTATTTTCTCACATGCTTTAGGAAAAGTGCGCAAAACATGGCATGCAAGAAGTAGCAAATCGTTAAAATCAATAAGATTCCTTGTGTTTTTTTCTAACTCGTAAGCTTTATATGCTTCAACAAATTGATTAACGTCTAGAGCTGCAGGAAGATCTCGGCTAACGCAAGAATATGCGCGCGCGTAATCATCTGGAGCAATAAGACTAACCTTTGCCCAGTTGATTTCTGCAATAATGTCTCGTATTTGTGCAGAAGTCATATTTGCAAAATCCGTGTAGTGGATTAATGCTTGCTCAGTAACACTTTTTGGATCATCCATTATATTTGGAAAAGGAGCTTCGCAAACGTCATTCCAAACTCGTCTTAAATGCTGTAAAGCTGCAGAATGAAAAGTTGCAACAGTTGCATTATTTACGCCTAATTTTTTAAGGCGATTTTGCATTTCTTTAGCAGCTTTTACAGAAAAAGTAACAGCTAAAACGCGATTTTCGTCCCACTCTCCTTTTGCACACGCGTACGCGATTCTTCGCGTAATAGTGCGAGTCTTACCTGCTCCAGCGCATGCAGTAATGCGCACTGGCCCTTGTAACGCCATTGCTGCTTTGCGTTGAGAATCATCTAAACCTTCTAGCAAAGACTGTGCGTAATCTTTACCATGATTTTTGTTAGATTCGCGCTTCTTGCTTTCTAAAGACTCTTGAGTAGAAATCATAATTCTATTGTTACAACAAATAAAGAAAAAATAAAAGCATAAAACGCTAATGTGGTTAAAGGCTATTTAGCTATATCTCGTTGCTTTGTATTAATGTTGAACTGTGACACAGATAAGCAGATTCAAGTTGGTAGCGCTGGCCTCATCGGTCATGCCAGAAGTACAATTCGCCGGAACGCGCCAAAGCGAGCAGGCAAACGCCACCGATGCCGCTGCTGGCATATCTCACGCTGTTATTCAAGACGTTTCGGGCAGACTTTACGACATTTTTGTTAGCTCTAACGCTAAAGGTCAAAAACGTTTGCACGATAGAGCGCGAGCAGCATGGGTATTGCAAAAAACTAAGGGTCTTGCAGCTCTTGGATTTGCTCACGAAGAAATGCTTAAGTTTGTTCCTGGGTCGCTTTCAAATAAGGCAAATCAAACTAATCATGCAAACCAAGCAAATCAACAAGATTCCACTAACAGTCAAAATCAAAACGAATTACATTTTGACTCAATAGGAGAAGCTGATTTTAACAATCCAACAGTGCTTATTTGTAATCATCTAAACGGAAATGCAAGAGAACTAAGCCTTCTTACAACAGATGATTGTGTAAACGCTGGAACTGCAATAGGCGCGATTCATAGACTAAGTCCGTCGTTTTTAACTAAAAGCGATTATCCTTCTTTTACTACTGGTCAAATTCGCACGCAATTAACATCTTGGATTAAAAGATTGCGCCAAGCAGGCCATATTCCTACAGAAATAACAGATAATTGGTCTAGAGTTTTAGAAACTGATGGATTGTGGTCATTCGACACTTGCCCAGTTCACGGCGGATTCAAAGATGGTGATTTTCTATTTTCTGGGTCTACTATTACAGCTATAACCAATTGGCAAAGCATGCAAATCAACGATCCTGCTCGCGATTTAGCGTGGATTTTTGCAAAGCTTAACGAGCAGCATAGAAACGCTTTGCTAAGTGCCTATGGAAGAATGCTTGGGTCTAGATTAGACAGCATGATTATGCTTCGAGCAAATCTTTGGTTGCAAATGGAGCAAGTTGGAGACTTTATTCAAGCTTTGCAACGCGCAGATACAACTGGAATCATGCGATTTAAGGCGCAAGTGGAACGTCTTGCTCACGAGCTTACGCGCATAAATAACTCCAGAGCAGCAAGCGCAAATCAAAACAATAATAGCGCAAATCCAGCGTCTTCTCTTACTGTAGGAGATATTGTTAAAGACGATATTGTTAAAGATAATGCCGTTAAAGACGATACTATATCTTCGGATGCTACTAACGAAAAAACTGTTGTAACGCTCAAGCAAGAAGATCAAAAAGACTATAAAGATAATACATACGAACAAACTATAACTATAAACGACAACACTAACGCCACTGAAGCTGCCACTAAAACAGCCACTATTGCAGACGGCTTGGAAACGCAAGTTATAAGCAGCGTTAACAAAACTAACAACGTTAATAACAATTCAACGAACGAAGTTAACGATAGCAATAATGATTTTGTAGATAAAGCTAATGCAAATAATAGTGTAGAAAGTGCAGACAGCGGCGAAAGTGCAGACAGTAACAATAGTGTTGAAAGCGTCGATATAAATAGCAACGATGGTAATGGCAATAATAGTAATGGCAATAATGGCAATAAAAATGAAGATTTAGATAAGCCAGCAACTATTATTATTCCAATGCTAAAAGATGCAGAACTTGCTATTAAAGACGCAAAAAGCAAACTAGAAAGCACAAGAACAAGCGCAAATACAGGTGAAAGCACAAACGCCCAAAACTAATACATAAGCGCATAAAACACTAAATAACAATAATTAATCTAAACAATTAAGGAATAAAAATGAAGGTAACAATTGGCGTTAAGCACGTAAAAGACACTATTAGCTTTGAAAGTGATCAAAGCGAGCAAGATATACAAAACATTATTGAAAGCGCTATTAAAGACGCAAAAGCGATTAATCTTACAGATAAAAATAATCGAAAAATTTTTATTATGGCAGACTCTTTTGCATATGCGATTATAGGAGATACGCCAACTCACACCGTTGGTTTTAACGCGTTTTAACACTGCTAGAACACTACTGAACACTGCTAGAACACTTAACACGTTTATAACGTTTTAACAGCGCAATTTTAATTCATCTGGTAATTTAGGATTTTAGAAACAACATTGCAACTTGTTGTTTCTTCTCCGATTTTATTTGGCTTGCCACTACCATGCCAATCGGAGCCACCAGTAACAAGCAAATTCAAGTCTTTTGCTAACTCCAATAGTCTTTGTCTTTGCGTTAAAGAGTTTCCACGATGATATACTTCTAAACCGTTAAGGCCAACGCCTGCATAGTGTTCTATTTGAGAATCCGAAAGAATAACAAGATTCCTGCTATAATCCGCAGGATGCGCAATAACGCTTACTCCCCCAGCGTGTTTAATAACTTTAATAACCTCATCAACACTTGGAGATGGCGTTGGAATGTAGTATGGGCCATGTGGAGCAACAGGGCCTGCAAAAGCTTGTGACCTTGTTTCAAAAACGCCTGCAGCAACAAGAGCGTCTGCAATATGCGGGCGACCAATCGTAGTTAGCGCACCTTGCCCTGCTTGTGCAAGAACATCTTGCCAAGTAATCGGAAAGTCGTGCGACATAAGATCAACCATTTTGCGCGTGCGTTCCAATCTGCGTTTTCTTGTAGTTGCAAACATTTCATTAATGCACTCGTCGTTTGGATTGTAGTTATAAGCAAGCACGTGAACCGATATGTTTCCTTCTACAGCAGTTATCTCCGATCCAAAAATAACTGGAAAATCAGCGTTTTTAGCAGCTTCTTCAAAATCATGCCAGCCAGCAGTAGTGTCGTGATCGCTAATAGCTACTCCACTAAGTCCAAGATTTTTAGCTTCATCTACTAATTCTTTTGGAGATTTAGTGCCATCCGAATATAAAGTATGACAATGCAAATCCCACCCTAAATCTTGCGATTTAGAATCCAAACTAAAGTCGTTATTCGCACTACTACCTATTACAGTCATATAATTATCGTAAACTGTGGCATGTAACGGTTTTAAGTCTAAACAATATCTAAATACATTAGCGCTTTGAGGAGTGTTTATGGGTAACCACAATAATCGCATGAATTCTTGGCGACATTCTGCCGCTTGGGTTTACATGATTATGCTTATTTCATCCGCAATTGCACTTTTAACATCGCTAATACTTTCTTCCGAAACTTTAGCTCTTGCACGCGCACCGCATAAAGCGCTTGGATGCGACGTAAACACCGTTGTTTCGTGCTCTAAAGTGGCTCAATCTTGGCAAGCGGAATTCATAAGATTTGGCGAACTAAGCTTCCCTAATGCTTTCTTTGGAATTGCAGCAGAAAGCGTTTTCGTAACGCTTGCTGTAGTTGGAATAGCAAAAGTAAAACTTCCAAAATGGCTAGCAACTTTTAGCTGGATTGGTGGATTATGCGCACTCTTGTACGCTTATTGGCTGTTTACGCAATCTATGTTTGTTATACAAATTCTTTGCCCATGGTGCCTTGTTTTAATGTTTTGCACAACTTTGCAATTTATGTCACTTACACACGCAACATTTAGTGTGCAAGAGATTGGATTAAAAAATAAGATTTTAAGCGCTTACTACCGACTAAATTACGATTTAATCGTGGATTTGCTTTGGATTTTTGCTCTTGTATTGCTTATTTTAAGCAAATACGGCAATGCTATATTTTCATAAGTCGCAAGTAAAATCGCAAGTAAAATCGCATTAGATAAGACGCAATTTAATTGCAATCAGAAATCACCATTAAGTAACGATTGAGATAGCTTAGCAATACGATTACTTGAATCGGAGTTAGTAAGCACAACACTTCCACTATTTTCGATTGGCGCAAGCAAATCATTAGACTCTAAAACGCTTTTAAGATGGTGAATAGTGCCATCATTACCGTCTACAATATTCACGCAATCAGGCAAAAACTCACGGAAGTAGCTTTTATAAAACACAAAATGAGTGCATCCTAAAACAACTGAATCAATGCTATTTAAGTCGTAAGAATCAAAATACTTGTGCAAAGCGCTCATAACAATATTTTTATTGCCTAAATCGCCATTTTCCACAATTTCTACCAAATCTGGGCAAGGCCTAGAAAAAATCTTGTGATTTTGCGTAAAACGATTCATAAGTTCTGCAAACTTGCGCTCTCTAAGCGTTAAAGGCGTAGCTGCAACGATTACGCGCTGAGGCTTGCCGCCGCCCAAATCGCAAGCAAGCTTAAGAGCAGGCTCCATGCCAATAATCGGCATATTGTAATGCGCGCGCAAATCTTTAACAGCAGCAGAAGTGGCAGTATTGCAAGCAATTACAACAGCTTTAACATTAAGACTTGCAAAATGCTCAACAATCTTAAAACTAAGATCTCGAACTTCTTGAGGAGTTTTTATGCCATAAGGCGCGTTTGCAGAGTCGCCAAAATAAACAATGCGCTCGTTAGGCATAGCTGCGCTAAGTTGACGAACTACAGAAATGCCACCAAGCCCTGAGTCAAACACACCAATTGGAGCGCATGAAGTCATAAAAACCTCCTAATAGACTCTTATTATGTTACTTTTTAGCACAAACATAAGCGTTACAAAACAGCATCAATAAGGCTTTGCGTGTAGGAATTCTTAGGGAAACGCAATACATCTTTAACGCTTCCCTGCTCAACAATTCTTCCGCCTTTTATAACGCTAACTTGGCTAGCAATACGGCTTACTAAAGCCAAATCATGCGTTATAAACAAGCACGAAAAGTTGTACTGCTTTTGCAAGCTACTTAGAAGATTTAAGATTTTTAGGCAATGGTTTGCATCTAACGCCGAAGTTGGCTCATCTGCAATAATCAAAGAAGGACGATTTATTAACGCTCGCGCAATGCCAACTCGCTGTTTTTGGCCGCCAGAAAGCTCGTGCGGGAACCTGTTTATTAAGCTTAATGGCAAATGCACTTGATTAAGAACAAACTCCACGCGCTTTTTGCGCTCTTCTTCGCTAAGACTTTTATTGGCAAGAATAGGCTCGGCAATGCTCCAGCCTACTGTTTTTAAAGGATTTAACGCCGAGCCAGAATCTTGGAAAATGAATCCAATATTGCTTAAAATCTTGCGATTCGCGTGCTTTTTGCAATCGGAGTATAAATTAAGGCCCTCTATGCTTATGCTGCCAGATTCTGGCTTAAGCTGGCCAGAAATAAGCTTTGCAATCGTTGTTTTTCCAGCACCAGATTCGCCAACCAGCGCATGCGTCTTCCCCTTTAAAATATTAAGGTTCAAATCACTTATTGCGGATTTGGAAGAGTTGAAAATTTTAGAAGACTTAGCATATTTGGCAGAAACATTTTGAATGTTTACGCAAAAATCGCCAGCATCCGAGCTAGTTGATTCGCTAGCTAAATTATTAATATCAAAATCAACAATAGAGTCTAAAAGAGAGCGCGTATAGCTGTTTTTAGGATTAGAAAACACATCTTTAACTAGTCCACTTTCAACAATACTGCCACTGTTCATAACATAAACTGTGTTTGCAACAGCCTTAACAACGCTCATATTATGCGTAATAATCAAAACCGCAATATTATGCTTTTTAGCTAAATCGCGCAAAAGCTGCAAAATCTTACGCTGAGTTGTAACATCTAAAGCTGTTGTAGGCTCGTCTGCAATAAGCAAAGAAGGTAGATTAATAATTGCCATTGCAATCATTGCGCGCTGAAGCTGCCCGCCAGAAAGTTCGTGCGGATAAGACCTATAAACGCGATTTACATCCTTTAGGCCAACCTCGCTAAGGGAATCAAGAACTCGCGATTTTCTAGCGCGAGCGCTCATCTTGCCAAACTTTTCGGGATGATATTTTAACGCCTCTTCAATTTGCTTGCCAAGACGCATAACGGGATTAAATGCAGTAGATGGCTCTTGGAACACCATTGAAATAAGCCCCGAACGAATATAAGAATACGGAGCATTATTGCTTAGCAAATCCAAACTGTCATTAGCGCTTGTATTAATAACCGCTTTGCCAGAAACACTAAAATCGCCTGGAAGAAGACCCATTAACGCCAACGAAGTTAATGACTTTCCCGAACCAGATTCGCCAACCAGCGCGCTAATTTTGCCCGCATATAAGTTTAAATATACGTTATGCGTAATCTGATTTTTGCCAATCGCAATAGACAAGTTGTTAACACTAAGCACTGGGTTTTCGCGATTTTCCAACATTTTATTAAATCCTTTTCTAGTTTCTAAGCGAAACTCGCGCATAGTTTGGATAAGCCGGGAAAGACCCAACGAAGAAGTTTTCCACATTGCTTCCGTGAATATAAGTGTTCTTAGAGTAAATAAGCGGAACAATTGGAGAATCGCGCATAATCTCTTTATCAACCTGCTGCCAAAACAAATCTGCACGCGACTTATCTATAACGCCAACAGCTTGGCGAATCAAGGAATCCACTTTTGGATTCGAGTAACGAGATATATTCCAATTGCCACCGCCTATTTGCGAAGAATCAAAAAGCGGACCAATATTTGCATACGCAGAAGGAAAATCAGGCTGCCATTTAGACAAAGCTAAATCATAATCGCCAGAATCGCCAGTAATCATATCTGTAAAAATCTGCGAATCCACAGTTCGTATAGAAACATCAATTCCAACGCGCTTTAAGCTTGCTTGAATAGAAGATGCCACTTGCGCCTGATCTGGGCGAGCAATAAGACTAAACTTTAGTTTAGATTTACCCGATTCCTTTAATAATTGTTTAGCCTTTTCTACGTCCCCACGCGGATTTGCAGAATATAGATTATAGACTTTGCGCTCGCTTACGCCTGGAGTAATAAGCGTTGTTGCAAAACCGCCAGCAACCGCACCGCCCTTTGCTCGCTGATACGACTGCTTATCTACAGCGTACTGAATTGCCTTGCGAATCTTAACATCTTTAATACGTCGATTGTTCATGGCCAAGTATTCCAACGCTCCGTCACCGCTTGTAATTAAAAGATTGCTTGACTTGTAGCTTGCTTTAGCTTGCGCGCGTTGAGCTGGAGGCACAAAATCTGCAAGAATAGCATTGTCTGCACCAGAATTGCCTTGAATCATAGATTGTGCAGCAACAGAAGGATCAACGCCAAGCTTCCAAATTATCTTGTCTGGGTAATTAGCTCGAATTGAATCCGCGCTGGAATCCCAATTAGTGTTTCTAACCATAACAATTTGCTTGCCAACTTCGTTTTCAACAATTTTGTACGGTCCAGAAGCAACTGGGCTTTTGCCATAATCCTGCGCATTACCAGAATTTAGTGGAACGGGAGCGAATGCAGCCAAAGACGCAACCCAAGGCCAATTAGCAAAAGCAGCATTTAGCTTAAAAAAGATTGTTTGATTGTCTGGAGTTTCAATCGAATCCAAAGATTTACCACTAAACGGACCGGCATAGTCTTTAGCGCCTTGTAAAAGCGCTTTGTGGTAACCAAATCCGCCTGTAAGCGAGTTTGCAAAAGAACGCTCAAGACCATATTTAATATCTTTAGACGTTATTGGGCTTCCATCCTGGTATTTAATCCCTTTTTTAAGAGTGTACTTCCAAGTTTTTCCGCCGTCTAAAGCAGTTCCTGTATCTGTTGCTAAATCGGCAACAACACTCGTTTTGCCACTTGGCGTTACTTTCCACGTTGTTAAAGCGCGGAAAACTAGGCTATTAGAGGTTATTGGTAAACCCTGACTTCTTGCAGGATCAAAATCCATTTTTGATTCGGAGCTTAGAATCGTAAGCGTTCCGCCCTTTTTTGGATTGCTATTAAGCACAGAAGCATTAGGGAGTCTTTTTTGTAGATTTTGACCACTTTGCACAGCAGATCCGCAAGCAGAAAATGCATAAACCAGCGAAAACACTAGAATTACGGAAATTGCTCTTAATGTATTTAGAGCAAAACCACGATTAACTTTTTTGATGATTTGATAATAATTTTGCATATTTTGTGCATTTTGCATGATTTTTCCTTAATTTTTTATAAAGTTATAAAGTTATTAAAAATTTTTATTATTGTGATTTAAAGAAGACTTTAGTAGCGACTTTAGTTGCAACCTTAATGGCGATTTTGCTGGCGATTTTAACGCTCACTAATCACCGCTTTAAAGGGCGACTTTAGCCGCTCTAGGATCAAGCAAACAATAACAGACGTCAACAATAAGATTTGCAATTATTACAAGAGCGGCCGAAAACAGCGTAACTCCAACCAAAACTTGCAAATCAAAAGTCTTAACAGCGTCTAAAAGAAGCGAACCCAACCCGTGCATAGAGAACACGCGCTCAGTTATAACCGCTCCACCAAGAAGACCGCCAAGATCTAAACCAAACATTGTAAATATTGGTAAAATCGCATTTCGCAAAGCATGATTTAGTACAACATGTGAATCGGGCATGCCCTTTGCTCTTGCAGTTCGCACATAATCTTTACCAAATTCCCTAAGCATTGTAGAACGAGTAATGCGCGCATAAAAAGCGCCATTTATCAACGCTAAAACAATCCAAGCGAGTAGCAGATGCCAAGCCCAGTTAAAAGGATTAGCAAAGAAGCTAACATATCCGCCCGTAGGAAAAACGGGAATGTAAACCGCAAAAGCAATAATCGCCAGCAAACCAATTAAGTAGGTAGGAGACGAAATACCAATCGAAGATAACGCTACGATTATGCGGTCAATCCACGAATCACGCTTAACAGCTTGCAAAACGCCTGCAAATACGCCAATTAGCATCCACAAAACAGCAGCGCCGATCGCGATTGATGCAGTAACTGGAAAACGACTAAAAATCAGACCAGTAACAGGCTCATTAAGAGCAAAAGACCATCCTAAGCAAGGAGCCGCGCAAACAATTGCGCTGGCAGATGCAGAATCGCCAAAAGTACGGCCAACAAAAATACCCTGCAAATAGTTAAAAAGCTGACTATACCAAGGCAAATCAGTTCCCATAAACGCAGAGACTTGGGCTAAACGTTCAGGCGTGCAAGGTTTGCCGCACATAAGCTGCGCAGGATTTGTTGGAGTCATAAAGAAAATCAAAAACATTGCCATTGCAATAACAGCAATAACAGCCAAAGCGCTTGCAACGCGCCTAATAATGTAAAGAAAAACGCTCATGCTGCTATCTCCATTTTTGAAGAAAGCCAATCGCCCATCATATTAAACCCGAGCGCAAGCAGGGACAAAGATAAACCTGGGAATATTAAATACCACGGGTCTACCAATGCCCACTGCACTGCGTCGGATATTGAGCGTCCCCACGAAGGCGAAGGCGGATTCATGCCAACGCCAAGAAATGAAAGTGCCGCTTCGAGCGCAATACGGCCTGGTATAGAAAGTGTTGTATTAACAATGATTATTGGAAGCATGTTTGGCAAAATCTGATTGCGCAAAACATGAAAAGCACTAGCGCCCATAACTCTGGAAGCCACAGCAAAATGACGATTTTTAAGGCTAAGTGTTTCGCCGCGTACCAATCGCGCCATACTAGGCCAACCAAAAAAGCCGATTACAAGAGTTAAAAGAAGCGGACGCGGGAAAGTTTGAGGAACAATCGCAGAAAGCGCAATCGCAAAGATTAGGAATGGGAACCCAAAGAACACGTCCATAATGCGAGAAATTGCAAAATCAACAAAACCACCAAAATAACCAGCAATAACGCCAATTACAACGCCTAAAACAACGGAGATTGCAGTAGAAGCTAAGCCAATTCCAAGAGAGATTCTTGCGCCGTGAGAGATGATTGCAAATAAGTCAATTCCGCGCAATGGTGTTACGCCAAACCAATGTTTTGAGCTTATTCCGCCTATGCCTGTAGGCAACGAAGAATCCGACAAAACATCGGGATTTTCGCTATATGGATCATTACCTGTAATAAAAGTAAAAAGGTCGGCAAAAATCGCCAACAAAACAAACAGTGATATTATTGCAATTCCAATAATTGCGGTAACACTTGATAAGTCGCGCTTACTACGCGAATAAAATACACCGCCCCTTTTCATCGCCACTCATTTCGTTACCTGCACTTTCATATTGCAATTTTTCTATAAAACTAACAAATACAAACATGAGTAAATTTGTACTGTTGTTATAACGAATCTATAGGAAGGTATGGAAGTGTAGAAAATCGGAGTGTCGCATTGCTTCGCTTTTCGCTTAGAGCGTAGCGCGAAAAGCGACTCAATGCGATAGCGCTTGCTCAAAGTGGAAAGCCAATGCACTTTCCACGCAAGCGCGACCCCGATTTCGCCTACACTTAGGCGAAATCCGAAGACCAGCAAAACACACATAACAAAGCGACTCAATGCGATAGCGCTTGCTTCTATAAATAGCCTTTAACCACAATGCGTAAAAAATCTAGGAAAGCTGACTTAAATCATTTACGATACCTAATACAAAACAACAATCATTAAAAATAGTTTCAATTGATGCTATTTTACGTTAAACTAAATGATAGAAGGTGAGTATGAATTTTGAGTACGATCCTGCAAAAAGCTTAAAAAATTTAGCTAAACACGGTATCAGTTTCAAAAAAGCCCAAATACTGTGGAACAATGAAACAGCTGAAATCAAATCCAAAAATTCAGGCACCGACAACGCTCGCTACTTAGTTTTTGGAAAGATAGACAGCAAATATTGGACTGCAGTAATAACAAAAAGAAATAATCGAATTCGTATTATTTCTGTAAGAAGATCACGAAAGAAGGAGGAACAATATTATGAAAAACACCACAAAAAGTAAAGAAATAAGTGGCAAAGAACTCGATAAAAAATTCGATAACGGCGAAGACGTACTTGAGTACTTTGATTTGGAGCATCCAATTATAGAGAACCACTCAAATGAACAAAAGCACGTCACTTTTATTATGCCTGAATGGATATTTAGAATAATGAAATTCTTTAGAGTAGCTACAACACGGTAGTCAAATAAAGAAGCAAAACTAGAGATAAAACAAAACGTGCCGACGTATTGAATCATACAACGGCACGTTTTTTGTTTAGTTAATTAGCTGTTAGCTGTGTTTTACGCACGCTTAAGACTTACGCTAAGCTCAGTTGCGCTAGAATCAGCCTCTGTAACTTCAAAGCTTGTAGCCAAAGTCTCCTCCGCAATCAAATCACGGAACTGCTCAACTTTAGAAACATCCGAAGCAGGCACGCTCAAAGTCAAAGAGATTCGGTCGCTAATATCCAAACCATTCTCCTTACGAGCATCTTGAACAGCGCGAATAGCATCGCGAGCATAACCTTCCGCAAGCAAATCGCTAGTCAAAGCAGTGTCAAGCATAACGAAACCGCCAGTTGGCATTGCAGCAGAAGCAGTATTTGCAGCCGCTTGAGCATCCGAAGACTCAACGCGATTCACAAGATCATATTCGCCTTGTTCAAGCGCAACTTCGCCGTTTGGAGTGTTAACAACAGGAGCACCAGAGCCGTCCACACGCCAATCGCCACTCTTAGAAGACTTAATAGCAAACTGCACTTGCTTACCCAAACGAGGACCAGCTGCGCGCGCATTCACCTTAAGCTCGTGAACAATCTTCAAACCATGGCTGCTAGCATCTTCCAAAGTGCAGAATGTAACATTCTTCACATTAAGCTCGCGCTCAAGCACCTGCTCGTAAGGCTCTACAGCATCAGTATTCTCTGCAACAACCGTCAAATTTGCCAACGGCTGGCGCACACGCAACTGTTCCGCCTTACGCAAAGAAAGCGTAGAAGAAACAACCTCGCGAACCTTATCCATAGCAGCAACCAAAGCATCGTCGTGCGCAAGAACCGCTCCAAGCTCAGTCACTTCGCCAGCCTTAGGGTTTTTCTCTCCATCCGAAAGCATTTGCGGTTCAACCAAATAAGGCCAATCAACCAAATGCACGGATTCGCCGCCAGTAAGACCACGCCACACAGCCTCTGCCTCCATAGGAGCAAGAGGAGAAATCGTGCGCATGAACACTTCAAGAACAGTGTAAAGCGTGTTAAAAGCAGTCTCGTCTTCATTCCAGAATCGGTCGCGGCTGCCGCGAATATACCAATTCGTAAGCACGTCAATAAAATCACTTACTGCCGCGCAAGCATCGCTAATCACAAACTCGTTCAAACACTTTTCTACGCGCTCAACAAGCAAACGCGTGCGAGCAAGCAAGTAGCGATCCATGTTGCAAAGGCCTGCAACCTCGTCCGCGCGAAGCCTGCGAGCATCGTAGCCCTTGCCACCGTTTGCAGCATTCGCATACAAAGTGAAGAAGTAGTAAGAGCTCCAAACTGGAAGCATAACCTGGCGAACAGTATCCCTAATGCCGTCGGCAGTAACAATCAAATTGCCACCGCGCAAAATTGGCGAAGACATAAGGAACCAGCGCATAGCATCCGAACCGTACTCGTTGAAAACGCCATTAACATCTGGGTAATTGCGCAAATGCTTACTCATCTTCTGGCCGTCGGAACCAAGCACAATGCCGTGGCAAATCACGTTCTTAAAAGCTGGACGGTCGAATAGAGCTGTAGCCATAATGTGAAGCGTGTAGAACCAGCCGCGAGTCTGACCAATATATTCAACGATGTAATCGCATGGGAAGTGTTCTTCGAAGAAGTCCTTATTTTCAAACGGATAATGGAACTGTGCAAAAGGCATAGAACCAGACTCAAACCAACAATCGAGAACGTCCGTAATGCGGTGCATTTGCGACTTTCCAGTAGGATCGTCTGGGTTCGGTCGAGTAAGGCGATCGATATACGGGCGGTGCATATTCACATTGCCATCATCGTCGCGAGGATAGTCGCCAAAATCAGCCTTAAGCTCATCCAAGGAGCCATAAACGTCTACGCGAGGATACTTTGGATCATCACTCACCCACACTGGAATTGGCGATCCCCAGAAGCGATTACGGCTAATCGACCAATCGCGAGCGTTAGAAAGCCACTTACCAAACTGGCCGTCCTTAACGTTCCCAGGAATCCAATTAATCTGCTGATTAAGCTCAAGCAAACGCTTCTTAATCTTTGTAACAGACACAAACCAGCTAGAAACAGGCTTATAAATAAGCGGAGTTGCGCAACGCCAGCAGTGAGGATAGCTGTGCACGTAGCTTTTTTCTTGGAACAGCAACGCGCGCTGATCTTCTGGCATTTGAGCAAGCGGGCCGTCTCCTGCACGCAAGTTGCGCAAAATTGGCAAATTCGCGTCGAAAACGTACAAGCCTTCGTAATCTGGGCAGTCGCTTGTAAACTTGCATCCTGCGTCAAGCACGTCAACGCTGCGAATTTCGTGCGCGTTAAGCGTGTTCATATCGTCCTCGCCGTAAGGAGCCTGGTGAACAAGACCAGTACCTTCAGCGGTATCAACATAATCTGCTGTGAAAATCGTAAAAGCGTTAGGACCAGGAGTGCCACCCTCTGCGAGCGCAGAATCGCTTGCAAAGTATGGGAACACTGGGTAGTAGCGCCAACCAGCCATCTGCGCGCCCTTAAGTTCGCGCACAACTTCGTAATTTTCGCCAAGTTCCTTAGTGTAGGAGCCAAGCAAAGGCTTACCAATGTAGAACTTTTTGCCTGCAAACTTGCCTTCAGTTGGACGAACTTCCACGTAATCGATATCTGCACCGACTACGATTGCGAAGTTTGTTGGAACTGTCCAAGGAGTGGTGGTCCAGAATACTGCGTAAGCATCGTCTTCGTCGCGAAGCTTAACGGCGACGGAAACAGTGGTATCCTGGCGATTCTGGTATACGTCCGCATCCATACGAAGCTCGTGGGCGCTAAGCGGAGTCTGGTCCTTTGGGCAGTACGGAAGAACGCGGTAGCCCTTGTAAGCTAAGCCTTTATCGTAAAGCTGCTTAAACGCCCACATTACGGATTCCATGTATGGAATATTCAGCGTTTTGTAGCCGCGCTCGAAATCAACCCAGCGAGCCTGACGATGCACGTAGTTTTGCCACTCGTTTGTGTACTTCAAAACGCTGGCGCGGCAAGCATCGTTGAACTTTGCGATGCCCATTTTTTCGATTTGATCAACAGACTCGATGCCAAGCTCTTTCTGCGCTTCCAACTCTGCAGGAAGACCGTGAGTATCCCAGCCAAAAACGCGGTTTACTTTGCGTCCGCGCATAGTCTGATAGCGCGGAACCACGTCTTTTGCATAACCTGTAAGAAGGTGACCGTAGTGAGGAAGACCGTTTGCGAATGGAGGGCCGTCGAAGAACACGAACTCGTTTTGGCTACCTTTGCCAGAAGGGCGATATTCGATTGACTTGCGGAAAGTGTTATTTGCATCCCAATATTGAAGAACGGACTCTTCAAGCTTTGGGAAGGAAGGATTTGGTGCAACTTGCGCGCCAGCGTTTTCTTGCGTTGATACAGAAACACTTGCCTTTGGATATACGTGATTTGCGCATGACTTTTCGGACGCGTTTGCTGCTGGATTAGTGGATTCGCTCACTGTGCTCTCCTCGCTCAACAGGGTGAATATTTCCCTGCGAGGACGACAGTTATTGCCGCGGTACCACCTCGCTTGCTGCAAAATGCTTATGCAACGTTTGCAGCCTCTCGTGTTTGGCTATACGGGCCAACCCCGTCGGTTCTAATAAGCGAGAACCTTACGAATCCTCGCCGTTCTTCCGAAAACTCCCCGCCGATAACGGATCATCGCTTAAGTTAGAAATAATCTAACACTATCCCCTAACATTGGGAACTTTCACAATCTCATTTATGCCCATTATGAAATAAATTATTATGAGATCCTATGCGCACAAACCTAATAACAGGAATATTATATCGGTAATTATAAATGAGAATTACATCAAATTTTCCTTCTTGCAAATGCAATTCCCAATATCCGCTGTACATCCCACGAGGATGGCTCAATTGGTGAGGATTGTAAGATTCAGGAACTTCTTCAAATTCATAAATACTGTCAATTAAGTCCTCTAATTCGTGTTTAATTGATGGATTCTCTCGAAGCAACTTCCGTAAATCTGCTTGAAATTGAGTATCAAAAATAATTTTCATGACATATTATCCAAAAATGCTTTAGCTTCATTAGCATTGCTAAAAACAATGCCGTCTTCAGAAATTTTGCCATCTATAATTTGATTAGCGTGATTCATAGCTTTAAGCGTTGCTTCGTTGGGAACAGACGTAACGAGCGACGGACTAATAGGTAGAGCTTGTTCACGTACTGCCTGCTTAAGAAACATGTTTAAAGCAGTAGACATATCAAGACCTAAAGCATTAAATAAGACTTCTGCTTCTTGCTTAGTTTTCTCATCTGTTCTGAAATTAATTCTTGCGACCGTGGAAACAACCATAAAAAACACCATCCATTGTCATAATTACATACAATATATGTCTATTGTACACATATAAGTCAAAAAACAATATTATATCTATAAATTGTTGCTCTTTAGTATATAAGTTAGAATTTCATATATATACAGGGATTAAACAGGCAATTAAGAAAATTACGCGAGGAACAATAAGATGGATAAGGTTAGTTTTTCAACGTTTGACGCAAGTAAATACTTAGACACACAGGAAGCAATTGATAAATATCTTGCTATCGCACTAGAAGATGGAGATACTAAAACAGTCCAACTTGTTCTAAGAGATATAGCGAAAATAAACAAGTAATAAAAAGTGCCCCGAATCAGAATCGAACTGACGACACCCACTTTAGGAGAGTGGTGCTCTATCCACTGAGCTACCGAGGCAGTTTAGTTGATTGCAGCGCGCAACACGCAAAACGAAACATGCGCACGCTTCTTACAAAGCAACAAATGGCAATTATACACCATGGCGTGGTTTACGCGATATAACGCGCTCAAGATTCACGATTCAAGATTCGACTGTGTTCCAGCCGTCGCAGCTGTAGCCGACTGCTCTGCCTGAGCCGCATCAAGCTTAGCGCGAACCGATGCAAGCAAGCCCTGCGCACGCTTTGCTAGCGCTTCTCCAAGTTCCCATTGATGCATAGACTGATCTAAAGTCAAACCGCCAGCCTCAAGCGCTTTAACAGCTTGCACAAGCTTTTCACGCGCTTCTTCGTAAGGCATTGCGTTAATCGCAGCTCGCTCTTCGCTGCTAAGCGTGCTAATCGCATCAACTTTTGCACTTGCGTCTTTTATTTCGTCACTCATAATCATCCTTTTCTAATATTTTATTTAAGATTTTTATTTAAGATTTTGCGTTTTAGTTTTATAATTTTACGACTTTACGACTTTACGACTTTACGACTTTATAACTTTATAACTTTACAGCTTTACGACTTTTCTACAGAAGTAACATTAGCTGTAATCAAGCCACTTTTAAGAGTAACTGTTATATTATCGCCAGCTTTTACACGACTAGAATCGTCAAGTACTTTCCCACCGCTAATTTGCACAACCGCGTAACCGCGATTAAGCGTTGATTGCGGACTGAGAGCCGTAATGCTGGCATGTGCCTTTTCAACAGTCAAACTAGCGTCGTCCAGAAGCCGCACCAAACCATGCCTCATGCGTTCAACCGCCTGCTGCACAAACAACTCATGCGGCTCCAGCATAGTGGTTGGCTGAGTAATACTTGGCCTATTTGCGTATCCCTCAATAAGCTGAATCTCGTTGCTAACTCGCGCAGAAATCCTCATGCGCGCGTGTTGCAAAGCGTTATCAATCAACTGCCATTGCTCGTTAACATCTGGAACAACGCGCTTTGCCGCATCTGTAGGAGTAGAGGCGCGCATATCTGCCGCCAAATCAATAAGCGTCCAATCGTCTTCGTGACCAATCGCAGAAACAATCGGAGTTACGCAAGCAGCCGTAGCGCGAACCACGCCTTCGTCCGAAAATCCAATCAAATCCTCAAAGCTGCCGCCACCGCGCGCAACAATAATCACATCAACCTCTGGGTCTGCGTCTAACTGCTTAATGGCCGCAATTACGTCTGATGGACATTGCACACCCTGAACATGCGCGTGAACCACCTTAAAACGCGTTACAGGCCAGCGCAAATTGACGTTTGTAATAACATCTCCCTCGGCTCGAGCTTGAGGCGCACACACCAGTCCAATGCACTTTGGAAACTCAGGAAGCGGCACTTTATTTTCCGCGTCAAACAAGCCTTCACCTTTAAGCTTTTTGCGCAACTCATCTATTTGCGCTTTTAAGTCGCCAGCACCAACACGCCTAATTTCGTCGGCAACAAAGCTCAATCGTGTTGCTTTTACCCAAATATCTGCCTTGCCGTGAACAACTACCCTATCGCCTTGATGCAAATCTTTAGCTTGCTGAACAAACTTACTAAAGCCCATTATGGAGATTGAAACGTCTTCATTGCTGTCTCTAAGCGTTATGTAGCCAGATGTAGACCTTCGCATGTTGATTTCAACAATCTGACCTTCTACCCAAGCCGCAGGCCACTTTTCTACAGCACCATGGAACTTTTGGCTTATAACACTTACTGGCCAAGGATTTTCAGCACTTGTTTCACTTGCGCGTAAAGGTAGCGTGCGATTAGATTGCGCTTTAGGCTGCAACTCTGAGTCTTGATGCTCATTTTGCAATTCTTGCAACACCATACTTAATGTCATGCTTACAGCTTGACTGTTAAGAAGGACAAACATGCAAACACGCCAATTTAACAAATGAACATACAAAACATAAAGCGCACTAACCAAATATTCCCCATGCTGTTACACATGGGGAATATATCTATTTTAGAACTTAAAGGTAACTAGTTAACACTTTACATGCGCATTTTGCGAACAAAAAGTGCAAAAGTGCCACTTAGCAGCAACAAAGCCAATGTAGACAGTGTGAATACTATTCCAGCACCAGTCACACCTAACTTTGAAAGCATTCCCTTTGTATTAGTGTTCTTTGAAGAAGATAATGAGTTACTTAAGGAAGAATTAGCATTATTATTAGCATTCTTACTATTGCCATTAACATTGCTACTATTAGCATTACCATTAGCACCTGCATATGCTCCTGAGTTAGTCTCAGAACCATTTACCTCATTATTATCTGCAATATTACTTGCAGATTCATAATCTTCATCACTATACGCAAAAGTAAATCCAGAATGACTTTCAGAATGTCTCAAGTTATATTCTGCGATAGTCTCATCGAATGAAGTTGCATTAGCTGGAATAACCCACACATTAGTCCAAGCAATTTGTAATCCTCTGTTATCAATAAGAACAATTGTATGTTTACCCGAATATCCTTCTGGAATCTCAGCATCAAAATGAGGCTGACCTTTATCGTCCAAAGTAACCTTTACGTAGCTAGCACCATCTTTGCCATGCAACAAAACAGGAAGAGAATAAATGTACGCATATGCATATACAACTTTATTCTTCTTAAGCTGCTTAATAATATCACTATTTTGGCTAAGTCGAAGCTTCATAGGATTTTCGACACCTGCACGGGCAACATTGTTTTCATATTTACCAACTAAAAGATTACTCTTAAGAGCTTTTGTTAATTCAACAACACTCTTAGGAGCTACTGGAACAGGAGTATTTACATCTGGAGGAGCAGGAATTTCTTGCTTCTTTGGAACATTTGGATTCACATTATGACCAGGCACATCTGGCTTAGAATGATCAGGCTTAACTGGTTCAGCATGCTTCTTTTTAACAAACGGAATAGAAGTTCGCTGATTATCTCCAGCAGCTGAGTTTCCAGCATAATCAGTAGCTTCTACGCGAAGAATATGATTACCTTCTGCCAGATCTTTAGCATGAATAACTGCCTTTAATTCCAAATGATCCTTTTCAGGTTTATCTACTTCAGTATAGGAACTATATCCTTGAGTTAACGAAAGCAACGTGCTTTCTACAGGATGAGGAGCTAAATTCGTATTAGAAACAGCACTGATTGGCTTGTCGTCAACATATGCAGCTACGGATTTAAGATTTGCATCTTTAGCCTTTATAGTAACCGTATAGTCACCTTCTACTGATTCATCGTCTTTCATGCTTACATCTACAGTTGGATTTGTTTTATCAACAACAACTGGAATGGAACCATAAACAGATGAATTAACCTTGTCTTCAAGCTCAAGAAAAACATGATCTCCATCTTCTACATCAACATCACGCTCAAATTCTTTTTTGTTTGCTTCTGAACCATCACCATTTTCCAAAGAAGTAAACTCTGCAACAACAGAATGATTAATAGAAAGCCTATATCCAGAAGCATTATCTTGAGCACTACCCTTAAACTTTACGGTATCTTTGTTTGTAAACAATGTATGACCATATAATTGAGGATTAGCAAAAGTAGCTTTTGGAGCTTCTTTATCGAACAAGAAAGCAACAGCAAAGTCCATAAGATTCTTGCCATCAGCAGTTTTTACAACAGCGCGAAAATCATTAATTCCCGTATGCATTGGCAAATCAATAGAGAAACTATGCGCTTGACTGTCTATTTTTGCAGCAATAGCTGGCTCTACCACATACTTGCCATCTTTATTAAGACGCGTAGAAGGAGTAAATTCTACACTCTTGATATCTGGCCCAACAGTACCTTGCAAAGTAAAGGAGTCTAAGCTTGGCCCTGCAGTAATAGGATTAATCATCCAAATATTTGCGCCAAGTGGAGTTACATTACTTGGATAGAACACGCCATTGCTTACTTCCATAAAGTTTGGCTCGTTACGACCCTGAAGCTTAACAGACTTAATTTTAAGATTCTGACCGTTACTTGCGCAGAGAGTAACCTGATACGCCTTAGCAGAAGGCTTTACTGTTACTTCAAATGTTCCATCCGAGTTAATCGTTACTGGATCCTCTTTTGTCTCAGTGTCATCTACATCTTCAGCAGATTCGCTGCTTGAATTAGAAGAACCAGGATCAGTAGAACCAGCTGCTTGCTTCACTTTATCCACTTGGTAACGAATTGTTAGATCAAGCTTTTGCTTAGGCTCAGAACTATCTTTTACTTTGCCTTTTACAGTTACACTACCATCACTTGCAACCGGCAAATTACCGTCACTATCTCCAGTGTCCGTATTAGTAACACTAATACGCGGACGCTCTGGATTGTATGTTAATGCGAACTCTTCACTAGCTATTTGCGTCTTGCATTTATCGTCGGAGAATCCAAGCACCTTTACAGTATTTTCACCACGAACAATCTTTATATTATCAGTGGTAAACTTCGGAGCTTTATTTAGATTCACTTTAACTGTTGTTTTAACAATTGATCCATCGTATTTCTTGTAACTTGCTAGAACTTTCATGGATTTAACATCATCAGAAACATAACCTTCAAGATTTAACTTATTGTCATGCACTACCGATGTTCCAACCATCTTCCCGTCCATTTCCTTTCGACGAGAAATGAAGATTTTATGATCTTTATTAGCAAACACTTTAACTACACGAGTTCCATTCATTCCTGCATCTTTAGCAACAACGGAAATAAATGGCGTTGTGTTACCAACATTTATTTTGCACACACGCTTATGATGTTCTTTATCTAAAGTGCAACTAGTTGCATCATCATACTTAAATACATCATCATCACCAACACGGCGAATAACTGGAAGACCAGGATCTTCACTTAAGTTATCACTTAAAGTGATTGTTACAACGCCATTAGAATCGCGGTCGGAAACATTCACATTAGGACCATGCGTATCTAGAGCAAACTTCATGTCGTAGTTTTGCCACTGGAAGCCTTTGCCCAAACGTGCTTGAATGCGATACACGTAATTTCCATCCTCAAACCGCACAAACTGCGCGATTTTCGGATCATAACGCTTACCGTCAAAACGACCATTCACGCCTTCATGGCCCATTGAATCTGCTGCAGAAGGAAAAGTAGGTCTAGAAACATTGTGGTCTTCACCTAAAACTCGTAATACCTTGCTTGCATTTTCATCCATAATCTCGTAGCGAATGTCTGCCGCACTACGCAATAACGGCACATATGGTGTGATTAAATCATACCAGCCATCATCATTAGGTGAGAACATAAATCGTTTAGATCCATTTATCTTAACTTGCATACTTCCGTCTGCTGAATCAGACATAAGGGCAGTAGTTGAATCAATTTCACCATTACTTTCATCGGCAGACTGGTTCGGAGCTGCAGGAGAAGGATTTTGTGCAGGATTAACAGGCTTATCTGGTTTATCAGCATTCTTATACTTTTCACCAGGTTTAACCAAAATCTGCTCAGCATTCCAATTGCCAACAAAACCAAGATATGGAACAGACAAATCAGGCTGACCTTTAGTCTTAGACTTTAAGCAAGCCCATCCTTCAATGTAATGGTTTTCCCCATATTGAGGATTCAATGTGAAAGTAATATCAACTGTTTTACCAGCCTCTACAGTTACGGAAGACTTATCTGCAGTTAATGTTTCTGTATCATTCACAAATGTGGATGTTTTTTCACCAGGTTTATTCGTCTCGTTTACAACAACCTGATTCGGTATGCTATATTTAACATTCTCAGAACCATAATTGTGCAATGTTACATTAAACTTGCGTTCACCCTGCTTTAACTCATAAAGAGAAACATATGCTTTACTTTCATTACTGCGACTATCTTTAGTAGTTGCAACAACATCCGTCTTAATGGCTTTGTCGATCTGCGCTAAACCAGCGCCAATTTGTCTAGGAGCATACGGAACTTTTTTATTACCATCATCGCGAGTAAGAATCTTAGCTGTATTCATCAACACTTGCTCAATGCGATCAACTAATTCAGAAGACTTAAGTTCTTTGCCCTTAAAACGCTTCTTGTAATTTTCCATCAGCAAAGCAGAAAGACCTGATATATTTGGAGCTGCCATAGAAGTACCAGACATGCTTCTGTACTTATTATCATTCTGCGTAGACCACACATTCCCACCAATACCAGAAATATGAGGCTTAAAATTAAGATCTGGAGTTGGCCCCCAAGACGTAAATCTAGATGGCTTTAACGAATCTGGGTTAGCAATAGCAACAAAATCATTGGTGAAAGTTACTTCAACTTTTCCATTATTCTTCTTGATTGCTTGATAGATTGCCTCACCATCTTCATATCGTATTGATGTTACAAAAACATCTTTAATCTTATCAACTCCTGCCATATCTAGGAATTGAGTAGGATCATCCTTTACGTTGTATACAACAACACCTTCAGCACCTTTTTCTTTTGCGTTATTAACCTTTTCTGTAAACGCAATATCTCCACGTTTAACTAATGCATATTTACCCTTTAGGTCAAGGTCTTTAACGTCATCTTTTTTGCCAAGGTTAATATCAACAATTTCATGTAATCTTCCATCAGCTACACCTGTAGAAAGTGAATAAGGAAAATCATTTTTCTTAGAATCATTAGAATCAGAATTTGTAGCAGATGCATTATTAACAAACCATTGTGCTTTGGTTTGTGTAACTTTTGAATTTTCAACAGAAGCAACACTAAAAGCATCTGGGAAAGAAGATGGAGACCCCAAAGTGCCATCATCCCATTTTCCAAACACATCATCTAATCCACCAGAATTCGAGAAGTTCAATCCAGAATTTCCAGCCGAAACAACAGGCAACACTCCAGCTTTTCTAGCCTTCATTAACGCTAACGCAGCAATACTTGAAGTAGAATCAAGTCCATTATCGGAGCCAATAGACATATTTATAACGTCGGCACCAAGCTTAACAGAATCTTCTATAGCTGCCACAACATCCGCATCACGGCATCCAGGCATATCTGGGTTGTTAGAAAACACTTTCATAGCAAGCAGCTGTGCATTAGGAGCTATGCCATTAACACGATGATTGCTAGTTGCAGGAGCATTTTCTTCATCTCCATTAGCTCCAACAATTCCAGCAACATGCATGCCATGCTGTTCAGCATGATTATCTTTCACTTCATTAGTTTCATCTGCATAATTAAATCCTGCAGGAACTTTATCTGTAAATCCTGGTTGTGGATTTAACTTTTTTGCACTTTTAGCAGATGAATCCAGCTTCATATCTTTACTGTTAATATCAATTCCAGTATCGATTATTGAAACCAACATGCCAGTACCATCTAAGTTTTTATTACTTTCTCGGAAAGCCTGCGTAAGACCCTGAAGCTCACGAGCAAAATTTTCCAGCGGATAATATAAACGCTCTTTTTCTACAGATCTAACTTCTGGCTCATGGCGTAAAGCTTGCATACGGTTTGCTGGAATTGTTGCTTCAAAGCAATTCATTAAATATCCAAGCTGACGTCGAACACTCATATTGTACTTTTTACGCCATTTATCAATTAAACGATTTTGCTCATCTTTATTTGATTTTTCCGATGCAACTGAAGGACGACTCGGCTGCTTACGCAGAGTAACAATAACAGCAATAGGCTTATTGGGCACGCTAGCACTGTTCTTTATAGCATATTTTTCAAGCAATGCAGCTTTATTTGAATCTAAGTATAAATTCTCATCTCTAGTAAGCTTATGGCTTACAGAGTTATTTTTATACATTCTAAACTGCTTTTTAATAGAAGACGCATTTGCATCATTTACATAAGCACTGTTATTACTAACTGAATTCTTAGTATCCGCAGCATTCGCTGCACCAAATGGCACGATAAGGGTTGCTGTAGCAACTCCTAATGCAGCTAAGCGAGTTAAATATGATGCTCTTTTGAACTTCATAAATACGCTCTCCTTCAATGAAATACTTATAAAATATTTTTCACAAGCCTAGCATTGAGGAAAATAAAAAAAAAACATAAATATGTAAATTTTTATGCATAAACAGTTAACAAATACGAATCAACCCACAAAGAACGGCTAAATATAGCCATTTCTAAAGAGAAAATTTTTCAGAATTGCGTTGATTATACAACTATAAATTAACATGTTGTTCACACAAAAGATTGAAAACTCGTTTTTTGTTACTATTTTTTATAAATATTGCTTATATTTATAAACATATGTTACTTTAGCTAAACCTCTTATCGGAATTTTTCCGAGATATGAAATATGCAATTAAAACGTGTTTATAGCACTAACAACAAAATACGACACGCCGTAACTTGCAAATAAATCGATTCTGAGTATAGTTATTACTCGGCTCAAGAAAAAGCCAACGCCCCTTTAGCTCAGTTGGCTAGAGCAGCTGACTCTTAATCAGCGTGTCCAGGGTTCGAATCCCTGAGGGGGCACAAACAAAACCCAAGCTTTACGGCTTGGGTTTTTTCGTATTTAGATTTTTAATTACACAAATATGGGGTTATAGGCCAAAAAGTGTGTAAAGCGGGTTATAGGCCAAAAAGTGTGTAAAGCTAAGCTGATGAATATTCTGGAAATAGAAGTAATCAGCTTAGCTTTTTAATAACTACTGGTAGTATTCACTACTCTTATGAAACTCATTCCAATCAACACCAGTACCATATCTTGCTGATATTCCAAATACTTCATATAATCCTTGATTAGAACGCTCCCAGGCTTGCCTATAGAGTTGTTCTATACGTTTACTAGTAAAAGAATGAATGACTATCCAAGACTTATCTCTTGGCTTACTCGTGTTTAAATAACACCACCAGCATATAGCGTGTATACGTTTTAACAAGCTTAATCCACGATGATTACGTAGCATAGCGCGAATTCTACTATTCATTGATTCAATAGCATTATTAGTTGGTGGAATAGGATGATTGCAATCTTCTGGAGGATTAAGAAAAGTAAACATATAGCCCTCGCGAATACGCCTATCAATCATTGATTTAGCACGAACTAGTCTTTGATGAGTATCAGCAATACTACCATCACAATACTTGCTTTTCTCTTTAAGAAAATCACTCCAAGTATTCACCCAATTATTGTAAGAAATAAGCCAATGACGGGCTTGATCTTCTGTTTTTACGTCAGAAACAATGTTAGCTAATGATAGTAATTGCTTACCAGGAGTAAGACGAGGATTAACTCCAGTTAAGGCTTTAATGTTAAGACCTATATGGAATAAGCAACGTTGTATTTTCGTGTTAGGCCAATATGTTTTTACTGCTTTACGAATACCACCAGAACCATCACAAACTACTACTAGCGGTTCCGCAATACGCTGCATGAGGTAACCCCACGCGCGACTATTCTCACTACGAGCCACGTACCAGCCTAAAACATGTTTACCAGAGTAAGCGATTAATACTACAGATTTACGTCCTAAATGAATACCATCAACATGAATGTAATCATAAACTTTGTCCACGAATGGTACCTGTGGCCATAAGTCCCATAAAAGCTTATTCTTACGTCTTAAGGTACGGGCTGAGAAATCGTATGAATACTTATCCTGAGTCTTATTAGATAAAAGCCAATTTAAGCCAACTGTTAAATCGTTTGATTGTTTATCATACGATCTACTTTTAGAAGCCCCGCAGTTAGGACAACGGTATCTAGTAGTGCCAGCATTGGTGTGACCATTCTTGCTCATTTTGTTATGACAATTAGTTATGACAATTATTGCATAGTGGGTTATTCATACAAATGAAGAATAACCCACATTCGATATACCACGAGCCCTACTGCCATAAGGCTTATGAGCTGATTTTTTACACACTTTTTGTCCGAGTGGCGAATGTGCGTAAAACAGATTCGATTACCGCAAAACGCTTGTATTGCAATGCGTGAGACATGATTTTTTACACACTTTTTGGCCTATAACCCCTAATATGATTCATATATGATTTCTTCCAGTATTCCAACAAAAATCTGAATATTAGAGACGCTTTCTACATTTGCACAATAACGCTTAAAACACAAAAATAAACATTTTACGATGATTATAATAAAGATAAAATTCAAAGAACATAAAACGACACACAAAACGACACACAACGAGCTATGTGCAATTCTTCAATAGAAAATACAAAAGACCCCACGAGTTTCCTCATGGGGTCTTTTCTAAGCCTTAGCTAATATCTTCAGATTAGAAAATCAGAAAATACTAGGCAAGAATCTTGGTCACACGACCAGAGCCAACGGTACGGCCACCTTCACGAACTGCGAAGGTCAAGCCCTCTTCCATTGCGATAGCCTGAATCAACTCAACAGTGAAGGTTGCGTGATCGCCTGGCTGAACCATTTCGATGCCGTCTGGCAAGGTGATAACGCCAGTAACATCAGTGGTACGGAAGTAGAACTGTGGGCGGTAGTTGGAGAAGAATGGCGAGTGACGGCCACCTTCGTCCTTGGTCAAGACGTAAACTTCGCCTTCGAACTTGGTGTGTGGTGTCACAGAACCTGGAGCAGCCACAACCTGACCACGCTCAACATCGGTACGGTTGATACCACGAAGAAGAAGACCAGTGTTATCGCCAGCCTCGGCCTCATCCATCTGCTTGTGGAAGGTCTCGATAGAGGTGACGGTGGTGGTCTGAGTATCGCGCAAACCAACAATCTCAACTGGGGTGTTGATTGGGAGCTTACCACGCTCAACACGACCGGTGACAACGGTACCACGACCGGAGATGGTGAACACATCTTCGATTGGCATCAAGAATGGCTTGTCAAGATCGTGAGTTGGGGTTGGGATGTACTCGTCAACAGCCTTCATGAGTTCCTTGACGGTCTCTACCCACTTGTCGTGATCTGGAGCGTCATCATGCAAAGCGCCGTAAGCGGAAGTACGGATGACTGGGCAATCGCGATCGAAGCCATTTTCGTCGAGGAGGTCACGAACCTCTTCTTCAACGAGGTCGATAAGCTCTTCGTCGTCAACCATATCGCACTTGTTCAAAGCAACAAGAATTTTTGGAACGCCGACCTGCTTAGCAAGCAAGACGTGTTCACGGGTCTGAGCCATTGGGCCGTCGGTAGCAGCAACCACGAGGATTGCGCCATCCATCTGAGCGGCACCAGTGATCATGTTCTTAACGTAATCAGCGTGGCCTGGAGCGTCCACGTGAGCATAGTGGCGTGCATCCGTCTGATACTCGATGTGGGCGATGTTAATGGTAATGCCGCGCTCCTTCTCTTCTGGAGCGGCGTCGATCTGATCGAAGTCATACTGAGGGTTCAGATCTGGATATTCGCCATGAAGCACCTTAGAAATAGCCGCGGTCAAGGTAGTCTTACCGTGATCAACGTGACCAATGGTACCAATGTTAACATGCGGCTTAGTACGCTCGTACTTTTCCTTTGCCATGTGTTTGTCCTCCTGGACGTCTCGTAGTTTGCTTCACACTCTTATGTGAAGCCTCTAGCTACATATTTACTGGGTTTCTGGGTTAGGTGCCACTTCGGTGCCAGAACCCAGTCAACGTACGAAATTCTAGCGTTGACTAGGGACACAAAACACCGAAGTAGCGTGCGCTTTTACTCGCCGCGCTGGGCTTTAATAATCTCGTCCGAAACAGCCTTTGGAACTTCCGCGTAAGAGTCCATCTGCATGGTGAACATTGCACGTCCCTGAGTCTTGGAACGAAGATCACCAATGTAGCCGAACATCTCGCTCAGTGGAACCTTAGCGTCAATAACCTTAACGCCAGTAGCGTCGGTCATAGACTGAATGTTTCCACGACGGGAGTTCAAATCGCCCATAACGTCGCCCATGTACTCTTCTGGAGTACGAACTTCCACGGCCATAATTGGCTCGAGGATTACTGGGTGAGCCTTAGGAGCAGCTTCCTTGAAGCACATGGAACCTGCAATCTTGAAGGCCATTTCCGAAGAATCAACGTCGTGAGTCTGACCGTCGGTAACGGTTGCTTTAACGCCAACCACTGGGAAGCCAGCCAAAACGCCAGATTCCATAGCTTCCTGCACACCTGCGTCGATGGAAGGAATGAATTCCTTAGTAATGTGGCCACCAGTGACCTCGTTAACAAACTGATAGACTTCGCCAGATTCTGGATCGATTGGCTCGAAGTTCATCAAAACCTTTGCGAACTGACCAGAACCACCGGTCTGCTTCTTGTGAGTGTATTCCTGGTTCATAACAGCCTTACGAATGGTTTCGCGATAAGCAACCTGTGGCTTACCAACATTCGCTTCAACCTTGAACTCGCGGCGCATACGATCCACAATAATGTCGAGCTGAAGCTCGCCCATACCAGAAATCAAAGTCTGACCAGACTCTTCATCGGTCTTAACCTGGAAGGTAGGATCCTCGTCGGAAAGCTTAGCCAAAGCCAAGCTCATCTTTTCCTGATCTGCCTTCGTCTTTGGCTCCACAGCAACCTCGATAACAGGATCTGGGAATGTCATGGATTCCAAGGAAATTGGGCTCTTTTCGTCGCACAAGGTATCGCCAGTGCTGACGTTCTTCAAACCGACGAAGGTGTAAATGTTTCCAGCTTCTGCAGAATCTACAGGATTTTCCTTATCTGCGTGCATCTGGAAGATCTTACCAACGCGTTCCTTCTTGGACTTAGTGGAATCGTACACGGAATCGCCTGGCTTAACTTCGCCAGAGTACACGCGCACGAACACAAGCTTGCCATAGAACGGATGAGTGGAGATCTTAAAGACCAATGCAGCAAATGGATCTGTATTTACTGGCTTACGATCAATCTCAACGGATTCGTCGCTTGGATCAAAGCCCTTAATAGATGGAACATCTTCTGGGCTTGGAAGGAAGTCAACAACAGCATCCAGCATTGGCTGAACGCCCTTATCCTTAAATGCAGAACCGCAAGTTACTGGGAAGGCTTCGCGAGCAATAGTAAGCTTGCGAATACCCATGCGAATCTCTTCTTCGGAAAGCTCTCCCGATTCAAGATACTTCTCGAGCAACTCTTCGTCGGCTTCTGCAACCTGATCCATAAGCTCGGCACGATATTCTTCTGCACGCTCTTGCAAGTCGGCAGGAATGTCAACGGTGTCGTAATGAGCACCCATATCGTCCTTAACGTCATTCCAAACGTAAGCCTTCATACGAATCAAGTCAACAACACCAAGGAAGTCGTTTTCAGCGCCGATTGGAAGCTGAATAACGAGTGGCTTAGCGCCAAGCTTTTCCTTAATTGTCTTAACAGAATAGTAGAAGTCTGCGCCCAACTTATCCATCTTGTTGATGAAGCAAATACGTGGAACGCTATACTTATCTGCCTGACGCCAAACGGTTTCGGACTGAGGCTCCACGCCTTCCTTACCGTCGAACACTGCAACAGCACCGTCGAGAACACGCAAAGAACGCTCTACCTCGGCGGTAAAGTCAACGTGTCCTGGTGTATCGATGATGTTGATTTGATAGCGGTCATCTGTGTCATGGGTTTGACGCTGCCAGAAGCAAGTGGTTGCAGCAGACTGAATAGTAATACCGCGTTCCTGCTCCTGCGCCATAAAGTCCATGGTAGAAGCGCCATCGTGAGTTTCACCAATCTTGTAATTCTTACCAGTGTAGTAAAGAATACGCTCGGTGGTAGTAGTCTTACCAGCATCGATGTGCGCCATGATGCCGATGTTACGAACCATATTAAGGTCGTTAAGCACATCTTGTGCCATATTATTATCCTTAGCTCTTTAAGATACCGATTATCTTGTGGATTACCAGCGATAGTGAGCAAAAGCCTTGTTTGCTTCTGCCATCTTGTGGGTATCCTCGCGGCGCTTTACAGAAGCACCCAAGCCATTGGAGGCATCGAGAATTTCGTTAGCCAAACGCTCAGCCATAGTCTTCTCACGACGAACGCGAGAGAAGTCGGTAAGCCAGCGCAACGACAAGGTGTTTGCACGAGCAGGCTTAACTTCGACTGGAACCTGGTAGGTTGCGCCACCAACGCGGCGGGAACGAACCTCGAGGCTTGGACGAATGTTATCGAGAGCGCGCTTCAAAACAGAAACTGGCTCCTGCTCGGTCTTTGCCTTCACCTGCTCAAGAGCGGTGTAGACGATGTTTTCTGCGATGGACTTCTTGCCATCGAGAAGAATTTTGTTAATCAACTGAGCCACGACGGTCGAGCCGTAGATTGGATCAGGAAGCAGCTGATGCTTTTTTGCAGGTCCTTTACGTGACATGTTTTACTTCGCCTTCTTTGCTCCATACAGGGAACGACCCTGCTTGCGGTCCTTAACACCCTGGGTATCGAGAGCGCCACGCACGATGTGGTAACGCACACCTGGGAGATCCTTCACACGGCCACCGCGCACAAGCACAATGGAGTGCTCCTGCAAGTTGTGACCTTCGCCTGGAATATAGGCGGTTACTTCAATACCCGAGCTGAGGCGCACACGAGCAACCTTACGAAGCGCAGAGTTTGGCTTCTTAGGAGTGGTTGTGTACACACGAGTGCACACGCCACGACGCAACGGGCTACCTTTCAAGGCCAAAGTCTTTGACTTCTTAGGCTTGGCCTGACGTCCCTTACGGACGAGTTGTTCAATCGTAGGCAACTTAAGTTCTCCGATTCATTAATGTCTTCTATTTGGTGAAACCGCAGCACTGCAGCACACCTTAAACCTGAATCGGTTAAAGAGAAAAGCCACAGTCCACCGGCCCGATGGCCCTTGCACCTCCAGCCACGCATTACTGCGCGCTATCTTTGGCACTTGGGATATCCCAACCAGCACGCCTATAACATAAGGCACGCCGTTGGCACACACAAACTATTATTATACACATTTGCTTGACAATTAAAAAACCGCTTAAACAAGCTACTCAAGCAAACTATTTAAGAATCGGCCTTGCAGGAGCAGAAACATCCAAAAGCTGACGATTGCCGATTTTACTTGGATCGCTAATAATCGTTTCCACAATCGCCTTTTTAAGCTCCAAATCCGAAGAATCTCCCCAAACAACAATCCTATGAACGTCTCCACTTGGGCCAGGGTAAGAAACTTCTGTTTCAACAGAATCCTGCGTTTTTGCACTAACACGAATAACGTGAGACCTAAAATCTTGAGAAAGCGAGCTTACAATTTTCAACGCTTCCTTAACAGCTCTACTGTTTAGACTTTTACTAACGTCGCTAACTTCTATAACTGGTATTCCGCTTGTAGAAACGTTTTGAACAGCGTTTAAGACTCTACCTTTAACATCTACAGCCGTAAGTTTTCCACCATCTTTTGCTTTAAGCATTGCAGCAGGCTTTTGCGCACGAACAGTTATTTGCAAACCGTGCGGAAATTGCTTTACAACCTTTGTTTCTGTTACACCAGGTATGTTATTTAATTGCTCAATTATTTGTTGAGAAGAAACTAAAAACAGTGACTTATCTACCTGATTAGACGCAATTGACGCGATTTTCTGTTCACTCACCCATTCGTTAGAGCCAAAAATGCGTATATTTTTAGAATCAAGACGGAAAAATGGAGATAAAAACAGCATCCAACAAAGCAAAGCGATTAACGCAAACGCAAGAAAAGCGTAGGCAAATCGCAGCAAAATGGTACGTATTTTAGCAAAATTCTTTTCTTTTTCGCGAGCGCTAAAATCTATTACTTTAGGTCTAGATGCAATTCCAAGAGGACCAGAACTAGACTTTAACGTTTGCTTTACAAAATCAACTACGGAAAGTCTTCTTGCATCTACAAAAGCATTTTTAGAAGATTGATTTTCTAACGAGCTACTCGTAGTCGCTTTTTTGCTATTAGATAAATCATTTTTAGCTAATCTTGTAGAATCTTGTGAGTTTAGATTGGATTGAATTGACCTTTTATGCGCATCAAGATTAGAAGACTTAGAAAAATTAGTAGACTTAGGGAAATTATCAGACTTAGGGAAATTATCAGTCGCAGCAAAGGTATCGCTTGTAACAAAAGTGGATGCAATAGACCTAGTATGCTTAATAGAGCTAGCAGATTTATTAGGATTATTAAGCTCATTGGATTCATCATTGCTGGAAGACTTGCCAAAAATCATTCGACCCATAGCTATCACTCACCTACTTCCACTTGCATCTACACGCGACTTTATTTACTACTTTATTTGCGACTTTATTTGCGACTTTACAGATTGCTTATTATCGCTTGTTTGCCGACTATTATTGCCCATTTAGCTTATTGCTTTAAGCGCAACTCTTCTAGCATAACAGACGTCATAGTGGTAATGCTTCCAGCACCAACCGTAAAAAGTACATCTCCACTATTAGCTCGGCGAGCAAGCATTAAAGCACCATCTTTCATGTCTTCTACAGCTTCAATATTGCAATTAAGCGCACATTCTTTAGCTGCGTTCACAATAGTCGAAGCGTGAATATTTGGAAAATCTTCCTGCTTTTCTCGAGCTGGGAAAATGCCTGTTACGATTACGTCATCTGCAAGAGATAAAGCAGAAGCAAATTCGCGCGCAAAAGAGCGCGTTCTAGAAAACAGATGTGGCTGGAAAAGCACGCGAATCGTAGAATCTGGGTATCTTCTTCTTGCAGCGCGCAAAAGAGCGTCGATTTCTGTAGGATGATGCGCGTAATCGTCTACAACCGTTACTCCGCCAACGCATCCGCGAATGTCAAATCTTCTAGAAGCACCAAGGAAGCTCGAAGCTCCATCTGCTGCATCTTTAGGATTCATGCCCAAAAGTGTTGCTGCAATAATCGCAGCACACGCGTTTCTAGCATTATGTAAGCCTGGAATCATAAGATTAACGCTTATAGAATCGCCGTTAAAGTCAATAGCAAACGACTCACTGCCACTACCCGTCTGTTCGCTTTCGTGATTAATAAACGCAAACTTTACAAGGCTTTTTACTCTATTACTTAAGCAAGAAACACTATTCTTACTACTTGCGTAGGCGATTGTTTTTTTAAGAGAATCATCGCTTAAATCCTCTAAAACAGCGCGAGCGCCATCATCATCTGCACAAATCACAACAAATCCTAGAGCATGGCTTAAATGCTCAACAAACGCTGCGCGATAATTTTGCGCATTTCCATAATGGTCTAGGTGGTCCGCTTCTACGTTTGTAACAATTGCAATATATGGATTGTATTTTTCAAAGCTGCCGTCTGATTCGTCCGCCTCCGCAACCATAACACTTCCGCAACCAGCATGACCTCCGTCAACTTCGCCGCCGCCCTGCGCTTGAATCGAACCGCCAATCGCATAACTCGGGTCTGCTAAATCGCCTTTACCACAAACTTTCAAAATATGAGCCAAAAGAGAGCTTGTTGTAGTCTTACCATGCGCTCCCGCAACAGTCACACCTTTTTTAGAGCTTAAAAGTAAAGATAAAATGTCACTTCTGTGAACAAGTTTTACGCCATTTTGCGCAGCCGCCACTACTTCTGGATTATTTGGCTTAATCGCGCTAGAGTACACAAGAATATCTGCATTTTTTACATGGCTTGCACTTTGACCAATTTGCACATTTATGCCGAGTTCTTCTAAGCGACTTGTGTGGTCGCTTTCTTTACTATCGCATCCGCTTACACTAACGCCTTCTTCGTGCAACATCTCTGCTAAAACGCTCATTCCAGCGCCGCCAATGCCAATAAAATGCACAGAACCTAAAGAATTTACAGTTTGATCTTTACTAAAAGCAGCACAAATAGGATTCATATTAATTTCCATGATTATTTTTTGCTTTCTTTTGCAATCTTAAGAATATGCTCTGCCATTACTCTTGCAGCATTACGAATGCCGTATTTCCAAGCCTTTTCGCGCATCTTGCAAAGCTCGTCTGGGTTATTAAGCAATTTCAACACGTTTGCGCGAATCCAATCATCGCTAAAATCGCAATCGTTTACAATAATCGCCCCCCCTGCGTTTGCAACAGGTTGTGCGTTAAATCGCTGCTCACCGTTTCCAATTGGAAGCGGCACGTAGATTGCAGGAACGCCAATCGCAGAAACTTCTGCAACAGTTCCAGCGCCCGATCGGCAAATAACCAAGTCCGCGCAAGCAAAAGCCCAATCAATTCGCTCTAAATATTCACAAATATGGTAATCACCAAGGCCTGCATGCTCTGGCTTAATGTCGTTTATTTGATTAAGACCAGCCGAACGCTCAACATTATCTTTAACTTCTTTAGATTTTCCGCTACCTGTAAGATGAATGATTTGCGCGCATTTTAGTAAATCGCCAGCAGCAATAGAAACAGCTTCATTAATGCTTTTAGCACCCAAAGACCCGCCAGTTACAAGAATAATCGGCCTGCTAGGGTCTAGTCCAAGATTTTTAGCGCCTTCAAATCTAGCTAAATCAATGTCTTGAGTAATCTTTGCGCATAAATCGGATATGGATTTTCTAAGAGGAAGACCAACTCTTATAGCTTTGCTATTCGACGCTGCCCTTGCGACTAAACCAGTGCCATCGTAAACGCACCCAATCATGCTTGCCCAGCGCGCGCCAAGCTTATTTGCCATTCCAGCGCGCGCATTTTGCTCATGAATCACAATAGGCAAATGCATTCTATGCGCTTGTGCATAAACTGGCGCAGACGCGTAACCGCCAAATCCAACAACAATATTCGCATGCCTTTGCTCAAGAATCTTAGCAACCTTGCGCGTTTCGCGAATCCACTTAAAAGGAAACTTAAGCATGTACAAATTAGGTTTTCTAGGAAATGGAACTTTTTCAATAACGTCTAATGGCAGACCAGACTTAGGAACTAGCGTTTTTTCTAAACCAGCATTAGTGCCAATAACACTGATTTCTACCGACTCATCTAAATCTTTTAATGCATGCGCTACAGAAAGAAGAGGATTAACATGACCAGCAGTGCCCCCGCCTGCTAGAACAACATGCAAAGAATTGCTATCTTTATATTGATCTTGTGCCAATTCAGCCACCTCAATCTGCTTATTTAATAATCCCAATCAGAAATCCCAATCAGAACTAATCTACTTAAAACTTTAATATATGACTTAACAATTAAATATAAATTAAACAAAATTTTTACGAAAAGCGGATTTTATTATTTTATAATACTTTCCCAATTTTGATTAACACTTGTTTTTGATTAACGCTTGTTTATATATATTGAGCGGATTAATCACCACTTTGCTGCCGCGATTTTGCACGCTTTAATGACCATTTATTCCCAAATTTTATGTTCGGATTGCTCTTAATAAAACTATCCGCAACACCCATCGCAAGAAGACACATAACAAGAGAAGATCCACCTGCGGAAACAAATGGCATAGGAACGCCCATAACTGGCAAAATCTGAACAACAACCAAAATGTTTATTAGTCCTTGGCCAACAATCCAAGTAGCAATGCTAATAAGAGATATTGAAACAAGCTTATTTGTTGATTGCAAGGCAGAAGTTAGCAAGCACCATCCAATTACAATGTAAAGAAGGATTACGCAAGAAGCAACAATAAAGCCCATCTCTTCGCCAATGATTGCAAAAATAAAATCGTTGTGAGCATACGGCAAATAATTCCACTTTTCTCTAGAATTACCTATGCCAACTCCCATTATTCCACCAGACGCCATTGCGTATTGCGCATGAATCGACTGAAAACAAACGCCTCTAATCGACTTTGCATCGCATCCATGAATCGTAGCAAGAATACGACGCATACGATTTTGGCTAGTCACAACAAGCAATAAAACTGCTGCACAAGCCGTTATAAGGGCCACAACAAGCCATTTTGTAGGGAATCCTCCCACATAAAACGCCACAACAGCAATAAGCAAAATAATAAGAGCTGTACCAAGATCCTTGCCTGCAACAACTAAAAGAACCGAAACACCCAAAGCTACAACTGTTGGAATATAGGCGCGCATAGCAACACGCTTATAAGCCTTTTTTGCAAGAATAAGTGCCATTGGTAGCCAAATGCATATAGCAAGTTTGGTGATTTCTGCTGGTTGCATTGTAAGCGGGCCTATTTTAATCCAGCTAGCATTACCATTAACCTCGTGCCTAATACCTGGAACAAAAGTCAAAAATTGCATAAAAACCGATATTGCGTAAATGGTAATAATCCTGCTTTTATAAAAATCAACAGGAAGATGTGAAAAAATCAAATATCCAACAAGACCAATAACGCAATAAAACAGTTGGCTCATTCCAGAACCCCAAGGGCCAGCTCCGTAGGTAATCATCGTTACCGACGAGCTTGAAAACACCATAAATAAGCCAAAAACGGTTAATATTACAACAGATATTCTTAGTCCAAAAAGACACCACAATGGGTTAAAAATACTGCGAATACCAACGTATTGCTTAAAAGCCTTTGTATTATCACTAAATGTTTCTTGAACACCCGAAATATTAGTAGATGAATCTGCCTTAGTTCCAGAAGATTTACTACTAAAAGATCTGCCACCAAAAGATCTGCCGCTAAAACCGCTAAAAATGCCAAAACCGCGTTTTTTAAGCTTTTTAGGATTTCTAGAACTTGATGAGCTAGCTTTTTTATTGTTCTCATTCATGGCTCTTAACCCATCGCTCAGATTCTTTAGCAAAACGATTGCCACGATCTGCGTAAGAAACAAATTGATCCATAGAAGCGCATGCTGGTGCCAGAAGAACAACATCTCCAGGCTGCGCGTACCTTCCAGCAGCTTGAACAGCTGTAGAAATAACTTTTTGACCCAAAGTAGAATCCGCGCTAAGGACTGGCGACTTTTCAACCTCTTTAAGAACGCGATCATCTACAGAATCAAAAGATTCGCAACTTTCGCCATTCGCAGAAACTATTGTTACAGGAATACCTTGACCTTTAGAATTAAGCGCTTCTACAATCGGCTTTTGATCTAGCCCAATAACAACAACAGCCTTAATAATACTACGATTTTGATTAACTAAATCTTCAAAATGGCCACCTTTTGCAAGACCTCCAGCAATCAAAATTACGGATTTTTTGCCAAAACTAGAAATAGAGGCTGCAGCAGCATGAGCGTTAGTAGCTTTTGAATCGTCAACAAAACGAATCGCGTGTTCTGGAAGATTATCTTTAGCATTTAACGTTGCAACAGTTTGAATCCTATGCCCTCCTGGAGCAAAGTTGCACAATGCTTTAACTGCATTTTCAACGTCTTGTTTTAAGCCAAGAGTTAGAGCTAGTGCAATTAGTGCGTCTGCAAGAAGATGAGGATACACGCTTCCATCTGGCTCGCATAAGTGTTTTAGTTCTTTTAGCGCTACTATTTTGACTGGATCACCAACTTTTGCGCCAGCAACGCCACTTTTGTCTACAATCCAGCCATTTTCAACGCCTATTTCTCCGCATTTTGGAGCGCTGAGCGTAAAACCGATTTTTTTACAACCATCTTTGACTTGTGCATTTTTTGCTAATTCGCTAACTCGTGAATCTTGAGCATTATACACAAGCGCTTTTTTAACACAATTAAAAACTTTCGACTTATCTTTTGCATAAGCTTCAATGCCGCCGTGCCAATCCAAATGGTCAGCCGCAATATTAGTAATCGCAGCGCAATCCAACTCTAAGGAATTAGTAAAATGAAGTTGGAAAGAGCTTAATTCAACACATAACGCGTCGTGTTCTTTTTCTAGCGCAGCATAAGAAACAGACTTGCCAATGTTGCCAACTGCAGGAGCATCTAGACCGCAAGCTGTAAGCATATCGGAAGTCATCTCTGTTGTAGATGTTTTTCCATTTGTTCCAGTAATTCCAATCCATGCAGCTGGAAGATTTGTTTTAAGCGACTTTACGCGCACAAGCCACGCAAGCTCCACTTCGCTGATGACTGGAATATTGCGCTTTTGAGCCTCTAGAATAAAAGGCGTTCTAGGGTTAAAAACTGGCGATGTTACAACAGCATCAATCGTATTCCAATCGATTTTAGAAAAATCGTGGATTTGTGCCTCTTCCTTACGCTCGTCTGCGCTAATCGCATTAGCGCCAACAGTTTTAAGCACTTCCATGGCTCCTATGCCAGAAACGCCTAATCCTGCTACAAGAACGTTATGGAACGGGAACTCATTGTGCAAAGAGAACTCCTTGCACAAATCATTTGCAACATTGCTCATATAATCACCCTAAATCAACAATCCAGAACGGCCTGCCCAATCCGCATAGAACGTCATCAATGCAGACAGAACAAACATAAGCTCAATCATCCAAAAACGAACAACAACTTTGCCTTCTGCCCATCCAACAAGCTCAAAATGATGGTGGATTGGCGCCATTTTGAACACGCGCTTATGCGTCAACTTAAAGCAACCAACCTGAATCACATCGCTGCAAGTTTCTGCAACAAAAAGTCCGCCTAAAATAACAGCCAAAAACTCTGTGTGAGTAGCAATGGAGAGCGCAGCAAAAAGGCCACCTAAAGCCAAGGAACCAGTGTCTCCCATAAACACTTGAGCAGGATTTGAGTTGTACCACAAGAATCCAAAGCAAGCAACAGCAGCACAAACAGAAATAATTGTTAAATCAAGCGGATCCGATACAGCATAAGAGAATCCAAAATGACCGCCGCCTTTAACGTGGTAGCTTTCCCAAAAAGCAATAAGCGCATATCCTGCAAAAGCAATCATAGAAGATCCAGCAGCAAGCCCGTCTAATCCATCTGTAAGATTTACAGCATTAGACCATGCAGCCATCAAAAAGTTTACCCAAACAATAAAAATTACAATTCCTATTGCTTTGCCAAACATAGAAAAATCAAAGAATGGCTTTTCTATAAAACTCATGCCAGGCTGCGCGCTTGCAATGCCCGACTGAGTTGGAAGCATAAGAGCCAAAAGCGCATAAATGCTTGCAAAAATAATCTGACCGAATAACTTTGCTCGCACAGAAAGGCCAAGATTCTGCTTTTTTCTAACCTTTGCAAAATCATCAACAAAACCTAAAAAGCCCATTGAAAGCATTGCAAAAAGAACAAGAACTGCAGACCAAGAAGGCGTTCTGCCAACAGAAAAATACCTGTATAAAGCAGATGCAGCCCAGCCAACTACAACAGCAAGATTAATAACAACACCGCCCATTGTAGGAGTGCCACGCTTAACTAAATGGGATTGCGGGCCGTCTTGGCGAATGTATTGTCCGTAATTTAATCGGTGTACTAAGCGGATTAAAAGCGGCGTGCCAACAATAGTTACTATTAGCGAAACCACTATTCCCACAATAAGCGCAATCACAGGTTAACCTCCGTATTTTTGTTAAGGCTAGTGTTAAGGCTCTTACTAAGTTTAGCCCAGCTTTCAGCCAAAACGCTCAGCCCCGAAGCATGAGACCCCTTTAACAACACAACAGTACTAGAATGCTCAGCCACAAGACTCCAAACAATATTATTCGCCTCAACGCAATCATGAACAAAATACACGTTGTGTTTAGAATCAACATTGTCATTTTGATACTTATTTACACTGTTATTTCTGTTATTTCGCCAATTATCTCTAGCACCTTTAGCTACGCAAGAAGCTAATTCATCTAATTTTTCACTCGTGGAAGATCCAACGGAAATTATTGCGTCAATATTCTTTTGTGCAACATATTTTCCTATAGACTCATGCATATTATATTCGTCTTTTCCAAGTTCCAACATTGAGCCTAAAACAGCGATTCTAAAAAGTTTAGTGGATGAAGACTTGGCAGAATCTGCAGAATTGGCAGAATCGTCGGAGTCAGAAGAGTTAGCGGAATTAGAAGAATCATCGGACTCATAAGAGCATAATCCGTCAATTCCTGCTTTCATAGAGTCTGGATTTGCATTAAACGAATCGTCAATAAGTGTAAACTTTTTATCATCTTTGCAAATAACAGAAATTTGCATACGATGCGGGCTAATATGCGAAACTTTATTCAAAACTAGAGAAATGTTTTTAAGACTCATTCCAAAATATCGTGCAACATTTGATGCAGCAAGAGCATTCATAACATTGTGCACGCCAGGAAGCGCAAGATGTAGTGTTGCACTATTTTCGCTAATCGCACTATTTTCGCTAGTCGCACTATTTTCGCTTTCGATAATCGTAAATTTTGCACAACCACTTTCGTCTAAAGAAATATCTTGCGCGCGCAATTGATAATTACCATTATTCGACGCATCAAAATTGCCATTATTATCAACATTTAAGCCAAACCAGCGAACTTTATCTTGATCAGCCAGCTTGCTCATAGACGCAACGCGAAAATCATCTGCATTCAAAATCGCAACACCATGAGGCAAAAGTCCCCTAACAATCTCACTCTTAGCTTGCGCAATTTTTTCTACAGATCCAAATTCGCCCAAATGAGCAACACCGACTTTTAGCACAACCGATAAATCAGGAGGCGCAATAGTTGTGAGCATTGCAATTTCTCCAACATGATTTGCACCCATCTCCGCAATAAGGAATCGCGTATTCTCGTTTACACGCAAAGACGTTAATGGCAATCCAATCTCGTTATTAAAAGACCCAACGGGCGCAACTGTATTGCCAAGCGTTGAAAGCAAAGCATTAAGCATATCTTTTGTGGTAGTTTTTCCAACGGAACCAGTTATGCCAATAATGCTAAACGGCGTATTTAGCGCGCGGCGGCGAACTAAATTATGTTTTGCTAAAAGTCCAAGCGCTTCAACCGAATTTTTAACAACGATTTGAGCAATCTTGTTTTGCACACTTTCATCTAGCAAAACAGCATGTTCCACAATCGCAGCTTTGGCTCCAAGCTGAGCCGCTTTTTGAACAAAATCGTGTCCATCTACTCGTTCGCCCTTTATAGCAATGAATACCGCTCCGCAAGAAACATTACGCGAATCACTTGTAGCGGAATTAACAATGTCGGTGCTTTTTACCGAATCGCAAGACACCGAATCGCAAGACACCGACGAACCACATAAAAGCTCGCTTGCGTTAACAGCATCTGCTACCTCTTTAATGCTCATAGGCATCATATGAGTACTATCTTGCGTAAAAACAGTGTCTGTAATTTTATTTTGCATGCTATTTTGCTTGCTATTTTGCTTGCTATTTTGCTCTATTGAAAACATTTTCTGCTCTTAAAATATATTGGTTTCTATTTTAGTTCGTGAGATACTCGCAACGCGCTCTTAATTGTACCTCTTCTAACACCAGCAGCAAGAACCATTGCGATTGAAAGAGAAAGATGTTTACTAACACTTTTGCCGCCGATTTGATCTGCTAATGCAGCTAACTCATCGGATTCCCTAGAACGCATTACACAATAAGATCTTTCGTGACTTATAAATCCATACCTTTGTTGCAAATTATAAAAACTCATTACAGGGCGCGCAGATTTTATGCTTGATTCGTCAATCTTAGAATCAATCTTGGAATCAATCTTAGAATCAATCTTAGAATCATCTTTTCTATTACTATATATAAGTGATTCCGATGATTCTTTAGACTTAGACTCATACGAATCTTGCGAATCTTCTGAATTAGCATTCACTTTAGATTTGGCTTCTAATGCGCCGCTTGCTTGCGACTTATCTTTTGAATTTGCCAAGCTTGAATCATATGCCAAATCGCCACCACTGTGTTCAATAGCTTGCAAACTGGAATCTGACTTATACAAATCAAGACTTCCTGCCATTGCGAGAGCATTATTGCTTTCAACTCCAAGAACATCAATGTTTACAGATTGCAAAGCGTCTTTTTTAAGAGTTGCAGAATTTAACGCTATAACAACAGCTGCAGCACCATCTTCTACACATACCGACAAATTGTGCTGAATATCCACGATTCCAAGCGGATATTCTAAATCCAGTTCTCGCTGAAGAGAATTAGACCCTGCAGCGCTTATAACACCAATTGGGTTGCCAAGCATATGAAGAAAATCAGCTAATCGTATAACATTTGCATAGACTTCGTCATCATCATCGCCAGCAACCGCAAAAGTCGCTATAAAAGAAGATGGGTCATTATTAACATCGCAAGCAAGTTTACCCAAAGTTACTGGATTGTTAGAAGAAACTAAAAGTGGAATACCAACGCTCATCGCTTCGGACCTAAACTCTGGAGTAACCATTGCTGCGTATGCTCCAGCATCTCTAGCAGCTTCCAATTGTCTTTTATCTACGCGATTTGCAGGAATAAAAAGACACCCAGGCTTAACATTCCTAACGTCGCACGCTAAAGAAGTAATTGTTATTCCAGAAGCAAAAGATGGTATTACTTCAAAACCATATTGTTGCGCAGCAAAACCAAGAGTTACTCTTGTTCTAGAAAATTCATCAACAGCATTCATACTCGCACTCGCCCTCGTTCGCTATCTATTACCATTGTACAGCAATAGGATCGGTGCGAGGAGTCGATACTGGAACGTTGTACTTTTGCATTAGGAACTCGCCTATTGTTTTTATAATAGTCGCCGCAGTATAAACACCGAATGTACCTTCTGGATTGCTTAATGCTACAGTTATTGCAAAACGTGGATTATCTACAGGCAATATTGCTGCGCAATCTGCAACAATAGAGCTAAGAGCTCCGCCAAATCCAGCAACTTCTGCAGTACCACTCTTTGCAGCAATGCGATATCCATTAACAGATATGTAGCTACCGTAATATTCTGCAGCGGACTCCATAGCATTTAACATTTGATCAGCAACATGCTCATCCAACACCCTAGTGCCTTCTGGCCTCTTGCGCTCCGTAACTCTACCATGAGGGTCAATTACAGACTTTATAATCGATTGCTTAAGTCTTACGCCTTTATTTGCGATTGTTGATATAGCATTAGTTATTTGCAAAGCGTTTGTTGCATAACCCTGACCGAACAAAACAGTGTTTTGCTTACGACCATCCCACGATTGAACACTCGGAAACAAACCTTGGGATTCTCCTTGCAAGCCTAATCCAGTATATTGTCCAATTCCAAACTTAGACAAAAACTCATAACGCTTGTTATTTGGATATTTTTCGCCAGCCATAATCATGCCAACGTTAGAAGATTCCTTCAAAATGCCTGCCAAAGTGAGCCTCATAACACCATGATTATGAGCGTCGTGGAAAAGCTGACCCTGCTTTTCAATGCTTCCTGGAACAGCAAACTTATCTGATAACGAGCGCGCGCCCGTCTGAAGCATGCCTGCAACTGAGAAAACTTTACCAATGGAGCCTGGCTCAAACACTTGGCTAACAGCTTTAGAAACAGACGCTCTAGCTTCGGCAGAACCAGCTTTAATACTATCGCTATCTTCTAGAGCAACGATTTCTCCAGTGCGAATATCTTGAACAACAGCAACGCCCCATCCAGCTTTATACCTGTTAATGCCATCTAGAAGAACCTTCTTAACGTACCAATCTACATCGCTATCAATAGTTAGCTTTATGTCGTTACCGTTTACAGCATCTTTATATTCGCTTACCGTTCCAGGAATTTTCTCATTTCCAACGTTATTTCCCTGATATTTTTGATAACCATCTTTACCAGTTAGAACCTTATCTTGAGAAAGCTCTAGTCCAGATTCGCCAATTTCTCCTCTTCTGCCCTTTGCTTCCTTGCGAGCGCTTTCTTCAGCGTCTTTAACGGAACCGATTAAAGCACCAAGAATAGGGCCACTCGAGTATACGCGTTCGCTACTGTTTTCTGCATAAACACAACCAGAAAGATTAAGCTTGTCTATTGCGCGCTTAACAGAAGGCTTAACATTTCTTTTAATAACAGCGTAACGTCCTACGCCTGCAATCTTGCCGCCTATTTCAACAGAACTCATATGCAAAATAGGAGCCAAAAGACGTGCTACAGCAACAGCGCCAGTTCCTTCAACATCTTTGCCATTAATTGCATGACAATTCCCAGCAGTTTGCTTTGTGCAAGGAGTTGGCTTAAAAGACTGAGCGTTCATAGGGTCTGCGATTATGTTGTATCTTTCAACGCTTTGAGCTAAAACGGTACCGTTTGCGTCTAAAATACGACCTCTACGAGCGAGTATTGGACGAGTTCTGCTACGTTCTGCCTGCGCCGCCTGAGCAGTAGAACGTGCATTGATTAACTGTATAAAGCTAAGCTTTACTATTGCTATAGACGCAATAAACGCGAATATCATTGCAACAGCAATACACTTTTTTGCAAAAACCGTGTTTCGTATAACGCTAGTTTGAGCGCCATAACGTGCATTAGCTCCAGAAGAAGCATAACCAGAACCAGAACGCGCGGCATTACTGCCGTATGATCTGTACAACTTACTCGTATTGAATCTGCTCTTGCTGATTTTGCTCACTCTGCTTGTAGTAGAGTGCAACTTTTTACCAGCAAGTTTGGCATAATACAATACTGTTTTCATTTTGCCTGAGTATTTGGCGAAACGTTGCTTGATTAGGCGGTTCATCAATGTTTCTCCTTATTTTTTTGTTCTGGCTGTTGTTTAGTTTGTTGTTTAGTTTTGTCTGATTTAGTTTTGTCTGGTTTAGTTTTATCTGGTTTAGTTTGTTGTTGTTTAAGTTTTTGCTTTGCTTGCTGCTGTTTAGCTTGCTCCTGTTTAGCTTTTTGAGCTTCAATAGCAGCTTGTTCTGCCTTCTTTTTATTGGCATAAGCACTTAAATCAACTGTTATTGCTCCCTGTTGTGGAATCATTCCCATATCTTGTGCTTTTGCTGGAAGATCCGCTTCTAGCGCATCTAACTTTGTTTGCGCAGTTTCCACATCTTGACGAAGCCTAGAGATACTTGATTGAGTGGCAGCTTGTTCAAAAGATATCTCCGCCATTTTTGTTCGCAACAACAAAGACGTAGTAGGCGTAACAAAAAGGAAAATAACAACAATAATCAAGTTGAAAAGAGGAGCTTTACGAGTGTTACTCCACTCTATAACTCTATGTAAGTGATTCATTACTGTGTAAGACCTACGGTCAGAGGCACTAAACACTAATGGAATCGACTTTAAAACGCGATTTTGCCTTGAATTATTACCAGCTGCCTTCTCGTTTACTCGCCCAGCAGGAGCAGATGAATTTGCATAAGACGCAGCAATCCTAGAAGCACGGTTTTTACTTGGCTTATCCATTAGAACCTGCCTCCTTTGCTGTTATTTACACCATTCGCTTTAGAAGAAGAACGATGCAAAGATGAATCTTCTCCTTGAGCAATAGCTGTAAAGTCTTTAATCCACCTATCTGGAATATCTCTAATAAGCTCCACTGCGCGTAAGCGAACAGAAGAAGACCTTGTATTATTTGCAATTTCTTCTTTAGATGCTTTAATAGCTCCGCGAGTTAAAGACTTAAAGAAAGGTTTTGCACTTTGCGGAATAATTGGCATATTTGCTGGAACATCTACTTCTAAGCCTTTATTCATAAAACGCTTAACCGTAATATCTTCCAAAGAATGATAAGACTCAACAACAATTCTGCCACCGTTATTTAAGCGCAAAGCAAGCTTTGGCAGAGTCCTAGAAAGCTTATCTAGCTCTCCATTAACTTCGATTCTAAGAGCCTGAAAAACTCGTTTAGCTGGATTTCCTGGAGCACGATGAGCACGCGGAATAACATGATCCACTAAATCAACAAGTTGACCAGACGTTTTTATTGGATTCTCTTGTCTAACTTGCACTATTTTTCTTGCGATTGGCCCAGAAAAACGTTCTTGACCATACTCACGGAATATTTGAGCAAGACTGGATGCACTATAAGTAGCAAGAATGGTTTCAGCAGTAACACTTTGAGTTGTATCCATACGCATATCTAAGGCTGTGTTATGAGAATAAGAAAATCCTCTATCTTCCTCGTCTATTTGCAAACTAGAAAGACCCAAGTCCATAAACGCTGCGTCAATCTTATCGATTTCTAAATCTTCAAGAACTTTGTCAACTTCATCAAATGCAGCATGCACTGGAATAAAACGAGTCTCTAAGCCTTCGTCGCGCATTCTTTTTGTCGCTAAGCCAAGAGCTTCACTATCTCTATCTATTCCAATAAGAGTTGCAAGTGGAGCAGCTTTAAGAAAAGCTGTTGCGTGACCCGCAAGTCCAAGAGTGCAATCAACAACAATAGAATCTTTGTGATCTAATGCTGGAGAAACAAGATCTACGCAGTCTTCCAACAACACTGGCGCATGAATTGTAGATAAATCTTTCATTGTGCCACCGCCGGAAGAACATCATTTGCAATATCTGCATAATCTTGCTCTTTATCTGCAAGATAATTGTTCCAAGCAGATTTGTTCCATATTTCTGCGCGAGTTCCAACACCAATTACAACAATCTCATCTCCAAGATTTGCATAATCCCTTAGCATTGGAGGCACCACTATACGTCCTTGCTTATCTGGCTCCTGATCAACAGCGCCAGAAAGGAAGACTCTAAGGTAGTCTCTTGCAGACTTATTACTCATAGATGTGAGCTGAATCTGAGTTGTAATACGCTCAAACTCTTGCATTGGAAGAACATAAACGCATCGCTCTTGTCCGCGAGCCATAACAAAACCATCACCCAACTGGGATCTGAATTTTGCAGGTAAAGCAACGCGACCCTTTGCATCTATTTTTGGAGAATAAGTTCCAAGAAGTATCGGATTCTTTACGTGATTATTAGCCTGACTTTGCAAATTATTAGCACCAAAAACCGCGTCTTGAGGCAAAGGAGTGGATGTAAAAGCCGAAGACATAGGTTGAGGTTGCATAACAGGCTGCATAACAGGCATTTGAGGCACTTGCTGCGCTTGATACATTTGCGGCATTTGCGGCATCACATAATAAGGCTGAGCGTACGCTTGAGAATTTTGCATTGGCATATGCGCATCTTGGGCATTAGCTTGAGCCGTATTTTGAGAATCATAACCAGATGGATTTTGAGCATGCTTAAAGGAGGAATTGGCTTTATCTTGCGCATTTGCGCCAGCTTTATTACTAGCCATAAATCCATCTCCTTTTCAACATGCAATATGCCACTTGCACATCATTCACCATTTTACCCCATTTCTCACCAAAAATCCCCACTTTTTTGTAAAAAAATAATATTTTTTTAACTCAGATTGGAAACATGCAACGTGTATTAGCCTCGAGGTATACTTAAACGCCTAGTTTTAGCCCAACTTTTAAGAAGAACGGACACAAATGTCTACGTACTCCTCACAACTCAGCGAAGAACAACAAGCGGTTGATTGCGCCTACAATCGATTAGATAACTTGCGTTCAACAATCCGAGCAAGACTTGATTCTGTACGCGCTGCAGGCTCGCATGGCTCACCAACTCAGCGAACAGAACGAGATTCTTTTGCAACAATGTACGAAGATCGTTTAACGCAACTTAGAGCTGTAGAAGATAGACTCGTGTTCGGCAGACTAGACAGCCTAGAAGGCATAAGACGTTACATTGGAAGAATCGGTTTACTAAGCGAAAATCACGACCCAATCTTAACTGATTGGAGAGCAGAAGCAGCCAGACCATTCTACGAAGCAACTCCTTCAAATCATGGAGACATTGTTATGCGTAGGCACATAACTCTTAAATTCCGAGAAGTTGTAGGAGTTGAAGACGAGATTCTAGATATTCATTCAGACGAAGTAAACAAAGCATCTAAGCAAGGAACACTTACTGGCGAAGGTGCATTGCTTGCTTCTCTAGGTTCTCGTAGAACTGGAAAAATGACGGATATTGTTGCAACCATTCAGGCAGAACAAGACCGCATTATTCGCGCTCCTCTAGACCGTACAATTGTTGTTCAAGGTGGACCTGGTACAGGCAAAACTGCAGTAGCTTTGCACAGAGCAGCATACTTGCTCTACACGCATCGCAGAAAGCTTGAAAGATCAGGCGTTTTGATCGTAGGACCAAGCTCCGCATTCTTAAGATACATAGATCAAGTTTTGCCATCTTTGGGTGAAACTGGTGTTGTTAGCAGAACTATAGCGGATTTAATCCCAAACATTCATGCAACAGTGCAAGACACTCCTCATGCAGCAAAACTTAAGGGAATGTACCGCATGAAAAACGTTATTCAAAACGCTATTTGCGCAAGAATACGCGTTCCTAAAGATTTGCCAACACTACGCATAAATGGTTTTGCTGTGCAATTAAAGAAGGAAGATATAGAGCTTGCGCAATTAGACGCTCAGCGCACACACCAGCCTCATAACCAGGCGCGTAAAACATTTGTAAAGTCAGTTATAAGTTCGCTTAGAAACAGGTATCTAGAACAACTTGATTATGTTCCTTCCCAAGCGGAGATATCCGACATTACTTCGCAACTTAGAATGGAAAATAAGCTCAAGATTACATTAAATCTTGCTTGGCTACCTATGAATGCCAATTGGCTTATAGACCAACTCTTTTCTAAACCTGAACAACTTCGCATATATGCTCCTTGGTTAAGTGAAAATGATATTCGTGCATTGATTAGACCAAAAGGAAGTCCTTTAACTCAGTCCGACATCCCACTTCTTGACGAAGCTATGGAGCTACTAGGCCCAGATCCAAAGATTGAAGCACAAAACGCTGCTCTCGCTCGTAAAAAACTCGAAGAACAGCAATATGCTTCCGATACTCTTGCACAAAATGGCATAGGGAATGGCATTATTACCGCCGATATGCTTATTGAGAATATTCAAGGTAACGATGCAAGTATGGTTGCAAATCTTGCCGCGTCGGATAGAGAGTGGACTTATGGCCATGTTGTTGTAGATGAAGCGCAAGAGCTTACTGCAATGGATTGGCGTATGCTAATACGCAGGTGCCCTTCACGCTCATTTACAATTGTTGGCGATGTTGCACAAACCTCCTCTTTAGGTGGTACACATAGTTGGCAAAAAAACATGAGCTCATTGTTTGGAAACGAAAACTGGGATCTTTATGAACTAACAATTAATTACCGTAATCCTAAAGAAGTTTCTGAAGCTGCAGGAAAAGTTGCAAATAATTCTGGCTTATATATATCAACAGTTAATGCAGTTAGATCTGTTCCAGATTCGCTTGTTACACATACGGTTCAGAATCAAAATGAGCTTAATAATATGCTTTCTAAATATTGCATTGACTTATTTAACGAATTTGTTTCCGAAGACGGAAGCGGACGCGTAGCAATTATTGTTCCTCAAGAACTAATAGAGCATGCAAACAAAATCGTTAAAAATACTCTTAGCAAGAATCTTTCGACTAAGGAATATGCACGCATAATTCAGCAAAACTTTGACGATAGTCAAATTAGCGTTTGCAATGCGGAAGATGTTAAGGGATTGGAATACGATGCGGTAATTCTAATGCAACCTTCTGCCATCGAGCAGGAAGCAGCATCCAGACTTAGCGCAGCGGCAAATCTATACGTTGCAATGACAAGACCAACACAGCGTCTTGTTGTCTTGCGCACACAAGACGACGCCAATTTTTCAAAGTAATAATCACGAAGTAAAAGTACTGAGTAAACCCAACTATTAACAACCTTGTTATTTGTTTGACCCTTTAATTGGGTCAAACAAATCAGGTTATCCCTCACACTATAACCATATTTATTCTAAGACTCAACGATTCGCTAACAAACAGCAAATCAACATTCACACAAACTCAAATACTCAAACCTATGCTTTTAGCAACATTCACAAAGTGTTCACTCAATGTAAAACATTGCACAATCACTTACTTTTCTTAAGATCATCTATTGCACGTTCAAAATCTTCCAAACCAGTAAAATTCTGATATACGCTAGCAAAACGAAGATACGCCACCTCGTCTAGTTCACGCAACGGCTTTAATATTGCTTTTCCAACATCTTCGGATGTGATTTGAGCTAATCCACGAGCACGTAAATCAGCTTCAACTTCCATTCCAAGAGTCTTTAGCTCCTCAGAATCTATTGGTCTACCCTGGCAAGCTTTTCCAACACCAGCAACCACTTTTGCCCTATCAAAAGGTTCCACAGAACCAGAACGCTTCATAACAAGCAATTGCGTAGTTTCTACTGTTGTAAAACGATTACCACACATCTGACACTCGCGCCTACGACGGATTGAATATCCATCCTCGCTGATTCTAGTGTCAATAACCTTAGTATCGGAATTCTTACAAAAAGGACAATGCATATATACAGCATACTAAAAATTAATTAAATATGTTATATATATTTCAATGTTTTATATAAATAAATCGATTTTTTCATATTTTTCCTCGTATATTTTATAAAATTTATCGCAAAACACTCGAATAGATGGATATATAGATACATCCATAACAACAAGTGGTTCAACAATTGGTTTAACGCTTAGATCATTACAACTGCAACATGCAGAATCATCGCAATAATATAATGCAAACAAATCATATGAATCTGACGAATCATATTCATAATCCGAACTCATAAATACTCCATTCTAATAATATTTGTAATAACAAAATCAGTCGTCAATAAAAGGTACTCGTATAGACTGCCCTACTTCTAAATCTGTAGAATCAAGATTATTTAATTGCATAAGGTAATCAACAGAATCAGAAATATTGCCATTTTTATCTGTTATGGATTTTGCATAACTCCATAAGGTATCTCCAGGTCGAACAGTATACGTTACAAAGGATTTTGATACGGCCGAAACAGCTGGCTTTGGCATAAAAATAATCCAAGCAAAACAAACTAACGCAGAAAAAACTATAAAACGAATAAATAATTTATTTTTGCGTTTTTTGTAACCCTTATTAGCCAAAGCGGCACGATTTAGCGTTGAATAACTAATACCATTAGAGGAGTTCAAGTTCTTATACATAACTATCCTTTCTTACGTTTTAATTGACATGAACATTTGTTCTATCGAACAAGTGTATTAATCTTGACACATTTGTTCTAAAGATGCAACGGCGTGTCGAACATATGTTTGATTTTTTTAGAAAAGTGTATTAGAATGTAAAACAACGAAAGGAGACACCATGAATACCACCCAAAACGAGCTTAGTGATTCTGCGGCGCACAACGCTGAGCCACTAACAGATCGCCAGAGAAAAATCATGGATGCTATACAGCAATGCCTCGAAGAACATGGATTCCCTCCATCATTTAGAGAAATAGGTGAAGCTGTAGGCTTAAGAAGTCCTTCTTCCGTAAAACATCAATTACGAGCACTCGAGATGAAAGGATTAATACGAATAAGCGCAAATAAAGGTAGAGCAATTGAAGTTATCGGAGATTTTATACAAAAGAATAAAGAAAAAGCCCATGCATTGCTTGAAAAACAATCAGCTATCGATGTGAGCATGTATAACAGTGAGTCTTTGATAAACTCTCACGATGTTCCTCTTGTTGGAAGAATCGCTGCAGGAACACCTATAACAGCTGAACAACATGTTGAAGATGTTATGCGTTTGCCAGAAAGACTTACTGGAAGCGGAAATCTGTTCATGCTAGAAGTGCATGGAGATTCAATGATTGACGCAGCAATTTGCGACGGTGATTATGTTGTTGTGCGAGAACAGAACGAAGCAACAAATGGAGATATTGTTGCTGCACTGCTAGATAACGAAGCAACTGTAAAGACGTTTAGAAAAGAAAATGGTCACGTTTGGCTTATGCCTCACAATCCAGCGTATTCCCCTATAGATGGGTCTCACGCAAAGATAATGGGCAAAGTTGTTACCATTTTAAGAAAAATTTAATGATTTAAAAGATTTACAAGATTTACGAGATTAAAACAACTAAAGAGCGATACTGTTAAACGGATACAAATAAGCATATAAATAAAATCGCTGTGACCTATAAATCATATAGATTCTAGATCACAGCGATTAGAGAAAATAGATAGATAACAAGTATGTGCTCGCTTATTAAAACAAATTCATTGTTTAAGCAAGTGGATGAGAATCCTTAATGGTTACAGAAATTTGGCGACCATTTGGAGCAGAGTAGCTAACAGTATCACCCGCTTTAGCGCCAATAATTGCAGCACCAATCGGAGATTCTGGACTAATAACATCGTAATCGGTAGCAACAGCAATATCACGAGAGCCAAGAACATAAGTCATCTCTCGACCAGCAAGATCTAAAGTAACAACAGAGCCATTGCCAACAAGGCCTTCCTCTGGAGCCTCAAGAATCTTTGCGTTGCGTAGCTTAACAATAAGCTCGTTAATACGACCCTCGTTCTTGCCCTGCTCTTCGCGAGCAGCCTGATAGCCACCGTTTTCAGACAAATCGCCTTCGGCGCGAGCAGCAGCAATACGCTCGGTGATTTCATCACGATATTCACCTTCGCGATGAGCTAATTCTTCCTTAAGCTTATCGTAGGCTTCTTTAGTCAATAGAATTACTTTTTCTTCAGCCATTTTGCAATCTCCTTAACAAAGAATAAAGAATAAAAGCAACAAAACAATCACTCGCGTTTAGCGAGTAGAAATAATATCAATCACAAAAACGAGGGTGTCCGAACCACCAATTCCAGCCTGCGGAACACCTCGTGAACCATAACCATACTCAGGCGGAATAGAAACAAGTAAGCGAGAACCAACATTATGTCCTGGAACAGTACGATCCCAACCCTGAATAACCTGACCAACACCAATACCAAAGCTGGCAGGAGTATGACGAGCAAAACTAGAGTCAAAAGGCTCACTTGCTCCCCAAACAACGCCATGGTAATTAACGGTAACAGTGTCTCCAGCACGAACCAAAGGCCCATTGCCTTCTACCAATTCAACAACCTTAAGCCCTGCTGGCGGCTCAAGCGCTGGGAACGTCACCGTTGGCGTAGTACCAAATTCCGCAACTACTTCTGGCATATCCTGTGCCATTTTGCCTCCTTTATAACCTCTTATAATCCCTTACAAACATGTGTAAATGCTTGCAAAAAGCCACTAACACTTACAAACTATTCATTAAAAACTTTGAATATTATAACATTTTTGCAATTTTATAGCGTGTTTTAGATTAGCACTCAACCGCTACCTATGCCAATACGCATATAACTTGCATAACAGTATAGCAACACAATGCAAGCAAATACGCAAAACATGCTTAAGGAAAATGCAATAAAAATAGCTATAAATGCAACGACTATAACTAGCACTCAACTACGTTCACAGCTAAGCCACCCTTAGATGTTTCGCGATATTTAGACATCATGTCTTGGCCAGTTTCCTTCATGGTTTTAATAGCACTATCTAAGCTAACAATATGAGAGCCATCACCTAGAAGAGCCATTCTAACAGCGTTAATAGCAGTGTTGGCAGCCATAGCATTGCGCTCGATACAAGGAATCTGAACCAAGCCACCAACCGGATCACAAGTGAGACCAAGATGATGCTCAATACCAATTTCGGCAGCATTTTCAACCTGCTGCGGAGTTCCGCCAAGAACTTCGCACAAGCCTGCAGCAGCCATAGAACACGCAGAGCCAACTTCTCCCTGGCACCCAACTTCTGCGCCAGAAATAGAAGCATTGCGCTTAAACAAATAGCCAATAGCGCCAGAAGCAAGAAGGAACTTTATTATTCCCTCCTCGCTAGAACTATCTACAAAACGCCAATAGTATTGCAAAACGGCTGGAATAATACCAGCGGATCCATTAGTCGGAGCTGTAACAATACGGCCACCCCCAGCGTTTTCTTCACTTACTGCAAGAGCAAAAAGATTTACCCATGCAGAGTCAGAAGCTTCCAGAGCACAATCAGCTCGCCTACGATTTTGCTTAAGCATATCGGAATTCGCAGCAAGACGAGCATACATACGCGGAGCACGCCTATGAACCTCAAGTCCGCCTGGAAGAATCTGCTGCTTAGAGTTACATCCATGTTCAACACACTCTTCCATAACTTCCCAAACATGCAACAAATAGGAACGAACATATTCGGAATTACCGTTATGCAAAGCAAGTTCGTTTTGCCAAACAATGTCACTTATGCTCTTATGCTCTTTTTTGCAAATCGAGATAAGTTCTTTGCACGTTGTAAAAGGATATGGAACAGACGAGTCTTCACGCGAATCACTAGAAGATTCAGAATCTTTAAGATTAGAATCTTTAGTTTTATCTTCACTTTCTTCCACATTTTCATCAACGCGGTCATGCAAACCAATCATCTTATCGTTGGCATTGCCTTTGCGAATAAATCCGCCACCAATCGAATACCAAACTTGTTCGTCAACAGTATTACCAAAGGAGTCCAAAGCAACAAACCGCATGCCATTAGGATGCGCAGCCATGCGCCGCCACTTTTCAAAAACAACATCGGAATCGTAATCAAATTCGATAGTATGACTATGCGCAAGTGTTAAAGTTCCGTTTTTCTTACAATCTTCGCGAATAGTCATCATGTGTTCCGTATCAACATCGTCTGGAAGATTACCTTCAAGACCAGCAACAGATGCACGATCCGTGCCATGCCCCAATCCAGTAAGAGACAAGGAGCCATACAGTGTGACTCGCACACGCGAAACGTCTTTAAGCTTTCCATTCTTTTGAAGAGAAGTCACAAAAGCATTCGCTGCGCGCATAGGTCCAACCGTGTGTGAAGAACTAGGACCTACACCAACCGAGAACATTTCTAAAATACTGAACACATATCTATTGTAAGCACAATTGCTAGTAGGCACGACACGCTACGTCAACGATCACTATCATAAGAGTGCAAAACACTACCGTCGTTTACATTATCAATCCAGTTTTCAATCAAGTGACTAACAAGATGCAAAACTAACCAGATAACAAAGGCAAAAATTACAGCACAAATCATAACAAACATTGCATTTCCACTCACAGGAACATGCAAATCAAAGAAATGCGCAACAAACGGTATAAATGCACCAATAACTCCAGCAGCAGCAAAGCATAAGACCATAATTCCACGCCAGGAGATAAGTGGCTTAGAAACTGTAGCCAAAACTGCAACACCGAGCACAAAAACAGTAACAGCACAAATAGTGCGAGTTACACCAACAGCGTGCACAGATTCAACAATAAGCCTAGAAGCGTTAGCGTTAGAAGAATCAAGACCGCGCGCAAGCATTAAAGGAGCAAAAATGGACACAACCAAAACAGACACAGCAACAGCTATGCCATTTGGCAAAGCAAAACGAACAACACGATGCAAGAATCCAGGAACGTAGCGCCTTGTATTAGGAGCCAAAGCGAGCAAAAATGCTGGAATACCAATGGTTAACGAACCGATATAGGTTATGTGACGAGGCAAATATGGGAAATTAAGACCAAGCAAAACCACACCTGCAGAAATCAGTGCAGAATACACGGTTTTAACAAGGAACAGTCCTGCAACACGTTCCATGTTTGCCATTACTTGACGACCTTTAGCAACAACGTCTGGAAGATGCGAGAAACGTGAGTCAACAAGAACAACTTGCGCAACAGCTTTAGCAGCTGGAGCAGCGTTACCCATTGCAACGCCTAAGTCTGCCTCTTTGAGCGCAAGCGTGTCGTTTACACCGTCGCCAGTCATAGCAACGACGTGGCCTTTAGAGTGCAAAGCTTGAACAATCGCCTTTTTTTGATCTGGCAAAACGCGACCAAGAACATCAACGTTTTCAAGAACCTCGGCAAGTTGATTTATATCTTTAGGCAACTGCCTTGCGTCCATCGAAACAGGCTTTGAGTCACCAGTTAGACCAACTTTTTCGGCAACAGATGCAACGGTTGTTGGATTATCGCCAGAAATAACGCGACACCTAACACCTTGCTGTCTAAACCAAGCAAGAGTTTGACGAGCATCATCACGTATTTTCTCTGAGCATCGAACTAAAGCAACAGGGCGAGCGCTTGTGGACACTACTGGAGAACTGGAGAACGTTGCGTTATTAGAATCGCCAGAATCACTATAAGCAACAGCTAGAAGAAGAACACGATTACCCTGCTGAGCGTATTCGTTTACACGATTCAAAATTTGCTTAAACGAATCCGTTAAATGGTAATTATCGAGAGGAGAATCGCCAGCAACCGCAGAATCGCTGATTCCGCCTTCTGCAACCGCTGGAGCAATAGAACCGTGCAAATCGCCAGAAGCAACGCTAGATTTGCGTGCACAAATCGCAGTTGCTAAAACCTCTGGAGCACCCATATACCACGTTTCAAATCTACCGTCTTTTAGCGCGTAGCGTATTGCGCTCCACTTTCTTGCAGACGAAAATGGCAAGCGAGCGCTAACACTAGAAGCAGAGGAAACACCTTGATTTTTAAGACCTTCCATAATGGCAGAACCTGTAGCATTTGGATTTTCTTCGTTAGACAAGTCAAACAAAGCTTGATTCACCAAACGATTCGAGCCATCACCAATCAAGTCAACACCAACAAACGCGATTCCACCATCCGTAATCGTGCCAGTTTTGTCTAGATTAAGGCAATCCACTCGAGCCAAAGTTTCAACAGATTCAAGCTCCTGAACCAACGTTTTTTTACGCGCAAGACGCATTGCAGCAACAGCAAAGTTAAGCGAAGTTAAAAGAACAAGCCCTTCTGGAATCATACCAACAACGCCAGCAACAGCAGAAACAACAGCGCTCTTCCACTGCCCCGTCTGTAAAGCTACAGCAAATCCGCCAACCTTATTGATTTGCGACCAAACAAGCAAAACGCAAAGAGGAACAACAACAATAGTCATCCACTTTAGAATCGTGTTAATTCCACGACTCAAATCGGAGATTGTTTTTGTATAGACCTTTGCTTGTGCAGCAAGCTTAGACGCATAGCTGTTATCTCCTACAGCTGTAACGCGCATTAAAGCAACGCCAGAAACCGCAGTAGACCCAGAATAAACAAAGTCGTCCGCAGCCTTACGAACGGTCACAGATTCGCCCGTAAGCATGGACTCGTCCATTTCTAAGCCCCAAGATTTAACAACATTTGCATCTGCAGGAACCTGGTCGCCAGAACGAACCCACAACAAATCACCAAGCACAATATCGCTATGATCAACATAAACATTTTTGCCTTCTCGCCGAACAATCGATTTGGAAGCAACAAGAATCGAAAGACGGTCGAGCGTACGCTTTGCGCGCAACTCCGTAACAACACCAATACCCGTGTTAATAAGAATCACAAAGCCAAAAACAGCGTCTTTCCAAGAACCAGTGACAAGCACAACAACCATTGCTGCAAAAATGATTGCGTTAAAAAGAGTAAACACGTTTGCGCGCACAATAGAAAGAACGGACCTAGATGTGCGATTATTTGTAACATTTACAAATCCGCGATTTACAGCATCAAAAACTTCGCTTTGCGTTAAACCTTGTTCGCTGACATCTGGCAAATCAGGGAAATCGGAGATATTCACAGAATCTGTAGAATCTGTAGAGCTTTGCGAATCATGCATTTTTTGCAAACTCGTAACGTTAGCGCTAATCTTTGTCATTTATAACCACATCCCTACTGTGAGGCGTATTGTCAATCACAGATTGAACGATTTTTAGAAGACTAGAATGTTGGATTTTACCGAAACTCTTAATTAGATTTGCGTCAAACAAATTCTCGCCATCTAAATCCTTAAGAATATAAAGCTTTGCTGCATACAAAGTGCGGTCCTTAGGTGGATTTTGTGGATTAACAAGCACAACAGGAATCCCAGCAGAGCGCACATATTCAAGCGCATTAGTCCAAGCTTTGCGAGCCTTTAGATCAACATGCGCACCACCAGCATTGCTTTTAACGCTATAATCAACGCGATCTAATCTATCAACATTAATATTGTTTATCAAAATAATAGACACAGGCTGATTTGAAGCATCTGTAATTGCCTCTTGCGAAGCAAAATTAGCATTTTTGACGTCTGCAATCGAAGTATATGATGCATGCAAACCAGATTTCTCACACATATGCAAAAGCTTAGAATCAAGAGCCGCCTGCCTGGATCCAACTACAAACAACTTTATGTCTTCTACATCAATACCATCATGAACAATGTCATCCAAATGCCCGCTATCGCCAACAGCGTGGCCCTGAGGAGTGCAAGCACTTAGAGACGCAAATAAGAAAATCACCAATGCGGACGCAAAAGCCGAAACAACATAACTACGTTTGCACAAAACAGAACGAATCGCACGCATAAGAACGTGTTTTGTTTTGCGCATAAAGACCATAAGACTTTTATAGCACAAATTAGGAACGAAGCATATCAAAGAACAGCGCAAGAGTTCGTGGTAAGCGGCAAACATCGTAGATAACAAAAACGCCGCTAAAACTAGCGGCGTAAAATTTGTACCCCCTAAGAGAGTCGAACTCTTGTTGTCAGATTGAAAGTCTGGTGTCCTAACCGTTAGACGAAGGGGGCTTTAACCAAACCATATGATATTAACACTCATGCGCAGTTCTTGCAAATTACGGCGTGTTGAAGGAAGACAACGCGATTCTAACAAAGCACACCACACAAGCACGCGCTACGCATTACGCACCGTATCACAATCAAATTCACAACTCACTTTTTAACAACATACGCAAAATCATGAATCACGCGACCAGCTTCCAATCCCTTGCGCTCAAAATTCGTCAAAACACGCCCATCAAAGCGACGCGACTCCACAAAATCAGCATGAGGCAAATCCGCAGCATCCTGCGCATTACCCTTTCCAACATGCTCCGTAGGCAAGCTCACGCGCAAATCGCCATCGTTTTCAAAGCACACCAAAGAATCCATAACTTCGTGAACATGCAACGCGTAATCCTCAATATCTGTAGCAATTCGCCAAACTCCGCCTGCAACAAGCGCATTATGCACAGACTTAGCTAAAGATGGCTGAACAATTCGGCGCTTGTGATGACGCATTTTAGGCCAAGGATCTGGGAAAAATGTCCAAACTTCTGCCAAAACACCACTTTTGCACGCTGCAAGAAAATCAGGAGCGTTAACTTGAGCAATTCGCAAATTATGCAAATCCTGCTTTCCAGCCAAAAGCATAGTGTGTGCTACGCCTGGGTCGTAAACTTCTAGCGCAAGAAAATTCGTATTCGGATTTGCTGCAGCAGCCGCCACAATGTTTTCTCCCTGACCTGATCCTATTTCGACTATAAGCGGATTAGCATTGCCCCAATTGGCCTCAATCCACTGCGAATCCACACACAAATCGCTTTTTACGCGCAAAGACCCATCGCCATCCGCAATGCATAGCAAATAAGCGCCTGAGTAGCGCTGCTTGGCTTTCTCTAAGCGCGCGTCGAGCCTAGCAGACCTTCGTACAAAAGAAAGAATCGCCCTAGCGGATGCGTGAGGCTGTTGAGGCTTGGAAGAGTCGCAAGCAACCGCGCAATCATACGCGCCAGCAGTCAAATCACCAAAAGAGTGGCCACTATGCAAATCGTCACTTGCACTATCTACATTAAAATCGTTCATTTTTAGCCAATCTTCCTTATTTTCTTGCATACGCGACTTAATCACAACTCATCGCATAATATCAAACGCGCAAAACACTGGCACAAATACCAACACAATCACAAACAATCACAAACACTGGAACAAATACAAACAATGCCAAAAACACAATATGATTCAAGCGCTATAATTTCACTATAACATTATGCAAAACAGCATATGTAAGAAAGGAAAACGGTAAACAATGACTATTCTAGTTACAGGCGGATGCGGCTACATTGGCGCACACGTTGTACACGCTCTTCACCAAGCAAAGCAAAACGTTGTAGTTGTAGACGATTTGAGCTACGGAAAACCTACAAGAATCGAAGGCGCACGACTTTACGGAATGGACATTGCTTCCCCAGACGCTGGAGCGCGACTTGCGCAAATAATGAAAGAAAATAACGTTGATTCTGTAATTCACTTTGCTGCGCGAAAGCAAGTTGGAGAGTCCGTAGAAAAGCCGCTTTGGTACTACCAGCAGAACATTAACGGCATGCTTAACGTTTTAGAAGGAATGCGCCAAAGCGGTGCTAAAAAGCTTGTTTTTTCGTCTAGCGCAGCCACATATGGCAAGCCGCCTGTAGAAGTTGTGCCAGAAGACGTTGTGCCAATGCTTCCGATTAATCCATACGGCCAAACTAAGCTTTTTGGCGAGTGGATGGCACGCGCTTGCGAACACACTTACGGAATTCGTTTTTGCGCGCTTCGCTACTTTAATGTTGCTGGATGCGGGCCTGTGGAGCTAGAAGATCCTGCGATTTTGAACCTGATTCCTATGCTTTTAGATAGATTGCAACAAGGCAAAGCTCCTGCGATTTTTGGTAATGACTACCCTACTGCCGACGGCACTTGCATTCGCGACTACATTCACGTTTCAGATCTTGCAGACGCGCACATTGCAGCGCTTACTTATTTAGATCGCGATGAGCGCAAGTATGACGCTTTTAACGTTGGAACAGGCAAAGGCACTTCTGTTCGTCAAATTGTAGACGAAGTTAGGCGCGTTACTGGATTGCCATTTAGAGAGGCGATTTTAGGGCGTAGAGCTGGCGATCCGCCACAATTGATTGGAAGCACTAAGCGCATTAACGAAGAGATGGGGTGGCATGCTCGCTACAGCGTTAAAGATATTGTGGAATCTGCTTGGGCTGCTTGGCAAGCAAATCCAAATCATCATATTGATGTTGAATCGTGGAAGCAAGTTGACTAGTCAACTCAGATAAACAAAAAACGCGCGGCAAAAATGCTGCGCGTTTTGTTATTTAGTTTTTGTTTATTTACTTGTGGCTCCGAGCGGGATCGATCCGCTGACCTAGCGATTTTCAGTCGCTCGCTCTACCAACTGAGCTACAGAGCCATGATGAATAAAAAACCCGGCGAACCGGGCCTTTACTAATCGCGACCCCGGCCGGACTTGAACCGGTGACCTCCGCCGTGACAGGGCGGCGCTCTAACCAACTGAGCTACGGGGCCGTGGCTTTGTTCCATTGAACAGCCGAGTTACTATCTTACAGAATCCACGCAAAAATGCAAGCTCAAAAGCGTGTTCGGCGTGTTGCCGCGGAATATCAAGCAAACGCACATTATGTTCAATACGTGCAAACACACAACGCTGGCTACTCCAGCTCCATTGCACCCGTGCAAAGTTGATAATATTCGCCGCGCTTTTTCATCAAGTCTTCGTGAGACCCACGCTCAACAATCCTGCCATGCTCCAAAACCATAATCACATCCGCGTTTCGCACTGTGGAAAGCCTGTGCGCAATCACAAACACAGTTCGATCTTGCATCAAAGCATCCATCGCGCTCTGCACAAGCGCTTCCGTATGCGTATCTATCGAAGAAGTTGCTTCGTCTAAAATCAAAACTGGCGGATTTGCAACAGCAGCGCGCGCAATCGCAATCAACTGCTTTTGGCCCTGCGAAAGCTCTGCTCCGCCGTTTTTAATATACGTGTTGTAGCCGTCTGGCAGCTTGGAAATAAAGGAATCCGCATGCGCAAGAGTTGCGGCAGCAACGCAATCCGAATCGCTAGCATTAAGACGTCCGTAGCGAATATTGTCCATTATGCTTGCACTAAACAATCCAACATCTTGCAAAACAGTTGCAACGGCATGTCGCAAGTCACTTTTGCAAATATTGCGAACATCGATTCCGTCATACAAGATTTGACCATCTGCAATGTTGTAAAAACGCGTAAGAAGATTGGCGATTGTGGTTTTGCCAGCTCCAGTGGCACCTACAAGCGCAACTTTTTGACCCGCGTGTGCATACCAAGATATGTTATGCAAAACGGTTTTAGAAGGCTCGTAGCCAAACGTAACGTTTTCAAAGCGAACATCTCCCCTAACAAGCGTATACACGCCGTCTTTAGAGCAAATCGCGTGTTTTTGGGCATCTGTGCAAGAATCGCAACTTGAAGAATCGTAGCTTGACTTTTCAGAGCAATTTTTCCACGCCCAATACACGTTATTCCCACAAGAATCTTCGCTTACTTCGTTAAAAACTTGCAAATAAGAATATTTAGATGCTGTAGAATCTACTTGATTTACTTGCGATTTATCAATATCTGATAGCGATTTATCGCCACTATCATCACTATCATCACCATCTCCACTACAACACTCAACGATTTTTGCGCGAATTTTAACGAGCTTAACTGTTACATCATCTTTTTCAACAGGCTCATCTAAAAGCGCAAAAATGCGATTCGCGCCTGCAGCTGCCATCATAAGCGAATTTAATTGCATTGTTATCTCGCCAATCGGATTTATAAACGCGCGAGAAAGCGTAAGAAGCGATATAAGCGTGCCGATTGTAAGCGTGCTTGAATTATTCAATGCATCGCCGCCAAACGCGCCACTCAACCCAGCAGAAGGCACGCCAGCATTTACAGCCCACGCTCCAAAAATCGCAAGCAAAACGTAAAACAGATAACTCGCGTTACTAATCACAGGCATAACATTATTTGCGTAAGAATTGGCGCTAGCAGAAATTTTTTGCACTCGAGAAGCCAAATCACCTAATTTTTCCACCGCCGCGCGCTCGTGATTAAAAATCTTAATAACTTTTCTACCAGAATCCGCCTCTTCTACAAACTCGTTCAAATCACCCAAAGCTGCCTGGAATTGCACAAAAAGCTTGCCCGAACGCTTAAGCATAAAACGCACTAGAAGCAAAAGAATTGCAGTAAAAATCACAATAAAAATCGCAACAGGAATCGAAAGCCAAATAATCGCGCAAAACGCCGCCGCAATAGACATTAGCGCGCTAAACGAGTCTGGAAAAGACCAAGAAATCGCTTGATGAAGCGCTTCCGTGTCGTTTGTGTATCGGCTCATAACATCGCCATATCCATGAGCATCTAAGTACCCAAGCGGAAGATCTTGATGATGCTTAAACATTTGATTTCTAAGGTTTCGCATTACACTTTGCGCGATTTTTACAACCAGCCTGCTCCAAAGCCAGCTAAAGAACACGCCAACAGCGCACACGCATGCCATAATTGCAATCATTCGCAAAAGTGGCGCAAAATCGGGATTACGCTTGCCAATTAGAGGCAAAATGTACGCGTCTACAAGCGATTGCAAAAACATTGCGCTTACAGCTTGAACAATGGAACTTACAATAATTGACACAATAACAACAAAAACTTGCATCTTGTAAGCCATAATATAAGACGCTAAGCGCTTTAGAACGCGCCAATTTAGAGCGGATTTTTCTTGCGATTTTTGCTCTAAGTTTTCTTGCGACTTGTGCGAAGACTGTTGAGCCAAGTTTTCTTGCGACTTTTCATTATTTTTCATTGTTAATCCTGCCGCCTTCGCTACCTTTGACGCCTTCACTGCCTTCGCTGTTTTTAGACTCAATCATTTTTACACCTTGAGAAATCGCCATTTTTCTATAAATTTCGCACGATTCCATCAACTCGCTATGCTTCCCTTTAGCAACAACACGCCCATCTTTAAGAACAACAATCAAATCCGCATGCATGCAAGAAGACACGCGTTGCGCAACAATGATTTGCGTGGAATCGGGCATAAAATGCCTTAAATTCTCGCGAATCTTGGCGTCTGTTTTAACATCTACCGCACTCATTGAATCATCTAAAATCAAGATTTTTGGCCGCTTTAACAACGCGCGCGCAATGCAAAGTCGCTGTTTTTGTCCGCCAGAAAGATTCTTACCGCCTTGCTCAAGATTCGTGTTATATGCATGCGGCAAATCGTTTATAAACTCTTGAGCGCAAGCGATTTTGCACGCTTCGCGCAAGTCGGAGTCACTGGCATCCTCATTGCCCCATCGAAGATTTTGCGCAATAGTGCCGCTAAACAGAATATTTTTTTGTAACACAATTCCTATCTGGTTGCGCAAACTTTTGGAATCATAAAAACGAACGTCTGATCCGCCTACAAAAACAGTGCCTTTTGTTACATCGTAAATGCGAGCAATCAAATTTATAATACTTGACTTTCCGCTACCCGTTGCGCCCACAATCCCAACAGTAGAGCCAGAAGGAATGTTTAGATTTATGTTGTGTAAAATTTCCTGACTATCTTTAATTTCCTGATTGCCTTTCGATAAATCGCCAGCAGCCGAAGATGAATCGCCATTAACGCGCGCAAAATCATGCTCAGAATCATTCGCAGAATCATATGCAAAATCAACATTATTAAAGCAAATCGAAGCATCTGCAAGCTCTGTAATCGGGTTTTTATGAACATACTCACTGTTATGCGATTGTAAAACATTTGCAACACGATGCATTGACGTGCGCGCAGTAACCGTCATAACAAAAATTACAACCAAATTAGCCAACGCAAACAAAATTTGCAACGCATACACAACCAGCGCCGCAAGATTTCCCGTAGTCAAGCCAAATGCAGGATTATTTCCAGAAGCAACGATTTGCTTAGAAGCCATCCACGCAATAAGAAGCAAACACGCATAAAAACACAAGTTAAAAAGCGGAATACTGCAATTTAGAACATACTCTGCTTTTAAAAAATAGCTGTAAATCTTATGCGATATGCGCCTAAAACGGTGGTTTTCGTAGTCTTCCCTAACATACGACTTAACAATGCGAATATTGCGCAAATTTTCGCTAACCATGCTGTTCATGATGTCAATCGTGCCGTAAATTCGCGCAAAAGTAGGCGCAACAATCTTTGCACCAATACCACAAATAACGCCAACAATTGGAATAAGACTAAGAAAAACCCAAGAAATAGAAGGGCTTATGCAAAAAGTAAACCACCATGCTGCAACAATAATCACAAGGCTGCGAACGCCTGCGCGAATAACCATTTGATACGCAAATTGAATATTAGAAACGTCGCTAGTTAGGCGCGTAACAACCGTTCCAGTAGAAAAACGGTCAAGATCGCAAAAACTCAACGATTGCAAGCGACTAAACATCTTGCATCGCAAATTTTTGCCAAAGCCCGCGCTAGAATGCGCGCAACAAACGCCAGAAATAACGCCAAAAATCATTGATATTGCGGCAAAAGCGAGTAATTGCAAGCCGTAGTATTTAACAGCATTTTGGGATTTTGCGGCAATTCCAAAGTCAATAAGACTAGACATTACTGTTGGAATCGCAATTTGCATAGATGCTTCCACAAAAATCGCAGCAGACGTGATTACACCAAGCATACGATAGCGCTTTAACAGCGGCATTATTGTGCGAAACGCATTAGGCGCGTAATCCTTGTGTTTTTTATGCGATTTTGCTTTCATGCGACCTCTCTATTAAAAGAATTTATACGCTTAATCATATCACTTCTGACTATTTTGGCTTGTAGTGCGATTGCGAATCAACGACTTCGAGCTGCATAATGCGCGAGAAGTCACCTCGATTCGCTGAGCCGCTTAGAGCAGAAGCACTGCTTCTGTGCGGCAAAGCGCTTTGACTGAGCTTGAAATTGCATAACGTATTTCAAGCTCCTTCAAAGCGTGATTTGGCTCAAACGTAAAGTCCAGTGGACTTTACATGCCAAATCAGCCGAGCGGCTGCTAATAGCCGCGAGGAATAGCGCGATGTAACGCGCGAGCGTAAACACCCAGCCCTCCTACACACCAAATAGGAAGGTACGCGCAACGCTAAATAGGAAAATCACTTGCGCGGTCTAAGCGCGCTATTTCTAACAACCATTAGCTAACTCGCGTCAGCTTCGCCTTTCGCTCGATCCTTGCCATAGATTGATGGAATAAAACGCTCTTGATCGTGAAGCTTTTCCCAGATTACAGGCGGATCACTCGGATTTTTCAGCGACTTTGGCACGTCAATAATCCGCTGATTACTAGATCCGCGGAATTGCAACAGCGAATCGTGAAGATTCTTCATATATCGTCCGTCAACAAGAATGTCAATATATTGCAAAAGCTCAAGCTTATCTGGCGTCTCGCCTTCGCGCATAAGCTCTTCCCAAGTGTAACCAGTCCAACTCCAAATGTCTTTTGTATTGCCAAACTCGCTTCGAATACGCTTGCAAAGCGGCAGCAAAATGCCAGTGTTAAGAAGCGGCTCGCCGCCAAGAAGAGTCAATCCTTGCACGTACGGAAGCGCCAAATCTTCCATAATCTGGTCTTCAAGCTTTTGCGTGTATGGGTATCCTGCGCGAAAATCCCAAATCGACTCGTTATAGCATTCAACGCAATGGAACGGGCAGCCAGAAACGTACAGCGAGCAACGGATTCCTTCGCCATCCGTCATCAAAAAACGCTTATAATCCGCAATCATGCCCTTGCTCATGCGCTCACTGGACCACTGCCCTGCGCGCGGATTATTAGAAAGAGAGGTTGGAATCCAAGGCCCGCGGTTAACGTCTGCAGGTGCAAAATCGTGCAAACTTATACGAGCCATGGTTCCGACCTTTTTAGTAATTTAGCCTAGCTTTTACCTTATTTTATGCGACTTTATGCGACTTTAAGCTGCGACTTTATGCGACTTTAAGCTGCGACTTTACGCGATTACACGCTCCGCAATTTTACGCCGCAATCCTACGCACTACTTAGTTTCCTCGTACCACTCGCGAGACTCGCCATTGTTAAGAACAACATGGCCAGTTTCGCCAGACATGTGCTTTACGCGATGAGCGATTTCCTCGTGGCGGCCGTGAACCATTGGTCGCTGAACAGGATTACCCAAGTAGCCGCAAGTGCGCTTAGTCACATTGCACTTATCTGGGTCACTATTGCCGCACTCTGGGCAGCGGAAGCCTTCCTTCGTTGGCTCAAAATCGCCCTGGAATCCGCAAACAAAGCAATGGTCAATCGGAGTGTTCGTACCCAAGTAGCCAATGCCAATCTTATAAGCGTAATCCCAAACAGCCTCCAAAGCCTTAGGATTCGCTTGCAAGCATGGGAACTCGCAGTAGTTAATAAATCCGCCGGAAGCAAGATATGGGAAGTCAACCTCGTAGCGGAGCTTCTCCATAGGAGTTGGCTGCAACCACACTGGGTAGTGGAAGGAGTTGGTGTAGAAGTCGTGATCGGTAACGCCTTCAATGCTGCCAAACTTCTGGCGATCCATGCGGTTAAAGCGATCCGTCAAAGACTCAGCAGGAGTGGAATATACCGAGTAATGGTATCCCTCCGCCTTCGACCACTGCTGGCAAAGCTGATTCATACGGCGAACCATAGAAAGCGCAAATTGCTTGCCATCCTCATTCCAGCTGTGATCTTGCATCCAATCCTTGCCAAAGAACACGGATGTAGCTTCATACAAGCCAATGTAGCCAAGAGACACAGTTGCGCGCTCATTGCGGAACAGCTGATCCACGCTCTCGTTAGCTCCCAAACGGCCAAAAGCACCGTAGCGGAACAGAGTTGGAGCGTTTACAGGAGTTGCCTGCTTGCAACGCATAATGCGGAATCGCAAAGCTTGATGCGCCACTTCCATGCGCTCGTTAAAAAGCTTCCAGAAGCGGTTTACGTCTCCGTGAGACTCCAGCGCAATGCGAGGCACATTAACTGTTACAACGCCAAGATTCATGCGGCCGTCTTCCACGTCTTTGCCAGTCTTTGGATCAATCCAGCCCTGAAGGAAGGATCGGCAGCCCATAGGCGCCTTAAAGGAGCCTGTAATCTTAACAATATTCTCGTAGAACACAACGTCTGGATACATGCGCTTTGTAGAGCACTCAAGCGCAAGCTGCTTCAAATCGTAGTTAGGGTCGCCAGCATCTGCGTTAACGCCGTGCTTAATAGTAAACACAAGTTTAGGGAAGATAGCAGTATGACGGTCCTTGCCGAGTCCGCGAATGCGATTAAGCAAAATAGCGCGCTGAATTTCGCGAGCAAACCAAGACGTACCAAGACCAAAGCCAACAGTTACAAACGGAGTCTGGCCGTTAGAAACGCGGTTGGAATTAATCTGATATTCCATTGTTTGCATAGCGTCGTAAATCGCCTTGCGCGTCATAATCTTTGCGTAAACTTCGCGAAGCTGATCCAACTCACTCAAATTCTCGTCAAAAGGAGTGTCTTCTGGAAGAGGATCCCTATCTAAACAATGAAGATTCTTAGGCTCCTGAGCCTTTAAGCCGTCAATCATAGCCTTAGCAACTTCGATTGGCGTGGAATCTGGAATCATGGCATGAGCCATAGCAAGATTCTTGTCGTAATCACACTTAGCGTAAGGCTCCAACATCTCGTCTGCGCGGTTTACAGTCTGACCGCCGTATTGAGCGCCTGCAATATCCTTAATAATCTGCGTAACTTGAGTAGCTGCCGTGCCAATCGACTTTGGACTATCCATCATTGCGTTTCCAAGCGCAAAACCCTTAGCAAGCATGTTTCCAAAATCTGGAAGCGAGCAATTGCTCATGCAAGTAAATGGCGAATAATCAGCATCGTGGAAGTGAATATCGCCCTTCATATGTGCGTTAGAAACTGCGTGCGGAAGCATAGAGAACGCGGAAGCCTTAGAAACGGCGCCTGCAAGAAGATCGCGCTGAGTGGCGTAAACGTTGGAATCTTTGTTGGCATTTTCGCGCACAAGCGACTCATCGCGGTTTACAAGACGATTCACAGCTTCGTTAATGTCGGTTGCCTTAGCGCGGTCAATATCTCGGTTTAGGCGGTAGCTTGTGTAGCAACGCGCAACCTCGTAAAGATGATTTTCAATAAGACCATGCTCAACAAGAGTTTGAATATCTTCGATTTTTGCAGGGCCATTGTAACGATCTTGAATTTCGGCCTCAATATGATCCGTAATATCGCGAATCATCTGCTCTTCTTGAGGACCGACTTCTTTGCGCAAATCCTTAAAAGCGGCCTTGATTGCCATAATAATGTTCATCTGATCAAAGTCAACAACGCGACCATCGCGCTTTTCGACTTGCACGCGAGACTTCTTAGAAGAGTCGTTTGAAGCTACATTAAAATCACCCAAAGTGACGGCTTCTTCATCTTGCAAAGTGGCATCCTCTAAAGTCATATCAGAGACCTGCATTCTACAGACCTTTCTCAAGCTAACGTGTATTTTGAATCGCAAATCTACTTATGATTCGCAACAACTTGCTCTACTATAGCCCATAGCATGCACAATATCTAGGGTAATTTACATAAATAACAAACTACATATAGTGATTTTGTGGTTTCTGGCGATTTTCCAGGCGTGTCTCAACGTGCCGTGCGTGCAGATAGGGCGAGTCGCGCAAATTCTTGACGCTTTGATATATTGAGTCACGTGGAACAGACAGCTTTTCAACATGCAGAAGAATTTGGATTCCAACCTGGAGACATCGTACAGCAGTGGCTGTGGGACGATGACGTTGACGATGCGATTTGCAGCAATATCGAAGAATTGACTGGCGAAGAACTTGTTGACGAAGATTACAGCTCCACTGTTGACGGAGTGATTATTTGGTGGCGAGACGGCGACGACGAAGACGAGCTAGCAGACACCATTATGGACGCAACAAACATGTTGAACAGCAACGCACCTATGTGGGTTTTAACGCCTAAGCCAGGGCGTGCTGGTTCTCCAAGCTCGAGCACTGTTCAAGCAGCAGCAATGACTGCTGGAATGAACGCCGCAACGCCTTTAACAGTTAGCGAAGATTGGAACGGTATTCGCTTGCGCGCATTCGGCAAAGGTCAAAGCAAGTAGCGCATTAGCGCATTAGATAGCCGACGCTTTTTGTTGCTCTAAACGGCATTTTGAACAACATTTTCGGGAAAAGTTGACGCACTTTGTAGCGATTTACGGCGTGTTGAACAACAAAAAGCGGAAAACAACTCCGCACTTTGTACCAAATTCGACCTAAATCACGTACAAAAAGCGGAAAATTATGCGTTACGTTGCGAACTATGCGAGTCACGCGAACTGCGCGAATCATGCGAACGTCCGCGTCCTCTACCTTTGCCTCGGCCTTTTCCTCTTCCTTTGCGCTTTGGCTGCTCTGGCATACTCCAGCCCTCTTGCAAATCCGCCAAATCGCCAACAATCTCTTGCAAAATCGGCGACTCTGGCTTAACGTCTTGCGCTTTAGCATTAATGCCAGCACGCCTCAACATAGTGTGAGCCATGCGCTTTTGATTCGGCAACACAAGAGTCACAACATTGCCCGACTCGCCTGCGCGCGCAGTACGCCCCGACCTATGCAAGAACGACTTTGGATCCTCTGGCGGCTCCGTTTGCACAACAAGCGCAACATCGCTAATATCAATGCCTCGCGCAGCAACGTCCGTAGCCACTAGCACGCGCACGTCTCCACTAGCAAAAACGCTCATATGCCTATCGCGTTGATTTTGCGACAAGTTTCCTTGCAAATCAACTGCAGGAATCCCCTGTTGCACAAACTTTTTTGCCATATTCTTAGCCTGATACTTTGTGCGCGTAAAGAATATTGAGCGCTTTTTGCCAGAAGCTAGCTTTCGCAAAACTTCGTACTTATCTGCCGCAGAAACGCCAAAAACGTAGTGTGTCATTGTGTCTACTTGCGAATCCGCGTCATCCACAGCGTGAACAAGCGCATTTGGCAAGAAGCGATTTACTATAGTCGCAACTTGCTTATCTAAAGTAGCAGAAAATAGCATGCGCTGACCGTTTGGATCAGTCTGCTCAAGCAAGCGCGTAACGGCTGGCAAAAATCCCATATCTGCCATTTCGTCGGCCTCATCTAAAACGCTTACCATCACTTTTTCGAGCGTTAACGCGCCTTGACGCAGCAAATCCTCTAATCGCCCTGGGCAAGCCACTACGATTTGCGCTCCCTGCTTAAGAAGCGCCATTTGCTGCTTGTAGCGCACACCGCCATAAACCGTTACAGTTTTCATGCCGTAAGCAGCCGCTAGAGGCGCGATTACGTCGTCTATTTGATGCACCAGCTCGCGAGTCGGCGCCAAAATCATTGCGTGAGGCGCTGGAATATCGTCTTCTTTGCGATTCTTGTTTTTTCTAGAAGCGCGACCCGAGTTGATTAAATCAACAAAGTTCTCAGCCAATCGCGCAACAAGCGGAATAGAAAACGCTAGCGTCTTGCCACTTCCCGTTCGGCCGCGTCCTAGAATGTTCGCGCCTTGCAAAGAGTCTGGCAAAGTCGCTTGCTGTATTGGAAAAGCCGTGGTTTTGCCGTCTGCGCGCAAAACTTCCACCAAAGGCTGCGGAACGCCTAGCTGCGCAAAAGTCACGTCATCGCTATAGTTTTCGCGTGATTCCACAGCTGTATCTGGAATCATTACGGAGTTTTTTTCGACTTCTTGATTTTGCTTATATGAATTTTGCTTATTTTGATTACGATTATTTATACGACGATTCTTAAAATCGCGCTTCTTAAAATCGCGCTTATCAAAATCGCGCTTGCTAAAGTCCTGCGAAGTAAAGCCCTTCTCTCCAAAGTCCTTCTCAGCTTCTTGAATTGCCATCTCTTCGTATTGCAAAGCTTTTTCTCTAGCGCGACTTCTAGCTTTATCTGCCTTACGATTGCGGTTCTTACGAGCGTTAAACTCGTTATTCTTACGATTTCTTCTATATTCAAATGGATTTTCTTTGGACTTATAACCTTTTTTAGAAAAATTCTTATTATCTTTTTGACTTACAGCGGATTTTTTACTATTCGATTTTCTAGCAGCAGTTTTCTTAGAGCCTTGCGTTTTAGCAAACGCATCATAATGAGTATGTGGCACAATAGCCTTTCGTATTTTATGATTGAACAATTCGATTGACGAATCGATAAAAAGTCATGAGCTAACCGAGATTAGCACACGCCCCACACAAAACTGTTGCGCAGTACGCGATTTTCCCGAGTTTGTAGCTCTAATCGGCATTTTGAGCAACATTTTCGGGAAAACAAAAGCCTCGCTCGGCAAAAGACCAAACGAGGCTTATGAGTATATATGCTGTAAGCACTAATAAAGCTAATCAGCTATCAGTAAAACACTAGTAAAGCTAATAAGCTTACAACTAAACGCTAGTCGCGATTAGCGTGCTTTGTGCGCATGCGACGAGTTGCAAATGCTCCGCCGATTGCAGCAATCATAGTTGCCATCAATCCAGTAGTTGCAACGTTTGCACCAGTCGCAATGCCTGCATTTCCGCGAGAACGCATGCCCTTTATAACGCGGCTGCGAACAGCTGCACGCACTTTTGCTGCATTGGCTTGAGCATCCGCAAGCGCCTTACGTGCATCCGCAAGCTTAGCTGCCGCAGCGTCGACTTGCGCTTGCGTTGCGTGCGGATCTGCAGCAACACGCTTAGCTTGTGCCAAGGCTTCGGCTAGCGTAGCAGCAGCTTGCTTAACAGCAGCATCCGCTTGCTTTACTTCTGGAGCGTTTTCTACAGCGTTGTTTACAGCCTTGTTGTCAACACCTGCACTGGCTGCGCCCGCAGCGCCAGTGCCAGCAGCACCAGCGCCTGAACCTGGGGTTACAGCACCCATACCAGCGCCTTGCGCACCTGCACCTGGCGTGCTTGGATTTGTGCCAGCAGCACCAGAGCCTGGATTAGCACCACCTGGATTTTCAGTGGTGTTAATCTGATTAATCAAATTCTGCTTATTAACGCCACCGCTCGTGCTTGTGGAATCACCAGAGCCAGAATCCGATTCCGAACCAGAGCCAGTATTGTCATCATCGCTTGGAGGAACTGGAGTTGTATCCTTGCCGTCAAGAGCAGCAGCCGCGTCTCTCAACGCCTTAAGAGCCGCATCCAAAGCCTGCTGCTTCTGTTCCTTAGTCTTAAGCTCTGACTGCTGAGCGCCTTGACCGCCCTGCTGAGTATCTTTACCAGTCAACTGTGCAATGAGCTTCTCAGCAGCTGCAAGAGCCTCGTCATACGCCTTCTTCTTAGAATCAGAAGCCTTAGTGTACTCTACAGACTTCTTAATATCTGCATCTTTAGCGATTTGTTGCTCAAGAGGCTTGGTGTTAACACCGTCCAAAGCAAGGCGAGCCTTAATAAGCTTGTCTAGAGCTTCATCAACAGCCTTCTGAGCTTTTGCTTCCTGTTCAGGAGTTCGCGGAGTCCTGTTAGGATTCTTAGCGTTCTCATTCTCTTCGTTAGCAGTCTTCAAAGCAGCTTCAGCCTCAGTCAAAGCGTCATCAAATGCTTTTTTCTTATCTGCAGAAGCGGTGGTATAAGACGAATCACCTGGAGTCTTAGGGTCAGCCTTATCATTTGGCTTCAAGTTCTTGTCGGACTCAACTTCCGCAGCAAGAGCATCGGTCTTAACTCCTGCACCCTTAACTGTGTTATCAATCGCTTGCATTGCTTTAAGAAGATCCGCGTAGATATCGTTGACCTCGGCAGCGCTCTTTGCGTCGCCCTTAGCTTTGTCTAGCACGGCACCTGCCGCGGTGGAGGCGGTATTAAACGCATCCTTCTTTTCTTGAGAAGCACCTTTATACTTTTCGCCATTAGCGAACTTATCCGCAATAACCTTCAACTCTTCAAGACGAGCCATAGCATTATCGGTGTTTGCAGCATTAGCAAGCGCATCATCAATATCATCAGACGTTGTGCCATCAGCATTGGTGTGATCACCAGCATCAGTATCTTCAATAATCTTCTTGAAAGCTTCCTTCTGCGCTTTGTTAAGATGATTGAAGTCTTTATCCAGCTTGTCAAGAGCATCCGCAATCTTCTTGGCCTTCAGCGCGCGATCAGCAATACCCGTTGGGTCGCCAAGCTTCTTTGCATTATTGATATCATCAATAGCCTTCTGCTTGTCAGCATCTGGAAGATTGCTATCTTGAATGCGCTTCTTCTGAGCTTCCTTTTCCTTATCAAGTTCAGATTGATTGTCGTATGTGTTCTGGGAAGTATCGCGCTTAGGCGTATTATTCTTGATGTCTTCCTTAGCAGCATCAATCTTAGTATCTACGCCACCAACAGCAGTCTTGATGTCGGAAGGCTTGGTTGCGCTATTAACTTTGCCTTTAGCTGTATTTATTTCGTTAACAGCAGCATCATACTTAGCTTTCGCTTTCGCCTGTTGATCAGCTGCTAAAGCATTATATGCTGCATCAAGATCTGCCTGCTTAGCATCAAGCTTCGCAATACCAGCATTCTTAGCATTTTCTTCGTTAATCGCATTCTGGCGCTTGGCTGCGGCAAGAGCATCCTTAATCTCTTGTGCAGTGGCATCCTTCTTTGCAAGAGCAGTTTCCAAATCGGTAAGCGTTTTATCCTTACCAGGAGTTCCTCCGAGCAGCTCGTTAAGAGCAGCATCGTCGGCATGCGTAGCCTCTGTGTTGCCTTTAGCGCCAGTACCGTGATCAAGGAACGGAAGAGCGCCCTTTGCAATGTCATTTTGCAACGCACCCTTGGCGGCATCAATAGCCTTGGCTTTTTCGAGAATCTTCTTTACATCATCAGACGTTGTTGCGCCTTGTGAGCCTCCTGGCGTACCATCGCCGTTGATCTCTTTCTTGAGAGCCTCTTTTTCTTCATTACTCAGATTACCGAGCTTGTCAATACTCTCAGAAGCTTTCTTTTTGTCGTCTTGGAGTTGTTGCGCTTGCTTCTTTTCGCGCTCCTTCTTATCTTTCTCCTTTTGCTCTTTTTCCTTCTTATCCTTTTCTGTCTTTTCCTTCTGCTTTAACTGCTCAGAAGTGACATTATTATTAACAGCCTGCTTGTTCGCTTCCTTAAGAATATTCTGGATTTGCTCCTTGGTAGTAGCATTTTCAATCTTATTCTTATACTGGGTTTTCTGATCATCAGTAAGCTTAGGATTGCGATCAATAATCTCCTTCGCCTGCTTCTTCATCTCTTCGAGTTGCTTCTTATCAGGCTTTGGAGTTTCAACCTTCTTCTTGAAGAGCTTATTTGCAGGTACGGTGAACAGTGTGTCATTACCACACTTAAAGTCAACGCTCTTGCCGTCATCATTCATGCTAAACGAATCAATACCACCTGGCATAATATCTGATTTCATCTCAAGATTCTTAGTGCCATCTTTAGGATTCCACGTTATGTTATTAAAGTTGCCACTATTGCCAGTTATAGCATAGTTATCAATCGTTGTTGCAGCGCCATTGTCGGTGTAGTTTGCCTTAAGGAATGCTTTTACGGCTTTTTGAACATCTCCGTCAGAAGCATTATAGGTAGTACTGGTTGGATCGTTATCGATTTCAACTGGGTTTGTATTGTACTTATACTCCGTCTTCTTGGCGTCGGTAAGTTTACGGATGAGGTTGCGAAGTTGCTGCTCGTTCATGCCATTGATGGTATTGTCATCAGTATTATCGATAATACCAGCTCGCTTGAAATCGTTGTCTGTTACACCACTATTTTTCTTTTCATCGCGAATCTTTTTAGCAAGATCCTTCAAATCTGAAACAGTGTGATCAGTATGAGAACCTTTTTTAACATACAACTCGCTTGCAGGAACGGTGAATAGAGTCTTCAGATTATTATCTCCATTTTCGTAACCTTGTATTTCTAAGACTCCATTATCACCAATATGAATAGTAGTTACACCACTATCGTTATTTTTACCTTTAACGAAACGTTGTAACCCTTGAGTACCTTCTGTAGTGGTTATACCTTCAGGCAATACATATGTTTCAGTAACTGTAGAATCATTCGTTAAATCTTTGCCGTAGTTAGACTTAACAAACTGCTTTAAAGCCTTTATCCAGTCTTGAGCGTTAGCGGTAGCACCTTCATATTCTACAGGCTGAACCTTGTACTTATACTGAGTCTTGCCTTGTGGACTATGCTCAGTTTCCTTAGGAGTTTGCTTATTAGGGTTCTGCTTAAAGAACATACTCATTGGATACTTTACATCTTTGTATCCGTTTGCTTTAAAAGTGATGTAGCCCACACCATCTTTGCCAACGCTATATTCAACGTCAGTAATAGTTACATCTGACTGATCTTTAGAATCCATACATTTTATACTCTTGAGTGTTGATTTAAGGTTATCAAGCTGAGTCTTAATATTACCCGTAGTTATTTCTTGGGTCGTTGTCTTAAATGGGTCAAACATAACCACCTTTTGCTGACTAAGCGCACCAACAATGAACGTCTTTTCTTCAGCAACAGGTGGATTCGGAGTTGGAGGCTGAGGAGCTGGAGTCTTCTCTTTTTCCTTAAGGAATTGCCATGCATCAATAACTGTTGTAGAGCCATCTTCCCACTTGATTGTGGCATTTCCGGTATTTTTATCAATTGTTAAATAGCCAGTAGAATCCTTAGTCTTTGCATTCTTATAGACATCCAAATCACTATTGGCCGTGTCGAATTTATTCTTAATCTTAGTTACGTCATCATCAGAAAGCTGCTTCAAATTATCAACCTGAATCACATCAGGCACAACGTATGGCGCCCAGTCGGAGATTTTTGGCCCCTGGAACACAAGCTCAGACACAGGAATCATAGCCTTGGAGCCATCCTTGTAAGTTACAACAAGGTTCTTTCCGTCTTTATCGAAAGCAATAGCATTATCCTTGGCAAGATGCTTGCTAAATTCGCTGCTATCAGGGTTCGCCTTCTTGAACGCAGCAATAACAGCTTCCTTATCTTCCTTCGTCAAAGCGCTCGGATTTACAACAGGAGTTGCAGCAGGCAAAGTCGGCTTATACTTATCACTATCGGACTCGTCTTTTGTTACAAGCAAGCTAGCTGGCATAGTGCGAGTCGTATTATCTTTAAAGGTGATAGTAGCCACACCCTTTTCGGATACTTCTACTTTTTCTACCAAATCCGAGTAATACTTTGCATTTTTATTTGCATTTTCAATTTTTTCTTTAACAGCTTTCTGTTCGTCATCAGTGAGCTTTTTGGTATCCTTCACCTTAGTCACAGCTGGATAAGTAAGATTGAAATAATCCGCAATCTTTGGCGTATTGTGCTTTTGACCAACAGCATAGTGCCAGTTACCAGCAAAACGATACACGCCAGCAGCAAATCGCAAAGGATTCTTATCACGATTCTTCCATGCAGTATCTTCCATCTCGGAAACGTAGGTCATGTCATACCAACGCCGACCAGCAGATTCCCAGTCTACAAAAATACCCTTAAGACCTTGAGTATCTTGCTTATAAATATTCCACTGCTTCTCTGTATCACCAGCATTGTCGTAAGTCTTGCTACCAGCTTTATCAGAAAGTCCAACAAGCCGCTTCCAACCTTTGCTTGCAATATTTTCCCCACTAAAGTAGAAGTTTGAAATATTATTCCATTCCTTAGGACTGTTAAAATGTTTGTCAGAAACAGCACCATAACCATTTGCGTCGGTTTGAACATATTGCGAAGAACCGGCAGGTTTAACAGATTGCTTTCCACCGTTTGTTAACTTTTCAATACGCTTAAATTGTATATCTTGAGGATCCTTCAAACCAGCAGGAACGCCAAACCACCACATTGGGCGGAATCGCCAGTCATCTGCTGTAGCATTGTTGTTGCAATTAGAAAGATAATGAACGCGAACAAATTTACCAAGAGGATCTATGCCTTCGGTTCCGCCAGCTTTGGCATGCTCAAAGGTATCGTAATACTCAACGTCAATGTTGAAATGAGCCTCGGCATATTTTGCATCAGTTTTGAAACCGTAGTAAATGTTGTTGCCCGTGCCGTCTACATAACCGTCAGCATAGGCAGGTGAGGAAACGAATACCCCCCCCCCCAAGCACCATTGCGCCAGCTAGCATTGCAGCGCAAACACTCTTTGAAAGAACTGGCTGAGAATCAGCCCCAACACCAGAATAAACGCCAGAATAGTGCTTAACTACACGAATCTTCTTAGACATACTCTTACTCCATTATCTTTTTCTTTGGATTAATGCGCCAACCATACCGCAAAATCCATATAACTATGCAAGGCATATTTTACTCATTGTTTTATACAATTTAAGATTAATTCGTATGATGAATTTTGTGTAATTAACGCACTTTGTACCAAATTCGACCTAAAACACGTACAAAAAGCGGAAAGACTCGCACGGAAAATAAAAGCGACTAGCCACAAAAACATGCAACTAGTCGCAAAAGCGCCATTAAAAGCTATTAGAGCTTTAGGAGTTAAATACTACTCTGCCTTAGCAGACTCACCTGCAGACTCACCTGCAGACGCAGCATCTGCCTTATCAGCATCACTCTTAGTCTCTGGCAAATCATCCCACCTGCCAACAAACTTCTTGTAAGCGTCTTGGTCAACAACAACGTCTAACTCGCCAATCCAAGTAAACGGATCATTCGCTCTGCAAAAACCGTTCTTAAAGAAGTAAAGGCCTTCGTCCATGCTAAGCGAGTAAGTGCCGCCCATGTTGAACCACGTTAAGCCAAGCTCCTTAGTGCGCAAAATCAAATTCCAAATACACGTATAGCCTGGAGCAACCTTTCCATGCATGGTCTGCGTTGCGCCGTAAATGTACCACAAAGTGTCTTTGTACGGGAACGAAAGCATGCTTGCAACTGGCTCTCCCTCGTACTCGCAAGTGCAAATCTCAATCTGCGGGAATGCAGCAAGCAAGCGCTCAAAGTATTCAAATGGCCTATATTTAATGCCATGCCTGTTTGCCATAATCTTTGTAAGCTCGTAGAAGGTTTGCAAGTCTTCTTCCGACCTACTCCAGCGAGTTACAACACCAGCCTTAATGCCAGCACGAATATGCCTTCTTGTAAGCGTGCTAAAACCAGCCATAAGCTCTTCTTCGGTTTTTCCCTCAACCTTAAGCATAATCTCGTGAAGCGGGTTGGAGTAAGACTTAGGGTGGAATCCCTGGCCTCTAAACGTGTAGCCAGCTGCCCTGTACTTTTCTATAAGAGCCTCGTCGGTTTGAACGCAAGGGTCCATTCTAAGCAAAAATGCATTGTACTTTTCAAAAAGTGGCTTTGCTTCGTTGATTAGCTTTTTAGTGGTTTCAACGTCGTAAAAATCGCAAACTGGGCCTCTAGGAGCGTAAAACAGCGTTTTATCGTCTACAGCCTTAATGCCAAGAATAGACACTGCAGCAGTAATCTTGCCGTTTTCTTCCAGATAAACGTATTCGCTAGACCAGTTGTTTTTAACCTTTGCCCATGCCATGTCTTGCATTGCATTAGTGTACGGAGAATTTTTTACAAAGTCCTCGTATTCTTTAACTTTAGCAGAATCATTTTTATCTAGTATTGGCATTTGCACTCCTTTTTTAGCTCAATACACGATTTTAGCGCGACTACCGTTTAAGATATTTGCTTTAGCGTTTTACAAGGCGATTTGCCGCCAACAGACTGTGTCTTGCTGCTAAAAGCTTGCGACTTGCGACTAGCAACTTACGATTAGCGACTTGCCACCAACAGCTTGCGACTAACGACTAACAACTTACGATTAGCCGCCAGCCGCCAACAGCTTGCGACTTGTGCTGGCAGCTTACGACTAACCGCAAACCGCCAGCCGCAGCAACACACAACTTGCGATTAGCGCGTAAGCTTTCTGTGCAAGCGATGCGGACGAGCAGCTTCCTCACCAAGGCGCGCAATCTTGTTTTCCTCGTACGCCTGGAAGTTACCTTCAAACCAGTACCAATTTGCAGGATTCTCGTCTGTGCCCTCCCAAGCAAGAATATGCGTTGCAACGCGGTCTAAGAACCAGCGATCGTGTGAAACAACCACAGCACATCCCGGGAAGTCAAGCAAAGCGTTCTCTAAGCTTTCAAGAGTTTCAACATCTAAATCGTTAGTAGGCTCATCAAGCAGAAGCAAGTTGCCGCCCTGCTTAAGAGTCAAAGCCAAATTCAAGCGGTTACGCTCGCCGCCAGAAAGCACTCCCGTAAGCTTTTGCTGATCCGAACCCTTAAAACCAAAGCTTGCAACGTATGCGCGAGTAGGAATCTCAACGCCTGCAACCTCAATAAAATCAAGGCCTCCCGAAACAGCTTCCCACAAATTCTTATTTGGATCCAAGCCTGCGCGATTCTGATCTACGTACGAAATCTTTACAGTGTCTCCAACAGTAAGCTCGCCGCCAGAAAGTGGCTCCAAGCCCACAATCGTCTTGAAAAGCGTAGACTTACCAACGCCATTCGGACCAATCACGCCAACAATGCCGTTACGAGGCAACGTAAACGACAAATCGTCGATTAGCACGCGATCGCCAAAAGCCTTGTGAATATGCTTCGCTTCCAAAACTTGCGATCCCAAGCGCGGACCTGCTGGAATTTGAATCTCCGAAAAATCAAGCTTCTTGGAATTGCGTGCCTCTTGCTCCATTTGGTCGTAACGCTCCAAACGAGCCTTATTCTTGGCCTGGCGAGCCTTTGGCGAGCTACGCACCCAGTCAAGCTCATTCTTCAAGCGCTTAGCAAGCTTTGCGTCCTTAGCGCCCTGAATCTCCATACGCTTGGCCTTAGTTTCCAAGTAAGTAGTGTAATTGCCCTTGTATGGGTAAAGCTGGCCGCGATCCACCTCGCAAATCCACTCTGCAACGTTGTCCATAAAGTAGCGATCGTGAGTTACAGCAATAACAGCGCCTTCGTACTTGTGCAAGAACTGTTCCAGCCAAAGAATCGACTCCGCATCCAAGTGGTTTGTAGGCTCATCAAGCAGAAGTAAATCTGGTGCTTCAAGCAAAAGCTTGCACAATGCAACTCGTCGTCTTTCGCCACCCGAGCACACAGAAACAGGCGAATCTGGGTCTGGGCATTGCAAAGCGTCCATCGCCTGCTCAAGCTGAGAATCCAAATCCCAACCGTTAGCAGCGTCAATCTCCGTTTGCAGCTTGCCCATTTCTTCCATCAACGCATCAAAGTCGGCATCTGGATTTGCCATCTCTTCGCCGATTTTGTTGAATCGATCAACCTTTTGAGCAATCTCACCAAAAGCCATCTTAATGTTTTCGCCAACGGTTTTAGTCTCATCCAGCGGCGGCTCCTGTTGCAAAATGCCAACAGTGTAGCCTGGCGTAATCGAAGCTTCGCCGTTTGAAACATTTTCCAATCCAGCCATAATCTTTAGCAACGTTGATTTACCCATGCCATTAGGGCCAACAACGCCAATTTTTGCGCCCGGCAAGAAGCTTAAGGTAACGTCGTCTAGAATTACGCGATCTCCGTAAGACTTGCGTGCCTTAATCATTTGGTAAATAAATTCAGCCAAAGTAATACCTTTCTTAAAATTGTTAAACCGCTATTTTAGTTGCAATTTTGATTGCCATTAAGCGCCGTTAGTTGCCATTAATCGCAGCTAACCGCCATTAAACCGCCGCCGCTTGCTGCGCTCGATCCGAAGAATCGCCAGCAGCATCCGCTCCATCTTCTGGAGGAATCTGACACATCCATTCGCCAACAATGCCAATAATCATATCTATAATGCACACGATTCCCGCAATAACACATTCGCGAATAACGTTGGAATAAAGCGGAATATCGGCGTGCGGCCAGCAAACAAAAATCTGACCTGCATACCAGCCCGTTAAAATAGCACCAGCCATTCCAAGCGATTTTGCAAGCATTAACGCCGAAACAGCCATTTGCATGTTAAAAGGCTTGCGCTCTTTTGGCTTAGAAGTAGCGTATTGATGCGTCTGCCAAGCAAGAACAAACGTGACTATTCCGCCGATTATCATAACAGCCAAAACAATCCACGGAGCTCCCGAAAGCGATATTGCGCTAGATTCTGTAATCGAGACCAAAAACGCGCCGAATACGAATCCAAACAATAGTCCAAGCGCAAAATACCACCAAGGCGTACGGTAAGCTTTCATCAGCACTCCCCAATAATCCAGCGCTCAGAATAAACGCCAACTTGCGAAGCATCTTGCAAAAGCGCAAGTTTGTAAGAGACTGGCTCGCCATCAATTGCAGCGTCTGGCTCAACTTGCATCCACGGCTCCAATTGCGCAGCACTTAAGTGCAAAGGATTGCTTGAATCCATTGACTTTGTAGACGCGCTATCTAAGCCGTATTCTCTTGTTCCAACAACGTTTAAGCGCAAATCTAAAGAGCTGGCAGAATCGGCAGAATCGCCATCAATTTGATCGCGTTGCATTTGCTCGATTCTTTGCGCAAATTCCTGATTGCTCATTGTTGTAGACGCCACTACAACCGCGCAAAAATCTTCACCGTTTGCATTGCTTGCCTGGTAAAGCGCCGAAACGCCTTCGACTTGAGTTACGCTATGCGAATCTTTATACTCAAGTCCGCTTAACACGTTTAGCATTGCGCGCATTGTTGAATCGCTCTTTTTGCCTTGCATAGAAACCACTGCGGTTGTTTGCATTGGGCTATTTAGGGCATTTGTAGTATTTGCGATATTTGAGTTATAGGAAGACTCGTGCGATTCTTGCACTTCTGCGGTTGCTTGCGACTTTTGCGCTGCAGAATCCGCTGCAACACCAGCATTAGAAGCATTAGAATCCGAATCCTTATCGCTCTTCTCTAAACTCGCACCTGCAACATTCCTCTTTAAGCTTTCTGGAATCTCCACAGGCGGGAGCGGCGAATCTGGGCGATCCGCATTAGAAAGCCACAAATCGCGCTCTGGCGCCTTACGAATCTTAGAAAAGATTTGCTCAAGTTCCTTCTCGTTAAGAGTCTCCTTAACAAGAAGCTTGCTAACAAGCTCATCCAAAATATCGCGATTATTATTAATAATCTGCCAAGCCTCGGTATGAGCCGTTTCAATAAGCTTATGAACTTCTTCGTCAATCACTTCCGCAGTCTTATTAGAGAACTTACGCGATTGCAAAGAATCCAAAGAACCAGAAGAATCCTGATCCGCATCCATCCACTTTACAGCACCAAGCTTAGACGAGAAGCCATATTCAACAACCATCTTGCGAGCGATTGCTGTAGCCTTTTCAATGTCGTTAGAAGCACCAGTAGTTGGATCGTGGAACACAACCTCTTCCGCAGTACGGCCGCCCATAGCATACGCCATTTGATCGAGAAGCTGGTTTCGAGACTGAGAATAGCGGTCGCTAGTTGGCATAACCGCCGTGTATCCAAGAGCGCGGCCGCGAGGCAAAATCGTAACCTTAGTAACAGGATCCGTGTGATGCAAGGCCGCAGCAACAAGCGCGTGTCCACCTTCGTGATAAGCCGTGTTACGCAACTCATCCAAAGCCATGCCCTTAGACTTCTTTCTAGGACCAGCCTGGACGCGGTCAATTGCCTCATCAATAGCGCGATTGTCAATAAGCTGAGCGCCAGAGCGAGCGCAAAGCAAAGCCGCCTCGTTAAGCACATTAGCCAAATCCGCGCCCGTAAATCCAGGAGTTCTAACAGCAACCATATGAAGATCTACGTCTGGAACAAAAGGCTTGCCTTTAGCGTGAACCTTAAGAATCGCCTCTCGGCCTTCCAAATCTGGAGCTTCCACAGCCACTTGGCGATCAAATCGGCCTGGTCGCAAAAGCGCAGAATCAAGCACATCTGGTCGGTTTGTAGCAGCAATAATAATCAAATTAGTGTCGTTATCGAAGCCGTCCATCTCTACAAGCAGCTGATTAAGAGTTTGCTCGCGCTCATCGTGGCCGCCAGTCATGCCACTTCCGCGGCGGCGTCCAACAGCGTCAATCTCGTCAATAAAGATGATTGCTGGAGCGTTCTTCTTAGCTTCATCAAACAGCTCGCGCACGCGAGACGCGCCAAGACCAACGAACATCTCAACAAAGTCCGATCCAGCCATGGCGTAGAACGGAACGCCAGCTTCGCCTGCAATAGCACGCGCAAGAAGAGTTTTACCAGTTCCTGGAGGGCCATAAAGCAGCACGCCACGCGGAATGCGCGCACCCAAAGCCTTGTAGCGAGAAGGATCCTTAAGAAACTCCTTAATCTCCTCAACTTCTTCTACAGCAGACTGCTCGCCTGCAACATCCGCAAACTTAGTTTTAGGCGTCTGACCTTCCAAAAGCTTTCCACGGCCGCGGCCGCCACCCATGCCAAGCATTCCGCCGCCTGCGCTTGCCATTCTGCCAAACATAAACCAAACAAGTCCAAGCAGAATCAAAATCGGCAGCATAGACGTAATCAAGTACGAGAAAAAGCTAGAAGTTTGTATGCTAACAGTCCAACCGTTTGCTGGCTTAGCCTTTTGAATCTTTTGCACAACTGTCTTGCTTTGAGCAATCGTGTAGTAGAACTGAACGTCTTTTCCGTAATCGTGCTTTTGCTTATCGCGCTTATCTAACTTAACGTACTTATTGTTTAGAGTAAGCTTAACAAGCTGCTTATTGTCTATAACCTCAACGTAATTTGCACTACGATTATCGAGCAACTCTAATCCGTCTTGAGTGTCGATTGTTTGCGAACCATTATGCACAAACAATTGGAATGCAGCTACAGAAAGCAAAACTAAAATAACAATCCAAGTCCAAGGCGACTTAAAGAATTTACGATTGGAATCGGAATTATTGCCATCCTTTGGATTGGCGTTATTCTTATTGCCATTATTCTTATTGCCGTTATTGTTCTTATTCTTATTCTTATTTGAATTGTTTCCAAAATTAGGAGGCAAGAACGGATTGTTGCCGTTTCCTCCCATAGGACTTTTCATAGGTCCACCCATAGGTCCGCGAGGCGACATTGGAGAAGCGCCCATACAATCAGACTCCTTTCAGGATTCTAACTAACAACACTCGTCTAAACATGTAATTACTAATCGCAAGCAACCAAAGCGTAATCGCTGTAATCGCTGTAATTAATCCCTTTAATTAATCGCTGTAATTAATCACTAAATAAATAGCATGTAATCAATCAAGATTACTCAATTGCAACCATCTAATCAAGACCGCTAATAAAGAACCAATCAAGACTCATACACAGAAGGCTTAAGAACCGCAATAGAATTAAGATTCCTGTACTTTTCGTCGTAGTCCATGCCAAAACCGACCACAAACGCGTCTGGAATCTCAAAACCAGTGTACGCAATATCTACTTCCACTTCTCGGCGAGCTGGCTTTGTTAAAAGCGCAAACACCTTTACACTTGCAGCTCCCCTGCCCTTAAGCTCCCTAACAAGCCAGTCCAGAGTCTTGCCCGAATCAACAATATCTTCCACAATCAGCACATCTCGACCGCGAACATCTGTAGTTAAGTCCTCGCGAACCGTAATCTGGCCGCTGGTCTTAGTGCCACTGCCGTAGCTAGAAAGACTCATAAAGTCCATCGGCGCGTTAAGACTAAGCTCCTGCGAGAAAACAGCAAGCGTGTTTACAGCGCCTTTAAGCACTGCAACAAGCAAAATATCGCGGTTTTGGTAGTCTTTGCTAACTTGAGCGGCAACCTCGCGAATGCGCTTCATAAGCTCTTCGTGGCTGATTAATTCGTAATCAATATCATCTCTTATATCTGCAACTTGCATGCTAACTATAATTGCATAAGAGAATGACGGACATGTTACAACTTACACATTAGGATTTAGACTATAAGCATGGTGTACTCATCTTGTTGGCGCAAAGGAATCGGCCAAGTAAAACGTTGCTTTAGTAATATTGGATTAGAAGTGCAAGACCCTCAATTCTTGCAACACGGCGAGCATGCAACTTTGCCATCCGCTCCTATTGTGTTGGTCGCATGCTCTGGCGGTCGCGATTCACTTGCGCTAACGGCGCTTGCATCAAAAGTGTGCGCAAGCAGAGGGATTCGATGCGCTGCAATAATCGTAAATCATAATCTTCAAAAAGACTCCGACAAAGTGGCGTTTAATGCAGCTAAAACCGTTGCAAAACTTGGAGTAGACGAGTCGCTTGTATTTGTTAAATCCGTTCAAGTTAAAGATGACAAAAAGGGAGAAGAAAGCGCAGCTAGGGATGCTAGATACGACGCGATTATTGAAGTTGCAAAAGATTTGCGCGCGTCGGCGGTTCTTTTAGCGCACACAGCAAACGACCAGGCAGAAACGGTTTTAATGGGATTGCGCAATTCTGCTGGCTTGGAGGCCGTAGCTGGAATGAAAGACGTTACAGTTAGGGAGAATGTGCTATTTGCTCGGCCGCTAATTAATCTTATGCGACTTGAAACCACGCAGATTTGCAAGGATTTGGGCGTTGAATGGTGGGACGATCCAACAAACGGCGATTCATCGCCAATCGATGTTGAGCTGCCAAAATCCTACCCGCTGCGCTCTAGAATCAGGCATACACTTATGCCGTATATTTCGCGATTTTTTGAATCAGATATGACTTTGTTGCTTGCAAAAGGAGCGAAATTTGCTCAAGACGACCTAGACTACATAAACTCGCAAGTAAATCTTGTAGAAAAAGAGGCGATTGTAAAAGAGGATTGCAAAGTCAAAATCAAACTTGCGACTTTAGCAAACAGCCACATCTCGATTAGGCGACGAATCGTAGCTCGCGCGCTAAGTGCTGCTGGAATACGCTTTTCGTCAAATCATATAGAATCAATCGACGAGTTAATAACAAACTGGCATGGTCAAAAGCCGATTTCGCTTCCAGGAGGATATTCAGCAAGCAGAAAATCGCAGACTATAACGATTTCATAGCACGCGCGCTTTGACCGAGCTTGAAATTGCATAACGCATTTCAAAGCGCTGAGCCGCTCAAGGCAGAAGCATTGCTTCTGCGCGGCGAAGTCGTAAGCGCGCTGTAACGCGCGAACGGTTGACGCATTTTGTACGTGATTCAGGCCAAATTTGGTACAAAGTGCGGAAGTTTTTCCGCCAAGTGAAGTAGAGATTCGAGATTTTTCGCAGCGGATGAAGCGAACCTCAGCATGAAATGGTGATTCGCTGAAGTAGCAAGAAAAATCGAGAAGCTCAGCGATGAAAGATACGCAATTGTTCTAGATATTCAGAAGGTTTGATGTATTTCTCTACGAGCAATAAATAGCGCCATCCTAAAACCTAAAACCTTATAATATTAACGTTCATAAACTATCCGTAAAAGTGCGCGTCACTTGCGAGGAGAGAAATACTCAAACCTCGCGCAACAACAAGCAAAGACGCGAGCAACTAAAGATTGGTCAGCTCTGCCATCATCTTATTAACGCCAACATAAGTGTAGTTAACGTCTCCAGGAGGATTAACAACAACCGCAAAGGTTAGCGCTCCCCCCGACTTTCTAGAAACGTTGCCAACCATAGACGAAACATCACCCAAAAATCCAGTTTTAACACGCATCAATCCAGCTGCCGACTTATCAACAAGACGCTTTCTAGCAGAAGTACACCAAACGCCTGGCAAAGCCAAGCCTTCTGCTGCAGCAGCACCAAGCCCCGCCTTAAGATTTTGCGCTTGAACCTGAATCAAAGTAACCGCGCGAACAGCGGATTTAGGCGAAAGTCCCGAGCAATCCGACATATGCAATCCGTTTATATCAATACCTAAATCACGCAAAACATCTTGCACAGCCAAAGTTGCACCCTTTGGAGAATTTGGCTTGCGCATTGCGAGCGCAGTTAAACGCCCGAACTCTTCCGCAAGGGAATTGTCGGAATGCCTTAGCATATACGCCATTATCTCGCTTAGCGGCGCAGAACAAACGCGCGCAATCTGGCTAAAATCGGCGGAAATAAGCGATTTTTTGTAGCTAACATGCATGGAGTCTGCGCCAGAAATTTTAGCCGCCTTAGTGATTTTTGCAGAATCACCATTCCATGCGCGAACGTCAATGCCAGCCTTTTGCAGCAAATTTGCAAAAATCAAACCCGTACTAACAGCAGGATGCCTGTCTAAAAGCGGATAATCGTCGGTATCGTCCGCGTCGTTTCCGTACGAAACCCACGCCGCAAAATCGCGATTACGCCCCTCATCTACAGCCACAGAAGACGTTGGCGCATAAAAACGGCCTTCCTCATCGTTTTCGCTAATAAGCTCAGGATATCTTTTTGCACCAAACAGCGAATCGTCAACAGCAAACTGAACAATCTTAACGCCCCGCTTTTTAAGAGCTGCAGCCGTTTTATTTGCAAGAGTTTCTAAACCTGCTCTACCGTTTACGTGATTCGGGTCGCTTTGCCCAGCACCAAGCAGCATATCTCCGCCGCCGCGCAAAACCAAACGCGCAGCACTCCCACTATCGTCGCAGCTTGCATAAACCAGCGTGTCTAGCGTTGAAACCATGTCTAAAATATGCGAGGCAGCTAGTGCTGTAAGCGTTTTCATTGTAGACGCTGGTTGCAAAGCAAGATCTTCGTTTTTTGCAGCAATAATCTTCCCGTTTGCATCCGCTATAACAGCTGCCGCATTTGGCCCAAGCGCGGGATTTTCAAGGAATGTTTGCAAAACCTTTTCCGCAGCATCTTTGTCAACTGGCTTGTTTTTATCTAATTGCTTTATTAAAGACGCGTAATGCGCTATTTTCTTAGGTTTTGGACTGCTTAGCTCTTGCAAAGATTTATTGTTTTTAATTGCCATTCGCGACTGAATAAAATCGCGATTTTGCAAAAGATCTTTGCTATCAAACAGAATGTATCCGCACATTAGTGATACAACGCTTGCAGCTGCGATTAAGCACACAACAGCGCGATTACGTGACTTTGGCGGCTTTTGCGCACCTAAGCTAGACGTAAATCCAGCTTTTTCTCTTGATTCTTTAGACGTAAAAGCATCTTCTGGAATCTCGATTATATTATCTGGATCCTTAACGTTTTCATCGTCTTGCATGCGCACGCCGCCTGTTTTACCGATTAATTGCAACTCTGTATAACTATACAAGCCATGTAGACTATATAAGAACTACATAAGAATTATATAAGAACTACATAAAGTCTACATAAGCTATACGCTTGCACACATAAATCGCAGCTCTTACGTGCGCATTAATACTCAAGCAGTAATCGAGACAAATCTGCGCAAGTTTTCTACAATGCGAATCATGCGCTTATCCATTACTTTGCCACTAATAATTACGCCAACAGCCAGCACAATCAAACCATTCACTACGAACAGAATGCATGCAATCCACAGCAGTTGCGGCGCAAGAATAATAAACGCAATCACAGCCGCAACCGAAGGAATCATGCAAACTACAGAAAGAAGCATAAAGCCGATAGCTGCAAAACTTCGCCCGCCAGCACTTCCTTGCGGCCTAGAAAATGGCTTTTCGATTGACGCTACAGGGTACATTGCTATGCACGAAGAAATTAAGCCAATGCCTATGGTCGCAAAAGCTACTCCAATTGGAGAAAGAGTTTGGAACATAACTGCATTCACATTTTGCTTAACATTTGCTACAAAGAAAAGGAAAGCATAAACCCCTATTCCAAGAATTGCAAAGTACACAGCGCAAATCACGGACCAAACTATTGCGTGCGCTAAACGATCGTGCAAACCTTTTACGCCAATAATCGCATGCATAGTAAAAGCTGTTCCATCGTATGCAATATTGTTTCCAACAACCATTCCCATAAGCATCGCAGCATTTATCATACAGACAGAAACACCTATGTCCTGTGCTATAGAACCAAATCCTTTAGCATTAAAACTAGTTCCTCCTGCAACTACCAGCATAAAAAGCGGCGTAATAAGCAAAAATAGTTGACGCATATCTCTTCTCATAACGCTAATAATTCGCGCAATAATCGCACCAACTATGTTGTCTGGAACTGATGCAAAGAAGCCGATTCCCTTAGTTTTAACAACTGTTTTTTGCTCACCGCGAAGTAGCTTAGGCTCTAATTTTGCGCAAAATACAGAGATTGCAAAGCAAGCAGCAATCGTCACAACGCAAATAAGGAAGCGAATAACAAGCGCAAGCCAATTGCCATTAATGGCGTCAAGAGGCAAAGCCATAGCCGCACTTAACGGCGTAAAAGCGGAAACAGCGCAGAAACCAAAGCCGAGCACAATTCCGCTTGGATTTTTGTTACCAATATTCACAGTGGCAACAAAAATCATGTACGCTACAAAAATAGCAAAGTAAAAAATGTTTCTTGAATGCTTGTTTATTAAAATAGTGTCCAAAAGCTCAATAAGCATTTTGCTTAAAGACACGATTGTTGCAACGTAAAGCGGAGCTGCAATTACGCTGACTAAAACTGGCACAATTCCAAAGCTTCTGTACGCTAAAGACCACAAAGCAAGCGCGATTGTGCAGCTTATTGAAAATGCTCCAAAAAGAGAGCCAAGAAGCATGCCAGCTTGCTGCTTTACGTAAGGAATGCCATAAAGCGCAAAACTGCGCGATTTTAGAGTTGTATCGCTGCCAAACATAAACACGTTTATAAACAGCGTAAAAATTGACACAATAGACGCAACCATTATTGGAAGAGCTTGGAATTCCTGCCAATTTTTAGTATCTGGAAGCATCCCTGGATCAAGATACTTTCCTGCTTCCCAGCCTGCAAAACCAAGAGCGCATATAATCGCAAGCCCAAAAACAATGACTATACCAAAGCCAATTTTTTGCCACATTGACTTTCGCATAACAGAAAAAGTAAGCGCCCAGCGAAGGCGAACCATTGTAAAAATCATAGACATGATTACTTACCGCCCTTCGCTCACGCGTTGTGGTTGCTTGCGATTGGTGTTGCGCTATCAGACTTGCCGCCGTTAAGCCAGTCGATGCGCGCAGCAGCGTGACGTCCACCAACAAGCTCCATAAAGCGATCCTCAAGATTCTTGCCCTGAGCCACCTCTTCAAGAGTGCCAGAAGCTGCAACGTGGCCTTCGTTAATAATCGCAACGTGCGAGCACATTTTTTCAACCAATTCCATAACGTGCGAAGAAATAATCACCGTGCCGCCAGTAGAAACATACTCGGCTAGAATATCCTTCAAATTTGCGCTAGAAACAGGATCCACTGCCTCAAAAGGCTCGTCCAACACAAGCACGCGAGGGCTGTGAATCATAGCTGTTGCAAGGCAAATCTTCTTAGTCATACCAGTTGAATAGTCCGAAACCATAGTGTTTGCAGCTTCTGTTAAGTCGAAAGCAGAAAGCAAGTCGTTCGCGCGCTTTACAGATTCCGCGCGACTCATATCGCGAAGCATGCCAGCATATGTTAAAAGCTGAAGGCCAGTAATTGTCTTAAAAATCTCGTCTGCTTGAGGCATTAAACCGATTGCGCGCTTAGCGCTATTTACGTTACTCCAAACATCGTTGCCAAAAATCGAAGCCGAGCCAGCATCTGGCATAAGCAAGCCCGTAAGCATTTTAATCGTAGTAGTTTTGCCAGCACCATTAGGGCCTACTAATCCATAGAAGGATCCTGCTGGAATATCTAGCGAAAGATTATCTACAGCAACTTTTTTGCCAAAAGTCTTAACAAATCCGCGAATAGAAACAGCTGGAACATCTTCGTTAGTAGCGTCGTAAGCGTTTGCGCCAAAAACTGGAACGCTGCCAGACGCATTTGCAGAAGGAGCAAAATCTACCATAAAAACCTCGCAACATACAGATAAACGCACGTATTGCGCCACATTAATTGCGCAATCGCACGTTTACACCAAGGCTTCCATTATCTCATATATTGCGTATAAACACACTACGAGATTGTGTAAACTACGCTAAGTGCGGTAGAGATTCGAGATTTTTTGCGGCGAATCGACGACTTCGAGCTGCATAGCGCGCGAGAAGTCACCTCGATTCGCTGAGCCGCTTAGAGCAGAAGCACTGCTTCTGCGCGGCGAAGGCGTGAGCGCGCTGTAACGCGCGAGCGTAGAAACACCCAGCCCTCCTACAACAGCAAGCAAGGAAAACCGCTCGCTCCGATTTACCGCCCCGTGTGATGAATCGGCTTCCACTCGCTCTTAGAGAACACAGCTTGGAACGCAATCGGCACATACGAAAGCATAAAAATCGGGAAGCTAAGCACGTACGCAAAAAGCTCTTTGTTAGTAGCTCCAAGCTTATCGTGTTCTACAAGAATAGTAAGCGAAACAAACACCATCATACCCAAAACGCTTGTAACAGTAGTTGTTATAAAGCTAAGCGTTGAATCAATCTGACTTGCCCACGTAACAAATCCAAATGCTGCAAAGATAAATCCGAGTATAAGGCGAATAATCGCAAGCACCATAAACGGGCAAAGCATAAGCGTAAAATCAACCGACGAAAAATCGCGCTCGCGGATTCCGTGGCGTATAAGAGCCGCTCCGTAATAGCGAAATACTTGCAAGAAGCCCTTACTCCAACGCAGCCTTTGCCTCCAGCTTTGCCTAAACGATACAGGCTGCTCGTCGTAAAGAACCGCCGATCCGCAATAGCCCACTTTGTCGCCATGCAAAATCGAGTCCATTGTAAACTCAAGATCTTCGGTAAGCAGATGGAACTTCCACCCACGATTTCTGTGCATGATTTCGCGCGAAAACATGAATCCCGTTCCACCTGCGTGGCAGCTAGATCCAAAAAGCATGCGCGAATTGTTAGTAAATCGCGATTCGCGTATAAACCACAATGCAGACCCAGAAGACACCCAATTATCCGATAGGTTAACAGAATTTCTGTAGCTTGTTAAAATCTGATACCCAGCGTGGAATCCCTTGTTCATCTCTTCAAAATAGTGCAAATCCAGCTTATTGTCTGCGTCAAAAACAAAGTACGCGTCATAATCTTTGTCTTTTCCAAGCTCCATTATGTGGTCCAAAAGGTAGCTAAGCGCGTAACCTTTGCCAATATGCTGCTTATCGAATCGCTCTATAACATTGCACCCATACTTTCTTCCAACTTGCGCCGTGCTGTCTGTGCAATTGTCGGCAACTAGCCAAATATCTATTAGCTGCTGATTATAAGTTTGATGCTGTATGCACTCTATAAGATTCCCGATTACAGCTTCCTCGTTTCGCGCAGATATTAAAACCGCATAATGCTTGTCCATTGGAGCATTCGGAAACACTACTGGCTTTGCAACAAGCGACGCCACTGCGCAAACGCCTTGGTAAATAACGCTGCTCACGCCGATTATGATTACTAAAACGTCGAAAATAGACAAAAGAATCATTTATTCCACCCGCTTCGTGGATTTGTGTTTGTGTTCGATTTTTTGTTTTTACTTTCGTTTGGAATTGTAGCAGATTTATTTGCTTTCGACTTACCTTGCGACTTATCTTTAGCATTTGCATGCAACCCGTCGGCTGCTTGCGATTCGCAATCCACTTGCCCACTATCCAAATCCGCATTTTCCGCACGCTTCTTAGCAATATCGCGATTAACTGCATCTAAAACATCGCGCGAAATCGCCATAGTAGCAATATATCCAGAATCTTCTTGAGAATTTTGACTTTCGCTAGCATCACTAGAAGAAACACCAGAATCACTAGAAGAAACATAAGCTTGCTTATACCAATACATAATGTCTTCATTAATCGAAACTCTAGAAGACGAGCCTTTCATAACTCGAAGAACCTTGTCTTTAACAGGCTTTACAAAACTATTGCCAATCGCTTCAACACTCGTAACCATAATCGACTTGCGATTAGGCTTTGGATCGTTCATTAATGGAGAATCAACAAGCTTGTACTGCTTTGTGCAAACCTTAAGAATGGCCTGCAAACTTGCGGTAACAGGAAGCGCCAAAAATGCGCCTAGCGCCCCAAAAACAGCACCCATTACCAACACCGACAAAAATGCTACAGCAGGATTTAGGTCCATTGTTTTTTCGGAAATCTTAGGAGAAATCACCATATTTTCAATCTGCTGATAGATGGTCACAAAAACAAGAACAGCCAAAGCTGATGCAAAACCGTTGGAACTCCAAGCAAACACGATTGGCAAAGCTCCACCCAAATACGTACCAATCGTAGGCACAAATTGCGAAACTATTCCACAAAACAGCGCAAGCGGAAGCCAATACGGAACTTTCATAAATATTAGGAAAATCGCAGTACCCGTTGCATTAATCGCAGCCAAAATTGTGCGCGAGAATAAGAAGCTCGATATTTGCTCTTGAACAACCGACCATATAAACAAAAATCGCCTTTGAGACTTAGGATTCAGCAAGCGACACACGCTTCTACGCATTGCAGGACCTGCAGCCGAAATATAATAAGTAACCATCAAAATGGTAAGCAAATCAAGCAAAGCGGCCATCAAACCCCAGGTGGTGTTAAGTGCAAAACCGCCAAAATCCACAACCCACGATGTTTGAATGTTGCGCAAAATCTCCATTCCAAGCTGCTCGATATTTGGCATCTTAAATCCAGTGGAATTTAACACAAAATGCGCAAATTGGTTGTATAAATCAGGTAAACCAAGAACCATGGAAACAGCTTGTTGCACAAAAAGATTGCCAAAAAGAACAAGCAGCAAAATAATAACCGCAAGCAGCCCAACCAAGCTTGCCAAAGACGCAAAAGCCCTACTCCAACCGTGTTTTATAAGGCGCACAACAAGTGGCTCTATTGCCAACGCTATAAAAATGGAGATTACAACGTCGAAAACTATAAAAGCTATACTTCCCCACGCAAACCAAACAAAAATCGCAACAAATGCTGCGATTACCGCATACATAAGCGCGCGACTTAGCCAATCAGGAGGCCTTCGATTATCTCCCTTAGCTGGAAAAATCGAAGCTAAGTCGATTTTTGCGCTTGTGCCGTTGCTATCCATACGGCTTTCGTGGTTTTCTTTATTTGTCATAAATTCCATTGTACTTTACAAAGCGTGTAACACAATCAACAAAGCGTGTAACACAATCGTAACCAGATAGTCGAGTCGCTGAAATACAAAATCATATACAACAATCTAAACTATTTACTGAGATTTTTATGAAAGGATCGTGGCATGACCACTTTGCAAACTAAAGAAGATGCCGAGGCTTTGATTAAGCAAGAAGGCATTGAGTACGTATCTGTTCGATTTACTGATTTGATTGGTGTTCAGCAGCATTTTACTGTGCCAGCAAGCGAATTCTTAAACAGCGCATTTACGGATGGAATGGCTTTCGACGGCTCTTCTATGCAAGGATTCCAAGCTATTAACGAGTCCGACATGAAGCTTATTCCAGACGTAGACACCGCATACATTGACCCATTCCGCAAGCATAAGACTTTGAACGTTGCTTTTTCGATTGTGGATCCTGTAACAGACGAGCCTTATTCTAGAGACCCTCGCCAAGTGGCAATTAAGGCAGAAGCCTACTTAAAGGCCACTGGCATTGCAGATACCGCAAGCTTTGCTCCAGAAGCCGAGTTCTTTATTTTCGACAAGGTTCGTTTTGCAAACGACATGCAGCGTTCCTTCTACGAGGTGGATTCTAACGAAGCTCCTTGGAATTCTGGCATCGACACCGAAGACGATGGCAGCAACAACATTGGTTTTAAGAATCGCGTAAAGCACGGATACTTCCCTGTGCCACCTGTTGATCACAACCAAGACTTGCGCGACGACATGGTTTACAATCTTCAAAAGGTTGGTTTGATTCTTGAGCGTTCCCACCACGAGGTTGGCGGCGCAGGCCAGCAGGAGATTAACTACCGTTACAACACGCTTGTTCACGCTGGCGACGACTTAATGAAGTACAAGTACGTTGTTCACGAGACTGCTGCTTTGGCTGGCAAGGCTGCAACGTTTATGCCTAAGCCAATTGCTGGAGATAACGGCACTGGCATGCATTGCCATCAATCGCTTTGGAAAGATGGCAAGCCATTGTTCTATGCGGAAACTGGTTATGCTCAGCTTTCCGATATTGCGCGTTGGTACATTGGCGGCCTTATTAAGCACGCGTCTTCTGTGCTCGCTTTTACGAATCCTTCGCTTAACTCTTACCACCGCCTTGTTCCAGGCTACGAAGCTCCAGTCAACTTGGTTTACTCTGCTCGTAACCGTTCTGCAGCTATTCGTATTCCTCTTGCTGGAGATGCTCCTGCTGCTAAGCGTATTGAGTTCCGCGCGCCAGATCCTTCTTGTAACCCGTTCTTGGCGTTCTCTGCTCAGCTTATGGCTGGCTTAGACGGCATTATGAACCACATTGAGCCTCCTGCTCCTGTTGATAAGGATTTGTACGAGCTTCCTCCAGAAGAGCACGACGGAATTAAGCAGGTTCCTTCTTCTCTTGGTGAGGCTTTGCAGGCTTTGGAAGAAGATCACGACTTCCTTATGCAAGGAGATGTGTTTACTAGCGACTTGATTGAGACTTGGCTTAATCTAAAGCACGAAGAGATGGATATGGCTCGTTTGGCTCCAACGCCACTTGAGTACGAGCTTTACTTCCACATCTGATGCGAATAATGCGTAATAAATCGCGATAATACGCAAAAATACGCGATAAGCAAATCCCCCGCAAGAAAACTTGTGGGGGATTTTAATTTGCATTCGTCTTTTATTTTAAATCGCAAAGCCTAGTGTTCTAGCAGCGTTTACAGGAACTGCCTCATCTGCCCAATAATCCTCAAGATTTTCGTCGCTAGAAAGCGAGCGCATTTCTGCGCGATCAATGTAAAGCTCACCGCGCAAATGATCCGTCTCGTGCTGGAAGATTCGCGCTGGCCAACCGTGCAAGCGTTGCGAATGTTGCTTTCCATCCTCGTCTTGCCAAGTGGCTTGAATGTCTAGCCAGCGTTGACGAACAGCTTGATACCCAGCAACGCTTAAGCAGCCCTCATAGAAGCTGCGCGTTTGCGTGCCAATTGGCTCATAGTGCGGGTTAATAATCGCCCTAAATGGCAATTCCGCAATATCTCTAGGGTCGTCTTCGTCATCCCTAACGTGGTCTTCTACAACCGCAATCGCTAAGCCAAGCCCGATTTGCGGAGCGGCCAAACCAACTCCTGGAGCGTCTAGCATAGTGCTGTGCATAAGCGAAATAAGCTTATTAAGCGTTGCGCGCGTAAGCTGACCATCGTAAGCAACCGTGCGCTGCCTTAAAACAGGCTCCCCTGCTTGAACAATCGACAAAACGCCATCTTCTGTAGCAGAATCCAAAAGGCGCTCTACTGCGCGGCTAAGCTTAGTGTCGACACTTGCGTGATGCGTAAACATAGGACTCCTTTACAAGGCGATTCTACAAAACTTCTAACTCTATAAGTCTAACTTTGACTATTGTTGATAAAACACGTACATCAACAACAATACCAAAAGAATCAGTATATCAAGATTATCCGCGTTTTGTAGCTGTAAACGGCGTGTCTAACAACATTTTCTGGCAATCGCTCGCGCGCTACAGCTTAAGATTATCCGTTACAACTTGTGCAAGTCGTGCGCAAACCTCATCTGCTTGCTCTTGCGTTGCAGCTTCGCACATAACGCGCACAAGTGGCTCCGTTCCGCTTGGTCTAAGAAGAACGCGACCCGTGTCTCCCAAAAGCGCACTTTCCTTCTCTACAGCATTAAGAACAGCAGCATTTGTCTTAGACGCCATCTTATCTACATTCGGCACATTTACTAAGCATTGCGGAAGTTGTGGGAAGTCGGCAGCCATTTGCGAAAGCTTCTTGCCTTCGCGCACAACTTCGCGGCACAACGTAAGCGCTGTAAGAGTGCCATCTCCCGTGGTTGCAAACTCGCGATTAATCACATGCCCTGACTGCTCGCCGCCAAGAGAATAATCGCCTCTAAGCATTTCTTCTAGAACGTAGCGGTCTCCAACGCTTGTTTGAACGGTAGAGATGCCCATGTCTTTTAGCGCAAGCTTTAATCCAAGATTGCTCATTACAGTAACCACAAGAGTATTGTGATTCAGCTTGCCTTCGGCCTTCTTAGAACGCGCAAGAATGCCCATGATTTGGTCGCCATTAACCATGTTTCCGTTTTCATCAACAGCCAAGCATCGGTCTGCATCTCCGTCGAAAGCTACTCCTAAATCGGCCTTAGACGCCTTAACCATGGCTTGCAACTGCTCGGGATGCGTGGAACCCGCGTGATCGTTAATGTTGTACCCATCTGGAGAAGCGTTAATAACAATCACTTCTGCGCCAGCCCTGCGCAATGCTTCTGGAGCCACTACAGACGTTGCGCCATTTGCGCAATCTGCCACTACTCTAAGACCTGCAAGAGGCTTAGGACGAGTAGAAGACTCACTGCTTAAAGGCGCTACAGAAGAAACAAGATGATCAATATAAAGATTTGTAGCTGTAGTAGTATCGTGGCTGATTCGCCCAACACCGCTGCCAGTAGGACGCTGCCAATCCTTACCTAAAACCGCCTCAATCTCGTCTTCTTTACTGTCTGGAAGCTTAAAACCACCGCGCGCAAAGAACTTGATTCCATTATCTGGCATTGGATTATGCGAAGCAGATATTACTGCACCCATCTCTACGTTTAGCACAGAAGTTAAAAAGGCCACGCCAGGAGTTGGGATTATGCCAGCGTCTATAACGTCAAATCCGCCTGCACTCATGCCTGCAGCTAAAGCGGACGCTAGAAAATCGCCAGAAACGCGAGTATCGCGACCAACCAGCGCCCTTCTCCTAGCGTGCATTTTCTTCCCTGTATCTTCGCTATTTGAATCACTGCTATGCGTTACCTCTCCTAAAACACGAACGGCAGCATCGCCTAAATCTAGCGCTAATTGTGCAGTTAAATCACGATTCGCTAATCCTCTAACGCCATCGGTACCGAACATATTTGGCATAATCAGACTCTTTCAATTAGATTTCAAAAAACACACTGCATTCCATTTTACTCTGCAATGCGCTAGACGCGCCACAGTTTCACGCTACGACTTAAGCACTTAATAATTAAACACAAAACCAGGTTATAAACCTAATATATGCACAAAAACAATTAAGTCCGCCTAAAAAGACGGACTTAATATCTAATGCTATTTAATGCTATCTAATTCTTAAAGTGATTAAATCACTCAAATAAAACCGATAATCTAAAATCAGGCTTCTACTGGAGCATTAACATCTGCAGGCAAAGCAGCCTTAGCAGCTTCAACGATTGCCTTAAAGGTCTCGACGTCGCTAACAGCAAGCTCTGCCAAAGCGCGGCGATCCAATTCGATGCCAGCTAAGCGCAAACCCTGAATAAAGCGGTTGTAGGTGATTCCTTCTGCGCGAACAGCAGCGTTAATGCGCTGAATCCACAACTTGCGGAAGTCGCCCTTGCGAGCCTTGCGGTCGCGGAAGTTATAAGTAAATGAGTGAAGCAGCTGTTCCTTTGCCTTGCGATAAAGGCGGGAACGCTGACCGCGATAACCCGAAGCCCTATCAAGAACAACGCGACGCTTCTTGTGAGCATTAACTGCGCGTTTTACTCGTGCCATAAGTATTCCTCAGCTTTCTTAAAAATTTTTAATTGCGTCTTCGTTTTACTGCACTTACTTAGTTAGCAAGCCCTTCAAATTCTTGCTCTGTGCTGTAGCTAAAACCTTATCTGCAGACAAAGCACGACGCTTACGAGCAGACTTATGCTCCAAGTTGTGGCGCATTGCGCTACCATCGTGCATTACCTTACCAGTGCCGGTGAGGCGAACGCGCTTGGACGCTGCGGAATTAGTTTTCATCTTCGGCATTGCTGCCCTCCTTATGATTCTGATCAGATTCTACAGAAGCTTTTGCGGACACATCGGCCGCTGCCTGAGCTCCTTGCTTTGCCGCAAGTCGTGCTGCTTGACGAGCTTGACGCTCTGCGCGCGATTCAGCGCCTCTACGACGCTGCTCAGACTGAGTATGAATCTTTTTACCCTTAGGCGCGAGAGTCATTATTATGTTACGACCCTCTTGCTTAGGGGCAAACTCCACGGTTCCACTTTCGGAAACCTCATCTGCAAGCCTACGCAATAACTCAACTCCGCCTACAGGCCTCGACTGTTCGCGGCCGCGCAGCATAATGGTGACTTTTACTTTGTCTCCACCATTTAGGAATCGAAGAACATGACCCTTCTTAACGTCGAAATCGTGGTCGTCAATCTTGAGTCGGAAACGAATTTCCTTAATCTCGGCCGTACTTTGATTACGACGCGCTTCACGAGCCTTAATCTTCTCGTTGTACTTGTACTTACCGTAGTCAATAAGCTTGGCTACAGGAGGCTTAGCAGTAGGCGCAACCTCTACAAGATCGAGGTTTGCTTCCTTTGCCAGGTTCAACGCTACCGAGGTCGCAATAACACCCACCTGCTCGCCTTTCGGACCGATAAGGCGTACTTGTGAGACGCGAATCTCTTCGTTAATGCGTGGTTCGTCGCTAATGATGACTCCAATCCTTGTTAAAACAGTGGAACAGCGCACCAAAAGGTCAAAGATAAATTCAAGTTCAAACATCAATCAAATGCGCTCAAAAATAGCGCTGTAGCAAGCATATTGCCACGTGACCGAAGTCATGAACCCGAAACCCTTTAGGCTTCCAGGTGGGATATACCACTTTCTTGATTACTCAAGCCAAATGTCTATTCTACTTGGAGCCTTGACAATAATGAATGACAATAATCAAGCATGCTCAAAAATACTAAACAAGTCGCATTAAATCTCAACAAATCGCAACAAAACACGCGATATAATCGCAATTCCGCGCGCGCGATATTATATGACTATGGAGCCTTTGAAGCGCTGCGTTGTTTTAGCAGCTGGAGATTATTACGACCATACGCGCGAACACGTTCCTGATCGCGCTTTAACTATTGCAGCAGATGGTGGCTGGGATCATGCATGCAGACTTGGTTTGCATGTTGATGCTCTAATTGGCGACTTTGACTCTGTGCGATTAAAGCTCCCAACAGACGCTGCGATTACGCGACTTCCTGCAGAAAAAGATGACCCTGATTTGCTTTCTGCTCTTAAAGTTGGCTGGTCTAAAGGCTCTAGAGAATTCCATATTTTTGGCGGCTTAGGCGGCCGCGTTGATCACACGATTTCCAATATTCAGCTTATGGTTCGACTTGCAGTTAGAGGCGGAATTGGATTCTTATATGGAGACGGCACGATTGTTACAGCAATTCACAACGGTTCCCTTGACTTTCCTGCGTCAGGCGGTCCCGAAGGCCGAATGGTTTCTGTGTTCTCACACACGCCTGTTTCTAGCGATGTAAACGAGATTGGGCTTAAATATCAACTTCAGCACGAAACTATGTATGGCGATGCCGTTCAAGGATTAAGCAACGAATTACTAAACGACACTCCTGCGCATATTGACGTTCACGAAGGCACTCTTGTAATCACATTCCCTATAGACGCTCCACTGCCGCAAGTTAGCTGGTTTAAGCGACCAGTTGGCGATTTGGGAGATATAAACACCAGTGTTTCAAGCGCTCTCGCCGTTTCGCCAAAGTAGTTTTTGGCTTACATTTTATTGGCCTACATTTCAATTCCAGGAATCATGCTGCTGTTTTCCGATATACTTTTGGCTAATTTTTCTACAGTATTTTCTAAAACGTGATTAATCTTGTTGCTATTAACAGTTGTAATAGTTTCTATTAGATCGTTGTAGAAATCTTTATCTCCAGTAAAAGATTCCCAAAATTCTTGGCCAATTTTTACAGTATAACCTTCGGCTTCAATCCTCTTATAATTCGCCGATAAATCTTCTCTGGAACCATACAAAATACCAACTACGCAATCAGTTAATGGATTTATATCTTTAGACCCATTTGTTTTAGCCAATCTTGCTAAATCTTTAAAATGGTCACATATTGTTTTTACATCATCTTTATTAATTGTTTCTGGACCAGATTTTAACTGACAATAAATATGACGATTTGTAAAACTATCTTTATATTCAATATCTATTCCAGATGTTGTAGACGCAAATCCACTCAAAACTTGAGAACTCAACTTTTGTATTGCAGAACCAAAAGATGTAGAAATAGAAGTTCCAAGAACTCTAGGATATAAAATTGCCTTAGCAATTGAACGCGGCGAGGCATCACCAAAAGCAAATCTAGAAAGATATGCTATTAAGAATGGATTAAAGCTGATCTTCTTTATATCAACAAGTTTTTCGGTGTTTTTTACATGATTTTCTATTACTTGCTTATCAAAAAAAGATGAAATCTGGCTTAAAATATTCTTTCTTTCAATATCTGAAAACATAAAATCTCCCTTGACTATTCACAAAACAAACAGGCTAACATGCCGAATTTTGTATTAGAAAATTATAACATAGATAAGGCTTGAGATTTTAATTCATCGGTAGTTATATTCGATAAATCAACAGGCTTAATATCTCTAAACAACTCTCTATTTTCACCACTTAGCATAGCGATTATTGCTCTACCAACATGATAAGCAAGATTGCAAGGAACAGCATTGCCTATCTGCTTATATTTGCTTGCCATACTGCCTTCAAATTCCCAACTATCTGGAAAAGATTGAATGCGAGCATATTCTCTTACCGTTAATGGTCTAGTTTCAGCTGGATGACATCTTTCTGTTTGTCTTTGTGCTGGAGAACATGTGAGAGTGAGTGACGGCTCATTCCACGAGAGTCGCCTTGCCATACCAGTTTTTCCGCCTGGCAAATTGAACGAACCCTTCATGTAATCTTTTTGAACATCCAAAGGAAGATCACGCCAATAGCCTCCAGGAGGTACTAAGTCTAAAACCTTCTTCTTGCTTTCTGGATACGTTGCACCCTCTGATTTTGGGCACTCTCCTATTGCATCCCATAATGTAAGAACATCACTGTTTTCTTTAGGGAATAAAATCGGAATATCTAAATCTTTTCTAACTCCGATTATGACTAATCGCTCACGCTTTTGAGCAACGTCAAGAAATTGAGCGCGCAAAACTTTTAAAGCAACTTTATAGCCCAAACTATCCAAAGTATTTAGCATAACCATAATGGTTTTTCCAGAATCGTGAGTAAGCAATCCGCGAACATTTTCCATCATCAATACTTTTGGCTTAACTTGTTTAATAGCCCGCGCAAATTCAAAGAAAAGTGTTCCTCTTGAATCTTCAAATCCTTTAGACAATCCAGCATACGAAAACGCTTGACAAGGAACACCACCTTGCAATAAGTCAACTTTTCCTCTGTATTTAGAAAAATCAATATTGTGAATATCTTCTTCTACAACATTCCATTCAGGATTATTTTTGCGCAAAGTTGCACACGCATATTTGTCTACCTCATTTAACATTAAATGATTAAAACCAGCGTTACTCATTCCTAGTGCAGTTCCTCCAGCGCCAGCAAATAACTCAATTGACGTAAAGCGAGTTTTATTGTTTTTTAACACAAAAAAATGAGATTTTTTATTTTCACTATGATTTTCATAACGATTTTTAATACGTTCCAAGTCTGAAATTTTGAAAAGTCGTTTGTTGTTTGAATCCCTAACACATATTAAAAGTCCCAGTTTTGCCCAACGTCGTATAGTATCTATAGAAACGCCGATAATACGCGATGCTTGCCCAGCGGTTACATTTGAATCTTTGCTAGGGATAATATTAACAGTGACTTTAGCTTTATGCTCTAGACCTTCTAAGACTTGCGTACTTTTCTTCATAAAAACAGCATACCACAATTCTTGTAACCTTTGCATATGCAATGGTTATGATTCTATAAAATAATAGATACACATAGCTAGTTTAGAAACGCAAAATGTAGCAAAGAAGGCCAAAATGTTGCGCAAGTGTAGTACAAAATGATGCACTAACGTAGTACATACCGCACATTAAAATAAACATGTTAGTTTAAATAACGAAGACCAAAAACGTATTGTTAAAAATCGCGAAAAATCGCAAAAACCGTGCGTTAAGGTTTCACTCAAGGGAGATTCCACATGACAGTCAAGATTGGTATTAACGGCTTTGGACGTATCGGCCGTTTGGCATTCCGTCGTATTTTTGAGCTTCAAGCTCGTGGCGGTCAAGCTGGCGATATTGAAGTCGCAGCCATCAACGATCTGACCACTCCTTCAATGCTTGCTTACTTGCTTAAGTACGACAGCACTCATGGCACTTTCCGCCACGACGATGGCACCCCAGTTGAGGTGACTTCCACCGAAGACGCAATCGTAGTAGATGGCAAGACTTACAAGGTTTACGCCGAAAAAGACGCAAACAACATTCCATGGGTTAAGAACGATGGTGTTGAGTTCGTGCTCGAGTGCACTGGTTTCTACACTTCTGCAGAAAAGTCCCAGGCTCACTTGAACGCTGGAGCTAAGAAGGTTCTTATCTCTGCTCCTGCTAAAGACGAAACCACTCCAACCGTTGTGTTTGGTGTAAACCAAGAGATCTTAAAGCCAACCGATAACATTGTGTCTGCTGGCTCTTGCACCACCAACTCCATGGCTGCAATGGTTAAGCTTTTGCAAGATAAGTGGGGCATTAAGTCTGGCTTTATGACCACTATCCACGCTTACACTGGCACCCAGATGATTCTCGACGGCCCACGCGGCTCCAAGCCACGCAACAACCGTTCTGCTGCTTGCAACACAATCGAGCACTCCACTGGTGCTGCTAAGGCAATCGGCAAGGTTGTTCCAGAGGTTAATGGCAAGCTTCAGGGTCACGCTCAGCGTATTCAGGTTCCAGATGGATCCGTTACCGAGTTGACTACTGTTCTCGAGAAGCCAGCAACCACCGAAGAAATCAACGAAGCCTTTAAGAAGGCATTCGAAAACTGCGATTACTTTGGCTACAACGCCGATAGCATTGTGTCTTCCGACATTATTGGCGATACCCACGGTGGCGTTTTCGATCCAACTCAAACCGACGTTAACACTGTTGACGGCGTAACCTTGGCTCGTACCGTTACCTTCTACGACAACGAATACGGCTTTACTGCTAACATGATTCGCACATTGCTTTACTTTGCTGAGATTGCTGAGTAAAATTAGCGAAACAAATAAAGCTAAATAGTCTAGTAAAGCTAGTCTAGTAAAGCTAAATAAAGCTACAAACCCCTTGCGGTGACTCATCGCAGGGGGTTTTCGCAACGCATTGCACATGGGGGTAAAAATGGGCAAAAAACATGCTGCAACAGGCAAAGCAACGCCAGCAATCGCACAGTTAGAAAACGCTGGAATCACATTCCGCGTTGTTGATTACGAACACGATGCAGATCATATGGATGACGGCTACGGCATGGAAGCAGCGCAAAAATTAGGCGTAAATGCTGAACAAGTTTGCAAAACGCTTATGGTAGACACAGGCGAAAAGCGCGTAGTCGGCATTGTGCCAGTAAACGCCCGATTAAGCATGAAGGCGATTGCTAGCGCGGTAAATGCCAAAAAAGCAAGCATGACAAGCCCAGATGTAGCTCAACGAGAAAGTGGCTATGTTGTTGGAGGAATCAGCCCATTTGGCCAGCGCACTCATCACGAAACCGTTCTGGATGCTAGCGTTATGCACTTTGACGAGATTCTTGTTTCTGGAGGAAAACGCGGTCTTGACGTTGTTCTAAATCCAAACGATTTGGTTAGCTTGCTTAACGCAACTGTGGCAAATATTCTAGCTTAAAGTTAGCAAACGTCGTGGCAACGTGCGATAATCCGTAAGGTTGTTCATTTTAATCGTTAGGAGTTTATTATGGGTATGCGTGGACGCAAACGCAAGGCTCGCCGCAAAAAGGCAGCAAATCACGGCAAAAGGCCAAATGCTTAATGCAAATGCTTAATGCAAATGCTTAATGCAAATGCTTAATACGTTTGATTTGCGTATAAATTTGTAACTAAAAGCCCACGGATTTATTACCGTGGGTTTTTTGTTTACGTGATTTTTAATCAAACAACCAAACGACTCAAAAACGCACGCAAGGGTCTTCGCTGCATTCTAGGATTATTGCATGGCAAAGAACATAGATGAGTTGCTAGAAGCACTAGAAAAAGCACCGCAGCAAGATAAAAACACAACATTGTGCAAATCAATGCTGCTTGGCTTCGACACAGAAACAACGGGCGCAATTATTGGCAGTGATTCAATATGCTCTGCAACGCTCGTTTTTAGAGACCCAGCGCGTGGGCGTAACAATGACGTTATTGCAACGTGGCTTGTAAACCCGCATAAGCAAATCAACCCTAAAGCAAGCGAAGTAAACGGCTTTACAAACGAGTTTTTGCAAGAAAACGGAGGCGATCCAACTCAAGAAATCGAATTACTTGGAAAAGCCATTAGCCTTGCACAAAGCAAGAATATTCCACTTCTTGCATACAATGCGCCTTTCGACGTTAAAATGCTAAACCATGATTTGCAAAGATGGAGTCTTGACTCTTTGCAAAATCGCCCAAAAAGCACGATTAATGGCGGCGAGATGCTTGTTGTAGACCCACTTGTTATAGATAGAGCCATTTCTAAGCGCACTGGCAAACGAACTCTTACTTACACAACGCAGTTTTATGGAGTAGATCCAATTGGCAATTTTCACGATGCTACAGCAGATACAGTTGCTGCAGTTGATTTGATTGAGCCTATAAGCGAGTTGCACGAAAACGTTGCAAATCTTAAATTATGCGAGATTATGAATTGGCAACGAGACGCTTACGCAAAGTGGAAATTAAGCTTTGATAGCTGGCTTAAGTCTAAAGGAAGACCAGCTAGCGAAGGAAACTGGCTGTAATTAGTAGCGATTCTTGCACAATTTGCACATTTAGTGCATTTTTCGCATTTTGCAAAAGATACACAAGATGAACGCGGAAAAATCGCAAGCAGCCGCACGAATCAAATAAACACAACTAAAATAAAATCAACTAAAATAAAACGCAAATAACAAAAATAACACGAAAAACAACACGGAAAAGCAAAATGTCTTTACAAAAATTATCTTTAGACGAAGCATGCAATATTTTGTTAAAGCAAAATCTTTTGCGAGAAATAATACAAAATAAAAGTGCGCAAAAACATGACGATTTAACGCACGAAAACGACCAAACTTGGTCAATAGATGCTAGCGATTTTAGTGCACACTCAAAGCCGTACAGCCACATAACGTACGATTCGCGCGATATTAAGCCAAACACATTGCTTTTTATTAAAGGCAATTTTAAGCCAGAATATCTTAAAGACGCAGATAAAAATGGCTTAAACACATACGTTGCGCAGGATTGCTACGCGGATTACACAAATGCGGTTGGATTGATTGTAACAGATGTTCATAAAGCTATGAGCTTACTTTCGGCAGCATTCTTTAACAACCCGCAAGAAAAGCTTACGACTATTGGCATTACGGGAACAAAAGGCAAAACAACCACAGCATACTTTACTCATGCTATTTTGAACGCACATTCTAATGGCAAAGCGGCGCTATTCTCTTCGGTAGACAATTGCTTAGATGGTAAAACATATGTTGAGTCGGACTTGACTACGCCAGAAAGCCTAGATGCGTTTAGAATGATGAGCCAAGCCGTAGAAAATGGCATGAAATACCTTGTTATGGAAGTTTCGTCGCAAGCATACAAAGTCAACCGCGTGTATGGATTGCACTTTAATGTTGCGGCATTTTTGAACATTAGCCCAGATCACATAAGCCCAATCGAACACCCGACTTTTGAAGATTATTTGTATTGCAAGCGTCAAATCGTAAAAAATACGGATGCACTTGTGCTTAATGCGGATTGCGCGCATGCGGATTTGCTTCTTCAAGACGCACAAAAAAATGGCGTAAAAGTCACGACTTTTTCCAGAATACACAAAGAAGAACTAGACGGAAACACTTGTAATTGCACAGAATGCAGCGATTATTCCGATATTCATCCTTACGAAAACAGCGAAAAATACCCAGAGCTTGTTTTGCCAAGATATGTAGCGATACCAGAGTTGCAAGAATCGCAAGAATCCGATGAATCGCAAGGATTACCAAGTTCACAAGAGCATTGTATTGCGATCTTAGAAGGCGAAGCTAACGAGTACGTAAATCAAGACATGCCTAATTACAGCGCTATAGACAAATTCAATCTAAAGATTGCTGGCGACTTTAACTACGAGAACGCCACTGCAGCAATCGCAATCGCAAACGCATTAAGCATAAATGAAAACACAGATCAAAAAGCCCTACATGCTATAGAAAACGTTCAAATATCGGGGCGAATGGAAGTCTTTAAAGACACAAAATCCAATACAGTTGCCATAGTTGATTACGCACACAACTACATTTCCACAAAATCTGTTGTCGACTTCGTATACGACAAATACGGTAACAATGATCTTAGAATCACGCTTGTAACAGGATCCACGGGAGACAAAGCCGTTGACAGGAGAAAAGAAATAGTTCAAGCCGCACAAGATCGAATCAACCAATTTGTGTTCACTCAAGAAGACACAAATGTCGAAGACGAAATGGACATTTGCAAATACATGCAATCTTGCGTAACCAATCCAAACGTTGAATCGCGAATTATTATAAACAGAGCTGAAGCTATTGAGTACAGTGTTGAAGAAGCAAGAAAAGATGCTAGAGAGAACAACAGACTAAACATAATACTTGCTATCGGAAAGGGCGACGAACGCTGGATAAAGGTGCACAACAAACATGTTCCTTACGAAGGAGATTCGTTTATTATTAAACGCTTATTTAGCTAATCACCTCTTTAGCTAAAGTCATTCCGCAAGATTTGGATGAATATTAGCGCGTTGATCTTTTGGCTTCTTTAAGTCTGGATTAACGCGCTCAATCAGCATAGTGCGCGCATCTCCTGCCGTAACAAAGCTGCCGCAAATCAGCACTCCGTGCCCATACCCCACTCCAAGTTCATCATCTTCGTCAACAAGATTCACTGCCGTTTGAATAGCGTCTGGAAGATCGTCAACGCGAATCACGCGATCTTTACCAAACACGCCAATCGCAATCTTCTCTAAATCTTTAGGGTCCATAACGCGGTCTCGCCAAGAGTTACGCGTAACAATAATCTTAGTTAAAATCGGCTCAAGCACACCCAAGTATTCTTCAACTTGCTTATCTGCCATCATTGCCACAACGCCAATGAGCTGCTCAAAATTATAGTTTTCTTCGATTGTTTTACGAAGCGACTCAGCAGCATTAACATTGTGGCCGCCGTCAATAATAATCGTTGGAGAAGTGCGCACTTGCTCAATTCGGCCAGGAACCTTAACTTGACTCAAAGCCTCGGCAACCAAATCGCCGTCTAAAGCGCCATTTACAGGAAGAACAACCTCCGCAGCGGCAAGCGCCGCCAAAGCATTATGCGACTGATGCACACCAAACTTATCAATCGGCACATCTTCATAAGTGCCATTTGGAGTTCGCAAAGTGGCAACTTGACCACCAACAGCTGGAGTGCGCGAAACAACCTCTAGTTCGCCGCTGCCGTCACTAAAGTCACACAAAAGCTTGGCATTATTGCGATTTGCCACCTCTTGAATAATCGGCAAAACTTGCGACTCGTGTGGCTGCGGCCCCAAAATCACAGTGCAATTTGGCTTAATAATGCCAGCCTTTGTGCGCGCAATCTCTTCAACCGTGTTTCCAAGCCATTGCATGTGGTCCATGTCTACAGGGCCAATAATCGCAGCATCCGCGTTCATAACATTAGTGGCGTCCCATTCGCCGCCCATGCCAACTTCCATCACAGCAACGTCTACAGGAGCGTCGGCAAAGGCCCAAATCGCCATAGCTGTAAGCACTTCAAAAAAGCTCATGCGCGGCTTGCCGTCAGCATCCATGCGAGCGTCAACCATGTTTATAATGTCTTTCATTTGATCAAACACGTCAACAAACTGGTCATCGCTAATTTCTTGGCCGTCAATCATAATTCGCTCATTTACGCGTTGCAAATGCGGCGAAGTGTAAAGACCCGTGCGCAAACCGTACGCGCGGCAGATCGCCTCTGCCATGCGCGCCGTGGAGCCTTTGCCGTTTGTGCCAGTAATGTGAATCACGTGCATAGACTGCTCTGGATGCCCCAAAATATCGAGGATTAAGCGCATTCTATCTAAATCAAGATTTGTCTTGTTATGCTCTGGAGCGCGGCTCATAATATCTCGCTCAACGTCAACAATTCGCTCATTGGTGCGATTTGGATGTTCCATCGACATTTTGTGCTCCCATTTTTGATTTACGTTTTCGGATTTACGTTTTCGGATTTACGTTTTCGGATTTACGTTTCGCTCATTTTTCCAACTATCTAGATTAATAACTGTAGTGTTTTTGTACCTGATTTACGGCGTGTCGTGATACAAAAAGCGGAGATAGCGTTTGCGTTGAATAATCGGTTTTATAGCGCGTTATAGATTTCTGCAATAATCAAAAACGTTACAAATCGCACAAAACTAGCGCATAAAGGCGTGTTAGTGGCGATTAAATGGTAAAGTACACGTTGGCGTTTCTGCCCAGGCTGCGTAGGTCGAGAAACGCTCAAAGAAATTACAATGCGCAGCAATCAATAGTTAGGAACACTAATGAGTGATATTCTAAGCAACGAATCCGCAAACAATCAAAGCGAAGAAAACGCACAATACTCCGCACAATCCGAAACTCCAATAACCGATAAGGCTCGTGCAAACGCAAATCCTGCACCAACAACAATCGCAAGTCTTAAATGGCGCGTTGCAGATATATCGCTCGGCGCCGCTCTAGCCGCCTTGTTTGGCATAATCTACTGGGGCTTTACCATTGTGTTCTTCTCCCAAATCTCCCCTATTTTGCGCACTGTTTTGCCTGGATTTGGCAGCATTTTGCACGGCGTTTGGTACCTTTCTGGCCCACTTGCTCTTCTTTTAATCCGCAAGCCTGGTGCTGCAATTTACGTAAACGTTGTTGGCGCCGTGTTTGAGAACATTCTTGGCCAGCAATTCTCTGCGTTTATGGTTTTAGCTTCTGCTGCTTTGCAAGCCGTGTTTAGCGAGCTTCCTTTTGCTATCGCTCGCTACAAAAAGTACAATCTTACTTTAAGCGTAATTTCTGGCACGCTTACCGCTCTTGAATATGGTATTTACTTAATGTTTGTGGTTTACCAGGGCAAGAGCGCAAACTATCTTACAATTCACATGATTTGCGAACTTATAAGCGGCTTTGTGATTGCAGGCATTGTTCCTTGGCTTCTGTTCGTTGCAGTTCGTAAGACTGGAGCTTTGAGCAATTTTGCTTCTGGAAGAGACCAAGAAGTAGTAGCATAACTATTTACTCTAAAGCTGCTTGCGACTTGTCTTGCGCGCACCCATGCGCTTTGCGTGCTAAACAACACGTTAATCGTAGTGTGTTAAACAGCGTGTTAAACGTTTATGGGTGTGTGCTAATCTAGTCGTTGCTAACTTTGTTAGCGTGGGGCTTTAGCTCAGTCGGTTAGAGCAACGGACTCATAATCCGTCGGTCCAGGGTTCAAGCCCCTGAGGCCCCACTAAATAATCGCCTTAATGGCGTATAAAAAAGCTTCAACTCGTTTGATTCTAGGAATTACCTAATTCATCTAACAAGTTGAAGCTTTTATTTATATTCTTGCAGCCTACAGTCCTGCTTTAGAAAGATAGTCTGGGATTTCACTTGGGTACTCTGGCCACGCTCCTGCTTGAGTGCAAACGTACGCAGCAGTGTTGATTGCAGCACGATGCGCGTCTTTAAGCGAATCGCCAGCCAAAATCCTTGCAGTAAAAGTACCAGAGAATGAGTCTCCAGCGCCAACCGTATCGTTAACTTCCACATGAGGAGTTGGGTAGGTAGAGCTTTCGCCATTCTTAGTAAAGATTGCGCTAAAAGTAGATCCGCCAGTCAAAATCACGTAATCCAAACCATAGCGAGCTTGGAACCATTTGCAAGCCTCATTGTCGGAAGTTTCGCGAATATTGAACATATCTCTAAGAAGAAGCAGCTCGGAATCGTTAAGCTTAAAAACAGTTGCCTCTTTAAGAAGAGCGTCAATCAAATCCTTTGAATAATGATCGCTACGAATGTTTATGTCGAAGAACTTCATGGCGTTTGGCTTTGCGTGCTTTAAAAGCTCCAAAACAGTATCGTGGGTTTCTTGCGATCTTAAGCTAAGAGTTCCAAAGCAAATCGCGTCTGCTTTGCTAACAAGATCCACAAGTTCGCGCGTATAAACAATATGATCCCACGCAATGTTTCGCACAATCGTGTACTCTGGAATGCCATTTCTAAGCGAAACATCTACCGTACTAGTTGGCCAAGCATTGCGCTGAATAACGTGCTTAATTCCTGCTTTTTCAACTTCTTCAACAAGTTCATTGCCAAGAGAATCTTCTCCAACAGCACTAATAACGTAGCTTTCTGCACCATTACATTGCGCGTGATACGCAAAATTCGCTGGAGCACCTCCAACTCGTTTTCCTTGGGGAAGCAAATCCCACAGTAGTTCTCCAAGTGAAAGAACGATTGGCTTAGTCATTGTATTCCTTTCGAGAGTATCGATGATTTTGGCTGCGACTCGTTAATCAACATCTTTATTGCAACAAGTCACATAAATGCATAAAACACATAAATGTATAAAACGCATGAAACATATAAAGCATATGCAGCACACAAGCCACATAAACCGCAATAAAGTAATGTTGTTATAACAACTAAGTGCTATAACAACATTATTGCGTAAAGATTAGATAATTAATTTAGATAGTCTTAGATGATTCTAAATAATCCTAGATAATCCTAGATAATCTTAGATAATCCGTTTAGATAGCAGCACACTATTTAGCAGCGCGCTGAGCCATCCAAGCTTCAACATCTTCGATTTGCTTAGGAATATCGATAGAAAGCCATTCAGGACCATTCTCCGTCATCAAAACATCATCCTCAATGCGGATTCCGATTCCGCGCATTTCTGGCGGAAGCATAAGATCATTGGCAGCAAAGTACAAGCCAGGCTCGATCGTGAAAATCATTCCTGGAGTAATCTTCGCACCCTGATAAGCCTCGTAGCGAGCTTGAGCGCAATCGTGAACATCTAGACCCAAGTGGTGAGCAACACCACACGCATGCCAGCGACGATGCTGCTGACCTTGCGGCGAAAGCGATTCCTCAACGCTAACTTTTAGAATGCCCCACTCGTGCAAATGCTCTGCAAGCACGCGCATGCAAGCGTGGTGAATATCGCTGTAGGTAGCACCTGGCTTAGCAGCCTCAAAACCAGCTTGCTGAGCGTCGAGAACGCACTGGTAAAGCTTCTTTTGCAAATCCGTAAACTTGCCATTGGTTGGGAAAGTTCGCGTAATATCTGCTGTGTAAAGGCTGTTGACTTCCACGCCTGCGTCAATAAGCAAAAGTTCTCCGCTAGAAACCACGCCCGTGTTGCGCATCCAGTGCAAAATTGGAGCGTGCTTGCCAGAAGCAACAATCGTATCGTAGCCAACTTCGTTTCCAACTTCTCGAGCAACGGAGTTAAAAGCGCCTTCAATCATGCGTTCAGAATGCTCCTTGCCCAAAGCTTGAGGCAAACGCGTAAGCATGCGTTCAAAGCCTAACTTTGTAGCAGCAACAGCTTTGCGCATTTCGCCAATCTCGTAAGCGTCTTTAAGCATTCGCGCTTCGGCAGCCACTTCGTGCAACTTATCGTCTGCAGCAATATTTGCATCTTCGTCGCTAAATCCGCTCGCTTCTCTTAAAGCATCTACGCGCGCAGTTAGATCAGCATCCGACTCGCGCACAATTCGCACGCGCACGCTTTCGGCAGCGCTATTATCGTCGCTAACGTTTTTTGCAATCGCGTCGTCAAGCTCGGCAATATCGCGCGTTTCAATGCCAGTCATAGCCTTAAGCTCTTTAAGTCCTGCGCGAGGGCCAACCCAGTATTCGCCGTAGTGTGGGTCTTTATAGAATGCTGCAGTGCTATTGTCTGCGCGAGGTGCCACAAAAAGCTGAGGAATGTGGGTTTTGCCTGCTGCTTCCTCGTCGCTGCCTGCTTGCACTGGCTCAAGCACAAGAACAGCGCCTGCCTCGTAATCCTGGCCCAAGCCAGTGTAATATGCGAAAGTTGTGTCTGGCCTAAAAGCGTAGTCACAATCGTTATTTCGCACTTTTGGCTGGCCTGCTGGAATAACAAGGCGCTCGCCTGGGAATCGCTTGCCAAGCGCTTCTAGACGCGCTGGTGTGTATTTCGACGATTCAAGCGGTTCGATTTGAGGCTCCTGGTTATCCCAGCCGCTAGTCATAAACTCTTTAAAGGAATCGCTGTTTGGTCGCAAAGATCGATTGTTTACGCGGTCTTGTGCTTTTTGCGTGCCATCCGCGTTTAGTTGCTCGCCATGTATTGTTGGCGTTGATTGATGCATATCTTCTGCCATCTTGCGACTCCTTGAATTAATCTTTAATCAACCTAACTTTAATTAGTTTAATCTTTAATCAACCTAACTTTAATCAGCTTAGATTCAATCTACATTTCCCTATTTTCTTATTAGGAATGTACATTGAAAATTGCTATTTGATTGCAAAAAACTAGAGCGAAGCGTTGTAATGCTGCACTTTAAGCGTGCGTCGAGAAGAATCGAGCTTGCCGAGCACCATGCGACGCAAAGCAAGGTCGGCATCCTTATGCTCATCAAGCCAGCTTTGCCCGCGCTCAACTAATTCGTCTACATCCGCATAATTTGGATACAAGCCTTCAATCAAAGTTTCCGCCATGTGGAATGTGCGATTCTTCCAAATCCACTCAACTTCCGCAAAGTAGCGCTCAACATAAGGCTTAACCAAATCACCTTTAGCAGTGCTTGCAAATCCAGCAACAACAGCACCCATCTGCATATTAGTTAAATCAAGATTACGCAAAGCCTGTTCGAAAGCCCAATCCTTAGCTTCTGCAGTTGATCGAGCCGCACGAGCTTGGTAAGCATATTCGCGATTCTCGGTAGTATCGCGCTTTTTAAGTTCCGCATCGATTCCAGCTTCGTCCAAAGCGTTCACGCCTGCAAGAGCAATAAGAATGCTCCAACGCAAGTCGTTGTCGATTTCCAAACCTTCTAAGCACACAGAACCGTCAAGCAATCCGTTAGCGATTTGCACAAACTCACTATCTCCAACTTCGCCGTATCCAAGATAAGCCTTTAGCAACTGGAATTGCTCGTCCGATCCTGCGTTAGCTGCCAAAGCCAACTGCCATAGTTCGTGAGCAACATGCTTTGCAACTTGCGCTTGGCGCTCAGGCACAACATAGTGGCTTGCAGTTACCTTTACTTGACCAAGAGCATAGCGGAAAGTAGTTGATTCGTGCTCTGTTGCCAAGGCCTTAAGGCTAAGTTCCACAAAGCGCTCTGCTGGGAATTCTGCGTCGCGAGTCATATCCCACAATGCAAGCCAAATAAGCGAGCGAGTCAAAGAATCCTTAAAGCGGTAGAGATTTTCTGCAGCAAATTCAAGCGACTTTTCGTCAAAACGCAACTTTGTGTAAGTCAAGTCGTCGTCGTTTACAAGAATAAGCGCAGGCCTTTGCAATCCGCGCGCTTCCGCCACTTCCGTCACTTCGCCGTCAACATCTAGTTCAATTCGCTTTGTGCGCACAATTTCGCCACTTGCTTCGTCCACATTGTAGAATCCAACAGCCAAGCGATGTGCACGCAAAACTGGATGCTCAACTGGCGCGCTTTGACGCAAGCGCAAAGAAGCAATAGTGCCGTCGCTAGCTTCTTCGACTTCGGTAGAAATCGTGTTAATTCCAGCCTTTTCAAGCCATTGCGCACTCCAAGACTTAAGATCGCGTCCGCTTGTAAGCTCTAACTCGTGCAACAAATCAGCCAAAGTTGCGTTGCTATAAGCATGCTTGCTTAAGTAGTTGTGAATTCCTTCAAAGAACTTTTCGCGTCCAACATACGCTACGAGTTGCTTCAATACAGAAGCACCCTTTGCATAAGTAATGCCGTCGAAGTTAACGGAAGTGTCGTTCAAATCGTTGATTGGAGCCACGATTGGATGCGTTGTTGGAAGCTGATCTTGATTAAGCGCCCAACTTTTCTCGCCAGAATTAAAAGTGCTCCAAGCGTCATGCCATTCGGTTGCTTCAGCAGTTGCAAGAGTAGACGTAAACTCGGCAAAAGACTCGTTAAGCCAAAGATCGTTCCACCACTTCATTGTTACGTAATCGCCAAACCACATGTGTGCAAGCTCGTGCAAAACTGTTACAACGCGGCGCTCAGCATAAGCGTCTGTAACTTTGGATTCAAACACGTACTGGTCTCGAATCGTAACCATACCAATGTTTTCCATAGCTCCAGCGTTGTATTCTGGCACGTAAATCTGATCGTACTTTGCGTATGGGTATGGCACTCCCCAAGTCTTAGCATAGAAAGCAAAGCCCTTCTTTGTAATGTCAAATAAGTAGTCAACGTCTTTTGCAAACGCGTCTTTAAGTGCTTGACGGCAGTACATTGCCATTGGAACTACGCGGCCGTCCTCATTGTTGTAAGACGTGTGCCATTGCGCGTAAGGACCTGCGCAAATCGCAGTTAAGTAGGAGCTCATTTTTGGAGTTGACTCAAACACCCAGCGCTTCATGCCTTCTACAACGCCATTTTCCAAAGTGCCGTCTTCCGTATTACGGCCTTCAATCGCAGTTTCGCTCTTAACTGGCATGTTGGAAGTCACAATCCAACTTTCTGGAGCATCCACACTAAAGTCAAAAACAGCCTTCAAATCTGGCTGATCAAACACTGCGTAAACGCGGCGAGCGTCTGGAACTTCAAATTGCGTATAAAGGTAAACGTTGCCGTCGGAAGGATCCACGCTTCTATGCAATCCTTCGCCCGTGTTGGAATATTGGCAATTTGCTACGACTTCTACTGTGTTGTGCTCGGCCAAATTTGCAAGCTCGATGCGACTATCTGCAAAAACCTTAGAAACGTCAAGAGATTCGCCATTAAGCACAACGGATTCAACGCTGTTTGCAATCAAATCGAGGAAGCTTGTTTCACCAGCTTTTGCGCCAAACTCAATTTTTGTGTGCGACTTAAAGTCGCGGCCACCCTTGCCTAAATCGAGTGCAACAGTGTAGTGAATTGGCATTTGGATAGCGCTAAAACGCTCCGCAGCTTCTACGCGAGTAAGATTTGCTCCTGGCATATTAACTCCCTTTTGTGTTTATTGTGTATCTACTTGTGTATTTATGGTGATTTTACTTTATTTATGATTTTTACGTGGCTATTATCGCTTGACTAGTCCTTGACTAATCGCAAACTAATCCTTTTGCGCAAGATCCGCAACAACAGGCACAATCATTGGCTTTCTACGCAACGCGCGCGCAATCCAACTTCCAAGCGTTCTTCGCATAATCTGCTGAAGCTTGTGCGTGTCTTTCTCGCCATGCATCATAGCGTCTTGAAGCTGGAAAACAATTTGAGATCGAACTTTTTCAAAATCAGACTCGTCTTCTGCAACAGCATTCAAGTAAATCTTAGGACCTGCTACAACATCTGCGCTATCTGTATTTACTACTACAAAGCTAGACACAAAGCCTTCCGTACCAAGGATTCTGCGCTTTTCCAGCTCTTCGTCTGTAAGCTCGCCAACGGAATCGCCGTCAACGTACACGTATCCGCATGGAACAGAGCCAACAACAGCAGCGTTTCCGTGGTACAAATCCACAACATCGCCATCTTCTGCCAAAACAACATTCTTAGGATCCACGCCCGTTTTAACAGCAATCAAACCGTTTGCAACAAGATGCCTGTGTTCTCCGTGGATTGGCATAGCGCACTTTGGCTTAACAATGTTGTACAAATAGAGCAACTCGCCCTCATTGCAATGACCAGATACGTGGATTGCAGCATTGTCTTTGTTGATTACGCGAGCGCCCATTTGCACAAGCTTGTTAATAACCTTATAAACTTCGTGCTCGTTTCCTGGAATTAGAGAGCTTGCAAGAATAACGGTATCGAACTCGTTAACTGTAATATCTTTGTGTATTCCGTCTGCGATTCGCCCAAGTGCTGCCATTGGCTCGCCTTGAGACCCCGTGCACATATACACAAGCTTGTCGTCTTGAATATCTTTTGCTTGCTTTAAATCTACAACAGTATTTTCTGGAATATGCAAGTAGCCAAGATCGGCCGCAATCGACATATTTCTAACCATTGATCGCCCAACAAACACCACTTTTCTGCCATACTTGTGCGCAGCATCTACCACTTGCTGAACGCGGTGAACGTGGCTAGAGAAGCTTGCTACGATTATCTTGCGCGATGCGTTAGCAAACGCTTGATCCAAAGCCGGGCCAATCGAAGTTTCTGGCTTAACAAATCCTGGAACCTCAGCGTTTGTGGAGTCTGCCATTAATAGGTCAATTCCTTGCTCGCCAAGCTTTCCAAATTCAACCAAATCGGTGATTCTATGGTCTAATGGAAGCTGATCTAGCTTAATATCTCCAGTGTCTATAATCGTTCCCGCTGGCGTTTTTACACAAACAGCAAGAGCGTCTGGAATCGAGTGCGTTACGCTAATAAACTCCAAATTGTATGGGCCAACTTTTAGCTTTGAGCGGCCTTCTACTTGAATTGTTTTTGGCTTAATCTTGTGTTCTTCGCACTTTGCTTCAACAAACGCAAGAGTTAGCTTAGACCCGATTAGCGGAATATCTGGGCGCATTTTAAGCAAATACGGCACGCCGCCAATGTGGTCTTCGTGGCCGTGCGTTAAAACTAGCGCGTCTACTTTATCTAGTCTGTTTTGAATGTAGTGGAAGTCTGGCAAAATCAGATCCACGCCTGGCTGCTCTTCTTCTGGGAAAAGCACTCCGCAATCTATAAGCAAAATATGGCCGTTATATTCAATAACGTTCATATTTCGGCCAATTTCACCCAATCCACCAAGCGGAACGATTCGCATTGACCCCTTGCGATACTTTGGAGGCGCAACAAGCGCGCCCTCTCGCTGATCATTTACCACTGGCGGAAGCGCATTGTAAGTGGCTTTAGAGCTTTTAGGAGACTTAAATCCTTTAGATGCCCTACTCACCTTATTCGATTCAGAGTCTTTAGTTTTTTTAGTTTTTGTATTTTTATTTGTAGTTTTATTTTCTTTTTTCACAGTTTTTGTTGACTTTTTATTGTTTATATCTGAGGATTGAGGAATTTTTACAGAGTCTACAATCTCTGCAAGAATCTCATCCGTCGATTGCATCGTTGTATCACTCATCTGCTCTATTGTAGCGTTAAGCCTCAACGGATTTACAAAACTGCGACTTCGCACGTCAACAAAAGCGGCAATCACAAAAATGCCGTAAAAAATAAAAGTCGAAAATATTAAGCTAAATCTAATGCTCTAGCAATCAAATACTCTAATGCACTCTAGTGCTTGCCGTATTTTTTCCAAATCTTAATTCCAATACCAACAAGAACAACCACGATTGCAAAAATCATGGAGCCAAGTATTGCAGAACCTGATTGAATGTTAGCAAATCCAGATGCCGAGCAAATAAGTGAACCAAACATTACGCACCTTCTAAAATTCTTGTTTCTCATTTTTATTAGAGAAAATCAATTATCTCTAATTCTACAATACTTTTCTTCAAAAGATAATCTCTATATACAATCGCAAAAAATCGTAAAAACAATCACATCGCAATAGACGCGACTAATCTGCGTGCGAGTCGACGATTTCGAGCTGCATAATGCGCGAGAAATCACTTCGACTCGCTGAGCCGCTTAGAGCAGAAGCACTGCTTCTGCGCGGCGAAGACGTTCGCACGGCTAATCCGTGCGAACGACAGGACCTGCCTTCCGCACTTTGTACCACATTTGACCCAAAACACGTACAAACACGGGAAAACAAAACAACATCGGCAAACTTTGACGCCATAATGTAGACTAGAAAGACACTCAAAAATCAATCATGCTAAACATGCTAAACATGCTAAGCGCGTACAAATTTAAGGGAAGTGAATATGTCATCGCAATCGGCGCAGCAAAAGTCTTCGCCTATGTCAAACTACGCAAAATTGTTCTCTTTTGAAGGAACACGAGCGTTTTGCATATCTGGAGCAATAGCAAGGCTGCCTATTTCGATGATGGGCTTAGGAATTGTTCTAGCCTTAAACCACATTTATAATAATTGGACAATTGCAGGCACTATGAGCGCCGCATACGTGCTATCGCAAGCAGCCGTAACGCCATTATATGCAAAGCTTTTTGATAGATTCGGCCAGCGAAAAGTGGGTGTAATCGCCCTAAGTGCGCAAGTTGTTTGCATGCTGTCGTTTGCAACCGCCGCACTTTTCCACATACCTTTGCCAATACTGTTTGCGCTTGCAATTTTAATGGGTGTTACACAATTTGCGTTCGGCGCGCTTGTTAGAACTCGCTGGGCATACACTCTTAAAAGTCAAACTGACGACACGCTGCTAAACGTTGCATACGCGCTGGAATCTGGAATCGACGAGATTGTGTTTATATTCGGACCAATTCTTGCAGCGTGGCTTGCCACTAGCGTTCACCCTGTATCTCAGCTTTTTGTGCCAGTTTTGGCAAGCGGACTAGGCGGAGCATGGTTCTTGTCACTTAAAAACACGCAACCTGCGGTTGTTAAAATTGTGCAAGTAGAAAGCGCACCCGCAAATGATGAAGATGTGCGAGCTGCGCTGGAAAATGGCCCTTACCGCACATCGGAAGACTCGGCGGAAGACTCGTCAAAAAATGGCAAGAAACTAATCGCAAAAAATCTTAGAGATAGGCTTTCACTAAAACAGCTGAGGAACACAAATCGCAAAAACAAGTCAAAAAACGTGCTTCTATACCGCGGAATTATACCGCTTGTTGTTATGTTCCTTGTTTTTAACATGAGTTTTAGCGCCTTTGACGTATCTGTTACAGCAGCAATGCGCGCACAAGGATTAGACAAACTGATCGGCTTGCAACTTGCGCTGTTTGCATGCGGGTCTTTAGTTGGAGCCGTTATTTTTGGCTCGCATAAATTCCGCGGTTCTAATTGGTCTCATCTAATCGTGTTTCTAAGCCTGCTTACCATTGGCTTTATTCTTATGAACATTAACATAGATAGACTTGTGCTTCTAAGCATTTTTGAGCTTTTAAGTGGATTATGCGTTTCGCCGATTTTTGCAACTGGAAACCTTATTGTTAAAGACACGATTCCAGAGCATTCGCTTACCGAAGGATTATCTTGGCTGCCAACAGCATCGGCTACTGGCGCTTCGCTTGGATCCATGGTTGCAGGCTTTGCGATTGACGCGTGGAGTTCGCACGGCGGAATGATGGTTCCGTGGATTTCTACGCTTGTTGCGATTCCAATCGCGTCAATTGGGTGGATTATTGTAACGCGCAAGCGCAGCTAATACGCGCAAGCATTCTTCCGTATTTTGTACGCGCGACGACCTGCCTGAGCACTTAGAGCGTAGCGTGCGAGGGCAATTCGGAGCGCTGAGCCGCTCAAGGCAGAAGCATTGCTTCTGCGCGGCGAAGACGTTCGCGCGCTTAGACCGCGCGAACGATTGGCCAAATTTGGTACAAAAAGCGGAGTTAATCAACGCGACTGATGCGTGCGTCTGGCGCGGTTTACAAACGGCTCGCCCGAATATATGTACAAATCCTCAACAAGGTCTTTTACGCGATCCGCATACTTTTCGTGATCTTTTTTAGCCCACGTAGCATCTCGCCTAAGCCCGTGATAATCGTAGAAACTAACATCGCAAGCCGTGTCTGTGTGCAAAAAGTAGCGATTCACTCCGCGACTACGCAAATGTTGCATTGTGCGCTTCCACAATCCGCCGCCGACTCCGTGCCCGCGAGCGTCTGGAGAAACAATAAAAAGCTCCAACTCTGCCTGAGTCAAGTCGTTTATATGGCTCATCGCCTCCAACTTGCGCTCAATCTGACCCATTGAAATCGCAGAATCCAGCGCTTTTACGTGCAAAGAATCGTCTTTGCTAGACATCTTTGCTTCTTGCTCTTCTAGCATCTTCTGAACTTGCTTAAACAGCACTTTATCTCCGTACACGCGCGCAAGAAGCAGCCCCATAAATTTGCCGTTTATTGTTGCAACAGTTCCGTAAGTAGAAGGCTCCAAATAGTGCAGCACGAATCGCCTAGAAAGATTGCGCGAAGCGTCTGCTCCAACAGCATTCGCAATCCCCCATGTGCGCTCGTATTCTTCTACGATTGCGTCAATGTCGTTAATTTTAACTGGACGAAACTCAACCGTCATTTTGTCCTTCTTTTACTTTTACTAACTTTACTTTTACTAACTTAAATCGGCTTATGCTCTACTTTTAGATTACCAAATACGTTGATTCTAAAAAGATGCCTCGCTCAAAATCTCGTCACGAGTTTTGCACAGCGCGTGAATCTCGCGATTTTCCGCACGCGCCTCGCTAACGTAGTAAAGAGTGGCGTCAATGCAGCTTAAATCAACGTTTGTAGCGCGCGCAAGCAGTAGCCTATACCAGTCAAGCTGCTCAAGTTTTAGGCGAATATCTTCCGCACTTTTTGGCCGCTTACCCGTCTTCCAATCAACGATTGTGTAGAGTTTTGATTCGTCGTTAGCGTCTAATCCTCCTGCAAAAACAGCATCCAAAGTGCCGTTGATGATTCTATTTGCAAACTCCGTATTATCGACTTGCATTAAAATCGGCATTTCTGCAGCAAGCGGCACTCGTTTTGCCCAACGCGATTCTATAAGCCGTTGCTTCCATTGATTTAGTGCGCAACTTTGAGAATCCGAATCCTTGCGATTCTGATTAAACTCGTAAAGCAAATCTTTGCGATCTTGAGGAATAAATTGCTCATCCAGCAAAGTGCCATTTTTTACAATAGTACGCCACTTAGCGCACTCGGATGCACTAGAAGACACTGCCGAATCCACAAATTGCTGCGCCCACGCGTGGAATTTTGTACCGAGATTTGCATCCATCGACGAAACGGACGGAATTGGGCGAATGCAAGCCAATAGATTGTTGTAAACTCGATCGTTTGCGCGCGCGCTAGCGTTTGCGTTTGCGTTTACATCAGGCGCAACTTTGCTTATTTTTTGCAAAGACGTTACGTTAAGCCTAGATCCGTTGGAAATCTTTTCCACCTTTTTTGCTAAGTCTTCTAGAGAATAATCGCCAGCGTTTTGCGATGTTAAATCGGCGTCTTGAACAAACGCTTTTGCGCGGTAATAAAGCGATTTTTGATGTGATATTAAGGAAGATTCGCCATCGGCATTGCCACTAAAATCACCATTAAAATCTTCACTTTTAACATCTTCACCCTTAACAAGCTTTGCAGATTCTTGAAGCGCATTTTCTACATCTTCACTCAAAGCACAAGGCCATTCAAGCACGCTTTCTTTAGCACGCGAATCGCTTTGAACTTTAATTTTTCCAAACTCTTTAGAAAGCTCACCTGCAAAATCACCTGCAATAAAGCCAAAAACGTCTTCGCCGGAATCGCCAGAATCCGCAGAATTACTAGGATTCGCAGCATCACCAGAGACAGAATCGCCAGAATTTTCCGCCTCGCATTTTTTAACTTCAATCACACCATTAAGCGACTTTATAGCTTCCATCGACTCCTTAAGAAACACCGAAGCTGCACGCTTACGCCCATTTTCTTCCGAATCTCCCGAATTTGCTGAACCAGTTAAAAGCGCTGCAAACTTTGCGCGCGTAAGAGCAACGTACATAAGGTGGCGCTCGTCCATGTGAAGCTGGATTCCGCGCTCCTCACTTTGCGTAAATGGCATAAAATCAACGCTTTGCTGGGATTTATACGCATTATACACACGGCGAGTTTCTTCGCTCAAAAAATCGCCAGAATCCGCAGAACCACAATCCTCAGAGCCAGCATCCACCTCTTGAACAGCAGCCGCAAAATCACACAAAGCTTTGATTCTATCTGGTTTAATCTCGTCAAAAATCTTTTGCACACTATCTAAACTTTGCATGGATTTTTGCGGATGCATTGCCTCGGCACGCGTTACTGTATGCGGAAAATGCGGCAAAATATTGGCATCCACGCGCAACGCAGAAGGCACGCTTGCAGCAAACTCAATCGGTATGCGAGCGCTGGCTTGCCCATTATCATCAACTTTTAGCGAATCGCCTTGATTGCTTGGAAAAGCGCCCTCGTTTAGCCCAACTACAGCAACTGCTGGCCATTGCAAACCCTTTGATTGGTGAACTGTCATTAAAACAACTTGCGCACTATTTTGCTCTGTTCCAGAAGCTTGCAAATCAAGCGTTTTTGCTGAGTCAATCCAATTGATTAGTCCGCGCAAACTAACATCTTGCCACTCGCCCATCTCTTGCACATACGTTTCTACAATCGCGTTTAGCGAATCTAGAACATTGTGCATGTCGTTAAGCATTGTTTGATTGCTAAAATCCTTGTATTTTAAGGCCGCTCCAACAGCGCTATCAATATCTACGTTAAGCGCTTCAACAGCCGATTGCATAACGCTTGTTAGAGAATTTCTTTGCACGCGATCAACTTTATTTAGGATTTTACTAAGTCGACTTACTGCAGCAAATGCATGTGCGCTCAGCTTTTCTCGCATTTGGCTAACCCAATAATCGCCAGCAACCGCAGACTTACCAGAATCGCCAGCAACCGCAGACTTACCAGAATCGCCAGAATCCCCACTCGCCCCAAAATCGCCAAAATCGCGCATAATCAAATCCGCTAAATACACTCCGCCATAAATATTTATGACTTGCGCCGATATTTCCCCACTATTCGCCTTATTTCTAAGATTGCGAACGGCAGAATCCCACTGGCTTCTAGGCAATCCATCCTCAACAAGCCCAGCCGATGCATACACGTTGTAAAGATATTCCGTATTCGCACTATTTGCGATTGATGCCAATGCGCTCAAATCCGCAGTAGATAGCGCAAAACGAGGAGTGGCAAGAAGACGCATAAGCGAATTTGAATCGCTATGATCTTGAACAACTCTTAGCAAACTCAAAACATCTTTAACTGCAGGCTTTTCAATAAGCGAAGAGTAGCCAACTATGCTCGTGCGAATCCCAGCATCCTCCAGTTTTTGAGCATATTGTGGCATTTTTGCTTTACTTCTAAAAAGAATCGCAAGTTGCGGTTCGAGCGGATTTTCGCCATATTTTTCAACGATTTTCTTAGCGAATTGCACAACTGCATCAATTTCTTCGCCTTGATTTGGCATAAACAACGCGCAAACGGTTCCATTTGGAGCATCATCTTTTGGCTTTAGAGTTTCCACTTGCACTTCGCGATCGTCAATGCTGCTAAATCTACGACTTGCGTTTTGCGTTGAATTATCGCCATTTTCCGCGCGCATCGGCTCGGTTAGCGCGTTTGCAACTTTTAGTATAAACAGCGAATTTCTGCGCGTAACAGTTAGCGAATATTTGTTTTGCGCGCTTATGTTAAAGTCTTGTTCAAACTTGCAAAAAGCTCCAGTTGAAGCGCCTCTAAACGAGTAGATTGCTTGGAACGGGTCGCCTACTGCCATAACATGCGTGCGATTCCCCTCTGCAGCATCAAAATCGCCATAAAACAGCGTATTTATAAGCATTGCTTGCGTTGTAGAAGTATCTTGATACTCGTCTAAAAGAACTTGCGAATATTGATTCCTGTATTGCGCACAAATCGAAGGGAAATGCGTAACCAAATAATAAGCTGCAATCGTAAAATCGCTAAATTGCGCCATGTTTACGCGCTTTTTTTCGGCGTCAAATTGTAAAACAAGATCTAGCAAAATGTCTCGTTTTAGGCAAGCGTTGTATAGATTTATGCAAAATTGCAAGCACGAATCATCCCAATATTTTTCGTAACTTTTACACGCATTCTTAAACTTTTCCGCAGACGCTTTCAATGCGTCTTCTTCGCTCATCGAAGCCGTTTTTTTGACTTTTTTGTATTTCGGAATAGCTGGAGCTTTTGACGCAAGTGGCGATTCTACTTTTCTATCTGCAATAACATTTTTTAAGTGTTTTGCAAACTCATTATTCCACTTGCGTATTTTTTGAACAGCTTGAGGCACGCTTGAGCACGTTTCGCCTATACTATCTACTCCAATCATCGAGCACGATATTTCGGCACAAAGATTAATAACATCAGCACACAAAGTGTCAAAATTATATAGCTTACTTAAATTTTTAGCGTTATTTTGTGGATTATCTAAATATTTTCCGATTATACTTTTTATGATTTCCATCGCGCCAGCGTCGCTTAATGGCATTGTGTTTTGATTAAAGCCAACCAAAAGGCCATATCTTCTTACGATTGATTGAAAGAACGCGTCGTACGTCATAACTTCTGGCTTTAAGAATGACTTTGCGCCGCTTGAGCCATTTGCGCCATTTGCTCCGCTTGCGCTAACCTCCGAAGAAACGCGACTTAGCAATTCCGCAGCAGCTTTATTTGTAAACGTTAAACCCAATATGGACTCTGGCGGAACTTTGCTTTTAATTAAATGTATTACGCGGCGAGTCATAGTGTACGTTTTGCCGCTTCCAGCTCCAGCAACAATTAGCACGTCTTGATTAATCGGCGCTTCTATAACCTTTTTTTGCTCTAAACTCGGAGCACTATTAGGCGTGGATTTTACGGCGCTAACGTTGTTATTGCTCATTTTTACCTTCAATCACTTCGTAAACAGTGTCCACTTTTTCTGCACACGCAGGGCAAACGTCTAAACATCTACAATAATTTTTATGATCCGCTTTTGGCTCTGCAGCAAAACTTGTTGATTTAACAGCAGCAGCAGCAAAAAATACGCGAGATATCATCATAAGCGACCATTTTGCGCGCATTGGCAAGTCTACAAAATCCGCCCACGCACTTTGACTTACGCCTTGCGCAGGATTTTGAGCATCAATGCTTGGAAGATCATAAAGTCGATTATTGTTAGAATATCTGTAACGACTTATGATTTCACTAGCACTTAGCGAGCCATCTTCGTCAAACAGCGAAGGCTGACAAATATTCTCCGCAACGCCATTATCTTGCGCAGGAGAATCCTTATACACAACGTGGAACAGCGCACTTCGCGCGATTTTTGTGTGCTTAAGCTTTAGCAATTGCTCATAGTCTTTGTTGTTTTCGGAGCAAAAAACAATTCCCAGTTGATAGCAAATAAGTTGCAAATCGTTAAAAACTTGCTGTGTTTTAGGAACTTTTCCTGTTTTATAGTCGATTAGGCGAATTTGTTGCGTGTTGTCGTTTAACTTTCTAAGTTCCATGCGGTCGATTCGCCCCTGGATTCTAACGCGCAAATCGCATGAGCCGCCATTAGGCCATCCGCCTACCAAAAATCCCATTATTGAATAAAGATCTTCCAAGCTTGTTTGCGATCTAGCAGCAAGATTGTACGCGTTTAGAATATCATCAAAGCCAAAAGTGGCGTTTATTTGGCACTCGCAATAAGCTTCCTCAAGACTACCCAAAGGAACATCTGCAATAGTAGGCTTAGCTGTTTTTGACTTTTCGGGTGCAGGCAGAATCTTTGTTACAACACCATCCTCGTCTTTTTGCGCAAGAATCGGGTAATTTTGCCCGTTTAGCGAGCCTACAAAATATTGAGAAATCGTGTAAAGCGCGCGGCGAACATTCAAATCGTTTTTTATAAAACGGTAGCGGTCTTTTACGTTAGAAATACTAGAATCACTCGGGCAAATCGAATAATAATGCTCAATCATCTTATTTGCAACGTCTTCAATCGCCTTTTTTTGCAAAGCGCTAAACGAATCAAACGAAAAATCAAAGTCCGAAAATTCCTGCGCGCTAGCGCCAACAAACCCAGTAACAAAAGCTTGAAGCTGTGGGTAGTTTTTGCGCAAATAATCGTTGTCTAAATGCTCATCTTGACTTGCCCACCTTGCAGTTTCGTGAATAAGCGTGCCGAATTGCGCTGCCGTACTTCCTACAGTCGGGCCAGCAAATTTACTCTCCAAAAGGCAACAAACTGGGCAAGACCAAAGTTTATCTACCATTGAAGGAGATAGAGTTACAAGATTTTTATTAGTGGAGACTTTTTCTTGTGACTTTAGTGGCGATTCTTCTTGCAATTCTTCGGTTGCTTGCGATTCTGGCTTCGCAGAATCAATCGCAGAATCAATCGCAGAATCGTAATTTTTACGCATAAAATCCCAATTATCTGGATTTGCTGCATCAACTCCGTTGTTTTTCAACAGATTTAACGCATCTAACGCATCTTGAATCGTAGAATTTTTTGCCATTTTATGGCCATCATTAGAGCCACACTCCTCTTTAGCAAGCGTGATTCTAGACGCACAAACAAGACCTCTTGCATCGGCATCAACCGCCGCAAAATCGCCACAAAAATCTGTGTAATCGCAGCTTCCGTCTTGATTTCTCCAATAAATCTCTGGCAAATAGTAGTACAAAAAGTCCGAAGGAACGCAATCATCACTATTAACCGCACTTATGCAAAGATGCTTGCGAGCGCGCGTAATTGCCATTAGCAAGCTGCGCTGTTCGCCAGTAAAAATCGCTTGCTTATCACTTACGCAAATGCCATTAGGATTTTTAGAATACGCGTCAAAAAAGTACGTTATATCTCCACTTTCTCCACTTTCTCCACTTAAAATCCTGCTATTTAGCACAATATCAACAAGCGTTTCCGAAGCAAACATAGTGCTTCTAGCGGCAGTATTCGGCCAAACTCGCTGCTGAACCGCAGGAATCCACACGTAATCCCACGTTCTTCCAACCGAGCCAGAAGGCGTTGTAAGAGTCACAGCGTCTGGAAGAGGCGCCACGCTTGCAAGCGAATCCGCTTCGATTTCCATTTGGCGAACTTGATCAATAAACTCCACGATTGTTGGAGCAGCCGAGACTCCATTAGGCGTCTGCTGGCCTTGTGAGACTGTATACGAGAACGAATCCGCGTACTCAAAAAGACGCATTGCAGCATCTAGCCTATCGTTTGCCGCGCGGCCTTCATCACTATTACTAAGCGCTTGAATTTGCCACTTTTTAGCGCAATTGCAAAGATTCCAAGCCTTGCTTAAAACGTAGCTAACTTGATTTTCTCCGCTGTTTTTAACTTTTTCAAGGTTATTTTTTAGATTTTTAGAAAGTCTTAGAACAATATTAAACACGCGCATCAACGCACGCATATGAACACTGTTTGGGCGCATTTTTTGCAAAACAGAAAAGATTTCTGTAGATTTTACGCCTTGATTCTCTTCGTTTTCTGAATCACCTAAATCGCCAGAATCCGCAGAGCAGCCGTCAATAAGCGCCTTAAGAATCAAAAGATAACACGACTCAATGCTAAATTGCGTGCTATTTGCGTTTGGTTGCGCGCTAAAAACGCGATTGTCAACCGTAACGCTTGCGCTTTCAATCGCAGATGGCTCGTTTGCGCCTAAAAGGCGATTGCTAAGCGCTTTCCATTGCTCTATAAGACCGTGTAATGGCGAATTTTCTCCGCTTGCATTTGCACCGTTCGCCTTTGCACCGTTCGCCTTTGCACCACTTGCATTTGCGCCTGAAATCACTTCGCTAAGTAAACAAATTGAGCGCATAAGAGAATCAACAGCCGCCAAATCCGCGCAATTGTAATCGCCAGAATCCACAAGCGGACTTTCCAAAACGGTCTTTATTCTAGAGCGAACAAAATGTGCAATCGAATAAAGCGTGTAATTACCCGAATGCACGCTTTTTGCTAAATCATCAACACTTTTTTGACTAAATTGCGCTAACTCAATAATCGCAAAAAGCGCTTTAATAAACGGCTCGTCTCTAAGCGCGCGCGTGACGCTCGAGTAGCGCACAGGAACACCGTCTTTTCTAAGACGCTCGCCAAACGCGCGAACTGTTGCATTATCGTGCGCAATTAAAGCCATGTTTTTCCAAGGAATCTTATTGTCTAGATGAGCGCGCTTTATTTGCCAAATAACGCAATCCATCTCTTGGCTAGGAGTTCTGTACAAATCGCCAGAAACCGAAGAATTTTCTGTTTTTTGCGAATTTAATTCGATTTTTTCTATAGGAAAAGCACCTTGAATATTGGCCATTTTCCAAGCCCTGCGGGCGATAGGCGTTTGCGTTGGCATAAGCGAAGCAATCGAAAGAGAAACGCGCGCAGAAAAAAGATTTAGCGCAATTGAGCGATCTGAATGGTTTAGAAAATCGTGTATATTTTGCGATTCTTTGCGCTTTACATCTTGCGACGCCTGTTTTGCAAAATCTTCGCCAAATCCTTCGACTTTATAATCGCAAATTTTAGAAACAGCAGCTTGCATAACGCCATTTTGCGCCGATTCAACAACGTAATCTGGGTACGATCCGCGGAAGGATTGAACGGATTCGTCGGGATTTGCCGTTAAAACAATTCTCACGCCCAAGCGCGCTAGCGACTCAAGAAAAGCCAAGCCAGCAAGCGTTACGTCGTGAAAATCGTCAACAACTAACATGCGCGGAAGGAAGAGTTTAAGAGCGTAAAACTCAAGTGAAGAATCGCAAGATTCGCAAGCCGCCGAAGATTCATTAGCACTATCGCAATGTAAATTATTAAAAATATCGTTCAAAATTTGAACGCCACTTGCCAAAAGCCTAGAAGAATCAAGCCTAAAAGCGTTTGGATATTTTTTGCGCACGCAATCCGCATACTCGCTTCTAAGAGCAAAAGCCAAATTCCATTGAGTTCTAATGCGGCTAACAATAATAGACGATACAAAATCCGAGTTAACACTAAGATGCGAGTCCAAACTGTTCAACATATTTTTTTCCGCAAAATCGCTTACAATGCCCATCTCGTCTAAGCGCGCGAGCATATCTCGAAGTTGGTGAATAAAAGCGGTATTTACAGAGATGTTATAGATGTAATTAGAATCTAGCGAATCAGGTGAATCGAGCGAATCCTCGCTATTTTGCGCGTTTTGTAATTTAGAAATTGTGTAAATCCAAGAATCTTTAGAAGAATCACTAGAAGAAGAATCTTTAGACGAAGAATTCTTAGAATAGTCGCTAGCAAAATACTCGCTAAAAAGAGCGCAAACTTTGCAATTGCCACTATCGCCTTGCAAAACGTGATTAACGTGTACGCACACAACTTCGCGAAGAAGCACGTCTTGCTCGGCGCCATTAAGCAACTTAGGCGCAGGCATGCCAAAAAGCTTATTTCGCGCGGAAATCAAACTAAACGCAAGTGCGGAAAGCGTGCCAACTGGTCGCGATTGGTGCGAAACACCCAAGTTTTGAATTACGTAATCCGACATTCGTGCAGATGTGGAGCGATTTTGAGCAGCAGCAACAGCGATATCACTACGAATAGCATTTTTTAGCAAAAGCTGCGCAGCGCGATTATTAAGCAAGCAAGGCGAATCAGATGCCGCGCTCCAATCAAAACGCAAACCCAAAAGCAACGAGTTAAGCGCAAAGCTTGACTTGCCAGCGTTTGGTGCTCCAAAAACAAGCAAAACATTGGTGTTGCGTCCATGCGCGTTTTTAAGAGTGCCATTTAACAACGATTGAACAGCATCCAGCGCAGAATCTTCCGTACACATAAACACAATTCTACCAACTGACTTAGTTTGTATGTAACCTTGTAGTGCGTTTGTACCAAAAAATGCTCAAATTAGATACAATCGCACTACATAAGTAGCGCAATTCAGATCGTGTCGTTCGCGCGGATTAACCGCGCTCACGTCTTCGCCGCGCAGAAGCAATGCTTCTGCCTTGAGCGGCTCAGCGCTCCGAATTGCCTTCTCGCGCTACGCTCTAAGCTCGAAGGCAGGTCGTCGCGCGATCGTTTTTAATCGCAAGAAATGCTATTCCAATGCCAATAAAAATCAGCGTAAAAATCACAAGCAAATAAACAACACCCACTCCAAGCGTTGTGGAATTAAATGTGTTTGGCGCAAAACCAAACCACCCTGCAGGCGCTTTGTAGTTCAAAAAGTTGTACGGCGCTGCCATAGCATGATCTCCCCAACGCAACCCCAAAAACTCGCTTAGCGCAACAGCGTACGCAACGTAAGCTAGCGGCGGAATCGTAGCAAAATAAACATGAGCGCGGCTGGACTTGTACTTGTAATCAAAAAGAATAAAGTCAAAAATCGCAAGCAACGGCGTTATAAAATGCACACATAAGCTTGAGCACCCATTATTCATGTACGCGCCAACAAATCCGAGTTTGTTTGTAGGAGCCAAGAAGCACAGGTACAGCGTAAACGTGACGGCGATTGAAATCGTCATCATAAACTTAAAAACGTACCATGCGTTTGGCTTTGAATCCACCCAGGCGCCAGTTTGCTCACTTTGCTCACTTTGTTCAACCTTCTCACCCTGCTCAACGCTTTTAGACTTGAGCGCACTTCGCGTGTCTAAAATCAGCGAGCCGAGCAACGCCGCGCAAATCATCAAGTTAGAAAGATTCGTAAAATACGTTAGCGCCATTGAATCCCAAGACATTGCCATTCCGTAAATAGAGCATACGATTGCAATAACTCGAATTATGGTTCTTGTAACGTAATCTTTGCGCGTTAAGACTAGTGTTTCGCTCATTTTAAGCTCGCTTTCAAATAAGTTTTAATTCTTATTTATGTTCTTCGATTTTTCACATAAACACATTTCGTTTTACATAAATAAGATTTACTATACTTGACTCCGATCTATAAATAGCAAAACGTGCAAAATTCAATGGCGATTTTTGTAGATAATGCCAAACAATCTGCCGCAACGCCACGACCTACCTTTTCGCTTAAAGCGTAGCGCGAAAAGGCAATTCGGAGCGCTGAGCTTGCTCAAAGTTGAAAGCACAGTGTGCTTTCAACGCAAGCGAAGACGTGAGCGCGCTGTAACGCGCGAGCGACATGACCTGCCTTGTAGTGCGTTTGTACCGAATTTACGGCGTGTCGCCATACAATCGCACTACATAAACACGCAAATCTGTAGTGCAGCTAAGCGCGCTATTCCTCACGGCTATTAGCAGCCGCTCGGCTGATTTGGCACATAAAGTCCACTGGACTTTATGCCTGAGCCAAATCACGCTTTGAAGGAGCTTGAAACGCGTTATGCAATTTCAAGCTCAGTCAAAGCGAACAAAAAAGCCGCTGCAAGATGCGTAAAACAACTTGCAACGGCTAGTCGAAGTGGATTTGCTTGATTAAGCAATCACATGATTACTCAATGTCATCATCGTAATCACTCTGACCACCTTGATCGTCAAGGTAATCATCTGGATTAAAATCATCACCGAGCTTCATGTCTCCAAAATCAATGTTAGAGAAGTCAACATCCGCCATGTCGCTTTCCCCAAAGTTTGATGGAGTGCTATTTTCAGCAGTCACAGCAAGGTTTGGATACATAGCGTCACGAACTTCTGGATCCGCAGACACATCCGCATTACGGTAGCGCGCCAAACCAGTACCAGCTGGGATGAGCTTACCAATAATCACGTTCTCCTTTAGACCCTTAAGATCATCTTCCTTCTGACTCAAAGCAGCCTCAGTAAGCACGCGTGTAGTCTCCTGGAAGGATGCGGCAGAAAGCCAAGAATCCGTAGCCAAAGAAGCCTTGGTAATACCCATAAGCTCTGGTCGGCCAGCAGCAGGCTTACCGCCATTCTTAACGGCATCAAGATTTGCCTCACGGAACTTTGCCTGATCCACAAGCTCACCTGGAAGAAGCTCAGTGTCTCCAGAATCAATCACCGTAATACGGCGGAGCATCTGGTGAACAATAACCTCAATGTGCTTATCGTGAATATCAACGCCCTGAGAACGGTAAACGTTGTGAACTTCTTCCACAATATTCACCTGAGCTGCACGCGGGCCAAGGATTCGCAAAATCTTCTTAGGATCCACAGAACCCTCAATAAGCTGCGTGCCAACCTCAACGTGGTCGCCATCCTTAACAAGCATTGGAGCGCGGCGAGTTACTGGGTAAACGATTGGCTCAACGGTTGTATCGTCTGGAGTCAAAGTGACTTGACGGCCGTGATCCGTATCTTCTACCTTCACAACGCCTGGGAACTCTGCGATTGGAGCCTCGCCCTTAGGAGTACGAGCCTCAAAAAGCTCGGTAACACGAGGAAGACCCTGCGTAATATCGCTTGCCGAAGCAACGCCACCAGAGTGGAAGGAACGAAGCGTAAGCTGCGTACCAGGCTCACCAATGGACTGTGCTGCAACAATACCAACAGCCTCACCAACGTCCACGAGTCGGCTTGTAGCCAAAGACCAGCCGTAGCACTTTGCGCAAACGCCGCGCTTAGATTCGCAAGTAAGAACGGAGCGAGCCTTAACTTCTTCAACGCCGTGCGCAACCAAACTGCGCAAAACGTCCATAGAAAGCGCGTCTCCACACTTTGCCAAAACTGTTGTACCGTCTGCTGGATCGAGCACGTCTGCAGCAAGCAAGCGCGAGTATGGGCCACCATCAGCAGCCTTAACAAGCGTCAAATTGCCGTTTTCGTCGCGGTCCGCAATCTTCATCATAAGGCCACGTTTCGTGCCGCAATCTTCTTCGCGAACAATAACTTCCTGCGAAACGTCCACAAGACGACGAGTCAAGTAACCAGATTCTGCTGTACGAAGTGCGGTATCTGCCAAGCCCTTACGAGCGCCGTGCTGAGAGATGAAGTACTCCAACACGGAAAGGCCATCGCGGTAGTTTGACTTAACAGGACGAGGAATAATCTCACCCTTAGGATTTGCCACCAAGCCTCGCATACCAGCAATCTGACGAATCTGCATCCAGTTACCACGCGCGCCAGACTGAACCATAATGTTCACATTGTTGTCGTCGTGGAAGTTCTCGCGCATTGCGTCTGCAACCTTATCGGTGCATTCGGTCCACAAGTTAATCAACTCTTGACGACGCTCTTCGTCTGTAAGAAGACCCATATCGTACTGGGAGTTGATCTTTGCAGCCTGATCCTCGTAATCTTGCGCAATCTGCTCGCGATTTGGAGGAAGCACAATGTCGGAGAATGCCATTGTAACGCCCGACCAAGGTGCGCGCGTAAAGCCAAGATCCTTCAAAGCATCGAGGCTTGCGGCAACCTGAGCGGTGGAATAGCGCGTAGCAATGTCGTCAACAATCTTAGAAAGAACACCCTTTGGAACCTGCTGGTTTACAAACGGATAGTCCTCTGGAAGAGTGCTATTGAACAGCACGCGACCGCAAGACGTTGCAAACAGAACAGTTCCATCCTTAAAGCGCTCTTCGTGAACAACATCTGGGCTGCCTGGCTCTGGATTTACGACCTTAAGTTCTCCTGGCTCCCAATCCTTTGGTAGCACAAAGTCCTCTGGCACGCGGATTAATACCTTTGCCTGCATGTCAATCTCGTGCTTGTCGAGCGCCATTTGAGCTTCTGCAAGCGAGGAGAAGATTCGGCCTTGACCCTTTGCACCGTCGATTACGGTAGACAAGTAGTACAAGCCCAAAATCATATCCTGAGATGGCATTGTAACTGTGTGACCATCTGCTGGCTTCAAGATATTGTCGGATGCCATCATCAAGCTGCGAGCTTCTGCTTGAGCTTCGGCGGAAAGTGGCAAATGCACTGCCATCTGGTCACCATCGAAGTCGGCGTTGAATGCCGCGCAAGCAAGTGGTGGCAAGTGGATTGCCTTACCTTCAACCAAGATTGGCTCAAATGCTTGAATACCCAATCGGTGAAGCGTAGGTGCGCGGTTAAGAAGAACAGGATGCTCGGAGATAACTTCCTCGAGCACGCCCCAAACCTCGGAATCTCCGCGATCCACAAGGCGCTTGGCGCTCTTCATATTCTGCGCAAAGCCCTGATCCACCAAACGTTTAATAACGAATGGCTTAAACAGCTCCAACGCCATTGGCTTAGGCAAACCGCATTGATGCATGCGAAGGCTTGGACCAACAACGATTACGGAACGGCCAGAATAATCAACTCGCTTACCGAGCAAGTTCTGACGGAATCGACCCTGCTTACCTTTAAGCATATCGGAAAGCGACTTTAGTGGCCTATTGGATGCGCCAGTTACTGGGCGGCCACGGCGACCGTTGTCGAAGAGTGAATCAACAGCTTCCTGAAGCATGCGCTTTTCGTTATTAAGCATGATTTCAGGAGCGCCAAGCTCAATCAGCCTCTTCAAACGATTGTTACGGTTGATTACGCGACGGTACAAATCGTTCAAATCAGATGTTGCAAAGCGGCCACCATCAAGCTGAACCATTGGTCGCAAGTCTGGTGGGATTACTGGAATAACGTCCAAAACCATTGCTTCTGGCTTGTTTCCAGTAGTCAAGAACGCGTTCACAACCTTAAGTCGCTTCAAAGCGCGCGCCTTGCGCTGACCAGTACCATTGTCGATTTCTTCGCGAAGTTCTACAGCAGCAGACTTAAGATCGAAGTCTTGCAAGCGCTTCTTGATTGCTTCCGCGCCCATGCATCCTTCAAAGTAGTCGCCATAGCGATCTTCCATCTCTCGCCAAAGATCAACATCGCCTTCCATATCTCCTGCACGCAAGCCCTTAAAGCGATCGAAAACTGCGTTCAAACGCTGAATTTGCTCGTCGTAGCGAGTACGGATAGCAGACATTTCGCGCTCAGCTCCAGCACGCAACTTAGACTTTGCGCTACCTTTTGCTTCGCCCGACTCTTCTAGCTCGTGAAGATCCTCTTCTGCTTTCTTTGCACGCGCATCAATCTCGTTGTCGCGGCGCTTGCGAAGATTGCCAATCTCGGTATCAAACTCGTCTTGCAAGTCTGGAAGATCCTGGTGACGCTGCTCTTCGTCTACCTTAGTAACCATGTAGGCTGCAAAGTAGATGACCTTTTCCAAGTCTTTTGGAGCAATGTCGAGCAAATATCCCAAGCGGCTTGGCACACCCTTGAAGAACCAAATGTGTGTTACAGGAGCCGCAAGCTCAATATGACCCATGCGTTCGCGGCGAACGCGGCTGCGTGTAACTTCCACGCCGCATCGCTCGCACACGATTCCCTTAAAGCGCACGCGCTTATACTTGCCGCACGCGCACTCCCAATCGCGAGTAGGACCAAAAATCTGCTCACCGAACAGACCATCCTTCTCTGGCTTAAGGGTACGGTAATTAATGGTTTCTGGCTTCTTAACTTCGCCGTGGCTCCAGCTACGGATGTCTTCGGCAGTGGCCAGTCCAATCCTCAGTTTGTCAAATGCGTTGACGTCCAGCACTATTATCGTCCTGTCTCATGAAATTGTTTTTCTAAGTTTCTTAAAGTGATTAGTGATTAGTGATTAGTGATTAAAACACTTGTAACACTTGTATCACTGGTATTCAGGTTCTTGAATAACTTGGTCTTCTTTGGCAGACGAATCTGGTCGTGCACCAATATTAAAGCCCAAATTTTCAGAAGACGACACCGGATCATCATCTTCATCCTTCATGTCGATTGCCACTCCTTCGGAGTTAAGCACCTCAACATTCAAGGAGAGCGACTGCATTTCCTTGAGCAACACCTTAAAGGACTCAGGAATACCAGCAGGTGGAAGATTATCGCCCTTAACAATAGCGCCATACACGCGCACGCGACCGTCAACGTCATCAGACTTTGTGGTCATCATTTCGTGCAATGTGTACGCAGCGCCATAAGCCTCAAGCGCCCACACTTCCATCTCACCAAAGCGCTGGCCGCCGAACTGAGCCTTACCACCCAACGGCTGCTGGGTAATCATAGAGTAAGGACCAGTGGAACGAGCGTGAATCTTATCATCAACCAAGTGATGCAGCTTCAAGATGTACATGTAACCAACAGAAATTGGCTTAGGGAATGGTTCACCAGTGCGGCCGTCAAACAGTGTTGCCTTACCGTCGGAGCCAACAAGCTTATTGCCATCGCGGTCTGCAAGCGTAGTGCTCAAAAGACCCTTCAAAGTCTCTGGGCGCACGCCGTCGAACACTGGAGTTGCAACAGGAGTGCATGGATCGCCGTGCTCGGCGCCTTCTGGCACGTACTTCTTCCAAGCAGCCTCAAGGTCTGGATCCAAGTTAATATCCCAGCCTGCGTGAGCAATCCAACCCAAGTGAAGCTCGAGCACCTGGCCCAAGTTCATTCGAGAAGGCACGCCCAGCGGGTTAAGCATAATGTCTACTGGAGTACCATCCTCCAAGAATGGCATATCCTCTTCTGGCAAAATGCGGGAAATAACACCCTTATTACCGTGACGACCAGAAAGCTTATCGCCCTGCGTAATCTTGCGATGCTGAGCAATGTACACGCGAATCATCTGGTTTACGCCATTTGGAAGCTCATCGCCATCGTCTTCAGCGTCTTCACGAGTGATTTCCTTAACAGCAATCACAGTACCAGTTTCGCCGTGTGGCACGCGCAAAGAAGTGTCTCGAACTTCGCGGCTCTTTTCGCCAAAGATTGCGCGAAGCAAGCGCTCTTCTGGAGTAAGCTCGGTCTCGCCCTTAGGTGTTACCTTACCAACCAAAATGTCGCCAGCTTCCACCTCGGCACCAATGCGAATAATACCGCGCTCGTCGAGGTTTGCAATAGCGTCTTCGCCAACGTTTGGAAGATCGCGAGTAATCTCTTCGGCACCAAGCTTGGTTTCGCGAGCATCAATCTCGTACTCTTCAATGTGAATCGAAGAAAGCGTATCGTCTTGCACGAGTCGCTGAGAAATAATCACAGCATCCTCGTAGTTGTAGCCGTTCCAAGGCATAAACGCAACGAGCAAATTCTTGCCGAGTGCAAGCTCACCCTTGTCTGTTGCAGGGCCATCAGCCAAAACAGTTCCTGCTTCCACGCGCTCGCCATCTTTAATAAGCGGCACCTGGTTGTAGCAAGTAGTCTGGTTGGAACGCTGGAACTTAGAAAGCTTGTAGCTAGATTGAGTTCCGTCATCGTTCATAACGCGAATAATATCCGCAGAAACGTAGGTTACAACGCCTGGCTTTTCGGAAAGAATCACGTCTCCAGAATCAACTGCAGCACGCCATTCGGAACCCGTACCAACAAGTGGACGCTCCGACTTAATAAGAGGCACGGCCTGGCGCTGCATGTTGGTACCCATCAAAGCACGGTGACCTTCATCGTGCTCCAAGAATGGAATCAAGCTTGCGCCGAGGGAAACCATCTGACGTGGGGAAACATCCATGTAGTCAACAGTGCTTACAGGCACATCGACTGCCTCTTCTTCGTCCACGCGAGCAAGCGCCTGCGTGCCAACAAAGTTGCCATTTTCGTCGAGTTCCTGGTTTGCCTGAGCAATAACATGCTCTGCTTCGCGGTCTGCAGTCATATATTCGACTTCGTTAGTCACATGACCGTTAACAACCTTACGATAAGGCGTTTCAATAAAGCCGAATGGATTAATACGACCAAAGGTTGCAAGCGAACCGATAAGACCGATGTTTGGACCTTCTGGGGATTCGATTGGGCACATACGACCAAAGTGGGATGGGTGCACGTCTCGAACTTCCATAGATGCGCGGTCTCTAGAAAGACCACCAGGACCAAGAGCCGAAAGACGACGCTTGTTTGTAACGCCTGCCAAAGGATTGTTTTGATCCATAAACTGGCTAAGCTGGGAAGTTCCGAAGAACTCCTTAATCGTAGCGTTAACTGGTCGAATGTTAATCAATGACTGTGGTGTAATCGCCTCAGCGTCTTGAGTTGTCATGCGTTCGCGCACAACGCGCTCCATGCGGCTTAAGCCAGTACGAATCTGATTCTGTACAAGCTCGCCAACCTGGCGGATTCGGCGGTTTCCAAAGTGATCAATATCGTCTACGTCTACACGCAACTGCACATCTTCGCCATCGCGCTTGCCTGGGAAGGTCTTTTCGCCAGCATGCAAAGTAACCAAATACTTGATTGTGGCAATAATGTCTTCGCGATTCAAGCTGCGATCGTTGTAATCCGCTTCCAAACCAAGCTTGCGATTAATCTTGTAGCGACCAACGCGCGCCAAATCGTAGCGCTTTGTGTTGAAGTAGAAGGATTCGAGCAAATTGCGGCCCGCGTCGGCAGTTGCAGTATCTGCTGGACGAATCTTTCTGTACAAGTCTGTAAGAGCATCGTCTTGAGTATCGATTGGCTCTTTTTCTAGAGCGTCGAGAACAAGAGGATAACCCTGGAATGCTTCGGCAATTTCTGGCTTAGTCATGCCGATTGCCATTAAGAATACGATTGCAGACTGCTTGCGCTTGCGATCTACGCGCACGCCAAGAACATCGCGCTTATCAATCTCGAACTCAAGCCACGCTCCGCGACTTGGAATGATTTTTGCGCCAAAAACGTCTTTATCGGAAGTGCGATCTTGCGTGCGATCGAAGTACACGCCTGGGGAACGCACAAGCTGAGACACGATTACGCGCTCAGTGCCGCCAATAATGAATGTTCCGTGTGGGGTTTGTAATGGGAAATCACCCATAAAAACAGTCTGGCTCTTAATCTCGCCAGTTTCGCCGTTTTCAAACTCTGCGTTTACGTACAAAGGAGCGGAATATGTGTAATCCTTCTCTTTGCACTCAAGCACAGTGTGACGTGGCTCTTCAAAATATGGATCCGAGAATGTGAGGCTCATTGTCTCAGCAAAATTCTCGATTGGAGAAATCTCTTGGAACACTTCTTCCAGACCAGAGACGTGTGGCACAGTGTGAGTGCCATTTGCCTCATCTTCTTCGACGCGCTTCTTCCAACGCTCGGAGCCGATCAGCCAGTCAAAGCTGTCGGTTTGCACACCGAGGAGGTATGGCACATCGATTGGCTCACAAATGGAGCCGAAATTCACACGATCCGACGCTTTGTGCAACTTAATGCTGTGCTCGTCGGCACGCGCGATGACTTTGGTGGTGTTCGTCGTAGCTTGTTCAGCAGCCAATGGACGTTCCTTTATCGCTAGCTAGTTTTATTAATCCTTGGGAGCTTTAGAAAATCGCAGCAAACGCGCTTAAAATCAATGATTTTGGGTTTGCGGGCGCCTTCTTCGGTTCCTTGAGTATGCCCGCTATATGACACACCGTGTACAAAGAGACGATTTTACCCCTTCGCTTCGACTTTTTATCGTCATTTATGCAGGTACTAGCGAACAGAAATAACCACGGGATTGCTTTGCAACCCTGCTACGTCCTTATGCTCGATTTGCGCAATGTATGTTCCGCGCGAAACTTTAGGCAAATCGGAGTCATTCGCGCAATTTTCTCCACTTGGCGTGCCAATCGTAGCGTTTGCATTCCAAGTAAACTTTTTATCGTACGAATCGCCTTTTGCCATAAGTAGCGGCTTGAGTGGAATTACGCACATATCTGATTGCCATTGCGGAACAACTGCTTGCGGTTTTTCTTTTATTTTAGATTTAGACGACTTATTTGACTTATCGCCTTTTGCGCCAGAAGAATCGCCAGCCGCTTGCGATGAATCGCCTGCGCTTTGGCCTATATTCAACACCATTCTTCCGCTCGAAGCGTCAATCCTGCACGAATCGTCGCCTTCGTAAACAATGTGAGCGTTAAACTCTAAAGTTCCACCCATTGGAACCGCCTGAGATGCAGCAGATAGCTCAATTCTAACGTCTTTTGCACTGCATTTTTTTATGACTCCAACAGGCCTTGGATCTGGTACAAGCTGTTTAGATAGAGTAACGTCTGAATGTTTGTTTATAGCGGTTCCGATTGCGCTAATGCCCTTAAAAATGCTGACTATGCAAAAAATGCAGAATGCTAAAACAGCCAGCAGCCCCACGCAAACTACGATTCGGCGGCGAATGTACATGCGGCGTCTCGCAGCACTAATCTTCCGCTTAGGTTTACGTTTTAATACAGGCATATTAACCATTGTAATGCATGAGTAGTTTTAAGACTATTTTTGGCTATTTATGGCGATTTCTAGCTATTTATTACTATTTTCCGCCCTCAAATCCAAGCTGACGCCACGCCTCATAAATGGCGATTGATGCGCAATTCGTAAGATTTAAGCTTCTAAGCGAAGGACGCATTGGCAAGCGAACCTGTTCCGCAACATGCGGGCCTGCCATAATATCCATTGGGTCTGGAACATCTCCTGGCTCTGGCCCAAAAAGCAAAATATCGTTCGGCTTATACTCAACATCTGTGTAAAGTTTTGTGGCGTTTGCAGTAAACGCAATTATGCGAGAATTTGGCATTGACTCAACAAGGTTTTCAAAATTCGGATGCATAACAACGTGTGCCATATCGTGATAATCAAGACCCGCACGACGAAGCTTTGTGTCTTGAAGATTAAATCCAAGCGGCTCTACAAGATGCAAAATGGTGCCCGTTACAGCGCAAAGGCGTATCGCAGAGCCTGTGTTTCCTGGGATTCTAGGCGAATAGAAGCACAAGTGCGGAGTTTGAGTTTGCGCAGTGCTTGCATCTTGCGCGCTTAGCATGGCATCCATAACGCTGATTGGATTTCCGTGCGCGTCTGTTACAAGCTCGTCTGGGCCGTAGTTTGACTTTCGGTAGCCGTACTCATACATCTGCTCTACGCGATTGACTGGGTTTTGTGCATCTAGGTTTTGTGCATCCGTGTTTTGTGCATCTTGCATATTCGTAATAATCACCTCAATAAAATCATCATAATAAAAATAAGCGCAAATCCTGCAAAATCAGCCCACGAGAACACAGCTCCCGTAAATACAACAGCCGTGATTGCAGCCATAACAGGCTCGCTCGCGCCCAAAAGCGTTCCGCGCACAGATCCAACTCGCATAATGCCAGCCAAAAACATCCAATATGCGCCAAAAGTTCCGCCAACAATCGTAAAAGTAAACAGCAAATACGCGCGCAAATCCAAAGGAGGCATTGTTTGCCATGGCTTCACAAATGGCAGCATAATAAGACCTGCAATAATAAACGTGATTCCGTTTACAGTAAGATTTCCCCATTTTGCAATCAATTTAACTGGCATAATCGCAAGCGCCGCCGTACTCGCAGCATCTGCTAATCCCCACAAAAGTCCCATCAACGGCAGCGAAAGCGAGCTAAAATTGCCGCCCGTTGCCATAAGCGCAGTTCCTGCAAACGCAAGCAAAACACCAATGTTTTCGCGCAAAGTCGGAGTTCTTTTTGACCGCAAACACACGTAAACAAGAACAAAAAGCAGATTGAGGCTTTGCAAAACGGTAGCTGTTCCAGAGTTAGTCCAGTCGATTGTAAAAAGATACGCAACTTGCGTTAAAAGCACGCACACAATACCTGTTACGACTAGCATTGGCCATGATTTTTTTGTGCTTAATGCGCCAACGAGTTGCTTGCGATTAACAATTGAGGCAACAATTACGAATAGCACGCCTGCAGCAAGCTGACGAACGCACGCGATTTGCAGCGGACTTACAAGGTATTTAGACATTAGAATCTTAGAAACAGTAGCGTTTGTGCCCCAAAGCGCGCCGCCAAGAATTGTTAAGATTATGCCAATCATCATTGTGCGCGGACTATGATCAACTGCAGGATTCGGTTTTTTAGGTTTTATTTTTTGGATATTCTTTACAAAACCAACATCCATGCTAAACACCTTCTAAACTTAAATCCTGTATTTGCTAATAATCCTGTAGTTTTGCGCATCTGTAGTAAGTCGCAAATCGCAAGTCTGGCAAATCGCTTACTACATATGAAAAATCTACACTATCATATAATCAACAACACGCACATAATCGACAACACGCAATTGCAAGGATTGTGTGTGCAATAAATCTATTAAGGTGATTTAAGAATCGCAAAAACGTTAAAAATGTCGCTCGCGCGTTACAGCGCGCTCACGTTTTCGCTTGCGTTGAAAGCACACTGTGCTTTCAACCTTAAGCAAGCTCAGCGCTCCGAATTGGAAAATCGTTAGCGCGGCCTAAGCGCGCTAACGTCTTCGCCGCACGTAAAGTCCATTGGACTTTACGTTTGAGCGGCTCAGCGAATCGAAGTGCATTCGCGCGCTACGCTTTAAGCGCTCATGCAAGTCGATTCGCGCTACGCTTTAAGCGAAAAGGCAGGTCGTCGCGCCCGCGCATTATGCAGCTCGAAATCGTCGATTCGCGCAACGCGCGATTTTGCATTATCCGCACACTATGTTATCTTATTTAAGTTGTCTTTTGTTATGCGATTTAGCACAATGATTGATGTGGAGAATTCGCCTAGTGGTCTATGGCGCACGCTTGGAAAGCGTGTTGGTGTAACAGCCTCACGAGTTCGAATCTCGTATTCTCCGCGAGTAGGGTTTCTAGCCAATCACTAGAAGCCCTTTTTCGTACTATATACTTTGCACAGCTTTATTTATACCAGCTTTATTTATACCAGACTTATTTACGCTTAGCGCGCAATAAGTGGCGCTACTTGCGATTCGTAAGCGCGCAAAGCCATATCAATCACATTGTGCATATCGTAGTAGTTGTATGTTCCCAATCGCCCACCAAAAACAGTGTTCGGCTCAGCCGCTGCAAGCTCCGCATAGCGCACATACAAGGCTTTATCTTCCTCCGTGTTCACTGGATAATACGGCTCATCCTCGCGGCTGGCTGCGCGAGAATACTCCTGCCAAACCACAGTCTCCCCAGCTTTAACGCTTTTACCTGGCACAAAATCAGCATCGCCGCTAGCAACGCCCTCAACCTCCCCGCGCTCTGGATTAAAGTTCTTAAACTCAATCGCGCGCGTAAACGGAACATCTGCATCCGAATAGTTCATAACTGGGCAGCCAAAGTGGTCATTCTCCTTATAACGCACCTCTTTAAAGTCAACAGTACGCCACTTTAACTCGCCAAGCGCGTAGTCAAAATACCTATCCACTGGCCCCGTATAAACCACTGGCACTCCAGCTTCCGCCAACGCGCGCTTATTAAACGGCTGCGATTCGTTGAAAAAGTCCACTCCAAGCGAAACGTGAATCAGCGGATTATCAATCATGCGCTGCATCCAAGCAGTGTATCCGTCTGTAGGCAAGCCTTCCCAAGTGTCTTTAAAGTAACGATTATTGTAGTTAAATCGCACAGGCAAACGCTTAATAATTCCAGCAGGCAGCTTAGAAGGATCTGTTTGCCACTGTTTTGCTGTGTAGTTTTTAATAAACGCCTCGTAAAGCGGACGCCCAATTAAACTAATGCCCTTATCGTTTAGATTCTGCGGATCTTTACCAGCCAGCTCACCTGCCTGGCTTTCAATAAGCGCCTTTGCTTCTTCTGGCGTGTAGTGAGCGTGGAAGAACTGGTTAATTGTACCCAAGTTGATTGGCAGCGGGTAAACTTCGCCGTCATGCGTTGCATACACGCGATGCACGTAGTTGGTAAAAGACGTAAAACGATTTACATAATCCCACACTCGCTTGTTGCTGGTGTGGAAAAGATGCGCGCCATACTTGTGGATTTCAATTCCCGTGCGCTCGTCAAAATACGAGTAAGCGTTGCCGCCAATGTGATTACGCACGTCAATAATCTCAACGCGAGCGCCAGCGCGTTCTGCAGCCTGCTGAGCCACAGTTAGGCCGAACAATCCTGCTCCAACAACCACTAAATCTGGGTATTCGCTCATTTTCCCACTCATTTCTTGCTTTCTGATTTGCACTTACTCTTCGATTTTTAATTGCATTACTTCATATTTTTAATGCATTACTTCATATTTTTGATTTTGCAATCGTAGATTATTTTTTCAAGATTCCTAACACACGCCATAGTAAAACATTGCGCGCGCTGTAAAATCGTAAGCTTTTTAACAGCTGATTTAGCAAATTCTACGTCTTTAGCATAATTTTTTTCGTATATTTTTTGGATTTCTGCGTCGCTATTTTTTCCGCTTTTAAGCGTATTTTCTCCGCTTTTCATCGCGCATCGCTCGTAACGCAAATTCCCAACCATTGTGTAGTAGCTTCTTGCTGGCAAAACGTTGTGTTCTAAGCACAAATCCCAATTTGCTCGAACTGCGTCTATATGATCGTGGTAAAAGCCCGCGTCTCGCATTTTATGCGTTACAGAATCCGTGCGTTGCAGCCAGTAATACAGCACTGCGTCCACGTGAGCCACGTAATTCATGCGCGAGTACAGCACGCTTGCCATCGCCGTGTCTTGCGCAAACTTTCCTTCGGGGAATCGCACTCCCTCCCAGATTTCTCGCTTGTAAAGCCTGCACCAATTCGCTTCGTTAAAGTAGCGCGCTTCGCTGTTTTTGCCCAGCTTGTTTCCGATTATTCTAAATATTTTGCAAAATACAGTTTGATACGCTTTTAGAGGATTTTTTACGATTTTTATTTGAGTCGCGTTCTCTAAACGCGCGGTTGCTTGCGACTTATCCGCACCCAATCCACTCGCACTCAAGCCAGCTTCTTTTTTAATCTGCTCTAAACTACTTAGCCCAAATTGACGCCATTTCGCTTTGCTCATACTAGCTCCGCTTTGCAAAAGCGCGTTTAACAAAATCTCAATATTTTTACAATCTAGAATATCGTCATTGTCTGCAAACGCTATAAATTCCCCACTCGCTGCATCTAGCCCTGCGTTTTGCGCGCGCGATATTCCGCCGTTTTGTTGGTGTATTACTTTAACTCGCGAATCTTTTGATGCATACGAATCGCAAATTTTACCCGAATCGTCTTTTGATCCATCGTCTACCAAAATCAGCTCTATGTTTTTGTACGTTTGCGCAAGAATCGAGTCCACGCATCCGCTCAAATATTTTGCAGAATTGTAGACTGGCACGATTATAGAAACTAGCGGATTTTCGTTTTTAGCATAATTTTCCATTGCTATCATTGCTATCCTTTCAAACCGCGTTCTGTTCTGCTTTACAAGATGAGATTTTGCTAGATGAGATTTTGCGCATTTGACGAATCTTCTTCTGCCCATCCTTAAATCCGCGTATCATCGCGCGAATCTTAGCAAATTTATTCTTTTCCCACAAAGCAACGAAAATCATATCTCGCACAACCGCACGCAACGACTTAACGTACGAGTATGTTCCCATTTTGTAGTCCACTACTTGCATATTTCGCGCTATGTAGTACTTGCGATTTGCGTTGTGGTTCCACACGATTGGGTGTTTTATAATCAAGTTTATTGAGCGCGCTTTGCCGATTTGGTGTTCCATTATAACGTTTTGGCATTCTACGATTTGCCAGCCAGCGCGCACTAGTCTCCTTGAAAAGTCGAAGTCTACTCCGTCGATTTCTAGCCATTCGTCAAATCCGCCGATCTTAGCCCACGCTTCTACGCTTGTTAAGCTTCCAGACGTTATGCATTCGTCTTCGTGACACTTGCTGTGTAAAATCGTGCCGTCTAAACGGTTTTTTAGCAAAGAGCATACAATTGCGATTTTTGAATTTTTTGCATTTTTTTGATTTACAAGACTTCCCTGATTTTCTAGGATTTTCTTGTATTCGCTAATCATGTTGCTTGGCACAACAGAATCGTCGTTAAGCGTTAGAACCCAGTTAAAACCTTGCGATTTTGCCCATTCAAACACTTGCGTCAATGCTTTTGCAAAACCAATATTTTGACTGTTTTTAACTAAAGTCACGTTTGCGTATTTGCTTACAACTTCTTGCAAGCTTTTAACATTTTTAGACGCATTGTCTACGATTATTACGCGCTCTACTTGATTGCATAACGCTTCTAAACACGTGCTTACGTCTGTTAAAGTTGGATTATAGGTGATTATTCCTGCACAAATATGCATGTTAATCCAAACTGCGATTCGTGCTGCTATTATCACTGCGATTTCTCACAGCACTTTCAACGCTATTCTTGCTACCACTTTTCACGCAACATTTGCTCACAAAACCAACAATCAAGTTTGTAAAACGCTTGAGCATTACAGAAAGCACAAGAATCACCACAAACTCTGCGATTAGCAATCCGTACGCTTGCCAGCGATTAAGCCACACAGGGTATATTACTGTAAACACTTGCATTATTAACACGTGGTGAACCAAAAAAATCGGGTACGAATATGCGGATATAAACTTTGTGCACGCGCTTAGTGGCTTAAAACTTTTAACAAGTTCGCCAATGTAAGACAGCAATAAGAATGCTAATATTCCTACAACCGTAACTGCAATATTGTCTTTTAATATGTGCGTTAATTGTTGTGCTGCAAGAATCACAAAAGATACTGCTGCAAGCCAATGCGGCACTTTTTTAATAAACTTTACAAAAATCATGCCAAATACTAATTCTGGCAATCTTGTTGTTAAAAGAATATCAGACGGCACTCGTGGAATCTGGTAAAACATAAAGAACACAACTGTTACAGCATATAGAGTCAACACAATGCACACAGTTGCTATTGGCATTTTGTTTACACCAACTCTTAAAAGCGGAAACACTATGTAAAACAGTATTATGAATCCGAGGAACCATTCACCTAAAGTGTAAAATGTGCCTACACCGAATGCAGAAGCATATCCATCCATTCCAAAAAGCGAAAAAATTACTGTTATCTTATGCCTTGGTACAAAAATATAGCCATTATTGCGAACAAACAGTAAAATATTCGCCACTACAAATGCCACCCAAAACATTGGATACAACGTTTTTGCGCGCTTTGTGTAGAATGTGCGCAAATCCAGGCTTTCTCTATCCCCGTAGTTGTACATAAGAGCGGCGCCAGAAATAATCAAAAATAGCGATACTCCTAATCCACCAATGTAAATTCCAAATGGCCTATTTACAAAGAATCGCGTAGGCTCCAAATACGGATTGTTAAAATGAGTTACAACAATCAAAATCGCAGCTATTGCGCGAATCCAATCCAAATAGAAAAGTCGCGGTTTTTTTGCGCGCGCGCGAACGCATTTTGTTGCGTCTGTATTTACGCTTATATCACTCATCTTCTTTACCTTCACTACCAACGTTACCTTTACGACAAATGTGTACAATTCTTTGAGCTATGTACAAAGCCTTATAAAATACGCGTTTTGCAATACTTTTTAGCACTCTTAAAACAGTGTAGCGGAAGCGCTTTCCGCGCATTACTTCTCTACAAGTTTCTTCCAAATTGTGCTTAATCCACGGCGTGCTAACAGATTTTGATAGTTCTCGAACATCGAATTCTAGATTCGTCATCTCTATTCGCGCAAAGTGGTCGGAGAATATGTATGCGTCGTAGTAGCCGTTTGATTGCGGCACATACCCGTATGCTCGCTCTATAAAGTGCAACAACGTTCCGTCTATTTTTAGCGGTTCTGCTGGGAAATCTTCGTAAGTCCACTTTCTATCCAATAGCCCGTGCAGTGCTTTCGTGCGGAACCAGAACATTGTGCCAAGCGGAGCTATAGCGTCTTTGTTTTCGTCTAACGGAACGCTGATTCCTAACGTTTTTTCTAGGAATTTCTTTGTACCCTCAAAGTTTGGACCCCAAGTGTATGTAAATCCTGGGAAGTAGTCTGCATGATTTGGCGGCGTTGGCATTGCCATTCCAAGTCGCGGATGCGTTTCAAATAGATTTATAACGTTTTGCACATACTCTTTACTTGCAAGAATATTTTCAAAACACTTGTAAGCGAATCCGTCACCTATGCTTCGAGGAGATAATTGCGTGACTTTTTTATCGTGAGCAAAGCATACGTAATCGTACTTCATAAGATCTGCGCCGCCGCCCACTAAGAATGCGCTCACATCTCTACCTCTATTTTCAATCAACCGCACGTCTACGTTATACGGAAGTTGTTTCACGCGTTGTTTCACGATTTGCTGGTTTTCTTTCGATCCTACAGTTAAAATAACGTCACATCCTTGCGGCATGGATTGAATATAGTGCAAACTTTTATCTAGCAAATCCATGTAATACAAGTGCATGCACAACGCGACTTTTGGCTTAGATGCAGGCTTAGCAGTAGATGTTGATGTAGCTGTTGATGAGTTTTCTACAATCTGATTTTGCGGCAAAATGTATCGCAAATGAAGATTCTTCATCAAATCTGCCATATTCATGCTTCGCAAAGCATTTTCCCAAATCAAATCCGTGTTGTAATCGGTGTGATCCCGCAAATACTCATATAAATCCAATGCCGAATTTCCAACAGATTGCGTAGAAACGTCGGAGTAATCGTGGAAGAAAGACCTGCGCTTAAAAATCGGGCAACGCTTATATTCCACAATCTGCCTTGCAGCATACGTTATTGGACCATAAGAATAGCCTTCTAAATCACTCGTATCAACGTATACAGACCACTTGTATCCCTTGTCTGCAAATCGCTTTGTAAACACAGATTCATGTAATCCAACCGACTCAAAGTAGCTGTTGATTGGTGGAAGATTATTCCAATAATCCTGAAAATCTTTGGATTGAACAAAGCTTTTTCTGTATGCGTGAAAATGCGATTGAATATGTTCTGGCAAATATCCGTACGGACTGTATCCAAACGGGTCTCCATTAACCTTATGAAACTTTGTTATGCCCCAAAAATCAAGGTCTTTTGCGTTCATAGCGTTAAACATTTCGCTAAACGGATAAACTGGCCCCATAATCGTAGCGTTAAATAACACTACTTCATCAAACTTTTCCAGATTCTCCCAACCGTAAGAGTCCATTGCAGTTTTGTACGCCCACACGTCAAAACCCTTGTTTTCGCGCAAAATAAACTTATTCGCATAGCTTTTAAGCATTGCTTTGCTTGGTTCGTCTATTTTTCCGTTTACTACAATCGCAAGCTCGTTAAAGAATGGCTTAAATCCGTCAAGCAACGTAGACACATAACGGTCTGCGTGACCTTGCGCATCATAGAAGAAGAAAATGCCCAAGCGCTTTGGATTTTCCAAAATCATGTTATCTCCCGATTTACCTTTAATTATCTTTTATTATTCTATTGTGTAATTTTGTATTTTGTTTAATCTCAAATTTATTTTTTAGACTTTATTTATCATTCTTTGGTTTAATTAAGTTTTTAACCATATTTTTTATCTTTTTTGCAAAACGCTTATAAGCTGGCATTGCGTCATAACGTTTTTGCTCTTCAATTTGCAAACGTTTTTGTTCTTCTTCGTATTTTTGTTTACTCACTTGCATAATATGCAAAGACATTAAGTCTACTTGCTCAGCATAAGTTGCGTTCTGTGAATCATTAAAACTATCTGGTTTAATGTTTCGGTAAACGTTAAGAAGAGCATCACAAACGGAGCCGTGTTTTATTACGCAATCATCTTCTACAACTTGATTCATAAGGTGCACAAGCTCTTCTAGCACAATCAAGCACGCGCGCTCTAATCCCCATGTTTCAATAACAGCGTTTATTGCTTCTTGAAAATCCTCGACTTTTAGTCTTGTAAAGAACTCATCTTTTACTATTTTCAAAGCGCGATTATTAAACCATTTTGCAGCTTCTTCAACGGTTTGCTTGCGACTTTTCAGCGCACAATCGTCGAAAGAATCATTAACAAAAATACCATTGGAATCGTCAACAAAATCGCCAGCAAAATCGCAAAAAGCATTCACAACATCTTTAATGTATTGCTGTTCCGTGCTAAATCTTTCAACGCTTATTTTAGATCTTCCAGAAATTCCTCTGCCAATATGGTATTTAAGCGCGCGGAACGCCGTTAAGTCCTTCAAAGTCTTAGCAGAAGATGCCGTTACAAAGTATTCGTATGCGTCTTCGACTTTAGTGAGTCTAGTAGAAACTGTTTTTTCAAAAGAAGCGCGTATTAAATCGCCATTAAAAAGTGCTGTTATTACATTCCAAGGCATCCAATGCGGAAAATCGCTAGAGAACGACGATTTTATAATATTGTCTCCCGATTGATCTCCATTGGTTTGCGCATACATTTGATCGTAACTGTATGCAAAATCTTCGTCCGATTTGCCTTCTGGATGAATAGAAACACCAAAATGCAATATATCTGCGGGATGACTACTAACGTACGAGTAAAGAACTTCGCAAGTTTTAAGCTCAATCTCATCGTCTGCGTCAACAAAAAGAACGTAATCTCCGCTAGTTGCCTTAACAGCGGTTTTACGAGCCATATGCAATCCGCCATTCAAAGCCTTAGCAATAATTTTTACTCTAGAATCTTTTTTCTCGTAATCGCGAAGAATTTGCAAAGTATTATCTGTACTAGCGTCGTCAACAACAACAATCTCAATGTTTTTAAGGGTTTGATTAATAAGTGAATCCATACATTGCTTAATATACGGCTCTTTGTTATAAGCGGGAACCACTATGGAAATTGCAGGATTCATAAATCGTCTCCATTGCACACTAATCAGTAAAACAGCACAAATCATGTCTATTGTACTACTAAACGTAATCCTTATAGCTTGTTGAGCATGTATAGAATCTTATAATACAATTGTAAGTAGCGCATATAGATTAAACGCATAGAAAGGTTGTATCATGAATCAAACGGAGTCTAGTGGCATTAAAACACTAAATAATAATCCAATACACAACTCATCTGTGCTAGTAAAAAATAACGTGCTAGTAAAAAATAACGAAAAAAGCATAGATAATAACGCAATTGATACAGTTGCAGAAAAAACGTATTCTTTTAAAGACTTCATTTATTTTTGTAAATCTAATGTTGCAGAACTTGCAATAAGCGCGATTTTTTTGATTATTGCATACGGCCAAAAAGCTTTTTCTAACACTTTCTCTATAGATACAGAGGGGATGATTGCACGCGCAAACAATCTTTATAATTCTTGGATTCGCCTAGAACGCTTTGGATTGCTAGCTTTTAAGTACATTACAGGAAGATACTGGTATAACAATTCATTAGCTGGAATCTTAATGGTTCTTGCGCTTTTTGCGTCTGCAACAACATGGGCATACTTGTTTAGCAAATCGCATAATTTAGGCGCAAAATTCCACCCAGCTTTATTTATAATTCCGTTTATAAGCGCTCCTATTCTTGCAGAAATGCTTGGATTCTTGCTTATGGGAGATGATGTAGCTTGTGCGCTAATGTTTGTTAGCATATCGCTTATGTGTGCGCATAACGCGTACCAAAATCGTAAAGAACTTAAAACTCTTTTAACATACTCACTAATGGCTATTGTTTTTGCACTTTTTGGATTCACAATCTACCTAGCAATGACTACTGTTTTTATTGCTGGAACAGCCATGATTGCGCTAATAGTTAAAGGAAACTATGCATGCAAATTCAAAAACACAGTAACTTACGTTTTTACGTATATTTGCGTGTTTATAGCAAGTTATGCATGCTATGCGATTTTGAACAAGATTGTTATGGCTGCCAACCACACCTTTACGGATCCATACATTAAGAACCAAATGCGCTGGGGCAAAGACCCTATATCAACAATCATTCATACTATACTTTCGCATGCAAAAAGCATGTATCTAGGAAGAACAATATTCCATAGCGTATTTATAACAATTGCATTAATTGCTTTAGTGCTGTTAATTATTGTTCAAGTGATTCGTAAAAAACTTAACGCTTTTACTATTATTTTTGCTATTGCTATAGTTGCAAGCCCTATGATGATGAGCGTAATACTTGGAACATCTGGAGTAGCGCGAACGGAACTAACATACCCTCTTGCTGGAGCTTTTGCATGCATGTATTTGTTGCATTACATTATGCAATTTAGCAAAAAGACTTTAACAACGATTATTGCATGCGTTCTTCTTGCAATTATTGGATTAAGCCAGTCGTTTACAGTAAACCGCTTGTATTACACGGAATACATGACTTACAACCAAGACTATTACATTGCTCAAGACGTTGTTAGAAGAATAGAAGCAATACAAGCAAATCATAAAAATCCGCTTAAAGTAGTATTCGTTGGAAATCATAAAGCAAACTACAATCCTAATGAATTTAAGTCAAATCAGCTTGAACTTATTGGGCGATCAATGTTTGAGATTGGATTCTCAACTACTCACGGCACATGGGTAAAAAGTGGTTTCATAAGCTCAACTACTGGAGTTAATCTAGAAACACTTGGATCAGAATCCGACTATATGAATGCAGAAAAAGCCGCGCAAGATATTCCTTCTTGGCCTTCGAATGAATGCACTACTGTTTTAGATAACAAGTATATAATCGTAAAATTCTAAATTACTAACTAAAAATAAAGTTGTTAACGCTTTATAAATGTACCAAACAAACAAGTATAAAGCGTTAGCAACTTAAATAAGTGTTTCAATCTCGTAACGTGGGCGATGCTTAGATTCCATATAAATCTTTCCAATGTATTCGCCCACAATGCCGATTGAAAGCATAATCAATCCGCCAATAAACCACATTGAGAACATAACAGAACCCCAGCCAGCAACTGCTTTTCCTTGCAAAACGGAAACTATTACGTAAACAAATACGCATAGCGAAACTAAAATAGACGCGAATCCTGCAAATGTTACAAAACTCAAAGGCTTAGTAGAAAAAGACGTAATACCGTCTATAGCAAACGAAATCATCTTTTTAAGCGGATACTTAGACACACCAGCTTTGCGCTTACCGCGTACATACTCAACTTTTGTTGACTTAAAGCCAATCGACGGCACTATGCCACGCAAGAAAAGATTAACTTCTTTATATTCCAAAAGAGCTTTCAACGCATTCTTGCCCATAAGTCTATAATCGGCATGATTTGGAACGGTTTCTGCACCCATCCACTTAAAAACACTGTAAAAAGCTAATGCAGTATTGCGCTTAAACCACGTGTCTGTTTCTCTAGACGAGCGAACGCCATACACAACCTCGTAGCCTTCCACATATTTTGCAATAAATTGATCAACAACATCAACATCGTCTTGCAAATCAGCGTCCATGGAAATTGCAGCATCGCAACCAGATTTATATGCTGTAGTTAAGCCAGCAAGCAAAGCATTTTGATGACCACGATTATGCGCAAGCTTTACTCCGCCAAAAAGCGAAGGATTCGACTGGTGTAAATCGCAAATAATATTCCAAGTTGAATCTCTAGAACCATCATCCACAAAAAGAATACGGCTAGAATCCGAAATAATCTTATTTTCAATAAGAAAAGTAACTTTGCTTAAAAGAATACTAGAAGTATGCGGAAGAACAGGCTCCTCGTTGTAGCAAGGAAGAACAAAATATATGCATGGGCACTTGCCGTTTTGTAATGTTTCACGCAACTTTAATCCTTTCTAAAAACCATAATTTAGCATTAAAAATCCAGAAAAGTGACGATTTGCAATAACTATTTTAGAAAATCACTCATAATCTTTTGGATTTTGCTATTATCTCCCCAAACTGCTGGAGAATCGTATGGTCTATCTGGAAATGCGCCATACTCAAGCGAAATATCAAGATTATTCTCGCGAATGTAACGCTCAACGCGATCTGCAAGCGAAACAGGCTCCCCCGTGCAGCAATTAATTACGCCATTTACTTTATCTTGCAAAACGGTTGCAGCAATTTGCTTAGCCAACACGTCTACATTAATAAAATCGTACTTGTTTTTTCCAGTGGTAAACGGAAAAGTCTTCTTTCCTTCTTGAGCAGCTTGAAGAAGTTTAGAGAAAATAGAGTTTCCACGAGCGTCGTCGCCAACAATGTAGTACGCACGAATCCATTGAACAGTGGCATTATACTCTTTACCCAAAAGCAAAGTAGCTTCACGCAAAGCATTCTTAGAAATGCCATACATAGAAGCTGGCTTGCAAGGCGTGCTCTCATCAATAGCGCCCTCCCAGTAGCCAACTTCGTGCATAGAACCCATAACAGCAATCTGCTTTAAGCCACCCGAAAGCATAAGACGAATAAAGCGGTAATGGTTCGATAAATCTTCCATGTGCGTGTCTGCAGCATGCTTAAAACCGTTGCGCCAAGCCATGTGCAAGCAAACGTCTGGGGACCCAAGCTTTGTGAACAAATCAGCATCATCGCTAAAAATATTCGCTTCAATACGCGTTGCACGCTCATCAACACCGTCTAAACGCAAGTCGGAAGCAATTACGCTAGCGCCTGCATCTAAAAGAGCTTTAACAACGTGACGACCAATATATCCACCAGCACCAGTAACAAGAATTCGCTTACTCATAATTTTTCAGTTTAGCAGCGTATAAAAACTTTCAAACATGCCAAGCACAGTAAAGCTATAAACAAAAGCAACCTAACACAAAACACGTGCTAGTTATTAGCACAAATCAATCCCCAAATGTAAACTTAACAAAGTTATACGTGCATGCACACTGCAAATTTTGTAAGAAAGGCAGCGATGACAACAAAGTCTGACGCCATCTATCACCCTGGTAGAAGCAAAGGTCTGATTGACATTCCAAGATACCTTTATTTGCTTGACTTACTTGTAAAAAAAGAAGTACGCATAAGATATCGCGGTTCTTGGCTCGGTATGGCTTGGACGTACGTAAAGCCAATAACACAATTTGTAGTGTTCTACGTTGCAATGGGAATTTTCTTAGGACTTGGCCGCGGAGGTGGAATTCAAGCCTACCCACTGTACCTTTTTAGCGGAATCATAGTAACAAACTTTTTTGTAGAAGCATTCTCTAATTGCACAAGATCAATACTTTCTAATGCTGGCTTAATACAAAAAATCTATCTTCCTAGAGAGCTATTCCCACTTGCATCGCTACGAGTTGCTTTTGTGCACTTTTTCCCACAAGTAATCGTGCTTATAATCGGAGCCTTATGCATGGGGTGGATTCCAGATTTTGCAGGCGTAATAGTGGCAATAATCGGATTTATTAGCGTGTGTACGTTTGCGTTTGGTCTTGGATTATTCTTTGGAGCAATAAACGTTTTTTACAGAGATGCAGAAAACATTACAGACTTGGTAGCAATGGTTGCTGTATGGCTTGCGCCGTGCTTCTACACGTGGCAGATGGTTGCAGCTCACGCACCACGATGGGTTTTAGAGATGTATTATGCAAATCCTATTGCAATAAGCGTTGAAGCATTCCACCGCGGATTCTGGCTAAATGCCACAGATCGCACTTTCCAATTTGCAGGAGCTTGGTCTTTAAGACTTTGCGAAAGCCTTGTAGTTGCATTTGCTGTACTACTTATTGGCGAAGTTACATTTAGACATCTTGAAGGCAAGTTTGCTCAAGAAATTTAAGCTTACTAAGATTTTGTGGATTTTACTTTTAAGAGCAGCAGGAGTTATATATGAATAAGCCTTATAACACACTTCCAGAAGACGTTGTGTTAAGCGTTTCTAACGTTACTAAACGATTCTCGCTGCGAGCAAATCATTCGATTAAAGAGTCGATTGTAAACTTGCTAACACCGCCGTCTAAAAAGCACGAGACACAAAACTTTACAGCTTTAAGCAATGTTAGTTTTACTATTAAACGCGGCGAAACTGTTGGACTAATAGGCATGAATGGCTCTGGAAAGTCCACTATGCTTAAAATGCTTTCTGGAGTTATGCAACCAGACGAAGGCGAAGTTTGTGCGCGCGGAAGAATCGCAGGACTAATCGAAGTTGGAGCAGGATTTGCTGCAGACTTAACTGGTCGCGAAAACGTGTATCTTAACGGCGCAATTCTTGGAATGACAAAAGAAGAAATAGACGATAAATACCAATCAATAGTAGACTTTAGCGAAATAGAGCCTTTTATGGACACAGAAGTTAAGTTCTACTCTTCTGGAATGTTCTTACGATTAGCGTTTTCTGTAGCAGCGCACAGCGATCCAGACATATTCTTAATCGACGAAATTCTTGCAGTTGGAGACGAAGCTTTCCAACACAAGTGCATTACTAGGCTTAAAGAACAGCAAAAACGAGGGCAAACAATGGTAATTGTTTCGCACAGCGAAGATCAAATTAAGCAACTTTGCTCTCGCTGCATAGTGCTGTCTCATTCACACATGATTTACGACGGTGAAGCCGAGCCAGCATTTAACGCAATGCGAGAAAGCTTAAACAATAAAGCATAAACAAAAATCTTAAACAATAATCAAAACTAAAAAGCAAAAGGCATATAAGAGGATATTATGGAAAACATGAGTAACACAACAAACTTTGAGCCAAAAAACATAATTGTAACTGGCGGATGTGGCTTTATTGGGTCTAATTTTGTGCACTACGTAGTGAACAATCACCCAGAAACGCACGTAACAGTATTAGACGCGTTAACGTACGCAGGAAATATTGAAAATATTGCAGGATTGCCAGAAGACAGAGTTGATTTTGTGCACGGCAATATTTGCGATGCTGAGCTTTTAGATAAGCTTGTTCCAGGTCACGACGCTATTGTGCACTACGCTGCAGAATCGCATAATGACAACAGCATTGCAGACCCTGAACCATTCCTTAAAACCAACGTTGAAGGCACTTTTAGACTTCTAGAAGCAGTTAGAAAGTACGGCATTCGATACCATCACATTTCCACAGATGAAGTGTACGGAGATTTGGCATTAGACGACCCAGCTAAATTTACGGAAGAAACGCCATACCACCCATCCAGCCCATACAGCTCCACAAAAGCGGCAAGCGATATGTTGGTACGCGCATGGACTCGCACATACGGTTTGCACACAACAATCAGCAATTGCTCAAACAACTACGGACCATACCAGCATGTTGAAAAGTTTATTCCTCGACAAATCACAAATATTTTAGAGGGTATTCGACCAAAGCTATACGGTCAAGGATTAAACGTGCGAGATTGGATTCACACTGAAGACCACAGCAGCGCTGTTTGGACAATCCTAACAAAGGGAGAACTTGGAAACACGTACCTGATTGGTGCAAATGGCGAGAAAAACAATATAACAGTTTTGCGCATGATTCTAGAAATGATGGGCAAAGATGCAGACGACTTTGACCTTGTAAAAGATCGCCCAGGCCACGATCGCCGTTACGCAATCGACAGCACAAAATTGCAAACGCAGCTTGGATGGAAGCCAAAGCACACAGACTTTACAACAGGCTTAGAGCAAACAATCAAATGGTACACAGAAAATCGAGCATGGTGGGAAGGCGCTAAAAGCGCAACCGAAGCGAAATATAAAGCACAAGGACAGTGAATCGCATAAAAGTCAAGCTTGCTTGTACGAAGATTGCATGCAACTTGTATGTAATAGTTTGCAAATCTAGCCAAAAATAGTCATAAATCTAATAAAAATAAAGAATTTGCAGGATGCTATGGAATTTGAAAAAGAACTAAGCGTTACAAAAACCAATATTCCAGGTTTAATCGTGTTCGATCTTCCAGTGCACGGAGACAACCGCGGATGGTTCAAAGAAAACTGGCAGCGCGCTAAAATGACGGCTCTAGGTCTCCCCGACTTTGGGCCTGTGCAAAACAACATTTCGTTCAACGAAAAACGCGGAGTAACCAGAGGCATCCACGCAGAACCATGGGATAAATACATAAGCATTGCTACTGGCGAAGTATTTGGCGCATGGGTAGATTTAAGACCAGGGCAAAGCTTCGGTCAAGTGTACACAACCACACTAAACCCAAGCAAAGCAATCTACGTGCCTAGAGGCGTAGGAAACAGCTTCCAAGCACTGCAAGACGGCACAGCATACACTTACTTAGTAAATGCACACTGGTCGCTAGAGCAAAAGAAAACATACACTTTTGTAAACCTTGCAGACCCAGAATTACACATTAATTGGCCAATACCGCTCGAAGAATCCGAGCGCAGCGAAGCAGACTTACACCATCCAATGCTAAAAGATGCAAAGCCAATGGCACCAAAGCGCACTCTTGTAACTGGATGCAATGGTCAACTTGGTCGCGCAATACAAAACTATGCTAAAGAGCATAATTTAGAAGGATTTGAGTACGTAGACTTAGATAGCTTCGATATAGCAAATAAAGACGATTACAACAGCTACGACTGGGATTTGTACGGAACGATTATTAACACTGCAGCATACACGTCTGTAGATGGCGCGCAAACGCCACAAGGGCGAAGAGACGCGTGGAATAGCAACGTTAAAGGAGTGGCAAATCTTGCAAAAATTGCGCAAGAACACCACATTACTCTTGTGCACATCTCAAGCGACTATGTTTTTGACGGCACTCAAGAAAATCACAAAGAAAACGAAGACTTTGCACCACTAGGCGTGTACGGCGAAACAAAAGCCGCTGCAGATTCTCTAGTAGCAAATGTTCCACAGCATTATATTATTCGCTCAAGCTGGATTGTTGGAGAAGGACGAAACTTTGTAACGCGCATGATTGACTTTGCAAACCGTTGCAAAAATGGCGAATCCGTTAGTGTTCAAGCTCCAATAGATCAAACTGGAAGACTCACTTTTGCAAGCGACTTAGTAAAAGGCATGTTCCATCTTCTAAACACGCAAGCACAATACGGAACATACAATCTTACAGGATCTGGCAAAATCGCGTCTTGGCACGATATTGCTAAAAAAGTGTTTACACAACTTAATGTAGACACAAACAAAATCGAAGCAAACAGAGTAGACGATTACACGCGCATATCTAATGGCTCTCCTAGACCACACAAGTGCGCACTTGACTTGCAAAAAATCGAGTCCGCTGGATTTACGCCAGACGATTGGGAAGATTTGCTTGAATCTTACGTAAATAGAATTGAACAAAACAACAAGTAAAGGATGTTTCAAAGATGAAAGGCATTATTCTTGCTGGCGGTTCTGGCACACGCCTGTACCCACTTACTACCGTAACGTCTAAGCAGCTTTTGCCAGTTTACGATAAGCCAATGGTCTACTACCCTCTTAGTGTGCTTATGATGGCTGGAATACGAGATATTCTTGTGATTTCTACTCCTCAAGACTTGCCGAATTTTGAAAGGCTGCTTGGAAGCGGAGAGCAATTTGGAATCAACTTATCTTACAAAGTTCAGCCATCTCCAGACGGACTTGCTCAAGCATTTATAATCGGAGAAGAGTTTATAAATGGCGATTCTTGCGCGCTTGTTCTTGGAGACAATATATTCTACGGAAATGGCTTGGGAGCAATTCTAAAGCGCGCTGCACACGTAGAACACGGCGCTACAGTATTTGGCTACTACGTAGACGACCCAGAAAGATACGGTGTTGTGGAATTTGACGAAAATCACAAAGCCGTTAGCATAGTAGAAAAACCAGAACACCCAGCATCAAACTATGCTGTTACAGGCTTATACTTCTACGATTCCAGAGTTACAGAGTTTGCAAAACAAGTTAAACCGAGCGCGCGCGGAGAACTTGAGATTACAGACCTTAACAAAATGTACTTAGAAAATGGCTCGCTAAACGTTATGACTCTTGGTCGCGGATACGCGTGGCTAGACACTGGCACAATGGACTCGCTTTACGAAGCGGGCGAATTTGTGCGCACAATAGAGCGAGCGCAAGGGCTGCCAATCGCAGTTCTTGAGGAGATTGCGTACGAAAATCAGTGGATTAGTCGCGAGCGTTTGCTTGAGTCGGCAGAAAAATATGGTAAAAGCAATTATGGCAAGCACTTAAAGCAGGTTGCTGAAAATCGCATTATTATATCTAAAGATTTGTTTGAAGATTAGTAAAATAAATTAATAACTTAATTTAACAAAAAGACCGAGCTGTTTACGCACGGTCTTTTTATTTTATTTACTGACTTTTTCTATCTTTACATAAAGTTACATAAAGATTAAGAATCACACTCCAAAAGCATAAGTCTTAGTGTCTTGAAGCTTACCATCTTTTGAATACGCTTCGAAATGAGTCCAATAAATTCCAGGATGAGGACTCCACAAAGCCCATGGCCCCTTAAATTGGCTCACCCACTGCTTAGCGTTGTAATCGTAAATCTTAATAATCGTATATCCACTAGGATTATTCGTTACAGCGCCTAAGAGAACGCTACTTCCTTGCCAAGCTGCGTAAGTTCCAGAAACAATCGTTTTTTCAACAAACTCAGGCTCAACAGGATTGTTTACTTGGTAGCGGAAGGCAATTGTTTTACTTCCAAGAGACTTATAAGTGTAAGCATCGCGAACCTCGCAATGAAGCCAATAATCGCCATTGCTTGTTACCCAAGATGCCCAATTGCCAACACTCCAATCAGATATTGTATGCCATTGTTTATTATACAAATCGTAAGAAAGCCAACGATATTCCAAGCGTCTATTCAAATTGCCTGTAACAGCAGCTCCAACAGCAATATCGTTATTGCGAATAATCCACGTAAAGTCTACGCTAGTTTGCGTTACTGGAGAATTTGGACCAGTTCCAAACGCGCTAACATCAACATTTCCATCAATACCAGATATGCGAGCCTTAGACGTGTACTGCCATCCGCGCAACGCCGTTCTAATGTTAAATAGCGGAGTTGCGCCGTAGCTAGCAACCCAACTTGCTCGATCGTGAATGTATTGCGAATTAAGCGGGCCTCTCAAATAGTTTGCATATGAGTAAATGCCAAGTTTTGTGTATCCTGCGCTATACAGCTGATTCCACCAAGACGAAACAATGTTTTGGTAAACGTATGGGCTAGTTGGAGCAGTGTGGCCAGCCCAAACCCATTTTTCAAGATCGTAGTAAACAGGATAAGAAAGGTCGCCTGGACTAACGCCTGCGCGCCTAAGAAGACTTGCAACGTCTGCGCCCTCGTTAGCGCCATCTTCTGGTTTTTCGGCGTAAGAATACATGTAAATTCCAAATGGAATGCCTAAACGCTTGCATTCTCTAATATTTCGCAAAGCGTATTTATCGTAGCCGTTTTCCCATCCGTAGCTAATTCGTATAATCGCGCCTTCTACGCCAGCTGCCTTAGCTGCAGCCCAGTTAATTTCTTTTTGATATTCGGAAACATCAATCACACCACTGGCGTTGTACGCAAACAGGCTTCCATTGCCATCATAGAATGCCTGAGTTCCGTTGTAGTCTCCCCACCTAGTGCCAAAGCCGTTTGTTGGCAAAGAAATCTTACGCACCGAGCCATAAGTTGTATACGTGGATGTTCTAGATTCTAAAGCTTGTGACTCCTGGCTCTTTTCGTTTGAGTCAGTTTCTTGGGGATTTTTTTGATTAGAGCTTATAAGAACAACCTTGTTTTTTCTAAGAGAACGCTTATTTTCAACATGCTTTTTGCTAGAAATCTGAGTGTTATTGGTGGTAGAAGAATCAGCATTAGTACTATCTGAATTAGTTACATCTGAATTAGCACTGCTCGAATTTTCGCGCTTTATCTCTTTTCGCAAATCGCCAACAGTTATAGGCGTAAAACGCTCACCGTTACTTTTAGCAAGTGGATCTGGCTGCTTATCTTTAGTTCCAACAAGCTTAGAATCGGTAATAGTTTGGCCAGTTTTAAGTGACTTTAATTCTCCATTATCTGCAATCGCATACTTTGAAGACACAACTTCGTCTTTGTTTGTAAAGGAAGATGCCACTTTTTTAGGCAACTTAGAATCATTGCGTGAATCGCCATTAGAAAACGCATTTAATTGATCTTCTTCAACAGTGTTAGTGCCATTATCTGACAATTCCGCACTATTTTCACCATCTGCGCTATCTGCAATATTTGCGACTTTGGAAGCAACATTCTTAAAATCCAAACGATTTTCTACTTTAAACGCAGGAGCAGAATTTACAACAAGAGCTGTTGCTATAGAAACTAAACTTGCAATTACACGTACAATAAACTGTCCCAAAATCCCTCCAGACACATGTTTTACGTGTTTAACTGTTACAACAATACCAACATGCGCAAACAGCTTAAAACATGTGTGCATGAAAACAAAATGGAATCAAATAAGAACAAAAGTAAGAATAAAAGTGGAGCGGATGACGGGAATCGGACCCGCGTCATCAGTTTGGAAGACTGATACTCTACCATTGAGCTACATCCGCAATATGCGAATTTTGCAAGCTATTAATTGCCTTGCAAAACAGCAACTCGATTAATTATACAGACTGTTTAGACCTAAAGCAACTTTCGACACTCGCGCTAAATTGTACAATTCTCGGAAAATTTGCACATTTAGTGCACATTGAATACACATTCATGCGTAAAATTCGCTGCATGCTCGCATGATTAAGGTTTTATGATTAAAACTCGCGTAACTCCAAAACAACAAACGCAAGTGCAATAGCAGAAGAGTTTTGCACTAAGCCATCGTGACTTAAAGACAGATGCCAATTAGGGCGTTTTACGCCATCTACGCGATTAACATCATTAGCGCTGGCGGATTCCTGCGGATTAGTCGCCTCTGGCGTGTGCAATGACTCTAAAAGCTTTTGATTAACGTCTTCACTAAGCCGAACGCTTGGGCATCCATGCGAATCGTCTAAAATCTCAATGCTTGCCCAAGGCGTGTTGTCTAAAGTATACGGATATTGCAAACCAAGAGTGCTCATCGCCTCGCACCACGCTTTTATAACCGCCTCTTTACCAGCCCAGCGAGCCGCAACATGAATCGCCTCAGCGTCGTTTTTTAAGTGTGCTCGCATAGCGCACTGCCTAAGCTCACGCGTAGAAAATAGCGAGCGCCACCCATTGCCATCTTGCATTTGTTGCGCAAAATCCGCAACATTAACAACATCGCAACCAATGCCTGCAATCATTGAACTCACTTCCTAACTGCTCTAGAGCGCGCGACGACCTGCCTTTTCGCTTAAAGCGTAGCGCGCGAAGGCAATTTGGCGCGCTGAGACGCTCAGCGTAGAAGCACGGTGTGCTTCTACGGCGGCGAAGACGTTCGCGCGCTTAGACCGCGCTAACGATACACCTCGATAGCGTCGAAAAATCTCGAATCTCTACCTCACTTTGCGTAATCATGTAGTGCGTTTGTACTGAATTTTGGTGTTTTTTGATACAATCGCACTACAAAAACACGCAGAACTGTAGTGCGATTGTATGGCGACACGCCGTATTTTAGGTACAATCGCACTACAAGGCAGGTCGATTCGTTAGCAATAATAGCCACTTGCATCTAAGCGAGCATCTGGGTTTAGCAGCATAGCTTTTTCTGCCTCATGCCCATCGTAGCGCGATCCATCTGGCATGCGCGTGCCGTCTTTAAGCAAACGGCGATTTTCCACAGGCTCAAACAGTTGCACATGATCCATCATGCCCTCTTGCAAAAGTCGATGGCCCGCAGCCAAACGCGCATTTGCCTTTGCTCGCCACTCGTTAAGCGCATCCACGCCAGCGCTAGACGCTACAGCCGCCTCAAACGCACCAGGATGCACAAGCGCCACGAATCCGCTAACATGCCCGAATCCAAGCGATGTAGCAAGAGCCGCTTTAACAGATCCAATATGAATCCTCTTTCGCAACCAAACCATGTGGTCGTCGCGCGCAAGCTTAGGATCCACGCAATCAAGCGAAGCGTTGATTGGAACCCAACCACTTCTAAACAGCTGAGTCAAGCCATTAATCTGGAACACGCATGCGCCACCCTTTGCGTGGCCAGTAAGCGACTTTTGGCTAATCACAAATAGCGGATTTCCGCTTGTGCGCCCAATCGCGTGAGCAAGCGTATTGTGCAACTCGGACTCGTTCGGGTCGTTTGCGTTTGTAGACGTATCGTGCTTAGAAACAACAGCAATATCGTCTGGAGTAACACCAAGAGCCGCCAAATCGTGCACAAGCTTGGAATCGCGGCCGCCCAATCCTGCAGCGAGCGCACCCAATCCTGGAGCTGGAATCGAAGTGTGAATACCATCCGCGTACGAGTGAATAAATCCAACTACGCCAGCAACAGGCAATCCAAGCTTAAGCGCAATATCTCCTCGCGTAATAAGAATCGTGCCTCCGCCTTGCGCTTCCAGGAATCCTCCACGCCTGCGATCATTGGCACGCGAGAAGAATCGCGGATTTATGCCCTTTTCGTACATTTCCTCGCTGTTTGCAGTAGCGTTCATATTGCCAAAGCCAACCACGGACTCAACGCCAATATCGTCAATCGCGCCTGTTACAACAAAGTCAGCTTTGCCAAGCGCAATCTTATCAACGCCTTCTTCTAGCGAAACTGCAGCAGTGGCGCATGCCGAAACTGGCTGAACCATGTTTCCATAGCCGCCAATATACGTTTGCATTACGTGAGCTGCAACAACATTTGGCAACGCTTCTTGAAGCACGTCTGTAGGAATTTCGTGATTTAGGAATCTATCCAAATACAGCTTTCGCATAGACGTCATTCCGCCAAATCCTGTGCCTTGAGTCGATGCAACAAGAGACGGATGCACAGATTGCAAGATTTCCGAAGGCGTAAATCCTGCGCAAATGTAGGCATCAACAGTAGAGACTATGTTCCAAAGAGCAATCGGATCTACGCTTCCAACCATCGAAGCTGGAATACCCCACTTTAATGGGTCGAAGCCCTTAGGCAATTGCCCACCAACAGTGCGCGTCATGGCTGCTCGCCTTGGCACGCGAATCATGGATCCAGCTTTGCGCGTAACAATCCATTCGCCAGACTCTGGGTCGCTAGAAATCTCTGTGTGCTCTTCGTCTAGCGCCACATATTCGCGCGCAATTTGCTCTGTAGCAACGTTGAAAGACACATCGTGGTCGAGGAAGATTTCGGCTTCTTCTTCGTTTGCTCCGTCTTTGTAGTCGCTGCCCATACCAGTCTCAAACGGCCTTATTCCCGAGCGAGCCACTACCTCGTCGCGATACTTTTCTGCAATGTCTTCTTCTGGCACAAGCGTGCCTTCCGCATCGTACCATCCTGGCTTTGGCGAATCTTGCCAAGTTAGCAAGCCCATGCTCCAAGCCAATTCCAAAACAGCACCTGCACAAAGCGAAACCGTTCCGTCATCTTGGATTGACTGCTCGGCACTAAAGCGCGTACGACCAGAACCCCAAGGGCCAATCTCGCCAACAGAAACTATAACGATTTGGTCTTGCGGCTTTGCTGTTACGTTCTTCCAATCTTCCAAGTTCACGCTTGCTTGAGTTGGAATATTTGGAGACGGAAGCGCCTTATTTAGAGACTTGACTTCAGACTTGATTGAAGAATCGTTTGCAGCATTCTGATTAGCCTGCTTACGACTATTCTCTTGCAAAGCTTGAGCTTTAAGCTCGTTCAAGTCAAGAGGCTCCGAGCCTAATCCACCTGTTAAATCAACGTCTAGAGGCGCCTTTGCAGCAAGCTCGCGCGCATCTTTAGTGCACAAGTCAAGCAAAAGATTTGCCATCTGGCTTGTTGTAAAGGTTTTTAAGCCACGACTTTCAACAGCTTCCACAAGAGGATCATTGCCTCCCATTAAGCCAGTTCCGCGCACCCAGCCAATCTTTGGATGAGCAAAAGTTACGCGATTCGACCACACTTTTTCTGCATGCGCGCGGTTAACAATGGCGTCAAATGCGCTCTTGACTTCGCCATAAGCTCCGTCGCCGCCAAAAATACCGCGATTAGGCGATCCTGGCAACACAACGTGCATACAATGCTTTACATCTGTATCTGCTCCGATTTGCGCAAATCCTGCGATTGCGCGCTCAACACCCCAAAGCATAAGCCTGGATTGCGATTCAAAAAGCGCACCAGAATCCGCCAAAGTTCCACTAACTGGCGGAGCTGCAAATGGGAAGAACAGCGTTGGGCTGTAAGCAGGCTTCAAAATGGTGGTTGTAGCGCCACTAACCTTCTTAGAAACTGTGCCAACCCACTTTACAAGAGCGTCAACATCTCGATAACTAGACAAGTTTGCTGGAACAAGCCACAATTTAGCCGAAGCTGTTGCGTGAAGTCTGTAGGCTTCTTTAGCCCACTTTTTTACACTCGGCTTAAAGCTGTGAGAAGTGGCAATAACCGTAGCTCCGCCTTCTAGAAGACCAGTCACAACTCGTGCTGCAATCGAATTTGGCGCAACGCCTGTTACAACAGCAACGTCTCCTTCAAAGCAATTTGAGAAGATTTGCGAATCGTCTCCATAATGCTCATGATTGCGCAACTTTGGCAAATCGCTAGTAGACTTTAGTGCATCTTTTGCGACTTGCTCAAAAATAGAAGACAATACGTTGCGATTATTATCGTTGCGATTATTACCGTTGAATTTATTATCTTTGCACTTTTTAGCAAACCACTCAGCTTCGCGAGCGGTTGCGATCCCTAATCCAACAAAGCTACCGTAGCGGTTCAAAATTTCGCTAACTTGCTTAAGATCTTCGGAATTATTCGCGCAAGAATCATACCCAGAATTGTAGTAGATACGCGCCAAATCTTCGCGAGCGCTAGCCCATCGATCGTCGAAAAGAATCGCCTTGCGCTCATCGAATCGAGGCTCTACTTGCTTTGGCCAATCTGCTCCAAGCTCAGCTTCTACAGCTGCAACAACAGCCGCATTTTCATCCGCTTCATCTTGCACTTTAGGCTCTTCAACACCAAGCTTTGCTAGCACAAACTTAGCAGTGGCAGCCAAAACGCCATCCGCGCCAACAACCTGCTGTGCAAAAGCGTCAAGCGCTGCAGAATCAACAACCGCGCCACCTGCAGCGCCAGATCCTGCAGAACCTGGCTGAGCAAGAGTAATTCCATGCTGTTTAGCAACTTGATTAATCGCAGAATCAATCAACGCTTGAGCTGCAGAAGCGTTCTTTGCTGGCTGCGTAGAGAGCTGCGCCAAATCGCCTCCGCGAACGCTTGCGCCAGAGCGCGTTTGCAAAACAAGCGCCGCCAAAACGTGCGCACGCCAGCCTTCGCCAAGCTTATAGACTTCCGTAATTCGCTTATCTACTTGAGCAGGCTTTACGCCAGCTGCACCAAAAAGCGACCTCAAACTTTGCCTTACAATGTCGCTAAGAACGGCACCAAAAGCCTTGTAGCGAGGAGCAGCGGAGTTTACTAGCTTGCTAAGAGCACTCATTGGAGCTTCCGCAGCGCCGTCCACGCTAGGCACGCCAAGCTCGGAGCTTATGTCCATTAAAAGCTGGTTTCGCCTAGAAGATACGCCGTTTGTTAGCGTATCCGTTGTGTCGGCAGCGCCAATTTGGTCGGCGCGAATCTTAGCACTGTATGCAATCAGCATTTCAATAGCATCCGACGCCTTAAATGCAATATCTTCAACAGAATCAGATGGCACATTTGGCACTGCATTTGATGCATTTTGCACATTTTGCACAGAATTATTTGCATTATTATTTGCATTTATTTGAGCAGATGCAGCACTTGCCGTTGCGGAAGCTTCCGACTTTTGTGCGGCCTCCTGGGAAGAATCGCCAGCAGCAGCCGCCTGCTCATTAGCCGTGCTTTCATCGTCTTCAAAAACTTCTGGCACAAGCGAATCTGTATCTGTTTTATAAACACGACTCTCGTCTCGTCCAACGTTATAAACAGCAACACGCTGACTACTAAACTCTGGCAATGCAAGCGTTTTTGTACCAAGATTTGCCAAAGTTGGAGCATTCGCTAAACCAACTTCAACGTATTCTTCTACACCTAATCCGCCGCAAGAAGTGCTAGAGAACATAAGCGCTTGCGTTTCAATCCAGCGAACAGGGGAAGCAAACTGCCAAGAAAGAAGCTCCGTAAGAAGCAATCTGCCAAGCTTTTGCTCGTCTGCAGCATAAGAATCCCAAGTTGCATCATCTTGTAAAGCCGCTTCAATTCGCTTTGAAGGCACAACGTCTAGAATCTTTTGCGCAAATTCGCGCGTAAGCTCAAACGGGCATGCAACCAAGTTTGGAATGTAGCGGTCAACAAGCACTGAGTAGTCAATATGCTTTGGAAGAAGCGAATCCAGCTTATCGCGGAACTCTGGCACACCTTTTCTAAGCAGCTTGGAATGGAATGGCACGTCAATTCCTGGAACCAAAATAAACGGCGGCTTTCCACCATATTCTTTAGCACGCTTAGCGGAATCTTCGGCCAAAGCTTTAAGACCTTTTATTGTTCCTGCAATCGCATACTGCTGACCTGCCAAATTGTAGTTTACGATTTGCAAGAATTCGCCAGTTTGCTTAGAGATTCCTTCAACATACGCGTTTACGCCATCGTCTCCTACGCCAAACTGGTTTGGACGCAAAGCTCCCATTCTATAGTTGGATCGGCCTTGCGCATCTCGCTCAATCAAATGATGCATTGTAGATCCGCGGTGGAACACGAGTTCCAACACGGTTTCTAGCGGAATAATTTGAGCGAAAGAGCTTAGCGCATTGTATTCACCAAGCGAATGGCCAGCAAAGTAGGCAGGCCAAATATCGCATCCAGCTTCACGCAAGCGAGCAGTTTGTGCAAAAGCAACAGTAGCGAGCGCAACTTGCGTAAATTGCGTTAAGTTAAGCAAGCCTTCTGGGTGACGATACGTTACGCCATTTGCTGTTAGTTCCTTAGGATTATCTCGAACAACAGCAAGAATTGAGAATCCGAGCTTTTCGCGAGTAAGCTTATCGGCGCGCTGCCAAGTTTCGCGCACAGCTGGCGATTTTGCGCGCTCATCTAGCGACATACCTTGCTTTTGTATACCCTGACCTGGGTATACAAAGGCGGCGCGCGGCGAGCCTGTAAGAGCGCTGGCCTTAGACACAACTTGCCCATTTACGCGGCATGTTACTTCTAGCGCAAGTCCTGCGCGTCGAACTTTTCCTACGCGCTCAACAGTTATCTCAACCTTATCGTTAAGCTGCACCATGCCGTACATGTTGTACGTCCAGCCAATCAACTCGTAGCGCGCGCCTTTTTCGTCCAAGGCTTGCGCAACGTGCTGAGCTGCCGCCGAAAGCCACATTCCGTGCACAAGCGGCGCTTTAAGCCCAGATATTGCAGCGCCTCTGTAAGAAGTGTGAATTGGGTTAAAATCGCCAGAAGTGCGCGCAAATGCCGTCATGTCTTTAGGCGCGCTCAAAACAACTCTTCTAAGCATTCTTCTAGGAGTTGCATCTACATCATATTCGTGCAAATCCGCGGCAGCTCCGTATTGCGCAGCAGGCTTTGGCAGAGCTGCACTGTAGCTGCGACCACGAATCGCGAATCGTTCTGTTTCGTGAGCTAGATGCGTTCCGTCTTGCGCATTGTGAATTATGTGTATTGTCACTACTCGCCCAGAAGCTGATTCGGCGTAATCTTCTGCCCAACCAGTGAGGTTTATGCGTGTTCCAACATATTTTTGCAGGTCGTCTGTAGATACATCTAGTTCTATTAGGTGATCTAAATGAACCGCGTTAAGCAAGCCTTCGATTACTGGGTACCCGTTTACCATTACGGATCCCAAAGCAGAATAAATTGTTGGCCAAGCAGGACCAACTAGCGCATCTGGAACAATTCTAGACGGCTGTAATCCGCCCGAAAGTCGCCCAGCTGTAGCAGATTCGTGATCGATTCCAAGATTTCTAGAAAGCGTGTACGAAGACTTTACTACGCCGAATGGCACTTCTTGCGACTTGCTGCTTTCATCTACTTTAGGCATTTCGCTTAAAGCATCTCCCGTAATCGCAACGTTTCCAATGCCTGCTGTAGCTGCAAGCATCTTATAAACGTGCTCTGGCAAGCGATCTCTATCTACTACCGGCACGCCCCCTGCGCGATTTGCATCTACAATAAGCGGAATCACAATGCTTCGCACAGCATGATTCTTATTGCTATTATCAGCCTTACTTGAATCGTTAGCACTTGAATCGTTAGCACTTGAATCATTGCCGCTTAAATCATCCCAGAATGTGTCTAATTTAATATCTAAATCAAGCTTAATTACGCTATCTTCTTCACTAACAACGCTTATAACGTAGTTTTCGCTATTATTTTGCGTTTTATAAGCAGGATTAGAAGTTAGGTGACCAATCCAAGATATATTCGGGCATGCGCGCACGTATTCTTCAACATTTTTTGCGCACGCGATTTGACTAAACGCGCTTTGACTAAACGCGCTTTGCGCAAGAGAAACTCTAGAATCGCCAGCAACCGAACGTTTTATAACCGCATCTTCAAATCTTCCCAAAATATCTGCGATTGGCTCGTCCATTGTTGTTATTCCAGCAACAGAAATCGGCCCTGGAATTACGCGAACAGCGTCTGCCGAGTAACGCGAATCTTCCGACTGCCAAAGCTGATCTTGGCCCCACCAGCGAAGCAAATCGTTGTCGATTACTGGCACAAACGGCATTGGCTTAGGGTATTCGCGCACCAAAGTTGGGAACCATGCAGCATCCATTGGAATAACATTTGTTTGCGCTGCATCTGGGAACTTTTCAATAAGATTGTTCAAAGCTTCTTGAGGATTTTCAAAAATGATTTTAGAAGAAGGCAAGCTTGACTCAAATTCGCCAGAATCTTGCAACGCAAAACGCGCTTCGATTCTTTTAAGCAAATGAGCATATCGATCCGCATACGTGGAATCTGCCCACGGGTAGCATAAATCGAGGAATCGCTGGGCAAATTGCTGGTATGTCATGCTTTCAACATTGCCAAAATATGGCTTTGCTGTTGTGTTAAGAGCAGCAATAACCTCGTCTTTACGTAATTCAAGCTCTTCTGGATGCTTCATCATGTGCACAAGAAGCCTTCCACAGCGCGCAGATGCATTCTCAATCTCGTAAATATCCGCGTGCAAATGACTTAATCCGCTTGTTACTCCGCCAACAACCTTTCCAGAAGGCACCCAGCGCTCGCCAATCGGAGCAAACGGATCTTCACTTGCGCCAAGACCTTCCACACACGCATCATTTGCTTCTGTAATTCCAGGCGTCTCCACCAACATGCGCTTAACTTGCGGGCTTGTGTGCGCTTCCTTTGCCGTCATTGCTGCAGTGCCAATCATCACAGCATCTACTGGCATATTTGGCAAGTCGTACTTATTGGACCATTCGCCACTAATGTAGTCGGCAGCTCGCGAAGGAGTGCCGACTCCGCCACCTGCTACAAGCACCAAATTATTGCATTCGCGCACTTGAGTATAAGTGCTAATAAGCAAATCGTCTAGCGACTCCCAAGAGTGGTGGCCGCCTGCAGATCCACCTTCTACTTGCGCAATAATCGTTGCTGGCTTAACAGCTTTTGCAATGCGAATAACTTGACGAATCTGCTCTACTGTTCCTGGCTTAAAAGCAACATACGGGAATCCATCTTCTTGAAGAGTTTTAACAAGTTCCTTCGCTTCGTCTAGCTCTGGGATTCCTGCAGAAATAACAACTCCGTCGATTGGCGCTCCCGAAGCGCGCTTTTTTGGAACTATACGCTTGGCGCCAAATTGCAAATTCCACAAATAGCGGTCCATAAACATGGCGTTGAATTCTACAGTTGCTCCCTCTTTTAGCTGCTTTTGGAGCATTTCAACATGCTTGTTAAACACTTCTTCTGTTACTTGGCCACCGCCTGCAAGCTCCGCCCAGTATCCCGCGTTTGCAGCAGCAGCAACGATTTGCGGGTCTACGGTTGTTGGAGTCATGCCTGCAAGAAGAACAGGAGCCTTGCCCGTTAGCTTGCTAAACTTTGTAACTACTTTGCGCCCTAATGGCGTTTCTACTACGCGTGGTGCAAAATCCGCCCAGCATCCCGTTCGCAAAGAATTTGCGGAAGAAGCATCCATTGTAGACGCATTAGCACGATACGCCATTGTTCCAGCTTCTACAATTCCAGCGCCACTTCCCTGAACTAGCACGCTTGTAAGCTTTCCAAGCACTTCTCCAGGACCCATGTCGATTATCCACAAATCTTTAGCAGATTTGCCCAGATTTGCCAAAGTCTTTTTGATTTGACTTGCCCAATCCACTTGTTCTACTAAAACTTGATTTGCAAGACTTCTAGTAAGCTCGGCATTTAATCCAGCTTCTTTTGCCCATTTTTCAGCGTTATCTACCGCTTTGCTCATCATTGGCGAATGGAATGGCACTGTAACGTCTAAGTACTCTGCGATTGGCGCAAAAACCGATCCGCCGCGCATCTTCATATCTCGTAATTTTTTAGAATGAGCCGCTTCTTTTTGCGCTTCGCTTAAAACGGCCTCCATGTCTTGCGGATAGCCCGATAACACCATGTGATTTCGCGAATTTTTAACTGCTATCGAAACTTCGGCACGCTTACGATCCACGCGAGAAATCAAGACTTCTGCCTGTTTTTGAGTTACGCCTTTTAATGAGAGCATTGGAGTAGCATTGCCGTTTGCGCTTATTTCCAAAAGCCGCGCTTCGCGATCTGCAGCCGCTCCGATTATGTATGCAATCGCCAAAAGTTCCGCGATTTTGCTTTGCGCTGCCTGCCAAGAACCAGCCTCTAATCGCGCTTCTACCATTTTTGCAGCAATCACGCCTTGAGAATGCCCAAGACTTGCGATTGGCTTGCAAACTTCAAAATTGTACCCAAGATTCGTAAAATCGCTAACAGATGCAAGCTGCGCCAATGTGATTCCTGGAACGCTTATTTGAGCGTCTTGCGTGCGCTCGTTTGCAGATTCTAAAGCGTCGAATACGTTTATGTCTTTTCCTGCGTTTGCTAAAAGCTGCGCATATATGTTGTTTAGAAGTTTTTTGGCGCAATTGTTATACTCGCGAAGCTGAGCGTTTAAGTCTTCATCTTTTTGCGCGTCTTTTAACGCTTGAACCCACGGCGTGGATTGCCCTGCAAAAACTAAAATATGTGGATTTTGTGCAAGCTCATCAAATAAGTATTTTGTCATTTTATTTCCTTTGTTTGTGGGTTTACGTTTTATTTTTAAGATTTGTGTTTTGTGTTTTGATTATTTGTGACTTTGATTTATTTGTGACTTTGATTATTTGAAATTGTTGCTAGTCGCGTCCGCGGCTGCTTGCGACTTTTGCGCGGCTGCCAAATCATTCTCAAATCACCCTAAAATCACCCTCAAATCACATTGGCTGGTTTCCATGATGCTTCCCCGTTCTCGAAACGCGTTTTTTACTTCTTAAAATCTTCAAAGAATTAGCAATAACATCTCTTGTTTGCTCAGGATCTATCATTGCGTCAATCTGGCCAGTTTCCAGCGAAAGATTCGCGTTTACAGTGGTATTTTCGTAATCTTCAACAAGCTTTTTTCTTAAAGCGTCAACATCTTGACCGCGCTCTTTTGCTTTTTGCAAATCCTTGCGATGAATAATGTTCACAGCTCCTTGAGCGCCCAAAACCGCTATCTGGCTGGTAGGCCAAGCATAGTTAAAGTCTGCGCCCATAGACTTTGAGCCCATTACAATGTATGCTCCACCAAAAGCCTTGCGTAAAATCACGGTAACAAGCGGAACTTGCGCGTTTGCGTATGCGTAAATCACTTTTGCGCCTCTGCGAATAATTCCAGCGTGCTCCTGGTCCGATCCTGGCTTGTATCCAGGAGTGTCTACAAGAGTTACAACAGGAAGATTAAACGCGTCGCACAATCGCACAAATCGCGCTACTTTTTCGGAAGAATTAACGTCTAAAATTCCAGCATTGACTTTAGGCTGATTTGCCACTATTCCAACAGGATGCCCGTCTATGCAAGCAAAACCAACAACCGCGGATGCAGCATAAAGCTCCTGAACTTGCACAAATTCGCCATAATCTACGATTGCGCGAATAACGTCTAAAACGTCGTACGGCTGGCGATCATTGCTCGGCACAATAGTCGCAAGCTGCTTAGCGGTTTCTCTGTCTGCGCGAGTGGCAGCGTATGCGAATGTTGGCGGATTTTGATTGCAATTTTGCGGCAAATAAGCAAGGATCGTGCGCGCGTAGTCAATGGCGTCCGCCTCGTCTTCGCCCAAATAGTGAGCAACGCCCGAAGTGGAGTTATGCACATATCCACCGCCCAAATCGTCCATGCTAATCGACTCGCCTGTAGCAGCCTTAACAACATCTGGACCAGTTACAAACATGTTGGAATGCTCGCGAGTCATGATTATAAAATCCGTAAGAGCAGGGCAATAAACTGCGCCACCAGCGCAAGGGCCTAAAATCAAGGAGATTTGCGGAATTAAACCGCTTGCTTCACAAGTTTTTTTGAAGATTCTGCCATATTGCGTAAGTGCGTTAACGCCTTCTTGAATGCGAGCGCCGCCCGAGTCGATTAGCGCAACAACAGGAACCGCAAGTTGCAACGCCATGTCTAAAAGATGGCAAATTTTCTGGCCTTCAGCGCGTCCAAGCGTGCCGCCGCGAACGGAAAAATCTTGAGCATAAACTGCCACTTTTTTGCCGTACACTTCGCCAAAGCCAGTGATTACAGCACATCCTGCAACATCGTTATTTATGTCTCCGCCGTTAAAGCGGCCGATTTCTTCAAACGTGCCCGTGTCAAAAAGCAAATCTAAGCGCTCTCTTGCAGTGGATTTTCCCTTTGCATGCTGGCGTTCTAAAGCCTTTTGCTCGGCGTCTCTTGCAAGGCGAGCCGCGTGTTCTACGGCTGCTTTTCCGCGCTGAGGCTGCGTAGGCTGCGTAGGCTGAGCGGCTTGAGCGTCTTGCGCATTTTGCGTGTCTTTATTAACTTGTGCAGCGCTTTTATTAACATCTTTTGCAACTTGCGTATCATCTTTAGTAAGCGCACTCATTTTGCACTACCGCCTTTAGTTACGTCAATTGTTACAAGCTTTTCGCCTGCTTCTACACCATCTCCAGGCCCCACAAAAATGCCAGTAACTACGCCTGCTGCAGGTGCGTAAACGTAGTTTTCCATTTTCATGGATTCAAGAACAGCAAGTAGGTCGCCTTTGGCTACGCTCTGACCTTCCGCAACGTTTACACGCGTAATCACAGCTTGCATTGGAGCCGAAATCACGCCAGGAGCGTCCTTCGGTGTTTCCGACTTATGAGTATCTCCCCTTAATCCTCGCCCTCTAAGCGGCTGCGATGCGAGAACCGTGCTTCTAACTCGTGCAGAACCAGTAAGATTGTCTACAATGTCTTGCGGAATCGTAAGTTTTACGCGCTTATTGTCTACTTCTATTACAAAAGACTCCATTTTGGTCGGCTTATTTTGAGCGTCTTCACTAGCCTTATTGGAATCCAAAGAAGCAGGCTGTCCGCCATTTGCCGCTGCAGCAGTGCGGTTCAAATACTTGCGTTCAAGCCATTTTGTAGAAATATCAAAATCGTGATCTTGAGCCGTAAAATCAGGGTCGTTAAAAATTTGCTCAAAAAGCTTAGCAGGAGTAGGCACGCCCTCAATGCAAAGCTCCTTAAGCGCACGCCTTACGCGAGCAATTGCCGCATCGCGATTTTGCGCACTAACAATAAGCTTGCCCATCATGGAGTCGAATTTTGGAGACACGCTATCTCCAACTTCTACGCCAGAATCCACGCGAATTCCAGGGCCCGATGGCCACTCTATTTTTGTTAGCGTGCCTGCACTAGGCGTAAGATTCGTTGCTGGATCTTCCGAAGTGATTCTAAGTTCAAAACTGTGTCCGCGCGAAGGGTGATTTTGCGTAAGCTCGCCGCCGTCGGCAATCGTAAGCTGTTCGCGCACAAGATCTAGTCCGCTAACTTCCTCACTAACTGTGTGCTCAACTTGCAATCGTGGATTAACTTCCAAAAAGTAAACTTTGTGTTGAGAAGTCACCATATATTCGCACGTGCCCAAACCAACGTAGTCAACAGCTTCAAATAGGTTACGAGAATATCGGTGAAGCTGCGCATTCTCATCATCGGTAAGGAATGGTGCTGGTGCTTCCTCAACCAACTTTTGGTTTCGGCGCTGCACCGAGCAATCGCGCGTGGAATATATGGTGAAGTTTCCATGAGAATCGCGGCCAACCTGCGTTTCCACGTGGCGAGCCTTGTCTATAAAACGCTCAATAAAGTACTCGTCAAGGTCGCCGCCTTGCAAAGCGTCGTGGTTCATGTAGAATCCGCGAAGCTCATCATCGTTTTGCACAACGGTTATTCCGCGGCCGCCGCCGCCATCCGTGCGCTTCATCATAACTGGGTAGCCGTGTGTTTGCGCAAAAGTCAGCAATTCTCGAATGTCTTTTACTGGCTCCGATATTCCTGGAACGGGCGGCACTTTAGCGCGAGTTGCAACGCGCCGCGCGGTTATTTTATCCCCCAAATCAATAAGCGCTTCTGGCTTCGGACCAATCCACACAGCGCCAGCATCAATCACCTTTTGCGCAAAACTCGCTACTTCCGATAAAAATCCGTAGCCAGGGTGTACAGCATCCGCGCCGCTTTTATGCAAAATGTCTATAATCGCGTCTTCGTTTAAATAAGTGTCTCTGTACGTGTCTCCGGAAAGCGCGTACGCTTCGTCTGCCATTTCAACATACTGTGCTTGACGGTCGGATGCCGCATAAATAGCCACAGTTGGGATTCCCATTTCTTGGGCAGTGCGAATCACTCTAAGCGCGATTTCGCCGCGATTTGCCACAAGTATTTTTTTGATATTCGTAACCATACGTTACAAGTTATAGGAAATTTGGCTTATAGTATCCGTGAATTTGAACAAAACATTATGCGATTTTTTGTAAACTTCTCCAACGCGCGCTGCCCGATTCTTGTCTAATCTTTGATTCAGCAACGAAAAACAATACGAAAGAAGGATATCGTGGCTAATTTTGAATCAAACTCTGGCGCAAACTCTAATGCAGTTGCATCTAAGGCATTTGACATTAATCGTTTAGCTGTTCCATTTGCTAAGGCATTTTTGTTTACTGTTCTTATTAGCGCTGCCACTATGGCTGGCGCATTGCCAATTCCTGGAACTCCTGTTCCTGTAACTTTGCAAACTTTGGTTTTGGCTTTGGCAGGTCTTACTTTGACTTGGCGCCAAGCCGTTAGCTCTGTGCTTATGTACCTTGCGATTGGTGCTGCTGGAATGCCAGTGTTTGCAGGCGGAAAGAGTGGCGTTGTGGCTTTTGCAGGTCCTAGCGTTGGATTCCTTGTTGGATTCGTATTCGGCGTGGCTGCGATTGCGCTTGTAAAGTCTGCTCTCGAAGGTGTTGTTAATGCTGCTATGCCAGAGGATTCTGTTGCTAAGAAATTTGCACGATTTGGCGCGTATTTTGCAGCGTCTGTTGTTGGTTCTCTTGTGATTTACGCATTTGGATTTGTAGGCCAATCGCTTATGATGCACTTGCCTGTTTGGGCAATCGCCGTGGCTTCTACTGGCTTTATTGTGGGCGATATTATTAAGGCTGCAATCGCTAGCGCAGTTTGCGCAGGATTGTATGGCGCGTTTAAGCACAACGCGTGATCGTGAAGCGTGATTATGCGTGATTATGCGTGATTAATCGCAAGCGCAACGCGCTAACTATTCCAAGACCGCAGTCTCGTCGCTGCGGTCTTTTTTGCATCCAAAAGCAAGATCACTTTGACTCATTTTCGCGCTCAGGCAGGTCATGTCGTTAGCGCGGTCTAAACGCGCTAACGTCTTCGCCTGCGTTGAAAGCACACTGTGCTTTCAACTTTGAGCAAGCTCAGCGCGCCAAATTGCCTTCGCGCGCTACGCTTCAAGCGCTCAGGCAGGTCGTCGCGCAAGCTAGGTAGAGATTCGAGATTTTTCGCAGCGGATGAAGCGAACCTCAGCATGAAATGGTGATTCGCTGAAGCAGCAAGAAAAATCGAGAATCTCAGGCGATTAAGCAATACGTAATTGTTCAAGCACGTAAGAGGGCTGGGTGATTCTTGGTCGAACAGTATAAGAGCGGCAGCCGATATTAGACAACCCAATGACACACACATACAAACAAACTTAAACCAAAAACAAAAAATCAAAGCCAAATCGGAACAACCGCAACAGCAGACAACACGCAAGAGGCGGAGCGTTGTGAGACAAGAAACACCCAGCCCTCCTACAACACTAGGCGAGGAAAACCGTTCGCGCGTTACAGCGCGCTCAGGTAGGTTGTCGCGCCCACGTTTGTATCAAACACTAAGCGCGTGAACATCGCCCGTGTGCACAATCGCAGATTCTCCCGAGTCTTTAAGAATCAAAAGCGAAGCATCATCAGTAACGCTCTGAGCAATGCCTTTAACGCATTCGCTGTTGTTTAACTCGCTATTAACTTCTGGCGCATACACGCTAACTTTGCGCCCAAGAGTCCAGCAAACTGCGCTAACTTCCTTACGCAAGCACAATGCGTTTTGCGCAGGATTTTGCACAAAACTCGCTAGTCTACTGTTTAAGTTTTGCGCTAAACGCTTAGCAATAATATCCCTTAATTGCATTGCATTTGGAAGATTCGCGTAATGCATTTGTAAAGATGTTGCTTTTTCGATTGGAAGATTGCTTTTAGACACATTAAGATTAAGGCCGATTCCAAAAATCACACCAATATTTTGTTGTAAAGAGTCATGATTTGCAAGTGCTGCGATTTCGGTTAAAATTCCGCCTTCTTTGCAATCGCCAATAAAAATGTCATTTGGCCACTTGATTTTTATTTCTTGACCAAAATCGCAAATTTTACTTTCGACTTCGCCGATTTCGCTAATTTCGCCAACTTCGCTGGCTTCTGCGATTTTGCGCGCACCAACATCTTTAAGCGCGCCAATCAACGCGTCTCTTGCGCAAAGTCCTGCAATCATAGGCAGCCAACCGTTGTATTTTGAATCCATAACAACGCTTTTTGGCAAAACAGCACCATAAGACGCTAGAAAGCTTTGCCCCGATTCGCTAACCCACTTGCGACCAAGACGACCTCTGCCAGCGCTTTGATTGTTTGCAATAATCGCACAAACAAGCGGATTCAAGATTGAAGAGCTTTCAAAATCGCAATCAATAAGCTCTTTTCGCGCAATATTTTGCGTAGAATCAACCGAGTCTAAAAAGATAAAATTCATCGAGAATTAAATCCCTTAAAATCTATTAAAATCGCCTAAACAGACTAAACCTATTAAACAACAGCTATCAAAGAAATAGCTATCAAACAATAGGCTCTACCTGGTCAAAGCCAAGCTCCACAGGAGTCTCTCTGCCAAAGATAGAAACAAGAACCGTAAGCTTTTGCGTTGTAGGATCTACGTCCGAAACAACGGCAGCCATAGTTGCAAATGGGCCGTCGGTAACTGTAACTTGATCTCCAACCTTGTAAGCAACCTCAACAGTACGCTTACGAGCTGCTGCTGGCTTATCTCCAGCCTTCTTCAACGCCTCAGACGCAATCATAGGAGCCATCATATCAATAACTTCCTTGCGGCTAAGAGGCGCTGGCTCCTTAGACGGGCCAACAAAACCAGTAACACCTTCGGTCTCGCGCACAATGCGGCGAGCATTCTCGTCTGGCCACATGCGAATAAGCACATATCCTGGAACGCGCACGCGCGTAATAACCTTCTTGCCCTTGTCTGTGTGCTTTTCGACTTCTTCCATTGGAACTTCAATCTGGAAAATCTTGTCTTCCAAACCAAAGCTTTGAACGCGAGATTCAACGTTAGTTTTAACGCGCTTCTCGTAGCCAGAGTAGGTGTGAAGAACATACCACTTGCCTTCAAGAGTTCGCAAAGTCTTGGAGAATTCGGCAACAGCGGCTGCGCCAGCATCTGTAGGGTCTACGTCTGCAGAGTCGGCGGAATCGGTGGAATCAGCAGAATTGTCGGCAGAATCAGCGTTATTTTCCGCTGGCAAATCGCCAGCAGCCGTAGAATTAGCCTGCTCATGCGCCTCCACCGCATCGGCAGATGCGTCTAAATTCGCAAGATTATCTAGATTCTCTACAGAATTATCTACGGATTCAACATTTTCGAGATTCAACTCGTCAGTCATATTTGCACACCCTCAAAATTCGTCTAAATCAGCCAAACAGCCACATAACGGACTTTCCTAAACCGAAGTCCATAACAGTGACAAAAACCATCAAGAAAATAACAAAAATAAACACGGAAGCTGACCAAGCAAACAACTCTTTGCCGTGTGGAGCTACGACTTTGCGCGTTTCGTCAATAGTTTGCTTAATGAACATGCCAATACGCATGAACAAATTTGGCTTCTTCTCTTTTGCCTTGGCCATGCTTGAATCCTTCGTTTGAAAATTGTTAACAATAAAACTGGCAGGGACGGCGGGACTCGAACCCACAACCTACGGTTTTGGAGACCGTTGCGCTACCAATTGCGCCACATCCCTAGGTGAACTTGCTAATCATACCTTAAAAAGATTGACTTGGCAAAACCGCCGAATATTCATGATAGCGGAAGGGCAAGATTTAAGGGTTTTTATTATGATTAGCGAGTGTCGCTAAATGCGCGGTTGCTGGCGACTTTTCCGCGTGAAAACGCGCTGCAACGCTTAAAACGCGCTTCCGCCTTCAATCCACTGCTTCATGCGCCTCATGCCCTCTGCAAGTTGACTATCCGCCAAAGCGCACGAGAATCGCAAGTAGCCAGGCGCGCCAAAAGCCTCGCCAGGAACAGCAGCAACATGCGCTTCGTCAAGAAGCATTTGCGCGAACACAGACGATGTGCCTGGAATCTTAGAATCCTTGCCCAACGGGCGATTAAGCAGCGCCTCAACGTTTGCAAACGCGTAGAAAGCACCGTGCGAAAGAGGGCAAGTCACGCCTTCCATGCTGTTTAGCGCTTGCACAATCGCCTTGCGACGAGCGTCGAAGGAATCACGCATTTTTGCAACTTCGTCTAATGGCCCGCCAACTGCTGCAAGAGCTGCGCGCTGCGAAATATTAGAAACGTTAGACGTCATGTGGCTTTGAAGCTTAATCGCGGCTTTTGCGGCCTCAAGCGGCGCAACCATCCAACCAACACGCCAACCTGGCATTGCGTAAGTTTTTGCAACGCCATTCAAAACAAGCAGCTGGTCGCGCACTTCTGGCACTTCCACGCCAATGTACGAAGTTTTTACGCCGTCGTAATGCAAGTGCTCGTAAATCTCGTCGGAAAGCACCCAAATATGGTGTTTTACAGCCCATTCGCCAATCGCGCGAATCGTTTGAGCGCTCCAAATAGCGCCTGTTGGATTAGAAGGCGAAGTTACAATAATCGCACGCGTGCGCGGTGTGCGAGCCGCCTCAATCGCATCAATATCTGGCTCAAAACCGCAATCTGCGCCAGACATAACCGCCACTGGCACGCCGCCTGCAAGTTTTACTGCCTCTGGATAGCTTGTCCAATATGGCGCTGGGATTATAACTTCGTCGCCGTCGTTTAGCAAAATCTGGCATGCTTCGTAAACAGCCTGTTTGCCGCCATTCGTTACAACAACTTGATTTGGGGAAACATCGTAGCCAGAATCGCGTTTAACTTTGCGCGCAATCGCCTCGCGCAACTCTGGAAGGCCAGCCGTAGCTGTGTACTTGTAGTTTTTTGGGTCTTTGCATGCGGCGGCTGCGGCTTCCACAATGTAGAGCGGCGTTGGAAAATCAGGTTCGCCTGCGCCGAAGCTAATAACGTCGATTCCTGCGGCTTTCATCGCTTTTGCTTTGCCATCTACAGCAAGCGTTGCGCTTGGAGCGACTTTGTTAATGCGATTGCTCATAGAGCGCCATTGGGAGTTTGATGTATTTGCTGCGATTTGCGATGCATTTGCTGCCATATTTGCTGCGATATTTTCTGCCATACTTACAGTTTAGCCATTACACGTTATTTCACGATTTTGCGCATAAATTGGGTAGAATTTGGTACAATCACACTACAGTTTTGTTTGTTTGTGTAGTGCGTTTGTATTAAAAAACACCGAAATTCAGTACAATCACACTACAAGGCAGGTCGTCGTTCGCGCGGTCTAAGCGCGCGAACGTCTTCGCTTGCGTTGAAAGCACACTGTGCTTTCAACCTTAAGCAAGCTCAGCGCTCCGAATTGCCTTTTCGCGCTACGCTTTAAGCGAAAAGGCAGGTCGTCGCGCAACAATAAACAAGGAAAGCGCAAATCGCAGCAAATGCTATAAAAGCACAAGATTGTCGCGATGAACCACAGGATGCGCGTATTGCCGCCCCAAAGTGGCCTCTAAATCATCCGTTGTAAGACCCATTACCTGCGGTATCTCGTCTGAATCAAATGCAACTAGACCCTTGGCTAAGTGGTTGCCATGCTCGTCGTCAATCCACACTGGGTCGCTTGCAGAAAAATCGCCAGTAACTCCCACAATTCCAGCAGCCAGCAGGCTCGCTCGCCCTGCGCAAACAGCTGCAGCAGCACCAGCATCTACAATAATCGAGCCATGCGGATTAGACGCAAAACCAATCCAAAGTCTTCTAGAAGACGCGCGCGAGTTTAGTGGAGCAAACACGGTTCCAACCGAATCGCCAGATAGCGCACCCTCCGCGTTACTAGCACATGTCAAAAGCGTTGGTATTCCAGAAACAGCAGCAACGTGCGCCGCATCCATCTTGGTCACCATTCCACCTGTGCCAACGCCCGAGCCGCTTTCGCCAACTTTAACATCGTCTAGCGCGCGCGTAACATCTGCAACAAAGCCAATTCGCTTAGCACCTGGCTCGCTAGGCGGAGACGTGTAAAGCGCGTCAACGTCTGTTAAAAGAACCAGCGCATCTGCTCGCACAATATTCGCCACAAGCGCCGCAAGCCTATCGTTATCTCCAAAACGTATTTCGTTGCTAGACAAAGCATCGTTTTCGTTTACGATTGGCACAACGCCTAATTCCAGCAGCCTAAGCATTGTACGTTGAGCATTGCGATAGCGAGACGGCGAAATAGTAACGTCTGCTGTTAGCAGCATTTGACCAACTTTTAGGCCATATTTTGCAAAAGCTTGCTCGTATTGCGCCATAAGCAAACCCTGACCAACCGAAGCCGTAGCTTGCTGCGTTGGAACGTCTTTTGGCCTAGAATCAAAGCCGAGCAGCCCGAATCCTGCTGCGATTGCGCCAGAAGACACAAGCACAACATGCGCTCCGTTAATTTGCGCGCGACTAATGGCGTCTACTAGCGAGCGCAGTTTTTGCACATCTAAATGGCCATTTTGCGCCGTTAGCGAGCTAGACCCCACTTTTACGACTATTGTGCGCGCATTGCTAATTGAACGCCGAACCTCGTTTTCGGTAGGCTCAATTGCTTTATTAACCATTATTAATCAATTACTCTCCACGCCCAAACAGGCTCTGCTCATCGTGTTTGTCGTCATCTACCGATGGATCCGCCCAATGACCTTGCTTGCGTTCCGCCATCATCGCATCTCGCACAGCGCTCTTTGCGTCCATCATAGTGTGGTAATCACGGCGACGCTCCGCATTAGTGCGCCTTGCACCACGCGGATCATTTGCCTCAAGTCGCAAGTCTTTTCCGCGCGCACCAAGGCTTGCGCCGTCCAAACCTTCCGCACCTGCTGCAATGCTTGGATCCCAGTCAAAGCAAACCATGCGATTGCCGCGGCCAATCCTAATCTCGTCTCCTGGTCGCGCGCCCTTCTTGCGCAACTCGTCTTCTACACCAAGTTTCGCTAAGCGATCCGCCAAATAGCCCACTGCCTCGTCGTTGTCGAAGTTTGTTTGCACAACCCAACGCTCTGGCTTAGCGCCCGTAACAGTAAACCAAAAGTCGCCATTTTTGTCTTCTTCGCGCTCAATCGTAAAGTCGCTAGCACTTCCGCGGCCATCGTCGCGCCTGCGTCTTAATGCTGGCTGCTCAAGCGGCTGAATAACAACTCGCTCTTCTTCGCGCGCTGCCTCTTGCTCGGCAAGCTTTTCGCGCATACTAGCCACCATCTTTCCAAGCGCAAAACCAAGCTCTTTCAAACCTTCGTGAGATGCAGTAGAAATCTCAAAAACTGGCAAGCCCATTTTTTCAAAGTCGCTTCGCACAAATTCTGCCAACTCTTTTGCTTCTGGCACATCAATCTTGTTGAGCACAATAATTCGCGGACGCTCGGGAATCGGAATCGCTCCAAGCGGCAAATCAAGCTTGTTTGCGTATTGCGAAAGCTCGTGTTCCAAAGCATTATAATCGCTGATTGGGTCGCGATTTGGCTCCAACGTTGCACAGTCGATTACGTGGGCGATTATTTCCGTGCGCTCAATGTGACGCAAAAACTCTAACCCCAAGCCCTTTCCTTCGGAAGCACCTGGAATAAGCCCTGGCACATCTGCGATTGTGTAACGATATTCGCCAAAGCTGACTACACCAAGATTTGGAACAAGCGTTGTAAACGGGTAATCTGCGATTTTTGGCTTTGCAGCGCTGATTGACGCTACAAGACTTGACTTTCCTGCAGATGGGAATCCAACTAGTGCAACGTCTGCTATCGACTTTAGTTCTAGGATTACGTCTCGCTCTTCACCAGGCTCGCCAAGCAGCGCAAATCCTGGAGCGCGGCGCACTTTATTTGCAAGAGCAGCGTTTCCAAGACCGCCTGCGCCTCCTTCTGCGACTACGAAAGTGTCTCCTACGTGTTGCAAATCCGCCAAAACGTTGCCTGGCCTTTTTTGTGCGCCCGATGCGCCCTTCGCCTCAAAAATCACGGTTCCAACTGGCACAGGGAGTATAAGATCTTCTCCTTTGGAGCCGTCTTTTGTATCTCCTAAGCCCATTGTGCCGTTTTGCGCTACGCGATGAGGCATAAATCGGTAATCAAGCAAGCTATTTGCATTGCGATCGGCTACGAATATAACGCTTCCGCCGTTGCCGCCATTGCCGCCATTTGGCCCTGCAAGTGGCTTGTATTTTTCTCTACGCACGCCTGCGGAACCGTTGCCGCCGTCGCCGCCTTTAACATGTACTGTTACTCGATCTACAAAATCGCTCATAACTTTTACCTTACTTGATGCTCAATACTCGCCAGCTTTGCGAAAACAAAAAAGCCGCACCGAACGGGGTGCGGCTAGAAGATTAATGAGTTACTCAGGCGGTAACTACGTCTACAACCTTGCGATCGCGACGAATACCAAACTTCACATTGCCGTCTACCAAAGCATACAGCGTGTGATCCTTGCCCAAAGCAACGTTCTGTCCTGCATGGAACTTGGTGCCGCGCTGGCGAACAATAATGTTTCCAGCCACAACAGCTTCTCCACCGAACTTCTTAACGCCAAGATATTGCGCCTGCGAATCGCGACCGTTGCGCGAGCTGGACGCACCCTTCTTATGTGCCATCTTGCTGTCCTTTCAGGTTTATAACACCGTCAATCAGGCGATGGCCGTGATCTTGACGAGAGTCAACTTCTGACGATGACCCTTGCGGCGAGCCACGCCAGTCTTGTTCTTATACTTCATAATGCTAATCTTTGGACCCTTAGCTTCGTCGTTAAGAACTTCTGCCTTAACTGTGATCTTTGCAAGATCCTTAGCGCTTAAGGTCACCTTAGCACCGTCAACAACGAGCGCGACCGGGAATTCCACGGTATCGCCCTTCTTTGCATCGAGACGGTTTACGAGGATGGCGTCTCCAACCTCAACCTTCTCTTGATGGCCACCGGCCTTCACAATCGCGTACATAATTCGTTCCTTAGCTAAATTGAAAGCTTTACTTTTGCCTCGCGCGCAGCATTGAACATGCGGCAAGACACCGACTATCAAAAATACACCTACCCCTGTACTAACGTCAAGAGCTAATCTATAAAGTCGAGCTAAACAGTAGAAACTATTGTACTCAAGCCTTATACTTTGGGCGTTTTTAGTTTTCTGACTCGTCTGTTTTTTCTTGCGACTCGTCTTTTTCTTGCGACTCGTCTGTTGCTTCTTGCGATTCATCGGTTTCTTGCGACTCTTCCGCTGGCTTATCTACTGGCTCATCTACTGAAAAATCGCCAGCAAACGCCGCATTCGCAGCATCCTCACTAATCGCAGAATCCGCAGAATCATCACCATCCGCAGAATCCTTACCGCCGTCCAAACTTCTGCGCAAAGACTCCTCAAAGAATGCCGAAGATGCCGCAGCCGCCGCAATCTTAGCCAACTTAGCGCGAACATCCGCACTAGACTCCTGCTTAACTGTAGGCGCAGTGTCCGCAATGCTTCCGTGGCCGTGCTTATTGGTCTTAATAAACGGATCTCCGCCCTTAAGCGCATACGGATCCGCATACTCCGAAGACACAGTCGGCTCGTCGTGAAGAATAAACCCGCGGCCTTTGCACGTTGGGCACTCCTCCGAGAACGCCTCAACAAGCCCCTGCCCAACGCGCTTACGCGTCATTTGTACAAGGCCAAGAGACGTAACTTCCGCAACCTGATGCTTTGTGCGGTCGCGCGCAAGACACTCAACAAGACGGCGCAAAACAAGATCGCGGTTTGCTGGCATAACCATGTCTACGTAGTCGATCATAACCATGCCGCCAATATCGCGAAGTCGCAGCTGGCGCGCAATCTCTTCGGAAGCTTCCAAATTGCAACGAGTCACAGTCTCTTCCAGCGATTTTCCGCGGCCAATAAAGCGGCCCGTGTTCACGTCAATCGTTGTCATTGCTTCCGTTCGGTCAATAACAATCGAACCTCCTGCAGGAAGATAAACCTGGCGCTCCATGCCTTTTCTAAGCTGGCTGTCGATTTGCCACTTGTCGAACACGTCTTTACCTTCATGCTCTGCAGGATCCCAGTACTCAATCTTGCTTCGCAAATCAGGCGCCATCATCTCCAAGTATTCGCAAATGCGGTCGTACGCGCCCTTGCCTTCCACAATCATCTTTTGGAAGTCATCGTTAAAAATGTCTCGAACAACGCGAATCGCCACGTCTGGCTCGCCTTGCAACAGCTTTGGACGCTTTCCGTGCAAGAATTCCTGACGCTTTGCTTCTATGCGATCCCATTGCTTTACAAGCGACTCAAGGTCTTTTTCAATCGCATCTTCACTAGCACCATCGGCAGCAGTTCTAATGATTATGCCCATGTCTTTAGGCGCGATTTTGCTTACGATTGCGCGAAGTCTGCTGCGCTCTCGGTCGGATAGCTTGCGACTTACGCCCGTCATCGCTCCAGACGGCACCAACACCAAGAACCTTCCAGCAAGCGTTACTTGCGATGTTAGTCGCGCACCCTTATGGCCTATAGGGTCCTTAGTAACCTGCACTAAAACAGGGTCTCCCGCCTTAAACGCAAGCTCCATTCTTCGCGGCTGACCTTCTAGCCTGGTTGTATCCCAGTTGACTTCGCCAGCGTAAAGCACGCCGTTTCTAGCCTGACCAATGTCTACGAATGCAGCCTCCATGCTTGGCAAAACGTTTTGCACGCGGCCAAGGTAAATGTTTCCAACGGTTGCAACTTCTTGAATGTCGGAAACGTAATGCTCAACAAGAATGTTGTCTTCGATTACAGAGATTTGCGTGTGACGATCGCGTTCGCGCACAACCATAAGTCTGTCAACGTTTTCTCGTCTTGCCAAAAAGTCTTGCTCCATAAGCAAGTTCTGGCGGTTGCGCTCTCTGCGATTATCGCGGCGGCGCTGCTTTTTGGCTTCCAGCCTTGTGGAGCCTTCAATATCTGTGATTTCGTCAATATATTGCTGTTTTCTAGACCTTCGACTTTGCGAATCCGCCTCTGCAGAGTCAAATCGCGATTCACTCGTGCTTGAATCATCTGCAATCTTGGATCTGCGACGCCTGCGCCTACGCGTGTAAACTTCTTCGTCTTGAGATCGCAATTCTTCTGGGTCTGGAATCAAATCTCGGTCTTCTTGAGAAACCTCAATTTCGTCTACGCTGTACTTGCTTGACGCCGAGTTAAAGGAAGAATCCTCGGATTCTGCAGATTTATTGGCATTATCTGCTCTATCTGCCCTATCTACTCTAGAGGAGCGCCTGCGACGCCTGCGCCTTGTTACAACACCATCCTCGTCATCTTGCAAATCGGATTCTTTTGCGTAGACTTCATTTGAATCTGCGCGATCAGCGCGATCTGCACTATCTGCTCGATCTGCGTTATCAGCGCTATCAAAGTTATCAACGCGATTTCGAGCAAAATCTCCACTAAAATCATCCTCAAAATCGCTATAGTCAAGTCTTCTAGAGGCTTTTCCAGCTTTACGATTTTCTATTGGCGCGTAAGTTATATCGTCGTATTCAAGGTCTTCTTCGATTTGCTCAACCTCGGCAGCAGCTCTGCGCTCTGCAGCGTTAAGTCTGCGATTTTTGCGCGATTTTCGGGCGTTCTGGCTTCCATACTCGCCGCGCTCACTTGCTTGCGATTCATCTTGATTTGCATTCTTATCTCGCTCAATTTGAGCGTTTTTCTCGTCACGATTTGCTCTAGAACGCACGCGAATCAATTGCGTATCGTCATCTTGCAAATCATAATTCTCGTCAAAACTCTCGCGGCTGCCTTTAGCTTTTGCAGAAGACTTGCTCGAGCGAGTCTTACGCGATTTTTTAGAATTGCGATTTGTGTCTTCACTAAAATCGTCTTTGTTTTCAAATGATTCGCTAAAATCTAAACTATTGTCTGTTGACTTGCGATTATTACGCGACTCGCGGCTATTTCGCCTACTATCGTCTTTACTGCTAGAATCTCGCGAATCTCGCGAATCACGACGGCTGTGCGAATCGCGCTTATTACTGCTTGAATCTTCGTAATCCGAATCCGCATCGCGGCTTTCAGCAGAATGCTCGCGCTGAGGCAAAACTGGCTCTTGGAACAAAAGCGATGTTATTGGTCGCAAATGTGCTTGAGATTGCTGCTGTGCATAAGAACTATCTGCCGCAGAATCCGCAACAAAAGGCGCAGAATCCGCCGCCGCTACTCCAGAGCGCAAATCTTGAGTATCTCCGCCTTCAACGTGCAACTTCATCGATTCGCCAGCAGCTCCTGCAACCCTAACTACACGCCTTCCAGCGCGCCTGCGACGCACGCCGTTAGCAGCATCTTTAGAGCCCGAAACAACATTAACAACGCCGCCAACTCTAGCGGAAGTAGCATTAGGATTTACGCTAGCATTAGAATTCACGCTAGAATCAGCACCAGCATTCTCGCTAGCACTAGAATTAGCATTTTCATTTTTATCTTTTTTATTATCGTCTGCTTCAAATACGTTGAAGCTTTCTCGCGTTACTCTGGGCACAATGCTCCTAGCGAAACGCTGCAATCGTCTCGCGCTCTTAGCCTGGAATGGGCACGCTTATGCGAGCCACCCCTCGGGCTGTTAATAAAGTCTAGCTGCGCGACAGCGGACACCTGCCTCAATAAAATCATGCGATAAAACGCGCGAGGGGATCGACGCCGTCGAATGCTTTGGCGGCTTGCAGCGCCACCGTTCTCTAGTATGCCATATTGCAACGTCAAACAACATACGCTCTTAAAAGTCAATTTCGCATTACCCCAATCGCAAAATCAGCGCTAAAATCGTTTGCATGGGTTTAATCAGCGCTATGCAGGGCTTTTGCGTAATCGGCATCGTAATTGCCGCAGGCTATGTAACCGCACGTCTTCGCATCGGCGGATCGCAAGCACAAATGGTGCTTAATCGCGTAAGCTTCTTTGTTTCTAGTCCTTGTTTAATGTTTGCAATCCTTGCAAAAGAGCCAATTTTTGAGATTTTCCACTCGTCAATTTTTGTTGCGTTTTTCTCCGCAATGATTGTTGGAATCGCATTTGTTCTGCTTAATCGCCTGTTCTTCCACCTTCCTGCGGCAGATTGCACAATCGGCGCGCTTAACTCGCTTTACTTAAACTCAAACAACATTGGCTTGCCTGTTGCAACTTATATTCTTGGAAATCCCGCGCTTGTTGCCCCGATTTTAGTTATGCAGCAAGCTGTTTTTACGCCTGTTGGACTAACGGTTCTAGACGTTACAACTACTGGAAAGTGCTCGCTTAAGCGCATTGCTCAGCAGCCGCTTAAACAGCCACTTTTAATCGGTTCACTTGGAGGAATTATTATTTCGGCAATTTCCGCAAAAGTTGGATATTTCCCTGTTCCGAATTTTCTTTACGACCCAATCAAAATGATTGGCGATTCCGCGGTTCCTATGATTTTGATGGCTTTTGGAATGTCGCTTTACGGCAGCAAGCCGCTACAAAAGGATTCTAATCGCGCTGCGATTGCGACGGTTGCGATTCTTAAAAATCTGATTATGCCAATTGTTGCGTTTTTGCTGGCTTATTTTGTTATGGGCTTTAGAGGTGCTACGCTCTACGCATGCGTTGTTCTGGCGGCTCTTCCGACTGGTCAGAACGTGTACAATTACGCTGCACGATACAATGTTGGCTTGAGTTTTGCGCGCGACGGAATCCTGTTTTCTACTATTACGAGTCCGATTTTTATTGCGCTAATCGCAGCAGTTTTAGGGTGACTAATTCTCCCGCATTTTGTAGCTGATTCACAGCGTGTCGCGTCGTTAGCGCGGCCTAAGCGCGCTAACGCCTTCGCTTGCGTTGAAAGCACACCGTGCTTTCAACTTTAAGCAAGCTCAGCGCTCCGAATTGCCTTCGCGCGCTACGCTTTAAGCGCGAAGGCATGTCGGAGCGCAAAAAGCGCACAGCTACCTTTGCGATGCTAGCTCATTAGACAATTCGTTAAGTATAGCTTTTCTAGTCCACGCACTCACAGTCATCTTTCTACGCTTCGCATCATCTTCGATTAAATGCCAAACAGTATCACTCAACCTAACAGTACGCGGCTTCAATGGCTGAGTCTCATCTTCCCAAGCTCTTCCAGAAAACTCTGTAACAGTAGCACCAGAAAAATTGCCTTCCGCTTCTGCAGCCCACTTGTCAACAATATCGTCCGTAATAACGAATCCATTTTCTGCCGTATACGTATTCCTACTCATCTTGCATCCCTTATCTCTTGTAAAAATCCTTTTGTAAGCCGATTCGCATGAATTATAAGTATTGCATTGTTCTCAAGCTTTACAAAAAAACAAGCGACATATTAAAAGCTAAGCAATCACAACACTTTGCAATCATCTTGCTTTTTGAGCAAGAAGCAGTTTGCACGCTTCTCGAACAACGTCCCCAACTTTCACACCCTGCTTATCAGCAGAAGCCTTTAGAGCCTCCGCATCTTCAGCAGATATGCGGAAAGTTATAGGCAGCATAGCTTCTTCATAAAGAGGCGGTCTGCCAAGCGGCTTTTTAATACGTAAATTACCAGCTTTTCCATGATATATGCCTTTTTCAGCATCATTTTCCCATTTATCAAGCATTTCATCGGTAACGTCAACGCCACCTTCACCGCGAAAATTAGCCATAATCACTCCTAATATTTCGTATACGAAATGTTATCACATTGTGCCAGAGATTATCAAAATATGGCTAATCGAACTAATCAAAGCATGCAAAAAGCCTAATGCAAATTGGCGCAAAGCATGTAAAAAGCATACAAAAAGGCCCTTGCGCGCATTACACACAAAGGCCTTTATCATATATATAGCTTCTACGCGTTCAGCACCATTCAGAGCTAAACACAGCCAAATAGCTTAGCGGCGAATCTTACGGAACGCTGCACCAGCACCAGCCAAAACGCTAGCAGCCAAAGCAGTCAAAGCAACACCAACACCACTATTAGGCAAACCACTAACACCACTCTTCACAGTAATGTTAGTCCAACCAAGCTGATTGCCCTGCTCATCAACAAGAACAACCGTATGCTTGCCAGAATAACCAGCTGGGAACATGGCATCAAACTGAGGCTTACCATTAACCAAGCGAACAGTCACATAATTAGCACCATCAGCACCCTTAAGAAGACGTGGGCTAGAGTAAATGAACGCATAAGCCTTAGCAGAACCATCACGGTTCAAGCGATCAAGGAACGCCTGGTTAGAAATACTCAAAGTCACCCTGTTCACAACGCCAGCAACAACAACATTATTAGCACCAGCCGTAATCATGCCCTTCAAAGCAGGCAACAAGTCAGCAACAGAAGCAGGAGCCGCAGGAACACCAGCAGCAGGAGCAGACTGAGATGCGCCAGCAGGAGTCGAAGCGGATGGAGTTGTTACAGACGGAGTCGAAGATGGAGTATCATCCGATGGAGTTGAAGGATTAGACGGAGTCGTATGGTCTGGTTCCACAGGATTCACTGGCTTTGGAGTTGGAGTCACTGGCTTTGGAGCTGGTGGAACAACTGGATCTGTATTCTTCTTTTCACCAACAAGCTCGCTCACATCAGCTGGAGTCAACTTATAGTCAGCAACCTTATCACCGTCAACATGTGCGAGAGCATCATGAACGTTAAACTCTGGAGCCTTTGGTTCTTCCTTCTTAGGATTCTGAACTTCCTGAACCTTAGTTTCTTGCTTTACAAGCGTTTCCTCAGCCTTAGTTACACCCTTATTAGCAGCCTCGAGAAGATTCTTCTTGCTCTTGAGCTGCTTCTGCAACTTTCCAAGCTCCTCAGCAGCCTTATTATAAGCTTCGGAACCAGACGGGCCAGTCTGTTGCTTTGCCAACTCGTCAAACTTTGCTTGAGCGGTCGCAACTTGACCTTCAAGAGCCTTAACATCGCCGCGAATAGTTGCAGCCTGAGTGTAAGCCTTAGCCACGCTCGTAGCCTTATCATTCAACTCGCTGAAAGCAGTGGCAATCTTTTGAGCGTTTTCCAACTGTTCTTGAAGCTTCGTTTTTTCAGCACCAGTAGCCTTATCAATCTTAGCTTGCAAAGCCTTAACACTACCTTCAGCCATCTGCTTCATGAGCAACGCGTTCTGAGCCTTCTGGTTAGCTAAATCTTGAGCCGCCTTAAACTCGGCATCTTCCTTAGTAGTGTCAACCTTTGGTTCTGGTGCTGGAGGAGTCTGGGGCTCGGCCTTATGTTCGTCTGGGTTGGCTGGAATCTCTGGCTTAGTATCATTGCCGTTCTGGTCATGGTCCTCATCAAACATGTGAGGGTCGAACTTTGGCAATGGCTTATCACTACCATTATAATTCTTATGAGTATTATACATTTGGTCGTAATAATTCTCATACTCATTTTCAGTGTTCTGGAGCTGGTCCCATTCCGAACCAGAGCCATAAATGTCATCTTCTGGCTTAACGGTTGGAGTTGTTACAGGAGCGGGCTTTGGAGCGTTGTTAGGAACCTCATCAGGGTACCCAGCTGGAGCCGTTACAGAAGCGTTAGTTGGAACCTCGTCAGCAAAGGCGAAGCTACCAACGAATCCGCAAGATACCACGATAGATGCGGCAGCTATACCAGCAATCGCTTTCTTATTTAACATGATCTTCCTTTCTTCTTCCTTCTCACGTATAAGCGTGCGAAGAGAGCAATCGCAAGAATACAACTGAATATTCTCGCAATCTAAGCCCTAAAACATGGACTATCAGCACTTAGAATACCCCCCCCCCGTAGCCCTAAATCAATATTTTCACACAAAACACGCGTCATTTTTTACAAAAAAACTTTTACAAAAACCAGCCTCATTCTTAAAGGAGTCGAATTCGACCCCTTTAAAATTCGGATTGTTAATACTCTCCCACAATCCCCATGAATCACAAGCAAAATTACAAAATCAAGCACAAGCCATAAAAACATCTAACAACTAGCAGAAAACTATCATGCATCAGCGCATAAACGTCATTTTATAAGATTTCACAGATAAGAATCAACAAACTCGGATTATGATACAAACACACTACACAAACACACAAAACCGTTGAAAACACTATGTTTTATAGTATATATTTCACGAAAATCAATGTCAATATATGCTGATTTTTCACCAAATCAAGGGTAAAAATATGCCGATTTTTCACGAAAATCGAGGTACAGCGCAATTTTACATTTAACAAAAACTAGCAAAAGCTGGAAGTCTACTTCCAAATTCTGCAAAACTAGCTAACATTTGGAAATCTACTTCCAAACTGCGGATCTCTTTGCGCAGCTACCTTCACACAACTATCTTCGCGATGCTACTTTTGCGCAACTACTTTTGCGAGGCAAGAGAATCAAGGCGAGCACGGAAGGACGGCCAATCAGTGCGCATTGCCGTAAGTAACTTCAGCTTTGACACATCGTCAATCGGCACCCACTTAATCTCCATGCTCTCGTCGTCGTGCGCACACGGATTCACACAATGCCCTGGCTTTTCAAACGCGAAAACCGTTGTATAACGCCAATTTCCATGACTTTCGCAATACGCTCCAACAACATCAATATCTTGAGACGTTATGTTCGCTTCTTCAAACGACTCGCGCAACGCGCCCTCAATCGCAGTTTCGCCATCAGATATTGCGCCGCCAGGAATCCCCCACGTGCCGCCTTCCGCGCTCCAAAGCGCGCGATGTTGCATAACAACGTGAGTCACGCGCCCAGTGGCATCGTCTCGCCTAGCAAGCAGCACGCCAGCCGCGCCATTATGACCCCAATGCTTGCGCCCACAATCGCACATAACCCATCCGTCTCCTGGCTGATGCACGTTTTCTTTAGGCACTTGCGTGGAAGCTGGATCGTCTTTAATCGCCTCGCCCTCTAACTTGCGACTATTCCACAAATCTGGCCAAGCGTACCCAAGCTCCGAAACCATCTGCCTTAGCAGCGGCAAGCTGATTCCAAGAACTCCATGCGGATCTCCCTGAATTCCCTCAATAAAAGCTCCGCCAAAGCCTTCTAGCGTAAAGGATCCTGCCACTTCCAGCGGCTCGCCAGTTTCTACGTACGCGCGAATTTCCTCATCGCTCATATGTGCAAAAGTCACGCTTGCGCGGCTCACTTTGCACACGGTTTTGCCACTTTTTGCGTCAATTAAGCAATGGCCAGTAAACAATTCTCCAGTTTTTCCGCTCATTTGCTTGATTCGCGCGGCGGCCAGCGCAGGAGTATGCGGCTTACCGTAGCATTCGCCGTCTAGCAAAAACATGGAGTCGCAGCCAACAATAAGCACGCTGTTGGAATCAGAAGAAGACTTATTCGCGTGCGCAAAATCGTGAATATCAAAAGTCTTAGTAGGCACTTTTACGCCCGAAAAATCGCGAGTTTGCGCGGTATCTACGTTATGCGTTACGTCTGATTGCGAATCGTCTGCCAAAGCGCTACTAGCAGTTTCAGAAGATTCAGATTCTGCATTCTCAGCCTCAGACTCAGCCTCCAGCGGATACCCCACAACCAAATCTCCACTAGCCGAAGCCGCTGCATTTGCAACAAGCTTCCACGACTCATACACTGCAAAAGCCTTTGCTCGCGCCAAAATCGAAACGCGCTCCTCGGCACTCATCTGCTCCACGCTAACGCCTCGCGCATTTGCAGCATTACGCAAAGCCGCTGGCTCATCTACCTCACTCACGTGAATCACAGGAATCACACCTGCAGCAGCCAGCACCGCTCTTCTTGCAGGAGACTGAGAAGCCAAAATCAACGAAACTGTCATATTCCCCTCTTTTTACAACTTCAAACAAATTATTCGCAAATTATTGCAACACAGCTTGTAGTTGGCATTGCTCATTATGCATCTGAGCATCTCTCAAAATTAAAGACTGTAAATACTTGCTTTTATTTGGCAGGCCATCTCTCTTAGCTGCGCGAGAAATATACTCACTCCAAGATTTTGGAACACGAAAACGCTCTTGTACACTTATTTCGCGCTTTTCCTTTGAGTTTGGTCTACCTGGTCCAGATAAAGATGCAAATATTTCAGTTGCATCGGAATCTTCAGAAATCAGAGTTTGCATAATTTTTGCGGCATCTTCGCCTGAAAATTGTGCTACAGGTGGATTATTTGGAGCAGACACATTTTCATCAGCTAAATTCTCATAAATATCCATTTCAATCACCTCATTTGCCCCATTTTTTCCAATATTTAAACCATTTATCAGTCAAATGCTCTACGTGAAACACAAGAAAATCTTTACCTTGTGGCCTTGCAAGCACTTCAATTAAATCATCTTCCCACGCACCTGGATGCCTTAAACATATAACTAAAGCAACAACTGTTCCCTCCGAGCTAGGTGGATTTGACACGTCATTAGGATTAACTAAGGCAAACCATACAGGTTTAGCCATAGCTCTTCGTATCTCTTCCTCATTTAGATGATCTTCATCAAAATGTTTGTACGCAGATTTGGGATCAAATCTAATAACCATTAATTAAATGTACCACAATTTATTGACCTGACAATTATGCAAATGTTTTGCAAGCTACGCGCGAGATGCCGTTACGCCGTGCGAGTCGATTTTTACGTGCAAAATCTTCCAATCGCAGCCACCTAAAAGCGGTTTTGCAATTTTTTCTATTTTTCCAGCTACAGTTTCCGCACTTTCTATTTTTCCGCTTACATTAGTAGCGTTATTTTCCTCTACGGAAGCTTCCGACTTTTCCTCGTAGAACACCGCTGCGCAAGATCCAGCTCCCGAGATTGCAGCCGCAAACCCCTTGTCTCGCAAAGCTTTTACCAAATCCCAAGTTGGTTGTATAAGACTTGCTCGGTATGGCTGGTGAATAGCGTCTTGAGTAGCCGTAAAAAGCAAATCGTTTCTGGAAAGAGTTGTTTTTGCGCAAGAATCGCCAGAATCCGCAGAATCGCAAGAATCAGCAAATGCGCTAAAATCACCAAAATCACCAAACGCAATCGGCAATAAGCAAGCGCGCGAAACGTTAAACACAGCATCTGCATATGGCACTTTTTCTGGAAGAGCTTGACGAGCCATTTGCGTTGAAAGAGTAAAGTTCGGCACAAAAATCGTTGCACGAATTTGCTTAGAAACGCCGTATCGAACAGTGTGGAACTCATCACCATTCTTCCAACTGGTTGTTAATCCGCCAAAAACCGCTGGAGCAACGTTGTCTGGGTGACCTTCAATCGCAGCTGCAAGCTCAAAAATCGCCTGCTTGTTAAGATTCCCATTATGCGCAAAAGCCCAAGCTGCAGCCACGCCCGAAACAATCGCACTGGCGGAAGACCCCATTCCGCGCGCTTGAGGAATGCGATTATGCGCTTCTAGAGTAAATCGCAAACGCGGCAAGCCAAACGCTTCGCACGCTTTGCGAAACGCGCGAACAACAAGATGCGTCTCGTCTTTTGGCAACGTATCTTCGCCTTCGCCATGAATAATCACGCGAACATCTTGCGAATCATCAAGCGAATCATCAAGCGTAAAAACTAGCGAATCCGCATAGTCAAGCGCAATTCCTGCAACGTCAAATCCCGACCCAAGATTTGCGCTGGTTGCTGGCACGCAAACTGACACACTGTTGCATACTGGTTTCATTTCGCACCTTTTCCACTCGAGCAGCCTATCAAATTACTAAATTATTCAATTACTCGATTACTCAATAATTCGCAATGCAAGAGGCTTTGCACACACAACATCCACTTTTTGCAAATCGGCAAGAACCGCTTGCAAATCCGCCTCTGTGCAATCTTTTACAAGCACGCGCAAATCGCCAGGGCCGCTGATTCCGCAAGCTGGGCAATCGCCTTCGCCATCGTATTGAGTTTGGCAAAGCATAGGCAATCGTTCCGCGTTTACACCGTGCTCCTCAAACACATCCATCACTTCGCCGCAAAGCGCAAGCGAAGTATCTTCCATGCTGCATCGCACAACAAAATCCGCACGAATCGAGCGCGTAGAAGCCAAAGACTTAGCGTTATACATTGGCACGCTAGCATCGTTGCAGCCGCGCGCTATGTTTCTAGCAGCTCCAACAATATCTCCAACAACCGCGCTTGCTGTTGGAGCGCCACCAGCGCCGCGGCCGTAAAACATAAGATCATCCGCCGCTTGTGCTTTAACAAAAACGGCGTTAAAGCTGCCATGAACGGAAGCCAGCGGATGCTCTTTGCTAACCAACGCTGGGTAAACACTTGCGCTCACTGCGCCACTCGAATCGCAAGCAACCGCCGCAAGCAGCTTAATCACGCGATTTTCTGCACTGGCAGCCGCAATATCTGCTGCCATAATCGCGCTAATTCCTTCAACGCTAACGTCATCAATGCTTATTGGCATCTGGAATGCAAGCGTTGCCAAAATCGCAGCCTTATTTGCTGCATCAAATCCTTCAACGTCTCCTGTAGGGTCCGCCTCCGCGTATCCCTTTTCTTGAGCTGCTCGCAAAGCCGAATCAAAATCAAGGCCGCGCACTGTCATTTCGTCAAGAATGTAGTTTGTAGTTCCGTTTACGATTCCAAAAATTTGCGTGATCTTGTCGCCTACAAGCGACTCTCTAAGCGGACGCAAAATCGGAATTGCGCCTGCAACAGACGCCTCAAAGCTTAAATCGACTCCGTTTTTTTGCGCGCACTCGTAGAGTTCTGGACCAAACTTTGCAAGCAATGCTTTGTTTGCTGTTACAACCGATTTTCCGCATTCTAGCGCGGTTTTTACAAATGTGTGCGCTGGCTCCAAGCCGCCAATTAGCTCAACGATTATGTCTATATCTTCGCGTTTACAAATCGCTCCTGCATCTGCACTTAAAAGATCTTTGGCAATCCATGGCGCGTCCACGTCTTCTGGATGCAAGCACGCGACTGCAGCAAGCTCTAGCGGAGCGCCGATTCTTGCAGATAGTTCAGCGTTTTCTTCCACTATTAGACGCGCTGTTTGCGATCCTACTGTTCCAGCGCCTAAAAGACCCACGCGAATTGGATCTGCGGCAAAGCAATCGTCATTTGCACATTGAGCGCTTTCTAAATTGTTTTTGTCTAACATAGACGCCTCCTAACTTAAATCAATATTCAATTAAATCAATCCAATTTACACAAACAGCACAAACATATTCAGCTTGCACAAACAGCACAAACAAATTCAGCCTACGCAAATAGCCTGCACAAACAGCTTACAAATTCACCCTACACAAACAGCATAAGCAAATTCAGCAAAACGGACGCAATCAAGAATCCCATAACGCCAACAGTTCCATAAAGTGCTTTTGTTCCAGCGCTCCCACGAATCTCTAGCGGCGAATCGTAGAATTCAAGATACCTCTTGCGACGAGCAAGAAGCACAATTCCAAACACAAACATAACAATCATAAACATTGCGTAAAGGCCTATAAACATAAATCCAGGAGCCAAATCCGCAATCTCATGAGTGTTCAAGTTCTCAACCTTAATAAGATCTCCATTTGAATCCATCATGTTGTTTGAAATCCACATTGCTATAACGCTTCCCTGGAAGTTTACAATCATGTGCAAAAATACGCTGTACCTAAGCTGCGATGTACGAACGTACATGTATCCAAACACAAGACCAAGCCCAAAAGCGTAGAAGAATTGGAACATGTTCATGTGGAAAAGCGCAAACGCCAATGCAGAGAACACAATCGCGCGCTTTTCGCCATACACGCGCAACCTGTCTATAATTTGCTTTCTAAACAGCCACTCTTCCACAACTGGAGCTAAGAATACAACAAAAAGCAGCGTTTCCCACACGTTTCCGCCTGCTACAACGTCTGCAATCCTATTCTCGGCTTTTCCGCCAGAAATAAGCGCGGAAGCAACAAGCCCAATGTAACTTCCTGCATACATTATTGGCACGCTAACAGCAAAGAATCCGCCAAATTGGCGCAAAGACATAGTAAACTTGCGAGTTTTTACCGCTGGTGTACGCCTTAGAACAAGCATTGCAAGCGGCAACGCTATTAGGTATTGCGCAACATCCGAAGAAACAAAGGAGCTTAGCGAAGGTGTTAAAACGCCTTTTGGAACAAACACACTAATCAACTCGCCGATTAAAAGCGTTGCAAGAATCCACGTAAATAGGAACACGCACAGCGACACTCCTACAGATCCTTGACGCCTGCGCGCAATCGTATACGCATCTGGATGCTGCTTGTTTGCAAGCTTACGCTGTTTACGCATTTTTACCTCCGACTAGTCTAAAATCACGCCTTCAATAAGCTTTGTGATTAAATCGCTGTAACTTATTCCGGTTGCTTCCCAAGCTTTTGGATACATGGAAATTGGCGTAAATCCAGGCATTGTGTTGATTTCGTTAAGGATTACGCGGCCGTCTTTAGTTACAAAAGAGTCCACGCGACTTAGCCCTCTGCCGTCTGCCGCTTTGAATGCTGCGAGCGCCGTTTTGCGCACGCGCTGCAAAGTCTCTTCTGGCAAATCTGCTGGCACTTCCACGTGCGAAGCCGCAGAATCCATGTATTTGCTGTCAAAATCGTAGAACTGGTCTTCTCCAGCTTCGCGCTTGTCGAGCACAACCTCTCCAGGCCAGCTGGCTTTTGGCTCTTCGCCGTCGCGCGCTGCAAGAACAGCGCACTCAATTTCTCGCGCGTCAATTCCTTGCTCTATCAATACTCGCCAATCGTGCTTTGAAGCCTCAAAAACGGCATCTGCTAAGGCCTTGGCATCGCGCGTTTCTATTTTTGTAACTCCAAAACTAGACCCTGCACGGCTTGGCTTTACAAAAAGCGGATACTCTAGTTTTTCTTCTTCAACCTGCTCAAGAATTTCGTTTGCATACGCGTCGAAGCGATTTGCCGCGTCGCTTGCAAACTTGCGTGCATCCAGCGCAATTCCAGGAGCCACAGCAATTCCCGCCGCCTTAAAAAGCTGCTTTGCGTAGTATTTATCCATGCACGCAGCAGATGCCAAAACTCCGCAACCAACGTACGGAACTTGCATCATTTCTAGCAAGCCTTGCAAAGTGCCGTCTTCGCCATTCGGGCCGTGAAGAACTGGGAAAACAGCGTCAATATGACCTAAGCTCGTAAGCATGCCATCCGCCTCTCGCACCAAAAATCCGTCGGCGCCCTTTGCTGGGTCAAGCACAACATCGCGCGTTTCCGCTGTTTTTGTGATTACTGGCAGCTCGCCTTGCTCCATGCGGAAGTTTCGCGGATCTTCGCCACCAACAATCCACTCGCCTTGCTTTGTGATTGCAATGCGTACGATTTCAAATCGACTTTCGTCTACAGCACTGAGCACTCCAGCGGCCGATATGCAAGAAATCGAATGTTCGTCTGCTTTACCGCCATACAAGAACACTACACGCTTTTTCGTCATTTTTTTCCTTTATATTATTTTGAATTATTTATATATTTTGAATTATTTTAGTTATCTTTGATTATTTTGAATTATCTAAGCGCGCTGCTTTCGCAACTGCTACTTTCGTGCTTCACTACTCTTCGCAAACATCGTTATCAAAAAGCATTGCAAGCATCTCTTGGCAAGAGATTCCTTCTTCCAGCACGCGAGCCATTGCGCTTGCAAGCGGAGTTGCAACTCCCAAACGCTTGCCCATTGCTACAACCGCGCTAGTAGTTGGAACGCCTTCCGCAACGCCATTACTCACAGCGGTTGCTTCTTCAACGCTCATGCCTTTTCCAAGATTTGATCCAAAAGTGTAGTTGCGGCTTAGAGGAGATCCGCAAGTTGCCACTAAATCGCCAAAGCCTGCAAGTCCTGCAAAAGTGCGAGAATCCGCGCCTTCCGCAACGCCCAATGCCGTCAACTCTGCAAGACCGCGCGTTTCAATCATCGCTGCTGTATTTTCGCCATAACCCGCTCCTCGAGCCATGCCAACTGCGAGCGCAACAACGTTTTTAAGCGATCCGCACATTTCTACGCCAATCACATCTGTTGAAACAAACGCCTTAAAGTAGCTGTTTGAGCAAGCTTTTGCAACCACTTCGGCATTTGTGCGATTCTCGCACGCAACAACCGCCGCCGCATGCTGCCTTAGTGCCACTTCTTTGCTTAAGTTTGGCCCAGATAGCGCTGCAAAACGGTTGCGCGGTAAGTTCAAAGCTTCGCACACAACCTCGTCCATGCGCTTGCCTGTAGATCGCTCAATGCCTTTCATAAGCGAAACAACAATCGCATTTTGCGGAATCTTGCAAACAAATTCTTCGAGTGCAACGCGCGCAAACTGTGCTGCAATCGCAACTACTACAATGTCTGCGTTTGCTACGGCTTCTGCGCGATCCCCCGTAGCTGTAATGTTTTCTGGCAAACGCTCTACGATTGGCAGCCTAACTTCGTTGCGGTGATTGCTACGAATGCCTTCAACAATTTGCGGCTCTATAGCCCACATTGTCACTTGATTTCCCGCGTCTGCAAGCACCTGCCCAAACGCGGTACCCCAAGCTCCAGCACCCAACACCGTAACGTTCATGTTTACGCCTAGCCTTTCGATTTATGAGTTTGTAAACTACTTTGGTCGTAAGCCATTTGTAGCGATTTACAACTAGTCAAGTTATAGTCAACTTAGTCAACTCGTAGCAAACTTAGTTAATTTGTAGTCAACTTAGTCAACTTTTAATCACACTATTACATAATTCTACACAGTGCGCTTTACGGGCATTTTGTGAAGACTTTATTAGTGATTTATTAGTGATTTGCTTACGATTTTCTAATGATTTATCACTGATTCATCAACGATTTATCGCTTATCGAATCGCAAATTTACAATCGCTATTCTTTCACTCTTTTCATAAGCTTGTAATCGAAGTATCCAGCTGGCGATTTTTCGCCGCGAATCTCTTCCATAATTTCCGTCATGCGCACGCGTACGCGACGAGCCAATTCGGCAGCAGATTCCATAGGCGGCAAATCGCCCCAATTTTCCATATCTTTTAGAAGATCCGAATAGTCAAGACGCGCATCGTAGCACATTACAACGTTTTTCTTTGGCCACGGCCACCAATGATTAATGCTTGCAGCACCCCACGTAACAGCGCAAAATAGCGGAATTTGATGTCCAAGCCTGCGCGATGCTTCGAGCGCAATAATGCCAATTCCTGGCTTCATGCTCATAGGCCATTTTTGAGGGTCGCGCGTAACTGTTCCTTCTGGCCATACGCTAAGCGGCCTGCCGTTTGTTAGGATTTTAATCGATTCTTCTTCGATTTCGCGCGCTTTTCCGCTTCTGCGCGGAACTGGTTGCATGCCAACAAGCTGAAACCATTTTCCCATGATTGGCCAATTCGCAAGCTCTGCTTTTGCCATGTATCGCGGACGGCGGCCTTGGTGGAATAGAGACGTCATTGGCACAAAAACGTCGAACATTGTAACGTGCGTGCAAGCGGTTATAAACACGCCTTCTTCTGGCACATTCTCTAATCCCCACGCGCGCACTTTACAACGAGATCTAAGCACGCGAGACGTTCCTTCAAGCAGCCGTTCGGTTGCCTTTGGATTTTGCGCGTTGATTTCTGCCGTATTTGGCGTACGCGCTCCCGTTGGGTAGTAATAAGTAGGGTCAACTAACTTGTGTGCGCGCGCTAAGCGTTCTACTTGCTCATCGCTGAGCGGCTTAACTGCGCTTCTAGGCGAAGGTTTTCCTTTAGATACCATACGTCTATTGTGCCGCAAACTATAAACCGCAAAATATTCCATAAGCACACTACATGATTACGCCAGACGCTGTAGAGATTCGAGATTTTTCGCAGCGGATGAAGCGAACCTCAGCATGAAATGGTGATTCGCTGAAGTAGCAAGAAAAATCGAGAATCTCGGTGATGAAAGCTACGCAATTGTTCTAGACATTCAGAAGGTTTGATGTATTTCTATACGAGCAATAAAAGAGGAGCGTAGCGACGGGACTTGCGAGGAGAGAAATACTCAAACCTCGCGCAACAGCAAATAGAGAAAATCGCTCGCGCGGATTAGCCGCGCTCACGTCTTCGCCGCGCAGAAGCAATGCTTCTGCCTTGAGCGGCTCAGCGCTTTGAAGGAGCTTGAAATGCATTATGCAATTTCAAGCTCAGTCAAATCGTGCAACGACTGATCGTAGTTTCGGCACAATCCTCGCTACCAACCCGTGTTTAGGCGAGCACACCCACGCTAGAACAAACATAAAAGTCGCAACCAAAACGATTGTTCCGCCAGTGGCAGTGTCTAAACTCCAAGACAAGTACATTCCAAGAATCGAAGAAGCGCACCCAATAGCAGGCGCTAAAATCATCATCTTTCCAAGTCGGTCGGTAAGCAATCGCGCAGTCGCCGCAGGCGTAATCAAAAGCGCTAAAACAAGCACGTTTCCAATTATTTGCACAGATACTACTACAGCAATCGCAACTAAAACGTATAGCATTCCATCCAACCACGCTACTGGCAACCCCATTGCGCGGCTTGTTTCGCGGTCCATCGAAACGCATACTAGCTCTTTGTGGAACATCATTAAAAGCGTTACGATTATTAGCCCTGTTATTGCTACTACAGCAATGTCGGAGTCTGGGATTCCTGTAATGGAGCCAAATAGGAACGATTCCAGGGATCCTGCATAGCCCGAAGCTTTTGATATTACTACGATTCCGAGCGCAAAGGCAGACACAAAAAATACGCCTATAAACGAGTCTTCGCGAAGCCTGCGATTTTGGCTAAATATTGATACGATTAGCGCGGTTGCAACTCCTGCGAGCGCGCCGCCAAACAGCAAGTTTCCTTGCAAAACAAACGCGATTGCGAGTCCTGGGAAAACGGAGTGCGCTACTGCGTCTCCAATAAACGCCATTCCGCGTAGCACTACGTAGCATCCAACTACGCCGCAAATTACGCTAGAAAGGCACGCCACTATAAGCGCTTTGAGTAAAAACCAAAGGTCTGGGTTTGTAAGGTCTTGTATAAAGTCGATTGGAGATAGCATTATTTTTCTACCACACTTTCATGCGCCATAACGCGCTCAACTGCTTTGATTAGTGGATTTTGCGGAGCTACGTGGAAGGTTCGTACCCACTGTTCTGTTTGCAAATTTTGCGGCTCATCGTCGCCCACAATAGTGCCATCAAATAGCATTATTCTCGAGCATGAGTTAATTGAGCCAATAATGTCGTGCGAGCTCATCAAAATCGCTTCTCCCGACTTTGCTAAGTCCAAAAAAAGACTCGTGAGCAGCTCTTGAGTAGGCATGTCTAAGCCTGTAAATGGCTCGTCTAAAAGCATTAATCGCGGCTGCCCTGCAAGAGCGCGCGCAACGAGTACGCGCTGCCTTTGGCCGCCCGAAAGCTCTCCGATTGTGCGATCTCTAAAATCCGCCATTCCTGTGCGCTCAAGAGAATCAAGCGCTATCTTGTAATCCTCTGTTTTTGCACGACGAACGTAGCCAATATGACGAATGCGGCCCATCATTACTACGTCTAGTACGGAAAGTGGGAAATCCCACGCAATATCGTGGCGTTGCGGCACGTATCCAACGTTACTTACTCGCGAATTATTCAAAGATTCATCGCTTTTACTAGCGTGCACTTCGAGTTTTCCAGAATGCGGTATTAGCCCCATAATCGCGCGGAAAAGCGTTGTTTTTCCAGCTCCATTTGCGCCAAGAAGCCCCACAAATTCGCCACTTTTAATCGTAAACGAAACGTCTTTTACAATCGTGCGACTGCCGTAACTTACGCTTAAGTTTTGCGCGTTTATAACATTATTCGCGTCCATATTTGCGTCCAGGTTCGTGTCCATATTTCCCTCGTCAATCTTCATCACTTAAATCCAACTTAAATCCAACATAAATCCACCATCAATCTCACTTCAAACACTTTGCCAAAGAATCCGCATTCGCTCGCATCATATCCGCATAAGTTCGCACTTTAGAATCGAAAGCGTCTCCATAAATCGGGCAAACTTTTACGTGCGCTTGCGCCGCAAGCTCTTTAAGCACAGACGAACGCGAGATCAAATTCGGCTCCAAAAACACAGCTGGAATCTCTAAATCGCGCAAAATCTGCTGCAATCTACGCCTATCTTGCACACTCGGCTCGCTCGAAGGATTAATCGTTACAAATCCTGCAATATTCACGCCGTAAGTCTTACCCAAGTACGCAAAAGCGTCGTGCGTTGTAACCAAATTGCGCTTCTCTTTTGGTATTGACGCAACTTTTTTGCGCATATAAGCGTCTACATCTAACAACTTGTTAATGTATCGGTCCGCATTTTCGCGATATTTACGAGCATTTTTAGGGTCCACTTCGCAAAGGCGATCTGCGATTGTGCGCACGTATGCTATGCCATTTTTTACGGATTGCCACAAATGCGGGTCAATGTCTCCGTGAACGTGCTTTCCTAAAACTGCTTGCGGCAGCTGATAAATCTTCTGCCTTGCAGCTCCCAAAAACCTGTATCCTTGCTCGGCTGGTATCTCTTTTAGTGCGTTAGTTGGCACTTCTACAACAACATCTTGCGGCTTGTAATACACGCGTTTTGGCGCAGCGGAGCGTTTTTCTTGCAAAGTATCTACGCGGTACACAAATCCGCGTTTTGCTAAGTCGTAAGCTAAATCTGCATGACCTTTGTTTAGCACTACGCTAGCTCCACGTTTTTTGGCTATTTTTTGCGCGTTTATGCCTACAGCAAATCGCATTTTGGTGTTTCCAAGGCTAGAAACTACCTCGTTTTGCGCGTTTAGCATATCGGCGTGCAAGTCAAGAGTGTATTCGCCTGGCTTGCTAAACGCCCAGCTTAAATGCGTGTGCGCGTCTGCTGGCAAGTCTACATGGTCGTTTGCGCTTATGCCGTTTGCGCTGTTAAAGTATGTTTCTACGCTTCCAAAAGTGCCAGTCAAATATGCAAATAGCGCGCCAGGCCCCTTTACTTTTGTTGCTGTTAAGCGTATTCTGTCGGAGCGCTTCATGTTGTATGCGTTAGGCTTTATTACAGTCGCGCGACCTTCTTTTGTTGCCGTAGATGGCGCATTCGATTGCAAAGATTGACCCGACTTTTCTAGTTGGCTATCTTGTTTTGAATTTGTTTTTGTTTTATTGAGATTGTTTAGCGAAGCTAACTCACCAGCCGCCGCCGAGGGCGATTCTTCCGCACGCTTTTGCGTATTTTCACTTGTAGCGCCTTGCGCGCTATGCGCTTCCTCGCTCGGTTGCGCAGCCATGCGTTCTGTAGCAAGCCCTAGCCAAATCGTGTCTAAAGACACGTCTTCTATCATCGGAATAATATCCGCCGCGTGCTTAACGCTTTCTTCCGCAAGTTGCACATTTGGCACGCCTTTTCGCAAATTAGCGTCCAAAGCTGTAATTACGCCGTGTTCTTCAAGCATCATGTAATTGCTAAAAGCAACATCCGCGTACACAACGTCTCTAATTGAGCGCAAACGCGGCTCGTACGAATGCGGATCCGCGTTATCTGGCACAATCGCGCTCACATTTGCCGCGTCTCCTGCCACATTCGCAACCATATCTCGCAAAACGCCTGTAGTTGTAACTACATTAATGCGACCATCGCGATGTACTGCACGATTCCCATTAGCACTACCACAAGCAGAAAGCGGCAAAATAAGCGCAACGGCTGCAATTGCAGCAAGCGAAGAGAACAAAGTTTGCTTTACTTTTTTGGGCTTACGAATCACCCTTACACACTCCTACTACTAATAGCGCAACAACCAGTTGAAGCTAACAAGTCCACGCTTGTGTAGATACCAAATTCCTGCACCCAAAACGCCAAGCACAGCAATAATTCCACCAGCAAGAAGCGAATAAGCAAGTGAAGGATTTCGCTTAAATAATCCTGTTACACCTTTTGCTTCAGACTTCACAACATCGTCATTATCGTTCAACTTCTGTCGGTACAAACTTTTAGCAAGTCTCTTGTTACTAATTTTTGAAACAAGACCTTTATGCTTTTTAGCTTTTCTTGGCAATTGTTTTCCAGAGTGTGAATTATTTGATCCAAAACCACGACCACCAACAAAAGAATTTCCACCACCAACGGCACCTATTCCATGGCCGCCATTATTTCCGCCGGAACGAGGCAAATTAGCAGGTTTTGGTGGATTATAAGGTGCAGAAGGATCAACCTTTTTGCCTTGTGTATCCTTTCTTTCATTACCTTCGCCGCCGTCAGCATACCCCATTGGTGTTTCTTGTGGATCTACACCGACAGCAACATGAATATTGCGAGTTACTGTAGAATTCCCGTCAGAAGCTTGGAATTGCAATGTGTAATATCCCGGTTCGTCGAAATCCCAATTCGCATGAGCATGCGTATTTGCAGGTATCGTATAATCTGTTGCTCCTTGAGTGGAGAAAATCTCTTGATCTCCACCGCCCAAGCCGCCAAACATCCAGACACGTACATTTCCAGGACCTTCAACTCCTGTTAGGCTCAATTGAGTTGGCTTATGCGGATTCATAGACTGATTATTCCAACCCATCCATGGCACACCATCAATTTGTGTTTGCGGTATACGATACACGCCGTTAGTTTTACCAGCATCACCAACTGCGAATACAACTGTATCCGGGTCTCTAAAGACGTGGCTTCCTGTCACATCTTCTTGCACAGCCATATCAACTTTATTTGAATCGCCAGTATATACAGCAATATCAACGTGACCATGATCTATAACAAGTTTGTCGCCCTTGATGTCTTTGAACTTTGTCACAGCAGATTGCTGACTTTGAGAAACTTGCTTTCCGTTTTTAGCGTTATGTTCCCCATTAATAAGAACACCGTTATTACTTCCAAGAAGTCCTTGTTGTTGCATTTTTGCTCCAGGCCATGGAGTCACATACACAGTGTTGTTGTTACCATTAATGAAGAAAGATCCGTTACTTTGTTGCACATTAATGCTGTGATCCTCACTTTGAGAATCATCATTATCATCTGAATCTTCTTCGTCGTCTTCGCCACCGTCAAAAGATGCGCCATCATAATCAGCAAAATCCCCAGCTGTTACATCATGATTAGTGACGTGGAATGTATAGACTTGCTCAGAACTTTGCTCCTCGTCACCAACGGTAGTAGTAGCCTTCATTTTTAGCTTGTACACACCAGGACGGTTAAAAGACCAATACATGTGCGAATGCTTTCCACTACCACCATCATCAGTAATGTCAACATCTTTCGGCCAGTTTTCAGCAGAGCCGAGCATTTTCTCATAATCGTCACCGCTGCGACTGTACATAAAAACTTCGCCGTTGTGGGGTGCTTCGATACCAGTTAATGACAGTTTGACTGTTGGATTAATTTTTGTAGAACCAGCTCCCTCATATAACGGTCTAGTATCTAAACCAGGCCATAATGCACCAGTATTTCCAGCTCCAGATTGATCAAAGAACCAGACTACACCTTCGCGAGTTGTTGCGTAGATTTCTTTTATTATCGGATCGTTCTCATCTTTGGAAAACTGCATGATATTTTTAGAGCCGACTTCAAAAATAAGTCGATTCGTATCATACCGAGTGCCATTATGATCTTCACTTTCAAACGCATCGCCCAAGGTACCTAATACCATGCGCTTGCTTGTAACATCAAAGAAAGTTGCAAAAACGTCAGTATGACCTTTATACGCGTGGCATATTGTAGCTTTACTATCAGCCGCAGGTTGCGAAGCAGTTTTATCTAAGCGAGCAGCGGCACACGCTTCAAAATTAGCTTTCTTTATTTCGGCAAAATCTTTAGAAGATTTCTTTCCGCTTACAACAGTTGCGTCACTACCATTGTCAGCAAAAGCCGTGGGAGTTCCCATCATCATGCCACACAAGCACACGCCCACCAACAAAGCGCGAGATAATTTCTTTATACTATTACGAACCATTTTCGTCACACCATTATTTCCACTGAGTACCATCAGATTGCATATTGTCTGATTGAGAATATTGAGAATTATTAATTGGTGACATTATTGTCGTTTCTTGATTACTCACTAGATTTGACACAGTATTGTCACCATTTGCATTATTCACAGAATTTGCATTATTTGCATACTGTTGATTAGCTTGTGCAGAAACTTGCTTAGCAAGCGCAAGATTTCGTGCTTTCTTGCTTTTAACTACAGCTATTAGTACAAAAATCACAATAATTACGGCAATAATAGCCACGAAAATACCTACGATTTGAAGAACTAAAGCTGTATCGTCACTTTTTTCAGATACTTTGTGAGAATGCTTATGCTTGTTGTGAAGGAGTTCGCGATGATGATTAGCTTCATCTTTTTCGGATTCATCGTTATCTTCTTCATCTTGACCCTCTTCATCGCCCTCGTTGCCACTTGCTCCAGCAGCACTCGCACCTAAAGCAGCATTAGGATCGGTATTATCTCCAACCGCAAAATTAAGAACACGCGTATCGCTTACTGCGCGTCCATTTTTAAGCTTTCCTGAAAAAGTAAGCTTCACATGATAAATTCCAGGCTTAGAAAACACCCAATTCACGTGAGTATGAGCGTTGGCTTCAATCCAGCTGTTTTGCGGATATCCTTTAGTACTATCCCAAAGTTGCTGTGGATTGTTGTTGCCATTTTCTAAGTAAACATGCAGTTTACCCGGGCCGCTTACTCCTTCAAGAGAAAAGTTTGCACCGCGATCGAGCTCGTTAAGCACGCCACCTTCCTGCGTATTCCAACCAAGCCATGGCACATCAGGATTTTGAGTTTGTGGAATTACGTAAAGCTTGGTTCCAGGCTTTTCGCCAATAAAACTGTAGGCAGCATCATCAGGCATAGGAATTATTGAATTGCTACCTAATTTAAATACCACATTTTCTGGGTCTCGCCACACTGGTTCGTCACCAGTATCATCGCGAATCTTCAATTTCCATTTGCCGTCGATTAGCGTTGGTCCAAAATCAGCATGACCTGCTTGAATCATAACTGGCTGATTGCCTTCATTAGCATAAGCAGTTTCCTGCATTGGATTTGGTACACATAAAGATGCAACCAAAGTTACTAAAGAAAATATGAGTGCAAGCAACGCAGTAGAATATACATGCTTTCGTTTTACTTGCAATGTTTCATTTTGTTTGTAATTCATTATTTAAACTTTCTAGTAATAATACGAATATTATTTACAACAATTTCAATTTAGAACGTATCAATGCTCCGCATGCGCCAGTTATTGTGCATAAGCCGACGCTCGCACCTGAAGCTGCAACCGCAACCCACTTAGTCGAGGAACCATCACCTTTTGTATCATCTGAATCATCTTCATACGCTTCATCAGATTCTTCGTTGTATTGCCTTGCACCTTGCAAAGCATGACGTTCAGTATTCTTAACAAAATCAGAGTTATTGACAGAACTATTTTTAGACTTATTGCCAGAATTATTATCTGTTCTTACGAAATTACGAATAGTCTGTCCACTTTTCTTAGAGCTCTTGTTCTTAGTATGAGTTCCGCCAGAAGTTCGTCGCGATGAATTATGTAACGATGTTCCGCTTGAATTTTCTGTTCTTGTAAAAGAACTAGAACCAGAACTAGCACCATTTTGCGTATTATTTTTAGAATTATTCTTACGATTAGTGCGGTTAGTCTTATTGCGATTCTTCTTTGTGCGCTTGAATTTTCTGTTGGATTTCTTAAAGAAATTAGATTCGAATTGGAATCCACCATTAGAACTAGATCCAAATAGTCCCGAATTTGCAGTGCCGCCGAATACACCTTTCAAAAAGTTCTTTCCACCAACAAAATGCTTAGTCTTATTTTTGCGCTTATTACGACGCTTCTCATGGTGCTTTTTCCCGTGAGGGTTCTCATCATCTTCAGAATCAGAACCACTTTGACCATCATCGCCATCATGGTTATGAGAGTGAGGAACCCCTTTCATCTCAATAACATAATCGCAAAACTCATCAAACATTTTATTACGGTAAAGTTCACCGTTCTTTAAAACTAAGGAAGGACGAATCGTTGCACCTTGCATTGACGCATCAAGTTTTAGCTCCAACTTGCTGTTCACGGCACCAGGAATGCGCTTAAATTCGCTTTCTCCTTCCTTTTTTATCAACCAAACATAATCTTTAACAATGGAAGTTACTGGACTTGTCGGATCGTCAATTGGCGCACCGGTAACACCGTCGGTTGCAACATGAGGGTTAAGCAATAATGTTTTCGCGTGTAAAGTATCCCCTGGTTTGAAACGCTTATAAGGAGCAATTGCTTTTACTACAGGATGTCCGTCAGCACCGTGATCTTCAACGGCGATGGTTGCAGACGCAGTATCTTTGCCAACTTGCGTTTCACCTTCAGTTGCGTGAGCATACACTTTCATCTTGTTCATTGCAGGCTCAGCTGGAAGCTGCAATCTCTCAGCAAAAAGAGTGGTTCCATACGCGTCAGGACCTTCGTCAGCACGCACATATCTCCACTCAATACGAGCGCCCTTTGGTTTGTTAACTACTTTTAAGTCTAAACCACCATAACCTTCGTATGAATGATAATGCGGATGAGGTCCGGAATCACGAATATTGCCGATGCGCATATCGCCGCCATCGTCTTTATCCGTGTCTTTATGATCTTTGGAAGCTTCGTGCGCTTCTTCATCATCGTCAGGATTAATAAAATCACCGCGACGGTGCAAATCAAGCGTTTCCGTAATGCCAGAAGCAGGTACTTCGCCTGAATATGTATCTTCTACTTCAAAAGTGTATTCTGCAGGTTCGGTTGTGATCTGCTTCTTAGTGTTCTTATTTGTAATAGTTGCTGCTACTTTTAGTTTGTAAACGCCAGGCTGCGTAAATCCCCAGTTTGCATGCACGTGGCCAGCAGTATGTTGGTGAATTACGCCAGGTAGCATAAATCGACTGCCATCAGTATCAGGTTCGTCGTCTAAATCGTTCTCTTCAAACGATAATTTCTTCGAATTTTTACCAGCACCATCGGTAGTCCAAAGCAGAATGCGCCCGTTCATTGGTCCAGTAACTTGCTGAATTGCAATATCTGCTGTTGCGTCATCTGCGTGAGGTGCGCCAACTAAAGTTGCAGCATAACCTGTGTCCCAACCCGGGAAGAGAGGATTTCCTTTTTGATTTCCGGAGCTATCGAGATAGTAGTATTCAGTAGCGAGCGCAGGAAGCTGCGATTTTGTAGTATACGTGTTTTTTGCTACGTGCAAAGTAGTGTTTTCAGGCTTTAAGAAAGTGGCACCGTCTTTTTCGACGGCCATAATGAACTTACCATTGTATTGAATTGGGTAAAATACGTCCGTATGGCCGTGACTTAGCACTTCCTTTTTTGTAGGATCGTATTTTTCACCAGGATTACTATTTTCTAATGCAACTGCCGGTAAAGCTGCACTAAATCCTGATGCGAGCACGGCAATGGCAAGTATTGCAACACTTGCCATTGCAAAAGCACGTTTCACAATATTCCTAATGACCTTAGTCATAATTATTATTTCGCTCTCTACACTTCATCTTCTCTATTTCGCCTATTCGCGCTCTTCTTTCACGAATGACTATGGAAGACATCTTTACAACGTCTATCAATAATAATAATGATTCTCATTAATAGTCAAGTCGACACTCCGAATAAACAAAAACGCTGGCAGCTCAAAGCAACCAGCGTCGATTATTTTTAATAACTATTTATTAATTATTTAAATAGTTTGTAGCTAAAATTCTCAGCCTTCTACAATATCTGCATTAAGACAAGTCTTAAAGTGACGCAAAGCCCACTCGTGACCTTGTGGATCAAAGCTTGCAACTGCATCTTTGTGAACCACAATCTTGAAGCCAAGATTATACGCATCAACAGCAGTGTGGAGTAAGCAAATATCCGTGCAAACTCCCACCAAATGCAGCTCCTCAATATGACGTTCGCGCAGCTTAATCAGCAAATCCGTGCCATTAAACGAAGAGTAGCGAGTTTTATGAATGTAATACACGTTGCTTTTATCTTTATTTGCCTCATAAAAATCACCAAGAGTTCCATAGATCTCCTGACCATGAGTTCCAGCAATATTGTGAGGTGGGAAAAGCTTAGTTTCTGGATGATACGGGTCGTTTAGATGATGCGTATCGATTGCAAAAACCACGAATTCACCAGCATCAAGAAATTCTTGTGATATCTCTGTAATGCGCTTCTCGAGCTTTTGTGCAGGCTCTCCTACTGTAAGCGAGCCGTCATTTGCAACGAAATCATTCGTGTAATCAATGTTAATAAGAGCCTTTTTCATACATACTTCCGTTTAATCAGTTTAATTGTGTTAAAGCTACACTTACACATTACTCTTTAGACTAACAAGATTCTTTACACTAACATGTTTTGATACAATCGCACTATGGCAGCTTTTCGCTTTTTGTTGCTCTAAACCGCAGAATCAGGAACAAAACGCGGAAAACAAAAAAGCGGGGAGTATAAACTCCCCGCTAGAAAGAATAATGCGGCAGCGTGTTAGTCTCCCACACCCTATCGAGTGCAGTACCCTCACCGTGTCAGGCCTTAGCTTCCGGGTTCGGAATGGGACCGGGCGTCTCACCTGAGCCATGACCACCGCAAAACTAGATTATACACTCGCAATACGCGAGCGGCAAGCTGGCGGTTTGGGAACCGGACATGAACGCGAGCAAACAGAAGAAACAATCATCAAAATCAACAACTTAACCATAATCATGATCGCTTAACACTCCCTAAAGTTAAGAGAATTAAACGATAAGCAATACAAGTAGTATCACAATCGCCCATTAGTACTGGTCAGCTCCACCCCTTACAGGGCTTCCACATCCAGCCTATCAACCACGTGTTCTACATGGGGGCTCACACACAAAGTGCAAGGAATGCTAATCTTGGAGCAGGCTTCCCGCTTAGATGCTTTCAGCGGTTATCCCTTCCAAACGTAGCTAACCGGCAGCGCCACTGGCGTGACGACCGGCATACCAGAGGTTCGTCCACCCAGGTCCTCTCGTACTATGGGCAGGTCTCCTCAACATTCCAACGAGCGCAGAGGATAGAGACCAAACTGTCTCACGACGTTCTGAACCCAGCTCGCGTGCCGCTTTAATCGGCGAACAGCCGAACCCTTGGGACCTGCTCCAGCCCCAGGATGCGACGAGCCGACATCGAGGTGCCAAACCATCCCGTCGATATGGACTCTTGGGAATGATCAGCCTGTTATCCCCGGGGTACCTTTTATCCGTTGAGCGATGCCACGTCCGTACGCCGGCACCGGATCACTATCTCCGACTTTCGTCCCTGCTCGACCCGTCAGTCTCACAGTCAAGCCCGCTTGTGCGATTACACTCAAAACCCGATTGCCAACCGGGCTGAGCGGACCATTGAGCGCCTCCGTTACTCTTTAGGAGGCAACCGCCCCAGTTAAACTACCCGCCAGGCACTGTCCCTAACACGGATAACGTGTCGAGGTTAGACGCCAGATATGGAAAGAGCGGTATTTCACTTGTTGACTCCACGCAAGCTAGCGCCCACGCTTCAAAGCCTCCCGCCTATGCTACACGATCCACACCTAACGACAATACCAAGGTATAGTAAAGGTCCCGGGGTCTTTTCGTCCTTCTGCGCTTAACGAGCATCTTTACTCGTACTGCAATTTCGCCGGGCTCCTGGCCGAGACAGTGGGGAAGTCGTTACGCCATTCGTGCAGGTCGGAACTTACCCGACAAGGAATTTCGCTACCTTAGGATGGTTATAGTTACCACCGCCGTTTACCGGGGCTTAAATTCACCGCTTCGCCAAAGCTAACGGATCCTCTTAACCTTCCGGCACCGGGCAGGCGTCAGAGCGTATACAGCGGCTTACGCCTTCGCACGCTCCTGTGTTTTTGGTAAACAGTCGCTACCCCCTAGCTTGTGCCACCCCCAACAGCTCCGCATGTAAAAAACATCACCATCAAGGGTCTCCCTTATGCCGAAGGCACGGGAGTAATTTGCCGAGTTCCTTGGCCAGGATTCGCCCGATCGCTTCGGTATACTCTACCAGACCACCAGTGTCGGTTTAGGGTACGAGCGGAATCACACCTCACGTTGAAGCTTTTCTCGGCAAGCAGGATCACCGGAATCAGCCATACGGCCTACCCATCACGCCTCAGCTTAAACATCCCCCGGATTTACCTAGGAGACAGCCCACACGCTTAGCCACGGAAAACCACCTCCGCAGCCGGCTACCTACCCGCGTCACTCCCACGCTAACCTACTACCGATACGCTCCCAACACTAAACCAGAAGAAAACCCCGAAAGGCAATCAACCAGAATAACGAAGGTTAGTACTCTCAGATTCAGTTCGAACGGTGTAACACCGGTACGGGAATATCAACCCGTTCATCCATTCGACTACGCCTGTCGGCCTCGCCTTAGGACTCGACTCACCCGGGGACGACGAACGTGGCCCCGGAACCCTTAGTCATTCAGCGGACAGGATTCACACCTGTCTCTCGCTACTCATGTCTGCATTCTCACTCCCGTATAGTCCACGACAAGTTCACACTGCCGCTTCACCCCATACAGGACGCTCTCCTACCCCGCGTGAAATAAATCACGCAGTCGCGTCTTCGGTGGCGTGCTTAAGCCCCGCTACATTGTCGGCGCGGAACCACTAGACCAGTGAGCTGTTACGCACTCTTTCAAGGATGGCTGCTTCTGAGCCAACCTCCTGGCTGTCTATGCGACTCCACATCCTTTCCCACTTAGCACGCGCTTCGGGACCTTAGACGACGATCAGGGCTGTTTCCCTTTTGACGACGGAGCTTATCCCCCGCCGACTCACTGCCATGATAAACCTAACAGGTATTCGGAGTTTGGCTGCTATTAGTACCCGGTATGGGCCCGCAAGCATCCAGTAGCTCTACCCCCTGTAAGCAATAACATGACGCTGCACCTAAATGCATTTCGGAGAGAACCAGCTATCACGGAATTTGATTGGCCTTTCACCCCTAACCCCAAGTCATCCCCCCAGTTTTCAACCTAGGTGGGTTCGGTCCTCCACACGGTCTTACCCGCGCTTCAACCTGCTCAGGGCTAGATCATCCCGCTTCGGGTCCAGGACATGCGACTAAAACGCCTTTTAAAACTCGCTTTCGCTACGGCTCCCCCACCCGGGTTAGCCTCGCCACATACCACTGACTCGCAGACTCATTTTTCGATAGGCACGCCGTCACCCCACAAGAAGGCTCCGACGGATTGTAAGCGCACGGTTTCAGGAACTATTTCACTCCCCTCCCGGGGTGCTTTTCACCTTTCCCTCACGGTACTAGTACACTATCGGTCAGACAGGAATACTTAGGCTTACCCAACGGTCTGGGCAGATTCACGCGGGATTCCACGAGGCCCGCGCTACTTGGGAATAAACATAAAGAGACATCGCACGACCTGCTACGGGGCCATCACCCTCTACGGCTGGGAATTCAATCCCATTCACATAACACGATGTTTTATCACTCTCCTCAACCCCGTCAGAGGCTGAACAGTCAATCCCACGACCCCGAATACGCAACACCTGACGGTTATCACACGTACTCGGTTTAGCCTGATCCGCTTTCGCTCGCCACTACTCACGGAGTATCCTTTCCTGCAGGTACTGAGATGTTTCACTTCCCTGCGTACCCCCCACAAAACTGTGGTGACCACCCATAACAGTGGCCGGGTCTCCCCATTCGGAAATCCTCGGATCAAAGCCCACTCGGCAGCTCCCCGAGGCATATCGCAGCCCGTCACGTCCTTCATCGGTCCTGTCTACCAAGGCATCCACCATACGCCCTTACCAGTGATACACCAGTAAAAAGCCTATCGCTTAACTCTCTAGACAATAAATCATCACACTAAACGATCACAAAACGATCAAGCGACTCCACCAAAATGGAGCCGGTTGAAATTGATAAAAGTAAAAACAAGCAAAACCAAAAATAGTCTCACTATTCTTACTCGCGTCCACTATCCAGTTCTCAAACCACCAAACACCAAGAACACAAGCCAAAAACAATAAAGCCTCAACCTGTAATCCAAGGGCTAGGACCGCAACCCCAACAAAAAGGGGGGTGGCAATCCGGGAACCCAAAAGCATGCCCAACATACTCACACAAAAAACGTTAACTATTGTTTTCCACACCAGTAACCACACTCAACTGAGCGTGCACAAAAACTCCGTAGAAAGGAGGTGATCCAGCCGCACCTTCCGGTACGGCTACCTTGTTACGACTTAGTCCCAATCACGAGCCTCACCTTAGACGGCTCCATCCCAAAAGGGTTAGGCCACCGGCTTCGGGTGCTGCCCACTTTCATGACTTGACGGGCGGTGTGTACAAGGCCCGGGAACGCATTCACCGCGACGTTGCTGATTCGCGATTACTAGCGACTCCGCCTTCACGTAGTCGAGTTGCAGACTACGATCCGAACTGAGACCGGTTTTAAGGGATCCGCTCCATGTCACCATGTCGCATCCCGTTGTACCGGCCATTGTAGCATGCGTGAAGCCCTGGACGTAAGGGGCATGATGATCTGACGTCATCCCCACCTTCCTCCGAGTTAACCCCGGCGGTCCCCCGTGAGTTCCCGGCATAACCCGCTGGCAACACAGGGCGAGGGTTGCGCTCGTTGCGGGACTTAACCCAACATCTCACGACACGAGCTGACGACGACCATGCACCACCTGTGAACCTGCCCCGAAGGGAAACCACATCTCTGCAGTCGACAGGCACATGTCAAGCCCAGGTAAGGTTCTTCGCGTTGCATCGAATTAATCCGCATGCTCCGCCGCTTGTGCGGGCCCCCGTCAATTTCTTTGAGTTTTAGCCTTGCGGCCGTACTCCCCAGGCGGGACGCTTAACGCGTTAGCTCCGACACAGAACCCGTGGAATGGGCCCCACATCCAGCGTCCACCGTTTACGGCGTGGACTACCAGGGTATCTAATCCTGTTCGCTCCCCACGCTTTCGCTTCTCAGCGTCAGTAACAGCCCAGAGACCTGCCTTCGCCATTGGTGTTCTTCCCGATATCTACACATTCCACCGTTACACCGAGAATTCCAGTCTCCCCTACTGCACTCTAGCCCGCCCGTACCCGGCGCAAACCCACCGTTAAGCGATGGGCTTTCACACCAGACGCGACGAACCGCCTACAAGCTCTTTACGCCCAATAATTCCGGATAACGCTTGCGCCCTACGTATTACCGCGGCTGCTGGCACGTAGTTAGCCGGCGCTTATTCGAAAGGTACACTCACCCAAAAGGCTTGCTCCCAATCAAAAGCGGTTTACAACCCGAAGGCCTTCATCCCGCACGCGGCGTCGCTGCGTCAGGGTTTCCCCCATTGCGCAATATTCCCCACTGCTGCCTCCCGTAGGAGTCTGGGCCGTATCTCAGTCCCAATGTGGCCGTCCGCCCTCTCAGGCCGGCTACCCGTCGAAGCCTAGGTGGGCCATTACCCCGCCTACAAGCTGATAGGACGCGACCCCATCCCATGCCACTAAACACTTTCCCAACAAGACATGCGTCAAGTTGGAGCATCCAGCATTACCACCCGTTTCCAAGAGCTATTCTGGAGCATGGGGCAGGTTGGTCACGCATTACTCACCCGTTCGCCACTCTCACCAACCAGCAAGCTGGTCAGATCCCGTTCGACTTGCATGTGTTAAGCACGCCGCCAGCGTTCATCCTGAGCCAGAATCGAACCCTCCACGAAAAACTTCAATGAAGAGCCAACATAAGGCTCCAATATAAAAGAAAAAGACGAGACATTCTTTAAGGAAAGAACATCCCAACAAAAAACCTCACCATCATTTAACCATCTCTCAGGCACCCCACAATCTGTGAGGCTGACAATGAACTGGCAATAATTAACTAAATAAGTAGTACAGACACGCTCTTGAGTTCTCAAACCACCACCACACCAGCCGGCTCATCAACCTCAACCGAGGAGAACCAGCCGCGCTGAGCAGCAAGAGATAAACTTACACCAAAGCAAGCCCAAAAGCAAATCACACCCAAACCAACAAGCCAAAACCATTGAAAACACTAGCATCCATCGGAGTGTCGCAAACACGATAAAAACACGCAAAAAAACGCCACGCAACCACACACCAACAAAAACAAAACAAAAATAATCCAAAAAAACAAGAAAAACACCCCCAAAAACCAAAACACGGGAGTGTCGCAAACAAAAATAGATGGGCAATTAACACATAACTGCCCATCTATACAATCTTTATCTATTTTTTACCTATTTTACCTATTTTTACCTTAGATATTTTCTACTTACTTTGACTATTTTTTAGTCACATGGCCACCAAACTGCGCACGCAACGATGAAACTACTCGCAAAGTGTCATCTCCACCTCCGCGAGATACTTGGCGAGCCCACAATGAGCATGCGGTAACTGGGGTTGGAACACCAAGTTCAAGTGCAGCTTCAACCATCCACTTTGCTTCACCAGACTCATTAGCAACAGGAGGCATAGATTCTAATGTAGGATCGTCTTTTGCAGCGCGTGCGAATAAGTCAAGCAGCCAAGACTGAACAACAGAACCTTGACGCCATGAAGACATAACCTTAGCTGGATCATCTATTAATTCTGAACGCATCATTGTTGCAAAGCCTTCACCAAAAGCCTGCATCATGCCGTATTCGATTCCATTGTGAACCATCTTGGCAAAATGACCACCACCAACAGCACCAGCATGAACTAGTCCGTCAGGACCTTCAGGCTTCAAAGTCTCGAAAATTGGTAACATTCTCTGATAATCTTCATCGGAGCCGCCAGCCATCAATGCGTAACCACGAGTAGATCCCCAAACTCCGCCTGAAACTCCAACATCCATAAAATGGATTCCTTTTGTTTTTAATTCAGAAGAATGACGCTGATCATCAACATACCTAGTATTGCCTCCATCAATTACTAGGTCATTATCTTCAAGAAGATTGCTTAATTTTTCGATAGTTGTGTCTGTAGGAGAACCAGCTGGAACCATAACCCATACAATACGCGGACTAGAAAGTCTTTGTACCAATTTTTCTAAAGAGTCAACATCTCGATTTGATTCGGCACTAACGTCGTATCCAACAACTTCATGACCTCCTTCGCGCAAGCGCTTAACCATGTTTCCGCCCATGCGCCCTAAACCGATAACACCTAATTGCATAATAAATTCCTTCTTTCAAATTTTTTAATAACTTTTAATAACTTTTAATAACTTTTAATAACTTTTGCAAAACTGTCACAAAACTTATTCAGACAATCTTTTTAATTTCATATGAACACAGGAACAACAGCAGAAACTAGCATAATAATTGCAAGTCCAACAACAGACAATACTGTTTCCATCAATGACCATGTTTTAAACGTTTGCCCTACGCTCATACCGAAATATTCTTTAACCAACCAGAATCCAGCATCATTTACATGAGATAAGAAGATTGATCCAGCACCAATAGCTAGTACGAGTAACGCTAATTGTACTTGATTTAGATTTGCAGCCAAAGGTGCAACAATTCCAGATGCTGTTACGGTTGCAACGGTTGCAGATCCAGTCGCTAATCTAATTAGTACAGCAACAATCCATCCAGCCAGAAGAGGATTAAGATTTGCCTGAACAATGCCAGTAGCAATAACTTTACCAATTCCAGAATCTACAAGGGTTTGCTTGAATCCACCCCCAGCAGCAACTATCAACAAGATACTTGCAATTGAGGAGAACGAAAGACCTACCAGAGAATTCAATGTATCTCTACTCCATTTTGCGCGAATAGCAAATAATATCATCGCAAAAATAGTAGTGATTGTAAGAGCTTCAAGTGGTGTTCCAATCCATGCGATTACACTACCAAATGTAGATTTTGATTGCCCCGTAATATCAACAACACTGGCTGCAAGCATAAGAATTACTGGAAGTAAAATTACGCTAGACGCTTCCGCGAATGTAGGACGATTTTGTGGCTTATCTTCCTTCTTATTGTCTTCTTCTTGCTTAGCTTGAATAGGAACCATTTTTACCATCCAATGAACCATTAGAGGTCCTGCGATTGCTACAGTTGGTATGGCGATAATCAAACCAAAAGCCAAAGTCAATCCAAGGTTTGCATGCAAAGCATCAATAGCAACAAGTGGTCCAGGATGTGGCGGTACAAAAGCATGCAAAGCCGATAAGCCTGCGAGCGCTGGTATGCCGAGAGCAATTACTGGCATTTTTGTACGACGAGCAACAAGAAGAATAATTGGTATAAGTATCACTACACCAACTTCAAAGAACAGTGGAATTCCAACAATAAATGCGCTCAGAGCCATGGCCCATGGAAGCTTATGTTCTGGAGCTTTCTTCAGTATGGTGTCGCAAATCACGTCTGCTCCACCAGAACGCGTAAGAAGAATTCCAATAATTCCGCCTAAAGCAATGAGTAATCCAACTCCTGATGCTGTGGAACCAACTCCATTAGTAAAGCTTGTAAGACTTTTATCATATGGAACTCCTGCAATGATTGCAGTTGCAATCGAACCAATCATTAACGATAGGAAAGGATGTACTTTTACCACTGCAATAAGTACGACAATAAGCGCTATACCTAATATTGCCGCAAGAATTAACCCACTCATAAATCCTCCATGATTTTGTGAATTGTTTTAATTATTGTGATGCTTTGTTTATAATTCCTTGTGATCTTTTGTTTACGATCAATGCGCTAACAACTTTGTTATTTGCGTTAATAATTTTTGAATATATCCTTTTGCATGCTTTACAATTGCACAACTTTACAATTGCTATTATTTTGCATTTACGATTGTTTTTTGCATCTGCGATTGTTCATATGATTTCACTGCTTCTATAGCTCTATGAACCATATCTTCAACAGAACCTTCAATAGAGATAACGGTACCGTTTTCTTCTTTATCTAGAGGCTCCAAAATTGCGAACTGACTTGGCAATAAAGATGGTGGCATAAAGTGTCCTTTACGATCTTTTAGCCTCTGCGCTATTAACTCATGGCTTCCGTTTAAATGCAAGAAGTACACGTTTAGATTTTTAGAAAGAACATCGCGATATGACCGTTTTAATGCAGAGCTTGAAACAACTGTGTTTTCGCCAAGACTTTCACGCGCAACCATCCATTTGTTAATAAGATCCAACCAAGGCCAACGATCTTCATCTGTTAGCGCAATTCCTGCGGACATTTTATCTATATTAGCTTTTGGATGAAAATCATCACCTTCTGCCAGAGTATAACCAAGTTGATCACGAATTGCCTCAGAAACAGTAGACTTTCCGCAACCAGCAACACCCATCACTACAATGTGAATCGCCATAATAGCTCCTTTGTTATTGACAACACTATAAGAATACCACACAAAGACTCTTTATCAAAGAATTAAGAGTCTTTAATGTGTTATTTTTTGAGTATAACTATATTTTCATTTTCTATTTGCTAGGATGAAAACATAGATATATATAAAACTGCGAGGCAAATATGGTGTCTAATACCGCACAAAGTCAAATTTCCAGTGACTTAGTGACCAAAAACGCTCCTTTACATCTATCTATAGCGGATGCTCTCGCAGACGAAATAGTAAATAACAAATGGGAACCAAAAACTAATCGAAAACTAGAAGATATTCAAAAACAATATGGAATATCTAGAACAGTAGCTCGAGAAGCAACAAGACTATTAGCATCTTTGGGGTGTGTACAATTTCAACGCGGAACAGGCGTAATAGCTTGTAGCCCAGAAAATTGGGACGATTTAAATACACGCGTAATCACATGGAAATTACATTCACCATACAGAGAAAACGAACTACGAGCATTAACAGAACTTCGTCTTGTTGTAGAACCTGCCGCAGCAGCTGGATGCGCATTACGCGGAAATGTAGAAATACGCTATAAAGTGGGCGTAATTGGTCACGATATGGTAAAAGCAGTGGAAGAAAATAGACTGACAGATTTTCATGAATTAGACATACAGTTCCATACTCTTTTGCTTGCAAATAGCGGTAACCCAATTTTCGCAAAACTTAGTTCAATAGTTGAAAGCGTATTACGAGGCAGAGTTGAACTTAATCTTTATCCACAAAAACCAAACAAAGAAGCGATATTAAACCATAAAAAGGTAACACAGGCAATTATGGAAGGTGACGCAGCTGCAGCAAGCGCTGCTATGCACGATATTGTAGCCGAAGTAAACACTGCACTTGGATTAGCGGCTTTATAGTCATAAAAGCAAAACCTAAGATTAAGCAAAGCTTAATCAACCTTGCTTAATCAACTTTAAGCCCAAAGAAATCTGCAAGCTTGCAAACGCTCACTCTTCCATACTTATTAACCAAGCACATCCATCGCTTTGCATTCTCTTCACCAAAGCGCGCAGCCTTACGCCTATACGTATCAACAGTTAAAAATCGCGGCGGAATCGACTTACTGTTGTATTTATCAGCAACCATCACAATTTCTTGCTCAGCTGTGCGCGGAACATAATCGCCAGATGGAAGCGGCAAATTTTGCAGGGCAACTTGCTCGCGAGTTAGCCCAACGCCCGTATGGTTACGCGCAAATTGCGCAATATCTTCACTAAAACCGTTATCAATCAAATAGTTGTAGCCACGCAAGCCGTGCAAAATATAATTCGGCCCATCAAACTCCAACTTGCCATCCGCAGCTTTTGAACCATCTTTAGCTAAAACAAAATACGTTCCAATATCGTGCAACAATCCGCCAGCAAACGCAGCATACTCGTCTACATAAGCTTTCGGCGCGATTCCTCCACTAACTTTAGGAAGCTCTAGTGGATTTGTGTCAATTAACTTTTTAAGACACGACTTTGCTAAATCACACCTGTTTTTTAGATCTTCATTGATTTTAGACATTTGGTGAAGCATAATTTGCTCAACATCTGCTTGCGACTTATCCGCAAAATCCGCAAAATCATTATTCAAATTAAGCTGCTTAAAAGCCAACATCTGATTTTGGTGTCTTGCGATCATCCAAGAAATCGTAGCAATAACAACACAATGGCAATGAATAAGATTATAAGCGTCTTCGCTAGGCGAGGCAGCGCGATGCAACTTTTCAATCGTATTAAAATCAGGAATATTTGCAAGCATAACAATCGCACTCCTTAAATCCCATCAATCACAAAACGGCCGTTATTGCAAGCAAGCACACAAGCAAACATAAGCACATGCGCAAGCCAACGCAAACGGCCGATTAGCAATAAAGCAATAATATGGATTTTAGCTATTTTTTAACTGCTTTAATCTGACCAGTATCTATTCTAGCGATTTTGCCAGTATTAGATATTTTAGTCTCCTTATTTTCGGACTTGCTTCCAGACTTATTTTCAGACTTTACTTCTGCAGAAACATTCGCTGCAGCAATATCTCTAGCGTTCATAATCGCAGTTTGCTCGGCATCAACCGAAGCTTGTGCAGCAACATCGTTGCCTTGCAAAGACTGAACAGCTCTAGAAGAAGCAACCTCTTCTCGCTTTAATCGAGGAGGTCTACGAGTGGAAACAAACAACGGCTGAACTTCTACAACAGGATTATACGGAGCTAAGCCAAACCACTTAACTGGCGTTCCAGCAATATGGCGAATCGCATACTTCATTTTTAGCGACAATGCGCCACGCAAAGAAATATTCGACTCCGGCATTAACGCCTTGTGCAAAAGAACGTAACGAATTGGGCCAATATCTGGATCCGCATCTACCTTAGGATACACAGACTGCTGCTGCGGAAGCTCGCCCGTGTGCGACAAATCGTGCATAATTTGATGCAAATATGCAGGAATCGAAGGAGAAACCTTAAATCCAAGCTTGATTTTAACGCGGAACAAATAATCCGTTCCAAAATTCTCCACGCAATATTCGCGAGTAAACGGAGCATCATCCGTTTCTACAGAAACAGCCCACCACGCGCGAGCGCGCTTAGGATGATCCGCAAAAATCGAGAAGAAAATGCCAGTATCTAGGCGCTTCATCTCCTTATCGGAAGTCAAATAAACAATGTTATCTGCAAAATAAGGGATTCTAAAATCACTGTGCAACTTATCTAGAACAGGCAAAAAGTCCTTAGGCTTCATGTGCAATCGCTGCGAGCGCTCAATCTTAGTGCCATCTTTCCAAGTGAGCATAATAATCAAAATCGAAGCGCCAAGAAGCATGGTAAACCAGCCGCCGTGCATAAACTTTGCCATAGATGCTATAAAGAACAAAATCTCAATAATCAGAAAGACTACAGCAAATACTAAAGCGCCAAGCTTCTTATTTTGATACCACATGTGAACCGTAAGAAGTATTGTTGTTGCAATCATGGTAAGCGTAAGCGCAAGACCGTACGCTCCAGATATATGCTCAGAATCCTTAAACACAGCCAAAACTGTAAGAGTTGCAAGACAGAGCACAAAATTAACAACAGGAATATAAAGCTGGCCGCGAGTTCGCGCAGGGTATCGCACTTGAAGATGAGGCATCCAGTTAAGGCTGGTAGCTTCCGAAACCATAGTAAAAGCACCAGTAATCAAAGCCTGGGATGCAATAATGCCCGCTGTTACAGAAAGCACAACAGCAACGTAGCGCAAGTTTGGGCCAAGCATCTGGAAGAACGGGTTTAAGCCTTCTATAGACCACAATGCTTTATTGTTTTGATGCTGAAGCATCCAACTGCCTTGACCGAAGTAGTTTAGAATAAGCGCAACTTTAATAAACGGCCACGTAACATAAACGTTTCCACGACCAACATGACCCATATCGGAGTACAAAGCTTCCGCACCAGTTGTAGAAAGGAAGATAATGCCCATTAAGGCCATTCCTTGCATATTGTGCGAGCTAAACAAGAACTTTAGGCCGTAAATTGGGTTCAAAGCTTCAAAAATCGCCAAATTCTCGCCAATATTCATGATTCCAACAAGCGCTAGGAATCCGAACCAAATCATAACGACTATGCCGAAGACTTTTCCAATTCTTTCAGTTCCGCGCTGTTGAACAGAAAACAGAATCACAATAATAATTACCGTGATCATTAAAGAAAGATTGTCGTTTTCTAAGAAGATAGGCCTAAACGCAGATATTGTGCGCAAGCCTTCTACTGCGGAAGATATTGAAACTGCTGGAGTTAGAACAGAATCCGCAAGAAACGCCGCACCACCAATCATTGCTGGAATCGCAAGCCATGCGCCTTTTCGCCTAATAAGCGAGTAGAGAGCAAAAATTCCGCCTTCGCCCTTGTTGTCTGTTCGCATTGCAACAAATACGTATTTTACTGTTGTGATTAGCGTAATTGACCAAAACACAAGGGAAAGCATGCCATAAACCGCTTCGCGACTAATGTTTTGCAATCCGCCTTGACCTGCCAAGAATGTTTGAGCAGTGTACAAAGGAGATGTTCCAATATCTCCATAAACAACGCCCAATGCCACAATTGACATACCCAAAGTGAATTTATCGGAGCTGGTTTGTATCTTTGCCCACAATCTTCCAAGCGGGCCTCTAACAGCACTATCCGCAAGCTTTTCGGCCTCTTTAACCTCTTTTGCTTGCTGATATGCCAGCGCCTCTCGTTCTTCGCGAGTGGTGGTTTTCTGAGAAACTTTTGGCGCTTTTGTAAAAGAAGCGGCTTTTAGAATCGCCTCTTTAGGGTTCGTTACTCCCTTAGCAGCCTTCTCAGACTCCTTCGCCCCGTTGCGAAGATCCTTAGCGTTATCGCCAGATAACGCTGAAACGCGTGACTTAGTCATGCTTGATTTTTCCTCCAAAAAGTAAAACCTCTTCTTGGCAATAATCTGCCATAATAAGAAGTCGCATACGGTCTTACCACTTACAGTTTTATTTATTTGTACCTAAATATTGTATACAACAACAGATATATAGCGCAAAATTGCCGCAGAATCCTTGAAAAATAAGGGCTAATTTAAGCGTGATTAATGCCTAAATTTTAAAAACCATAAACTTCATGCGTTGTTTTTAAGGTTGACTTTGCTACCTCCATCAAAGAACAGTCAAGCGCGGTTGCTAACGATTCAAGAGTGTAAGGCACCATATAAGGCGCGTTAGGCCGTCCTCTGTAAGGCATCGGCGTAAGGTACGGCGCATCCGTTTCAACAGTTATGTGGTCTTTGCCAATGATTCGCGCAGACTCTTGCAAATCCTCATTTCCCTTATAGCTAATCGTTCCAGAAAAACTTGCGTACCATCCGTTTTCTTTTAGCACTTGAGCTAAGTCTTTTCCGCCAGAATAGCTGTGAAACACTGTTCGCTCTGGCGCTCCGTCTTTTAGCAAAATTTCTACAACATCGCTATGCGCATCTCTATCGTGAATTTGAAGCGGCAAATTAAGCTCTTTTGCAAGCGCTATATGCGCGCGGAATGAGTCGCGTTGGTAAATTCTTGCGCGTTCGCCCGTACGGAAATAGTCTAATCCCGTCTCTCCAATCGCCACTACTTCTTCTGCGTTATCTACAACTAGCGAGCGCAAGTGTTGCATTGCTTCGTCAAACGGAATATCGTGATACGGCTTATAAACTACTGGCAAGCCGTCTGGCCCTTCTGCTCCCCTATGGCCGTGTAGAGGCGCTTCGTTTGGGTGAATCGCTATTGCAGCACGTACGCAATCCGCGTGATCTGCCGCAAAGTCTATTGTGGGCTGCCAATCTGGGTATTCGCAGCCAACTTCAATCATTTTAGAAACGCCTGATGCTTTTGCGCTATTTACTAAATCGCCTGCGTTAGGCTCGGCTATTAAATCTCGACCTTTTTGCGCTAATTCTTGATTAAGATTTTTTGCAAAATCCACTACGCTTAGCATATGCGTGTGGTCGTCTGCGATTGTTATGCCTTCTTTAATTAGATTCTGCCATATTTCGGACTGCTCTGTTAAAGAAGGCGCCCAATTGTGTTCGCGATGATGCTTACTCATGATTTACAAGTGTAGTCGCAGATTTAACGTGATTTAAATGCCGCTTAATGCAACACTTAACTCCGATTAAAACGCGATTTTTGCGCTTAAGCAATCGCCGCACTAATCGCAGCATACTGCGATTCCACAAGCCTGTAGTATGCGCCCTTTTGCGCCATAAGTTGCTCATGGCTTCCGCGCTCTACGATTTGCCCATGGTCAATCACGCAAATCAAATCCGCATTCTCGATTGTAGAAAGCCTGTGTGCAATCACAAAAGAAGTACGATTTTTAAGCAATTGAGATAATCCTGCTTGCAACGCCTCTTCTGTACGAGTATCTATATTGCTTGTTGCTTCGTCTAGGATTAAAATTCGCGGGTCTGCTAAAAGCACGCGCGCAAACGATATAAGCTGCCTTTGACCTGCAGAAAGAGTAGCTCCTCGCTCTTCAATCTTAGTATTGTAGCCATTAGGCAATTCTTCAATAAACTCGTGCGCGTGAACTACTCGAGCCGCCGACTCAATCTCCTCGTCTGTTGCGTCAAGCTTGCCGTAGCGAATGTTTTCTTTAACAGTTCCGCTAAATATAAAGCTGTCTTGAAGCATAACGCCCATTTGTTTGCGCAAAGATGCTAACGTTATTGAGCGCACATCGTAGCCGTCAATTGTGATTGAGCCTTCGGAAACGTCGTAGAATCTAGAAAGCAGGCTTACAAGCGTTGTTTTACCCGCTCCAGTAGGACCTACAAGTGCAACCGTTGTTCCAGGCTCAATGTGCAAGTCAACTAAATTCAAAATCGGCTTTCCGTTCTCTTCGTAGCGGAACACAACGTCGTTTACGTCAACCCTGCCTTTAATTTGCGGCAATTCTTTTGCATCTGACTTATCTACAATATTTGGCTTAATGCTTAGAGTCTCAAAAATACGCTCCAAATACACTGAGCATGTTATAAGTTGCGTGTAGAAGTTACCAATGTTTACAACTGGCTCCCAGAAAGTGCTCGAATACCACACAAATGCTATAAGAGTACCCGTGCTTATGTTCATACTGCTCGCGTTTGTTATGCCAACATAGTAGAGCAGCGAAATTGCTGCGCTTTCAATAATCGAAGCTCCAGGCCAAAGCAGCATTTGCACTCTAACATTTTGCATCCACGCTTTTCTAACTCCCGACTGCTGCTCTTGGAATGTAGCGTATTGCTCCGATTCGCGCGCAAAAGTCTGAGTTGTTTTTACGCCTGCGATTGATTCGTGCAAATATGCGTTAAGATTGCTTTGCTTATTTGATAGTTTTTTAGACGCTTTTCGTTGCAAAATTTGCAAAGTGCGAGTCCAGATTATAAAAACTGGGAATAATACAAGACTCCACAATGCCATTCGCCAATCCATAGCAAACATTGCGATTAGTGTAATGATTAGCACAAAAACATCGGAAAACACGTTGATTAAACCAGAAGAAAGCGTGTCGGAAAGCGTGTTTATGTAGTTTACTATGCGAATCAAAATCTTGCCGTGTGGGCGCGAATCGAAGTAATCAAACGATAACGATTGCACGTGCGTAAAAATATCTCGTCGCATATCTTTAATTATCATTTGGCCGAGTCGCGTAATTGCAAGCGTTCTGTAGGCTAACCCAAGCTCATACAGCACAATAAGCACGCCAAACAATGCAATAAGCACGTACAAATAAGAAACGTTTTTATTAGGCAAAACTACATCTATAAGTGTTTTTGTAATCATTGGAGTTACTGTCATAATGCAACTTCCGCTAATAACAACTAAAACTATTTTGACTAGTTGCCATGCGTACGGCTTTATGTATTTGCGAACGCGCATCAACTCGTGTAAATTTACGTGCTCTTCTTGGCTTTCATCTTCTTTATAAGTGTTGCGTTGCGCCATTCTACTCACCTTTAGCCTTGTCTAAATCTTCAAATCCCAAAGCTTTGCCCATTTGCATACCAAGCTGCTTTTTGTAGATTTCCCAATATCTTCCATGCGACGCCACAAGATGCTCATGCGTTCCGCGTTCTACGATTTTGCCGTGATCTAGCACAATAATCATGTCTGCGTCTTTAACAGACGAGATTCTGTGAGCAATTGTGATTACTGTGCGAGAACCATCTAACTTTTTTAGCTCTTTTTGGATATGCTCCTCAGTTTCCATGTCTACTGCAGAAGTTGTATCGTCCATAATCAAGATTGCAGGATTATTAGCTAGCGCGCGAGCAAGACTTAAGCGCTGCTTTTGACCGCCCGAAAGGCCAACTCCTCGTTCTCCTACAACGGTTTCGTAGCCTTCTGGCATGCTCATAATAAAATCGTCTGCATCTGCGATTCTTGCCATACGCCTAATCGTGTTATCTAATTCTTTGCAATTTTCCTCGTTTTGAGGCAATCCAAAGCTAATATTTCCTGCAATCGTATCGGAGAACAGGAATGTTTCTTGCGCGACTATGCTAACTTGATTTCTAACAGTTTCTAGAGGCCATTCGCGAACGTCTTTTCCATCAATCAAAACGCGACCACGAGTAGGATCATAAAAACGCGCTATAAGACTTACAAGAGTTGATTTTCCAGATCCCGTTTCGCCTAAGATTCCAAGCTTTGTGCCTGCTGGAACATCTAAATCAATATCGCTTAAAATTGGCGAATCAAGATCGTCTGGGAATGCAAAATCAACGTGTTCAAAAGTTACGCGGCCCTTAACTTTAACGTTTTTCTTGGCAGCGCTTGGCAAATCAATATGCGATTCTTGCGTAAGCAGCTTACGAATATTCACGCATCCTGCGTTGAATCGCTGCCAATCGTTAATAAGCCACCCAACCATTCTTACTGGCATGTGGAGCATCCAAAGAAAACTGTTAAACGTTACAAACGCGCCCAAAGTCATGCTTCCATTAAGCACAAGCCATCCGCCAAATCCTACTGTTACAAGCTCCAGCGCAAAGCCCATACCGTCCAGCCATGGCATGTATTTTTGCGTGTTTTTTGCAAGCGTAATATTGCGATTAAAGTAATCTTCATTGCATTTATCGAATTTCTGAGTTTCAAAAGGCTCGCGAACAAAAGCTTTTACAACGCGATTGCCTTCAATGTTTTCTTCTACCATTGAATTCATGCGTGCAAACGATTCGCGAATCGCAAGGAACTTTGGCCTAGCATTCTTGCCCATAAGCTTTGCAAGCCAGAACAAAAATGGTGTAATTGCCATAAGCGCTAGAGCTAGCTGCCATTGGATTGAAAACATTATAACTAGCGCAAACACAAACATTACTAAGCAATCCAGCGCCATATAAGACACCCAGCTTAAAATGTGGCGAATCGCGTCCGTATCCGAAGTCATGCGGCTCATAATGTCGCCTGTGCGCGTGTGATTAAAGTACGTAAAGTCAAGCGAATGCAGCTTTTCGTACTCGTCGCTTACAAGGCGATACACGGCATTCTGCCCAAACTTTTCCATTAGAAGCTGGTAGATATACCTTGAGCCTACGCGAACAATCATCATTGCAACCATTAGCACGCACACAAAAGCAAGCAAATCATGCTGTTTTCCAATAATGACTTTGTCTACAATAAAGCCCGAAAGCAGAGGCATTGTCATTGCCATTGTGTCGTTTATAGTAAAAAGAACTAGCGATACGCCTACTCTCCACATATCTGGCTTACAATATTGCAAAACCCAGCGCACATTGCTCGCGTCTTTGCGTTTATTTGGATTTACATACATGCGCTAGATTCTCCCTTATTTTCGACTTTGCGATTTATTTTTTTATTAAGTTTTATTAAGTTTATACTATTTTTCTGAGTTTATTTTTACGCGACTATTTTCTGCGCGACTATTTTCTGCGAACTACACGCACGCGATTACAACAAAAGCATGTGGCGTGCAGCCAAAAGACCACACGCCACATGCTATAAGTTAAGCAATCAGCTTAGTAAACTTGCGCGAGTTATCGCTACAAATTTACTCACTTCTGCCAACCGATGTTTTCAACGAAAACGTTAGCATATCCAGCAGGGCCGCCGTTAGCAAAGCCCTTCTTGTATGCCTGGTAGGTTGGAGGAGCAGAAACTGGGAGCGTGCCATACTCAGCAAGAGCCATGGACTCAGCCTTGTTGCTCAATGCAGTCTGTTCCTTGTAATCGTAGGTCTTGCCAATCTTGGCGAGCAGGGCATCAATCTTCTTGCTGCCAGTGCCAGTGAAGTTGGAATCGCTCTTAGAACCGTAAAGCTGGGAAGCGGATGCCAAGAAGCTCAATGGAGATTGGGAAACCCAAGCCATTGGAAGCACCTGGAAGTCGAAGGAGGTTACAGTCTTAGAGAACTTAGATGCAGGCTTGTTTACAGTCTTGCATTTCATTCCAGCCTTCTTCATCATGGCCTGGAATGCGTTAGCAAGAGCTGCCTGAGTGGAGTCATCGCCGAAGAAGGTAAATGTGAACTGAACGGTCTTACCATTCTTAGCGTAGTAACCGTCTTTGCCCATCTTGTAACCAGCGGCTTCAAGAGTCTTCTTAGCGTTTTCTACGTTGAACTTACCATCAGCTGGGAGGTTGTTCTTGTAGCCAGCCTGGAACATGGAGAGAAGCTCCGAACCTGGCTGCTCGCTCTTCCAGTTCATACCCTGGAACTGAATCTTGTTGTAGGTTGCAACGTCGAATGCCTGGACAACGGCCTTACGCACGGCCTTGTCTTTGAATGCGCCAGCCTTTGCGTTTAAGTTAATAACACGAATCTTGGTGCTGTAGCCGTAACGGAGCTGAGCGCCCTTAACGCTACGAGCAGCCTTAACCTTATCCTTGGTGGAGATGGAATCCACGGAATCGATTTCGCCGTTCTGGAAGGCGTTCATTGCAGCGGTATCTTCCATACGCTTTACAACAACCTTGTCAAGCTTTGCCTTCTTGCCCCACCACTTTGGATTGCGCACGAAAACAACCTGATCTTCGGTTGCGGACTGAATCTCGAATGGACCTGCACCCCACTCGTTGTGAGGATTATTTACCCAACCCTGGTTGAATACCGCTGGATCGGTTGCCTTTGGATGAACCAATGGAGCGAAAAGCAATTCCCAAGTTGCGCATGGCTTATTGTACTTAACGATTACTTGCTTAGGATTTGCGCCCTGCTCAACGGACTCAATGCAGTCGTAGCCCTCGTGAGATGGAACGGAGTAGGCTTCGTTCTTGCCATTCATAACTTCCCAAGTGGCCTTAAAAGCAGTGTAATCAATGTCTGTGCCGTCGTTCCACTTAGCCTTTGGATTCAAATCGTACTGAACTACGAGTGGCTTGTCGCTAACCTTCTTAACAGAAGTAATGTAATCAGGGTTGTACTTAACCTTCTCGCCCTTAACGGTATCGTAATAAGGAAGCGATGGCTGGTAGAAGCCCCACAAAGTGGCCATATAAGCGGTGTTACCGTCGTTAGAAGCGTAGTTCCAGTTTGGACCCATGTCGGAAAGCGAGAACGTGTAAGTACCGCCATCCTTAACATTGTCACGAGGCTGTGGATTGTCGTAACGCTTGTCAACCTTAGGCATTGGAAGAGCGCCAGTGTAGGAAGTATCCACACCTGCGGCTGGCTCTTCGGTCATTCCGCCCTTAGCTTTATCTGCCGTAGTGGCGGTTGTACCACCACAAGCGCCGAGCAGCATTGCAACAGAAAGTGCAGCTGCGGCGAATACAGTTAATTTACCTGCATTAGTTTTTTTCATGATTCCTCTCATTCCCCAGAAATGATGTCCACTTTCTGGTATGTGTGTAGAGTATATCTAATCTTTTGACATTTTGTGTTACGACTTTTTTAACAAATGCTGAATTTAAACTTTTGTTACTTAAGATTTAATCCAGAAAAAAGAAAATTAAACACAGAAAACCGCAAAACAGAAAATTTTTTAGTTTATTTTGATTAAAAAACAAAATATATTACTTTTTTTAGAATTTATGCGCCTGTAACAAAAAATCGCGTGTGTCTTGCATAACACACGCGATCAAACTTGCCCTAAACAAAAGTTTAGGCGTATTCACAAAAGATTAGAATCAGACGCTTGCAACGTCATCAAACGAATCTTCTTCGTTGAGAATAATACGCTTGCGATTCTTCTCAATAACAGGATCTGGAATTGGCACAGCGCTAATCAAAGCCTTAGTGTACGGATGCTTAGGATTATCGAATACCTCATCCGTTTCGCCAGATTCAACAATGCGTCCGTGGTACATAACAGCAATTCGGCTAGAAATATGACGAACAACCGCCATGTTGTGAGCCACAAACAAGTAGGCAACGCCCAGCTTATCTTGCAAATCTTCAAGCAAGTTAATAATTCCAGCCTGAATAGAAACATCCAAAGCCGAAACAGGCTCATCAAGAAGAAGAAGCTTAGGGTTTACAGCCAAAGCGCGAGCAATAGCAATACGCTGACGCTGACCACCAGAGAACTGCGTTGGGAAGCGATCAACCTGATCTGGATTCAGCTCAACAAGCTGCATAAGCTCCGCAATACGCTGACGAATCTCTTCCTTCGACTTCTTTTGAACATGAAGAGGCTCTGCCAAAATATCGTAAACAAGCATACGAGGATCAAGAGAGCTCATAGGATCCTGGAACACGTATTGAATCTTAGAACGAAGCTCGCGACGCTGCTCTTTAGTCAACTTATCGTTAAGCTCGGTGCCAAAAACTGTAATAGAGCCAGCTTCTGGCTTCTTTAAGCTCATGATTTCCATCAAAGTAGTTGACTTACCAGAACCAGATTCTCCAACAAGAGCCACAGTTTCGCCTTCGCGAATCTCAAGGTCAATGCCATCAACAGCGCGAACTTCGCCAACCTTACGTCGCAAGAAACCGCCACCTGTAATCGGGAATGTTTTAACTAAGCCCTTAACATCCAAAACAACCTTGCGATCCTCGCGAGGAATACCCTCAAACATTGGCTTAATCGTTTTTTCGGTTTCTGCATGAAGCAGTGCACGAACAGTTTCGCTTTCTGCTTCCAAGCCCATCATATCGCTGGTATCTCCACTCTTTTCTTCTGCCATCAACATATCCATTGTTGGCTTAGAGATTGGAGTTAAGCGGCGAGTACGCTTTTGATCAACACGCGGAACAGCACCAAGCAAGCCGATTGTGTACGGCTGAGTTGGGTGAGCAAAAATCTCCTCAACGCTATTATGCTCAACCAAATGACCCGCATACATAACAATAACTTCGTCTGCAACGCCAGCAATAACGCCCAAATCGTGAGTAATGAAGATCATTGCGGCGCCAGTTTCTTTCTGAGCCTTCTTCAAAACATCCAAAACCTGAGCCTGAATCGTAACATCCAAAGCGGTAGTAGGCTCATCAGCAATAATAATATCTGGGTTATTCGCGATTGCCATTGCAATCATAACGCGCTGACGCATGCCACCAGAAAACTCATGAGGGAACGCCTTTAAGCGCTCAGCTGGCTTAGTAATACCAACCAAGTTAAGAAGCTCAATAGAGCGATCACGAATCTGATCTTCGGTCATATTTGGATTATGAATAACCAAAGCTTCCTTAAGCTGATCTCCAATAGAGAACACTGGAGTTAAAGCAGAAAGAGGATCCTGGAACACCATTGCAATGTTCTTACCGCGAATCTTACTCATCTCTGCATCAGACTTTGTTAAAAGCTCTTCGCCCTTATAAACAACAGAACCCTTAACAGAAGCATTCTTATCTAGCAAGCCCATAACAGCCAAAGAAGTAACAGACTTACCAGATCCAGATTCGCCAACAATACCAATTGTTTTGCCGCGATACAAATCAAAGTTCATATTGCGAACAGCGTGAACTGTACCAGCTTCCGAAGCAAAGCTAATTTGCAAGTTGCGTACAGAAAGAAGTGGTTCGTTGTTCTGATTTTCCATTGCAAAGTCTTCCTTAATTGCGTTATTACCCATATCAGTCATGTTTACACCTCCAACAAGCCTTACTCGGCCTTGCCAACAGACCTAGAATATGGATCAATCGCATCGCGCAAGCCATCTCCAATAAGCTGAACGGAGAAAGTCAAAATAACCAAAACAGCCGATGGAACCAAAAGAACCCAAGGAGACGTCATAACGCTACTTTGACCAACATTAAGAAGAGTACCCAAAGAAGTATCTGGAGCCTTAATACCAAGACCCAAGAAGCTTAATGCGGTTTCGCCGTTGATTGCGCCGATAACACCAAGAACCGTGTTAATAATCAAAACGGAACCAAGATTTGGAACAAGGTGGCGAACAATAATGCGGAACGAAGAAACGCCTTCAAACTTAGCGGCACGCACATATTCACGTTCACGCAAGCTCAAAGTCAAAGTTCTAAGCGTACGAGCATAACCAATCCAGCCAAAGGAAGTCATACCAAAGGCAAGCCACAGCCAGTCGTTGCCGCCAGTAGCGGAGCTAACAATCAAAGCAATAAGCAAGAAGGATGGAACAATCAAAAGCATGTCTAGAACCCACATGCCAACCTGCTCAAACCAGCCTTCAAAGTACGAGATAGCAGTACCAACCAAAGCAGCAATAATCGTAATCGAAATGGAGCTTACAATACCAATAGAAAGCGAGCGACCAAGTCCGCGAACAACCATTGCATACATGTCTGATCCGCCAGGCGTAGTTCCTAGCCAATGCTCGGCGCTAGGAGGAGTTGCAAGAGCCGTAAAATCAGGCTCGTCGTAGCCCCACTTGCTAATCTTAGAGCCAAACAGCGCAAGAAGAATCAAAAACACAAGCAAGACTAAGCCAACAACAGCGGATGGACGCCTAAAGAAGCGACGCGTATAAAGCGTTATTTTGCCTGTGCGCTTAAAATTACCCCAAGAATTAGCAGTTGCCTTTTTATCGGCAGCAGACTCTTGAGTCTTTGAAGATACATCTTTTTTACTCATATCAATACACCTACACTGTTGCGCAATTAGCTCAAACGAATACGAGGATCAAGCCAAGCGGAGAAGATATCTGCCAACAAGGCTCCAGCCAAAGTACACACGGCTCCGAACGCAGCAATAGCAACAGAACCATTAATGTCGTTATTAGAAATAGTTTGTACGAAGTAGCTACCCAAACCGTTAATTGCAAACACGGTTTCGGTAATCACAGCACCCGTAAACACGCCTGCAATCGAGAAGGCAACGTCTACGGCCGTAGGAATCAAAGAAGTACGCAAAGCGTGGCGACGAATAGCCACATTTAGAGGCAAACCCTTAGCGCGAGCAGTACGAACGTAATCAGCATTCATAGTGTCGAGCAAATAGGTGCGCTGCGTAAGATGGTAGCCAACCATGCCAGGAACGGTCATAACAATTGTTGGCAAAATCAAATGCTGCAAGAAGTCAAGAATAAAAGCAATAGGATTAGAACCCTGATAGGAATGTAATCCAGTAACAAAGAACAAACGAGAACCAGCAGCGTTGTTAATGCTAATCGCAGCTAAAACAATAAGTAATCCAAACACGGCTGCTGGAACAACAAGCAAGAACGTAGCAATAGAGTTAAGAACCCTGTCTTGCCACTTATATTGGCGAATAGCGGTATAAACACCAACGCTAACGCCTAAAACAATACCAAGAACAGTTGCGCAAGTAACCAGCTGCACCGATGCGCCGATTCGCGCAGCAATCGCAGGACCAACAGGCGCTTGCTCTGGGCTTAATCCCCAATCCCAACGAGTAAGAACACCAGTAATCCAACGCAAATACCTTGTAATAACTGGAGTTTGGTCGTTAATATTTGCCAAATCCAAAGAACGGTTAATCGAAGGAATTGGCGGATGCGGATGCCTAGACATATAGTTCGATCTCGGATCCATAAATGCACTTGCCAAGAAATACGTCATGGATACGGATACAAACAGCATCACAACATAATTCAGGCATCGTTTAACGATGTATCGTATCATTGTGACTCTTTTCTACGTCTAAACATTGTTACCTCCATCTGGTAACTGCAAACTTACGCTTGCACACTGCCATCATTTAATCACTAATCAAAAAGGCAAATCATAAGCGTTCAAGGCACACTTAAGTAAGCCCTAATAATTTGGACGTGTAATTAGTATATTTTTAGCTAACCTATGTACATTACCTAAAATAAACATGTAATAACACGTAATAAATAGTAATCTTAGTCAAAATTAATACATAAAATTGGCAAAATATCAAAATATTTAACGAAATTACTTAAAATTTACGAAAATTAGTTTCGCAAATCGCCGCAAACGCATAAAAATACATATTTTACATAAACGAAACACGAAAACTCACGAACACTCGCGAACAATTTGAGCCGCGCAAAACGCGACTCGTGCATTGAGCAAGCTACAATAACGCTTATTCACTGTTTTTAACAAGATAAAGGAGATATATGTCTGAAAACGTAAAAGCCGTTACACTAAACGACGTTCGCGAATATTCTAAGCATTTTAACGAACAGCGAGCAAATCGAGTAGCAGCAAACGCTTCGGTATCGAGCGGCGTTCTTAAAGCAGCAACAAGCTACCAGGGTCAGCGCGCACTTCCACGCGAATTTTCTATAGAACTAAAGCAAGGAACAATAACAAATCAGCAGCATTCTGGACGTTGCTGGATGTTTGCATCTCTTAACACTTTGCGCTACGAGCTTATGCATAAGTGGAATTTAGAAGACTTTGAGTTTTCCGAAAGCTACTTGTTCTTCTGGGACAAGATTGAAAAAGCAAACGCATACTTGGAAAACGTTTTAGCGACTTTAGATGAGACATTAGATAGCCGAATTTTTGAGAGCATTAACTACGGTCCGATTGACGACGGCGGATGGTGGCAGATGTTCGTTAACTTGGTAAACAAGTACGGACTTATGCCAAAGAGCGCATACCCAGATTCGCAAAACGCTACCGATTCCGAAGCATTCGTGCAATACATTAACAGCAAGCTTCGCGAGTTTGCATGCGAATTGCGCGAGGCACACAAGAATGGCACTTCTATGGAAGAGTTGCGAAAAATGAAGATTCGCGACTTGGAAACTGTGTATCGCATGACCGCGATTGCTCTTGGCGAGCCACCAGAGCGTTTCGACTTCTTTGCACGCACTAAAGATGACGACGATAAGAAGGACGATAAGAAGAGCGGCGAAAATAGCGAATCTAAGGGCGGCGAAAAGAAGGATGATAAGCCAAAGAGCGGCAAAGACGATCGCCCAATGATTTGCGAATACGGCATTACGCCACTCGAGTTTGCAAAGAAGTACGTGCCGGTAGACGTAAACGACTTTGTAAGCTTGTGCAACTCCCCAATGGAACGCACTCCGTTCAACAAACTCTATCAACTTAAGTACACAACAAACGTTGCAGAGACTAAGGAAATGGAGTTTGCGAACGTTGCGCTAGAAGTGTTCCGCAAAGCCGCTGTTGACCAGCTAAAAGACGGACACCCAATTTGGTTTGCTTGTGATTGCACGCAATTCTCACTAAGGCAAGAGGGCTTCTTTGACCCAGCAGTTGTGCGCGTAGACGAGCTATTCGACGTAAAGTTTACATTCGACAAAGCTAAAGGTTTGGAGTACATGGATTGCCCAGGCAACCACGCAATGACCTTTACTGGCGTAAATCTTAATAAAGATGGCGAGCCAGACCGCTGGAAGATTGAAAACAGCTGGGGCAAAGATAACGGCGAAGATGGATACTACGTTGGATCAGCGCAGTGGTTTGACCGCTACGTTACAGAAATCATTATTAACAAGAAGTATCTTGATGAAGCAACGCGAGCCATACTGGATCAAGAGCCTGTAATGCTTGACCCATGGACGCCACTTACAAAGCGCTGCCGCTAAACTTTATTTAGCACACGCTGATTTACAAACGTAGATTGCATTCGCAAATTACAAATGCAGTCTGCGTTTTTTGTTACTGAATGCATGCTATTTAGCGTTGCGCGACTTCCTATTTGGTGTGTAGGAGGGCTGGGTGTTTCTACGCTCGCGCGGATTGGCCGCGCTCACTCCTTCGCCGCATGTAAAGTCCACTGGACTTTACATTTAAGCGGCTCAGCGAATCGAGGTGACTTCTCGCGCATTATGCAGCTCGAAGTCGTCGATTCGCACAACGCTCCGCCTCTTACGTGTTTTTTGTTGTTGCGGTTGTTCCGATTTAGCTTTAATTTTATTTTTGGTTGAAGCTTGTTTGTAGGCGTGAGCCATTGGATTGTTTGGTATCGGCTGCCGCTCTTATACTGTTCGACCAAGAATCACCCAGCCCTCTTACGTGCTTGAACAATTGCGCATCGCTAGTCGCCTGAGATTCTCGAGTTTATGTAGTGCGATTGTACCGAATTTCCGTATTTTTTGATACAAACGCACTACACAAACAAACAGAACTGTAGTGCGATTGTATTTGATTTTGGTGTTTTTTGATACAAACGCACTACACAAACAAGCAAAACTGTAGTGCGATTGTATGGCGACACGCCGTATTTTAGGTACAAACGCACTACAAAATGCACAACAAAATGCACAACAGAAAGAGAAAAATGACACATTTTGCAGATTGAAGTCATGAGTAAGCGGCGAACACTTGAAAAAGATAAAAAGAAGCCCGGTGGGAAAGAGAAAACCCACCGGGGCAGAGAGAAAGAGAGAAGAAGGTTTCAGTTATGGGGTTCGCGAACGAACCTCACTGATGGAAGAACCATCAGCAATATTCATTATAACCACATTTTTCTCGCAAAACACGCATATAAACTAAAAATTTCCTGAAAATTTTTTCATATTCCTGGCAGTATGCCAATTTTTTGTTACATACGTCACTATGCCTTAAAATTTTTCGCTAAAATCACTCAGATTCCAACGATTTTTTTGCAGCAGCCAATCTTTCTTCGTCAGCTTTACGACGAGCAGCAAGTGCAGACTCAAAACGCTCAAGCTCCTCATCAATCGCCTCTTTAGGAATCTTGGCAAAAATCGGAGTTGGCTTAGCAACAGGAGTGCCAGTAACCAACGGCTCACTTTCCCATGGATGAACAGTCTTTCCAAGCTCATAGTCGCCAGTAATAATCGGGTACTTAAAATCTGGATTATCTAAATCAGTCACTTCTTCGATTCTTGGAAGCGGCGAGAACACGCCCGTGCCGCCAAGAGCTTCCCAAACTTTTTGCGCAGAATGAGGCAAGAATGGAGCAAGCAAATGATTAGCATCCGAAACAGCTTGTGCAGCAACATGCAAAACAGTTCCAAGACGAGACTCGTCATCCTTAATCTTCCAAGGCTCCGTAGCAGAAATATACTTGTTTATATCCGATACAACGCGCATAGCCTCATTAAGAGCATTCTTTTGATGATGACGCTCAATCAAACCGCCAACAATCTCAAAAGCGTTAGAAGTTTGATCCAAAAGCGCACGATCCATATCTGTCATTGAATTTTCATCCAACGGCGGAATCTCTCCAAAATTCTTATTAATCAAATTTGCAACACGATTAACAAGATTGCCCCAACTTGCTGCAAGCTCTTCGTTATTGTGACGAACGAACTCTGCCCAAGTAAAGTCGGCGTCAGAATTTTCTGGACCCGCAACGGAAATGTAGTAGCGCACAGCATCCACTGGGTAGCGCGCCAAAATGTCTTTAACATAAATCACGATTCCGCGCGAAGAGCTGAACTTCTTGCCTTCCATAGTCATAAACTCGGAAGCAACAACCTGCTCTGGCATGTTAAGTGGGCCATAAACGCCAGCCTCGCCACCTTTAGAGCCAGCGCCGTTATACGCAAGCATCTCTGAAGGCCAAATTTGAGAATGGAAAGTAATGTTATCTTTGCCCATAAAGTAGTAGCCAGGAGACTTAGGATCGCACCACCAATCGCGCCAAGCGTCTGGCTTGCCCTGCCTACGCGCCCACTCAATGGAAGCAGACAAGTAGCCAATAACGGCGTCAAACCACACGTACAAACGCTTATTTGGGTTATCAATCCAGCCTTCTACAGGAACTGGAATGCCCCAATCAATGTCTCGCGTAATTGCTCGAGGCTTAACTTCCTTAAACAGACCAATTGAGAAGTTAATAACATTTGTACGCCAACCATCCCTGGAATTAAGCCACTCCAAGTTTGCGCTTGCTAAAGCAGGCAGATCAAGGAAGTAATGCTCTGTTTCTTCAAATCGCGGAGTTTCGCCGTTAATCTTAGAAACAGGATTAATAAGCTCGTCTGGGTCTAGCTCATTTCCGCAAGCATCGCACTGGTCGCCTCGCGCGCCGTCCGCGCCGCAAATCGGGCAAGTGCCCTCAATGTAGCGGTCTGGAAGAGTGCGGACTGTAGAAGGCGAAATCGCAACCTTTTGAGTTCCCTTGTAAATATAACCATTCTTAAGGCACTGGCGGAACATCTCTTGAACAACATGCTCATGATTTGCTGTTGTTGTGCGCGTAAACAAATCGTAGCTTAAACCCAAATCGCACAAGTCTTTAGTAATCACGCGATTATAGCGGTTTGCAAGCTCTTGCGCGCTCACGCCTTCTTTATCTGCCTCAACTAAAATCGGCGTGCCGTGTTCGTCTGTTCCAGAAACCATAAGCACGCTGTTTCCCTTCATGCGCTCGTAACGCGCGTACACGTCGGAAGGTACACCAAATCCTGCAACGTGACCAATATGACGAGGGCCATTTGCGTAAGGCCATGCAACATTCACCAAAATATGACTCATAGCCAAATATTATCTTGTTCAGCGAGGACACATTAAATAATACACAGAAAAATCACACTAAAAAATCACTATAAAATCACTATAAAATCACATAGCAAAGTAGATAAATCAAGAATAATCACGTGTAATCAATCACAACTACACACAATCGCAAGCCACATTTAATCACATATGATTTAGTCACATATAGCCACATTTTTTTATGTAAAAAACTAAAAATCCACTTTTCCACAATTACAAAAAATCGCGTAGACAAAAAAGTAAAACACGATATTGTGTATAAAACTTAGAAAATTAAAACCTAGAACAGCAGAACACTACAGAATTACGGCACTAAAACATTACGTCACTAAAAAGTTGGCGTATTAAGCACATTACGCAGAAAGGAGAAACATGAGCACTTCAACGTTGAACAAAAAACGCACAATACACAATGACGAAAAAAATAAAAAAGCAATAAAAGACTACAAAAGACGCAAAGAATACAAAACTCGCGAAGAATACGAAGACTACAAAAACTATAAAGACTACAAAAACGAAGAGATGATTTTATTTTCGGAAAAACAAAACGAGGAGCTGCCTATTCTTATAGACACAAAACACCTACCCGGACCACTAAGCATGAAGAAACTATGCAATTTTGGAGCATTCAACAACGTTTCAATACGCACTGGATTTACGCAATCTACCGCAAAAACCCCAGAAGGACGATGCAACGTGCTAAAAAATCTGCTTCCAAACGGAACAGTGGCATGCGCATTTACAGCATCTTGGATTTGGCTTGGCGGAAAAATCCCAAACATACTAGAGATAATATCCAAAAGTCATTATCGAATAAAGCCGTACGATCACCGACTACAAGTGTTTAGAAGAAAACTAATGAAAAAAGAACAAAGGGTGATTAAAGACTTACACGTAACTTCTCCAGCGCGAACTATTTGCGACATTGCGCTAACGCCATCAAAAAACATTTACGAAGAAATAAGAAGAGTAGATACTGTGTGCGAATTGGCTCAAAAATACAACACAAGCTTTAAGGATTGCGAAAAAATCATAGACAGCAATCCTTATTTTCCAGGCGCTGCAAAGGCAAAAGAATGGATTAAATACATAATAGACAAGGATGACGTTCTTTATGACTATTAAAGCAAATATTAAGAATTATAAAGCGAGCGCAATGCCACCCGTAATGCCACCAAAACCACCAATTGTGCTCACTGCGCAAGTCGCGTGCTGTGAAAACACAAGCAAAGACGTGCTATGGCATATTGCTAAGAACGTGCCTGAATTAAGAAAATGGGTTGTTGCAAACCCAGTCGCGGACGCAAAAATACTGGAATACATATCTCAACAAGGCGGGCCAGGCGTTAAACAAAGTCTAGATGTGCTTTTAGAAGCATACGAATATGCAAAAAATGGGGATTAATTGCTGCTTAATCTTCCACATTTGCACATTTTTCGCTTTTATTGCTGCAACTTTTGCACATTTGCACATTTTTGGCTTAATTTCCTACTTAGTTGTCCACATTTTCCTTGATTTTTAAGCAAGCTGCATAAACTTCTTTACGATTAGCAAAAGAGCCGTCTGAAAGAGGATTTTGTGAAACAACTCGAGTTATAGCATCTTTGATTCGCAAGCCCTCGTTTTGTGAAAGATCGCAAGCCATTTGCGCAAGCTGATCCACGCTTAAATCAACGTTTTGTTGCGCAACATCACTTTCGCTAGCGCCAGAAAGTACAAGCACAATCTCGCCACGAGGAGGATCATTTTCTACGCTTTTTGCAATCTGCTCAATAGTTCCGCGACGTACTTCTTCAAAATCCTTAGTAAGCTCGCGACACAACGCCATTTTGCGATCTGCTCCAAAAACTGCAAGAAGAGCTGCCATTGACTCCGCAATCCTGTGCGGAGCCTCGTAAAACACGATTGTTCGCCTCTCTAAAAGAAGCGAGCGCAAATGCTGCATGCGCTCCCCCGACTTGCGTGGCAAGAAGCCTTCGTAGCAAAAACGGTCTGTTGGCAGGCCCGAAAGCGCCAAAGCATCCAATACAGCACTCGGTCCAGGCGCGCAAGTAACAGGCAAGTCGCGCTCTATTGCGCGGCGAACAATCGCAAGCCCTGGGTCGTTAATTGTAGGCATGCCAGCGTCGGAAACAACAAGAACAGTGCTGCCTTGCTCAACCTTGTCTAGTAAACCATCTGCCTTATTGCGCTCATTGTGATCGTGATACGCAACAACTTGCCCAGAAACGTGCACGCCAAGGCGATTTGCAAGGTCGTAAAGCCTGCGCGTATCTTCTGCTGCAACAATATCTGCGGTTTCTAGAAGATTAATCAAGCGCGCAGAAGCATCTCCCATATTTCCAATCGGAGTGGCCGCAAGAACAACTTTGCCTAAACTATCTTCACTACTCATCTTAAATCTCCTTATAAAACCTCTTAAGACTCTACACGAATTTATAAAATAACGCACATAATGCACATTAAAACAAGATATTTGATTAGAATTATGCTTAGTAATTATGCTTAAGTTTATGCTTAACAATTATGCTTAACATAAATTGCAATCGCGCAAAACGAAAAGAGATACTATGAAGATTATAGAACGCCAAATTAAAGGTATTGACGGCAGCAACGCGCTTCTAACTGCATATGTTTTAGACGATAATTTAGATAGCGAAGGGGATCAAACGCGACCAGCAGTGCTGATTTTGCCAGGCGGCGGATTCTTGCGCGTTTCTAATCGAGAAGCAGAGCCTATTGCTATGAAGTTTGCGGCTGCTGGATTCCACGCTTTTGTTTTGCGATACTCGCTTGTGCCTAGCGCGCACCCGACTCAGCTTTTGGAAGCCGCAGAAGCTATGCAATTGATTCGCAATAATGCAAAAGAATGGCATGTAGATGCGCAAAAAGTGGCGATTATTGGATTCTCTGCAGGAGGCCATGTAGCCGCAAATCTTGCGACTAGCGTTAGCGACGATGTTGAGGAAGCAAATGGATACAACGCAAATGATGTTCGCCCAAACGCTCTTATGCTTGCTTACCCAGTGATTTCCGCTGGCGAATACGCGCATAAGCCAACTTTCGACCGTCTTTTTGGAGACGTAGATTCTAGTACTCGCGAGCAACTCGTTGAACAGCTTTCGCTGGAAAATCACGTAGATTCTAAGACTCCACCTGTGTTCGTTTGGCAAACAATTACAGACCAAACAGTTCCAGTTCAAAACTCGATTATGTTTATTAATGCTTGCGTTAAAGCTGGCGTAAGCGTGGAAGCACATTTGTTCCCTAAGGGTCCGCATGGCTTGGCTTTGGCGGTTAAAGAAACAGCTAAGCGCAATGAAAATGGAGCAGTGCTGCCTGAGTTTGTTCAGCCAGAAGTTCAGCAATGGATTGATCTTGCTTGCGATTGGCTAAATCGCACATTTGCACCGCTTTCATAACCTAGATTGGCGTGCCTATGCAACCATGTAGTGCGTTTGTACCGAATTTTGGTGTTTTTTAATACAAACGCACTACATAAACACACAAAACTGTAGTGTGTTTGTATTTGATTTTGATGTTTTTTGATACAAACGCACTACAGAAATTTTAATCACACAATTTTTGGCATAGGAGTTGTTAGTGAAGCCGTAAGGTTGACTTGAACAACCCCAGCTCCAGCATGAACCTCTACTTTCTTAAGCGTTACAGTGCGAGAATCCGCAGGCGCGTGATCGTCATCTGTCATGGTTGCTGGCGACTTTACAGCAACAAGAGCCAAGCTATCAAAATCAACACCAGCCTTATTGCACAAATCCTGCGCTTCCTTCAACGAATCAGCAAAACCTGCTTTGTCGATTACGCGCTCAACAGGCACACCATACGCCTCGGAGCAAAGCAGATTAATACGCTCACGAAGAGACTTTCCACGGCGGCTTTGTGGAACTTTCGTTTCAGCATCAGCGGTAATCACAGACACAAAATCGTCTAGCTGATCTGCCAATCCATCTCCGCCATCTCGGAAAAGATTGCCAACAATCGGCTTGCGGAATCCCAAAGTCTTAGCTTGCTCAAGCAAATCTGGAACTTGCCCATCTTCCCCATCCCACAAATTAACAAGAGGGAAAGTAGGAATATCAAGCGACTCAAGGCGCGAAACGTGGAACGGGTAGCGCCACGCAAGCGTTTCGTCATCTCGCCAAGTGCTGGCACGAGTAACAACAACCGCAGCAGCAGGCCACTTTGCGCCGAACTCGCGAGCAGCAATATCTAGCCACTTTTGCGCGCCAGCATCCGTGCCATAGCCTGCCTCCACAACGACAACATCGTGTAGCGCGCAAGCCATCTCAACGCTTACAAGGCTTGGAATACCAAGAGAAACGTTGGCAAATGGCCCGCAATGAACGTAAATCGGAGAACCATTAATCGTCTCTGTTTTTGCAGGCTTTACAGCATCAGCAAGAATATTTGTGATTCGCCACAAGTCAACAAAATCGCCAAATTTAACAGGATTCCCGTCTTTTGTTCCAGCAATCATAGAAGATACGCGATTTGCGATTTCTTCCATGCTTCTAGAAAGCACTACGATTTGCATAAGTTCGCAAGTTGGCGTTAATACAACGCGCTCTGCAACCGTGCCCTTGCCAAAATCAACAGCAATACTACGCAAAGATCTTGAAGGCACTTCGCTTACGCGCGGCACTAAAATCGTGTCTAAAATACCGTCGTCAATCGCTTTTTCTGCAAAAGAAACAAGCAAATTCTGCGCGCATTCAATAGCCGCCATTTCTCCGCACAATCCCCAGTCAATCAACTCTGGGTGTGCAAGAGATGACTTTCCGCCGCCACTAGCGCCGCCTTTAGAACCCGCCGCAGTAATGCCCATGCTTGGCTGCCTTAAAACAGCCGCCGCATCTACTCCGCGTTCGCGCAAAGCGTCTACAAGCGCAATAGTGGTGGTTGTTTTGCCCTCTCCTCTAGAAGCCTTAAGAGGAGTATCTGCAGTAACGAGCAACACTTTACCGTGCTTTCTTGGCTCGCTTGGATTCCTCTTTAGATAATCCATAAATCCAAAAGCGTCGATTTTTTTAACCAGTCCAAATTGTGCAGTAAACGAATCAAGAATGCTCATATTCCCCACTTTCAGGCAAAACGCCTAATAGACGCTCAACAACAAATACTCAACAACAAACGTTCAATAACAGATGCTCAATAAGCGCTCAATAATAAAACGCGCATAGCTAATGTAAATGAACAATTTTTATACTATACGATTGCATAGGCGTGGTATAGCAATATTACATTAAAACTATGCGCGTTATTAGTAACGTCTATAACGGCTTGCGATTAGTGATCGGAGCGATTAAAACCATTCTTCATGCGCATGCTAGTTATGTACAGAACTGTATCGAGCAAAGAATCGGTTTCTTTCTTCAACTTTGCAGCCATACCCTCGTTCGCTTTAGCCAAAGCCGCGCGCACGTCTTCGTTTCTAAGCTGCGCAATAATGGCATCCACATTCCGAACTAAATCGCAATAGCCTTCACAACCTTCATCGCCTTCGCGCTCTGGCTCGTAATCCTTCAAAGAAACGCCAAGAATCTTTGCAACAGCAGCATCCGTAGCCTTAACCATTGCGTGGCCAAGAGAACCAACAACTTCTTGGTAACGCTCAATCGCATTTGCAGTGTCGTTAAATGCAGCATCCGCAAGAGCTGCAATAATGCGATTTTCCCAATAGAAGTTTTCGCTTGTTACTCGAGTAGTTGTATCTTCCAAATACTTTGGAGTTTCGTTTACATTTGCGTAGAACGGCACAAGCGCATTAAACGGGTTAGAGCCGTACGCCATCCACTGAATTGTGCGGAAAGCTTCTGGCATATAAGGGCGGATTTGCATAACAGCCAGCTGGCTTTGGCGATTAATGCCGATTGGGCGGAAAAGATGACGCGTATGCTCATCGCCAAGCTTGCCGTAAGGATCGTACTCAGTTCCCTGATAGTGCGAGCTAAGCACGTACTTAACGTCTTCAACCGTCACTTTGCGCTCAGGCTGACGCGCCCACGGAATATCGTTGCTATCTGGCTTGTGATCCGCGTCTTTGCCATCCCACACTTCGTCATAAGGATTCAAGAAACGCTCCATAAACCATGCGCGCGGCGTGTTGTACACGTGATCAGCGTCTGAATGAGAACCGAAAGCATCTCGAGGATTAAATGGCGAAGCGTTTTCTACCGACAAATCTAAGTGGTTTTCTTCAATAAACTCAAGCAAATCAGCCGAGCACATGTGCTCTTCTTGGTCTGCCAAAGCGTCTTCCAAATCGAACTCGTCGATTCCAAGCTGGTTTGGCATAACAACATACGCCTCGTCTGGAACGCGCTTAGCAATCCAGTGGTGTCCGCCAACAGTTTCCATCCACCAAATCTCGTTTACATCCGAGAACGCAACGCCGTTCATCTCGTAAGTTCCGTACTTTTCTAGCAACGCGCCCAAACGCTCAACGCCTTCGCGAGCGCTACGAATATAAGGCAAAACAAGCGTTAAGAAGTCTTCTTCGCCAATTCCGCCAGGCACTTCTGGCTTATAATCAGCGTCACCTTCTTTGCCTTGCGCTTTTTGAAGCTCCACCATTGGGTCTGCGCCCAGCACGCGCTCGTTGGATGTAAGCGTTTCGGTAGCGCTCATTGCCACGTTTGCTTCGTTAACGCCAGCTTCTCCCCAAATTCCTTCGCGCAAGTCTGCGTTTGGAACGCTTGTGTATTGCATTGGATTATCTGGAAGCTCTACTGTTACGTGGCTAAGCACAGACTTATAAACGCGAGGCTGGTCTTGTGGCTTAACTACTACTAAGCGCTTTGGGTTAAACTCTCCATTTGCAGAGTCTTCGTTACGCGCAATAAGCGTGGAGCCGTCGTAGCTCGCTTTGCGTCCTACTAAAATTGTTGTGCATGCCATATTTGCATCCTCATTTTTCTAATTTTTGATTATTTTGGTTATTTGATTATTTTAGATAATTTTGTTTGTTTAGATCAGTTTTGCTTAGTTTTGACTATTTTACACACGCACATCTAGTCGTAAGCTGCTTGCGATTAATCCGCGCGAAGTCATATAAAGCCTAAATCATAAGCACAAAGACCAAAATTCTAAAATCCTAAATCTTAAACTCTAAGCTTTTCCTCGCAAATATAATCCGTTAACGTCTACATACGAATCATAATGCCTGATTTCATTCATCATTTCGTTAAGGTAGAAGCCCTCTTTAAGATTTGGAAGAGGTTTTTGCGTGCCGAACACTTCTAGCATGTAGTCGTGATCCTTGTCTGGCGGCTGCGGGCCGTTGTAACGCATAGTAATAGAAGGGTCCGTGCATCCCACAAATCGGCTAGCTTGCGAGTTTCGCCCTTGCACAACTTCTGGAATCATAGTTGGCATTGTGCGCGAAAAGTCTTGCGGAATTTGCAAAGCGCGCGAGTCGTTAAAGTCAAACATAAGCGCTTCTACTGGAACATTTGCCACAACCCAATGAATCCACTGGAATCCGCACACTGGTATAGCGTCGTCGTCTACAAATCGCCAATGCAAGTAGTGCACAAAATCAGGCAACTTGTCTACATAAAATGGAAAAGACACGACTGGAATGCCGTTAATCTTGTTTTCTTCCGGCGCAGCTTTTGCAAAGTTGTCTGGAATAGTGGTGAAATCTGTAGAAATATTCATAATTTAAGTATCTACTACCGCTGTGACTATGCAAAATAATTCATTTTTACACAAATGCACAAAATACGAAGATTCACAAATACACTTGTACACAAATACACAAAATTAAAAAACTCGCAGGAAAGCGGAAAACTTCCGCACTTTGTACCAAATTTGACCCATCGCTAGCGCGTTACAACGCGCTGTGTCGCTCGCGCAGATTAGCTGCGCTCACGTCTTCGCAGCGCAGAAGCAGTGCTTCTGCCTTGAGCTGCTCAGCGCGCAAAATTGCCTTCGCGCGCTACGCTTCAAGCACTCCGGCAGGTTGGCGCGCGCAGCTATTAGTAGCCGCTCGGCTGATTTGGCATGTAAAGTCCACTGGACTTTACATTTGAGCCAAATCACGCTTTGAAGGAGCTTGAAATGCGTTATGCAATTTCAAGCTCAGTCAAAGCGCATAAAAGTGCTTCAAAAACAAGCGTTGCGTTTCCATTGCCAGCAAGCCGCTTTTTAGCCACCGCAAGCGCATCAAGGCATTTAAGCGCGCGCTCTGCTGTAATTTTTTTAGAAAGCTGCATAATCTCTGCTTTAAATTCTTGATTCACAAGCGGCGTTTGTAATTGCGCATTGTTTAGCACAACAAGCACATCTCTGTAAATGCTGCAAATCGCGTCTATTGCGCGGTTTAGAACGTCTCTGCTTACGCGAGTCACTTTGCGCTTAACGTCGTCTTTTTTGCCAATCGCATTGTATGCGCTACGAATTTTAGGCGGAATTTTATCTGTTGGCTTAATGCCATTTATGCGCAAAAACTCGCTTTGCTCGACTTCAACAGATTTTTGCACTTCATCTTCTGCCTGGCTTTTAGCGTCTTCGATTAGCGTTTGCGCAAGCATAATCGCATCTATTGCGCGTCCAAGTCGCAAAACACTTGCAATAAGCTCTTCCCGCCCGCTTCTAGCACGCTCGCTTGTTGCGTAAAGCATTGCTAAATCAACGTTTCCTTGAGCTATGCGAGCCACATTTTCCGCTGTTTTTGCATCCACATTCGAGCGTTTTTGCACGTATTCTTGAACATCTTGGTCGCTTGGTTGCGCCAAATTCACTATTTGAGACCTAGACCTAATTGTTGGCAAAACATCTGCTGCACTTGCAGCGCAAAGAATCCAGATTGTGCGAGGTGCTGGCTCTTCGATTTCTTTTAGCAAAACGTTTGTTGTGCGCTCAAGCATGCGCCCAACGTCTTCGATTATTATGATTCGCCACGGCGCAACACTTGGCATTTGCTCCGACATGGACACTATTTCGCGCACTTCGTCAATGCTTACTGTAACTTTGTCTGTGCTTAAAATGTTTACGTCTGGGCTTGTTCCAGCCAATACTTCACTTGCGATTTTATCTGAATTTATTTGAGTATTTATTTGAGTGTTTATTTGAGTGGCGGAATTTTCGGCGGTACGGAAGCTTCCGACTTTTCCGCGCGATTGCAATGCTGCTGCAAACGCTCTTGCTACTTTTGCGCACCCAAATCCAGCTGCACCGCAAATAAGCCACGATTGCGCGATTTTGCTTGAATCGCCTTGCGCTACTTTTTTAAGACGCTCAACAACTTGCGATTGACCAACTACCGATTCCCAAACGTCCATTGCTAAAATCCTAGAGTCCTAAAGTCCTAAAATCCTTGATTTTCTGGCGATTCTGACGATTTTTCGCAACAGTAACGCACGCCAGCATTATCCATCAACTCGCACACGTCTTTAGCAATCAACTTCGATAAATCGCAAGCTGGCAAAGTGGCGTCTAAAACGCAAAATCTTTGCGCGTTTTGTTTAGCAAGATCCAAAAACGATTCACGCGTGCGCTTCGCAAAATCAAGCCCTGCACTTTCCATGCGATCCGCCTGCCCATGCAATCGCACAGCAGCGTCCTTCTCGCTCATATCTAGCAAATACGTGCGATTTGGCCAAAGGCAATTAGACGCCCACTCGCTTAAATCGCGCACATCTTGCATAGTGAGCTCGCGCCCACCCGATTGGTATGCTAGCGAAGAATCAATGTAGCGATCCGTTATAACCACCGCACCGCGCTGCAATGCTGGAATAATGATTTGCGCAGCGTGTTGAGCGCGATCCGCCGCAAAAAGCAGAGCTTCGGCGCGCGCACAAATCGAATCTCCGTGCAAAAGAATATCTCGCAACTGTTTTCCCAATTGCGTGCCGCCAGGCTCTCTCGTAACAACAACCTCAAGCCCACGCGCTTGCAAAAAATCACGCAAAGCTTCGACCTGCGTGGTTTTCCCAACGCCGTCTATACCTTCAAAAGATATAAAAAGCCCCTTAAGACCTTTGTTTAAGCCGCTAATCCCGCTTTTTTTAAGACATATAGCCATTTTCGCATACCTCTTACGGGTTTACTCGGATTTAGTCGTAGACTTTTTTACAGTAGACTTTTTAGCTGCCGTTTTTTTAGCTGCTGTTTTTTTAGTCGTAGTCTTTTTAGCAGCAGTCTTCTTAGCGGCCGCTCGCTTGCGCTTTACAGGCCCTGCCGCTCGCTTTTGCGCCAAAAGCTCAAACGCAACTTGCGGCTCAATCGACTCAGGCGTGTACTGCTTTGGCAGCGTGCGATTCGTAACGCCGTCCGTAATATAAGCTCCGTAGAAGCCGTCTTTAATCACCACTGGCTTGCCGCTTTCTGGGTCTTCTCCAAGCTCCCTAAGCGGCGGTTTTGCAGCTCCACGCGTGCGCTTGCCGTACTTTGGTTGCGCAAACAGCTCTTTAGCTTCGTCTAAAGTCACGCTAAAAATCGCGTCTTCGCTTGCAAGCGAGCGATTATCTGGCTTAGAATCCGCAGCCGAATCGCCAGAATCCGCGCGCTCGTAAGTCTTAGTCAAATAAGGTCCGTATCGCCCATTATTCGCCTCAATCTTCGCGCGCTTTACTTCGCCTTGCTCGTCAACTTCTTCTACAACGCCAACTAATCGCGGCAAATTCAAAAGTTTCAAAGCATCTTGCAAAGTTATTGTTGCAGGGTCCATAGTTTTGAACAAAGACGCCATTTTTGGCTTATTTTGAGCAGACTTTTTAGACTTTGCAGAAGACTTTGCAGAAGACTTTGCGCCAGTTTTAGCAGAATCGTCGGCTGCTTGCGACTTATCCTCGCCCGAAGCCTCATCCGCAGCCTCAACAAGCGCAACATACGCGCCAAAACGCCCGTTCCTAACTTCTACACTTCCGCCAGTTTGCGGATCTGTTCCCAAAACGCGCGGGCCGTCGGAGTTGTTTTCAATCAAATCTCTAGCAACCTGCTCGCTCAACTCGTCTGGAGCCAAAGTGCTTGGAATCGAAGCTCTACGCGCATTGCCCTCTTCGTCTAGATTCTTAGTATCTTCCAAATACGGGCCGTATCTGCCTACGCGCACGTGCAATCCGCCGCCAATATCAATCGTGTTGATTTCTCGAGCGTCAATCTCTCCAAGCTGATCAACTTGCTTTTGCAATCCTTCGTGCATTGCAAAGTCGCTAGCAACCGCAGAATCGCCAGCAGCCGCCGCATCATCTCCAAAGTAAAACTTGTAAAGCCAATCCTTACCAGCTTCCTCCCCATGCGCAATGCGGTCCAAACCATTTTCCATGTCTGCCGTAAACGCATAGTCAACGTAAGTTGGGAAATTAGATTCCAAAAGCTTAATAACAGCAAAAGCAAGCCAACTTGGAATCAACGCGCGCCCACGCTCATACACATATCCGCGGTCAATAATCGTAGAAATAATGCTAGCGTAAGTAGACGGCCTACCAATCTCCTTAGCTTCCAGCGTTTTAACTAAAGACGCTTCCGTATAGCGCGCTGGCGGCTGAGTTTCGTGACCATCCGCGCTGACTTGCAAAGCTTTAAGAACATCGCCATTAGCCATAGCAGGCAAAGCCTTAGATTGCTCGTCTTCGCTGAATCCGCCAAACACCTTCATAAATCCAGCAAACTCAATCACGGTTCCAGAAGCCTGGAAATTAGCCGTTCCAAAGCTGCCAGCCGAAGCGTCCAGCTTAACTGTAGCCGTAAAACCAGTAGCATCCGCCATTTGAGATGCAAGCGTGCGCTGCCAAATAAGCGTGTAAAGCTTAAGCTGATCGGCAGGCAGAACGCCAGCCAAATCCGCAGGATTCCTAAACGTAGATCCAGCAGGACGAATACACTCGTGCGCTTCTTGAGCGCCTGCAGAAGTCGTAGCATACTGTTTTGGAGAATCCGCTAAATACTCGTCTCCAAAATTAGACTTAACGCAATCTCGAGCCGCAAAAATCGCCTCTTTAGAAAGCGTTACAGAATCCGTACGCATGTAGGTTATATAACCGTTTTCGTACAAAGATTGAGCCGCGCGCATAGTTTGGCGAGAGCTCATCGACAAGCGGTTTCCAGCAGTCTGTTGAAGAGTAGACGTTGTAAACGGAGGCAACGGGCGGCGGCGATACGGCTTAGTGTCCATTGAGTTTACAACAAAATCAGCCGTGCCAAGGCTTTGTGCAATCGCGCAAGCGTCTGCCTCGCTTAAATAGTGCGCTAAAGCAGATTCGCCCTTAGCTTTTTGAAGCTCACCAAGCGAGTTAAAGTCTTTAGAACCAGCCAAACGCGCTCCGTTTAGAGCCGTCATTCGCGCTTGGAAATCAACGCCGTTTGCGCTTAAATCCGCGCAAACATCCCAATAGCTCGCTTTTCTAAACGCCATTCGCTCGCGCTCGCGCTCAACAATCAAACGCGTTGCAACCGATTGCACTCGACCAGCCGAAAGCCCTGGCCCAACTTTACGCCACAAAACTGGCGAAAGCTCGTAGCCGTACAATCTATCCAACACGCGGCGAGTCTCTTGCGCGTCAACCATGTGGTTGTCAACATCTCGCGTGTTAGCAAGCGAAGCTTGAATCGCGGGCTTTGTAATCTCGTGAAACACCATGCGCTTTACTGGCACTTTTGGCTTAAGTGCTTGCACAAGATGCCAAGCAATCGCTTCTCCTTCGCGGTCCTCATCAGTTGCGAGGAATAATTCGCCAGACTTTGCCAGCGCAGCTTTTAAGTCCGAAACCGTTTTCTTTTTATCCGCTCCAACAACGTAGTACGGCTCAAAACCATTGTTTACATCTACGCCAAACTTGCCAAAATCCGCCTTTTTAGCGGCTGGCACCTGGCTTGGCTGTGCTAAATCGCGAATATGGCCTACAGACGCCATAACCGTGTATCCGCTTCCAAGATATCCGCCTATTTTACGCGCTTTAGTGGGAGACTCCACAATGACAAGCTTGTTCTGCTCTGTCATACTCTCTCCTTTCATTCAGATGCATTCTATATGCAATTCCGCGCTTTTATTACTAAAATCCACGCCAACTCTAACGCAATACGCGTTGCAAATTCTGCAAAATCAACAAAATCAAACTTTGCGAGATATCAGCATATACTCCTATATATACCACTTTACTTATTTTTTATTCAATTTTACTTATTTTTTTATTTAATTAGACGATAGAATCTTCAACAAATCGCTTTCATTAGGCTTAATTTGCTCATCGCTTTTTGCTGGAGATGCTGGAGACGTTGAAGATGCAGGAGGCGTTGGAGGCGCGCCGACTAATCCGAGTCTACTTAAAGGAGCAGCCGCGCATTGCTTAATAACCATTAAAACGCCGAACGTTATACTACACGCGCCAGCAACAGCCCAATATGTTAAAACGTGCGAAACGCCAATCGCCCATTTTGCGCCCAGCTCAATGCCTGGCATGATTTGATAAAACATGTATGCAAAATACGCTATGCAAACAACGCCCATCGTGATCATTGCGGTTCCAACAATTTGCACGCTTATAGACGACTTTCTGCGCCCAGGCAAATCCATTGCAGAACCGCGCGTAAAAGCCATTACAGCACAAGAGATTGCGCCCACTATTAGTACCGACATTACAACGTCTGCAGGCCTATGCCAGCGACCTCCCATAAGTGCCACAGCAAGCAAAAACGTTATTAACGCAGCTCCAGCCGCAGCCCAAGCTCTAAACGCGCGAGACGCCGCGCAAACAAGTATTGCGCAAGCAGCCGCCATTAAAAGAGTGTGGCCAGAAGGTGCGGAATTTTTTGCAAGAGTAGCAATGTTTACAAGCATTTGCCTAGGAAGAACGCGTTTTAACGGCTCCGCAGCAAGCGATAGCGCGAATATTGCGCAGCATTGCGCAAGCAGCAACCATCGTTTTCTTATGATTGATATTATTAATGCCGCAACGCAAATTAGTGCAGATAAAACTATAACGATTATGGAACTTCTAAGCGGCGCTAAAATTGCGGCGAATGTTGGCGGAATGGCACTATATCCAAAAGTGCTGATTACCATTTCTTCGTACGATTGGCCGATTGGTGTTCTAACAGCTAGAAGCCACACAAGAGCAGCAGATGCAGCAAAAATCAATGCGAATATAGCGCATAACACGATTGTTGATATTCTAGGGCGATTCATCAATGGATCGAGCTTAGAAATATCTTGGTTAGCTGCGCTGCTTTGAGAGTTTTGGCTATTTTGGATATTTTCGCTAATATCGCTAATCTGGCTGCCTTCTAATAGACTCATACCAAGCATTTTATCAAACAACACTCCATGCGCTCCATAGCGCTATTCCTCACGACTATTAAGCCGTGAGGAATAGCACGCTCTAAGCGCACAGACAGGTCATGTCGCTCGCGCGGATTAGCCGCGCTCACGTCTTCGCCGCGCGTAAAGTCCACTGGACTTTACGCTTAAGCGGCTCAGCGCTTTGAAGGAGCTTGAAATGCGTTATGCAATTTCAAGCTCAGTCAAAGCGCCGAGCGTCTACAGCGTCGAAGTTGTAATCAAATGTAAAGTCACTTGGCGTTGCGTTTGAATCAGAATCATTAGCTGGAGCTTCATCAAAACTTGGCGAGAAATCGAAATCAGACGAAGTCTCAGTATCCTCCGAAGGAGTCACGTCAAAGCTTGGCGTGAAATCGAAGTCCGAAGGAGTATCCTCACTTGGCGTTACATCAAACGAAGGAGAGAAGTCGAAATCAGAAGGAGTATAAGTATCCTCACTTGGCGTCACATCAAACGAAGGAGTGAAGTCAAAATCAGAAGGAGTATAAGTATCCTCACTTGGCGTCACATCAAAACTTGGCGAGAAATCAAAGTCAGACGAAGTACCAGTCTCATCCGAAGGTGTCACATCAAAGCTTGGAGTGAAGTCAAAATCAGAAGGAGTATAAGTATCCTCAGACGGAGTCACATCAAACGAAGGAGTGAAGTCGAAATCAGACGGAGTCTCATCCGAAGGTGTCACATCAAAGCTTGGAGAGAAGTCAAAGTCAGACGGAGTATAAGTATCCTCAGAAGGCGTCACATCAAAACTTGGCGTAAAGTCAAAATCAGAAGGAGTATAAGTATCCTCAGAAGGCGTCACATCAAAACTTGGCGTAACGTCGAATGAAGGCGTAACGTCATGCTCAACACCTGGCTCCTCCGAAGGCGTCACGTCCGAAGCGTCAGACGCAGCAATCGCGGCGCCACGTGAAATATCTCCAACGCTCTCGCCCTCTTTATCAACATTTATTGTGGTCCATCCAAGCTGCCTTCCGTTCTCACCTACAAGCAAAAGCGTATATAAGCCGTGGCAGCCTTCTGGAATTGAAACATCAAAGGCCAGATCGTCATTATTAGGATCGCCTGAATAGTCCTTAGCAATAAGGATATCGTCATCTTTATAACTTGACGAAGTCAGCAGCACTGGTTTCTCGCCGTACGCATCCCCAAAATCGTCTACACTGCCCTTATAGAGGTATGCGCGAGATAGAACCAAAAGAGGATCACTTATAATCTTGTTCATATCTGCGTTAGGATATATTCTTCTTGTTTTAATCCTAACATAGCTAGGCATTCCAGCTTCTGCACCAATGCTTTTATCTAAGACTAAGTTGCCTTTTAAGTTTGGATCAACGTCACTCAACGACGCAGGTGCTGGAGCATGCGGATAGGAATCGTCTCTAGAGACTACTGGCGAAAAGTTATCTAAGTACGAAAGATCATAATTGCCAAACTTAGATTTTGTAGGAGTTGGGTCTACAAAACTATTTGACTTTGGATTTTGCATGCCATTCGTAACATTATTTAAACCATAATGAGCACTGTAATTCCTAATAGAAAAGCGCATAGCCTCTGCAAGATCTTTGTATGCTTTCTTCAACTCTTCTTGGCTTTTAGCTGCATCAATACGCTTCCAGTGTTTTTCAAGCAAATACGAATCTTCGCCATCTTCCTTAGTAAAAGAATGAAAATGATATTCGTATCTTCTAATTTCCTCTTTTATTGAATTAAGAAGCTTTTCGCTAGCAGCATCAAGCTTGCCAGTTTTACTTGCCATTCGCGTATTGTTAGACGCCATTAACATGTCGTAATACAGCTGAAATGCAAACTTTCCCTCTCCCAATGGATTCTTATCCACATTGCCATGCTTATAGATAAGACCAACGCCATCCGTTGTGCCATAAAGCTTTGCAAGATTAACATTCGTGCTTCTTTGAACGCTTGCGTACGAGTCAGCAAACGCAGGCGCGCCCGCAATAAAGCAAGGAGCTGCCATCGAAAGGCCTGCTACCACTAACGCAATCTTTTTTGCGACTAAAGTTTTATTTTTCATAACATTCTTCCTTTTTCTTACTTACGATTTTTGCTACGACGATGCGTTTGCGCTCCGACCTGCCTTTACGCGCTACGCTTTAAGCGAAAAGACATGTCATCGTTCGCGCGGTCTAAGCGCGCTAACGTCTTCGCCGCGCGTAAAGTCCACTGGACTTTACACTTAAGCGGCTCAGCGCTTTGAAGGAGCTTGAAATGCGTTATGCAATTTCAAGCTCAGTCAAAGCGCCGAGCGTCTACAGCGTCGAAGTTGTAATCAAACGTAAAGTCACTTGGCGTTACATTTGAATCAGCGTTTGAATCAGAATCACTAGCTGGCGCTTCATCAAAACTTGGCGTGAAATCAAAATCAGAAGGAGTATAAGTATCCTCACTTGGCGTTACGTCAAAGCTTGGCGTGAAGTCAAAGTCAGAAGGAGTATCCTCAGATGGCGTCACATCGAATGAAGGAGTGAAGTCAAAGTCCGAAGGAGTATAAGTATCCTCGCTTGGCGTCACGTCGAAGCTTGGCGTGAAGTCAAAGTCCGAAGGGGTCACATCCTCAGAAGGCGTAACATCAAAGCTTGGAGTGAAGTCAAAATCAGAAGGAGTATAAGTATCCTCACTTGGCGTCACATCAAAACTTGGAGTGAAGTCAAAATCAGACGGAGTCTCCTCAGACGGCGTCACATCGAAGCTTGGCGTGAAGTCGAAGTCCGAAGGCGTAACATCAGGCGTCACGTCAGGCGTCACATCAGACGGCGTCACATCAGAAGGAGTCTCCTCCGAAGGAACAGGCGCAGGCTCAGGCTCAGGCGTAACATCACTTGGCGTCACGTCCGAAGGCGTCTCCTCGCTTGGCGTCACATCATAAGGCTGCCCATTAATGTATGCATTAATAAGCTTTTGGTACTCGTCCAGCGTAAATGGCACCTCACCTGCTTTAGCTTCCCAAGATATAACAGTGCCGTACTCGTCGCTAATGTTTCCGCTAGTAAGACCCATTGCCGTAAGCGCTGGATGTATAAAGTTTAGGTAGTGGCCAACCTCAAGATAATGCTTCGATCTTATTTCTTTATCAGACACGCCCTTAGCTATAAAGTCATCGTACTTGGCTTTTTCGTCAGTAACCCACAGTTTCATTGCGCCAGTCATGGTATCCGTGGTGGTTCCGCCGTCGTAGATTCCGCTATCGTATGGACCCCAAGCCAAATTCTCAAAAGTCTTATAGTGTCTTGCATGGTCAAAAACATTGGCAGAATAGAACGCGTCATTTATTGCTACTGCCGTCGTATAAAGACTTACGCCAAGAGGATTAAGCCCACGACTCTTGCGATACTCGTTAATCGCGCGCATATACGATATTGAATTATTCAAGCGCGTAATGTAATCAGGGGATTCTTCGCCGCTATTAAGCTTTACTTTTGAATCGTACCAGTCTGGCTTTTCTGTACGACCATACAATATTTCAAGAGCTTTAGCTGCATCATCGCGCTGAGCTTGCGTAAGGGATTGATTATTCATTACGCTTCTAAAAAGATCACCAGCAGTGCTTTTTGCGCTGGTGCTATCGTAACTGGTTGCTGGGTGCGCGTAGCTAGATACTGTTACATCGCTAGCAAAAGCGGTGTTTGCAGTAGCTCCAAACATAGAAACCGCTGAACCAGCCAAAATTGCGGCTACGGTTGCAGCGGTGAATTTTTTAGAAAATGAACTGAAAGAGTTATTAGAAAATGAATTGAAAGCCATTTTTTCGGCAGATTTTGGAGTTTGCTTTTTCATGGATTTTCTCTTTTACTATAGGGGTTTACTATAGGTTTTTGCTATAAGACCTTCGCTATAAGACCTTCGCTATAGGACCTTCGCTATAGGCTTTTACTATAGGCCTTTGCTACAGGGACAAATAACAAAAAAGCTTTCGGCTTTGAATGCCCCTAGTAGCAAACAAAACCGAAAGCAACACGCTCAACACCTAAAACACACTATCTAACGTTAAAACTCCAAGAAGAAAGAAAATTAATAGCAAATCAGAGCTTAAACAATTAGTAAGCACGCAATTGGCATATCAGCAAGGCGCTTCCCTACAAAACCCCTTACCAACCGTTGAGCGCAAGTATAAACGCTCTTAAATTTCGAGCCGAGGGTATTTATCTAGCTGCGCAATTAGCAACACGATTAATAATGCGATTAATAATTACTACTAAGCGCATCAATCGCAATGCTTAAACTACGCAGCTAGACAAATTTAGTTTTTACACTTTTAGCTTAGTGACGAGCCTTGCGAACAGCAGCACCCATGCCAGCGAGCATAGTGGCAGCCAAAGCGGTCAAAGTTACGCCAACACCAGTACCAGGCAACTTCTTACCGCCATCCTTCTTCTTCTCAACCACAGTGGTCTTAGCACCAGCAGCAGCACCATTGGCACCAGCCTGACCTGGCTTAGCACCTGGCTTGCCAGCCTGGCCTGGCTTTACAGAACCTGGGGTAACGTGAGAAACACCTGGCTGGTAGTTAGCAGCAAGTGGCTCTAAGTCGTCTGGCAAAGCGTAGCCAGCAACCAATCCGGCGTCCTTAGCCTTAGCAGCCTTGAATGCACCCTTGTAAGCAGCCCAAGCCTTCTTAGCATCAGTAAAGGCCTTAGTAAACTCGGTCTTAGCATCGTTGAAAGCCTTAGCAGCGTCGGCCAAATCTTCCTTAGCGTCCTTAACAGCCTTCTCAAGCTGAGCAAGCTCAACCCTATCAGCCTTGGTAAGCTCGTCATGAGCAGTCTTGAAACTTGCAAGAGCAGCATTTGCACCATCAAGCTTGGCCTGAGCAGCCTTGGCTTCAGCGTATGCAGCATCGTACTTGGCGTAAGCCTTCTCGAGGTTGCCGTTAGCTTCGTCGAAATCAGCGCTGGTCTTTACCAAAGCAGCCTTAAGAGTGGACACAGCTACTTCAACTTTTTCTTCTGGCTTGTAGTTGGTAAGAGCATCCTGAGCAGTCTTAAGAGCAGCCTTAGCGGTCTTAACATTCTCAGCAGCCTTAGCAGCATCAGCGGCTGTAGTCGTAACAGCAGTCTGCGCATCCAAGAACTTCTGTGCTGTATCGCGCTCAGTATCATTCATTGATTCGTCTTTTTTAACGTAAGTCTTGCCTTGATCCTTGGTTTCAACGCCCTTAGTTGGAGCAGACTTCTTAGCAGCTTCCCAAGCATTGGAAGCCTTCGTAGCAGCATCATCAGCAGCAGTCTTAGCTTCCTCAGCCTTCTTAAGACCCTCTTCAGCGGTCTTAACAGCAGCCTGCTTCTCCTCGAGAGGAGTAAGCTTCTTTTCAGCTTCCTTCTTAGGAGCTTCAGTCTTGTCAGCAGCGAACACTGGGGTTGCCATTGCGAAGCCAGCAAGCAAAGTTGCGCCAGCAGCGAAAGCGGCGATAGCCTTCTTATTCATCATTTTATTTCCTTTCTTCTTCTCCCCCACTCGCAAAGCGAACAAGTCGCAATGCGGCGAGGAAAATATAAAACGCGCGTTTACGCATTCCACCAACGGTTATCCACCGTGTGATGTTGCTATTAACATGCCCCCCCCCCGTTTGAAAAGTCAAGCCCCAGCCACACGTGCTAAACCGAAAAAAATGATGTTATACACAAACTAATCCACAATAAAGGCCACATTGCCGTAAAATTTGTGGATAAACAACACTTAAACCGTAAAAATACGCATTTCAAGGTTTTTGAAGAATTTTCCCAGCTTTTTTTAAGGAAAGACTTTCCGCGCGTGTCGCCTCGCTTGCGCTGCCTAAGCAAAAAGGTAGGTCGTGTCGTAAATCAAATACAATCGCACTACTGTTTTGTTTGTTTGTGTAGTGCGTTTGTATCAAAAAACACCGAAATTCAGTACAAACGCACTACAAAAAATGAACAAAGCATTGAACAAAAGTCAACATAAACAACAAAAAAGCCCTCTCCGTGGTCCGCATGTAAAATACATTAAGCGTGGAGAGGTTCTGTTAAGACGATTTTCCCATGGAATTTTTCAAGAGTCAATATAGACACGACATATTTTAAGTACAAACACACTACAGTTTTGCGTGTTTATGTAGTGCGTTTGTATTAAAAAACACCAAAATTCGGTACAAACGCACTACAGGACTACGCCAAACTAGGCAGAGATTCGAGATTTTTCGCAGCGAATGAAGCGTATCGTTAGCGCGGTCTAAGCGCGCGAACGTCTTCGCCACGCAGAAGCAGTGCTTCTGCCTTGAGTGGCTCAGCGAATCGAGGTGATTTCTCGCGCATTATGCAGCTCGAAATCGTCGATTCGCGCTACGCTCTAAGCTCGAATGCAAGTCGTCGCGCAGAATACAGAAAACCCCCGCGCACCCACCAGAGGCCACTTACCCTTGCTGCATTCCTGCCCTGGGGGGATTGGGTGACGTAGTGCCACGCGGAGGCTCTACCTATATTACACGATTTTGGCTACAAGTCGAGCGCAAGTCGCAAGCAACCGACGAAAAGCCAAGCGAATGCCGAAATCAAATCTCAAACAACCGCAACATTAGACGCACCACTAGGCGCGCCACACGCTTTTGCCGCTCTTCTTTGCATCCTCAACATCTGCATTAAGCTGCGACTCGTCTGCCTCAACGTCTCCATTAATATAGCGCTCAACGAGTTCGCGCGCCTCGCTATCTTCGTGCTGAACAGCTGGCGACTTCATAAAGTAAGAGCTAGGAGCCAAAATCGGCCCCGAAAGCTTGCGATCCAGCGCAATCTTCGCAGCGCGCACAGCATCTATAACAATGCCTGCGGAATTAGGCGAATCCCACACCTCAAGCTTGTACTCCAAGCTAAGCGGAACATCGCCAAAAGTGGTGCCCTCCAAGCGCACAAACGCAAACTTGCGGTCGTCAAGCCAAGCAACATAGTCCGAAGGACCAATGTGCACGTTGTGGTCATCCATATCGTGCGGAACAATCGAAGTAACCGCGCGCGTCTTAGAAATCTTCTTCGACTCAAGCCTAGAGCGCTGCAACATGTTCATAAAGTCCATGTTTCCGCCAACATTAAGCTGGTAAGTGCGGTCCAAACGCACTCCTCTATCTTCAAAAAGTCGCGCCATAACGCGGTGCGTAATCGTAGCACCAACCTGGCTTTTAATATCGTCGCCAATAATCGGAACTCCTGCATCGCGGAATTTTTGCGCCCAAACTGGGTCGGAAGCAATAAAAACAGGAAGGCAATTTACAAACGCGCATCCAGCTTCCATAGCTGCCGTAGCATACGCCTTGTCTGCCTGCTCGGAGCCAACTGGCAAGTAAGACACAAGCACGTCTACATGCAAATCGCGCAAAACTTCGGCAACATTTACAGGCTCTTCTTTAGATTCGTCAATCATTTGCTTGTAGTAGTCGCCCAAGCCATCGTAAGTAGGGCCGCGCTGCACTGTAACGCCAAGATTAGGCACGTCTGCAAAGCGAATCGTGTTGTTTTGCGAAGCATAAATCGCCTCGCTTAAGTCATGACCAACTTTTAACGAGTCAACATCGAAAGCGGCTACAAACTCAATGTCTCGCACGCGATATTGCCCAAAAACAGCATGCATTAATCCTGGAATTTTATCGCCATCATTGGCATTCTTGTAGTATTCAACGCCCTGAACTAACGACGAAGCACAATTGCCAACACCGGCAATGGCAACGCGGATACTCATATAAACTCCTTAACAAAAATCATCGGCACAAAAACGCCGCACTAATACACTTTTATAATACTAGCTTTTACAAATATTACATACGATATTGCATATGATTGAAACGATATTACATATGATTACATATGGCTAAAATTCCTCATTACGCATGATTACGCACGATTACATATGGTTAAAATTCCTCGCCAAGCGCTAACTTGGATTGTATGGTTGCAAATAGTAATGGACGAAATTCGCACTCTTCTAGCCAAAGGCGCACTATAAGAAGCGCGGGCGATGGCACTGGAGCTGGCGCTGGCGCTGGCGCGCGCACAAGGCGACCACACAACCGCTCATACAATCAACAATACAATCGCAGAAGCCACAGAAGAATCCAAAAAAACTTTAGAACAAAACATCCGATTATTTTTTGGGCGCTAATCGTAATTTTTACGCCAATAATCCTTGGAATTTTAACGGTTGCGTGGATGTACGTAACAACAGACATTCCGCAGCCAGACAAAATCGCAATGGCGGATAAAACAAAGGTTTACTACGCGGATGGAAAAACGGAAATCGGCAGCTTTGCAGAGCAAAATCGCGAAATCATAAATTGCTCCGTTCTAAAACCATATGTTGGAAACGCAATAATCGCAAGCGAAAACAGGTCATTCTACAAAGACGGCGGAATTGATCTTAAGGGAATTGGGCGCGCAATAATCCACAACGTAACGTCTAAAGGCAGATGGGGCGGCTCTACGATTACGCAACAATACGCGGAACGCTACTATCTTGGCGAAACAAAAACGTATTTAGGCAAGCTGCACGAGGCCATTCTTGCGCTAAAAATCGCGCAAACACAAGACAAAAACACCGTGCTGTGCAATTACATGAACACGATTTATCTGGGCCGCGGAGCGTACGGAATCCAGGCGGCAGCAAAAGCGTACTTTGGCGTGGAAGCGAAGGATCTTACGCTATCTCAAGCGGCAATGCTGGCTGGAATAATCCCTGCGCCAAGCAGCTGGGATCCTGCAATCATGCCTAAAGAGGCGAATATGCGATTCAAGCGCGTGCTAAGAATCATGCTTAAAGACAAGTACATTACAAGCGAAGAATACAAAAACGCAAAAATGCCGCAAACCATTAATCAAACCAAGCAAAACATGTACGCAGGGCCGCAAGGATACCTTTTGCAAATGGTTCGCAGCGAGCTTACAAGCGGCGGCGCGTTTACAAAAGAAGACCTAGACACAGGCGGATACCGCATTATTACAACAATCGACAAAGCTAAGCAGGATTTAATGTTTAACGTTGCAAGCCCGACTGCTGGCGCGCGCGGAATTACGCCGCAAGGAGTGCAAACGGGCGCAATGAGCGTAAATCCTAAAGATGGGTCGATTATATCTGTGTATGCAGGCGACGACTACCTTTCTAAGCCGCTAAATAACGCCACTCAAGCGCTTTACGAGCCTGGAAGTACAATGAAGCCGTTTGCGCTGATTGGCGCGATTCAGGCTGGAACAAACCTAAACACGCTGTTTAATGGAAATACAGGGCTAAAGTTTAAGGGAATCGACAAGCCAGTAAACAACTTTGCAAACACAAATTGGGGAATAATCAACCTTTATAAAGCAACAGCAAACTCTGTGAACACGCCATTTATGGCTTTGCAAGAAAAGCTTGGGCAAAAAGGCGTGGCAAATACGGCTGTTATGGCTGGTCTAAACGCGCAGCGCGTTAACGGCAAGAATCCGTTTACTGTTCTTGGAAACGACCCCGTGCATATTAGTGAGATTGCGCGCGCGTATTCGACGATTGCAAACCAGGGGCGCAGGCCAGATTTGCACATTGTTTCTAGCGTTAAGAACCCAGACGGCAAAGAGTTTTATAGGGCGCCGACCGTTGGAAAACAGGTGTTTGCGGCGGCAGACATGGCGCTTGCTATTAAGGCCATGCAAGGCGTTGTACAATACGGTACTTCGCCAGAGGTTAGAGGCGTTGGAAAGCCGATTGCTGGAAAGTCGGGAACCGCTAACGATGCTTCGGCGTGTAGTTTTGTTGGATTTACGCCAAGCGTTTTGACCGTGTTTGCTATTTGGAATCCAGATGCGCAAGGAAATCCTTTGCCTGTGCCAACTTTCCGCGGATACCCTGGAGGAATCGGATATTCGGCGCATTTGTTTACGCGATACATGCGCGCGGCTCTGGCTGGAACGGCTGCGGAAAAGTTCCCAGAGGCTAAAGATAACGGCAAAATTGGAGGTGTTGACGGCACTTGGGGGCTTGGCGGAAGCAAGCACGAATTTGCGGACGACGATAGCGGCGAAAATAAAGAAGATAGCAAAGATAAAGATAAAGATAAGGCAGATAGTGCAAGTGGCGCAAGTGGCGCTAATAAGGAAGATAGTTCTAGTAGTGAAGATCGTGCGAATGGCGCAAATGGGTCGAATGGGTCTGGCGAGAATGGGCCGAATAACGGGAACGGCTCGGCTGGCGGCGGCACTACTAGTGGCGGAAGCGCAGGCGATGGGTCTGGCGCGGCATCATCTTCTGGAGAAAGCGGAACTACACAAACGCAAAGTGGCGGCGATTAAGCTGTATTTTCCCGAGAATATACGTAAATTGGGTCAAATTTGGTACAAAGTGCGGAGTTATGTTCCGCTTTTTGTACGTGATTTAGGCCAAATATGGTACAAAATCGGGAAAATCCGTATTAGTTACTGAGCAATGCGATCAATAACGTAGCGCTCAAGCGCTTGCGGCGTAAGGTCTTTGTAGCCGTCTAAGTCTGCAAACTGCGGCCCGCCGCTAACGTCTAAGTTAGAATACGCTCTTTGCGCAAGAGTGGTCGCGCCAGAAGCTGCAGCCGACTTTAGCCCTGCAAACGAATCCTCAATCGCAATGCAATACTTCATGTTTTGCGCGCTAATGCCAAGCAATCTACCTGCAGCTAAATACGGCTCTGGGCTTGGCTTTGTAGGGTATCCGTCGTCTCCACAAACAAAACCAGCGAAGGCACCTTTAGGCGCATGATCCACAATGTTTTCAACAAGTCGCCTTGGCGAATTGCTCACTAAAATCGAAGGGATTTTTGCGTCGGCAAGCTTTTGCAAAAGATCTAGAACGTCTGGCACCCATGGAACTTCCACGCTTTCGCGCTCGGCGACATAGTCCACCATTGCGTTGCCAATCTCTTCAACGCCCATCTTTGTTCCGCGCGCAATCATAGCTTGCGCAACATCTTTTAACGAGCCGCCCGAGTATTGCCACGCAAGCTCTTCGCTCCACTCGCCCCCATGTTCTTTTGCGATTTTAATCTCGGATTCATGCCAATACGGCTCGGAGTCGATTAGCGTGCCGTCCATATCCCAAAAAACTGCTGCCAGCTTGCGATTTTCCGCAGCTGCCATCTCAATTGCCGATTTTTCTGCAGCTAACTCTGTCAATGCATTTTCCTCGGTTGCGCTCGTTGCCATTAATCCCCTTTATATTCTTATACACTTATGCACTTATACACTTAAGTGCTACTTAGATTACGCACTTATCCACTTATGCACTTATTAGCGCATATGATTTTGCGATTATCCACATATCCACCATCTATTTAAGCATTTGACTAGTATTTAGAAAAATCTAAACTAATGTTTATATAGGCACTTGTTAGCGTAGTCGCTATAGACCAAACGCGCGCCACAAAACAATCGACCTATCGTCTTCTAAATCATTGCTCGCATAATCATTATATTGCGAATCGCCATTATTGCCTCTTGCATAAGACGACGGCAACTCGCGCTGAGGCACGCGAATATCTCGGCGCCAATCCTTTGCGCGCTGCGAGCGCTGAACCTCTACAATGTTTCCGTCTGCACTCGCTGCAAAAATGTTTCGCTCCGCACTCGCCGCCTCGTCAACTAAGCGCCTCACTTGCCTTTTAAGCTGGCGATTTTCTTCTTGAAGCTCCAAAATCCGCATAATTCCAGCAAGATTCACGCCGTTTTCTTGGCTCAGCTTTTGCGTTTGCACAAGCCTATCTATGTCTCTAAGCGAGTATCTTCTGGCTCCGCCTTCTGTGCGCTGCGGCATAATCAAGCGCAATCTATCGTACTGCCTAAGCGTTTGCGGATGCGTGTCGGTTAGGTTGGCTACGTGACTCACGGTAAAAATCGGCATGTCGATTTTAAAGCCCACTTCGTCCGCGCCGTCAAGCGTTGCATTTCCGCGCACTAGCGCCACTGCACACATCTCATACAGCGCCCTAATTTGGCGATCCAACCTAGCCATTACTTTCCTTTCTACACGCAAACGCTATTCCCACGAGCAATTGCTACGACTACGAGCAAACACAAAACGCAAACGCTAAGCGAATCCGTTGCTATGCGCGCAAATCCTTCACTTCTTGCTCGTAATCTGCGCCACACGCCTTTTCAAACTCTTTTGCAGCATGTTTTACCGCCATTCCAGGCTTTTTTGGAACGTGTATTTGCGCAATTCCAACAAACGCGCCGTTTTTGCCTGGCACGCCTGCTCCCTCTACGCGTATTCTGTTGCCGCTCGAAGTTCCAGATGGCACCTTAAACACAATCGGTTCGCCGTCTACGTTTTTAAGCGTGACTTTTGCTCCGTGCACAGCTTCGCTTAAGGTGAGCGGCAAAGTGGCTACTAAATCGCATCCTTCAATCGAGAATTTCTCCGACTTTTCCACTTGCACTTGCAAGTACATGTCTCCAGAAGCGCCGCCAAACTTTCCTGGCTTTCCCTTTGACTTTAGGCGTATTTTTTGCCCGTCTTTTACGCCTGCAGGAATGTGAGTTTTGAACGATTCTCCGCCCGATCGAAGCGAAACTGTAGCGCCTTTAAACGCCTGCTTAAACGTTAGTTTTATAGACGTTGTAATGTCTTCACCTCGTTCAGGCGTGTTTTGCGTAGCAGATTGAGCAGATTGAGCAGATTGAGCATACTGGCCATAGTCTGCACCGCCAAATCCTGCGGATGATTGCGCTCCAGCGCCGCCCGTAAACATGGAGAATATATTGCCCATATCTGGACCCGCGCCGCCCGTGGAAAATCGCACGCGTGAGCCGCCGCCCATTGGCGATCCGCCAAACATTGATGAGAAAATGTCGCTGAATCCGCTTGCGTCGAATCCACCTGCGCCCGTTCCGCCAGCGAATCTTGCTCCGCCTGCGCCAAATTGGCGAATCGCATCGTAGCGAGCGCGCATCTGTTTATCTTTCAAAACGTCATACGCTTCGGATACGTCTTTGAATTTTTCTTCTGCTTCTTTAGTTTTGTTTAAATCTGGGTGATATTTTCTAGCGAGTTTTCTGTACGCTTTTGTAATTGTGGCTTCGTCGGCATCTTTGGAGACTCCGAGAACCTTGTAAAAATCTTTGGCTAGCCATTCATTCTCAGCCATTTAAGCTCCTTTTTCTTTGAGCCACTGGCATTTATCTAAACAACTTATATCTATAGCTTGTATCTATAGCTTGTATCTAAATAACCTACTCGCGCTAGCTGCTTAGAATCTAAACCGCCAACACGAGTAGGCATGGGACTTGCATAAGTAAACATTTGATGAAATGCGCGAGCTAAACAATCCAAACAAGCGCTGACATTAGCGATGTTTCACGCATTGTTTCACACTGTTTTACACTGCGCACGCTACTACTCATTGCTTGGAGACGCCACTACGACTCTTGCAGCGCGAATCACTCGATCTCCAATCCTGTAGCCCGATTCCACAACAACATCAACCGTTTCCTTCGTAGCATTCGCATCTGGCTTGTGTAGAATCGCATCGTGCTTAGTCGGGTCAAAGTCTTCGCCCTTTTCTCCAAACTTTTCTACGCCAAACTTTTCAAACGCCTTGTCTAATTTTGCGGCCACAGCCTTGAACGAATCGTCCATTGCGCCGTGTTCGCGAATCCTATCAATGTCGTCTAAAGCTGGCAATAAAGCCGTAAGCACGTCTGTTATTCCATGCTGCCTGAACCGATCTTGCTCCTTGGCTGCGCGATTGCGGAAGTTAATGAACTCTGCTCGCTCGCGTTGCAACGCTTCCAAATACTCCGCCGCCTCTTTTTTGGCTTTGCCAAGAGGCGTTAAGGAATCGTCTTCTTCGCTGCTTTGAGTGTCTACAGAATTGTCATTTTCTTGAGATTTACGCGCGTTGGATTCATCTGCGGTTGCTTGCGACTTTTCCGCGTCGGCGGCTGCGCTAGCGGAGTCTGCGCTAGCGGCAGCATCCGCGTTAGCAGCTTCGTGCTTTGCTTCATGCTTTGCTTCATGAGTTTCCTCATGCGCCGCAACACCATCAGCCGCAACGCTATCAGCCGCGCTATCCGCCGCACGCGAATCGCCAGCCGCTGACGGCACGTCTTCCAAACCACTCAAGTAGTCGTTGGCGTTAAACTCGGACATTACTTGTTGTCCTTATCGTCCTTGTCGTCGTCCACCACTTCGGCGTCAACCACGTCGTCATCTTTAGAGGCACCTGCATTTGCATCAGATGCAGCACCAGCAGCACCAGCGCCAGCCTGAGCTCCCGCAGCACCTGCAGCACCAGCCGCGCCCTGCTGAGCGTAAAGCTGCTGACCAATCTTTTGCGCAGACGTCATAAGCTCGCTCTGCGCGCTCTTAATCTTCTCAAGGTCATCACCCTTCAAAGCTTCCTTCAAAGCATTCACCTTTTCGGTAACTTCCTTAGAGATTTCGTCGGAGAGCTTATCCTTATTGTCGTTAACAAGCTTTTCAGTCTGGTAAGCAAAGGATTCTGCCTGGTTGCGAGTATCCGCTTCTTCCTTGCGCTTCTTATCTTCTGCTTCGTGAGCTTCCGCTTCCTTAACCATGCGATCAATCTCGTCCTTTGGCAAACCAGAACCGCCCGTAATCGTCATGGACTGTTCCTTGCCCGTTCCCTTATCTTTAGCGGAAACGTGCACAATGCCGTTAGCGTCAATGTCGAAAGTCACTTCGATCTGTGGAACGCCACGAGGAGCTGGAGCAATACCCGTCAACTCAAAAGTGCCAAGAGGCTTGTTATCGCGCGCAAACTCGCGCTCGCCCTGGTATACCTGAATCAACACGGATGGCTGATTGTCTTCTGCAGTAGAGAACACCTCGGATCGCTTAGTTGGGATTGCGGTATTACGCTCAATAAGCTTCGTCATAATTCCACCCTTGGTTTCAATGCCCAAAGAAAGTGGAGTTACGTCAATAAGCAGAACGTCTTTACGGTCTCCCTTAATAACGCCCGACTGCACTGCTGCGCCAACAGCCACAACTTCATCTGGATTCACGGACTGGTTCGCTTCCTTACCACCCGTAAGCTCCTTTACAAGCTCCTTGACGGCTGGCATACGAGTAGAACCACCAACAAGCACCACGTGATCAATCTGGCTTACGGAGATGCCAGCGTCGGAAAGCACGTTGTTAAATGGCGTACGGCAGCGACCGAGCAAGTCGGAAGTCATTTCCTCAAAGTGAGCACGAGTCAAAGTCTCATCCAAATGCACTGGAGTTCCGTCAGGAGTCATTGCCAAGTACTGCATAGAAATTGAGGTAGATGTTGAAGAGCTAAGCTCCTTCTTTGCCTGCTCAGCAGCCTCCTTCAAGCGCTGCAAAGCAATCTTATCCTTGCTCAAATCAACGCCGTACTTGTTCTTAACTTCGCCAACAAGCCAGTCAATAATCTTCTGATCCCAGTCATCGCCACCCAAGTGGTTATCGCCATTAGTGGCCTGCACCTGGATTGTGGAGAAGCCGTCGTCATCCTTACCGATCTCAAGAAGCGACACATCGAAAGTACCGCCGCCCAAGTCGAACACCAAAATGCGCTCGTCTTCCTTGCCTTTTTCAAGGCCATAAGCCAATGCTGCAGCAGTTGGTTCGTTAATAATACGCAGCACGTTCAAGCCTGCAATCTTACCTGCATCCTTAGTTGCCTGACGCTGAGCATCGTTGAAGTATGCTGGGCATGTAATAACGGCATCGGTTACTGGCTCGCCAAGGTAGGCTTCTGCATCTCGCTTTAGCTTCATCAAAACCTGAGCGGAAATCTCCTGAGGAGTCCACTTCTTGCCATCAATCTCAACAGACCAATCCGTACCCATATGGCGCTTTACGGAGCTAATCGTGCGGTCAACGTTAGTAACAGCCTGACGCTTAGCGACTTCGCCAACCAAGATTTCTCCCGACTTGCTGAAAGCCACCACGGACGGTGTTGTACGCGCACCTTCTGCGTTAACAATAACTGTTGGGCTGCCGCCTTCAAGCGTTGCAATGCAGGAGTTCGTTGTTCCTAAATCAATACCTACTGCGCGTCCCATAATATCTCCTAGCTATCTTATCTATGTACCTTTTAATCTATGTACTCAAATTCTTGACAGCCAGCCTTGCGACTAGCCGCTTTTTCTTTTTACAAAACTTGAGTCTAACACACTCAAGTTATTAAAGTCAAGCATTTTTGCGCGCGTTTCGCAAAAACTTAATACTCCCCCACTCAAGTTTTAACCTATTTACATAAATTACGCCGAGCACGGTAGAGATTCGAGATTTTTCTTGTAGTGCGTTTGTATCAAAAAACACCAAAATTCAGTACAATCACACTACAGTTTTGCGTGTTTATGTAGTGCGTTTGTATGACGACACGCCGTAAATCAGGTACAATCGCACTACATAGGTTGCATGGATTACGCCAAACTGAGTAGAGATTCGAGATTTTTCGCCCTGAATGAGATGAACCTCAGCATCTTTGATGGTGATTCATCGAATGAAGAAGAAAAATCGAGAATCTCGGTGATAAAAACCACGCAAAAGTCCTAGATATTCAGAAGGTTTGATGTATTTCTCTACGAGCAATAAATAGCGCCAACCTAAAACATTAGAACATTAACGTTCACAAGATATCCGTAAAGGTGTTTCGCTCGCGCGGATTAGCCGCGCTATTCCTCGCGGCTATTAGTAGCCGCGAGGCTGATTTGGCATGTAAAGTCCACTGGACTTTACATTTGAGCCAAATCACGCTTTGAAGGAGCTTGAAATGCGTTATGCAATTTCAAGCTCAGTCAAAGCGCTTTGCAGCGCAGAAGCAGTGCTTCTGCTTTAAGCGGCTCAGCGCTCCGAATTGCCTTTTCGCGCTACGCTTTAAGCGAAAAGGCAGGTCGGAGCGCAAGCCATTTTGTGCGTTCACACTATAAAACAAAATGTGAACGCTTTTTTAAGGAACGCTACTAGAGCGCAAACTTTTATCTACTTGAGTGCTTACGGCGCTTAGCAGACACTCCAAGTCCCGCCAGCCCAACAAACACAGCAGCAAACGCGCTTAACGTTGCTGAATCAACGCCAGTTTGCACTCCCATGTTTCCGCGCAAGTTGCTACCCTTGTTTGCCTTTGCAGCATTAAGAGCCGCACGAGCTGCACGAAGTCGCATAGTCGCAGCTTCAACCTGCTCGCGAGTGGCATTAGGATCAGCAAGCACGCGGCGAGCGTTTTCTAGAGCATCATTAAACTCCTTAATCACGCTTGCGTCTACAAGTGCACCCTTCGTGCCCTTAGCGCCATTCGCCGCGCCAGCAGCGCCCGCGCCATTGGCAACATCCGCAAGAGCACCATTCACTTCGGCTTGCAACATAGACTTATCAACCGCGTTCGCGTTATTTGCATTATCCGCGCCATTGTTGCCATTGTTGTTGCCGTCGGAATCGTCATCACTACCCGAACCAAGCGAGTTGTATAAGTCGATCATCTTCTGCTTTATGCGTTGTAACTTTCTAAGCGCTTCGTCAACCTGGGCCTGCGTAGCGTTTGGATTATTAAGCACAGCATTCGCATCGTTCAGCGCCTTGTTGTACTCAGCTATATCCTTGCTATCTGCAATCAAGAACGGAATCGACTTGCGGAATTCAGGGTCATTGTCCTTCTCTTGGTAGAGCTTGTCCTTATCCGTCTTGTAGCCATCCGTAAGCTTAGACTTAGCATCCTGGAGCTTCTTCAAAGCATCATCAACCTGCTTCTGCGTAGCATTCTTATCGCCAAGAACCTTATTCGCATCCTCAAGCGCCTTCTTATAGGCCTCAAGATCCTTCTTAGATGCGTCATCACCCTTAGCTTGAGCGTTTACGTACTCAGGCGTCTTGGTGAAGTCGCCATCTTTATCCGCTTCAGACTTCAGCTTAGAAGGATCAGTCTTGTAGCCGTCAGTAATATTCTTCTTGGCGGCTTTCAAGGCGTCTAGAGCCTTATCAAGCTCCTGTTGGGTTGGAGCCTTTTCGCCTGCTGGGAGATCAGTCTTTGGCTTGCCAGTAGTACGGTCAAACTTATCAAGGAGATTCTTGGCATCGCCAAGAGCTTTCTTGTAGGCCGCCATATCTGCATTGTCTTTGCCGTCTTCACCCTTCTTAGCATCGGCATTCTTGAACTCAGGCGTATTCTCAAACGTGGTATCACGCTGGTCGTCGTCGCCGTCCTTAGACTTGTCGACTTCTTTTTGAAGCTCAACAGGATTGGTCTTGTAGTTGGCAAGAATCTTGTCTTTGATTTTCTTAAGAGCCTCTTTAGCCTCGTCAACTTCCTTCTGAGTTGGCAGCTGGTCCTTTGGAACGTCAACTTCCTGGCCATCCTTCGTGACCTTACCATCGTTCTTGTCGATGAGTTCCTTAGCCTTAGCCAAAGCTTGCTTATAGGCAGTTAGATCCTCAGGTTCTTTGCCATCCTTAGTCTTGCCTTGAAGGTTTTTATACTCGGTTGTGTTCTCGAAAGTAGGATTCTTAGCTGTACCCTGCTCATCCTTATCGTCAACTTCCTTCTGCAAGTCATCAACTTTGGTCTTGAAGTTGTCGTCGATGTCCTTCTTTGCCTGCTTCAAAGCATCAAGAGCATCATCGACCTGCTTCTGAGTTGGACGATCTTCTGGCTTCGCGTTTGGATCTGGGTGATTCACCTTGTTGAGGAGTTCCTGCGCAGCCTTAAGCTTTTCGTTGTAAGCTTCCAGCTTCTTGGTTGCGGAGTCATTACCAGTTTTATCTTCTTCCGTCTTTGCCTTTTCAAGTGCGTTCTTGTACGCCACCGACGCCTCGAATGGAGGTGTTACAGGCTTGCCATCTTGATCCTTATCGCCTACTTCACGTTCACAGCTTAATTGCATCAGTCTTGTACTTCTTAGCAATATTGTCTTGAGCGTCTTTCAGCTGTTTAAGCAGAGCGTTTACATCTTTTTGAGTTGCTTTTTTCTTCCAATCTTCATCATTAAGCTTTTCGGTAACTTTCTTGAGAATATTGTCAAAGCCTGTGTCTTTTCCATCTTCACCTAAGGCTTGTGTGGCACCTTGGTCACCAGCAGTCTTCTTAGCAACAGCATTTAGATACTCAGGCGTCTTCTTGAAGTCACCATCTGCAAAGTCTTTAGCAGAAGTCAACGGCTCAAGATTCGTCTTGTAGTTATCAGTAATTTGCTTCTTAGCTGCTTTAAGAGCGTCAAGCGCCTCGTTAATCTGCTGCTGCGTTGGATGTGAGCTGTTCTTAGCATCCGGATCTGTAGGATTAGCAGCCTTTACAAGGTCGCGCGCTTTCTTTAGAGCTGCGTTGTAAGCAGTAACATCTGTGTTTTCCACACCGTTACTTGTCTTAGCTTTAGCATTCTTGAACTCCGGCGTATTCTCGAAGTCGTTTTCAGTAACAGCAGGAGCACCCTCCGCAGTAGACTTATTAATTTCTGTCTCAAGATCAGTAGTAACAGTCTTATACTTCTCAACCTCAGTACGTGCTTTATCAAGAGCATCAAGCGCATTGTTGATGTCTGTTTGAGTTGGCTTTGCGTCTTGCGGCGTATCTTTATCATCATGCTTCTTCAAAAGCTCTTGAGCTTTTGTCAAAGCTTCATCGTAAGCCTTCTTAGCCGCTTTGGCATCATCATTTTTCTTAGTATCAGGCTTGCCATCAGCAGTTAAGAAGTGAGGATCAGACGCATTGCGATACGCGTCAGAAGTTTGCGTGCCTTCTGTAGCTGCAGGGCCATCTGTAGAGCCGTGCTTGTCAACACTCTCCTTGAGCTTGGCGGTATCGGTGTTGTACTTGTCAAGCTCTTTGCGAGCATCGTCAAGCTTCTTCAACGCATCATTGACTTCCTTCTGCGTTGCATCAGGTTTCTTGAGCAATTCCTTTGCGGCATTAAGAGCATCACCATAGGCATCTACAGCTGCCTTAGCAGCAGTATTCTTAGCAGTATCATCAGTTCCGTCAGCTTGCTTGAAAGCAGGTTGATTTGCATTCTTGAATGCAGGCGTCTGCTTGGTATTGTCATGCTCGTTAACAGACTTAAGAAGCTCGTCGGTCTTGGTGGCGAACTTATCCAACGCCTTCGCCGCGTCGTTCATTTCCTGAAGGATACTGTCAACATCCCTGTTCAGTGGCTCACCGTTCTTGTGCGCCTGAATGTCTTTCAGGTAGTCCTTACTATTAAGGTCGCCATCTTTCTTCGGGATATTGCTATCAGGAATATCCTGGCCATTTGCTCGATCCTTCGGAAGCGTGTTAGTAAGCGCCTTGTGCAGCTTTTCTGCTGCATCATCATAAGCCTTCTTAGCTTTCTTAGCAGCTTCTACCTCTGCTTGTTCTTCTTGGGTTGGGTTTTGCTTTTCGGCAAGAGCCTTCAAATTCTTGTAGGCTGGGCTGTTTTGTATGGCAACGTCATTAAGCGCAGCAGCCGAAAGTCTGCTGGTGTCGGTTGCATACGTATCGATAATCTTGCGCGCAGCGATTAGCTGCTCTTTAACCGCATCAACCTTTTTCTGATCTACGGTGCTCCCAGGCTTATTTAATTCATCCATCAAGTCTTTTGCAGCATGGTAAGCGTCGTTATAGGCTTTGAAGTCCTTAGCAGCCTGAGAATCTTTGCCCTCAGCTTGTGCCTTATCAAAGGCGTTGAAGTAGGCCGGCATCAGATAACCACTGAAGTTGTCCGCAAGTGCTTTACCAAGATCGGTTTTATCCGTAGAGTACTTGTCAGCATGAAGTGCTGCTTCAGCGTCTTCAAGCGCTTTCTTGGCGTCCTCAACGTCTTTCTTGGTAGCGTTTTTGTCTGCGAGGACGTCTTTAGCTTTCTTTAGCGCGTTGTCATAATTTGTGACAACTTGCTGAGCAGCAGGATCGTTAGTTTTAGCCTTAGCGTTCTTGTAGAACACACTTTGCTTGGTAGCATCGTTTGGATCAGGATTATCGAAGCTCTTTTGCACCGCAGCGGCAAGAGGAGACTTGTCGGTTGCGTTGGCATCAAGTGCTGCCTTAGCTTTCTTAAGATCATCAATAGCCTTGTTTACTTCCTTTTGAGAAGCGTTAGGATCTTTGGAGACCTTATCTGCTGCTGCTACGGCATCGTCGTAGGCTTTGCGCTGTTCAGGAGTAGAGTTCTGGTAGGTTGGGTCGGCGGTCTTGAGTTTTTCGTCACCTTGCTTAGTCGCATCGCCCGTGTTTACCTGACCATGCTCAGCAATGGCAGCGTTCAGCTTGTCTTTGCTAGTGGTAAAGTCGTTAAGCTTTGCGCGCGCAGCGTCCAGCTTAGCCTTGGCTTCGTCAACGGCCTTTTGTGTGGCGTTCTTGTCTTCCTTTACCTTATTGGCTTCTTCGAGAGCCTTGTCGTAATCTTCCTTGGCTTTCTTGGCAGCCTCATTCTTCTTAGCATCAGGCTTTCCATCGTCGGTCTGGAATGCTTGATCAGTAACGTTCTTATACCTGTCAGTAGTTACAGTGCCAGGTTTTTCAGCAGTAGCGCCTTCGGCAGCCTTACCATTAGCATCAATCGAGGCGTTCAGCTTATCCTTGTTGGTGTCAGCACCATCAAGCTCGGCGCGTGCCTTGTTAAGGTTAATCGTAGCGTTATCGATTTGCGCCTTCTGCTCTTCGGTAAGGTCTTTTTCTTGCTTGTCCTTAACAGTTGCAAGCAAGTCTGTTGCAGTCTTTAATGCCTTTTCATACGCATCTTTCTTATCAGCAGACGCGTTGTAGTACTTAGCCTCGGTTGGAGTCTTCTTATCGTCAGCAAGCTTGTGCTCGTCAATCGACTTAGAAAGGTCATCCTTCTTATGATTCGTCTGCGGCACAAAGATAACGTTAATTGCTTTTGCTGTATTGCCTGGATTGCGGCCTTGCTCCAGATAAACATGCTTATAGTATGTCATTGCATACGGCTCAACAAACAGGCGCGCCTTGAAAATCTTGCCCTTTTTAGCAGCCACCGTTACAGAGCCAGCCTCTGTATCCCATGAATACGAACCAGCATCTGATAAATTATCACCGAGGTCTACGTCAGAATTAGAAACTTTCTGATTCCCAGACCAATAAGCGCCACCCATATTGCCAAGCGTAAGCTCGCCCGTTGGCTCTTCATTTTGCAACGCATAGTTCATGTGCGACTTGCGCGAATGATTACTTGTACCTTCATAGGCAAGCTGCTCGCCGCCTGTAAGCTCGCGCAAACCAGAACTACTATCCTTTGGTTTAGCCTTCAGCAAACCAAGAATCTTTGTTGTATCAAACTCTTGCGCTTTAGTTGGGTCGTAACGGTAGATAATAGTGGTTTTCTGATCATTACTCCAAGAAATACCTTCGTCGGTATCGCGACCATCAATCTTAGTCTTAGTCCAAGTAACGTCGTAATCCTTGCGGATGTCTGGAAGCTTGGTGAGCTTGCTCTCTTTTACATTAGATGTAAACTCAGCAACTGACTTGTCAGTCTTGATCTTAACGGTAATCTTGTTTTCCGCCTGACCATTAGAGATACCCTTATTAGCATCACCAGATGCAGTAAGATCGCCAGTAAGGTACGAAAGCGAAATCTGATCTGTGCTGGTAAGGCCAAGCTCTGTATTGTCTTTATTAGCTTCGTAAATAGCTGTCTTAATGCGGTCAATCTCGGCGCTTGAATATCCAAGTGGATTAGCCACAAAGACTGCTTTATCGCCAGTTGGAACAGTAACATCCTTTTCTTCAAGCTTCTTCAACACAAGGTCACGCAAAGCAATCTTAGGAGCGTCCGCAGCATCCACTCCGTCGAAGTTGATTACAGCTTCGCCCTTATCGTTGAAGGTAACCTTGTCTTGCGGCACATGATTTAGCTGAGCAAGCTTCTTTGCGATTTCTTCCTTAACTTCAGTCGAAACATTAGTCGGGTCCTCAACAATCGGCTTTTCGATACGCGTGTCATAGCGCGCAACGGTAAGGGCGAGCGCCTCGGACTTGTAGCCGAGGTCAGAGACCAGGTAGGTCTTGAGGTTATTCACGCCCGTCACATATGTTGTTGGCTCGCCCGTCTTTGAAGTTACCTTGTTAATAACGGTAGCTAACTGATTAGCATCATAAGCTTGCTGATCGGTAATAATTACCTTGTTTTCAGCAGTATCTGGCGTCTGAACAAATGCGCCATTCTCTCCAGTGCGTCCACCCACGCCTCTAGATGTACTTGCAGCTGTAATTTGATCGCGAATTGATTTTTTACCAGTTGCTTCTGTAGGAGCATCTAAGGCAGCCTTTAGCTTATCTTGAATTTGTTGTGCGGTAAGTTCTTCGTTATACTTCAGCACAATTGAGCCAGCTGTTTTAGGTGGAATAAGTGTTGCTGCACGAACAATGTTTGTTTTGTACAGCACTACTGTTTTACCGTCTTTATCTGTACCGTACACATAAATGCAACGGTTTGCAGAGTAGCTTTCTCCACTCTTAAGATTGCCATCTCTATAAAGCTTGGTCATGGTAAGCGTAGCTGTACCATCAGTGTCTACTTTAAATTCGTATGTACCTGAATATGGCTGATGCTCGTTTACAGCAGCAGCATCGGAATAATATTCAAGGAACTTTCTACTTTTAGTATTATCAACAGTATTACCATCAGATGGGAAAATTGCTACTTTGGTAATGGTGCTACCGTCAGAAGGTTTTGCAAATTTAAAGGTAACGGATTGGTTTTGCCCCTTTTCAATGTACACATTGTCGGAAGAGCCCCATGCGTACATGTTTGGGAGCGTGTCTTTTTTATCTTGTGAAAGTTCGATTGTGCTGTTAACTTTTGGAGCTGGCGCAGGGTCAGCTTCACGCACCTGGCCATAATTTGGGCCAGCTGAAGCTTCTGCAGGAGTGTTACTTGCTGCATAAGTGCTAGCTTTCGAAGTAGTGTTATCAGGTGCTGGAGTGCTATCTGTAGTCTTCTTATTAGCCTCATCAGCCTGCTGCTCTTCATCAGACTTCTGCTTTTCATCAGACTTCTTAGCAGTTAAATCCTGCGCATTTGCAGACGTAGAAGTATCAACAGGCGTAGAAGTAGTCTCCGCCGCCATTGCAGGAGTTGCGCCAAAAGCAATCGCCGCGCCAGCAATCACGCCAGCAGCACCAGCAGAAAGAGCGGCCACTTTACGCATGTCAACAGCCTTTGTAACACCATTGTTAGCTGCAGAATCCAATGCATTCTTTGCGATCTTGTTTGCGTGCTTACCAGATTTTGTAGTCATTTTCCTCTTCTTTCTATTAGAACAAATAGTCAAAAAGTTTTGAACGCCCTAACCAATGAGCGACAAAAAGTCATAAGCTCTAAAGGTAGTTATTTAATTTTCAATAGCGTGCAACTATAAAGGAGCAGCAATCTTTAACAAGTCATTATAACATTTAGAGAATATTTTTGACACTACATAAACAAATGTTTATAGCTCTTGGGGATGCATACCCCCCCCCCTAGGCCTTTTATTTCAAGGGTTTTTGCGAGATAATTTTTTAGAAAACACTTGCGATTTTAACACGCCAAGCGCCGTTTTTAGCCTAATTATCTAAACATTTGTATATAAGACAACTCACGTATAATATGAGACAACTCACACTTTTAACCCATCTGCAGCGCGCTTATGAATTCGCCGCAAGCATCAACTTTTTCCGCATTTTGTACGTGATTTAGGCCAAATATGGTACAAAGTGCGGAAGTTTTCTCCGCTTTTTGTACGCGATTTAGGCCAAATATGGTACAAAGTGCGGAAGTTTTTCCGCACTTTGTAGCTCAACACGCCGATTAGAACTACAAACGCGGTAAACCGCGCGCGCTACGCTCTAAGCGCCCATGCAAGTCGATTCGCGCAGTTACAGCGCGCTGCGAATTAAAATCTCCTCAAGCGCGCGCTTAACCGAGTCAGGCAGCGTGCACTTCCATTGCGCCCACTTAGTAACCTCTGGATGCTGTGGCGCATGCGCGTTAGTCAAGTCAACGCTTTGCTGGTAGCGGTCAAAATCGCTCTCGCTAGTGTACTCAAGCGCGCAAAGCTCGCTTATAGCACTCGCGCTGCCATCAGCTTGGCGAATCGCGTCAAAAGCAATCTCCTTGCCGCGGTACGGCATTTGCGCTTGTAAAAGCAGCCTGTAGCAATCGCCAACCTTAGGGTCGGCAGCAATTTGCAAACCGCCATCAACAATTATGCGCACGCAATCGCCAACAGGCACGTTGCGCACAGAAACGGTAAGACTTAAGTCGCACTCTTCGCCCTCATATGAAACTTCTACAGAGTCAGATTCAACCTGATTTTCCCCAACAAAAACGCGGATTTTGCCAAAGTCTGGGCAAGCAACGCCCTTAAACACAACGCTCCAATCGCGATTAGAAGGCAGCGCAGAAACGGCACTAGCGCATCCTTTTGCTGCATCAATCACAAACTGTGTGGATCCATTGCCGTCGCGCCAAATCAGCTCCATGCGCGTATCGGCAGTTTTCCCAGCGCACGCGTCTTCAAAACGTCCGTTATCTTCGCGCATAACAAACTCGCCGCAATCCCCTGGGAATGCAAGAACGCGCAAAGATCGCGTATTTTCAACGCTATTAACAGCAGCCGCCGCCTGATCGCTACTTGCGCAATCTTCTTCACTTGGCAAAACTTGCATTGGCACAATAGCCCCAGCGCGCGCAAACGCTGGCACGCGGTCGATTCCTCGCCAAACCTCAAATCTGCGGCCAGCACCGCCGCGCGAAACGTAGCGCCTTCCGTCAAAGAAATCGTACCAATCGCCTTCTGGCAGCCACACGGAAGTGTATCCGCGCTCAACTTGCGCGCACCCCTTACTAACGATTGGCGCAACAACAAGCTGGCTGCCAAAACGGTACTCGTTCGGCATCTCGTACGCTGCAAGCGTTTCTGGCGATTGCCAATACATTGGCTCTACAATTGGCCTGCCATCAACCGCCGCGCGATAATTCATCGTATATAAATAAGGCAACAATTGCGCGCGAAGTCGCAGCATTTTAACCATCGCATTGCGCGTCTCAGCAGGGAAATTCCACGGCTCTTTGCCAGCAAACGGCGAGCAGCTGGAGTGAAGGCGATTAATCGGGCTAAACGCGCCAAAAGCGTACCAGCGCGCCTCCAGCTCATCGCATCGCACGCCAAGCATGTGGCCGCCAATATCGTGACTCCACCAGCCGTATCCAATGTTGGAAGCTGTGGCCGTAAAGTAGGTTTGGAAAGCCAGCGAATCCCACGTTGTTACGCTATCTCCCGAGAATCCCACTGGGTATCGGTGCGAGCCAGGCCCAGCGTAGCGCGAGAACGTAAGCGGCCACGCACCGCCGCGCCCCGAATCCTGGTAATGCACGTGGTTAAGCATCCAAAGCGGATCCAGACCAGCCTGCTTTGTAACTCCGCCCTGCTGCCAGTCAATCCACCAGAATCTAACGCCCTCGCCCTCCATGCGCCGATGCATGTTTAGATACGCGTTCAAAAAGCGCGGATTTGTAAGGTCAAACTCAACTGCCTTGCCGCTTTGTGGGTCAATCCCCATATCGCGCGCAACTTGCGCATAGTCGTCTTCAAACGCGCGCACGCCGTCTCGCGGATGCAAATTAAGCGTTGCAGAAAGCCCTTCGCTGGCAAGGCTGCGCAAAAACGCGCGATGGTCTGGGAATAAATCGCGATTCCACGTGTAGCCCGTCCATCCCGAGCCATACTTTGGGTTCACATCCGTCACGTGCCAATCCATGTCGATTACGGCCGTGGAGAACGGTATGCCTTCGCGCTTAAATCGGCTCATCAGCTGCAAATATTCGTCTTGGCTATACCTGTAGTACCTGCTCCACCAGTTGCTTAGCGCGAATCGCGGAAGAAGCGGCTGCGCGCCTGTAAGCTTGTAAAAGTCGCGAATTGCGCCTATATAGTTGTGACCGTAGCCAAAGAAGTATAGGTCTTTAGAGTTTGATTTAGATGATTCGGCAGATTCGGCAGACTCCCCAGACACACTGCCATCCGCCTTTGCGCGCGGCTCCACCCATGCCCCGTATGGGTTTTCTTTTCCATCAACAGCAGCCGCATACGCGATTTTTGCCGAGCGCGAATCGTCTAACACGGCCCACCCATCGCGAGATATTACGCCCGTTCCAAGCTTTACGGCTCCATCCGCCTCGTCCACTGTTCGCGCTGTGCCGAGTAAATTGCCGTGGCACTCGTCGCCGTAATGCCACGTGTTGAATTGCGAGCCTGGCACTCCGCGCACAACAATGCTCAAGCCCTCTTTGCTAAACGGCTGCTGGTTGTACGTAATCAACAGTTTTTCGGTTTCGACTTCTATCCAGCCATTTTCTAAGTTTTTTACACTATATTTTGGATTAACAGATTTTGGATTAAAAGCGCGCGATGCTTCATCTTCGGTTGCTTGCGATTTTCCCGCGGCAAACTGCGCGCTGCCCTCAAAGTTTCGCCTTACAACTGTTTGTGTAGGCGCGTCTACGAACTCGCCGTTTTCGCTCCACTCAAGGCGCACAAGCGAATCCGTGATTAACGTAATTCGCCAATTTTTGCCGCTTATAACCTGCGATTCTTTTGCCTTAGCTAGCGGATTTTTGGCATAATCGTAAAAAATGTGCGCGTCTTGCACACCCTGTGTTCCCAGCGCTTCACGCGCATCTTGTAAAGTCATTCGACCCGCCCTTTTCTACTTACCGCTGCCGGTTGAAATTCCAGCAATAAACTGCTTCTGGAACACCAAGTACACTACTACTACAGGAATAATAGCAAGCGATGCCGCAGCAAACAAACCGCCGTAGTCAGTTCCAAATCTTCCGCTAAACGTCTTCAATCCAACTGCAAGAAGCTGCTTTTTCTCGTCTGTAATCATAAGGAATGGCCACAAATAGTCTTCCCAATTCCACAAGAACGTAAATATCGCGAGCGCAGCAATAGTATTGTGGCTCATTGGCAGAATTATTCTGTGGAATATTCTAGAATCCGAAGCTCCATCTAGTTTTGCTGCTTCAATCAATTCGTCGGATATTCCGCTTATTGATTGTCGGAATAAGAAGATTCCAAATGCGCTTATTAAGCCTGGAACTATAAGCGCGCGATACGTGTCTTGCCAACCAAAGCTAGTCATCATGTCGTATTGAGGAATAATTGTTACTGCCCACGGTACCATCATCGTGCTTATTACTATTCCAAAAAGCAGATTTCTGCCACGGAATCTCATTTTTGCAAACACATATCCAAGAACGGCACTCGTGTAAATGGCTATTACCGTTTTAACTACCGATATAAACAATGAGTTAAAGAATAGCCTCAAAAAGTCGAATTTCTCTTGAATCCCAACGTAATTCCCAAACGTACTCGGCTTTGGGAACAACCCACCATCTATGCGCACAATGTCACTGTTTGGAGCAAAGGAAGATACAAACATCCAAATAAATGGCACGATTGTTAAGAAAGACAATAAGAATAGGAATATTGTTAGAAACCATCCAATAATGCTCTTTTTAAGATTTTGTTTTTTCATACTAACTCACTATCCTTAGACGCTTTAAACATTATGAATGTTAGGATTCCAGTGATTATAAACAGAATGACGCTCATTGCAGATGCGATTCCAAAGTTATACTTTTGGAACGCTTGATCAAAAATCAGATAGCTGATTGTGTACGTTGATGTTCCTGGGCCGCCATTGGTCATAACAAGAATCTGAACATACGCTTGAATATAGCCAATCATAGATGTGATTACTATAAAAAGTGTTGTTGGCTTTAGCAATGGAACTGTTATTCTAAAGAATTTTTGCACGCTATTAGCGCCATCGATTTCTGCCGCTTCGTAAACATCTTTTGGCAGATTCATTAATCCAGCCAAATATAATACCGTTGCGTAGCCAAAGTCTTTCCAAATTGTCATTATTATGATTGCTGGCATAGCCCAAGTGGAACTGTGCAACCAGTTGATATTTAAGCCTGTAACCCTATCGATCATGCCAAACTGCGGGTCAAACATCCACATCCACACAAAGCTCACTGCCACCAACGGCGTAATTGTTGGCATGTAGAAAAGACCTCGCAGAGTATCTTTGCACTTAACAAGCTTGGAGCTTAACAACATTGCAAAACCAATGCCAAGAATAACGCGGAATACAACAGATACAAACGTAAAGATTGCAGTGTTTGCAATGGACTTCCAGAATAACTTATCTACTAAAATCTGCTTAAAATTATCCAGCCCAACCCAATTGTATGTTCCAACAAGCGGATTCCATTCATGGAAGCTGCCTGCAAAAGCCTTATATATTGGATAGGCAAGAAAAATCACAAAATAAACAATCAGAAACACTACTGCTATATTCCGAAAGGAGAAGGTTCGAGAAAGAGCAGTGCTTATTTTTAACATACCACCATTATGTTTTCTCATTTTGCTCAAATGAGAATCCTGATTAACTTGTTCCATGATTTTCCTTGCCTTACCTACTGAGCACAGTGATTACGATTTACAACTAGCTAACTAGTCTGCTTTGTTTTTACTTGTGCTCTTTGAAGAACTCATACTTACTTTCTGCAGACGTAAACTTAGAATTCTTCATATCTTTGACCATTGTTGCCTGAGCCTCTTTGATTGCATCATCAATAGACTCACCATTTTGCATAACGTTCTGGAAAGCAGCCTTGCTACTTGTTTCCACGGTAGAAGGCGTGATTCCTGGCCAGATTAGGCGATTTGCACGCGGCTGAATCGCAGCCATTACTGGAGCCTTTAGAATCTCAGGATCGTTTTGCAAAGACTTCTTTGCTGGGAACGAGTTCAAATGCTTTACCGCCGAGCGAATAAACGCGTCGTTAGCAAGAATGAACTTAATAAAGTCTTGAGCAACCTCTTGCTGATCTTTTGACTGGTGAGCGTTAATTCCTGGAGTGGATTCTCCATTGTAGCGATCGTACGCAAATGGCTTTTCTTTTGTGAATGTTGGAGTTGGGAAGACTCCATATTCAATATTTGGGTACTTTTCTTTTAGCACACCTTCGAGCCATCCCCAGGCATAAACCATTCCAGATTGGCCGTTTCCAAAGCTTTGCGTGTAATCCGTGCCAAAGTCAGTAGAAATAACCTTGTCTTTGTCGTACAAGTTCTTCAAGAACTTCATGTTTTCACGCGTGACTTTGTTGTCAAAATTAGGCTTCTTGCCACTTTCATCAAAAGCAAGTTCACCACGCTGATAGTTCAATCCTTGATTGATTGCAGCATAAGCATCGCCATTCACGTTGAATCCAGCCTGTTCCATCTTGGAACCATTCCACTTAGTGAGTTTCTTTGCCACTTCGCGCAACTCATCCCAAGTCGTAGGAATGTCTGCCTGAGTTAAACCAGCTTCCTTCCAAAGCTTCTTATTGTAGTAGATGTTTCCCGTGTTGATTACAGAATCAATGTACTTTACATTACCTTTAGCATCTTCATGCGCACTCGCCGTTGCGTAATCCGATTCCATAGCAGCTTTGTCAATCTTGTAGTCAGCAGCGTACGGGCGAATAAGTTCATCTTTGGAATTGTGAATATTAAACAAAGCTGGGCCTTTTGTTCCTTTTAGAGCAAGTGGAAGCTTTGTCCAATAATCATCCCAGGCAACGTTCTTAGTCTTAAACTTCACATTTGGATAAATCTTTTGATAATCCTTAATCATTTCGTAAATTGGATCGGTGGATGCATCTCCCCAGCTCCAATACTCGAGTTGGATTGGCTTTCCTTGATTTACTAAATGATTCGGGTCATACTTTAAAGCTTGACCCATAACAGCTAGGCCTTTGTCTTTCTTTGTATCGGTTACTCCTGCTGCACCACTATTCCCACATGCGGCAAGCGTAGAAATCATTCCTAAAACTGCTATGCAGGATATGCATATTTTTTTAATTTTCATTACTACTCCACTTCCTCGTGAAATTGATGGGTAACTTTATAATATTGCTTTACGTTTAGCTCGGTCAAACATTAAAAATGTAAATGTAAAGGTTTTCATTTTGAATCCTTAATACTAGGCTATTTTTGCATGAATAAATACTTTTTAGGCGGCGTGTCTAAAAATGTAAACCTTTTCATTTATGATAACTGGAAGCAGGGTGATTACAAGAGATGCGGTTAAAACGCTGCAGCTAAAACGCTTAAAAGAGGTGCGACTTGTCAAAAACTAGTATTTGCGATGTAGCAACACTGGCAGGAGTGTCGATTGCAACCGTCTCCAGAACATTCGCGCATCCAGAAAAAGTCTCCGCATCTACACGCGCCAAAGTCATGCGCGCAGCCGAACAAATGGATTTCACTGTTTCTAGAACCGCTGGAGAGCTTAAAACAGGCAAATCGTATCGCATAACGCTGCTAATCGGAAGCAGTAAAATCGAATGGTTTAGCGCAGCAATTATAGAAGGATTAAATAGCGTACTTAACAAAAACGGCTACGACCTTGTAATACACCTTTTAGAGGGAGTTGAACAAAGGAAAAACTTCTTTAAAGAGCTGCCTTTACGCGCAAACACAGACGCAATAATCGTATCGTCATTTGACATAAGCAGCAACGAGGCCGAACAATTACAACGCATAAACGTACCAATTGTTGGAATAAACTGCACAGCTTCTAAAGTGCTTTCTGCATCAATCGGAATCGACGATGCTCTGGGTATAAAACTTGCGATTCGACACTTAGCAACATTAGGGCATAAGCGTCTTTTATACGTGTATGAGCATTTTTGTTCATCTTTCCGCTTTAGCTCGTCAAGAAGAATAACAAGCTTTGAAAACGTGTGCAACAATATTGACGGAATGCAAGGGAAAGTACTGCCAATAGACATAAAAGATGACCCTATAGATGCCACTCTTTCTGAACTTTTTACACAAGAAAATCCGCCTACTGCAATATGCTTCCACCAGGATTCAACAGCAATGCCGTTCTTGTTTAGATTACAAAAATTAGGAATTCGCGTGCCTGAAGATTTATCGATTATAGGATTCGACAATGGCACTTATGCAAAAGAGGCTGGACTAACCACAATCCGTCAAAATCCTAAAACAATGGCAGAACAAGCTGGGAACATTGCGATATCTCTTATAGAAGGTAAAGCTGTAGCGCGAAGACATCTTACAGCCCCAGTGCAACTTATTATAAGAAATTCTACGGCTGCGCCTAAAGCAGAATCGTGAACACGCTTGCGATTACAAGCATAAGCGGATACCACGCATACATAAGCCAGCGGAATTGCTTAGTTTGCTTAGGGCCATCGCCATACGGACTGCGGTAATGCAACACAGCCACACCAACGCCAGGCGCCAAAAGCGACATAGCGCCGAAAGCGCCAGCAATCAGCTCCATGCGAATCTCGTGGTTTTCTAGGAACCTAAAAATCAAAACAAATCCTAAAAGTAAAGCTCCGCCCCAAAAAATATTCTGCCTAAAGCCAACTTTGCCGAAAAGATTCCACAATATTCCTGCAACCAGAATTACTACGATTGACGCCACTTTTTGCGCGCCCTTAAAACGCGCGCGAACCATGTCGATTCCCGAAAGCACAAACAGCGCAATAACAAGCCCAAACACTGGGTTTTGCGAGCGCATATCGAAAGCACATCCAAAGGTTGTAAAGTCGTACGGAACCTCGCAAATAAGAGCCAACACAAGCAGACGAAGCGTGTAAAGGTTGAGGTTATGCGTGTTTTGATAGCCGCGAACAAGCAGCCACGCGTACCACGGCAGAGCCGACCAGCTTATAACTTCGCACACTACGGCAGCGGTGAGGCTCCACATGTTGGAGTTGGAAAGGCCGCCAAAAAGGTGCGGAATCACGGTTGTGCCGAACGCGCTGAGCATCATCATTACAGCGCCGAGCAGCTTGAACTTTTTGAGCGTAATCCCCATTTTTATGTTCTTGTCTGCGCGGATCTTTGGTTTTAGCGCGTCCATAATTCACCTCTTGCTCGCATGCGTGGCGTTAAGTGCGTATATAAGTACGTATATTACATCAAGTGCAGTGGAGATTCGAGATTTTTCGCGGCGAATCGACGACTTCGAGCTATGCATAACGCGTCAACTATTTCCGCTTTTTGTTGTTAGACACGCCGATTAGAGCTACAAAATGCGGAGTTGTTTTCCGTGCTTTGTTGTTTATGTTGACTTTTGTTCAATATTTTGTGCATTTCTTGTAGTGCGTTTGTATCAAAAAACACCAAAATCAAATACAAACACACTACAGTTTTGTGCGTTTATGTAGTGCGTTTGTATGACGACACGCCATATTTTAAGTACAAACGCACTACACGGCAGGTCGTATCGTTAGCGCGGATTAGCCGCGCTAACGTCTTCGCCACGCAGAAGCAGTGCTTCTGCCTTGAGTGGCTCAGCGCGCCAAATTGCCTTTTCGCGCTACGCTTTAAGCGAAAAGGCAGGTTGGCGCGCCTGCGAGGAGAGAAATACTCAAACCTCGCGCAACACCAAATAGGAAATATCGCTCGCGCAACAACAAATAGGAAAATCGTGTTACAAAGCAAACAGAGCAAAGGACTGCGCGCCGAGTTTAAGCGCGGAAGAATCGCAAGCAACCGCTCCAACCGAAATCCGCGGCTGCAAAATCGCTTCTGGCGTAATCCCTGCAAGCGCACTAAGCGAAATCGTCTCCTCGTTTAATCCAGGATTCATAACCACAATGCATCGATCTGTAGAGGATTCGCCAGCCGACCCATCCAACCCAGCCGCGCACCGCTCGTACGCAAAACTGCGACCATCCACAGGCGCGTGCAACACTCGCCAAGTGGCATCCGCGTGCAGCGCCGCGCACTCGTGACGCAAAGCAATCAGCGCGCGCACCCAGTTAAGCAGCGAATCGCCATCCTGCTCCTGCCCTAAAACCGTTGGAATCTCACCACTTTGCACGGCCTGCTTGCGCGAGTTCGCGCAAGTCCTTCCATCCGCGCGCGCTTCAACAGGCAAATACAACTTCGACTTTGCGGCCGTGGAGAATCCAAAATTCTTAGAATCATCCCACTGCATTGGCGTACGCGTACCCGTGCGCGCATAACCGCCCTCTTTTGTAGGAATATCGCGGTATTTCATGCCGATTTCGTCGCCGTAATACACAAACGGCACACCTGGCATTGTAAGAATCATGCCAAACGCAATCCGCCTTTCGCGCTCGCTTAATCGCGGAGCCAGGCGCGGTGTATCGTGATTGCACGTTATAAAGCTAAAGTAGCCCTCGTTGCAAGTAGCCTCATACTGCGGGCAATAATCGTCTAAGAATGGGCAAATGCTGCCGCCGCCGCGCGCATTAAAGTAGCTGTGGTCGTGCTCGGGGCTGCTGTCTAGCGCATTATCCACATCTCTAGCCAGGCGCGCATAACCGTTAGGATTCCCATCCCATCGCCAATTCAAATAGAAGTCCATGTCGAATCCAGCAGTCAGCGCCTGACGAGGCCTGCCCCACTCCGAAACAAAAGCAGCCTGCGGATACTCGGCTTTTACAGCGCCCAGCATTTCTTGCCATGCGCGAATCGTGTTGTCTTTGCCAAGGCTTCCAGGGCCATTGTTGTCGTCGTTTTTTACAAGCGAATCCGCCATGTCTACGCGGAATCCGTCTGCGCCAAGCGAAAGCCAGAATCGCATAACATCAACCATTGCAGCGCGCGTTTGAGCCGCCTCCGCGGAATCTGGCGCGGATTGCCACGCGCGATCCCTTTGCGCAAAGCCGTAATTTAGCGCTGGCTGGCATTTAAAGAAGTTAAGAATATACGTTGCATCTCGCTCACTTTCGCCGCCAATAAACGGCATGGAATAGCCACTGAACGCGCTGTCTGTCCATATATATCGCTTGCTAAACTCGTTTTCTTGCGCGCGCGAGCTTTGCTTAAACCACTCGTGCTCTTCGCTTGTGTGACCTGGAACAAGGTCTAGCAAAATGTGCATTCCGCGATTATGCGCTTCGCTAAAAAGACGTTGCAAATCCTCGTTTGTGCCGTAGCGCGCTGCCACTTTTTTGTAGTCGCGCACGTCGTAGCCTGCATCCTTAAATGGCGAATCGTAGCAAGGATTTAGCCAAATCGCGTTGCAACCAAGCGATTTTACGTAGTCGAGTTTTTCGATTATGCCTGGAATGTCGCCGATTCCGTCGCCGTTTGAATCGTAGAAGCTTTGTGGGTAGATTTCGTAGAATACGGCGTCGCGCAGCCATTGCGCATGTTCGTTTTGCATATTTCCCCCGTTTTGTTGGTTTTGTTGGCGTGACTTATCTTTTATTTTACTATTAACATTCTTGCTTTTCCCGGGTTTTGTACCAGATTTGACCTAAATCACGTACATTCTCGGGCGCGACGACCTGCCTGAGTGCTTAAAGCGTAGCGCGAAGGCAGGTTGTCGTTCGCGCAGATTAGCTGCGCTCACGTCTTCGCCGCCGTAGAAGCACACCGTGCTTCTACGCTAAGCGGCTCAGCGAGTCGAGGTGATTTCTCGCGCATTATGCAGCTCGAAATCGTCGACTCGCACGCGGTCTAAGCGCGCGAACGTCTTCGCCGCGCGAGCGACATGACCTGTCTTCGCGTCAAACAATCAATAATAAAATTCCGATAAATTTACTGATTTACAAAATAAAATATAACTTTTTATCAAAAATAAACAACTTTAGCGGAAATTTTTCCAATAGCGCGCAACATGATTTGCCAACTACAATATATACGTGTATACTACACATTGCTTATAAACAGATTTCAACAACAAATGTGACGCTGCAAAAACGCAGAGAAACGTCGAAGTTGCGTCACATGAAATTTGTTACTATGCCACCAAAGAACATGCCAAGCTGGCATGATATAGGAGGTCAAGGATGACGAATATGAAGAAAGTGCTGGGCGCAGGCCTCGCAATCGCCACTATGTTTGGATTTGCTGCATGCGGTTCTAGCACCAACGCTGGCTCCAGCAGCAAGTCGAACCCAGTAAAGCTCACCGTATGGTCTTCTTCCGAAGATCAGAAGGCTGGCGGCTGGATTCAGGCTATGGAGAAAGCCTTCCAGAAGGATCACCCAGAAGTTACTTTTAAGAACGCTGTTGTTGCACCACCAGATGCTGCTAAGACAGTTAAGCAGGACGCTAAGGCCGCTGCCGATGTTTACCTGTTCCCTAACGATCAGCTCGGCGACTTGGTAAAGGCAAACGCAATTGGCGAGTTGAGCGACGATGCTGCAAAGCAGGTTAAGGGAGACAACGATGAGACCATCATCCAGTCTGTAACCGCTCAAGATGGCAAGCTTTATGGCGTTCCATACATGGGCAACACTTGGTTCATGTACTACGATAAGTCCAAGTTCTCCGACGAAGACGTTAAGTCCCTCGATAAGATGCTCGAAAAGGGCAAGGTTGCTTTCGACATTAGCAACGCTTGGTACCTTCCAGGCTTCTACCTTGATGGCAACATGACCCTCTTCGGTGAGAAGAGCAACGACGGCAAGGCTGGCATCAAGATTGGTGACAAGGCTGCCGAAATCACTAAGTATGTTGCAAAGCTCATTCAGAACAAGAACTTTGTAATGGATGGCGATGGCGCTGGCTTGTCTGGCATTAAGAACCACACTGTTGACGCTTACTTCTCTGGCTCTTGGGATGCTGGCGACGTAAAGAAGGCTTTGGGCGACAACTACGCTGCTGCTCAGCTTCCAAAGTTTAAGTCCGAAGATGGCGAGCACCAGATGAAGTCCTTCGCTGGCTCTAAGGCTGTTGCTTACAACCCTAACTCCAAGGCTCCAGAGATGGCCGCTAAGTTCGCTGCATTCCTCGGCTCTAAGGAATCCCAGGAGCAGATGTACAAGCTTCACGGCGACATTCCAGTTGCTAAGGCTTTGAGCGATCTCGTTAAGGATAACCCAGCCGCTGTTGCTCAGATGAACACCATTGCTAAGACTTCTGTCTTGCAGCCAACCGTTCCAGAAATGGGTGCCTTCTGGGATCCAATGAAGACCTTCGGTACTGCATTGGCCAACAAGGAAGTCAACGACGGCAACGCCGCTGCAAAGATTGCAGACTTCCAGAAGGGCTTTGAGGAAGCTCTTAAGAAGTAAGTAATAACTTATGACTATTTTCTAAATATTAAATTCTTTTAAAAGAAAATAATATTTAGAAAAACACGGCAAGGACGCCCCGCTCCCCTAAGGATTAATAAATCGGGGCGGGGCGTTCTTTGCTTGTATAAGCCCCACAATTTTACGGAAAGGCATGTCATGACTGGCACGACATCCACCAAGCGAGGGAAGCGAAAGAAGGCACCTTCTGCCGATGAATTTGTGGCTCCTTCGCAATACTCACTACAGGAGGCTGCAAAGCACGCAGACGCACTGTCTTGGGTTTCGATAATTATCTTTGGTTTTGGTAACTTCGTTCGCAAACAGTACGTGAAAGGTCTCGTATTTCTTCTATGCGAGGCTGGAGTTCTTGCCTTCTTGGCCACAACTGGTGCGGAATATTTACCAAAATTCGGTACACTCGGCACTAGAAAACAAGGCAGAGTAAAGATTAACGGCTTCTGGCATTACGTTGCTGGAGATAATTCTGTTGAGATTTTGCTGTATGGCGTTATGAGCATTGCAGCAATCATTGTTTTAGTTTATTTAGCTACTTTGGCTTTGCGTAGCGCATACAAGGCTCAATCTTTTGTAAAGCGCGGAGAAAAGCCTATAACCTTTGTAAAAGATGTTGAGTCTTTGCTAGATCGCCACGCACACGTTGGTTTTATGACTCTTCCAACCGCTGGAATTGTTCTGTTTACGGTATTGCCATTAGCATTCATGATTTCAATGGCGTTTACAAATTACGACCGTGATCACACGCTCCTGTTCCACTGGGTTGGCTTAGACAACTTTGTTAAGATTCTTGGAAACACAACTGGAACCATTAATGCTGGAATCTTCTTCGATGTTTTGATTTGGACCCTTGTTTGGGCCTTCTTCGCTACATTCTTGAACTTCTTCTTTGGCATGTTTATGGCAATGATTATTAACAGGCGCACTACTCGCCTTAAGAGCTTGTGGCGCATCTGCTTCTCGCTTACAATCGCAGTTCCACAGTTTGTGTCTTTGCTTGTTATGCACAGCATGCTGCAAAGAGATGGCGCTATTAACCGTCTTCTCATCTCTTCTGGATGGATTCATTCCCCACTGCCATTCTTCCAGGACGCTACATGGGCAAGGGTTACCGTTATTCTCATCAACCTTTGGGTTGGTATTCCTTACACAATCATGCAAATCACTGGTATTTTGCAAAATGTTCCAGCAGAGCTTTACGAAGCAGCAGAACTTGATGGCGCAAGCTGGTGGCAGCGCTTTATGAACGTTACTATGCCATACATCTTCTTTGTTATGACTCCATACTTAATTACAACGTTCACTGGCAATGTTAACAACTTCAACGTTATTTACCTCTTGTCTGGCGGCGAGCCAACACCAATCGGCTCTTCGGCAGGTAAGACTGATTTGCTCATCACATGGCTGTACAAGCTTACGGTTGATAAAGATAACTACAGCATGGGCGCGGTAATCGGCATTATGACATTCATTGTGCTTGCGATTGTTGCTTTGATAACATACCGCAACTCTGGCTCCTACAAGAATGAGGAGGGATTCCGGTGAGTAATAAGAAGGATCTTATGCAAAGCGAACAAACTGTGCATAGTACACGCAGCGTTCCATTCTGGCGCGATCAGCGCGTGCGCCGCATAATCGGAGATATCATCACTCATATCTTCCTGATTATTATGTCTATTATTTGGCTCGCGCCAATCGTATGGGTGTTCTTGGAAAGCTTTAACCAAAACACCGCTCCATACCAGACAACGTTCTTCCCAACTAAGTACACGTTTAACAACTACATTCAGCTGTTTACTGAGCGAGAAGTTCTTGACTTCCCACGAATGTTCTTGAACACCTTGATTGTGTCTATTTTCGTGTGCATTATCTCTCTGTTCTTCGTGCTTGTAGTAGCGTTCTGCATGTCTCGCTTGCGTTTCCGCGGTCGTAAGACATTCATGAATATTGCTTTGATTCTTGGCATGTTCCCAGGAATCATGGCAGTTATCGCTATCTACTTCATTTTGAAGGCTTTTGGATTAACGAATGGCTCTGTTGTTCTTATCTCCTTGATTATCGTATACTCTGCCGGTAGCGGCATGGGCTTCTACGTTATGAAGGGCTACATGGATACGATTCCAAAGTCTTTGGACGAGGCCGCCTACTTGGATGGCTGCACAACTTGGCAAGTGTTCTGGAAGATTATTCTTCCAATCTGCAAGCCTATGATTGTGTTCCAAGCTATTGTTAGCTTCTTGGGTCCATGGCTTGACTTCGTTTTGGTTAAGACGATTGCTCGTACTCAAGATAATTACACTGTGGCTTTGGGCTTGTACCAAATGTTGCAGAGAGAATACATTAATCACTGGTTCGCACGATTCTCCGCTGGAGCTGTGTGCGTTTCCATTCCAATCGCAATCCTGTTCATTGTTATGCAACGATTCTACGAAGAGTCGATGTCTGGCTCTGTTAAGGGATAGTAAGCTCTGCATTAATTGTAGAGTTTGGTGAAATATGGGGGTCGAGCGTTAAAAGCGTTTCGGCCTTCGTATTTTATGCTAAATAATTTAATAAAATACAAAAGGATATATTCATGACGTTCCCACCTTCAACACAATGGCCAGTTTATTCGGGGCAGCTCGGATTCTCGCTTAACGAAAGATCGACCACATTTACGCTTTGGGCGCCAACAGCATCGAGCGTAACACTGCGACTTTTTGAAACAGGAAACAACAGCGAACCTTTTAAAACACGCGATTTGAAGCCATTGCGCGACGGAGCATGGAGAACGTCAATATTGCAAAGGCTAGATGGCGTTTACTACGACTTTCTTGTTACTTTTGCAGATGGAAAAGTGAATCGCACAAGCGACCCTTGGGGTGTTGCTAGCGGCGTAAATGGCGAGCGCAGCATGGTTGTAAGTGAGGAACGCGTTAGCCCAGCTGACTGGCACAAAGATAAGTCGCCAGAGTTTGTGCGCCATGCAACCGTTGTGTGGGAGATGCACGTTGAAGACTTTAGCAGCAATGCAAATGGCGGATTTAAGCCAGAACACCGCGGTCAGTATCTTGCTTTTACAGATTCGCATACAACTTTAGATTCAGATAGCAACTTCCCTACTGGAATCGACTATCTTAAAAAACTTGGCGTAACTCACGTTCAACTAATGCCAATCTACGATTTTGCGACTGTGGATGAGGTTGCGATTTCGTCTGCACGCAAAGATGGAAAAAGTGTTGATTCGCTTTACAATTGGGGCTACGATCCTCACGCGTACAACGTGCCAGAAGGCGCATACTCCAGCAACCCGTACGACGGCACAGCAAGAATCCGCGAGTGCAAGGCAATGATTGGCGCTTTGCACAAGAATGGCATGCGCGTAGTTATGGATGTTGTTTATAATCACATGTTTGAAGCAGCATCGAATGCGTTTGAAAGCGTTGCTCCTGGCTATTTTTGCAGGCGCAAGGAAGATGACGGATTCGCAAACGGATCGGGCTGCGGCAACGAAATGGCTTCCGATCACCCAATGTTTAGACGTTTTATGATTGAGTCTATTTTGCATTGGGCGCGCTGCTACCATGTGGATGGTTTTAGGTTTGACCTTATGGGCTTAACGGATGCGCAAACTTTGAATATGATTCGTGCCGAACTAGATAAGCTTGATGGCGGCAAAGATATTCTTATGTATGGAGAGCCGTGGGGTGCGGATGCTGCAGCTGTAGCCGATGATTGCCCTATGGGAGATAAAGATGGACGCGACTTCCTTGATTCTAGAATCGGCTGGTTTAGTGATGAGTCTCGTGACACGATTAAGGGCAATGTTATGGATCATCGAGACCGCGGCTATGTAAATAGCAACGAGTTCTGGACGGCAGATCCTGTGCGCAATGCGTTTAATGGCTGGCGTGGTATGCCTTGTGCTGGTAAGAGTGTTGGCCAGATTGTGCAGTATGTTTCTGCTCACGACGATTTGACTTTGTGGGATAAGCTGTGCATTTCTATGCGCGACAATGCGTCTAACTGCGATTTTGACGCAAGCGATCCAAACAGCGTTGCAGACATCTTCAGCGCTAACATTCTTAGCGCTGGCATAATTTTGTGCTCCGCTGGAATGCCATTTATGCTTGGCGGCGAAGAGTTTGGCCGCACTAAGCATGGTTGCGATAACTCCTATAATCGCGGAGTTGCTATGAACCAGCTTGATTGGTCTAGAGCTAAGCGATTCCAACCGCTTGTAGACTGGTATAGCGCGCTTATAAAACTTCGCGCTAAGAATGCGGAGTTTTACGATGCTCAGCACACTCGTCTTAATGCATCCGATAATTCTGTTCTTGCGGAGCAAATTGAAAGCGACTTGATTGTGTGCGCTAATCCTATGAAAGATGCGTCTGCAACGGTTGATTTGCCTGAGCCTTGCGCAAGCCGCAAAAAATGGCGCTGTGTGCTGGACTCCAGCGAGTACTTTGATAGATGGATTGGCAGCGCTTCCGGCAGCCGCGCATCAATGCTTTGCGACGATAATGGCGATCCGCGCGCGGTTCATATTCCGCCGCGTACATTCGTTGTGTTAAGCAACAAGCGCGCTAGATTGCTCGAGTTTTTTTAGCGCTCGAATCGCATTTTATCCCGATTTTGTTCCCTTATTCTTGTGATTTGGAAACAAAGTCGGGATTATTTTTGGGTTTATAGTTAAATACTAATATTTTCAAATACTTAGCCGAATATTTGGTCGAATACTAATATTTCAAGGCAAAACCTTGTAATTTCCTTAATTGTTCCTTATAACTTGCCAAAATGTGCGAATTATTCCTGCTGTTCTGCTAGAATCATTTTTAGACTTTATACCCCCCTTGCGTATATTCGCGATGGTGGAGAGGAGAAAGTTCAGTAACAAGACAGAGACGCAAAACTTAATAAACAGTTAGCGCTTTGATCTTACAACTTGATAATTAAACAAATATCCCCACCCCCCAAACCTAAATGATTTGAAGAATGAGGTAAATATGAACGCTAAGATTGCAGCCGCCATCTCTTTGGGAGCAAGCTCTTTGGCTCTTATTGGAAGCATGAGCATTGCAAACGCAGCAAACGCTGCCACAACTACAACCTTGACGCAAGATAATCAAACTACGCATGTAGCTCCAGTTTCTTCTGTTGCACAAGTTGGCGAAAGCTTTGACCGCATGAGCGAAGTTGTTGCTGTTGATCCGCAAGGCGATTCTGCTGCTGGCAACAACTCACTAACTGAGGCTCAGAAGGCAGCTAAGTCACAAGCAGACGAACAGATCAAAGAACTTGCAAATAAAGCATCTGAAGCAAACAAAGCTTCTGGTGAAACAAATAATGAGACTAACGCAGTAGCGCAAGAAATAGAAAACGCTAAAACTCAGGCAGAAGCTGCAAATAACAAAGTTAATGAAACCATAGAAAATAAGAAAAATGCTGAAAAAGGCATTAAAAAAGCTGAAAAAGATATAGAAGAAGCAAAACAGAAGAAGTCTATTGCTGAAAAAGAAATTGAATCTAAGACTAAAGCCGTAGAAGATGCCAAAAGAGTTAAGGCAGAGGCTGATGCTGCTAAGCAAAATGCTGAACAAGTAAATAAGATAAATTCAGAGAAAAAAGACAAACAAGATGAAGTCGTTAAAGATGAGCAAGCAGATTTCGATGAGACTTCAAAGGCTCTAGAACAAGAGCAGTCTAAAAAGTCTGAACTTGAGTCTGCCTTAAAGGAAGCAAAGCAAAAGTCTGAATCTACTAAGGCAGAAGCTGAAAAGCTTGAAAAGGAAGCAAAGCAAAAGGAATCAGCTGGAAATGAAGCTGACTCTAAAATTAACAATCTCAATCCAAAACTTGAACAATTACAAAAAGAATTAGCTACAGCAGAAAAAGATAACAAAGATAATTCTGAAAAAATTAATACTTTGAAGAAGAATCTTGAAGAGAAAAATCGTAATGCTGAACAAAAACAGCAAGAAGCAAAGCAAAAACAAAATGAATATGAAAGTAAACAATCAGAAATAAATAATTATGAGGCAGAGATTCGCAAACTCGAATCTAACGGAAAACTTGGCAGTGCTGACAATGCTGAAAAAATAAATAATTTATCCGAAAAGAAGAATCAAGCACAAGATGCAGCAAAACAACTGGAGAAAGATGCTGAACAAAAACAGCAAGAAGCAAAAAAGGCTGTTGAAGAAGCTGCGTCCGTCCAACAAGAACTTGCTGCAGCTGACAAGTCTGCAAAAATTAGCGAATTATCTTCTGCAATTAAAGAATTAACTTCAGAGATAAACTCTTTAGCAAAAGCTTCTGATGAAGCAAAAACAGCTAGCAAAAATGCTAATGCAAAGAAGGCTGAAGCTGAAAAATTAGCTAAAGAAGTTTTAGATAAAGAATCCGAAATAGCTGAGTATAAGAAGACTATAGAAGAGTTAGAAGGTTCTAAGCAAGAAGCAGAAGAATCATTAAACACTGCTAAGTCTAAGCTAGAAGAGCTTACTAATGCTGCTCAAGAATCTGCTCGCAAATTACAGGAAGAAATAGGCAAAGCACAAGAAGCAGAGAAAAATGTTTTAGACGAAACTGCTAATCTTGAAAACGCTAAAATAAACAAAGACAATGCTGAAGAAAATATTAAAACAGCACAAGCAGATTCTGAGCGACTATCAAATCAGCTAAAAGAATTTGAAACTAAGTTCGAAGAAGCAAAAAAGGCTGTTGAAGAAGCTAGAGACAGGCTAAATAAAGCCAAGGCACAGGCACAAGAAGTTATATCTAAAGTAAATAAAACAAGCGAAAAAATAGCTAACATAAAGAAACAAGCCGAAGAAATTAAGGAAAAGATTAAAGAGACAATCAAAGATCTTCCACCTAGTGTCCAAACAGAATACACTGCAAAATTTGCTTCATCAACTGGCGTATTTGGTCTAGTTGAGCAAAGCTTAGGCGGTCGAATTCAAACAATGAACTCTAGCATATTAAAGATTAACTCATCTAATCAGTTGCTATCTAAGGCTGAGGAAGCTTTGAATCCACAGACTCAGAAGCCAGCGCCGCTTACACCGCCAGAGCCTCCAGCGGATACAAATCCACAGGATCAGAAGCCAGGAAACAACGCGCAAAATGGCAGTAGCTCTGCTCAAGGAAACTTTGCAGGAAGCCACGCGCAGCAAAACGGCGGCAATTTGAGTGTTGTTCCAGGTGTAGGTTCTATGGAAGCGACTCCTTCTGCTCCAGCTCCAAGCACTCCACAGGCTGCGCCACAGAACAATGATGCACCAAGTGCGCCACAAGAGTCAGCTCCACAGGCTGCCCCTAAGCACAGTGCTGCTCCAGCAAATCAAACGGAGCCTGCGAATACCGCTAAAGCTGCAGAAGAACTCGTAGAAAATGCTACTGCTAAGTCGCCAGCAACCGCACAGACTCCTGCACGCGCGCCTCGTGCTGCTGTTGCTCCTGCTCCTGCCGCCTCTGCTGCTACTACAGCAAGCTCTGCAAGCGCAGCAAAGAGCGAAGAGTACAAGAACGCATCTAACGATTCCGCAAAAGATGAAAATCAGAAGGAATCCGATGAGTCCAAGAGCGAGGAGTCTAAAAACGAAGACTCTAAGAGCGAAGACAATAACAGCGATAAGAGCACTCAGGCAGCTGCCGCAAACAACGGTGAGCACGCAGCAGGCAATAACACAACGCTAATCGCAGCTGTTGTGGGCAGCATCACTGCTGGAATCGCAGCAATCGGCGCTGGCTGGCACTTTATGCGAATCCGTCGCAAGTAGTCGCAAGTTGCAGCAACCAGCAAACATGCGCGAATAATCGCAAATAACAAATAACAAATAACAAAAACCGCAGTTGGTATTTATCCTCCTGCGGTTTTTGTTAAATACCACAAAAATCGCCAATATTGCAAACGATATCAATACTTAATATAATGGTTAGCTAGAGCGTGCCTCAATCCAGCGATGTGTTGAGAACCGCACCATTTAGCATCGTTTGCAACCAATTCGATGCTCGTACATGTGCCACGATTAACAAAGGAGCATCATGAGCACAACAGACAATGGCACAACTAATGGCAAAACAAAGGCTGCCACGACTGTGCCCGTAGAAGAAAGCGCAGAAAGGCTTGCTCGCCCACTAATTAAACTTGCAAAAGCATGCGGAGTCGCAACTTTCTACATAGACCAATTAGGTGACTATACGGAAATTACGGACGAAGCACTTGTGGGCGTGCTAGATGCGTTGGGCTACCCTGCAACCACAAGCGAAAGCATTGAGAACTCGCTAAAGCACGTTCAAGAAAAGCGCGATAGCGAACTGCTGCCACCAACCGTGGTATGCTTTACTGGCACAAAAACGATTGTTCCTATTCACTCTGAAGAAGCTACAAGTAGCCCAGAAAAAATCCATATAACGCTTACGCTAGAAGATGGTTCGCAATACGAGGAGCCTCTTAACAACTTTGAAACAAGCAAAGAAGACGGCTTAACTCTTGAGCTTCCACAAGACTTGCCAATGGGCTACCACACTCTTCTTGCAAAAGTCGAAGGTAAAAATGGCAAAACTGTTGCACACGCGCAATCAACTCTAATTTGCGCGCCAGCAAAAATCCCACTTCCGCAAAGCGTTAAGGAACGCCATCGTTGGGGATACATGACTCAGCTTTATTCCGTTCGCTCAAAGGAATCTTGGGGCGTTGGCGATTATGGCGACTTGCGCAGGCTGCTTAAAGACGCTGGCAGAATTGGCAAAGCCGACTTTATGCTTATAAACCCGATTCATGCGTGCGCACCAGTGGCACCTTTGGAGCCTTCGCCTTACTTGCCAGAATCGCGCAGGTTCTTAAATGTTACATACATTCGTCCGCAAGATATTCCAGAGTACGCGCAGCTTAGCGATAGCCAGCGCAAAGAGGTGGAGATTTTGCACGAGGGCGTGGAAGCGCTTAACAACAATCCAAATCCAATGGATATTAACGCCGCGTGGAACGCGAAACTTCCAGCCTTAAAGATTATTTTTAAGCAGCCTAGAAGCGCCGAGCGCGAGCAGGATTTCGCAGACTTTAAGGCGCGCTCTGGAGAAGACTTAGACGCTTTTGCTACTTGGTGTGTAGCTTTTGAAGTTTGGGGTGCTCCTTGGGGAGATAATCTTTGGTTTGATACAACTGGCAAAGGCACGCCTCAAATCGACATGCTTAGACGCGAGCACGCTGATTTGCTTGAGTTCCACCGCTGGCTGCAATGGATTGCAGATGAGCAAGTTGCCGCCGCTCACGCAGAAGCTAAAGCCGCTGGAATGGCGATTGGACTTATGCAAGACATGGCTGTTGGCGTACACGGATACGGCGCAGACGTGTGGTGGAGCCCAGAGCGCTTTGCTAATGGCGTTAGCGTTGGCGCGCCTCCAGACTTCTACAACCAGCAGGGTCAGGATTGGGGTCAGCCGCCATTTGACCCTAATTACTTAGATGAAACTGGCTACATTGCATACCGAGACATGGTTCACAACGTGTTCTTGCATGCTGGCGCAGTTCGCATTGACCATGTGCTTGGTCTTTTCCGCTTGTGGTGGATTCCGCGCGGCCAAGGCGCAAAGAACGGTGCTTACGTTTACTACAATGTGGACGCAATGCTTGCAGTTCTTAGTATTGAGGCCACTCGCGCAGGCGGATTAGTGATCGGCGAAGACCTTGGCACTGTTCCTGCGTACGTTTCTAAGGTGCTTGCTTCGCATGGCATTCTTGGAACCGTTGTTGAATGGTTTACGCACAATGACGAAGCCGAAAAAGCCGCTAAAAAGGCTGGAAAGAAGGAAATCATATTTGCAGATCCTTCTACATACCGCGAATACGCTTTGGCATCTGTTACTACTCACGACATGCCTCCTACAGCAGGCTATCTTGCGTTTGAGCATGTTAAGATTCGCGAAGAGCTGCACTTGCTTACCGATTCCGTAGAAAGCTTCCAAAAGGCTGCTAGCGCAGAGCGAGACGCCATGATGAAGATGCTTTTGGATGGCGGATGGATTAGCAAGGAAGCTGCCGAACACGTTGAAGACCATGTGCAAGAGATCGTAGAGGCCATGCACGCGATTATGCGCACTTCCCCATCTTTGCTTTTGCAAGTGGCGCTTGTTGATGCAGTTGGAGAGAAGCGTTCGCAAAATCAGCCTGGAACCAGTACTGAGTATCCAAATTGGCGTATTCCTCTTGCAGATAAAGATGGAAACGTTGTTCATACAGGCGACGTTTTTAAGTCTCAACGCGTACTCAATATGGCCGCCATTATGCGAGGCGAAAAAATTAGCTAACAAGCACAAATAACTGTAAAATTACCACCAAAAAATGTAAAAAGAAAGGTTAAAAATACTTGCAAACACTTGAATCAAGAGTATAATAAATATTGATTGTTACTCATGTAGTAACTTCTTTCTCTCTCGCATAGCGCGTAGGTCGCCTGTAGACACGGCTTACGCGCTATGTTTTTGATGTCCTAAGTGAGGCGAGCATCTATGGCGATGTTCGCCTCACTGCGTATTAGCCGCAACGTACTTAGCAAACACGCGCTCCAAAAGCGGCGTGTGGAGCATAATTAAAGACCCCCACCCAAGCAAAAGCAACAGCGGTAATCCTTGCAAAAAATACCTTAGCGAAAGGTACAAAAGCGCAAAGAATACGCAATCAAGCAAAAACATTATAAGCGTTGTGCTAGCGTAGCTAACGCCAAAAATCAGCGAATTAATAAGAGTTCTGCCAATCGAGTTTTCAAAGCGCGCTTGCAATGCAAACACCCACTGCGCAACCAGGATCCACAATATGCTAATCGCAAACTTTATTATTAAAAGCGGAGTAAGTTGCAAAAAAATCCAAGACCATATAATTACAACTAAAAGTGGCCCTAAAATAGCCCAAATAATAGTTGCCTTAACAAAATTATTCTTAAACGACTTAAAGTAGATTGCTGTTGTGTGCGCCTCGCCACGCTCAATACGTCTAGCTGTCTCGTGAGCGGCCGTAATAGACGCTCCAACCGTTACAAGCGGAATGCTGGTAATAATCATTAGAACAGTAAGCCAGACCGCATCTGCAAACGATTCCATTCCTTGAGCGAACTTAGAATCAGGGCTTCCAAAAGAGATCATTACAACTACTCCCGCCTAATTAAGCAAACTTAAACAAATCTAAAATAACAATACACTATAAGATACGCTTAAACACAAAGATACGCTTAAACACAAATGATGGTGGCTGCAAACGCTTGCAACCACCATCATACATGCCGAGATCCGAAGGAGAAAAACCTCAGCCCTTTACCGCACCTGCCATAACACCTTTAATTATGTACTTCTGGCAGATTAGGTAGAAGATTATTATTGGAACAATTGCCATAACCAGGCAGCCCATCATTGCACCCATTTCAACAGAGCCATAGCCGCCCTTCAAATATTGAACTGCAATAGAAACCGTCTTGTACTTGTTTAAATCCAAAGTGAGGTATGGAAGAAGGAAGTCGTTCCAAATCCACATTGTTTGCAAGATAGAAACGGATATAATTGCAGGCCTCATAATCGGCACAATAATCTGGAAGAATATGCGTGGCACAGAAGCGCCATCAATCATTGCAGACTCTTCCAACTCTTGAGGAATGCCCTTTACAACGCCTGTGAAAATAAACACAGCCAAACCTGCGCCAAAGCCAAGGTAAATAATCCACAAGCCCCAAGGAGTGTTCAATCCAAGCTTTGTAGTGATGTTGGAAAGCGTGAACATAACCATCTGGAATGGCACAATCATGTTAAACAGGAACAAAACGTACAGTAGTTTTGCAGCCCAATTGTTAACTCGCACAATCCACCAAGCACACATAGAAGTGCAAAGCAGAATCAAAGCCACAGCGCCAATCGTTACAACAATTGTCCACCAGAAGCTCATCAACAAATTCGTGCGGTTAATGCCAAGAACGTAGTTATCAAAACCAATAAATGACTTTGGAGTAAGTGAAAATGGCTCGCTAGCAATATACACCTTTGACTTAAAGGAGTTCATAAACACTAACGCGATTGGGAAAATCCACAGCAAACTCACTACAGCAAAAAGCGTGGTCCAAAGCGCAGGATGCTTAGTCTTCTCGTTCATGCTGCCACCTCCTTAGAAGTTGTCAACCTGTTCTGAATCAAAGCAATTACAGCCACAATGATGAAGAATATGACTGCCTTTGCCTGACCGACGCCTTCACCATTGAGTCTTCCATAGAATGTGTTGAAGATGTTTAATGCAAGCATCTCCGACTTTCTAGAAGGAGCACCATTAGTCAACGCCAAGTTCTGATCGAATAGCTTGAATCCGTTTGTAACCGTTAAGAACGTGCAAACCGTAATAGACGGCATCATAAGCGGGATTGTAATCTTAAACAGCGTCTGCGTTGGGCTTGCACCATCAACGGCAGCTGCCTCAATAACGTCTCCTGGAAGCGCTTGTAAGCCAGCAATGTAAATAATCATCATGTAGCCGATTTGCTGCCAGCATATCAAAAGAACCATGCCCCAGAATCCGTACGTTGCAGAATACGTAATAGCACGGCCAAAGTAGCCCAAGATGCCATTAAGCACTACCTGCCAAACGTAGCCCAGAACAATGCCACCAATCAAATTCGGCATAAAGAATACCGTACGGAATAGGTTGGAGCCTTTAAACTTTTTTGTAAGCATGTAAGCGATTGCGAATGCAATAACATTAATAACAATTGTTGTTACAACCGTAAAAGCTGTTGTAAATACTAGCGAATGAAGGAAGTGTGGGTCGCGCAAAGCCTTGCGATAATTGCGGATTCCAACAAACTTTCCGTCAGTAACAGTATGGAACTTAGTAAAGCTAAGATACACGCCCATTACAAATGGCACTAAGAAGCCAATTACAAATGCAGCAAACGTTGGCAGCGCGAATAGCGCCCACCATTTGCGTATTGCTTTTCCACTCATATTAATCATGATTCGTCACTTTCTCCTCCTTGAGTACGCGCCTGTGCGAGCGGTCGCGCTCGAACCAATACTTTTATCTTACTACATGCAACCACAATGTCAAACGTTGTCATTTTTTGCATGTCGCCACTTAAGAAGGCAAAAATCAAATGTGAAAAAAATCCCGATTTTTGGCGATTTTGCGGCAAAACCTGCTATTATTGTTCGTATTGCAAACGTTTGTGTAATGAGCGCAAATAAGCACATGAAAATTCTCATATGCAACACTGCTCATATACTAGCGTTGCATATGTTTTAACAATATTAATGAAGATATTAAATAAACATTTTGCTGCGCGAATAAAGGAGTTCAAATGCCAGCTAATATTCAAGACGTTGCCAACCAGGCGCATGTATCTGTATCTACTGTTTCTAGATCTTTTACGCGCCCAGACTTGGTTTCCGCAGCAACGCGCAACAAAGTATTAGCTATTGCCGAAAAACTAAACTTTTCAATATCTAGATCCGCAGCAGCACTAAAATCTGGAAGAACACTAAGAGTTGCACTGCTTCTTAGCGACAGCATTCGACTATGGTTTAGCGCATCGATTATACAAGGCCTAAATCAAGTTCTTCATCCCGCAGGCTACGACCTTTCAATCTTCCAAATATCTAGTAGTCAAGAGCGTGCAGAGTTCTTTAGCATGCTGCCAACTCGCCGAAACGCAGACGCTGTAATCGTTTGCTCCTTCGACGTAAACAAGTCGGAAGTAGCTTCTCTAAAGGCCACTGGCGTGCCAGTCTTAGGTATAAACTGCTTGAATCCTATGGATTGCGACTTTGACGCAACAATTAACATAGACGACGATCAAGGCGCGCGACTTATGGCACGTCATCTTATTGGACTAGGGCACAAAAACATTGCCTACATTCGCACAAACCGCGATATTTCATTGCATTTTAGCGTTTTGCAGCGCTACCACTCTTTTATTGACGAATGCAAAATCAACGGCATTACGCCTACAGAAATCGTTGCCCCCGAAGGATTAGATAGAATAAGCTCAATCGTCTCTTCGCTTTTAAGCAACGTAAATGTTCCTACGGCGATTGCTTGCCAAGAAGACGGCATAGCAATTCCGCTTATGTTCCAGCTTTCTAGAAGCGGATACAGTACTCCTGGAGACGTTTCGATTATTGGCTTTGACGATAGTTTTTACGCTAGAGAAACAGGGCTTACGACTATTCGCCAAGACCCTGCAGAAATGGCAGCAGACGCAGCAAAAATAACTTTGTCTTTGATTAATGGCGATTATTTAAGCGAAGAATGCAAATATATTACCATTCCAGCACAGCTTATAGTTAGATCAAGTACAAGTCAGCTTGAAAACAATTAAGACAATTCTAAACTTAAGACTATTAAACTAAAGTCATTCTTTCAATAAAGTCATATCTCACTAAATCCACATCTAACTCAAGATAATTCTTAAAATAAAAAGAGCCTCAAACCATTAGGCTTGAAGCTCTTTTACTTGTCACTAATGCACTGTGCTAATGCAATTACAAAAATGACATATATTAAATTATGAATTTAATAATCCAGTTTTAACCCAATTCTTAGGATTAATCGGATTAGTCCTGATCTTCGTGAGCTTGAGCAACTTCCTTAGCCCAATTGTCAACGAAGGCGCTCTTAACCTTATCCCACTTGCCAGTGCCCTGAGCATACTCAAGCAAAGCGGAGCCAAGATCGTTCTTCCAGTTGTCAGATGGCATCATAGTGAAGTTCCAGCTTACAGGAGTCTTGCCAGACTGAGCGTCTTCAACAGCAGCAGCAGTCAAAGGATTCTCAGACTTCATATCTGCAAAGCTCTTGAACGGAGTGGTGAAGCCCATCTTCTTAGACATAGCTTCCTTGCCGTAATCAGAGGTAAGAACCCACTTCAAGAAGTCCTTGGTTGCCTTCTTGTTGGCATCCGAAGTCTTCTCGTTAATGCACCAATAGTTCTCGGAGCCAGTAGCCAAGCCTTGCTTCTCTTCGCCCTTAGCACCAATGTAGATTGGGAGCATGCCAAGGTCTTCGGCCTTCATGCCAGCCTTCTGCAAGTCGGTCCAAGCCCAAGTACCATTCTGATAGAACACAGCCTTACCAAGAGAGAACTCGGAGTTTGCATCCTCGCCAGTCTTAGAGCTGAGCTGAGTTGCAGGAGTTGTGGAATCAGTAATGTAAAGATCAAAGATCTTCTTGTAGCCATCAAGGAACGTGCCCTTAATCTTTGCTGGCTGCTTGGTAACCTTGTCTGCCTTGAACTCGTAGTACAGAGGAATGTTTGCAAGGTGAGTCTTAAAGCGCCAATCGGAGCTGGAATCGAAGCCAGCAGAAGTGAATGCGCCATCAACACCAAGCTCACCCTTACGAGCCTGAATGTCGTCTGCAACAGCCTTGAGCTTATCGAAGGAGTTAATCTCTTCAGCAGACTTTACCTTAGCATCCTTAAGCTCCGTGTACTTCTTTAACAAAGCCTTGTTGTAAATCAAGCCGTAAGTTTCCATTGCGTATGGAACGCCAACAACCTTGTCTCCATCCTTAAGAGCAATATCCTTGTTTTGAAGCTGCTTGTAAAGCTCGGTATCCTTAAGATCTGCAGTGTAATCCTTCCAGCTTGCGTAGCCAACAGGGCCATTCACCTGGAACAGTGTAGGCGCTTCGTTACCCTTGCTGATTTCGCTCTTAAGGGACTGCTCGTAAGTGCCAGAAGCAGCGTTCTGAACCTTTACAGGAATACCAGTCTTCTTGGTGTATTCCTTAGCAACTTCCTTCCACTGATCAGCAGATTCTGGCTTAAAGTTAAGGAAGTAAACCTTGCCCTTATCGGAAGAATCCGAAGAGCTAGAACCGCATGCAGCGAGCGCACCGAATGCCATTGCGGAGCAAGCTACAAGCGCAATTGTTGACTTAATTGTACGATTCATCATCGAACCTTTCTCCTATGCCGTCGGCCCAACTTTTGGCCGCCGCACCCCTAGGTGCCCTTTCGACATTTTTTATTATGCCTCAAATGCAAAAATATTGCAAACGATAGCAGCGTTGATATGGTGGCGTGTCGTATATCTAAAGCAAGCAAAAATCAGCAATTCCAGCGAACGATTACACGATCGCCCTTATAAGTTCCAAGAGCGCTGTAATGCGCGGTGTCTAGTCGAAGTAAGCGCGCGTAAGAAGCGTCAACACCAAGCCATCTGGTTGCTAAAATCCTAAGAATGTGCGCGTGAGCTACAATAATCACATCCTTGCCGCTTTTAAGTTTTGGCAAAACAGAGTCGATTATTTTTTGAGTACGATTAGAAACTTCTTGTAAAGATTCGCCATTAGTACGCACGACTTTTACTATTTCGCCACTTGGAAGAACCTCTTGGCAAGAATCCGACATAAAATCTGGAAGAGCTTTAGGGCCATCCTTCCAAACATCCCACGACTCAACACCGCTTAGAGCGGACACATCTTTTCGAGTGCGCCCCTCTGCGCAGCCGTAATCCCACTCGGCAGCGTATTCTAGCGGCGTGCAATGCGAAAATCCTGCCAACTGAGCCGTTTGCTGAGCGCGAATAAGCGGGCTTACAAACTGGCAATCCTCGCTGAAACCGTTTGGAAAAGCTTGACGAATCCTGGCGCCTGCGCTTATAGCTTGATTGCGGCCAACTTGCGTTAGTGGAATATCGGTGCGGCCTGTGTGCTGGCCAGATTCACTCCAAGCAGTTTGACCGTGGCGCAAAAGCACTAGTCGCCCTTCGGGCGCTCCCGAACATGTTGCTGGAACATCTTGAATCGCGTACGAATCCGTTGTATCTGTTGCATCCGTTGTGCACAAATCGCCATTAACTTTAATGTCAATATTGTTCAAACCGTTCAGCATACCCAACGCCGCCTTAGCACCACCATTCTTAGCTTGCGCTTGGTGCATTAACGCAAGCATTCATCAAGCGGCTTCGCTGCCAACTTGTTCACTCGTACATTTATAACACTTTTATAACACTTCTACATGCCAATTTCTAATTGGTATTTCGTTGCCATTAATATAAAAACATGACGTCAACTCAAAGCAACGCACAGAACAGCGAGCAAAACAGCAAGCAAAATAATGCGCAGAACGAATATGCAAATCAAACTATTCAAACGCTTCTTAATCGCAGATCTATACGCGCTTTTAAAGATGAGCCAATTAGCGAAGATATTGCAAAAACGTTGGAAGCAGCAGCACAGCGCGCAGCTTGCAGTCAGTTTTTGAACGACTGGTCTGCAATCAAAATCACAAGCAAAGATCTTAAACAAAAACTTTCTAAACTTGGCAATCAAACTTACATAGCAACAGCGCCACTTTTGTACGTTTTTATTATTGACCAGAGCAGAAACGCTGCTATAGCACGCAAAAATGGCATTGACACAGAAAGCAGCGATTTTACTCTTAAAACAGGCTACAGATTCTCTCAATCGCAAAACGACGCTGTTCTTGCACTACACGCAATGGAAACAGCCGCGGAATCGCTTGGACTCGGTTGCGTAATTCTTGGTTCAATTTTGAATAATATTCCAGATTTAATTGAACTTTTGAAGTTGCCAAAATACACGTATCCCGTTCTTGGGATTGCAATCGGCAAGCCAGACCAAAGCCCAGAATTAAAGCCACGCATGGACTCGAGTATGCAATTCTTTGAAAATGAATACCCTAGCAGCGATGATGTTTTGATTGAAAAACTTGCAGACTTCGACGAAAGAGTGCATAAATACTACGATTTGCGTAATGCAGATAGGCCAGTGGACGCATTCAGTGCGCAAATCACAAAGCTTGCTGTAGATTCTGGAGCCAAAAAACCATAGTTGCGAATCGCAGCTTAATGCGCAAGGATTTACTTTTAAGTACTGATTTGCTGATTCACTGATTTGCTGATTTTTTAGCGTTAAGCATTTAGCGTTAATTATTTAGCGAATACGCGGTTTATATCCGCGTTTTCTAGACTTGGGTTTTGTTGTTTCAAACCGCGAGCGCATATCGCAATACTTACGAATCGCAGGATTTGAATGCGTTAAATGCCAACTTCCGCAATAATCGCATTTATAAACCCACAGCTTTGCTCCACGTTCTGTAAAACTTTTATCCGCTGCAATAAGAGCCTGCCCTTTGTTGGCATACATGATTTTTTGAGTAGATTCACATCTGCGCGGAGTAAAGAAATACATGTAACCCATAGTATCACCGCAATAAACTGCGTTGATTAGCAACTTTATGTAGTGCGATTATACCCAATTTAGGCACTTTTTAATACAAACACACTACAAGATTGCGGCTTGCGCAAAATCGTATTCCAGCAAATCAAAATAAGTTCAATTTAATGTCTTTTTAGTTCAATTCTTAATTATTGCTCAGCCAGAATTTGGTCAAAATTCAAAATAAATTCAATTCTAGGCTTGCAAAATGCTTTTTTATGCGTAAAATTGTCTTTTAATCGCCTCAAAGTTCAATTTATATCTTCTATTTTGAACTTTGTTGTAAGTTTGTTCAATTTAAGAATGCTGATTTTATAAGCTTCTATAAGAAAGACGGATTATGGCACAGAATTTTGCAAACGACCTTAAAAAGGCCATGAAAATCAAGGGATATAAGCAGATTGACGTAATCGAGCTTGCAGCAAAAGATGGCCATAAACTTGGCAAAAGTCAACTAAGTCAATATTTAAGCGGAAAAACTGAGCCACGCAAAGACGTGCGAGATATGCTTGCACAAATTCTTGGAATTAGCAGCGACGGAATCAAAGGTGGGCATTCTTGCGCAAAAACCGCGCAAAACTGCCAGTCTGCAGAAGAATCACAATTAAATCAGCCACAGCTTACAGAAGAACAACTTTCCCAAACACTCAAACATAGATCTTTCAACAAATCCACCAAACTTGAGCACGTGCTTTACGATGTTCGCGGCCCAGTTGTTGAAGAAGCAAACCGCATGGAAGCAAACGGAACGCATATTCTAAAGCTCAACATTGGGAATCCTGCTCCTTTTGGTTTCCGCGCTCCAGACGAAGTAATTTACGACATGCAGCAGCAGCTTATTGACTGCGAAGGCTACTCGGATAGTCGCGGACTTTTCTCCGCGCGCAAGGCGATTATGCAATACGATCAGCTTAAGGGCATTCCAGGCGTACAAATGGAAGATATTTACACTGGAAACGGCGTTTCCGAGCTGATTAACCTTTCTATGCAAGCACTGCTTGATTGCGGCGACGAGATTCTTATTCCAAGCCCAGACTATCCGCTGTGGACTGCGTGCGCTAGCCTGGCTGGAGGTACTCCTGTGCACTACATGTGTGACGAAAAGTCGCATTGGTACCCAGATATTGCCGACATTCGCTCTAAAATCACCCCTCGCACTAAAGCAATCGTGATTATTAACCCGAATAATCCTACGGGTGTGCTGTATAGTCGCGAAGTTTTGGAAGAGATTGTTAAGATTGCGCGCGAGTTTAATCTGATTATTTTTGCGGACGAGATTTACGACCGTCTTGTTATGGATGGCAAGAAGCATATTTCGATTGCTTCTCTTGCTCCAGACGTATTCTGCGTAACTTTCAGCGGACTTTCTAAGTCGCATATGATTGCTGGCTTCCGTATTGGTTGGATGAGTCTTTCGGGAGATAAATCCAAGGCTCGCGACTACATTATGGGACTTAACATGCTGTCTAATATGCGCTTGTGCTCGAACGTTCCTGCGCAGTCGATTATTCAGACTGCTTTGGGCGGATACCAGAGCGTTGAGAAGTATTTGGAACCAGGCGGACGCGTGTACGAGCAGCGCGAGTATTGCTATAACGCGCTTCAGGAGATGGATGGCGTAAGCGTTGAGCGACCAGACGCCGCTTTCTACATGTTTGTAAAGCTCGATCCAAGTCGATACAACATTCACGATGACGAACAGTTTGCGCTTGATTTGCTGCGCGACCAGAAGTTGCTGATTGTGCACGGCAAAGGCTTTAATTGGCAGACTCCAGGCTACTTCCGCGTAGTTTACTTGCCGCGCTTGCAAACGCTTCGTGACGCAATGGGCAAACTCTCTAACTTCCTCTCCTACTATCGCCAGTAGAAAAAATAATTTTTATATAAAAAAATTATGAATATAGTGCCACGCTAAAAAAAATTTAACGTAGCACTATATTTTTCATAGGAGGAAGGAATCAAAGTATTTACTAAGCAACCTGTTATCTTATAGATGCTACTGGGCCAATCGACTCACGCAGCAGCACAGTAATAGGTAGACATACGTGACGGGATGATGCGCGTTCATACCCAGCATTCAAAGTTTCTACTATATATTCAGCAGCTAAACGTCCTTTAGCTGTAACAGGCTGTTTAACTGTTGTCAACGGTGGATTACTACATGCAGACTCATCTATATCATCAAATCCTGTAACAGAAATATCACGTGGAATTTGCAAACCAGACTGTCTAGCAGCGTCCATTACTCCAAACGCAATAACATCACTAAAACAGATGAATGCAGTTGGTAATACAGAATTATTTTGTTTTATTTGCGCAAAAGCTTCTTCTCCTCCAGTACGAGTACATGGCACTTCAATAACATTTTTCTTATCGACCAGTGGAGCTATTCCATTCTCTTCTAAAGCAGAAATCACACCATCAATACGGCGACGAATTGTTCCATGCCAAGAAAGATACCCATCATCATTGCCTGATTCTGGAGAAATCACCACAAAATTGCGATGACCTAATGAAATAAGATGCTCAGTTAATTCTTTCATAGCGCGCGACTCATCAATATTGATACTCGGAGCCTGGCTATGTACTTCACTGTCAACAATCACAAATGGCTTTCCTTGCTGCATAAGAGCTTCAACTTCACCACGATCTTCTTCTAAACCAGTTACTATAAAACCGTCAACTGCAGCATAAGGAATTGCTTTTAACATAGAATTACGAAGTGGAGGCACTAAAAGAAGCGTCAATCCCTCTCGCTCACAGATTTGCCCAATACCCTGAATAAATTCCGAATAGTATGGATTTTCTAGCACTCGCCCTAATTGCTGCGGTAGTAACAATCCCAAACTATTTGTCTTTTGAGTTCTCAGCATATAAGCAACAGGATTACGCACATATCCTAGTTCCTTTGCAACTGAAAATATGTGTTCTACAGTTTCTGACGATAAGCGATCAGGAGTATTATACGCAAAGGAGACAGCAGATTTAGAGACACGCGCTGCATCAGCAATATCCTGCATTGTAATTTTCTTTCCCATGCTTCACACTTCTTACTTCTACATTATTTTTACTGTTGAGCCTGCAATACGATCATAGAATTATCTTTATTAGGGCGCCAACTATCTCCAACAGTTACACCATTTATAATTCGCCAATTATGATTTTGCAATTGTTGAGGTAGCTTCGATGAATTATATTCTACCAAATTATTACGTGAAATAATCATCAAAAGAGATTCTTCCTTATGCTCTCGCGAAATAATGACAGTATCTTCGTCAACAGCGTAACAACTTTGCGTACCCCTTCGCAACGCAATATGATCACGCCGCAATGCATTTAATTGAACAATTGTACGGAATATTTCAGCATTTGTATCAAGACTATCCCACTGCATACCAGAACGGCACCCAGGATCATTATCGCCAACCATACCAAGTTCATCACCGTAATAAATCATCGGAGCACCTTCGCAGGCAAACATGCAACAGTAGGCAGCTATGCAATCCTCAGTATTATTTTGATGCGCAGTTAAAACACGCTCAGTATCGTGACTACCCAACAAATTCATCATCCCATGGTGATATCCATACGGTATGCGCTCCTGCAAACGGTTAATACCGTTAACAAAATCGTATGCATTGAACCGCTTCGTTGCAGTAAAACCTAAAACTAAATCACGCAGAGTATAATTCATTGTGCTATCGGTAGTGTCTCCTTGCAGCCATTGAGCGGGGTCTCTCCATTCTTCAGCTATCAAACATAATTCTGAATTTTTTGCTTTAACAACTTGCCTAAAATCCTGCCAAAATTCTGGATAAATAAAATATGGAACGTCAAGACGATAACCGTCGATACCTTGATCAATCCAATATCTCGCAACATTAAAATGATGCTCACGCACCTTTGGATTAAACACATTCCACTTCGGTAGATATTCACAACCAGAACAGGTTTTATAATTAGGTACAGGCAATGACTTAACTGGAAAGTTTTTCACTGAAAAATAATTAACATATTCTGAATTCTCTTCATTTTTAACAACATCTTGAAACATCCAATGAGTTTTACCACAATGATTTAAAACTGCATCTAGTACTATACGTATATTCCGCTTATGCGCTTCATCTACCAATGTATGGAAATCTTCAAGAGTTCCTAAAAGTGGATCGATTTTAAAATAATCGTTTGCATCATAACGATGATTTGTTGCAGCAGAAAAAATTGGATTCAAATAGAGCGCATTGCAACCTAAATCATGAATATAATCAAGTTTTTCTGTAATTCCAGCAATATTACCACCTAAGAAATTCTCACGCGTAGGCTCAGCATCCCATGAGTCAAGCGGCACATGACCTTCAGTTAGCATACCGTAGCCTTCACAACGATAGAAGCGATCAGGAAAAATCTGATAAAATCTTGCATCAGGCAACCACTGTGGTATAGACATAATAAAACCCCATCCTTAATTTTTCTACAATTTCTAATCTTTCATACCAGTATTGGCAATTCCTCTAACAAGCGCACGTTGGAAGAAAAGGAACACAATAATACTTGGTATTGTTGCAGTCAAAGTTCCTGCCATCAAATAATTCCAAGAGGTTCCGTAACGCCCTACGAAGGATGCTAAACCAATCTGAATTGTACGAGTTTCATCCGTATTCGTAACTAATAACGGCCAAAGGAAATCATTCCACGCAAAGAGAAAACTAAAAATACCAAGCGTCGCAAACGCTGGAGACGACAATGGAACGATTACTTTGAAGAATATTCCAAACCTGCCACAACCGTCAATGCGCGCTGCCTCATCAAGCTCTCGAGGAATTGTTGCAAAATATTGGCGAAGTAAAATAATGCCAAACACATCTGCAAGTCTAGGAACAATCAAAGCATACAGCGTATCAACCCATCCCAAATTAGCGACTATCTCATAAGACGGAATAACAATCACAAAATTAGGAATCATCAATGCAGAAAGCAGCAGAATGAATATTGTTTTCTTCAAAGGAAATTCTAATCGCGCAAAAGCGTAGGCGGCAAAGGCATCAAATATTAAATGTCCTACAACAATCCCTACCGTCATCAATAGCGTATTCCAATAATATTGCGCAAACGGTGCCGCTTGCCAAGCGTGAATATAGTTTTCCCAATGCCATGATGTAGGAAAAATTGAAGTATTCGTGTATGTTTCAGCACGCATTTGCAAAGAAGTAGTGAACATCCACAAAAATGGAATGATTACTGTTGCTGAACCTAAAATCAGAATCGCATGACGCGCCAAACGCGACCATAATGATGATTTCATTATTCTTCTCCTTGTGCTCCAGAAACTTTCCATTGAATCATCGTCACGCCTAGCACTAGCGCAAGCGTAATGAACGCTATTGCTGTTCCATAGCCAAAATCACCGAGCTTGAACGCATCACGATACATCATCATGCCAAGCACTTCCGTGCCTCCGCGAGGACCGCCACCAGTGAGCATGTATGCAAGGTCGAAGGATTGGAAGCTCGTTACTAATGCCTGAACTACTACAAAAAACGTCATTGGAGATAGCAATGGGAAAGTAATCTTCCATAATTTTTGCCACCCAGTAGCTCCATCTAATGCAGCCGCTTCATACACGCTTTTTGGCAATGCTTGTAACGCAGTTAAATACAAAATAGCGTTAAAACCAATATTTTTCCACACGGTCAAAAGAATTAATGCAATAAGCGCAAGCCAGCGATTTTGTAACCAATCTGGTCCATGTATATTGAATTTCATCAACACACTGTTCACGAATCCAGAAGGATCGAGCATATATTTCCACACAATGGCTGCAGCCACAGAAGATGTAACCACTGGAAGGAAGTAAATACTACGATAAATACTCCTACCTCGTATAGGCGCATCAAGCAAAAGCGCGAGCAACAATCCAGTCAGCACACTTAATACACATACACCAGCAGCATAAATAACCGTTACCATTAAGCTATTGAAAAACTCAGGATCTTGGAAAAGACGAACATAGTTTCCCAAGCCAATAAATTTCTTTTCTGGAGAGAATCCATCCCACGATGTTAGTGAAATATATACAGCAGACAACACAGGGTACAGCACGAAACCACCAATAATAAGCACTGCTGGCAACAAGAATACCGCAGCACATATTACTTGATCTTTCTGGTAGTGCCTGTGCGCAGACTTGAGAAAATGACGTTTTTTCATTACATACTCCTTGATGCAAAGAACTCCGATAGCTGAGTCAACTTCATTTCCTTTGACCCAGCTATCGGCACAGTATTTATGCAATCAGCCTTTGGCAATCACGTCGTTTACTGCCTTTTCAGCATTCGCAAGCGCTTCGTCAACACTCTGCTCTCCAGCGAAAGCCTTCTCCACAGCCTTTGCAAATTCAAAGGAAATCTTTGGATACAATGGCGTATTTGGACGCGTATGAGCAATCTCCATTTGTTCCACAAACGGAATTAAACGAGGCTGTTCCTTCTTAACCCAATCCAAATACTTATCAGACTTTGCAACACTCTTCGTTACAGGAAGCATGCCAGTCTTTTGCGACCACTTGATCACCTGTTCTGGCTGCAAGAACCAGTTCAAGAACTCACCAGCAGCCTTGGCACGAGCGTCAGAATTATGGAAGACGATTGCTTGTTCACCACCGAGATTAGTCGCTTCCTTGCCATCCTTTGGATGAGGAGCTTTCGCTACACCGAAATCAAATGGTGGATCTGGCGCCCAGATGCCAACCATCCAGCTACCTTCCTGAGCAGAACCACCCTTGCCCTTTTCAAATTCGCCCCACTTAGCATATGGGCTCACGCCGCTCTTGATAAGATCCATCCAGAAGTTCATAGCCTTCTTGCCTTCTGGCGTATTGAATGCAGCCTTAGAATTATCCTTTGTCAAGAATTCGCCGCCAGCTTGCCACAAGTTGACCTGGAAGTTCCAAGTTAAACCTTCGCCGTTATCTCCTGCTTGAGTAAGCAAATCATACCCTGGCTTGCCTGTCTTTTCCTTGATTGTCTCGGCAACTTTCTTCAACTCATCCCATGTTTGTGGTGGTTTGTTAGGATCTAACCCAGCTGCTTTATAAACGTCCTTGTTGTACATGTACGCAAGATTATTGGCAGTAACTGGCACAGAAACTTGTTTGCCGTCAATATGACCATAGTCAATCAATGCAGGAGTCACATCATCGAGCGTTTTCGAGCTGATAACCTTAGAAAGATCAGTCAAATTGCCCATTTTTGCAATCTGTGGCACCCATACCAAATCACTTATAGAAATATCTGGCAAGCTCTTCGACGAAGCCGATGCACGAAGCTTCGTCATAAAATCAGAGTTCGGGACGCTCGCAGTCTTAATCTTAATATTTTTATGCGAAGCATTAAAATCCTTCACCATTGCATCAAAGGTATCGGCATTAGCGCCATCCCAATAATGCCAAATGGTAAGCTGTGTTGAGCCATTAGCGTCGGATGATTTTGCGCTACCACACGCACCTGCGCTAATAATCATTGCAGCAGCACCGATTAATGCACATATTTTTGTAAGTTTCTTCATTGTAACCTTCTTTTTATCTGCATATGTTAACTTGCACTCATTTTGCATTTAGAAAATGGGTGACGAACTATTCTCTAAAGCATCAGAAAACAAACTAGTAATTTTTTTATTCTTTGTTGTATGACTACATAACAAGCAAACAGTTTTTTAATTGCCGCAAACACTGGCTCATATAAATCTACATGTCATGTTCACACAGACACCAAATCAAAAATGCACGCTTGTTTCTACCTCCTCCCCTCCAACTCCGAAGACATTATCTTTAAATACCCACTGTTTGTCATCAAGCAATGCCTTAAATTGGAACTTTTTACCTTTAGGTATTCTTTCCATTTCAGTCTCCTTTGAACTGCAATGCTAAACTCTTGTAAATCAATTTACTACATTGTTAAACAAACGTCAATCCCTTAAAAATTACATGTTATCTACTTGCCGCGCCTGCAAGCCGCAGCGATGCAAATCACGACACAAACAACAAAGCGCAAAGTAAGTACATTTCGGAGTAGTTAAGAGTAGTTAAGAGTAAAACACAGCAATAAAACACTCATTCACTCACAGTCCAGAAAAAGGTGTATATCAAGAGGCATATATCATTCAGAATATGAAAGACATCCATAACATAAAAGAAAAAAGAGAAGGAAATGAACGCTGCGGCACGAATTCGTACAACTCTTATTATTGCCGTTTTATCGCTTAATGCTTTTCTTTTAACAAGCTGTAGATTTGGCGTGAGTCTATATCTTTTAATGCATGTCGACTTATCTCACGCAGCGCTTAACGCGGTATCAGTAGCGCTTATGACCTGCATAGCAGCACCGCTTGGCGGCATTATCGCAGATAAATATCCACCAACTAGATTGTTTATAGCGCTAACGTTCTGCTTTGCCTTGCTGTGTGCTGGATACGGTTTCGCTTTAGTAGCACAGCATAATCTTATTGCTATTACGGTTACGCTACTCGGCATAATATTCGGATTCTTTACTGCATTTTCTTCACCTAATCAAAAAGTATTGATGGCGTATAGCGTACCGACTGGCGAAAAAACCAAATTTTTAGCAAGCATGCGCATGTGGATTAATCTCAGCAGGCTTGCTGCACCTGCAATCACTGGCATATTTGTTGATATATGTAATCCGCTCATTTTCTTTACGAGCATTGCTATTGTGATGATATTAGCGGCGCTACCTCTACTGTTAGTTAATCTAAACCAGCAATCACAAAATAGCGCAAACAATACGAAAACAGGAACAGGAAGCAATAAAACTGATGGTTTTGCAGCTTCTCTACACTATATGAAATCTACACCATGGTTAATAGTCTTAGGAGTAGTATCAGCATTACAATCTGGATCATGGCTTGCCGCATTCAGATTAATGGGAGCACACCATTGTCTCACGCTTTTTCATTCGGCATCCACGTGGGGATCAATAGTCAGCATATTTAACATTGGCATGATTGTAGGTTCAGTATTATGCAAATACATTGTGCTTCATTATGAGATTTTATACTCTATTTTATTACCTGGATTCCTTTCTATTCCTTTACTTATTTTCGCACTTAATAATTGGATTGCTCTTTTTCTTTGCTCTGCCTTCATTGCAGGTATTATTTTTGACGCCACTATTGTCTATGGGCAAACAGCTCTTCTCGATGGCATACCAACACACATTCTCGGCGCGACTACTACTTTTACTTCCATTATGGAGCAATGCGGCATTATCGTGGGGTATGCAAGCGTACTAGCATGGGGAAATCTAAATTCATCATTATTCATAATGATTGCATCTGGCGTAATACTTGTTTCAACAGGTATAGCCTTATGGATTATTCAAGCTCGTAAACAAACATACCCATCAATGCTTACCAAAGATTATTGGACACCATCAACATGGGTAAAAAGAAGCATATAACAAGCTATTTAGTGCGAAAGCACAATAAAGCTATACAAATGCAATTACATCACAGGGCAATTAGTTTGCACATCCTGTTGGAATCCTGACGGATCTCCCAGTTTTGCTTTACGCATATGCTCTTTGAAAAAGTTTCGCGTTGCATCATCACAACGGTCTGGACCCATAAACGGCATGCTAGGCACTTTTTCAAGCTCATGCAAAGCTTTACTTGCCGCTTGTTCATCACTAGCATACGTGTCTAGCCATTGCCGTTCCCAAGCACACTGATAATAATTAGATGCTTGCGTATCGCCATATCCACTCTGGAACTGACTGTCTTTTTCTTCTCCAACCAAGTTTGCAGGAGCTTTATATTTTTCAGGCCAACTAAGCTTTGCCACAGATTCCTGATATTCCTTCTCTATATGAGCAAAATCAACAATCTCTCTAGGCGAACTATTTTGCGAGTGCGCACCACCCATACCACTCGCATTATTGTTGCCTATTCCTCCACACGCATTAAACATAAGAAGCGCACTAAGCACGCCAACAATAAGAGTTGCTTTACCAATAGTATGATTATTCATTATTCCTTCTTTCTTATTTTTTGAAAATTAACGCAATGCTAATGCTGGTTGTAAACGCGATGCTTTTATTGCCGGCACCACACTTCCAGCAAGTGCTGTGATAAAAGCCGCAATAACAGCTCCAATAGCGGCTTCATATGGGTAAACTGGAGGACTAACTGGGCTTGCTGCATCCCAAAAACTTGATGCTATAGACACAAGGCCAAAAGAAACAGCGACAGCAGCAATCGAAACTATCAGCGCTAAAATAATCGCACTTCCTAACACGAGTGAAGCAATCGACCATCTAGTAGCACCCAAGGCTCTGCGTATAAGCAGTTCATGCGTGCGCTGCTCCAACGATGCTAAACCAATATTGATTAAACCTAACGCGGAAACAAAAAGCAATAATGCTGCTACGATAGCAAAACTTAATTGCAATACTGTTATAACATTCTCGTAATCATCACTATTATCATGTCTTCTAATTTCGTTTACTTGTCCACCACAACAGTCGTAAAGAGCATCTGAAACATAAGATTTAATTGATTTTTGAGAACGATTTTCTTTATTCAACCAGTAGATTGAGCCTTGAGCTTCTTTTCCAGAATATTCCCAAAGAGTTGGAGCGTAACGTAATAATCCTAGAATATTCACGTATACTTTTGCTGAGTCTACGCCATCGTTCACGACTCCAACAATCCTTATAGGACTCATTTGTGTTGTTTTGCGAGAAGTAATAAATGCTACTTCACCGATCTTGTATCTTTTGCTAGCAGATTGGTTTACTACCATTTCTAATGCGTTGTTTTTAGCGCTATTACTAAACCATCTTCCACGTACAATAGGTAAGTTATAAACTTTGTTGTATCCTGCCGTAGTGTAAACAGCGTCAACATGTTGAAGATTGCCAGTCTTATATTCTTTGCTTATTTTTACACTCTTCGAGGCTGGCATAGAAGCGCTAAACAGTAGTCCAGTGTTTGGTTGTAGCATAACGTTAGCGTTACGGTTTGCGGATTCAATGCGATTTAAGAATTTGTTAAATACTGAATATTCGTCAAAATTTTGTGCTGAAAAAGTAATCTCGTATGTTGGTCTACGACCGTTTAGCTGTTCGTTAGTTGCAATAAGATAGTCCTTACCAACCGTGCCGATAAGCACTGACGCAATAACGGCAATGATGCCGATAAACATTGAAAAACCTGTGAGGAAGGATCTCATAGGAGACAGGCGCAAATCTTTAAGCAGCATGATCATAAAGAACACCGCCTTCCATAGTAAAAATGTGAGAGCAAGAACGAGCCACTTTCATATCATGAGTGACTAATAGTAATGTTGTTCCAGATTCTTGAACACGATCATGCAACACTTGAAGCACTTTTTCTCCCGTACTACTATCGAGCGCACCAGTTGGCTCATCGCAAATAAGTAATTCGGGATTAGTGACGAGAGCACGCGCTATCGCGACTCTCTGCTGTTCACCGCCTGATAGCCTTCCAGGGTATTCGTTTAGTTTATCTTGCAATCCAACAGCACATAATGCTTCTTCTATAGTTTTTCTTCTTGTCTGCTTGCTTTGTTGTAGCCCTGCATACAGAAGCGGCAACTCAACATTTTCTCTAATGCTTAAATGCTTAATAAGCGAATAGTTTTGAAAAACAAAACCAATATTTCGAGCGCGCATATGCGATACTGTATTATCACTACACTTTTGGATTGATTTGCCAGAATAATAGTATTTTCCAGTAAAATTTTTATTCAAAAATCCAATAATAGAAATAAGACTTGTTTTGCCAGATCCAGACCTGCCAACTACAGCATATGTTTCACCTTGGTTAAGTAGCATAGAAACAGAGTTGACAGTGGTAAGCCATTCGCCATTGCCTAGTTTTACACGCGCTGACACGTCTTGTAATTCAACCAGTGAAACAGGATTGTTCTCCATAATCATTGCACTCCTGGAATGAGATCAGGAGAAACACCTGCTACAACATCACCATCATGCAAGCCAGACGTAATTTCAATATTAGCGCCGTCACTGATTCCAAGACCAACTTCTTTACGCTCCCAATTATCGCCTTTCTTGTATGAGACTAAGCCTTTTTGAACCCTTCCAGCAACCGCACTAACAGGCAGAGTTAGAACCGATTGTTTATGCGTGCCATTAAAAACAAGCGTCGCATTTTGACCTGATTCTACTTCTGCGCTTTTATCTATTAAACACGTTAAAACTTTTGACGATACACTAGGTGTACTTTGCGCACTCGACTCATCTGTTTGAGTTGAATCAGCATTATCATTCTTGCTACTACCCGAGGCTGCAATATCGGTAGAAGTTCCACCGCTTTGTACTATTTGCAAACAATTGGTTGGTCCAACACCATCTTCAACTTGGAAGCGACCTTTAACATCTGCAATATCTGCAGAACGAAGTAAAGCTTTTGCGTTAAGGCTTATTGAAAAACCTTCATATTTAAGAGTGAATAGCGGGAAAGATTTAGGCACGTCCGCAGATGATTCAGCTACTGACGCAACTTTAGCGTCTACGGGAGCAATAATTTTGTTACCAGCATTGTAGCCTAGAACACTTCCAGCTTTTACAGTACTGCCTGCTTTTACCGATGGAGAAAAATTCCCTCTACTTACAGCAGTGATAACAAAGGTAGACGATTGTTCTATTGCTGCTTTACCCGACACAACTTGTGTTAAAGGCTGTTTTTTGACTGAAATAAGTGGAACTGAATCGTGTTGTGCCTGCTGCTGACTATTATCAACTGCTCTACCAGAGCATGCAGTAAGCAAACACGCTGGCAGCGCAGCAAGCAAGAGTACTTTCGTAAACTTACGCATAACACAAATCTCCTTACTCTCCAAACTCGTAAACGCATAGGATGCGTCGAAACAAGCCTCTCAAACTGATCCAAAATAAATAAAGTGCTTGATAATGCTACGATTAACGCCTTTATGATTACCACTTTATTGAGGATTTCAGCTTTTGCTTAATAGCCTATAACCTCCGTAAAGAGTTTGCATCACACTAAATGATGATTTTATTTATGATTTTTGGAGCTTGCGTAATACCAGAGAATGATTTGTTTTGCATAGAGTTTATACACTACTGAGCAACTTGCTTGTGCATAGCCGCAACCGCATTGCATTAAATCACTAAGATTTGAGCGAACTTATTCGCTGCGGAGTAACCCCCGTAAGCTCTCAGCGCCTACCTTTATAAGATTACCTTTGTAAAGGTTTTCCTAGACAAGATATTCATCATACAAATTCAAGTACTATTATTACTTAAATAATGCTTTTCTAAAGGAGCAATATGATAGCAAAGCATATTACTGTTGGCATTGTTGATGATGATTGTTTTTGTCTACACGGCCTAAAAACATATATTGAACAGGTTGTTCCGTCCTGCAGTATTTGCTGGTTATCCGCGTACGCCGATCAAGCAATTCAGTTTTGTCAAAATCAATGCCCAGACGTGCTGCTAATTGACATGTATATGTCTGGGGTTTCGGGAATTAAAATATTATACGAATTGCGAAGAAGATACTCACTCCCAATAATAATTGCTATAACTTCATTCCCTATAAACGATTATGCTTTAAAAGCATCAACAGCAGGCGCACAAGGCATTGTTGGAAAGAACCACCCAGAAACTATTTGCGCCATGCTTAGCAGTATTGCCCATGGCACATTCAAGCCACAAATAATAGGCGATCTTCATTTTGACGACACGACGACAGCATTTCAACGTTTGCAAAATAAGCCAAAAAATGGACGCCTTGCTTTAACGGATCATGAGACTGAAATTGTAAAGTTGTGCAGTAAAGGAATGACTAATGCGCAAATCGCTAAACATTTATTTGTTGAAACTTGTACTGTGGAAACTATACTTCGTCGCGTGTTCAAAAAATTGAATGTGACAAATCGTTCACAACTTATTACTACATGGCTGCATGATGAATATTTAGGAAATGATACACAATGATTATTTTCTTAATGCGTCGTTTGCGAGAAAAGCTTATTGACAATAAAACATTTTTACTATTGGGATGTTTATCGAGCGCAATGGATGCATATATTTACTCAAATAGCGACAATAGCACAATACAACTTGTTATAGTTTACATGATTCTTGCTGCTATAAATCTGTTCCTTTGCTTGCTCCCGCATTTTATGAGCATGTGCTATATTTTTGTACATCTCAGCATTCTTGTTATTCCTAGTCTGAATCTTCCACCAGTAACCTTCGGGCTCATCATATCATTTGTTTTTATTTCGTATTTATACCCGATTCAATTTACGCTACCTTTATTCTTAGTAATAGATGCATTACACTACGTTGTATACCGATACCTATCAACTTTATCTTTCAAGTATCTTATTGCTTACCTTTTAATAAATATATTTTGCGTTTGCACTGGCATTATTTTGCGCATTTCTCACCAAAAAATGGTTCTTTATGAAAAAGATAAGCAAACAATTAATAATCTTCATCTGGCTGTGCGAATGCACGATAGATTAACTAATAAGATTGCAGATATTGCACTACAAAGTAAAATAGCATTACTTGACAAGTCTATTTCTAAAAAACAGCGAAGTGCTATTGAGGCAATAAATGATTTGGCAGATCAGGCTTTCGAAGAAGGACATAATATTATCGACATTCTACGTGGAAATACTGCTAAGCAAGATGCTCGAAGCGAGTTCATTCAGCACATTGAAGATACACTACAAATGAACGACTCAATCAATGAATCATGTGGATTAAAAGGAAGATCAATATGCAATATATCTAGTAACGATATTCCTGAAGACATTAGCAATGAAATCATCTGTGAAGTTATTGAATTAATCGAAGAACTATATTTGAACATGCGAAAATATGCTTCTTTAGTTTATTACATCAGGATTTCGATACGTAAAAAACAAATTGTTATAAAACAGTTCAATGTTCGATTTTTGGGCGGGAAAAGTAAAGATGCAATTCGCTCAGTATCTCAAAAAGGACTTCTGCTTCATCGCGATACCCTAAAGCATTTAGGCGGTTCACTTTATTTTCGAGCCTTTGGCAAGTATTGGGAATGTAATGCAGTTATCCCTTTAAAAAATGAACATAACTGTATAAATAGTATACTTTACTGATTCAGTTTAAAAGATTAATGAATCTTAAGCAGTTTTAGATAGTAATTATTTGTAAAGGTTTTCATATACAAGATATTGTTTACCTTTTAGCGCGCCATTAATTTATAAATTGTAAAGGTTTTATATACGCAATTATTTTCTTGTATTAGAAGGAGAAGAATATGAGTAATTTAGAAGATACAAAAGCACAAATTCCGTCCGTATTTTGGACAATAGCCAATGGCGTATTTCTTGCTAGCGGAATTGCGCTGATTGTAATGCGTAATGATTATCTATGGGGAGTGCCTCAAATTATCGCTGGATTATTTGGTCTTGCAACAATGTTTCTCATTAAAAAACCGTGGTGCGCGCAACTATATTTTATAGTATCTTCACTAGCCGTAATAGCAAATGGACTTATGGAAATATTCGGCATAATCCACGGATCTGGATACGGTTATGTTCCGCTGATTATTGGCATAATCGTGCTTTTATTTATAGGCCTTGACAAGGATGAAAGTTCAAAAGCTCTTGGCATAGCCAAAAATAAGTAAAAGCATTAGACTGCGATTTTAACTTAAAAACATATCGCAATTTTCAAAGGTCAAGTTGTAGCCATGTATCCTACGACTTGGCCTTTGATTATTTATCTGTTAATGATTTGTTTTGCATAGAGTTTATACACTACTGAGCAACTTGCTTGTGCATAGCCCCAGCCGCATTGCATTAAATCACCGCTTAAGGCTATCTTCGTTAAGCAAAAAATCAAATAGGTCCATGGTGATTACTCCACGATTATCTCTTGTAACATGCAACCCATTTTTCGTAACTACTATCTTTTTGAAAGAATTATCAATATAGTAAAGCGAGCGCTTTTCTTGCAATGATTTTTCTTCCGTCGTCATAGCGAGCGCAGATTGTATATAATATTTTTCACTTCCCAAAGTAGCAATAAAATCTATTTCCAAAGATTTTTGCGAATAAATATCATGGTTATTTTTATCTTTTCGACCAGTATTTTCAGCAATATTCATTTCGCCAATATCCACGTTATATCCGCGATATCTTAACTCGTTGTATATAACATTTTCCATAATATGCGACTCTTCGATTTGCCTAAAATTAAGTAAAGCGTTGCGTACACCAATGTCTTCAAAGTAGATTTTGAACAAGGAATCAATGTATTTTTTGCCCTTAATATTGTACTTTTGAGCTTTGCTTACAAGAAAAGCATCACTGTAGTAGTCTATGAAACGACTAACAGTTTCTGAAGTAATTTCTCCATATCCGTGGCTAATAAACGTGTTAGAAAGTTTTCTTGGGTTAACAGGAGCGCCTATTGACGAAGCTATTACTTGCAAGGTTTCAGAAAGAGCCTGCTCTTTTCGCACGCCGTTTCGTTGAACTACATCTTTCAAATAAGTTTCTTTAACAAGATTTTCAAGATATTTTATTTGTTCCTCAACATTTTGCATTCTAGCTACAAGCGGTATTCCGCCAGTAACAATGTAATCTGCCCAAGATTCCGAAACCGTTTTGCTAGAACTTTCCATGTATTCGGCAAAAGTAAGAGGTTGCACGTGAACTTCTGTGCTTCTCCCCTTAAATTCAGTAACAATGTCTGATGAAAGAAAACGGGAGTTAGATCCAGTAACATATATGTCTAAATTTGCATGCCTTAAGTAACTGTTAAGTGTGCCAACAAAATTGTCAAGCAATTGCACTTCATCGAGGAAAATGTAAAACTTATCACTATCATTTATTTGCGACGCAATGTAGCGACGGAACACTTTAGCATTGATAATGTAACCAAGTTTTTTATCTGCGATTTTTACTGGCTCGCCATTTGCGAATGACTCAAGACGATCAATATCTTCGTCTGCATCAAATGCAAACCGAATAATATTATTCTGCAAAACACCTTGAGAAATAAGAGAATTATAGAACAGCTCGTTAAGAATGAACGATTTTCCCGCGCGACGCACACCAGTAATGATTTTAACCAGGCCATTCCAACTAAGCTGGTTAAGTTTCTTTATGTACCTTTGACGATTGAAAATCATTCGCATTCCCTTTCCATCCACTTCTATCTTCAATTTAGCAAAGTACTTTGGGTTTTGCAAGATAGAATTAGTGAAAATATGGCATATTTGGCAATTCTATTTGATATTTTCCAAAGTACTTTGAGTTTTGCAAGATAGGCAGATAGGGAGATAGAAATAAGAAAATATGCAGATAGGAAAATATGACTAGCGAATTTAGGCAACTTTTTACTACTCACGATTTAAGTTTTAAGCAAATTTAGGTCTTAAGCAAGTCGACTGTGCATTTGCGCTACTCAGAAAATCAACAATAACAGACATAGATCAGTAATAGACATGCGTATTACAAAAATGCGCTGATGCTTTGACGCGTCTTCAAATCTTCTAGATTTTGTTAATAAAGACAAAGTCAACGCATCAGCGCTATCAAGTTATCAAGCTATCAAGCTATCAAACCATCTACCTCAATGCTCTATGAGCTTGATTAAAGAATTCATACTCGTAAATGCATGAAGTCATATATGCTTGAGCAGCAAGAATTCTAGCCTTTGGTCCAGCTTCTTCAAAAGCTCTCTCAACAAATTTGACTGCCATTCTTACACCTGACTCAAAATCATGAGAAGAATACATTGAAATCCAATCATGATATGGGTTTCCAGGAGTATTATTTTTGACTAAAATCTGCCCCACTTCTTCATAAAGCCAATAGCATGGCAATATGGACGCAGCTCCAATCACGTAGTCTTCTGCCATTGTAGAAGCAAGTAAGTGATTTACGTAAGCTAATGTTACTGGCGAGCAAGACGCATCAATGCTTATATTTCTGCTTCCAAGCCAATCTCTGTGCAACTGCGATTCCGCTTCTATGCACATAGCTGCGCCCGTAGCCCAATGCACTCTAGCCTCATTATCTGGCGTTTTAGCTCCAACAGCAGCTAGCGCGCGCGAATAACGCTTCAAGTATTCGGAATCTTGACTTATGTAGAAAGCAAACAAGTCAGAGTCAAGCGTTCCATTGCCTAAAGCCTTAATAAATGGCATTTTCATAATGTTGTTATCAACATCTGCGCTAGCATCCCATAACGCTTGAGTCCAAGGACCACACGGCTCCACATTTGGCTTTCTAGCCTTGCTATGAGCTTTTACGACTACGCTTTGCGGAGTTAATCCATCTAAGCCATTCGCTTGCATATGCTCCCAAGGAGTTGACGAAGAATCTAATTCCAAACGATAATTACGAGCCGCATGGTTCACAGGCCCATGACCTTTTCCAACATGCAAATCTTTACCGCAAGCAATAGCTTCGTTAAGCCATCTTGACGACCACGCTAAAGCATTCGCTACAGTACTGTAATCGCTTAGCTTCTTTCCTTCTCGCAACGCTAATCCTATGCGCGTAGCTAGAGAAGAAGATAGCGAGCAGCCAGTGCCATGCGTTGTTGTTGTATCAACTCTAGGGCAAGGAACGTTCACTCTGTGACCATCTGGGAACACAACAGTATTTCCAGCATCTTCGCTTGTTAAGTGGCCGCCTTTAACAATAACAATAGTATTGTTTTTTGCACTCCACTCGCTTGCTTGAGCATAAGCTTCTTCAAAATTGGATGCAGGCTGTTTATCGCATAATACTGCGAGTTCAGGTATGTTTGGCGTAATAACATCCGCAAGAGGCGCAAACTCGCGCATTGCATCTTCTGCAGACTTTTCAAGCAGCCTATCTCCCGAAGTTGCTACCATAACTGGATCTAACACAACAACAGGAACAGGATGATTTTTAAGCCAATTTTGAACTAGGCTAATATATGATTTGTCTCCAAGCATGCCGATTTTTACAGCATCAATAGTTACGTCATCAAATACTGCTTCTAGTTGCGCTTGCAAAAAGTCGGTTGGAGGAGTATAAACTTCGCGCACACCGCAAGTGTTTTGAGCAACCAAATTAGTTGTTACACACATTCCAAATCCATGTGATGCCGTGATTGACTTTAGATCAGCTTGGATTCCAGCTCCGCCTGTTGGATCAGTTCCAGCAATACTTAGTACGCGTGGAATAATCGGGTCTTCTAAAGATGGCAAAGAAGATGGCCTTAGGCTTGAATCATATAATTTAGAAATTGATTGCAAAGGTGCTTGAGCTTGCGAAAATTGATTATTCATTATTTTTATTCCTTCGTAATAGCATCGCGTAATTTGCGCGCTTCTTCGCAAGGATTTTGCGCAAGCATTAGAGCAGATACTACGCATAAACCATCTATTGAAGTGCTTTTAATAGGAAATACAGTATTTTCGTTAACGCCGCCGATTCCTAGCGTGCTAATACCGAGTTCTTTAGCTCGTTTAGCAATCTTTTCTACTCCTTCAACACCTAAAGCAGGAGCAGCGTCTGGCTTGGTGGCAGTAGGCCAAATTGGGCCTATTCCAATAACATCAGGCAATGCCACATTTTCTTTAGCGCATTCGTTATAAACGTAATCTAACTGTTCTAACTTTTCTATAGAAAGCCCAACCATCCATTCTGCAGGAATAGACTTACGCGCTTCAATATAAGGCGTATCTGTTTGCCCAACATGCAAGTTGAGTCCTAAGCTTTTAGCGCAATCTATACGATCGTCAACAAAAATCGGCACGTTTCCGCAACCATTAGCAAGCATTTTGTCTCGCAAGCTTTGAGCTTTATTATTAAAAGTTTCGCTATTTGCGTACTTATCGCGCAATTGAACTACGCTTGCTCCGCCTTTAACGCAATCAACTGCAATATCTTCTTCTGCTCGATTGCTCATCTTTGGGTCTGTTATAAAGTATAAAGACCAATCAACAGGGTCGAGTTCAAATTCAATATTCGCTAGTTTCAGCATCTCGTCTGCGCTCAAATCCATAAGCGCATCCATCCATAATGTTCTAAATGTACCTGGCGATGTTGAGCGTTGTGCTGCCCAAGTTCCTGCTGCAGCAGCGTGCACGTGAGCGGCAACTGTTGCTGCAAAAGGTCGATTTCGATTTGCTCCAACGTATGCTGCCACCAATGCGCCAAGAGAGCAGCCCGTTCCGACTACTTTCGTCATTATCTCGTGACCGCCCGAGACTCGTGCCGAGCATCCGTGACCATAAATAGCGTCTTTTTCGCCAGAAATAGCCACTACCGAGCCATAGAGTTTAACTAGCTTCTTAGCAGCTGCAACTGCTGAATCAACGGAGTCTCCAGCGTCTACTCCCTTACCGCCGCTTTCTTCTCCAGCTAAACCTAAGATTTCGGAAGCGTTTGCACGAATTACAGCAGGATGACTTTTAACGATTTCGCGCGCGTATTGCGTGCGTGGAGCTAAACCGCCAACTGCAACTGGGTCAAGAACCCATGGAGTGTGCGCTTTTACAGCTCCGCGAATCGCAGCATCCATAGATTCTTTGTCTACTGGCCTATACGTTCCAATGTTTACTAATACACCAGATGCGATTTGAGCAAATACTTCAGCTTCTTCTGCGTCTACGACCATTGCTGGCGATGCACCAGCAGCTAGCAGAACGTTTGCCGTTATTTCTTGAACAACATTATTCGTTACGCAATGTGTTAGCGGATTTTTTGCGCGCAAAGCTTCGATGCATTCACGTACATCTTGAACGAATTGCTTGCAACGAGCATTAGTTGAGAATTCACTATTTTTAGAGCACGACACAGTAGTCATGATTTTCCCTTCGCTAGTACTAACTAGATCAGGTTCAACGGGTATAATCTCAGCGCTTTCGCGCACCCCGAACCCATATTTGACTATATATGTTCGTTATGACGTTATTCGCGCTAACAGCGTTCTTATGGCAAGCTTTCCGACTTTGCGCGCCAACCTGCCGTAGCGCTTAAAGCGTAGCGCGCGAAGGCAATTTGGCGCGCTGAGCAGCTCAAGGCAGAAGCAGTGCTTCTGCGCTGCGAAGACGTGAGCGCAGCTAACCTGCGCGAGCGACACGACTTGGGGTTATAGGCCAAAAAGTGTGTAAAAAATCATGTCTCACGCATTGCAATACAAGCGTTTTGCGGTAATCGAATCTGTTTTACGCACATTCGCCACTCGGACAAAAAGTGTGTAAAAAATCAGCTCATAAGCCTTATGGCAGTAGGGCTCGTGGTATATCGAATGTGGGTTATTCTTCATTTGTATGAATAACCCACTATGCAATAATTGTCATAACTAATTGTCATAACAAAATGAGCAAGAATGGTCACACCAATGCTGGCACTACTAGATACCGTTGTCCTAACTGCGGGGCTTCTAAAAGTAGAGCGTATGATAAACAATCAAACGATTTAACAGTTGGCTTAAATTGGCTTTTATCTAATAAGACTCAGAATAAGTATTCATACGATTTCTCAGCCCGTACCTTAAGACGTAAGAATAAGCTTTTATGGGACTTATGGCCACAGGTACCATTCGTGGATGAAGTTTATGATTACATTCATGTTGATGGTATTCATTTAGGACGTAAATCTGTAGTATTAATCGCTTACTCTGGTAAACATGTTTTAGGCTGGTACGTGGCTCGTAGTGAGAATAGTCGCGCGTGGGGTTACCTCATGCAGCGTATTGCGGAACCGCTAGTAGTAGTTTGTGATGGTTCTGGTGGTATTCGTAAAGCAGTAAAAACATATTGGCCTAACACGAAAATACAACGTTGCTTATTCCATATAGGTCTTAACATTAAAGCCTTAACTGGAGTTAATCCTCGTCTTACTCCTGGTAAGCAATTACTATCATTAGCTAACATTGTTTCTGACGTAAAAACAGAAGATCAAGCCCGTCATTGGCTTATTTCTTACAATAATTGGGTGAATACTTGGAGTGATTTTCTTAAAGAGAAAAGCAAGTATTGTGATGGTAGTATTGCTGATACTCATCAAAGACTAGTTCGTGCTAAATCAATGATTGATAGGCGTATTCGCGAGGGCTATATGTTTACTTTTCTTAATCCTCCAGAAGATTGCAATCATCCTATTCCACCAACTAATAATGCTATTGAATCAATGAATAGTAGAATTCGCGCTATGCTACGTAATCATCGTGGATTAAGCTTGTTAAAACGTATACATGCTATATGCTGGTGGTGTTATTTAAACACGAGTAAGCCAAGAGATAAGTCTTGGATAGTCATTCATTCTTTTACTAGTAAACGTATAGAACAACTCTATAGGCAAGCCTGGGAGCGTTCTAATCAAGGATTATATGAAGTATTTGGAATACCAGCAAGATATGGTACTGGTGTTGATTGGAATGGGTTTCATAAGAGTAGTGAATACTACCAGTAGTTATTAAAAAGCTAAGCTGACTGCTTCTATTTTGAATATTCATCAGCTTAGCTTTACACACTTTTTGGCCTATAACCCGCTTTACACACTTTTTGGCCTATAACCCACGACTTGGTTTTAAGTAATAAAAAAGCGGGGAGTATAAACTCCCCGCTAGAAAGAATAATGCGGCAGCGTGTTAGTCTCCCACACCCTATCGAGTGCAGTACCCTCACCGTGTCAGGCCTTAGCTTCCGGGTTCGGAATGGGACCGGGCGTCTCACCTGAGCCATGACCACCGCAAAACTAGATTATACACTCGCAATACGCGAGCGGCAAGCTGGCGGTTTGGGAACCGGACATGAACGCGAGCAAACAGAAGAAACAATCATCAAAATCAACAACTTAACCATAATCATGATCGCTTAACACTCCCTAATGTTAAGAGAATTAAACGATAAGCAATACAAGTAGTATCACAATCGCCCATTAGTACTGGTCAGCTCCACCCCTTACAGGGCTTCCACATCCAGCCTATCAACCACGTGTTCTACATGGGGGCTCACACACAAAGTGCAAGGAATGCTAATCTTGGAGCAGGCTTCCCGCTTAGATGCTTTCAGCGGTTATCCCTTCCAAACGTAGCTAACCGGCAGCGCCACTGGCGTGACGACCGGCATACCAGAGGTTCGTCCACCCAGGTCCTCTCGTACTATGGGCAGGTCTCCTCAACATTCCAACGAGCGCAGAGGATAGAGACCAAACTGTCTCACGACGTTCTGAACCCAGCTCGCGTGCCGCTTTAATCGGCGAACAGCCGAACCCTTGGGACCTGCTCCAGCCCCAGGATGCGACGAGCCGACATCGAGGTGCCAAACCATCCCGTCGATATGGACTCTTGGGAATGATCAGCCTGTTATCCCCGGGGTACCTTTTATCCGTTGAGCGATGCCACGTCCGTACGCCGGCACCGGATCACTATCTCCGACTTTCGTCCCTGCTCGACCCGTCAGTCTCACAGTCAAGCCCGCTTGTGCGATTACACTCAAAACCCGATTGCCAACCGGGCTGAGCGGACCATTGAGCGCCTCCGTTACTCTTTAGGAGGCAACCGCCCCAGTTAAACTACCCGCCAGGCACTGTCCCTAACACGGATAACGTGTCGAGGTTAGACGCCAGATATGGAAAGAGCGGTATTTCACTTGTTGACTCCACGCAAGCTAGCGCCCACGCTTCAAAGCCTCCCGCCTATGCTACACGATCCACACCTAACGACAATACCAAGGTATAGTAAAGGTCCCGGGGTCTTTTCGTCCTTCTGCGCTTAACGAGCATCTTTACTCGTACTGCAATTTCGCCGGGCTCCTGGCCGAGACAGTGGGGAAGTCGTTACGCCATTCGTGCAGGTCGGAACTTACCCGACAAGGAATTTCGCTACCTTAGGATGGTTATAGTTACCACCGCCGTTTACCGGGGCTTAAATTCACCGCTTCGCCAAAGCTAACGGATCCTCTTAACCTTCCGGCACCGGGCAGGCGTCAGAGCGTATACAGCGGCTTACGCCTTCGCACGCTCCTGTGTTTTTGGTAAACAGTCGCTACCCCCTAGCTTGTGCCACCCCCAACAGCTCCGCATGTAAAAAACATCACCATCAAGGGTCTCCCTTATGCCGAAGGCACGGGAGTAATTTGCCGAGTTCCTTGGCCAGGATTCGCCCGATCGCTTCGGTATACTCTACCAGACCACCAGTGTCGGTTTAGGGTACGAGCGGAATCACACCTCACGTTGAAGCTTTTCTCGGCAAGCAGGATCACCGGAATCAGCCATACGGCCTACCCATCACGCCTCAGCTTAAACATCCCCCGGATTTACCTAGGAGACAGCCCACACGCTTAGCCACGGAAAACCACCTCCGCAGCCGGCTACCTACCCGCGTCACTCCCACGCTAACCTACTACCGATACGCTCCCAACACTAAACCAGAAGAAAACCCCGAAAGGCAATCAACCAGAATAACGAAGGTTAGTACTCTCAGATTCAGTTCGAACGGTGTAACACCGGTACGGGAATATCAACCCGTTCATCCATTCGACTACGCCTGTCGGCCTCGCCTTAGGACTCGACTCACCCGGGGACGACGAACGTGGCCCCGGAACCCTTAGTCATTCAGCGGACAGGATTCACACCTGTCTCTCGCTACTCATGTCTGCATTCTCACTCCCGTATAGTCCACGACAAGTTCACACTGCCGCTTCACCCCATACAGGACGCTCTCCTACCCCGCGTGAAATAAATCACGCAGTCGCGTCTTCGGTGGCGTGCTTAAGCCCCGCTACATTGTCGGCGCGGAACCACTAGACCAGTGAGCTGTTACGCACTCTTTCAAGGATGGCTGCTTCTGAGCCAACCTCCTGGCTGTCTATGCGACTCCACATCCTTTCCCACTTAGCACGCGCTTCGGGACCTTAGACGACGATCAGGGCTGTTTCCCTTTTGACGACGGAGCTTATCCCCCGCCGACTCACTGCCATGATAAACCTAACAGGTATTCGGAGTTTGGCTGCTATTAGTACCCGGTATGGGCCCGCAAGCATCCAGTAGCTCTACCCCCTGTAAGCAATAACATGACGCTGCACCTAAATGCATTTCGGAGAGAACCAGCTATCACGGAATTTGATTGGCCTTTCACCCCTAACCCCAAGTCATCCCCCCAGTTTTCAACCTAGGTGGGTTCGGTCCTCCACACGGTCTTACCCGCGCTTCAACCTGCTCAGGGCTAGATCATCCCGCTTCGGGTCCAGGACATGCGACTAAAACGCCTTTTAAAACTCGCTTTCGCTACGGCTCCCCCACCCGGGTTAGCCTCGCCACATACCACTGACTCGCAGACTCATTTTTCGATAGGCACGCCGTCACCCCACAAGAAGGCTCCGACGGATTGTAAGCGCACGGTTTCAGGAACTATTTCACTCCCCTCCCGGGGTGCTTTTCACCTTTCCCTCACGGTACTAGTACACTATCGGTCAGACAGGAATACTTAGGCTTACCCAACGGTCTGGGCAGATTCACGCGGGATTCCACGAGGCCCGCGCTACTTGGGAATAAACATAAAGAGACATCGCACGACCTGCTACGGGGCCATCACCCTCTACGGCTGGGAATTCAATCCCATTCACATAACACGATGTTTTATCACTCTCCTCAACCCCGTCAGAGGCTGAACAGTCAATCCCACGACCCCGAATACGCAACACCTGACGGTTATCACACGTACTCGGTTTAGCCTGATCCGCTTTCGCTCGCCACTACTCACGGAGTATCCTTTCCTGCAGGTACTGAGATGTTTCACTTCCCTGCGTACCCCCCACAAAACTGTGGTGACCACCCATAACAGTGGCCGGGTCTCCCCATTCGGAAATCCTCGGATCAAAGCCCACTCGGCAGCTCCCCGAGGCATATCGCAGCCCGTCACGTCCTTCATCGGTCCTGTCTACCAAGGCATCCACCATACGCCCTTACCAGTGATACACCAGTAAAAAGCCTATCGCTTAACTCTCTAGACAATAAATCATCACACTAAACGATCACAAAACGATCAAGCGACTCCACCAAAATGGAGCCGGTTGAAATTGATAAAAGTAAAAACAAGCAAAACCAAAAATAGTCTCACTATTCTTACTCGCGTCCACTATCCAGTTCTCAAACCACCAAACACCAAGAACACAAGCCAAAAACAATAAAGCCTCAACCTGTAATCCAAGGGCTAGGACCGCAACCCCAACAAAAAGGGGGGTGGCAATCCGGGAACCCAAAAGCATGCCCAACATACTCACACAAAAAACGTTAACTATTGTTTTCCACACCAGTAACCACACTCAACTGAGCGTGCACAAAAACTCCGTAGAAAGGAGGTGATCCAGCCGCACCTTCCGGTACGGCTACCTTGTTACGACTTAGTCCCAATCACGAGCCTCACCTTAGACGGCTCCATCCCAAAAGGGTTAGGCCACCGGCTTCGGGTGCTGCCCACTTTCATGACTTGACGGGCGGTGTGTACAAGGCCCGGGAACGCATTCACCGCGACGTTGCTGATTCGCGATTACTAGCGACTCCGCCTTCACGTAGTCGAGTTGCAGACTACGATCCGAACTGAGACCGGTTTTAAGGGATCCGCTCCATGTCACCATGTCGCATCCCGTTGTACCGGCCATTGTAGCATGCGTGAAGCCCTGGACGTAAGGGGCATGATGATCTGACGTCATCCCCACCTTCCTCCGAGTTAACCCCGGCGGTCCCCCGTGAGTTCCCGGCATAACCCGCTGGCAACACAGGGCGAGGGTTGCGCTCGTTGCGGGACTTAACCCAACATCTCACGACACGAGCTGACGACGACCATGCACCACCTGTGAACCTGCCCCGAAGGGAAACCACATCTCTGCAGTCGACAGGCACATGTCAAGCCCAGGTAAGGTTCTTCGCGTTGCATCGAATTAATCCGCATGCTCCGCCGCTTGTGCGGGCCCCCGTCAATTTCTTTGAGTTTTAGCCTTGCGGCCGTACTCCCCAGGCGGGACGCTTAACGCGTTAGCTCCGACACAGAACCCGTGGAATGGGCCCCACATCCAGCGTCCACCGTTTACGGCGTGGACTACCAGGGTATCTAATCCTGTTCGCTCCCCACGCTTTCGCTTCTCAGCGTCAGTAACAGCCCAGAGACCTGCCTTCGCCATTGGTGTTCTTCCCGATATCTACACATTCCACCGTTACACCGAGAATTCCAGTCTCCCCTACTGCACTCTAGCCCGCCCGTACCCGGCGCAAACCCACCGTTAAGCGATGGGCTTTCACACCAGACGCGACGAACCGCCTACAAGCTCTTTACGCCCAATAATTCCGGATAACGCTTGCGCCCTACGTATTACCGCGGCTGCTGGCACGTAGTTAGCCGGCGCTTATTCGAAAGGTACACTCACCCAAAAGGCTTGCTCCCAATCAAAAGCGGTTTACAACCCGAAGGCCTTCATCCCGCACGCGGCGTCGCTGCGTCAGGGTTTCCCCCATTGCGCAATATTCCCCACTGCTGCCTCCCGTAGGAGTCTGGGCCGTATCTCAGTCCCAATGTGGCCGTCCGCCCTCTCAGGCCGGCTACCCGTCGAAGCCTAGGTGGGCCATTACCCCGCCTACAAGCTGATAGGACGCGACCCCATCCCATGCCACTAAACACTTTCCCAACAAGACATGCGTCAAGTTGGAGCATCCAGCATTACCACCCGTTTCCAAGAGCTATTCTGGAGCATGGGGCAGGTTGGTCACGCATTACTCACCCGTTCGCCACTCTCACCAACCAGCAAGCTGGTCGGATCCCGTTCGACTTGCATGTGTTAAGCACGCCGCCAGCGTTCATCCTGAGCCAGAATCGAACCCTCCACGAAAAACTTCAATGAAGAGCCAACATAAGGCTCCAATATAAAAGAAAAAGACGAGACATTCTTTAAGGAAAGAACATCCCAACAAAAAACCTCACCATCATTTAACCATCTCTCAGGCACCCCACAATCTGTGAGGCTGACAATGAACTGGCAATAATTAACTAAATAAGTAGTACAGACACGCTCTTGAGTTCTCAAACCACCACCACACCAGCCGGCTCATCAACCTCAACCGAGGAGAACCAGCCGCGCTGAGCAGCAAGAGATAAACTTACACCAAAGCAAGCCCAAAAGCAAATCACACCCAAACCAACAAGCCAAAACCATTGAAACAAAGCCAAAACATCGGCGTGTTGAAAACACGGCTAAAACACGCAAAAAAACGCCACGCAACCACACACCAACAAAAACACAACAAAAATAATCCAAAAAAACAAGAAAAACACCCCCAAAAACCAAAACACGGGAGTGTCGCGCAATCAACATAAGCAAAATACAAAATACACAACGCAAGCAAAACAAACAATATATATGCACACAACATGTGTACGTGCTATACCTAGGCGTGCTATATATAGGTATATGAGAAATAGCGAGAAAAACAGCAAGAGCAGCGCACACAACAGCGTACACCATCACATTGTTGCACTAACAGGCGCAGGAATATCTACAAGCGCGGGCATTCCAGACTTTCGAGGCCCAGATGGAGTTTGGACTAAACACCCAGAACAAATGAGCGTTTACGACATTGACGCGTTTTTAAGCAGCGAAGAAGAACGCATTTACTCTTGGCGATGGCAAAAAGAGTCGCCAGTTTGGAACGCTCAGCCTGGAACAGCGCATAAGTCGCTAGTAAAACTTGAGAAAGCTGGAATGCTGGACTTAATCGCCACTCAAAACTTTGATGCGCTTCACGAAAAAGCTGGAAACAGCCCAGGTATTGTAGTGAACTTGCACGGAAGCATTGGAACATCACACTGCATGAGCTGCCACGCGAGCTATAAAACTGCGGATATTATGCGCGACTTAGACGCACACCCAGACCCACATTGCAGGCGCGCGCTGCCATACCGCGGAAACATGCCTTGCAACGGCCTTATAAAAACAGACGTTGTATATTTTGGGGAAGCTCTGCCCGAAGGAGCAATGGAACGCAGCGCGCAGGCGATTATGCACGCAAGCGAGCTGTGGGTTATTGGATCTACGCTAGAAGTGTTTCCAGCTGCAAGCCTTGTACCGCTAGCCGCTCGCGCAGGAGTGCCGATTACAATAATGAACCTGGGCGCTACGCAATACGATTATTTGGCAGAGCGCATAATACGCGAAGATATTGCTAAAGCTCTGCCAAAGTTAGTAGACGAAACTATTGCAAAGTAACTATTGCAAAGTAACTCCAAAATAATTATTGCAAGCTAACGGCAATTCCCTCCCACGGCGCAAGCGTGCCATTTTTAAGCGATTTAAGGGCATGATCCGCGCTGTACGTAGAAATCATCACATCATCATACGATGCGCCGTTAGAGGCGATATTACGCAACAATTCGGCACTTTGAGCAGGTATTGCTACAGATGAATCCGTCATATTTACCATTACGAGCAACTTCTTTACAGAAGCACAAGGCAAATCGCAAGCAACCGCGCTTGAAGAACTCACACCATGCTCAAGACCTGCCTCATCTGCCACATCTGCCTTAGCATTATCACAAGTCTGCTCAACCTGCCTAATAAACGCGTAAACGCACTCGTCATCCGCATCAACCAAATTCCAAGAACCAGCTGAAACAACAGGCTGCGAATGGCGCAACTCAATCAAACGCTTGTAGAACGAGTAAACGGAATCCGAATCTTCCATTTGCTCCGCCGCATTAATATCTACATAATTAGGATTCACGCTAATCCACGGCTGCGCATTATTTTGCGACGGAACATTAAAAGGCATGAATCCCGCATATTTAGACGCATTCCACTGCATTGGAGTTCGAGAATTATCGCGACCGCGCTTTGCGAGCGCATCCATCATAGACTCCGCAGACTGAATATGCGCTTCTTCTACGCGCTGCTTAAACATATTCAACGCTTCCAAATCGCGATACTGCTCAAGACGCGTAAAGTGCGCGTTTGTCATGCCAATTTCTTCACCCTGATACACGTACGGAGTACCGCGATGCATATGAAGAAGCATTGCAATCGCCTTAGCAGAAAGCACGCGCATCTCATCACTAGCCTCACTACCCCAGCGAGAAAGCGCACGCGGCTGATCGTGATTATTAAAGAACAGGCTCGCCCAACCAGCCTCGCTAACTGCTTGCTGCTGATCCGTCATTGCGCGCTTTAATGCCGTCAACTTAAGAGGAATAGGATTCCACTTAGTTCCATTTGCGCAATCAACATTAACTTGATCAAACAAGAAAAGCATGTCTAGCTCGCCATTAGCAGGATTTGTAATATAAGTGTTTCGATGCGCGGAAATTCCAGGAGCTTCGCCAACAGTTAAGAAACCTTCGCGACCCTTGAAAACCGCTTCGCGCATCTCGCGCAAAAACTCGTCTAAGCGAGGGCCATCGGAGCAGAAGAAATACGGTGAAGAGTAGCCGTCATCGCCTGCTGGCGCATCTTCAATCTGCGAACCGTATTCCCCTGGCAAACGCCCTTCGCTATCTATGCGCTTAGAAATTTGCGTAATTACATCCATGCGGAAGCCGTCAATTCCGCGATCCATCCACCAATTCATCATCTTGTACACTGCAGCGCGAACGGCAGGATTTTCCCAATTCAAATCTGGCTGCTTTGGCGAATACTGATGGAAGTAATATTCGCCGCGCTTTGGATCATACGTCCACGCCGAGCCGCCAAAATACGAACCCCACTTATTTGGCTCCGCACCTGGTTCTCCAGGCACACATCCTTTGCGTGCTGGCCTCCACCAATACCAATCCGCGTAGTCGCTAGAAGCATCTCTTGAAGCCTGGAACCACGCATGCTCGTCGGAAGTGTGATTTACTACTAAATCCATAACAACTTTAAGGCCGCGCTTGTGCGCTTCTGCCAAAAGCTCGTCCATATCTTCCAAAGTTCCAAAAAGCGGATCAATATCTTGATAATCGGAAATATCGTAGCCGTTATCGTCTTGTGGAGACTTGTAAACAGGGCTAAGCCAAAGCACGTCGACACCTAAATCAGCCAAATAGTCAAGACGCGAAGTAATGCCCTTCAAATCGCCTATTCCGTCGCCGTTAGTGTCTTGGAAGCTTCGCGGATAAATCTGATACACAACTGCATTTGCCCACCAAGGGTTTGGCGTAGCGCCGTTTGTGCGCACGGATTGCGGCAAGTTTGCTCTGTTAAAAGTAGTCATATAAACCCCATTAATATTTTTATTATTTATTTTTATTATTCACAACGTTTACAATTCTATACTTTAACTATCTTACAAGCACATTTTTTAAACACTAACAATATAAAAAGCGGCCCGCAGTAAAAACTACGAGCCGTGCCTCCTTCTCATTCATTGTACGAATTGCAGAATACTCTCCAAATCACTGCTGATTATGCAATTTGAATGCAAGCTCCGCCAAATGAACTCCGTGAGTCAAGAACTCGTGAGTGCGGCAAACGTAGTCATTTTCGCGACCAAGCTTTGCAATATATCCGTTTATATAATCAACTTCTGTCTTTCGACCACGACTCATATCTTGATACATTGAAGGATAGTGCAAAGGATTTGCCACGCGACTCACGTAGTCAATAGCCTCCAACTCCTGCTGACGCGTATTAACCATACGAATTCCTGCACGATCGCATACATCGTACGCTTCGTTAATAAGTTGACGAGCCATATCCATAGCCCCTGGGTACGAAATAAACTGACCCATTTGAATCTGATACATTGTGCACAAAGTGTTAACTACGGAATTAAAAACTACCTTTGCCATGCACGTACCCTTGAAATCTTCCGTAATAGTAGGGTTCAAGCCAGCAGCTTTAAAATCATCTCGCATAGCAAGCTCAACATCGCTCACTTGCTCGTTCAACGCACACATATTCATTGTGCCAACGCCAACTTTACCAATAAAATCAACGTCTCCAGGACCATTCAGCACGGTTGCAATCATTGCAGTACCGCCGTAAATGCGATCGTCCGAGAAATATTGCTGAAGCTTTTCAAAATGGCCCCAACCGTTCATTGCAGCGAACACAACCTGATGATCCTTAAACAAATGCTTGCAACGCTCCAACATCTCCGCAAGCTGCATTTGCTTCATAAACACAATCCACACATCTGGATCGCCGTCATAATCTTCTGGAGTATACATATTGATTGGCACAAGATGGCGATTCTCGTGATCTCGGCTAACCATTACGCCGCCTTGCTGGCGAACCTTATTCACATTTTCATCCCAGGCATCAATGAAATCAACATGAATACCAGCCGTCTCCTGCAACAAAACGCCATAGCGATATCCCATAGCGCCCGAACCGATCATTGCATATTTCATGTCACTCATAATGACACCTCCCTGTAGGTAAAGTGGCGCTCGCACATAAATTCATAGATTTCATTTATATGGATTACGCGTAAGCGACCACGAATATAACAAAAAGCAGAAGACTGAATGAGTGAAAAACAATCAGTCAACTGCTCTTCGGTTTTTATAGCATATTACACAGTTTTTTGAAAATGTCAAAATTTTTCTAATTACATCTTTACAGCGTTTCTAATTAAAAAATTATTCAGTTTTATCTATGATTTTCGAAAAAATTACGCAATAATTGCACACACTGCGATTCGCAAACGGAGCCAAAAACTTGCGGATGCGAGCCAATATGAGGATCTCGCAAAATATCCCAAACAGATCCGCATGCGCCAAGTTTTGAATCCCATGCGCCAAAAACAACGCGACTAATATGCGTTTGTAAAATCGCGCCAGCGCACATTGGACAAGGTTCCAAAGTAACAACAAGCGTGCAATCGCTAAGATTCCAAGACTTGCGCACATCTGCCGCCTGCCTAATCGCAAGAATTTCTGCGTGAGAAAGAGGGTCCGCGTCTTGCTCGCGAAGATTAGAGCCGCGGCCAATAATCGCACCAGAACCATCTACAACAACAGCGCCAACTGGAACTTCTCCACAATCGGCAGCAACTTGTGCAAGTCGCAATGCCTCTTGCATGAGTGAAACATATTCGCGCGCGCTGAAAGTCACATTAACCCCGAAGAAATATTGTGCAACGCAAACCAAGAGCGAATATCGCCAAGTTCTTCCATGTGAACTGCGTGGTCAAGCCCGCGGTAACGCTTCTCTTCGAGCCACGTATGCTCCTCAAGCCAGGCTGCAGCCGCAGAAAACTCGTAAGGAGCAATAACAGCATCATCCAAACCGTAGCCAAAGAAAACAGGCGTGTTAAGATCCGCAAGAACGTCGTCGTTAAGAGAAATATCTTTAGCAATATTAGGAGCTACAAAGCCAGAAAGCGCAACGGATGCGCGGTAGCGATCTGGATTAAGCCTAAGAACATGAATCGCAAGAGCCGCACCTTGCGAAAAACCGAATGGAACAACAGCGCGGTCTTCGGGAACGTTCGCCGCAACCCACTCATCAATCGCAGCAGCCGCAGCATACATATCTCGGTCTAAGTCATCTCCGTTAGGCACAGCATCATGGAACCAACTGTAAGCGCCTTGAGCCAAGCGAAGTGGAGCACGCAAAGAAATCGCATCGTTATAAGGAGCCACAACGCGCATTAAGTCAAGCAAATCGTCCTCGTTTGAACCCCATCCGTGCAACAGCAAAAGAAGAGGCCTTGTGGCGTATGCAGATGCTTCGCTTCGAGAATACTTAGCAACGCTTACATGCAAATCTTCGCCGAATCTGCCTGGAACAACACTAGATTCGCGGCCAGCATGAAGGCCATTTGAAGCTCCAGAAGCATTGTCTTCGCTGCCAAAATCGCCATTATTGGCGTTGCTGTTGCCGTTATTTCCGCCGCCAAAATCATTATTGTTAAATTCGCCGTTGTCGAACTCACTAGAGATCACACCGTTATGATTAGTCATAACTACAGCATACGGCACAGCTTTGGCATTTATAAACGCGCGAAGACTATATAAAAATTTAACCCCAGCCGCTTGGACTGGGGTCTAAATTTAAGGAAAAAATATGAATAAGCTTTCGTGATTACCTTTTAAGTTTTTCACTAATATTATGAAAACACACAATCCTTAGCGCTGCTAGTGAACTAGCTGATAACTTGCTGAAAGTTTTCTACTTTTCCCCTGATTTTTCTTAAAAATCAATACTAATCGAGGCTAATCAAGACTAATCAAATCTTAATTAAGACTAATCTTCCAAATTTGCGCGATAGAAGTTCTCGTAAGACCTAGACGGAGTTGGACCGCGCTGACCTTGATAGTGAGATCCGTTAACAGAAGAACCGTAAGGATTCTCGCATGGAGAGCTTAGCTGGAAGAAGCACATTTGGCCAATCTTCATGCCTGGCCACAATTTAACTGGCAGAGTGCTAACGTTTGAAAGCTCCAAAGTAATGTGGCCTTCAAAACCTGGGTCAATAAAGCCAGCCGTGGAATGAGTTAAAATTCCAAGACGGCCAAGCGAGCTTTTGCCCTCTAAGCGCGCAGCAATCGTTGAATCCAACTTCACATACTCCCAAGTGGAGCCAAGCGCAAACTCGCCAGGATGCAAAATCCAAGGCTCATCAGGCGCAACCGCAAACTGCTCAGTCAACTCCCCCTGATTTTCCGCAGGATCCACGTACGTGTAAGCGTGATTATTGAACAAGCGGAAGAATCGATCGAGCCGCACATCAATCGACGCAGGCTGCACCATTTGTGGGGTCCATGGAGTCAAATCAATATGACCCTCGTCATGAGCTTTGAGAATGTCGCGATCAGACAACAGCATAACGTCAAATCTCCTTGCGATAAAACTTCGTAAAACAAACACTTAAACACACTTATATGCCAAGTGTAGCGCGTGCCGCGGTCTATGCATCACATAATCATTTTCTAAAAACGAATAAATATTCGTGAGCAATCAACAAAAAATTATATTTAATACTATTTGTTTTCCAATAACCTGTTGCTCTGCAATTATGCTGCTCTTTTATGATTATTTCCTTCAACGTAAATCCAGCATTTTGGAATATCTTCATTACGTCAAAAGACATTGGAATCATACATCCCTTTTGACGAGTATCTCCCATAAGAACAGCACAAAACTTGTTTGTTTTTAGAACTCTATAACTTTCTTCGGCAACTTTTTTCATTTGGCTCAAAAACGCATCAACTTTAAGCAACGATAAATCTTCTGGTATATTATCACTATATTTGATGATATTTGCGTACGGCGGATGCGTGCATATAAAATCTATACTTTCATCATCAAGAAAATCTAAATTACGAGCGTCACCTTTACGTATATAAACTCTTCCATCTGCCCCTTCGTGGTTAAACGACACTTTTTCTCTACAACGATTAAGCGCAATATCGTTAACATCAACACCAATTACATCACGATTTAGCAACTTGGCTTCCACTAGAGTAGTACCGCCACCAACAAACTGATCTAATACTAAATCTTTTTCTGCAGAATAACGTAAAAGAAGATTCCTAACAACATATGGAGACCAATTGCCCCGCCACTTTGAATCATGAGTGGCCCAATTACCGCGATCAGGAAATGACCAATGTGTAGTCATCTCTAATTCAAAATTTTCAGGTTCCCACCGTTTTATTGATGTAACAGTCATCTGAAAATCTCCCCCATAATCCCATTTTCCATATCCGCAATGTTATAAATATTTTTCATAACATCAAAAGTTTCTTCAAGATTATGAGAAGCGTTTTTCCAACCCTCTCCATCTGTAAACCATACAAATGTAAAACCTTTAATACTGTTACTCTCAAGAGCAAGAGTCTTATAGCTACGAGAAGTTTCATTCAGCTTGCTGCCGCTAGAAGAGTAAAAATTTGTCTCAATTGCATATACAGTTTCTTCTGTCTTTACAACAAAGTCAAATCGTTTCTCCATTTTTCCTTGATTAGATATTGGGGAAAGATCAATACTCCACTTATCGGAAATCTCGTGAATATACATTTCTTTAAAATAATTTTCACCTTTTATAAACCCTGCAGATTGAATGAAGCTTTCTACAAGATCTTCCATAAGATGACCGCCTCGATTCTTTCTACCATTAGAATCAAGACCAGTTTCAATACCAGTTACATAGTCAACTAGATTTGTAACAATATGATGTTGCAAAAGTTCGAATAATCCAGTTTTATGCATAAAGTATTTATATTTTTCGCGCTCAAGTTTTGATAATGAACTGAATTTATTAGGATCGAAATAAAAAGTATTGTTCCCAGAATTATCTTGGCAATATATCTCATAGGATCTAACAGCCAGAAGGATTGGTATGCATTTAACAACTTCTGGATACTTGTTTATAAGATTATCAAAATCTTGATCAATATTATGCGAACCAACTAATGAATTTAATATGTTTAATTCAACTTTTATACTATCTACATTCGCATAAATCTTTTGGAAATCACAATAGTACCCATAAGTTGCAATACTTTTTCTAAAAGTCAAAATCCATTTATTAAAATCACGTTCCATCTCTTACTCCCATAAATGTAAAAATTATTAAATTAAATATCTACTTAAAATTAGATATCAGTAATTCTTTGATTTTTCCTCTTCCTTCAGCTTTACTATTAATCATTCTTGTAGCGTCAACTCGTTTAATAGAACATGAAGAGTAAATTTCGTCAAAGAAGTTATCTGCACAATTAGTATTCTTTGGATCTGAATTACTAACAACTATTTTCGCTCCCTTTTTATCTAAAAGGGATACGAAGTTAGCAAGTTCCACTTGATTTTTATCATCGAAAGATTGACTTGTATAAGCTGTAAAACTTGCTGTTTTTGTGATTGGCCTATATGGAGGATCAAAGTAGACAAAAGTATGATTATCAATAAAATCGGCTGATTTTCTGTAATCTCCACACACAATTGTGACATTTTGCAATTTTTTAGAAATCGCTCGTAAATTATTCTCGTCACAAATTAGCGGATTTTTATACACTCCCATCGGCACATTAAAATAGCCCTTTTTATTAACTCTGAACAATCCATTAAAGCAAGTCTTATTAAGAAAAATCATTAAAGCTGCTTTTATAACATTTTTTGACGAATCCACATTTGACGAATCCACACAGTCAATAGAATTAAATAATTCTCTCTTGCTTAAGTAATATTCCTTACGCGCAGGCATATCTAATGGCAAAAATTCATTTGATAACTTTTTAAGAGAAACAATCAGATCGTCAATATTATCTCGAATTACTTTATAAGTATTAATAAGATCAGCGTTAATATCGCTTATGTATACTTCTTGTAAATCGTACAAACTTAAAATATCGAATAATACTGCTCCGCCACCAATAAACGGCTCAGCATACTTGGTAATACTAGAATCAGAAAATCTGTAATACTTCTTAATCTCATTAAGAAGTTGACTTTTCCCACCTGCCCACTTCAAAAACGGTTTTAGCTGCGCCACTTTAATCAAATTCTCCAAGCCTAATATATTCAATTGCCCTTGAGTAACTATTGTACTATCAGCTTTACAAATCAGATTTTGTTTATCTTCTACTCTCATAATTCCCCTAACGTATATTTTTACTATTTTCAAAATATATATTTCGCAATCAAATAATTGCAAAATATGTTTTATACGAAAATTACTTACCATTTAAGTAATTTCATTATTGAATACAACTTTATAAATAAATGTTGCAATATCAAGAAAATATAAAAATTGTGGATAACTTTAATTTTTATATTTTGTTTTGCAAAAAATATTGATTTATAAAGTAAATAGCAAAAACAAAATGGCCACTTAAAGCGCAATAAAAATCACGCAAAAAGTGGCCACTAATCAAATAACACTAATCAAATAAAAGCAGCTTTAGATGGCAGAAATTGCAACAGAAGAAGCAGCTTTGCGTTTAGCAATAAATCGCAAAACGCACTTTCTTAACTCCGAAGCAATAAGCACAACCATTGAAAGCCCAAGGCACTCCACCCACTCCATAAAGTCGAGCGGAACTGTGCCAAACGGGCCATTAAGGAATGGTATATAAATTACAGCAAGCTGCAACACTACGGAAACTGCGATTGCACCCCAAAGCCAACGATTTGCAAACAAGCCAACAAATACGCTTTGCAAATGCGAGCGAGAGGCCAAAGCATTAAGCATTTGAGCAAACACAAGAATAGTGAAGCCCATTGTGCGCGCGTGAGTCATTTGAGCAGCATGAGTTAAAACAGTTGTGGAGCGGTCTGTAAACAATCCGCCAGCCAAATGCATATCCATGCCAATCAGCGTTATAGCTGCCATAATCACGCCAATAAACACAATGTCTCCCCACATTGGCTTATCAATAACGCTATCCGTAAGTCTTCGCGGACGCCTATTCATAACGTCATCCGTTTGCGGATCAACACCCATTGCGAGCGCAGGAGCCGCGTCCGTAAGCAAATTAATCCACAAAAGCTGCGTTGCGAGCAAAGGCAAAGTCACGCCTACAGAGTTTGGCTGCGTAATTCCCAAAGCGCCAGCAAACACTACACCACCAAACACGGTGAACACTTCGCCAACGTTGGAGCTAAGCAAATATCTCAAGAATTTACGAATATTGTCGAAAATTCCGCGACCTTCGCGCACAGCTGCGACGATTGTAGAGAAGTTGTCATCTGCCAAAATCATCTTGGCGGATTCTTTAGTGACTTCCGTACCCGTAATGCCCATTGCAACGCCAATATCTGCCGACTTTACAGCAGGAGCATCGTTTACGCCATCACCAGTCATAGCAACAATATTGCCTTGCCTTTGTAGCGAGGAAACAATCGCAAGCTTGTGTTCTGGAGCAACTCGCGCATACACGCTCACTTTGCTAATAGCATCGTCGAAAGCAATATTGTCGTCATCTCTAGAAAGCAACTCGTCAAGCTCATCGCCAGTAAGAGCATGCTCATCTTTTCCAATAATGCCAAGGTCGCTAGCGATTCGAGCAGCCGTAAGCGGATGGTCGCCAGTAATCATAACAGTTCGGATTCCAGCACGATGCGCTTGAGCAACGCTATCTCGAACTTCGATTCTAGGAGGATCAATAATCGCAACCATGCCGTTCCAAATCAAATCAGATTCCAAAACGTCGCTTTGCTCAGCAACATCTGCGATTTGGCCAGCAGCATTAGAAACCATGCCGCTAACTTTAGCTAAACTATCTACGCCAAGCGGCCTATACGCCATTGCAAGCGTGCGATAAGCTTCGCCAGAGAGCTTTTCCACATTTGCAAGAATTTCTTCGCGGTCTCCTTCTGTAAGCGGACGAACAGCGCCAGCTACTGCGATTCGCGTGCAATAAGAAAGCAAAACATCTGGAGCGCCTTTTGCGCAAACAATAAGATTCCCAGAATCCGAATCGTCTTTAACAACAACAGACATGCGTTTGCGCTCAGAAGTAAATGGCACTTCCGCAACGCGACTAAGATGCGCGTAACGCTTGTCTGCCTTGGTTTTGCGAGCCGCAACAATAAGCGAAACCTCGGTAGGGTCGCCAACTGGCTGCCATGCGTCAGACGATTCATTGTAGTGCAAATCGCCATCGTTTGCTAAATACCCAGATCCGAGCGCACCAATCACCTCTGTAGCTAGAGCTGGAGGAACCGCCAAATCCGCATCTAAAGAACCCAGCAAAACCATTCGTCCTTCTGGCTTATATCCGCTACCCGTAAGCTGTACTTGGCCGCTAGGCGTTATAACACGCTCAACAGTCATCTCGTTTCTAGTTAGAGTACCCGTTTTGTCGGAGCAAATAACAGATGCAGAGCCAAGAGTTTCTACAGACGAAAGCTTTTTAACAACAGCATGATGCTTTACCATGCGCTGAACGCCCAAAGCAAGAACAACCGTTAAAATAGCAGCCAAGCCTTCTGGAACAGCAGCAACAGCAAGAGAAACAGAAAGAAGCAAAGAATCTATAACGTCTTCAATAGTGTGGAAGCCTTCAAGAGCCCACATAGACGCAAGCACAACGGCTGCAATAATACACACTGCGATTCCAAGAACCTTAGATACGCGAACCATCTCCTTCTCGAGAGGCGTGGCTTCTTCTTGCGCGCTAGAAAGCATATCCGCGATTTTTCCAACCTGAGTTTTCATGCCAGTAGACGTGACGATTGCGCGGCCAGTGCCTTGCGTTACGGCAGTGCCATTAAACACCATGTTTGTGCGGTCTGCCAAAGACTTTGGCGAAGCTAGAGTTTCTGGACGCTTGCTAACGGCAACCGATTCTCCCGTAAGGCTTGCTTCCGCAACGCGCAAAGAAGCTGCTGCAATAAGCCTTGCATCTGCAGAAACAGCATCGCCTTCGCCAAGAACCAAAATATCTCCAGGCACAACATCCGCTGTATCTATGCGCATAACTCGCCCATCTCTAAGAACAGACGTTTGTGGAGCGCTCATTTTTGCCAGCGCCTCAACCGCTTCTTGCGCGCGCGACTCTTGAATATAGCCCAAAACTGCATTTGCTATAAGAATCACGATTATAACTATTGAGTCAAACGGCAAAACTTCGCCGCCACTTTCGCCACCATGCTGTGCGCGCTCAACAAACCATGCGATTGCGGAAATAATAGTTGCCGCTATAAGCAAGTAAACAAGCGGATCTTTAAACTGTTCGAGGAACCTTTTCCACGCTGGCGTTTTAGGAGCACCAGCTAGAGCGTTCGGGCCAAATTGCGCGAGCCTTCTAGAAGCCTCATCGCTACTTAGACCAGTAGAAACATTTACATTAAGCGCATCTGCAACACTTTGTGCGTCTTGCAATGACGGATCTTTGGATTGATCGCTTTGATCAACCATATTTTCCCCCTTGGGAGCGCCGCGGAGTAGTCAATAATCAAGATTTATGCAAAGTTAACTCAAAATCTTGATTATTGCGCGGTTGTGGATTATTGCAATAACAATAATTAAGTACCGTTCTATTATGCCACATAAAGCGCCAAATACTAATGCCTCGGGGGCGTGTGAGAATAAGAATATGGCTATGAAAAAAGGACCGACCAAGGGGTCGGGTGGAAAACATCGTAACGCATTGCGCGGCAAGGGGCCTACTCCTAAGGCAGAAGATCGCGTTTATCATAAAGCTTATTTCGCTAAAAAAGCTGCGATTAAGCGCACTTTTGCAGATCCGCGTTTGGCTGCAAGACGCAGAGTAGATAAGTTGGGCACAGATAGCGATGAGTTGGTTATTGGGCGAAACGCAGCTCTTGAAGCTTTGCGCGTAGGCGTTCCTAGCACGCAGCTTTATGTTGCAAATCGCATTGAGCACGACGATCGCACGCGCGAAATCGTTAAGCTTGCTGGCATGCAAGGCTTGCGACTTTTGGAGGCAGATCGCCTGGAGATGGATCGCATTGCTCACAGCACTAATCATCAGGGCATTATTTTAAAGGTGCAGCCTTATCAATACTCTTCGTTGCAAGAGCTTGTTGATCGCGCAGAAAAGAAGGCTCGCGCTATGGAAGCAGCGGATTCTGCATCTGCACGCATTAACGCACGCCCATTGTTTATAGCGCTAGACGGAGTTACCGATCCGCAAAATCTTGGTGCTGTTATTCGATCCGCAGCCGCTTTTGGCGCAAATGGCGTAATTTTGCCAGAGCGCAGAAGCGCATCTGTTACGGCTGCAGCTTGGAAGGTTTCTGCAGGAGCCGCAGCGCACTTGCCTGTTGCTCGCGTTGTGAATTTAAACAAGGCGATTCAAGGTTTGCGCGAGCGCGGATGGTACGTGATTGGCCTGGACGGCGGCGGAGACAAGCTTGTTGGCGAAACTGGCTTTGAAACCGATCCGCTTGTTGTAGTTCTTGGAAGCGAAGGCAAAGGCATGAGTCGCCTAACGCGCGAAGCTTGCGATGCTATTGCTGGAATCCCAATTTCTAGCGCTGTTGAATCGCTTAACGCATCCGTTGCTGCTGGAATCAGCTTGTATGCTGTTGCTAATGCGCGTAGGCTTGCCGCTTTAAGTCAAAATTAGCAATTGTTTGCAATTAAGAGTATTGCGGATTTAAGAGTTAACGGTAATGCGGATTTTAAAGCTACGCAATTTACAAAGCTCACATAACGCGCGCACATTGGCACAGCTATTGGCTTTTGTTCTATACATTGCGATTATTGCAATCGTAATGTGTTTCCACGAACCTTGGTTCGACGAAGCTCAAAGCTGGCTGATTGCGCGCGATTCGCCAATCGCAAGCATTTTTAGCATTAGAACACATTACGAAGGTCACCCTCCTTTTTGGAATCTTTTACTTGCGATTGCAGCCAAAAATGGCGTTCCATACGAGTTTGGAATTAAGGGCATTCAGCTGGTTTGCGCAAGCTTACTTGGCGCGTGGCTTATTTTTAAGTCGCCTTTTAAGCACGCAAGTAGCCTTGTAACTTTTCTTATTCCGTTTACTTATTTTGCTTGCTTCCAATACGGAGTTACTTCAAGACCGTACGCTTTGCTTTGCTTAAGCTTGCTAGTAGCGGCACATTACTGGAATAGTGCGGATTCTAAGACTTCTAGCGCTTGCAAACTTGCGATTAGTCTTATGTTTATGTGCCTGCTTAGCGTGTATGGAATCGCGTTTGCTGCAGGATTTACGATTGCTTGGATTTGGCGAGTTTTTAGCAAGAATATTAACAAAAACCTTAACGAAGGTCTTAGCAAAACTCGCAATAAAACTCTTGATTTTAATGCAATTTTTCACGCGATTAAGGCAACAATTATACCGTCAATCGCATCAAATTTGGCACGACTTATATCTTGGGGATTAATCGCCATTTTTGGCGTTGCAAACCTTGCTCTTGCATGGCCAGCAAAAAACGCGTTCGCCACTCGCGCAACGATTGATGGCAATTCAACAATCGCAAAATGCTTTGCTTTTATATTCGTAATGCCTTCCGAAAGCATGTTTACAAGCTTTTATGGCGATATTTCAATGCGAAGAATGCCTTTTGACTTTTTGCCAATTGCAATATGCACGCTGTTTAGCCTTGCGATTTGGGCATTTGCAATTAAAATCACCATGCGAAGAAAACTTCTTGCAGTTCTTGTAATCCCTTATCTCGTTCTTACAATCGTAGCTGTTCGCTATTTTACGCTTCACCACGCAGGTCTAATCTTTGTGTTTTTGCTTAGTGTGCTTTGGATAAGTCACATAAAAGAGCCACTTAGCAGCAACGATATTCCTGCGATTTTTGTTAAAATCGCCACTACTAAATCCAGATTTATAAAAAACAAAGCTTTGAAAATCAACTTACTAATCTCAATAATCCTTGCACCAAGCCTAATTTGGAACGCGTTCGCTTGCGTAAACGACATTCTGTTTGACTATTCGCCTTCTAGAGCCGTAGCGCAATACATATCTAGCAATCACTTGCAAAATAAGCGTTTTGTAGCATCTTGGCTCCATAATTACGAGCAAGTTGACGAAAGTAGAAACGTTATTTCGCACGAAGAAATCGACACTCACCAATATTCGTGGCTTTTAGTGGGCGCAAACCCTTATTTTTCTAAGAATCTTATAGATTGTGCCTACAAAAACAAGACTTTTATAACAAACGAAAGCTCGTCTGCAAGTCAGCAAGAAAAAGAGTTGGCAGCGTGCGCCGCAAAGGGCGAGCCAGAGTTCTTTGTTAGCGAATCCATCCAACCGTGGTACTACTTCTTGGCATTAAACTACAACATTTCGCACTACAAAGCGCACACTGTTTCCAACGTTAAAACATCTTGGAAAGCTCTTGTTTGGGAAAGCACTGCAACTATTTACGAGCGAAAATCGAACATAAAATAGGCAAAAGCGGTTGTTTAGCAATCACTAAGCAATAAACTTAGCAACCGCTAAACAACCACTAAATAATCCCTAAACAACAGCTACAGCAGCTCAATCTTTGGATGCTCGGCTCTAAACTCGTTTGTATGCGAATCGCTAGCATACCCAAGCGCAAATCCAGTTAAAAGCTCCATGTTTTCTGGAATTTCAAACTCCGCGTCTAATGGGCTCCGCCAAGTTGACAAAACACCAAGAGGGCAAGAGTCAACACCTAAATCTTTAGCAGCAAGAAACAGAGTTTGCAACATAAGGCCAGCGTCCATTGCAGCAAACGGCATAAAATCGCGCCTAGCTAAAACAAAGCCAATAACGGGCGCTCCAAAAGCCTCGAAATTCCTGCGCGTATGGGCGTTCCTGGCTGCAAAATCGTGCCTTTCGATTCCTAAATGCGAATATAACGCTAGACCGAGTTTAGCGCTTCGCTGCTTTAAGTCGCTAGGATACGGCTTTGCAACAGGAACGTCGCCATTAGGCGCTGACTCTTGAGCAAACTGAGCGCGCTCAGATTCGCTCAAGCTCTTATCTTTGGCTTTAAGCATTGCATTGCACTTATCTAAATAAGCTTTTACAATGTTGTCTTTTTTGCTGCCTTGCGCAATAGCAAGCGCATAAGCTCTTGTGTTGCTACAGCTTGGTGCAAGAGAAGCAGTGTGCAATATTGACTCTAAAACGTTTTGCTCAATCGGCTTGTTCAAAAAGTCGCGTGCAGAAAACCGCTCCGATGCAAGTTGGCTAAAATCTTTGTAGGTCATGGTATCAGTTTACCAAAAACCGAATGGGTCAAAAATGCCACCGTCGTCGGAATCGTCGTCTCCGCCTCTAGGAAGCTGATCCAAAGTGTCGTCGTCATCATCCGAAGAATCGCCGCCATTGCCATTCTGGCTCTTCTTATCGGAAGAATCAGGCTTCTTGTTGCCGCGCTTTCTTAGCGAGCGAGGATCTTGACGAGTTGCTCCATTAACCGCAGCTTCTTCTTGGTTAAACTTGACTGTTAGATTTACAGTTCCATTACCGCGAACAACCGTTATTGTTGCTTTATCTCCCAAAGCGGTAGCGCGCACAAATCCAAGCAGCGAGTAGTTGCTTGTAACAGACTTGCCATTAAACGCTACGATTGTATCTCCAGCACGCATTCCACCTTTTGCAGCAGGAGCACCAGGCGTTACAGACGCCACTTGAGCGCCGCCACGCGTAATGTTATTTTGCGTTACATTTACGCTTTTAACCATAATTCCAAGAGCAACGTGCTTTACAGAACCATGCTTAATGATCTCGTTTACTACGCGCTTAACAAGGTTAGATGGAATAGCAAAGCCGATTCCAATAGAACCTGCTGTGCCACCTCTTGCAGAAGTTGCAGCAATAGACGAGTTAATACCAATCACTTTTCCAGAAGCGTCAAAAGTTGGGCCGCCCGAATTACCTGGGTTGATTGCGGCATCAATTTGCACAGCATTTGTAACGATTTCCGAACGACTTTGATCATCCATAACAGAAACTGGGCGATTAAGCGCAGAAACAATGCCTGTTGTAGCAGTATCGTCGTATCCAAGTGGATTTCCGATTGCCATTATTGGCTGGCCAACCGCGAGCGCGTCCGAATCCGCAAAATCAACTGGCTTTACGCTGCTAGGCAAACCGTCTACTTTAAGAACAGCCAAATCAGTAGTTTTATCTGTTCCAACAAGCTTAGCCTTGTAAATCTGACCGTTAGAAAGCGTTACTTGGAGCTGTTGCATGCCAGCAATAACGTGGTTGTTTGTAACAACATGACCTTGCTTGTCGATTATTGCGCCAGAGCCTTTGCTCATGTTTTTGCTATTGCGCGCCTGAATAGACACAACTCCGCCAGAAACGTTTTTAGCAACCGAGCGCCAATCGGGAGACTGACCTCCTTTTACTACGGCTGTTCCTTTTGAAGGACTTTGCGCACCCACATCTGCAAGTGTTCCCGCGCCTGGAATAGGAATCAAGCCTTGAGTGAGAACAAACGCCATTACAACAACGCACACAATTGCAGAAATAATGGATGACACAATTGCCACCATTATTGTTGAGTTTTCTTTAGATTCCGCCTTAAATCCGCGCTTTTTATAAACCACATTTGGATTTTGGCCTAGCATTTGGCTTGGCGATTGGCTTTGCATTTGGCCTGACGCTTGATTTGAAGCTTCAGCAGGCTGACTTTCCACACTATTATCCGCGCTATTATCATCGCTCAAATCGTAAGGATTGCCGAATCTAGTTTGCTTTTGCTCTCCATTGCTATCATATGGATCGCCATATGGCAAAAATGGGTTATCTAAATCGTTGCCATATTCTGATTTCTCATAATCACGGCTATTTGCGCTATTCGCTACACTTGCACCACTCACGCCACTTTGCTCTTGATTTTGCAACGATTCGCCAAAATTATTAGAATCACCGCTATTCTTATTTGCATCACTATTAGCATCGCCAGCATCTACAGGACCATACGCTCCGTATTCGGGAGCTGGTCTATAAATCTGCTCTGGATTCACATGATTTTCCTGCGCACTCGTTGGCTCCGATTGGCTTTGTGAAGCATTGCCATTTTGCTCTTCACTAGAATCGTAGGCCTTAGAATCGTAAATATCGTCAGCCATTAATCCTCCTTAAATCTTTTACAAAGCATACTCTAATCTGATTACACAAATTCATACAAGCTAATATGCAATTAATGTGCAATTTTTACACAATTTTGCGTTTACAATACGAGTTAAACGTGCCGCTCTTAAAATTACCTGAATATTTAGTAGTATAAATGCCGTATAAATACCACATATAACCCATAAATTAGCTAACTATTTTTATAAAAATTATAAAAACACGTAAAATTTAACGAACGGCTGCTTGCGACTTTTCCGCGCGCAATGCCGCAACTTATGCGCGTATCGTCATGCCTTCTAATAGAGTAAAAGGTATGACTAATCTTATTGAACACCCACGCGGAGCAGAGCCTGGTAAGCCAGGAGATCGCAGCGAATTCTCGTTTACAACAAAAACACGTTTAGAAAATGCTGCAGATGGTAAAGGAAAAGACGGAGCCAGATACGGACGAACTGGCGTGATTCGCACGCCTCATGGCGATATTCACACGCCTGCGTTTGTGCCAGTTGCAACTCAAGGCGCAATGAAGGCCGTGCTACCAGAGTCAATAAAAGACCTGGGCGGCCAATGCATGCTTTCTAACGCATTCCATTTATATGAGCGCCCTGGCGAAGACATTTTAGACGAAGCTGGCGGTCTTGCAAAGTTTATGAACTGGGATGGCCCAACTTTTACGGATTCTGGCGGATTCCAAGTGCTTTCGCTTGGAGCAGGATTCAAAAAGACGCTTGCAATGGACGTTACTGGCATGAAGTCCGACGACGTAATCGCAGCTGGCAAAGAGCGCATGGCATTCGTTGACGAAGATGGCGTCACTTTTAAGTCTCCTCTAAACGGCTCGATTCATAGATTCAGCGCAGAAATCTCAATGGGAATTCAGCACAAGCTTGGCGCAGATATTATGTTTGCTTTCGACGAGCTTACAACACTTATGAACACTCGCCGCTACCAAGAAGAGTCTGTTGAGCGCACCTTCCGATGGGCCAAGCGATGCGTTGCAGAACACAAGCGATTAACCGAGACGCGATTGGGAAAGCCATATCAGGCGTTGTATGGAGTTGTTCAAGGCGCAAATTACGAGGATTTGCGTAGGCGCGCGGCAGAACAAATTGCTTCGCTCGACTTTGACGGCGTTGGAATCGGCGGCGCAATCGAAAAGCGCATTATTGGAGATACTTGCGCTTGGATTTGCGATGCCATGCCAGAAAATCGCCCTCGCCACGTGCTTGGAATCGCGGCAGTTGACGACATTTTTGCTTGCGTAGAAAACGGCGGAGACACGTTTGATTGCGTTGCCCCTGCGCGATGCGGCAGAAACGGCGCGATTTTTACTCGCCATGGGCGATACAACGTAAAGCGCGCGGAATTTAAGCACGATCAGGGTCCGCTTGAAGCTGGCTGCGATTGCTACACTTGCACGCATTATTCGCGCATGTATGTTAGCCATTTGCTGCGCGCTAAAGAGATGAACGGATACACGCTTGCCACTATTCACAACGAGCGATTCTTTGTTAAACTTCTAGACGACATTCGCGCGTCGATTGACGGCGGATATTTTGAAGACTTCCGCGACGAATCGCTTGCGCACTACTACGAAAATGGATCGCGAGGATAATTTATCTGGTGTTGCGCGCTCCTTGCTTGGTATTGCGCGAGGTTTGAGTATTTCTCTCCTCGCAAGTGACGCGCTCCTTTACGGGGGTCTTATGAACGTTAATATTCCAAGGCCTCAGTATGGCGCTATTTATTGCTCGTAGAGAAATACATCAAACCTTCTGGATATCTAGAACTTTTGCGTAGCTTTCATCACCGAGATTCTCGATTTTTCTTGCTCTCTCGGCGAGTCACCACCTTCGGCGCTGAGGCTCACCTCGCTCGCGGCGAAAAATCTCGAATCTCTACCACACTTGGTGACGCTATTTGAGCAAATTTGTAACAACACACTAGAAGCGTATTTGCTAAACGGCTGCAAATATGGTAGCTTTGTGGTCTGTATGCGAACGTGGCGGAATGGTAGACGCGCTGTCTTCAGGTGGCAGTGAGTGTATGCTCATGCGGGTTCAAGTCCCGCCGTTCGCACTCTTTAAGAACGTTGATTTTTCAACGTTCTTTCTTGTTTTGTAGCATCATTTTGCAACGCAATGTGCAACAATTGTGCATTTGCTTAAAAATGTGTGATAGACTGAATAGTGAACGTCATAAGACGTCAGACGTGTTAAAACATTGGTGTTTTAATTTTTACGGTCATGGAGGACTAAAATGGAACGTCGTTCAACGAAGACGACGAACCTGGGTGAAGAAATTGCCAATATCGGGGGTTCGGCACACACGCGATTCAATCATGCCGTAATAAAAATTACACCATCTAGCGAAATCAAAGAATATAGCGAAAACGCATCGAGCATCAATCGTAAAGATAAAAACGATGGAATAAATCAGAACGAAGGAATAATAAGGTTCAAATTTGTAGCAAATGCGGATTGCGATTTATTAAATATTAAGCCCGCGGAAAAGTCGCAAGCTTCCGCGCATCAAGAGCACGCAACTCCAATAATAAAAATAATTATTAAAGAAGATGCTCCACTACTTGTTGCGCAAAATCTTTTAGAAGATAGCGCGGATGCAAATGGTGCGAAAGAAATTGCGCTACACATGGAAGATGCGCTAGGCGCATGCGATTGGCGCGAACACGATTTTGCAGTAACGTACGGAAGTTTTGGAAGCCGATTCTATTTAGACGGATACCAATGCTTTGCGAGCGCAACGAATCTTGGACCGCAAAGAGTGAGCGAAAAAGCGGCCGAAGTGTGTGCAGCGCAGGCAGAATCTTCGCAAATCTACGACTTTTACTACTCAAACCACTTGCCAAATCCAGAAGAAATCGCAAATTCAGCCACACAGGCACAGCCAGACATATGGTTTGCAGGACCTACGATTTGCGCAAGAGACATAAAACGCGTATCTTGCAAGTCGAGCGGAACTTTGCACATTCAATTTAGATTGCGAGGCCCGGGCCAACATGGAGTGCTTTTTGCTGCTGGAACTATTGGAACAAAAACTAATCTAGAATCCAGCGAAAAAATAAGCGTGTATGCAGGACCAGAAGGCATAAAAATCACGCTAATCGACGACGAAACGTGCGTAAAAAGCGTAATCGAAGCAGCCGCAAGCGTTGACGACGGCGAATGGCACGACTTGATTGTTCGCGCAAATCGCGGAACAACCGACATTTACGTAGACGGATACAGCCAGTCGCACAACATAGGACAATTCTGGTTTGCAAACATACCAGACTTAAACGCCGTAAGCATTGGCGAAGACTTGCGCGGAGTGCGATTAATGGGCGAAGCTAGAACAGGCGGAATCTACTTTAGCGCACTAACCGAAGGCCAAATCCAAAGAATATCAAGAGTAAAGCCACTTGTAACAACCGCACTATTTGACACGGGATATGCGGGCTCGCGAAGCTACAGAATACCGTCGCTTGTAAAAACGCACATGGGAACGCTAATCGCAGGAGCAGACCAGCGAACAAGTGTTTCAAACGACGCTCCAAACCACATAAACTTTGTGATTCGCAAATCCGCGGACGGCGGCAAAACGTGGGGGCCTTTGAAAACAGTAATCAACATGCCTGGCAAAAACCTTGGAAAACTGGGCGCTAGCGCAATCGACTCCTGCCCTGTTTTAGACCCAGAAGGCAAAAGCGAAAGAATCAACGTATTAATCGACATTAATCCTGGCGGAATTGGGCTAACAAATTGCAAAACCGTTGTAGGCGTGGACACGCGCGGAAGAATCAAGCTTATAGACCGCTTAGGTGGCCACTACGCGGCGGCAATGGATGAAAGCGCGGCCGTAAAATTGCCATGCGATTCTAGCGAAAAAGAATGCGCAACAAATTGGCTAATTTACCCAGATGGAAGCATAAAAAATGGCGATTTGAGTGGCGACTCAAGCAATAACTCGCACAATAGTCAAACTTGCGACCGTTCCACGTGGAACATATGGCAATCGCCCGAAACAGCGAGCAAAGATCAGCCATTATTCGCCGAAAAAACGTGTTATATAGCGCAAATCTATTCGGACGACGACGGCAAAACGTGGAGCGAGCCACGCTTAATCGACCACATGGTTAAGGAGCCATGGATGAGCTTTGCGGGAGTATGCCCAGGGAACGGAATTGTTATTAGACAAAACGAAAAACATTACGGCAGAATACTCGTGCCATTCTATTGCAGCGGCCAAAGCAAATCGCACTATTCTTCGGGAGCGCTTATTTCGGATGACGACGGCAAAACGTGGAGCCGAGGCAAAATGATTAACGAAGGGCGATTAATAAACGGAAAAATCGTAGATCCTGTAACAATGCAAGACGACGATGCAACAAGCTCCGAAACTGTGTTTGTTGAACGCAAAAATGGCGATATTCTAGCATTCTTCCGCAATCAAAATCGCTCGGGATGTGTAGGCAAAGCCATTAGTCATGATTGCGGAGAAACTTGGAGCGAGCTGATTTTTGACACAAGTTTGCCAGAGATATTCAGCCAGCCGAGCGCAACTTGCTTTAGCAATGAAAATGCAGACTGCATAGCGTTTGCAAACGCAAGTCAAATGATGCCATACCGCGGCCGCGGAGTTGTGCGATTTAGCTACGACGGCGGGCAAACGTGGGCAAAAAGCGTGTGCATAAACCCATTCCACCACGTTTATCAATGCATTAGCTCTAGCAATAAACGAACTTTGCAACTACTGTGGGAAAGAGAAACTACTGGAATTTATATAACAGCAATAGATTCCTCGCTTTGGCAGCAAGATAGTTTGCACGCAGGTTTCAAAAACAAAGTACACACAAACGAAAAAATGGAAGACACAAAAGAGAGAAGACTCACGCGAACTGAAAGGAGCCAAAATGGAAGAGACATTTAGCAACCGCGAAGACGATGAGATGACAACACTAGACCGCTTATCGTTATTGCAAGCAAGCTCTAACTCCGCTCCAATCGCAGCAAGAAAGCGCTGCGATGAAACAATGGACGCAATCAGATCGCTTATTTTAAGAGAACGCTTGCAACCAAAAGACATGCTGCCAACTGAGCCAATGCTATGCAATTTGATTGGCGCATCAAGGTCATCGGTGCGCGAGGCGATTCGCAAGCTGGAAGCGCTTAACATTGTGGAAGTTAAGCAAGGAAAAGGCATGTTTGTTGGCTCCTTGTCTTTGGATCCAATGGTGGAAACACTTGCTTTTCGCTCCTTAATCTCCATTAATAAGAATTTTGAAGACTTAAGCAACGTTGTAGAAATGCGAAAATTCCTAGACCTTGGATGCGCGGATAAGGTGGTTGAGTCACTTAAGGGAACGCAGCATCCAGAGCTGGAAGCGCTTTCGGAAATAATGACAAAAGAGGCGCATGCTGGAAAAACGTTCTTGGAACAAGACATTGCTTTCCACACGGGCATTTTGCGCGCGGTAAACAATACGATTGCAGAGCAATTCGTGCGATGCTTGTGGCTTGTGCATATGGCTGTTTTGCCACAATTGGGACTGGAAGTTTCGGACGAGCTTGAAAAAACCGCTAGAGCGCACGAACTTATGCTAAAAACGGCTATTGCGGGAGACGCAGATGGGTATAGGCAAGCTGTAAACGACCATTACGAGCCTATTCAGTCGATTTTGCTTAATAGACTGCAAAAGCACTAAATAAATGGAAGAACCGCTCCCTAACTAAACGAGAGCGGTTCTTTCATCTTCAATGGTGACGCCTGAGTACTACAGCATCACGATTAATCGCAACGATACGATTTACGTTACGAAATTTTATGGCCGTCGCACCAAACGTGCTCAACTGCCAAAGTTCCTGGATTAAGCAAAAGCAAATCGGCAGCATATCCCTTTTCAACCAAGCCCAAAGGAGCACTAGTTATAGCATTCGGCTTATCTACTCCAAGCGCGCGAGCAGGAACAATAGTCGCAGCAGCAATCGCCTCTGGCAATCCGATTCCAAGCTCTTTAACAGCGCGTTTAATAGCGACTTCTAGAATCAAAGTAGATCCCGCAATAGCGCCATTAGAAACAAGCCTTGCGTGGCCGCCCGTGACCGTAACATCTAAAGCTCCAAGCTTGTAGGCGCCATCTGCGCATCCTGTTGCAGCCATAGCATCCGTTACAAACGCAATCCTTCCAGCCGCTGCCTTAAACGCCATTCGCAAAACTGGGTTTTCAACGTGGAAACCATCGTTGATTAGCTCAATCGTTACGCGCGAATCCTCCAAGGCTGCAGGAATTGGGCCTGGCTTGCGGTGATGAATGCCGTTCATAGCGTTAAACATGTGAGTCATAAGCGTAGAGCCAGCATTAAAAGCCGCGCGCGCGGTTTGATAATCTGCATCGCAATGCCCCACTGCTGGAATCACGCCAGCTTGTACAAAGCGCTTAATCGCCTCCATGCCATGTTCTCGCTCTGGAGCCAAAGTAATCTGACGCAAAGTGCCATCCGCCGCCTCAAGCAACGCCTCAACGCGCTCGGGAGTAGGGTCCACTAGGCAATTAGGGTCATGCGCGCCTTTTCTAGAAAGCGCCAAGAACGGCCCCTCTAAGTGAGATCCAAGCACATCTGGTCGCGTTTGCATAACACGCTTAACAGTGCGCAAATTCTCTTGCATTACGTCAAGAGGATTTGTAATCAAGCTAAGAACTTGCCTAGTTGTTCCGTGAAGCATGTGATACGCGCGCGCAATGGCAATCCCTTCGGCGCCGTCGTCAAACGAATGTTCCCAGGCACCGTGAGCGTGCAAATCAATGTAGCCTGGCGCAGCAAAACAGCCACGCCCGTCTACAACACTTAAGTCAGATGCGCGCAATCCGCAAGCATTAATCGCAAGCGCAAGGTCTTCGTCTAAAATGCCAGTTTCTAGAATCACGCCATCTTTAACCAAAATCCAAGCGTTAGGAACAATTCCGCGCGCGTCTACAACGCTCACGTTGCGCACTACAAAATTGCGCCCCTCACTTGATTTTAGTGAATCATCAATCTTATTTACGGCGTCTAAATATGCATTTTTTGACATTTCACTCACCTGCGATTGTGCTTTTGAAGTTTGTGCTTTTGAATACGTTACTTAATTTTAGACTTGAGTATCAGATTCCCTGCCAAGATGGCTTATTTGCGTACACCCAGCGATAGTAGTCAGCAAGCTTAAGTTTGCTTGCTGCGTCTTCGTCTACAATCACAGTTGCGTGCGGATGCATTTGAAGCGCGGAAGCTGGGCATAGCGAGCTTACTCCGCCTTCTAGCGTTGCTGCCACTGCGTCTGCCTTATTAGAGCCAAACGCAAGAAGAACAAGATGCTTAGCGCGCAAAATCGTTCCAATTCCTTGCGTTATGCAATGAGTTGGAACCTGGTTAATATCTCCGTCGAAGAATCTGCGATTATCTACGCGAGTCTGCTCGGTTAGTGTTTTAACGCGCGTACCAGACGCAAGCGAAGATCCTGGCTCGTTGAATCCAACGTGACCATCGGAGCCAATTCCCAAGATTTGCACGTCGATTCCACCAGCGGCCGCAATAGCAGCATCGTAGTCTGCTCCAGCGTGCGCAATCTTGCTGCCTTCGCTTAATGGCGCTCCATTAAGAACATCTCCTGGAACGTGCACTAAATCTGGATTTAGGCCGATTAAATCGGTTACGGTTCTGCGGATTGTGCTGTGGTAAGACTGCTCGTGCTCTAATGGCAATCCAATGTATTCGTCAAGCGCAAATCCGCGCACGCGACTTACGTCAACATTATTTTCTTTAACAAGCTTTGCAAGATGTTCGTAGGCCTTTAATGGGCTCGATCCAGTAGCCAAGCCAAGCACTGCGTCTGGCTTGCGACTAATCAAATCTACAACAGCTTTTGCGTAAAGCTCGCCAGCTTCATCTTGATCTTTTACAATAATAACTTCTGCCATCTTTGCTTCTCCTTTAAAGCTTTAATTAGCATAATTAGCAATTTTTAAGCAACATTAATCAGTAATTGTAAGCATTTATTAGCATTTATTAGCATTGCGGCATACGAATTAACGCACACCGCAACGCTATTTACTTACTATGCACCATCGGTAAAAGGCTATTAGATTATTTGATTATTTACTTAAGACACACGCTTAAGACGTTACTTTGTGGAATCGCTCACTTCTTGCGGAGTCTTTGCCAAAGTCAATCCAACTTCCTTAAGAACGCGAGCCACGGCTTCAACATTTTCTCCCTTAAGTGGGCAAACTGGATCTGGCATCTGATTTGTGTCAAACACGCCAAGCAACGCCATTGCAGTCTTAAATGCTCCAACGCCAGCGCCAAAGCCAGCCACTCCGCTAGGAACAGTAACGATTCGCATCAAAGCAGCAAGCCAATCCTGCTCCTTCTTAACCGTTGCCCAATCGCCAGCCTGAGCAGCCTTCCACATGCGCACGTAGCCAGTGGCCTCAACGTTTGCAAGACCAGGAACAGAACCGTCTGCGCCAGCCATGTATGCGCCGTCAACAACAACCTCTTGGCCCGTGAGCAAAGTCAATGGGTGACCAGCCTTATTGTTGTCGTCTACAAGGAACCTGAACGAAACGTCATCGTTGGAAGAATCCTTAACGCCTGCAAGCACGCCATCTTTACCAAGCTTTACAAGCAAAGCACCTGGTAGCTTTGTGTGCACGCAAACTGGAATATCGTAAGCAAACAGAGGCAAATCTGGAACAGCTTCGTGAATAAGACGGAAGTGGCGCTCAACTTCTGCCATGCCGCCAAGTGCGTAGAATGGCGCTGTTGCAACGATTGCAGCTGCTCCAAGCTCCTTAGCTTCCTTTGCGTGCTCAATAACGCGGTTTGTTTCCGTATCGATGCACCCAACCAACACTGGCACGCGGCCGTCAACAATGCGCATTACGGTTTCAATGATTTCGCGGCGGCGCTTATCTGTGCTAAATGCAACTTCGCCAGAAGATCCAAGCGTGAACAAGCCATCTACGCCCGCCTCAATCATTCGGTTAAGCGAACGCTCAAAGCTAACAACGTCTACTTCGCCGTCTGCCGTTAATGGCGTAACTACTGGTGGAATAACACCGTGGAATTTTTCTGTCATGATTAAACTTCTTTCGTATTTTTATGATTTATGACTTATTGATTTATGACTTTAGATTTTGCAATTAATGGGCGGCCTGCATGGATTTACTGCAAGGTCTTAACAGACCGCCCGCGCATTCAAGCTAGCGACTAGCTACTAACGCTTGCCGCTTACTTGCACTCTTCTTCCGTTGGGTGCAAAAGCGAAGGAGCCGCGCCCATCAAAATCTTTGTGTACTCATCTTGCGGATTGTTAATCACTTGGTGAGTTTCGCCGCGCTCAACAATCGTTCCGTGATTCATAACAACAACTTCGTCAGAAATGTATCGGATTGTTTGAATATCGTGGCTAATAAACACCATGGAAAGATTCAGCTTCTTCTTTAAGTCGGAAAGAAGATTCAAAATCTGAGCACGCACAGAAACATCCAAAGCGGAAGTTGGCTCATCTGCGATTATTGCATCTGGATTAAGCGAAAGCGCACGAGCGATTGCCACGCGCTGACGCTGTCCGCCAGAAAGCTGACCTGGCAAAGCGCCAAGAACAGAATGAGGCAAACCAACCATTCGGATTAGCTCCTTGGCTCTAGCATCGCGCTCGGCTTTGCTTCCAATCTTGTGCACAACAAGCGGATCAATCAACTGGTCAATCACACTCATGCGCGCATTCAAAGCCATTGCTGGATCCTGGAACACAACGGAAACCACGCGTCCAATATCCATGCGCTCTTTTGCAGTTCTATGCGTAACGTCTTGACCTTTGAACAAAACCTTGCCGCTTGTTACTTGCTGGAGTCCGCACATAATGTTTGCAGTAGTAGACTTTCCGCAACCAGATTCGCCAACAATACCAATCGTCTTGCCTGGCATAAGCTTAAGATTCACCTTGTTTACGGCCGTAATCTTGTTCTTATGGAATAAGCCAGATCCTGCTCGAGTAGTGAACACCACTTCGGCGTCGCGCAGCTCGATGATTGGAACATCGCCATTTTCGCTTTGAGTTTTGTTTGTTTCGTTAACATTCATGTTCATCGCACATCTCCTTTATCGGAGTTGGTCAAAATTGCGGAAGGCACATCCGATTCTGGCTCTGGAGGCGCAGCGTAGAAGTGCCACGTTCCTGGAATGCGCTTCATTACTGGGCGCACGTCAAGTCCTTGATCTGGATGAGAAGAACGCGGTGCGAATCGATCTCCCTTAGGGAAGTCGGATGGGCTTGGAACCGTTCCTGGAACCTGGTGCAATCTTGGAGCACCAGCCTCAATGGAAGTTACGGAGCCAAGCAAGCCGCGCGTGTACTCGTGATGCGGATCGGTAAGGATTTCCTTGGTGGAGCCTTGCTCAACAACCTGGCCTGCGTACATTACGGTAATCGAGTGCGCAACCTTTGCAACAAGAGCCAAATCGTGGCTTACAAACACCATTGCAAATCCAAGCTTTTCGCGCAATTCATTAAGAAGGTCAATCACTTGCTTTTGAACAGTAACGTCCAAAGCGGTTGTTGGCTCATCTGCGATTATCAACTTTGGATCTCGCGTAAGTGCCATTGCAATCAACACGCGCTGACGCTGGCCGCCAGAAAGCTCGTGTGGGTAGGATTCAAGCGTGCGCTTTGGATCCAAGCCTACAAGCTCCAGCAACTCTTCGGCGCTACGAGTGCCACCTCTAGAAGTTAGCTGCTTCATCTGCGCTTTAATAAGCATTGATGGGTTTAAGGAAGACAACGCGTCTTGGTAAACCATTGCAATCTCGTGGCCACGCAAAGCATTGTGCTCCTTTGGGCTAAGCTTTACAAGATCCTTGCCATTAAAGAGGATTTGTCCACTAATCTTAGCTTTTGGATCAAGCAAGCCCATAATCGCAAGAGAAGTGATTGACTTACCGCAGCCAGATTCACCAACCAAGCCCATTGTTTCGCCTGGACGAACAGAGAAGCTCAAGTGATCTACAACGTTTACACTGCCGTAGCGTGGGAACTGAATGCACAAGTCTTTAACTTCAATAACTGGAGGCTCCGTAGACGTTGGTTGCAAGCGATCCGTGCGCTTTAACTCGGCCTCACGAAGCTTTGCCAAAGACTCAACCAAAGCGTCGTGCTGCTCCTTGTAAGCTGCCACTGGGTCGGTAAGAATCCTATCTTCCTTGCGAGCAGCATCCGCATCTGCAGCAGTCTTAGCTACTGGAGCGGTTGGTGCAGCCACCATTGCATCCGTAATGCCCTCAGAAAGAATGTTGAGGCACAAAACGGTAATCATGATTGCTAAGCCTGGGAACAGTGCCTGCCACCAGTATCCAAAGATAACGCCCGCTTTAGCAGAAGACAAAATGTTGCCCCATGTTGGAGTTGGCTCTGGAATACCAGCGTTGATAAAGCTAAGAGAAGCCTCGAACACGATTGCGTCTGCAACAGAAAGCGTTGTGAACACCATAACTGGAGCTGCAATATTACGCGTTACATGCTTGAGCAAAATCCAAGGTGCGCGAGCGCCAGAAACGATTACTGCACGCACGTAGTCTTTTCCATATTCGCTTATTATATTTGCTCGCACAATTCTTGCGATTTGTGGAACGTAAAGCACACCAATGGAAATGATGATACCAATCATGGATTGTCCAAGAATTGCAAGGCACACAGCCGCTAATGCGATTCCTGGGATAGACATTACTATATCAATCAATCGCATTATAAGCTCAGATATCCAAGTGCGGCTCACAGCTGCGATTGCGCCGATTATTGCGCCCATTACCAAAGCAAAGAGCACAGACGACAAGCCGATTACCAGCGAGTAGCGAGCGCCGTACATAACGCGCGAGAACACGTCTCTACCAAGGTTATCGGTGCCAAACCAGTGCGCTCCTGTTGGCGGCTGATAGTTTTGCGTAATCTTTACTGGGTCGCATGGCGCTAGGAATCGCGCGAATACTGCGCAGAACGCCAATATTGCAATCACAATAAGCGAGATCTTAGAGCCTAAGCTCATGCTCTTAAATCTGTTAAATTTGATGCCTGGCTTAGATGCGGCATCTACTACCTGACTTTTTCCAAATAGCATGTCACACCGTCCTAATTCTTGGGTTGATTAGCACGTAAAGCAAATCAACAATAATGTTTATAAAGATGAATGCGATTGCAACAACCAAAACAACGCCTTGCACAAGCATTGGCTGGTTGCCATTAATGCCGTCGAACATTGCGGTACCCATTCCTGGTAGTGCAAAAATCACCTCAATAACGATTGCGCCACCCATAAGGTAACCAATCTTCATACCAAGAGTTGTGATTGGTGTAATCAAAGCGTTGCGGAACACGTTTCTAGCAACCACTACGCTCTTTGGAATACCTGCGCCGATTGCGGTTCGCACATAATCCTTATCCAATTCTTCTACCATCGAGGTTCGTATGATTCGCGTAAGCTGACCTGCTACTGGAAGGCCTAATGCGAAGCAAGGCATTGCCATTCTTGCAATGTACGCTTCTGGATCTTCAAAGAACGGCACAAAATCGCCAGATCCTGGGAGCCATGCGAGCTTGATTTGCAAGACGTAAATCAAAAGAACGCCAAGCCAGAAGGATGGAGTTGCGATTGCAATAATCGAAAGCACGCGAACCGTTTGATCAACCCAAGTATCGCGGTAAAGCGCTGCAAAAACGCCAAAGATTACTGCAAAGACTATTGCGATTAACAAGCCAATGAAGGTTAGTTGCAAGGTGATTGGGAAGGCGTCCGCCACTCGCTGAGCTACGGAATCCTTGTTTACGCCATAAACACCCATGTTTCCTTGGAAGAGTCCAACTATGTAGGACCCAAACTGCTCCCACCATGGCCTGTCGTAGCCCATTTCGTGGCGGAAGGCTGCCAGAGCTGCTGGAGACGAGTTTTCGCCTAATGCTGCAACTGCTGGATCGTATTTAGAAAATGACATAAGGAAGAATACGAGGAACGTAACACCGAATGCCATGAACGGCAGGGCGATCAGTCGCCTACCTAAAAGTCTAAGAAAATTACTCATAAGACATCCACACATCCATTGAAGAAAATTATTATTTTTGCATAACAAAACCGGCCCATCTGCACAAAGGCGAGAAAGGTAAACAGTTGGGCCGGTTTTGCGGTTAGAGGTTAGGGAAAATGAAGTTTGTTACTTTGACTTGCACCTACTTTGTTAGCTTTGCTTTTACAAGGTTGATGCCAGTGGAGCCGATTGCATTCCACTCAGCCAATGCGCCCTTCTTTACAGCTGTCGTAGTCTTACGATGGAAGAGTGGATACAGAGGCACTTCGTCGCTAATCAAATCGAAGCACTGGTTCCAATACTTCTGGCGCTCAGCTGGCTTGCTGGCAGCCAAAGCCTTGTCCATAAGCTCGTGGAGCTTTGCGTATCCTTCGGAGTTCTTCCAGAAGGAGCGCTGACGGGTCCAAGCGTTGTCGCCGTACCACCAGCTCATAAGCAAGTCTGGATCGTTGCCGAACACGGATGGATCGCCTGGAGCAAGAACCATGGAGTAGTTTGCATCGTCGCGGTCGGTGATCTGTGGGTAGAGTGCGGAAGACTTCATGGACTTGATCTCTACATCCATACCAATCTCTGCAAGATCGTTCTTGATTTGTGGAGCAAGCTGAGTAATCCAAGTGTGGTCTGTTGTGTAAAGAGTGAACTTTAGTGGGCCACTTACGCCAGCTTCCTTAAGCAAGCTCTTTGCCTTAGCAACATTCTTGGTGTAAACGTTCTTTGCCTTGTGGTAATTTGCGTAGTTCTTTGGCAAGAAGCTTGTTGCTGCCTCGCCCTGGCCGCTCATCTGGTTGGTAATAAGCTTGTTTACGTCAATTGCGTAGAGAGCAGCTTGGCGAACTCGCTTGTCGTCGAATGGCTTCTGCTTTGTGTTGAACATAAGGAATGGAAGAGTAAAGCCCTGTGCGGTCTTAAGCTCGGATCCAGATGCCTTCAAAGTGTTGAATGCCTGTGCTGGAACCATTTCCATTACGTCTGTCTTTCCGCCTTGCATTGCGGTTACGCGAGCAGTATCGTCAACGGTTACATTCCAAACCATCTTCTTGGTCTGTGCCTTGTACTTGCCGTTGTAAAGATCGTTGCGCTCAAACTTTACTTGGTTATCTGTAATCGAAACGTACTTCCATGGGCCAGATCCGATTGGCATATTCTTAAGATCTGCATCAGACTTTGCAGATGGAACAATCTGAATCAAAGCAAGGCGCTGCTTGAACAGTGGGAACGCCTTCTTTAGCTTAAAGATTACGTGACGATTGTCTTTTGCTTCTACAGAGTCAATAAAGTCGAGCATAGAGATGTAAAGGCTGCCCTTTGCGGTTGTGCGCTTAAAGGAAGACACTACGTCTGCCGCTGTTACTTCCGTTCCGTCCGAGAACTTAGCAGCATCGCGAATTGTTACTTCGTATTCGGTATCGGAAATCTTCTTTGGCTCACCTTTTGCAAGAGCGTTGAAAACCTTAAAGTTGCTGTAATCAAGAGCGTAAAGTGGCTCTGTAACGTGCCAGTTTGCTGCCATTGGCAATGCGCCAGAGGTTGTAGACGGCGCAAAATCGCGGCTTGCGTATGCAACCTGTGCGGTAATCGTGTCTTTAACAGCAGTCTTTGCTTTTGCTGCCTTGTGGGATTTAGCTCCACCGCAGCCAGAAAGCATCATTAATGCGGCCACACCAGCGGCGATTGCCACGGTTAGCTTCGAGTTAATTCGTGCCATATTTTCTCCTCACCATTGAGTTTGGGTTTTTTGCATTTCGTCTTCGAATGCGAAAACATATTAAATTATAGCGCGTGCGTTATTTTCACGTTACTTCAAACATAAGAGGTCTGATGTCTGATGTCAAGTTATGCGTGTGTCGAATTTGTGAAAATTATGATTATTTTTTAATGTACAAAAAATCAGAACAAAATCGCACATAATCGACACACATATAACCACTATTTTTATTTATTTGTTACTTACGCATGCTCGGCGAATCTGCGGCTGCTTGCGACTTTTCCTTAACACACTCAACCGCATCCGCCTGCCAACTCGCCGCCTACAACTTTGCTGCAAACCAGCGCGTAATCGACGTTGGGTGCGTAATCGCAGTTCCAACAACAGCAGCCCAAGCGCCCATTTGCATAACCTTGTGCAACTGATCTGGAGTATGAATACGCCCTTCGCAAATAATTGGATAATCTGGGAAAGCTTGCAAAATCTGGCCTAAAAGCTCAAAATCTGGGCCGTCCGTTTTTGGCCTTCCAGGAGAAGTGCCAGCCAAAGTGGTAGATATAATATCCGTTCCACAATCAGCCGCGCGCTTAGCATCATCGAAGTTGCCGCAATCTGCCATAACAACTATGCCTTCGTCGTGCAACGCGCGAACAGTTTGCTCGTAAGTCAAGCCATCTGGGCGCGGCCTATCGGTTGCATCAATCGCAATAATATCCGCTCCAGCAGCAGCGCAGCAACGCGCATGACGCAAAGTCGGAGTTATGTAGACACCTTCATGTCCGTCTTTCCAAATTCCGATTACAGGAACATCAACTTGCCCTTTAATCGCAGAAATATCCGACAGCCCCTGGCATCTAATGCCAACAGCTCCGCCTTCTACAGCCGCCATTGCCATTTGTGCCATTGTTTCTGGGTGCCTAAGCGGCTCCCCAGGGTACGCCTGGCAGCTAACCACTAGGCCTCCCTTGATTTTTTCAATCACAGGATTCATATAGATTCCTCCTTTTTTCAAATATGACTAAACTAAACAAAATTAAACATATCTAAACGCGACCGAACGCGATTAAACGCGATTTGAGTGAACAGCCCAAGCTGCGCCAATCAAAGGAGCAGACCCACCAAGCTTGCCCTTAACAATCGGCGTACTTTTAATCAACGTTAAAGCAGAGTCTTCAAACCCGCTTCGCATAGCGTTCCACCAAATATCGCCAGCTTCTACAACAGACCCAGAAAGCACAATCACATCTGGATCTATAAGATTCGCCATTCCTGCAACGCACTGCCCCAAGGCCTTGCCGCTTCTAGCAAGCGTTTCTTTAGCGTGCGCATCCTGCCCAGAATTTGCGCGCACACAAACCTCGTAGCCGTTTTGCGCAAGCTCAGTGCCTTGCGGAAGATTGCTGTTGTAAAGAGTGGCAAGCCCCGTTCCCGAAGCCACTGGCTCAATGTGGCCAGCATGCGCTCCGCAAGAGCAGTCAAAGCCAACTCCCAAATCGCTAACAACGTGGCCAGCGTGTCCTGCAACTCCGTGCGCGCCTGTAAACAGTTTGCCGTTTACAATAATCGCGCCGCCAATTCCAGTGCCTATGCCAACAGAAAACACAATCGATTTTCCGCGGCCTGCTCCGTAAATCGCCTCTCCAAGGCCGTGACCACCAACATCGCCAATCATATAAACTGGCAAGTCGGTTACACGCTTAAATGCGTCGTAAATTCGCTGACCTCTCCAACCTGGCAAAATGTCGGTAGCTGCTACGATTTCGCCAGTTTTACTATTTGGCACTCCTGCAGCCGCTATTCCAATTCCGCTGATTTTTTTGCCACTTTTCGCCGCATCTTCCAATATTTGCTTTGCGCGCGCTACTAGGCGATTCTTTATATCTTCTCCGCCTTTTGCAGCTTCGGTTGGCATAGAGCCATAGTCTTCTACTGTTGGAGACGCACAATCTGCGCTTTCTTTGCCAAAGTTAGACTCTGCGGACCCTGTAGGGCCTGGTAAAGTCACCAATCCGTACGCGATTTTTGTTCCGCCTATGTCAAAAGCAAGATACGTAGAGCGAGAATCTTTTACTTCGTCCATAACAATTTCCGTTTTCTTTCTTGCGTTTGCGACCTTATTTTTACTATCTACTAAGACTATTTACTAAGCCTATTCACTCACCCTGCGCAGCGACCACAGCATCATGAATGCGCGCCAAATACCCCAAGCGCTCTTCAACGCTCGCGTCTTGCGGAACGCACACTTTTGCGCCCAAATAGTCGATTGCGTAATCGTCTTTTAGCGCCTCACGAGTGGTTTCTTGAATTTCTTTAGACGTCATTAACGAAGTCGGCTCATCTGGGTTCATTGGCAAGTGGCCATCAATCCACTCGTATCCGTATTGTGTTGCATCTGGACCAGCTCCCGAGAACATTAATCCTTGCAGAACGCCAGCCTGCCTTGCAGCTCGCACGTGCTCCACTGCCGCTTGAGCATTTCGCTCTTCTACAACGCTTCTTCCCCAGTTGACTGTGATTCCAACTCCAGCATCTTTTGCAATTTGAATCTCTTCTTCTAGAGGCAGGAATCCTTTTTCTGGATTTTGGCTTTCAATATATCTATCGCAATGCTCAATCACTAGCTTTGCTCCACACCAATCGAGCTGCGCGAGTTCTTCTAACGACTTTTTCATTGCATCCGCCTGAGCTAAACGAGTTGGCGCTGTGTGGATTTCTACATGAGATATATCGCAGCTATCTCTAATGTCTACAACGTTTGCGATTGCTTCGCGAATATCCTTAAAGAAAGCCAGCGCGCGATGCCTGCCTTCTTCACTTGGGCTTGCAAGTCCAAATTCTGGGTCTGGGTCAAAGTTTATGTGACGCATTGTTCCTGGAATTGCCGTAATCGTATTTGCATGCCAATGCGATGGTATTGCGCTTGCTAGCCACGCGCGATTTTTTGGATCTGCCAAATCTCCTGGGTATGGAATCTCCGTTCCGTCAATCCAGCTTTGCTTACCCAACAAATCGTAGTATTTTTCTTGATCCTCGCGAGTTTTTGGCAACGATGCGTATGCGCCTACAACAAATTTAGCTTTCAGCATGATATCCTCCTTGAAATCGTAGCTGATTTGTATTCTGATTTGTCTTTCGACTTATCTTTCGATTTGTCTTTTGATTCGTAGATTACACCAATATCACTACAATTCGTCAGACGTCTGATAAATCTTTGTGCTTGCGACTAAATCGTTTTCAAACTAAAACCAGCCTAATGTCATAAAGTCATAATGTCATTAACGCAATAATTTTCACGTATTTTACGCTAATTAATGATGTATTTAATTGATTAATGATGTAGCATTGTTGTATAAGCTATATCAACGCAAGCGCGGATTTGAGCATATAAGAATACTTAGCAGCATCTAGGATTTTTTAATCGAACTCATATCGCCAAAGCTGATAGCAGATAGTTGTTGAAGAAATTAAGTATTACTGTAATTGTAATTAAGCAAAGGTGCAGATTACACAACTTGCTATTTGTAGCCTTTAAGCGTAAAACGCGCGAGCAAGATAATAAAAAGCAAAGGATTAATTCCAAAAACGAATTAATTCCCAAAATAGATGACAAAAGTAGGAGGAATCATGAAGAAAAGCTTCAAACTAGTAGGCTTATCTGCAAGCCTGTGTCTTATGCTAAGCATGTTAAGTATTACTACACCAGCGATGGCGTATACTCAAAACGAACAGCTTACAGAATCGCACACTCCTCTTACAGCGAAAACAGCTAAACAGATTTCAGATGGAGATATAAAGCTGGAGCTTCCTGGAGCTTTAGACATGGCTTTGTATCACAAAACGCCTCTCGACCCAAATGCTGATTTAGATGGCGACGGCTTAACTAATAGGCAAGAAATTTACACTTATACTAAAGACGGTAAAACTTATTATGGGTACAATTCTCACCCTATGATGAATGACACTGATGGCGATGGCATTCCAGATAATCAAGACAGCAATCCTCGCAGATGGGATATAAGCCCAAGAGATATGACACTATTTTCTGAACTTTCTTATCGCGATGATAGTTATATAAACAAGGTTCTCGATTACACTAAGCCACTTCATGACATTTATAAGAACCGCAATGAGTATCGTCTTATGCACAATGAGATAGCTCCATTCTGGAAAGTCAAAGAAACCTACCACAAGAGGGGCGGCTTTGACGCTGTCTTGTTTGAAAACGTAAGTCCCTATCCATTCTTAGAGCAAGGAACTGTTCAAGTTCTTGCAATTCGTGGAACTTCTCAATTCAATGATTATGACGATGATTTTGCAATAGCTGTAGGCCACAATCCAGATCAGGCTTACGATGTTGAACAGCTTATTGAACGCTATGGCAGAGAGAACACTGTAAATAATCTATATATTACTGGTCATTCTCTTGGAGGATATTTGGCACAACGAGCTTTGATTCGCGCAGACGGTAAAGGATATTCTTGGCTTAAGAAAATCTACACTTTCAACGCTCCTCAAATTTGGGGAAATATCTTCAACCGTTGGCTTCGCACTGCAGCAAACGCAGGGAATCGTCTGACTCGCGAAGGTTATGCCGTTCATTACAAAGTAGACAACGACAGAGTTATTCGTTCTGTCGGCAATTTTGCAGGAGCTATAAGTGTTGGCAATTCTGCAGAAGGTCATGGCTCTAGAAGCTACCTTGAACCGCGAATGAACAATTTCCCAGGGTTCACCGTAGGAACTAGAGGAGATATATCTGGTACTGGACGTTGGATGGAAGAGCTTAATAATTTCTACAATGTTCGCACGTTCTAATTTATTGCTAATTGTTAATTAGTGATTTGTAATTAGCAATAGGCAATTAGCAATAGTTAACTGGTTCGTGTAATTTACTAACAATAAACTAAGCGCTGACTTACAAAGTATGTATTAATGCATAAATAAGTCAGCGCTTTTTATATTGATTAATCCAACTATCATATATGAGTGGTGCACTAACAAAAATTTTATCTGGCGCGAGACCATCCTAGTGGAGAAAGAAAATCATCCCACACCGAGAAAACTCGGGCGAGCTGAACTATTGTCTAACAGTTTAACATCCAAATAAGAACAAGATAAAGCATTCTCCAATATGAGACTTTGCAATATTCACTCAAATGCATTGCATTCCCACAGCGCGCTTAACGGTATTGCCCATAAATTATCCGCCCACTGCATAATTTTTTGACCCATATAAACAACATATCCACGCTTAAATTCAGGTTTTTTAGAAAGAGCTACAAGCCCCTTAAAATCGTTACGATTCACCATGCTAGAGCTTTTTACTTCCACTCCAACCAGATTCCCACGGAAGCTTAGCACAAGGTCAACTTCTTTAGGACTGCTACCAGTTTCACGCCAGTAGAAGCAATCTGGATGCGTTTTAGACCATTGCACAGCAGGCATAATCTGATTTACAACAAAGCTTTCTAGTAAGTTCCCATACATAACGGGATCTTCCAAAGGATCATGACCCTTACTAATCATTGTTTGAACGCTTAAAGACGTATCGACTGGGTGTATTTTTGCTCTAGTAAAAGTTTGACGATTTGGCGCAGTTTTTATATTCGGTAGATAATTTATTAAGAATCTACGCAAGAATACGCTAACGTAACGCTCAATGGTTCGCCTATCTAAAGCAAGATCTTGACCTATTGAACTCGTATTAAGAATCCCACCAGGAGCACATAGCAACTTATTAAGTATGCTAACAGCCATGCTTCTGTCTAATCGTTCTCCTGGAAGAATAGTATCTCCCAACACTGCAAGAATATCGTTTGAAACAAGCTTTTCTCGCTCCCAAGCCTCGTAAGAATCATATGATTGCTGATATTCTGGGAATCCTCCTGCAGCCATAATTTTATATACTTCTTCTCTGCTTATTTCTTTTTCATATTTAAGATTTGGATTACTTTCTATAAGACTATCTACAATATTTCTACTATTTTGAGTAATTTCACACTGCGTAAAAGGACTCATTGTAAAGTGCTGAGCGCGTCTAGCAAGAGGATCTTGACCATCTAGTCCATTGCGATTTATAAGTGCACTACCTGTTAAAACATATTGAAGACTGTTTTCTGTTGAATTATCAACTATTTCTTTTATTGCAAGAGGCAAATTTGGCAGTCTTTGCGCTTCGTCAATAACAACTGGAGTACTAAGATTTTTTAGCCAACCATATAAATCTGTTGATGCGAGCACAAATGTATTTTCATCCGCAAGGCTCACGTATGAGAATCCTTTAGATACAAGCTGATGCTTTGACATCATAGTTTTTCCCACAGCTCTTGCGCCTTCAAGAATCACGACTTTTCGTTTTGATTGAAGAATAGAATCAGCAATTGGTCTAGGAAAATATGCGCTCATAAAAATAAGTGTACACAAAAACGTATTTTTTGTACATCCGATGTACAATTTTTTATACATCCAATGTACAAAAACTACGATTTACACATCTTTTGTCTAAATATCACACACAAAATTCATACCAAAATCAAGGCTTATAGCGTATCAAATGTACTTATTCTTTACTTGCAAAATCATTCTAAACAAAGATATCCCAATATTTAACGCAGCTTCACGTTACTGGTTTTATCAATCACTATTGTTCCGATAAATTAAATATGTTATTCCGCTACTGTTTATGTTATTCCGATAAAACGTTAAAATATAATAAAATGCAACAATGATTAAAGGTATTTTATGTACATAACAGTAAAGCAAGCTGCTGAAAAATGGGGCATATCAGATAGACGAGTAAGAATTCTATGCTCCGAAGGGAAAATTCCAGGAGCATATCAGGAAGGAAGATCCTGGAAAATACCATATGACGCATCAAAGCCAACCGACGGAAGATATAAAATTAGCGAATCGCTAATTCCAATCATAAAAACTAAATTAGAGACCCTTAAAACAAGAAGACCTCTAACTGAAGGAGAATTAGAAAGACTTAATGAAGAATTTCTAATAGAATATACATACAACTCAAACGCAATTGAGGGAAACACTTTAACACTGCGCGAAACAGACATGGTTCTTAGAGGACTTACTGTTGATCAAAAATCATTAAAAGAACATCTAGAAGTTATTGGCCACAAAGAAGCCTTTGATTATGTAAAGCAGCTTGTTAGCGAAAATAAGCAGATAAATGAAAAAGTTATAAAAGACATACATTATTTAGTTTTAGCCAACAAGAGAGAAGATAGAGGTGTTTATAGAAGAGTTCCCGTTCGAATTATGGGAGCTACACATGAGCCACCACAACCATATTTAATCGCTTCAAAAATGGAAGAATTATTGAAAAAATACAAAAACAGCAATGAAGATATTGTTACTAAACTTGCTCGTTTTCATATAGAATTCGAAAGCATTCACCCTTTTATTGATGGAAATGGAAGAACAGGAAGATTGCTGGTCAATTTGGAGTTGATGAAAGCAGGGTACCCACCAATAGATATAAAATTTACTGATCGCTTGAAATATTATGAAGCTTTTGATGAGTATCACGCAAAACATAACGTGTCTGCCATGGCAAACATGTTTGCAAGATATTTAAATCAAAGACTTGATTTGTATTTGTCTATTTTAGAGTAGTGGCTATTTTTAATTAAAGCTACGCGCAATTGGCTTTACTGTTATTTTCTCAGATAGTTGACTGAACTATTAACAGCACTGTGGTCGAATCTCAGACTTGGCCACAGATTCTGATTGGCCTATAATCCAATATTTATACAAATGCATTGCGCTGCAAGCGCGCGATTATAAAACTTGTATACACAGCACATTCAATGTACAAAAACTACGATTTATACATCTTTTGTCTAAATATCACACACAGAATTCAGACTGAAATCAACAAATCACAATCAAACCAAACACAACATATAACAAACATAGCCTTCTGAATCTTAATTAAACTCAGAAGGCTATTATTATTTGATAAACTGTTTAATCTAGTTATTTTACATAGCTATTTTTTTACTCTTAAAAATAGTTATAGCAGCAATACTTACAACAAGAACAGCAAGAACAATCAATGGCGCCGCAAAATAATTTGTGTAGAATTCACGCACATCAACATCTACGGAATTGATAGTCGCAGCATAAGTTATATACGACAATACGCCTAATACAACATCAATAATTGCATATGAGCACGCGTTTTTATACAATTCTTTAACTGATTTGCTGCTTTTAACCCAAAGCATTACAGACAAAACCAAGCCTATTAACATTGATAAAACCGCAACAAGTGCAAACAACATATCTAACATAAAAACCTCCTGCCCAATTAAATCCTCTTCCATAGCGGATTTAATACGATTTTAATTTAACTAAGATTTTCGTGTCAATATTAAAAAAAAAATTATAGAATTTTGCACATTATTTTCACATTTAACGTACTTCTAAGACATAAGAACAAGCCACAAACGTTGATATATCAACGTTTTCTACATGGAGCGGACAACGGGAATCGAACCCGCCTCTGAAGCTTGGGAAGCTTCCATTCTACCGATGAACTATGTCCGCATGCTCGGTTACTCCGCGATTAATCCTCCAAAATAATCTGCCTACAAACAAGCAAATAAGCGCTCAAGAATCAATCTAAAAAGCAAACCATCTAAGAATATCACGCTCCGCTAACTGCTACAACTCCGCCAGAAACACCTTTGCTGTATTCAACATTGTATTTAGCGCCATTCTTAAAACGAAACACGCTATCGCTATCATGCTCAATATGATCGATTTCTCCACGTGCATCTTCTTGCACAAGACTTTCCATCTTACTAGACATAAGCATTAAAGAGTCAACTCGCTTGTTAACATCTGGCTGCCTAGAAAACAGCTTTAAAAGCTTGGAATCGTAGTTTGCAAACGGATTTACAATCATAAGTGAAGCAATAGCTTGCACTCCCGAATGCAAATCCATCTTATGCATCTTAACTCCGTAGGAAATTTTGTTTAGTGCAGAAGCTAAAGCCGCAGGGTCGCCAGTAAGCATACTTGCACTTCGATCTGCATCCAGCTCGCGCACTCTAGAAATCGCAAGCTTAACAAATAGAGAACCGAGCGGCACAAAAATGGCACTTAAAACCTTGCCAATAACTTTTAGTACAGGGCAACGCCTTTTAGCAGATTTTGCACACTCACTTCCCGAATACATAAGCACATACCCAAAATACGTAATAACTGTTGCGATTGCAGATGCAACCGTTGAATTCAAAATATCGTGATTGTAAACGTGAATAAGCTCGTGGCTTACAACACCACGCAACTCGCGCTCGTTTAGAATATTCAAAAGACCACGAGTGCAGCAAATTGTTGCGTGACGTTCGCTTCTACCAATTGCAAAAATATTCGGACTGTCCGTTGGAGCAACATAAAGGCGCGGCATAGGCTTTTCGATTTGCGCAGAAATCTCGCGAACAATGCCGTATAAAACAGGTTCTTCATTCTCGCTAATTTCGCTAGCACGCATAATGCGAGTGGCAACTTTTCCAGAAAGCCAATAAGCACATAAGCTTAAAATTATTGCAATAATTGCAAACCAAACCAGCATCGACAAACGCAATCCAGCAACAATCCACAGCAAAGCAGCAAATAGCCATATTAGCGAAAACAACACTACTGTTTTCAAATTGTTGCAATAGCGCATACCCATGTTGCCAAACATGATTTTGATTTTAATAATCGCAACTGTAATTTTGCTGAATGAAAACTGTATATTTAATGTTTATGATTTAACACACTTAAAACAGATGAATAAATGTTGAAAAGTGGCCACTTTCTGCGCAATTTGGCTACAGTTTAATGGCCACTAATCAATGTTTACTAATCAATGCGTACACTCAATATAAACTATTGTTTAATTTCCGCTATATCCATAAGCATTTGTTTAGATACAACTTTTTTGCGAGCGCGATTTTCCGCTAATCCAGATTCCACCTCGAAAGCATCAATCCTCTTCCACCCTTCAAAATCAACCACTTTGACTCCTCTAGATTTAAGAAGATTTTCAATAGACTTAGGATCTCTATCTGTTGCCAATCTTCCAGGAAGTGCAGGAATCTCAGAAAGCGCAGGAAGCGCGGTTTCACATTCTTCGGTCGAGCTTTTTGCCAAGTCTTCCAGCATATTTTCAACAATTTGCAGAGCGTCCGACTTTGTAGAGCCAATCAAACCGACTGGTCCTCGCTTAGCCCAACCAGTTGCATACAAGCGCGGGCAAACAACCCCATTTTGCGCAGAAGTTAAAATCCTGCCATCGCTGTTTGCAAGAAGCGCACGAGAAGAGTCGTAAGCAACTCCACTAACCTGCGCAGGCTTATATCCAATCGCATGGTAAACCGCCTGAACTGGGTATTCTTCAAACTCGCCAGTGCAAGTCATTTTGCCATCCGCGCTTGTAGATGTGCGCTCTACTCGAATCGCACACACTCGCCCATCTTTGCCTAAAATCTCAACTGGATTTGCGTTAAAGTGAATAATGTAGCGCCTATTTGCAGTATTGCCCTCAAAGTCAACGTTTCCACCATCTTCCATATCTTCACTCAAATCGCGTATAGCAAAAAGCTCTTCTACCATTTGGCGAGTCAATTTGTCTTTTCCAGCAACATCAATTGTTTCGTCGTCCAGGTCAAAATCGCTTTCGTTTACAACTATTTGCACACCAGAAAGCTTTTCCATCTCACGCAATTCTTGCACGGAGAATTTAGCTTGAGCAACGCCTCGTCGAATAAACAAGTGAAGTGTTTTAGCCTGGTTTTTAAGTAAACCATTGTAAACGTCGTCGGAAATATCCGTGTGCTCTCTAAGATAATCAGCATCTCGCAAAAGCTCGCGCGCAACATCCATAGCAACGTTTCCGCCGCCAATAACAGCCACTTCGCTTGCATCAAGCGGCCACGTACGCTCGCTGGTAGGATATCCGTCGTACCATTCCACAAACTTTGCAGCGCCATACACGCCGTTCAACGATGCTCCTGGAATATTAAGCGGCTTATCTTCTACAGCGCCCGTAGCAAAAAGAATTGCGTCGTAGCGCGGCAATAAATCTTCTAGTGTAATATCTTTGCCAAATTCAACATTCGCATACAAGTGAATATTTGGATTATCAAGCGTTTTAGCTAATGCATCTGCAATAAATTTTATACTCGGATGGTCTGGAGCAACGCCATATCGAACCAGGCCAAATGGCACTGGCAACTTTTCAAATAAATCGATTCTAGCGGCCGTACCCAAGCCCATGCCGTCGCCTAGTTTTTTAAGCTGACGAAGAAAAATATCTGACGAGTAAATTCCAGCAGGCCCCGCGCCAATAACTGCGATTCGCAATTCGTGCGAATCCGCATTATAATTCGTTTCCATAAATTTTCCCATGTTATTATTCAAATTTTGTATTCAAATGTTGTTATTTAACTTTTGTTATGTTAAAACATTACATTTTGCGTGTTTCGAGCATTCTTAAGCCTAATCTTTTTGAAGATTTAAATAAAATCGCTGGCTTTTATGCTCCACTATTTAGACTAGCGCCTTGGTTCATTCAAGAAAAGAGCAAAGTGAATATTGTCACTTATGCACATTTATTGCTTATACGCGATTGCGCTTATCCACATATTCGCATTTACACATATAAACTCTTGCTACTTATGCACATATTCACATTCGCACTTACGCACGCAAAATCACGCACGCTTGCCTTTCAACGCTGTTAGCGCCCACAAAATTGACACAACATCAATCATCTCTTGCATCATTGCCCCAAGAACCGCAGGAATCGTCCCAAAAGCCGCTGCAATCATGCTTATAACAGCCAAACCAATTCCCAGCATAACCGCCTGAACCATAACTCGCTTAGTGTGTTTTGCAACACTTACAGCGTTTGCTACAGCATAAATGTTGTTGTTCATAATCACAACTTGCGCGCACTCCGAAGCTGCTGTATCCGTGCCATCTGTTAAAGCCACGCCAATGTTTGCTGCAGCCAAAACTGGAGCATCATTTACACCGTCTCCAACCATCATTGTTACGCGCTTATCTTTTTTCTTATACATAAATCTGCTAAAACCGCCAAAACTGCCGCAATCTTCTTCGCTTTTATAACCACTATAGTGCTGTTTTATGCACTCAAGTTTGTCTTGCGGTAGCAAATTAGCCTTTACTCGCTCAATACCAACGCTTTTTGCTATTGTTTGAGCAGCTTGCAAGCCGTCTCCCGTAAGCATGCTTATTGAACGAACTCCAAGCTCCTTTAGCTTTTGGATCGTTGATTTTGCATTTTCTCTAGGCACGTCTTTTAGAACGATTCGACCAACAAGTTTGCCATCAAAAGAAACGTATGTTGCCATTTCGTCGGCAGCAAGTTTTTCAAAATTGCTTTCTATTTTTGATATATTTTCTATATTTGCACGTTTGGCTTTATCTTCGGTTGCTTGCGACTTTTCCGCGAGCTTGCCAGCGCACGCATTCAAAACGTAGCTTTTTCGCCCAACTCTAACGTTTACGCCATCCACAACTCCGCGTATTCCTTGGCCAGCAGTTTCTTTAACACCGCTTATAACTGGGTATTCTCGCACGCTTGGAAGTTGCGGAACAGCGGATGGATGCGCGTTTTGCCAAAGATCTGCTCCAGCTTTTGCAATTCCTCCTGCAAGAATGTGTTGCGAGTAGGTTTCCAAAACGCCTGCAAACATTAGTATTCTATTTTGCAACTCGCTATTTTCTTGATTTTCCTGATTTACACCATCTTCACTATCTTCGCCATCTTCGCCATCTTTATGATTCGCTAAATCCACTCTAACAACTTGAGGCTGCTTAACAGTAAGCGTTCCAGTTTTGTCGAAGAAAACATCACTTACGCAACTTAATTGCTCTAAAACATCCTGGCTTTTTACAACAATTCCAAGCTTTGCAAGCCTTCCCGTTCCTGCCATAAACGCCACTGGCACAGCGATTAATAGTGGGCAAGGCGTAGCTAGCACCAACACTTGCGCAAATCTTAAAGCCTGCCCAGATACAGCCCAAGCGCTAAATGCAATCACAAAAGAAAGCACCGTAAATGGAACGGAAAGCATATCCGCAAATCGAACCACAGCTGCCTTGGAGCTTCTTGCAGATTCCACCAACTTCATGATTTTTTGATATTGCGAATTTTGCGATAACTTAGTTACGCGCATAATCAACACAACGCCGCCATTTACGCACCCAGACAACACTTGCGCGCCAGCAAACACTTCGCGCGGAAGCGACTCGCCATTTATTGCGCTTGTGTCTAAAACCGCAGAACCGCTTAAAAGCTCACCGTCTACAGGAACTGTTTCTCCAGGAAGAACAACTATTACATTGCCAATTTTTAGATCTTCAACTGGAACTGTTTTGTATCTTTGTAATTGGCTAGAAGACTTTACATCTTGCAATATTGGGCATTCTTTAGAGTTATTGTGACATTTTTTGCATGAGTCACAATTAGTAAAATCTTTAGGCTCTTGCGATTCCTCTAGCGAAGATTCATCGCTTACTTTTCTAAAATGATTATGATCAAGCAGAGCACATTGCTCACAAGATTCACCGCACACTATTCCAGGAAGTGTCATTAAATGCGCGGTTTGAGGAGACGCATTTACTAAAAGCGACAAATTTTTTTGCGCTGCATCTTGCGCAAAGTCTTCGATTGCCCCTCCTGTAAACACCATTACAACAATCAAATAACTTGCCCAAAATTCGCCTATACAAAGCGTTGCAAGCAATGCAACAAACGCAAGCAAGTCAATTCCAAGTGTGCCATGCACCAAATCATCAATCATACTTAAAAGCGACTTAACACATGTATATAAAACTAAACATGTTATTATACTTTGCCCGATTGTAAGGCTTATTTGCGCATTAAAATCAACGTTTATTAACGAAAGTAGGTGATTTAACTCTTTGCTTATAACTTTGCAAAAATCGAGTATAAAAGTCAAATTGCTAGAATAAAACGCCGCAATAAACGGGAACAAAACTAAAACAATTACTAATTGAGGAGCACGACGGCAATACGCTAAAAGTTTACGCATACACTTTCCTTACGCTGATCAGGTTAACCGCGCAAAACGCTGCTAACACACGATTTCACGCCTTGTTAACCCATTGAGCAGCTATTTATAAGTATTTATAACAGCAAACTCAATACACGGCGTAAGAGGTTATATTGACTTAACAAATTCAGTTTATCAAACGGCCTTGATGAGAAGCATTCTCACATAACAATACGTGTGCAAAGCCAAGTAACACGCGCGAAAGAAGACGGTAGTGCGAGGAGTAGCGGTAGTAGGCAACGGCTAGGTTATTGTCGTTCTGCTTAAACTTCTTTCTATTTGGCACCTATAATTTACCTCCCTCTTTCAATCAATAAGCTAGCAACTAACCCAAAAGCGTCTTTATCGCCGTCCGCACGAACGGAAGTACGATAGTTGCAATTTCTGCCGAACTCTTAGCAAGAGACGCTACCTTCTCAAGCTTTTCAGCAAACTTCGTTTTATTTTTATCTTTTGAAGCCTTTTCAAGTTGCTGTAACGCCTCTTGAACATCTACTTTCAAATTCTGCTCAATATCTAAGTCAAGAATGGCGCCCACAGTTGCACCAATGGTCACATCTCTTATTTTTGCTTCCGCATTTGCGGTCGCGGAAATGTTATTATTTATAACCGGTGCAAAATTTATATTCTGGTTGTTCTTATCCATTTGTTCTTGAAACCATCCATTAGCATAGGTGCGCCCTCTATCAGTAACTGTCGCCATGCACAGATAATCATCCGCCCCCCACTGCACGTCCAACAAGCCATGCTGAAATAGTTCTTCATAATACGTGTCCTTGTCGAAATCAGTGGAGACAAATATCGGTCCATCCTCTGACTTTCGTTTATTTGCATCTTGTGCGGCAAGACGCATCATTAAGCAATCGGCTTCATCGCTTACATGTTCAAACCGTCGCCTAGCTTTTCTCGCTTCATCGTAGTGTTCACTACCCGCTGGAAGCATCGATCGAAACATGACAAGGGTATAACCAAAGTCAGTTTGCATTTCAATCATTCCCTGATTCTTTAATGCAACAAACGCTTCTGAGATTCCTAGGTCTGTGAAATCCCTCTCATCTGCATCCTGGTGCATCCACGCATAAACTAGAGCTGCTTCTTGCTCTACATTAAGTCCATTCATATTGGTTCACCTACTTATTACTCTTTTTCAAGTTGCAATCGCGGCACAGCATTTGGCAGTTGTCAGGGGTTGTGTGACCACCTTTGCTCCAAGGCTTGATATGGTCTGCCTGCATCTCCTCGAACTCGAACTCTTCTCCGCAGATAGCACACTTGTGATGCTGTTTTTCGTAAGCTGCCAAGGCATCACGTCTGTCAAATGCACGAATAGACAATGCACGCTCTGAACCCGTGAGCAAGTACTCGTAGATACCTGATTTCTTGGTCACGTCCTCATCACCCATGAGACGCTGAATCTCGACTTCCAGAGCCTTCGGATCGAGGTCTGTTCTCTTACCGTGCTTGTTGTAGAACAATCCCCAAGCCAAGCCCTTCATTTCCTTGCGCTTCTTAGGGAAGATAGCATCAACCCATTCAATAACAGAGCGGAAATAGCTCCACAATGCTTGAGCGGTAGGCTCGTTTTGATGCTTTGCCATATAGCCTTCGATGGTTTTACCATCAGCGGCAGCAGCCCAGCTAATAGCAGTCTCCAAGTACTCCTGACGGATGGATGCACCCTTGAGGTAATCGCCCGCCAACGTATCAGCAGCACATCCTGTCTTCGAGAAATAACGTTTCGCATCAGAAACCCAAGAGCCAGCATAGACCGCGTTTCTCAGCTCTTGGTCGGTCAGTCGTTCGCCAGCAATATTGATTATCTTGAACCAGTCTAGCTTCTCAGAGTCTGTGCCATCGCATACATAGACAAACAGCTCATAATCAAGAATCTTGTCTTGCTGGTCGGACGGCAGGTTGTAGAAATATTTGTCATCCACGGAAAACGAGCCGTCAACGTACTCACATAGCGAAATTGTCCTTTGCTGTCCGTCCAGTACCTCATAGGTATCTTGTCCAGTGCGGCACCAATACATAACGTTGAGAGGTAATCCCCTCATAACGGTACGTATAACCTCATCTCTTTGGTTGTCCTTATAGACAAACTCACGCTGATACTTCGGACGAATATCTAAACGATCGTCATAACCAGTAACACCCTCTTCGGCATCATTGAAATACCCCTCTGTGACCTCGCGCACGGTCACTTTTCTTTGTTCTATTTGCATGGTTTACACCTCCCTTGGAGCTTCTGGATGTTTATTCCGCACAAGCACGCGTGCATATGTTTTTACAAATAGTTCTCCATCAACATCGTAATAAGTCTTTCCCTTAGGCGGTACTTCAACCTTTATTGCCGCACCATCATTGAGCTTTGTTACCTGAGAGCGTTTACCATTTTTATCAATTTGAACCTGCTTTGGATATATTTTGCTTGCCACTCCGCACCATGATTGTGTTACACCCAATATCTCAAATTGGTCTGGGCTGTACTTGTCGAGGAACGTAATAGGGACTCCCATTACACCCGAATAATCGCAAGGAATTTCAACTGTTTTATTAACATTGATTGCGTCGTAGTTGTCATAATGCAGATAAATATCGGGGCTATATCTTTTAACGAGTATCAATTCCTCGTGACGTTTTTTGATGTCTAAATTTGTAAACCAAACTACGCCTGACACTCTAATAAGTCCCTCTTTATGCTGTGATGATGCAGCAATGTCATCATAAGGACTAGAAAAGAAACCAACGTTGCCGGAGAATCCATTTCCAAGCCAAATCTCATTGTTCATCAGCAGCGGAAAAATTTCTTTATATGTGATTGCATTTTGATTTCCAATTATGATGAACTTCTTCTTATGTTCCATAAGCATTGCCACATAGTTCCTGAACAATGAGAACGGCGGATTTGTCACAACGATGTCTGCTTCATCCAACAGCTCGAGACATTCCTTAGAACGAAAGTCTCCATCTCCTGCAAGCTCAGTCAGCTCGTTCTCGCCAGACTTGAAAAGCTCTGCCACATCGAACATATCAACGCCGCCGTCACCTGTCTTGTCATAGACCTTAGTAACAACCGCCTTATATGGCTTGTCCCTGTTCTCCTCTTCACCTCCGATGACATCAAACAGCGTCAGCTGCTGATTTGCTATGGGAGAGGTTGCATAGCATGTGGCTATGAGCTTCTTCAGTCCAAGCTTGTTGAAGTTAAGAACGAAGTACTTGAAGAAGTTGGATTCGAAGGGGTCATCGCAGTTGCAGAACACCGTCTTTCCCTTGAAATGCGCCCTGTAGTAGCGCATCTCTTTTTCAATGTCTGTCAGCCGTGTGTAAAACTCGTCTTTTTTCGCTTTTGTAGCATTACTAAGACCAGAATTTCCTGCCATTTATGCCTACACCTCCTCTGAGTGTTCCTTCACCCACTCATGAATAATTGCCGCAATGGAGGTTTCCTGCTGTGCTGCCATCACCTTGAGCTTCTTCTTATCACCAACCGTCAAGGACAAAGTCAGCGTCGTTTTCTTCTCATCGCCATGCTCTGGGCACTTCTGTACATCATTAGCCATAGGTTCCCCCACTTTCTTAATCATATACGCATATAATTATATATGCTTCTCCCTCATAAATTAATTTATTTAGACCTCCAGCAAGACCGTCTGAAGACGGTCGAGATTGCACGAGACAAAGGAGGATTCACATGGATTTCAACGATTACATCAAGACTTACGAAAACCTATAGAAGCAGGTGGGCGGCATGGTGCTCACAAACGAGATTGCAAGCCGTCCGCTAAAGCTGATAACCGGCGATTTTGAGGACGAGATATTCCAGTACTTCATCATCTCCGCCCTCCGATTTCCTGCTAGAGCACACCAATGATGTAGTCTTCCAGAACAAGGAACTAGACCTGTACATCTGGGTTCATAACACAGCTGGCACAGCATTTTTCTAAATCCCTATAAGAAAAATCGCATAGCACAGGTAAGAGGGGTAATCGGTAGTGCGCATGTATGAAAAAGGGCTTCTAGCAAATGCTAGAAACCCTATTTGTGGAGCTAAGGAGACTCGAACTCCTGACCCTCTGCTTGCAAAGCAGATGCGCTACCAGCTGCGCCATAGCCCCATTGGAGAAAAAGAACAAGATGTTCAATTTCGTGGGCCCGGGAGGACTTGAACCTCCGACCTCATCCTTATCAGGGATGCGCTCTAACCACCTGAGCTACGGGCCCAACTTGTATGTTGAAAACATACAAGTAGTTAGATTAGCACATGAAACAAAAATGTCAAATAGCAAATCTAAGCGTGTCGCAAAATTATTCTACAAAATTACTCTAAATGACTGCGCATAAACCACTGGAACTTTTCAAGCTGCTGAACATGGTCTTGAATAATATTTGAGCTAACAATATCAAGATTATCAAGCTGTGCAATGGCATTTCTATCGTCCGCAATCATATCGTTGTAATACTCAATTAATGCTTGCAAATATTCTTTAGTGGATTTTCTGCCACTAAGAGAAAAACGCTTCCATGTGCGCGAAGCTACAACATCGTCCGCGCGACCAAGTGGAGATCCACCAAGCGTTGCAATTCGCTCAGCTGTTTCATCTGCTTGAGCCAAAACTTCTGCAACTTGAGGGTCAAGCATTTCATGAACCGCAATAAAGTCTGGACCCGTAACATTCCAATGTGCATGCTTTAAGACTAAAGCAGCTTCCTGCTCGTGGCTTAAGCGATTTTGCAAAACCGCAATAGCTTTCTCACTTGCTACTTCGTCTAAACCTGGCACAATATGCATTAAAGCCATAGTATCCTCCATTTTTGCTATTTTTTATTAATTTTTATTATTGATTTTGTTCAAATCTTTATTTTGCTCTGTTTTTCTAACTTCAATCGTAGCAATTCTACGACCATCCACTTCTGCAACAGTCATATCGTAGCCGTCTGCATCGTGCAAAACAGCACCAACCTTACCCATGGAGCCTGTACGAGCCAAAAAATACCCTGCAACCGTTTCGTAAGGACCATCTTCCAATTCGATTCCAGTAACGTCTGCAAAGTCTTCAATCGTCATTCCGCCGTCAACAGTAGCCACTCCGTTTACAAACGCTGTAGACTTGCTATCTCGGGTTAAATCAGACTCATCTGGCAAGTCGTACTCGTCTCGAATATCTCCAACCAGCTCCTCGGTCATGTCTTCAAGAGTTACAATGCCATCCGTTCCACCATATTCGTCAATAACAACCGCAAGATGAACCCCTCGCTTTCTAAGAAGCTCAAGACTTGGAAGCAACTTAGACGTTCCAGGAAGACTTATTCCCTCTCGCGTAACATCGGCTACAGTTTTTGCGTTTGGATCTTTAACATCCAGCAAATCTCGAACGTGAACAAATCCAATAACATCATCAAAATCCTTGCCTGTTACTGGGTACCTAGAATACGGAAGCTCGCGAATCTTTGCAGCAGCATCTTCTAGACTTAGTGAGCCATCCAAAAACTCAACGTCTGCACGAGGACGCATGACTTCTGCAACAATCGTCTCGGAAGCGTCAAAAACATCGTCTAAAATCGTGCGCTCATCTTGGCTAAGTTTTTTATTGGAATTAACCAAAACGCGCAACTCTTCGTCGGAAACTTCACTTTCTTTTTCGTTTGGATCAAACCCAAGAAGGCGCACAAAACCGTTGGTATTCTTAGCAATCAACCATATTAGCGGCTTGCATATTTTAGAAAACACATCTACTGCAGGAACAACAGCCCTTGCGATTTGCTCCGATCGCTGCATTGCGATTCTTTTTGGAACAAGCTCAGAAATTACGATTGAAAAATAAGATATTATAAGCGTTAAAACAATAGTCGTAAGCGGGCCTGATACATGTTTTGAAACACCCCAAGACTCCACTAATGGCACAACATGAGGCGCTATTGCAGATTCGCCAAAAGATGCCGAAAGAAAACCCGAAAGCGTAACTCCGATTTGAAGAGTGGAAAGAAAAGTGTTTGGATCGCGGGCGATTTTTGCTACGCGCGCTCCTCTCGCATCCTGCGATTCCATGCGATCCAGCTGCGACGATCGCAAGTTAACAAGCGCAAGTTCGGTTGCTGCAAATATGGAACCAAACAAAAGGAACACAACAATTAGTGCAATGTTAAAACCCAACGACATACTTGCTATCTTAGTTGAATTTAGCGCATATAAAAAGTGCATATAAAAGCAATGTTAATAATGTTGATAATATGCGGATAATATGCGGACAATAAACAAATACGCGCAATCAAGTTCTATAGAAATACCCCGAAGGCGCTTTATTCAAATCGCTAGCGGATTCAACTTTAAGAACAATTCCATCTTGCGAATAACCTTTTAGCCCAACTTTCCCAAGGGCTATTTTGGCTTTAACAACAACCCATTGATGATGCTCAAATCGCATATTTTTGGGCATTTGTGCAACAAAACCAAACGGGCTCATATCTAAAATGCAACAAGACATAAACTGTCTAGATATGCGAACTTGATCTTTAGAAAGCGTAGATTCTTTGCTTATAAACCCTTTTACAACAATCGTATAATCTTTGTATTTATCAAAATTATGGTCAATTTCGTTGTACCAATTGCCAAAATCATCGTCTGCAACAACAATTTTTTTATTAACTACATCTAATCCGCTTAAATTTTTTTTATTATTTTTACGATTAGACGCGATTGCTATTGCGCGACCAGAAGCATACTCGTCAAAACCTGCAGACTTTGCAAAACCGCTCGCAAGCGACGATTGAGACATTTGAAGTGGAATCAAAATAATAAGCATTGGCACTACAATTGAAACCATTATTTTTTTGCAATCTTTAGCATGTGCAGGGAAAAGTCCAAAAAGTGAGCAAATTCCCAAAACCAAAAGCAAAATCGCAGCAAAAATAAGATAAGCAAACGCGCGCGGAGTAGTCAAAATTGCATAAGATCCACTTAGAGCACTGTGCATTAAAGTTGCAGAAAAACAAAATAAACACAATGCTTGAATAATGCTTGCAAATGTTATTTTTTTAGACAATTTTGCAGAATTTGCGGAATTTGCGGAATTTATATCACTCACAGCATTACTCCCCACGCAAAATGAACAATAAGCGCAGCAAACAAACAGAACACAACAATCGTTGCAATTAAGCGCAAAACAAAGCTAGTTTTGCAATCTTCAACAAGCATAAGCGTATTTTTTATGTCTAGCATTGGCCCAAAAAGCAGAAAAACAATTACTGAACTCATTGGAAGCGAGGAGGCCAAAGAGCGCGCGATTACAGCGTCGGAACTGGAGCAAAGTGAGCTTGCATACGCTATTAACATCATTGCTGGAATTGCCACAAAAACAATTGTTGTATTAACTTTTGATGCAGGATCTGCACCAAGCCAAACGCGAATAATCGAAGCAACTATCGTTCCAAACAAAATTATTGGCATTAGTCGCATAAAATCTGAATAAATGTGATGTGCGTAAGTTTTCAAACTATTTTTAATACCAGACTTAAAGCTGGAAGAATTTTTATACGAAGAATGGCCACTTTGCGACTTATTGCAGCCGCCGCAATACGCACAATCCGCACAATCCGAACAATCAGCGCGAACTTTTTCCAATACATTTTGCCTTAAAACTTGCGACTTTACAGGAAAAATCACAAAGCTAACACCCACTAAAAGAGCCACACCAACACCCAAAGCCACTCGAGTTACAGCAACTGCTGGAACGTCCGCAAACGCGTACCAAGTAGCCCAAATAGAAACAGGATTTACCACTGGAACAGCGCACAAAAACGTTACAGCACAAGGCAATGGCAGCTTTCGCGCAACAAGACGAGAAAAAGTTGGAACAACAACACAATCGCAAACAGGAACGCACACACCTGCAAAAATCGCAGCCAAAAAGCCGTTTGCAATAGACTTTGGAGCGTGTTTTTCAATAAAATCTTCCGTAACCCATGTTTCTACAGCAGCGGAAACAAGAACACCAATTAGCGTAAAAGGAACAGCTTGCAAAAGCAAGCCAGAAACACCCCTAATAACAGTGTTTACAGGCAACCACGGGTTGCGCGCTTGCAAAGCTGGAAGCATTGCAATAATAAGAGCTACAAAAGGCACTCCTGCAATCAAAAAAAGATAGTTTGCAGAATTTGCTTGTTTTGCTTTACTTGCTTTTTCTACTTGGCTCGTTGTTTTTGCTTCGGTTTCTGTTTTTAGCATGACAACACTTCCACCAAGCCGTCACTCATTCGATACCTTGCTCCAACAAGCATCAAAGCGTCTTTGAAAACAGCTTCGCGAATTATTTGTGATTTTTCGCAAATTTCAGCCAAAATATTAGACACGTGAATACGTTCAATATCATCTGTATCCAAATTTTCCTCAACACCTGCGAGCGCAGCATGCCCTAAAGAACGCAGCAATATTGACTCGCTCGACTCAATTATTTCGCTTGTTTTATCTTCGCCGCATTCAGAAACCAGCTTTTGCACATTCGGCAAAACAGTCTGCACAGCGCCGCAATGCTCATGCCCAAGCACAGCCAACACTTTTACTCCCAAATCACTTACAGCATATTCTAGCGAAGCTATTACGGCATCATCCAACACTTCTCCAGCTGTGCGAACAGAAAAAATATCGCCCAAACCAGCGTCAAATATAAATTCTGGAGCAACTCGCGAATCTGCGCACGAAAGCACAACAGCTCCAGGATGCTGACCGTCAATAAGTTTCATGCGCGATTCTGAATTTACGCCTGCATGCGCTGAATTGCCGTCTGCAAATTTGCGATTCCCCGCAAGCATTGCGCTTAATACCGATGTAGCTAAAACTGAATCTTCATTAGCAAAATCTTCGCTGACTTCTTTTTGCATTATTACCTCCTACACTGGCATTGGCAATATTTTCAGTTGCTTAAGTTTAAAATTTTTGACTTAGAATATATTGTATCTTTCGTAGTAAATAAGAATTTTGTTTAAGAATATAAGCCTATTATCAAAAAAGCTCCCGTATTTCAATTCGCAAATACGAGAGCCTTCTTGATTCAGTAATTTATTAAAATCATCCAGTGTTTTGCAAGCCTGCAGCAACACCAGAAACTGTGCAAAGAATCAAGTAAATAAACTCTGCTTGCTGACTTTCGCTAAGCTCTTCTTTATCTACCTTGTTGCGCAACTTATGCAATGCAAGTGACTGAATCACAGAAAGCGCGTCCACGTAAGGCGAGCGCACGCGGATTGCCTGGCCAAGCACATGGCGATGTTGCAACGGCCACTTATCTCCAACAATTTGCAAAACCCACTTGCGCGTAAGTTGCATTTCCGAAAGCACCTTGTTGCTCAAATCTTCGCGATCTCCAAGGCTTAGATACATGCGAGCAATGCGCTCATCCGTTTTAGCCAAAGACATCTCAATGTTGTCAATAAAAGTGCTGAAAAGTGGCCACTCTTCGTACGCTTTGCGCAAAGTTTGCAAGTCGCCAAACTTTTCGCAAGCTGTACCCAAGCCGTACCACGCTGCCAAGTTGATTCGAGCTTGTGCCCAAGAGAACACCCACGGGATTGTACGCAAATCATCCAAAGACTTTGCGCCAAGGCCTCGCTTTGCAGGGCGAGAGCCAATTGGAAGCAAACCAATCTCACTAAGCGGAGTAACGGTTGAGAACCACGGCGTAAAGTCATCTGTTTGAAGCAAATCAATAAAACGATTATGCGCCGCAACATCAAGCTTTTGAGCCATATCCGCATACTTGTGCGTCATCTCTGTGTTTGTTTTCTCCACGCTTGGAGCCGACTGAAGCAAAGTTGCTGCAGCAACAGATTCCAAGTGGCGAATCGCCAAAATTGGGTTTCCGTATCGAGCAAAAATCACCTCGCCTTGCTCAGTAAGCTTAAATCTGCAATTTACTGACCCAACTGGTTGAGCCAAAACAGCACGGTTTGCAGGGCCTCCACCTCGTCCAACAGCGCCACCGCGACCGTGGAACAGCGTTAGGTCAATATCGTGCTTTTTAGCCCACTGAGCAATGCGCTCTTGAGCAGAATGCAAAGCAAGCGTTGCAGAAGTAGGGCCTGCGTCTTTGGAAGAGTCGGAGTAACCGAGCATAACTTCCATCTTGCGGCCAGTGGCCTTTAAGCGAGCTTGAACTTCTGGAATCTTAATGATTTCTTCCAGAACATTAACCGAATTTTGCAAGTCTTCAAGCTGCTCAAAAAGCGGGATTACATCGATTGTTGGCGCATCTTGTGGGTGAGCAAACGCAAGGCGATTAAGCTCAAACACATCGCGAACATGCTGAGCAGACTTTGCAAACGATATAATGTAACGGCGAGCAGCGCGCATACCATTTCGCTTTTGAATAGCACCAAGCGCGCGGAAAGTGTCTAGAACTTCGCGAGTCATTGGCTGAAGAGGTCCACGCTCACCATGCAAACCGTGTTCGCGAATATCTTCCAAAGCGCGAGAATGCACGAGCGAATGCTGACGGAACTCCATTTCCACCATGTGGAATCCAAAGGTTTGCGCTTGCCAAATAAGATCTTGCAACGGACCATAAGCCGCGCGCGAATCGCCAGCAGCCGCAAGAGACCTTTGCACAATGTGCAAGTCTTCAATAAAATCTTCGCAAGAATGATACATTAAGTCTGTATCTCGGCTAATCGTTCTGTGCAAGCGATCTGCCATAACAAGCATAACGGCTCTATGTGGCTCGCTGTTGGAAACGTCGGATGCGCTTTCCGTTAGCTGCTCGCTCATTTCTCGCTGGCGATTCCAAAGCTCCAAAAGTTCAACACTTGGAGGAGTTGTGCGCGTTTCCATTGTTAAGCATTTTCCAACTTCACGCGTGCGCTCTTCTAGAGCAGCAAGAACGTGGTCGCTAAACTTCCTAGCAACTTGCCTGCTAACTTTTGCTGTAACGTTTGGATTTCCGTCTCTATCGGAGCCAATCCAGCTTCCTGGGTGGAAGAACGCTGGGCAACGCGGCGGCACTAAGCCAGCCTTCTTACCTAGCAACCAATCGTCAAATCTGCGATAAACCAGCGGAATCGTGTTGAACAAAGTGGCGTCAAAAATGTCTAGAATCGTGTCCGCTTCTTCAACAGGAGTTGGCTTTTTAAGTGCGATTGGAGATGTACGCAACAATGCGTCAATCTCGTTGTATAGCTTACGATAATTCTCGCGCTTATCCGATCCGCCTAAAGTATTGTGCTTACTTAAAAGCTGCGATATTCTGCGGATTTTACCAGCTACAGCCTTGCGCCTAGCTTCTGTTGGGTGCGCAGTAAAAACTGGGTGGAACTCAAGCTTTGCAAGCAATTCCTTAGCTTGCGCAGGGCTCATTTCTGTAAGCAACTTGTGATATGCGCAAGTTAGCTCGTTCACTGGATCTACTGGATTAGAATCCTCAACGTCGCATTCGCGCTGATGCAGCACAGAAACCCTGTAGTTTTCTTCGCAAAGATTTGCAAGATGGAAGTATGTAGCAAACGCGCGCGCAAGCAATTGCATATCTGGCAAATCCATGCCATTGATTTTTTCTACAGCCTTGCTTAGTCCGTCGTTTTCTGTTTCTTGAGCATCAAGCATTTGATTAAAGTGTGCTGCACTTGCGTCTACAGCATTTAAGCGCACTTCGTCAAATACGGTTAATAATTTTTCATCAAATTCGCCTAAAACATCGCGCAGAATATGCAAGCACAAATCCATGTCTTGCTTAAGCGATGCTGGCAGTTCGCGCTCCTCGGGACCTTTTCGCCCTAAACCAGACGTTACAATCGTTGCGTCTGCTGGAGTTACCTGTTGATTTTGAGTTGTCATCAGACCTCCTTGTGCTAGTCATAAGGTTGCTTGGTCATTCGACTTCCACGGCTCCTCCGCGGTTATTTAGGTCAAAAGTTGCAAGCCCACAGCCTTTGTTTCCAGCGAGATTCCAAAATAATTGTGAACCGACCTTAGGACTGATTTTTTATATAAATTTTTTATATAAATTTTTATAGGCAATGCAATGCGTATACTAAAAAATTGTGAGCATAGAAGAGAATAACGCGGATAGCAGCGATAGCAATAGCAGCAATAATAACGGCAGTAACAGCGATAGTAATAAGCCAAAAATACTTTCGACTGGCCATATTGTTGGAAAGCCTTCTGGCCGTTTTCAAACGCATGCGATTCCGCTAGATATGGAAGATGTTGAGCGCGATTGGGATAAACCAGTTACGCAAGCTGGAATTGCAGCAAAATCCAGCATTATTATTCGTGTTGGCGCTTTAGGTTTAGGCGCTGGAACTGGAAGCTACCGCGTTCGCGAGCTTATGCACCGCGTTGGCGAACCTATGGGCGTGAACGTTCGTGCAGACGTTAATTTAACAGATATTGAAGCTACTTGCACAGATAAGCATGAGCGAATTACAGAAGTTGTTGACTTGCCTACTACTGGCGTAAACACGGAGAGAATCTGGCTTCTTGAGCACTTTGCAGATTGGTTTAACGTTAAGCTTGGAAACGATTCCTTATACCATTCAAAAGCCACTGTTTCCAAGGAATTAGTGGATACTCTTCAAGCTAGCAGTAACGAGAACGCGATTGTTCAAACAGCTAAGCAGTCGGAGGAGCACGCTGCAAAAGTCGAAGAAAAAATGGCAATTCAAGAGGCGATTCGCAAAGAAAAACCTCGCGGAATTTTTGCGCTACAGCCAGAAAAAACGTATGTTGAGCATTTTTCTCACGTTCAAAATGTCAAGAATGTTAAAAATGCTCAAAATAGCCAAAATAATTTGAATTCAGATCTTAAAAACAATTCCACTACTTCCTCTAACGCAAATCCTGCTGGCGATTTCTCCGCGCCGCTTACAGTTCGTCAAGTTCACGACCGCTTAGACTTAATCAAAAACCGCAAGCCTCTTTATAAACCTTGGTTTGCTGGCCTTGCCTCTGCAGTAGCATGCGCATCCTTCGCATTTTTGCTTGGCGGCGGCGCTTACGATATGCTTGGCGCTTTTATTGGCGCTGGAATTGGCCACTACGTTAGAAGACGCATGTTTATGCATCATCTAAACCAATTCGTTGTAACGTTTATTGCTGTTGCTGTTGGCGCTTTAAGTTGCATTGCTTCTTTGCGCATTATTGGTTGCTTTGACCCTTCTGCTTTGCATCACAATACGGCTTATATTGGCTCTGTTTTGTTTGTAATTCCAGGCTTCCCGCTTATTACAGGCGGCTTAGATATTGCTAAGATTGATTTTCCTTCTGGCATTCAGCGGCTTTGCTACACAATGGCGATTATTCTAATGGGCACTCTTGCAGGCTGGATGGTTGCAAGCCTTGTTCAGCTAGACCCTCAAGGCTTTACTCCGCTTGGCTTAAATCCTTGGCTTAATGCTGTTCTTAGAATGATTACAGCGTTTGCAGGCGTGTGGGGATTCTCCGTTCTGTTTAATTCTCCTCAACGAATGTGTTTTGTTGCTGGAATAATCGGAGCAATTACCGATACTTTGCGCTTAACAATGGCTGATTTTGGTATTGCTGCAGAAATCGCAGCGTTTACTGGCGCTTTGCTTGCTGGTCTTTTGGCTTCCGCTTGGCGTGCAATTGTGCATAGAGGCTGGGCGCCGCAATACTTGGGATATCCGCGCATTGGTCTTACGGTTCCATCTATTGTGATTATGGTTCCTGGACTTTATATGTATCGCGCAATGTTCTATCTCGGTCAGTTTAATACTCTTCCTGCTTTAGACTGGACTTTCCGCGCGTTTATGGTGATTATTTGCTTGCCATTAGGGCTTGCAGTTGCGCGCGTTATAACAGATAAAAGCTGGCGATACGACATTTAGTCATAAGCTAATAAACATAAAACGCCCAGCTACTACTGGGCGTTTTATTTATGCGCGTTCTATTTGCATGCAATCAAAATATGCAATCAAGAAAGCTTTATCAAGCAAGAATTAATCAATACTTCATATTCATTGCTTCGCGTACTTGATCAAGTGTTTCTTGTGCAATCGCAGCAGCTCGCGCATTTCCATCATGCAAAATATCTCGAATTGAATCCATATCTTTGGCCAATTCCGCTCTACGCTGGCGGTGTGGAGCAAGGAAGTTGTTTACAGATTCAATAACGTACGCTTTTAGTGCTCCTGCGCCCGCGTTGCTGATTTCTTGCGCAATATCTTTTGGATCTCTGCCTGTAACCAAACCAGCAGTAGTCAAAAGCGCAGAAACTTGCGGACGAGCCACTGGGTCAAAAGTAATTGTGCGCTCAGAATCAGTTGGACTCTTCTTAATCAGCTTTGCTGTTTCTTCTGCACTTGCGCCAAGCATAATCGAGTTTCCGTAAGACTTGCTCATCTTGCGGCCGTCTAATCCTGGGATTTCTGGCGTATCCGAAAGAATTGCAGCTGGCTCTGGAAAAACAGGATTCTTCTTTGCGTATCTCTCATTAAATCTGCGAGCAATCGTGCGCGTAATCTCAATATGCGGCAAATTATCTTTGCCAATTGGCACAACATTTGCTTTGCAAAACAGAATATCGCAAGCTTGATGCACTGGGTATGTAAGCAAAAGTCCTGTTAAGGCATGACCAGAAGCTTCCATTTCGGCTTTAACAGTAGGATTTCTATGCAATTCGGCTTCTGTAACTAAAGACAAGAATGGCAGCATAAGCTGGTTTTCTGCAGGCACAGCGGAGTGCGTAAAAATCATGGTTTTCTTAGGGTCAATTCCAGCAGCCATGTAGTCAAGAACAAGGTTTAGCACGTTATCTTCTACGTGCTCAACAGTGTCTCTATCCGTAATCACCTGATAGTCTGCAATAATCACGTTTGTGTTTACGCCAAGATTTTGCATTGCGACACGCTCGCGAATCGAACCAAAGTAATGACCTAAGTGAAGTCTTCCTGTTGGCCTATCTCCCGTAAGCATTGTAAAGGAGCTAGGATTTGCTTTTAGCTTCTCAAGCGTTGCGTCTGAACGTTTTTGAGCTGCCACAAAGCTTGCGCTTATCTCGTTTCCAGCAGCTGTAACCTGTGCTTCTTCTGCCATTTCTAACTCCTTACACACGCAATTTTTCTTGCGATTTTTACGCCTAAAATATGGCTTTTATGGTAAAAGTTCACTCAGACAATATACTCTGTTGCGGCAAAGTGGTACGCTCTTGTGTGATGAATTGATTGTTTCGGTAAATTAGAGGGGGTCAGATGGGCCGCGGACGACAGAAGGCAAAGCAACAGAAAATTGCCCGTAAGCTCAAATACCTGACGACCGATACGGATTACGACGAGCTTGCTAAAGAGCTTAATACTCACGAGCCTGGTCAAGGATCCTTCGATCCGTTTGAATCTGATAGCTACAAGAATGAGGATTATCTAGATAATCAAGATGATTCCGAAAGCTTATCTGTAGAAGATGATTCTAAAGACACCAACACTAATGCTGGTAATGATAGTGTTGGTAGCTTGCATGATTCCGTTTCGAGTGGAGATGACGATTTAGACGACTACGCCGAGTGGGCTGCTCAGTCTGCCGCTCAGGCCGCTACTAAAGACAAGTCGTCTAGCAATTCTGGCGTTGTTCATCATCACATTCCTATGCCTATGCCTAGTTTTATGCATAAGAACAAGTAATTTTTGCACAAGAATTTGCACAAGAACGCTTAATTCTATATGTAGATAAGCATGTAGGCAAATACCCTTAGTTAGCATTAATTATTAAAAAGAGCTTTTGTAAGTTCGGGCAGCAAATTGCTTAAATCGTCTCGCTCTCCAACTGCGCTTATATTCCCAATTTGCTGCTCGTAATCCCATTTTGTTATTGCGCAAGAAAGTCGCAACCAAACATCTGGGTCAAGTTCTATAACATCTGGCGGTGTTAAATTATGCGGATCTGAATGTGGTCCTTCTAAGATTTTTACAGCTCCCCAAGGCGCCACTCTTACCTCTACAGCGCATCCTGGAGCTATATGCTCTAGCACATAAAGCGAGTATCTAACAGCCATTGCTTCATCGTTTACGCTAACGCCTATTTCGCTTGTGTTTATGCAGCACAAATCTTTTTTATTGTTCGTAGAATCTATTTTCATAGAATTTATATAAGATTTTGCACTATTTACCCACGTTTCAAACGATTTTTTAGCGCCACTTATATCCGCTTCTCGTATAACAGCCATATTTGAATTATCTCACGAATTGTCTAAGTATTATTTGCGATTTTAATGTTGTTTTATAAAAGTCATATTGTGAATAATTATTAATAAGGGTTTGGGGTTGTGGTATCATCAACAATGAAAACGTGTGCATTGCCGCGTACCGTCTTGTTAAGTGCAATTTGGCGCGGCTACAACCAGCATAATCAAGGGTTGCTATTCGCACATTTTAGGTAAATATATTATTCACGGCACAAGGAGTCAAATATGACTAAACACGTCGCGCCTAAAGCCAAGACTACTGCGGCGGCATTTGCCAAAGAACTTCAAGAAAATCTGAAGTACACCCAGGGTGTCACCCCAGAACAGGCCACTATGGCTGATGTGTATGTTGCCGCTGCTACCGCTGTCCGTCGTCATTTGATGGACTCTTGGATGCAGACACAGCATGACATGATTAACGGAAACACAAAGGCTGTTGGCTATTTAAGCGCAGAGTTCTTAATGGGCAAGCAGCTTGAAAACGCTTTGCTTAACGCTGGCCTTACCGATCAGTTCAACAAGGCTGTTACAAAGCTTGGTTTTGAGCCAAAAGATGTTATCGATGCTGAGTATGAGCCAGGTTTAGGTAACGGCGGTTTGGGTCGTCTCGCAGCCTGCTTTATTGACTCGCTCGCCTCTATCGGCGTTCCAGCATTCGGCTACGGCATCCAATATCGTTACGGCATTTTTAAGCAGCGCTTCGACGAGCAGGGCAAGCAGGTAGAAACCCCTGATTACTGGCTTAGCAACGAAGAGCCATGGGGTCACGTTGACTACGGCAGAGATCAGCGCGTTAACTTTGGCGGCAAGGTTGTTGAAGAAAATGGCAAGCGCGTGTGGAAGCCAGATTGGGCTGTTCGCGCAGTACCAGTTGACTACATGGTTCCAGGCTACAATTCTGGTCGCGTAAACACTCTTCGCTTGTGGACTTCTAAGTCTTACGACGAATTTGATTTGCTCACCTTCAACAAGTCTGAGTACTTGGATGCTGTTAAGCCACAGGTTGAAGCAGAAAACATTTCTAAGATTCTTTATCCAGAAGATTCCACTCCACAGGGCAAGGCTTTGCGTCTTGAGCAGCAATACTTCTTCGTAGCTGCTTCTATTCACGACGCTATTCGCGTGTTCTATCCTGGTCAAGATAAGCCAGATCTTACAACCTTCCCAAGCAAGATCAACTTCCAGTTGAACGATACTCACCCAGTTATTGGTATTCCAGAGCTTATGCGCGTTCTTATGGACGAGTACGGCTACGATTGGAACACCGCTTGGGGCATTACTACTAAGACATTCAACTACACTTGCCACACGCTTCTTCCAGAAGCTTTGGAAGTTTGGCCAGCCAAGCTTATTGGCGAACTTTTGCCACGCCACCTTGAGATTATTCAGGGCATTAGCGAGCAATTCCGCAACGAGCTTCGCAGCAAGGGTGTTTCCGAAGATCAGGTTGAGCGTATGCGCATTGCTACCGACGCCGACGAAAATGGCGAAGGTGCTGTAGTTCGCATGGCTTACTTGGCTACCTACGGCGGCTCTTACGTTAATGGCGTTGCTGAGCTTCACTCTGAGTTGTTGAAGGATGTTACATTAAAGGACTTCTCCAGCGTTTACCCAGATAAGTTCAAGAATGTTACTAACGGCGTAACTCCTCGTCGCTTTGTGCGTTTGAGCAACCCACGCATGTCTGCTCTTATTACTGAGGGCTTGGGCACCGACGCATGGCAGGGTGATTTGGAGCTTCTTGAAGGTTTGAAGCCATTGGCTGACGATCCATCCTTCGTGAAGAAGTTCGCTAAAGTCAAGCAGGAGAACAAGCTTGCCTTCGTTGATTTTGCAAAGCACAAGTATGGCTTTGAAATCAACCCAGACACTATGTTTAACACCATTGTTAAGCGTTTGCACGAGTACAAGCGCCAGTCCATGAAGATCCTCCAGGTTATCTCCACATACGCTGGAATCAAGAATGGCACAATCGACGTAGACAAGATGCTTCCACGCACCGTGTTCTTCGGCGCTAAGTCCGCTCCAGGCTATGCTATGGCAAAGCTTACTATTCAGCTCATCAACAATGTTGCTCGCGTTGTAAACAACGATCCAGCATGCAAGGGCAAGCTTGCAGTGTTCTTCCCAGAGAACTACAACATTGAACTTGCTATGAACTTGATTCCTGCAACCGATTTGGATGAGCAGATTTCTCAAGCTGGTAAGGAAGCTTCTGGCACTGGTAACATGAAGTTCGCTTTGAACGGTGCTTTGACTGTTGGTACTCTCGACGGTGCAAACGTTGAGATTCGTGAACGCGTTGGCGCTGAGAACTTCTTCCTCTTCGGCATGACTGTTGACGAGGTTGAGAAGCTCTACGCTGAAGGCTACGATCACGGCGGCTCCCGTAAGTACTACGAGTCTGATCCTCGCTTGAAGACAGCTGTAGACATGGTTGCTGACGGTACATTCTCCAACGGCGACAAGAGCGTGTATGAGCCACTCGTCAACGATTGGCTTACTCACGATTACTTCATGGCAATGGCTGACTTTAGCTCTTACATGGATATTCAAGCTCAAATTGAGGAAACTTACCGCGATCCTATGAAGTGGGCACGCATGGCTGTGTTGAACGTAGCCAACTCTGGTTACTTCTCTTCTGATCGCTCTATCGAAGATTACCTCGATCGCATTTGGCACACTGGCGCTCTTCCAACTGCCGAATAATTATGTAAAAGCATTTTAATATTGCTTTAATAAAAGCTGTGACTAGCGTTTGTTGGTCACAGCTTTTTTATTTATAAAAATGACTAAAAAACGACTATCAAAATAAAAATAAGGTGTGAAGCTATGCACTACGAGTGCAATACTTCACACCTTATATAGCTAAAGATTTGAGTATAAGAATTTTAATTCTAACTAAGCCTCAACTGCCTTAGCTGCTTCAGATTCTTCCTTATCTTCTTTTTCTGCGCCTATGTTAATTGGCGAAGAGCTGTTCTCCCATGGCTGCTCCCATGGATCGTAATCAGGATTATGCTGCTTGTAAACATACAATGCTGCAATACCTGCGAGCAGTGCTCCAAAGAGCAGTGCAAAGAACTTCCAACCGCCAGAGGACCTGTTCTCCATGATGGCTCCTTTCGTTAAGCTGACCTGCTCGTCCAAGTCAACGTTTGTATCGAGTTTACTCGTGTATTCACTATAATAGTGATTTTTTTTAACACTTGCATCTTTTTATTATATTTTTATGCACAAAACACCATAAATCTTACAAAACATTTTTAATGACCATTATGGTTGCTACTTATGTATGCAAATTTGTGTATGCAATTAGATAATGTTATTTTATGAACAATTTTGACATAAACACTATTGTTAAGCGCTTTAAAACTAATTGCAAAACCGCAACGTATTCAATTATCTACATTTGCGTGTTTGTGTGGATTATTGAGATGATTCTTCACACTTTTTTGCCAAGCGCATATCAACTATTTGTTGAAAATACTGCTTTTGCGCCATTTTTGATTACAAAAGCAAGATGGACTTGGTTTACGTCTATGTTTGTTCACGCGCCAGAACTTACGCACATTCTTTTTAACATGATTTGCTTGTATTCGCTTGGCGTAGAGCTTGAGAGATTCTTTGGTAAATGGAAGTTCTTTTTCTTATACGCTATTAGTGGGCTTGGTGGATGCGTTGCAACTCTACTTTACTCAAAGCTTACACAAGACTGGGTGATTGCAGCTTATGGGGCTTCGGGAGCGATTATGGGTCTTATTGGCGCTCTTTTGGTTGCGCAATGGCGACTTGGCGAAAGTGTTAATGGCACTTTAATTTGGATTGGCCTAACGCTTGCAATGCCTCTTTTGGTTCAAAATATTGCTTGGCAAGCTCATATTGGTGGAATTGTTACTGGAATAGTTCTGTCTGCTTTACTTGGCACTAATAATCCTCTTCTTAAAAAAGCATCTTTTAATGAGCGATTTGCTGTTTACTCTTTACTAACACTTATTGTTCTTCTGGCAATAAGCGCATTCTGTTTGCAATAAATAGCGTTAAATTACACGCGTGTAGTTCTCCACAATTGTGGACATAAATGTGCATAACCTGGGTATAACATGGGTATATCTAAATAAGTTATCCACATTGTTATACACAATCGTTGATAACTCTGCATTTTTAGCCATGTTAACAAGTGTATAAAAGTTATCCACATTTTTGGAAAATTGTGACTTTCTCTAAACCTTAATCAAAAATAGAATTATGCAATCTAACAACATTCACACAAAACAACTACAAGATCAAAATCAGCAAACTATTGATTTTATTCTTCAAAATCAAAACACAAACCCAAAAGAAGCTGCACTAAAAGCGTCTAATAACCCAAACGTGAATGTTGCTTTTGCTGTTAATCAAATAAGCGGAAAGCAGATTGCAAAAACAAAACTGCCAATGTGGTATAAAAACAATCAAGTTATTTACCCATCACATATTTCTATGGAACAGTGCTCGTCGCAAGCAACCGCGCAATATAAAGCACGCATCGCAAATCGTCTTATAAAAAACAACAATATTGATAAGTGCAAAACAACTCTAATCGACTTAACTGGCGGATTTGGAGTAGATTGCGCAATTATGAGCCAAGAGTTTTGCAAAGCCATTTGCGTAGAAACTCAAGAAGAACTATCGGCCATAAGCCAGCACAATATGACTGTTATGCGCTTAAACAATGTTCAATGCGTAAACTCAACAAGCGTAGAAGTGCTAGAAAAAGTAGACTACGTAACGATTATTTACATTGATCCTGCAAGACGAGATAAAAGCGGATCTAGAACGTACGCGATTAAAGATTGCACACCTAATGTTTTAGAGCTAAAACAACGCATGCTGCAAGTAGCAAAATTTGTGATTATTAAACTATCTCCAATGCTTGATTGGAGAAAAGCTGTTTGCGATTTTTGTGGAAATGTTAGTCAAGTACACATTGTTTCACACAACAACGAGTGCAAAGAGCTGCTTTTAGTATTAGACTCAAACATGCATTCGCATATTGAAGTTTATTGCGCAAACAACGATTCAGTAACCGTTTTTAACGCAAAATACAATCCAGACTTAAATAAAGTAGAAGAAGCGCAAGAGACGCAAGAATCGCAAGAATCACACATAAAAAGCGAGCAAAACTCAAATGATTCAATAAGAGATTGGAAAAACTGCGCTAAATATGCCTATGAGCCAAATTCTTCAATTATGAAGTCGGGATGTTTTAAGATTTTAAGCTCTAAATACAACGTGTTTCAAATCGCAAGCAACAGCCACGTTTTTATATCTTGCGAATATAAATCAGATTTTCCTGGAAACATTTGGAAAATAAATAATATTTGCAGCTTAAACAAAAAAGAAATCAGTAAAGCTCTTTCTAAAATAACTTACGCAAATATTGCAACATACAATTTTCCACTAAGCGTAAACGACTTAAAGAAAAGGCTTAAGTTAAAAGACGGTGGAAACACTAGGATTATTGCAACTACCGATTCTAAAAATAATCATGTTCTTATTTGTGCAAGCAAAGCGGAGTAATAAACACACAAAGCACGCATATAAAAATGGCTGCACGCTTATTACATGCAGCCAAAATCAAATATTATCTACAAGCTATATAAAGCTATCAAGCTATATACAAACTATCTCCAGCACATTGTCATTAAGAACCCAGCCATAACCAAGCATGCTGCAATCAAAAGATTAAACGCTCCAATTCCTGGAATTGGCAAAGCAGGATTCAAGTAATAAATAACAGCCCAGAACAAGCCAACAATCATAAGCGTGCAAAATAGTGGAACAAACCATCCAGCATTAGCTTTAGTGCCCTTAATGGACTCTTCAACTCTGCGAGTATTTTCTTCTTGACGCTTCATCATGCGCTGTATTTGCGGAGACAACGACTCTTTATCGGCAGTTGCGTTCAAAACAGCTTCAACCTGTTCCATAGGAACACCATACAAGTCTTCTTTAGAAGAGTTTTGAGATTCATCCACATCGGCAGATGAAGTGGTATTCAATTTATTCAATTCTTCGTCAGCCATAACAGTAACACTCCAATCAATCGGCTACACGCTATAATAATAGTTACACTCGAACGCAAGAAGAAGAATGGGTAATATGGCAAAACAAACAGGTAAACACGGCGCTAGAAAATCGCTGTTAGGAAGCGTTGCCGTTGCCCTAGCAATTTGTTTTACTGGTTACTTATTCGTTACTAATTTGCGCATAAATCGTACTGCATTTGTAACTTCCGATACGGGGCAAATGGTGGAAAGAAATTCTCAAAGAGCAAAATCTTTGAGAGAAGAGGTTAAAGAGTTAGATTCTAAAGTTAATCTTCTAAACAAAACGTTAACAAGCAGCGCAAGCGGGTCTGATTCTTCCGACGATACTGGCGCAAGCACAATACTTCCAGCAATACAAGGACCAGGAATTACTGTAACGCTAAACGATTCGCCACTTTGGAAAACGGCCGTAAACGGGTCTGGAAGCTCCGCAAACATAAATGACTATGTAATTCACCAACAAGATATAGAAGCCGTTGTAAATGCCCTATGGAAAGGCGGAGCGGAGGCTATAACAATTCAGGGTCAAAGAATCTTGTTTAATTCAGCTGTTGTTTGTATTGGAAATGTGCTTATGTTGCAAGGCCATCAGTACTCGCCACCGTATAGAATATCTGCTATTGGTTCAATAGAAGACATGATAGAATCGTTGGATAATTCTCCAGCAATTCAAACATATAAAGACTATGTCAGTACTTTTGGACTGGGATGGAAAGTGGAAAAAAGGGGAAACTTAAAGTTCTTAGAGTCGTCTGCCCTGTTGCAGCCTCTAAGGTTTGCTTCGGTTCCAAAAGATGCCGATATTATTGGAAATATTCCCCAACACCATTCCACCAAACAATAAAGGAGTAAAATGAAGCGTTCTAACTACAAGCACGAACGTAGCGAAGCCAAAACAACAAAGGCTAGCGCACTTTGGACAATAGCTGGCGTTGTTGGAGAACTTCTTATAGCTTTTGCAGTTGTTTGCGCATTGTACATTGTCTGGCAAATGTGGTGGACGGGCGCTCAATCCGAGCATGTACAGTTTGAAACCAGAGAGGCTGTTTCGTGGAAGAATCCTGCTGCTGGTAAAAAAACCAAGATTGCTCTTCCTCAAGTAGACGATCCTCCTAAATTGCAAAAAGTAAAGTATGGAGAACTTGTTGCTCGAGCATACATTCCTAGGTTTGGCAATCAATGGGAGCGCAATATTGTTGAAGGCGTTAGCCTAGAAATATTAAATAGGCGAGGACTTGCACACTTCCCTAAAACAGAAATGCCAGGAGAAATTGGAAACTTGGCTATTAGTGGTCACCGAAATGGTTACGGTCAGCCTTTAGCAGACGTTGACCGATTCCAAAAGGGCGATCCTATTATTATTCGTACAAAAGATTATTGGTTCGTTTATAAGTACGTTACTCACAAGATTGTTAGACCAGATCAAAGTGAAGTTCTTGATCAAGACCCAATAAATCACAGCAAGAATCCTAAAAAGCGCATGATTACGCTTGTTACTTGTGAGCCAAAATATTCAACTCCTGAGTTCCGCTTTATTAGCTTTGGCGAGTTTGATTATTGGGCTAAGGTTTCCGACGGTATTCCTAAAGAGCTTTCTACGGTAGATGCAAACGGTCAAGTTAAGTTTGTAAACAACGAGCAGCAGTCTTTGGCTTCTAGACTAGATTCACTTGTGCCAGTTATACTTATTGCTATAGTTGCGTACATTATTATCTTCGCTGCAGCAGCTATCGCTTGGCAATGGCCTCTAAGACGTCAAATCCGAGCTGGATTAAAACCAAAGCCAGAATTCAGCATTTTTGGCGGACTTATGCGATTGCAGCCTGGTATTTTGCCAATAAGATTAGTTCTTTGCGCACTAATCTACGTAACAGCAATTGCAATTCTTATGCAATGGATATATCCGTTTGCTTCGGCAACAATTCCATTCTTAAGAGAAATGTCTGCATACACAACAACGATTTATTAAATCGCTACTAATAAGCTAGGAATCTATTAGTTTACAGTTTACTTGTCTAATTAGTTTTCTAGCTTATTAGATTACAAGCAGCTTATAAATCATTGGTTTGATAGCTTATTAAAATAGCTTATTAAAACACAAACTATTAATTAATCTTAGTAGCTTACAAGTTAAATAGCTTACAAGTTAAATACAAATGCCGCCTAGCACCGTTAAAACAACGGCAAGATAGGCGGCTTCTTGTTATTTATCACTATTGCTTGTTGTTGCAGAAGATGAGCCAGATGTTGAAGTTCTTCCAGGCTTTGTAGTGGTGTCTACAGAAGGCTGGGGAGTTTTTACAGTAAGCGTTATTGTAGAGCCTTTATCTATCTTAGACCCTTCCTTTTCCGACATACTATCAACAATATCGTCATCTGTAGCGGAGCCATCAGCAACAACCTTAAAGCCCTTTGCTTCTAGTATTTGCTTAGCTTGCTTTAACGTTGATGTTCCAAGAGCAACATGAGGAACTTCTACCTTAGGCTTTCCTTTAGAAACATACACAGTTATAGCGCTATGAGGTTTTACAGCAACTCCAGAAGACGGATTCATTTTAGTAACCATTCCTTCTGCAACAGTGTCGGATTCTTCTTCTACGGTATTAACAGTAAATCCAAGATTTTGCAATTCTCCAGCAACAATATCTTTGGACTGCCCAACCATTCCATCTGGAACCTTAGTTAAGCCAGAAGAAATGTACAAAGTTACCATTGAACCTTTATCGGCAAACGAATCTGCAACTGGGTCAGTTCTAGTAACGTGATTCTTTTTAACGTCTGTACTATCTTCCACTCTAACGTTAGAAATCTTAAATCCTGCGCGCTCAAGAGCTTTTCTAGCTGCTTCTTGCGATTTTCCAGTAACATCTGGAACCTTAGTTGATTGAGGACCAATAGAGAACCAAACGCTAACTCTAGACCCAGACGCAACCTTCTCTCCACCTTTAGGAGATTGCTTGGTAAAAGTACCTTCTGGCTTAGTAGACTTATCGTCTTCCAAAATATCTGGAATAAGACCAAGCGCGCGAAGTTTTTCTTTAGCAGCATCTTGAGTTGTAGTTTCGCTAAACGTTGGAACAACAATATCTCCAGCTAGCTTACTGCGATTTAGCATAAATAGAATTCCGCCAACAACAATCGCGCAAACAATCGCAGACACAACAGAAGCAATAACAATTCGCTTACTTCTTTTTGCCTGATTTGCAGCGCGCTGAGCGGCTCTTGTGTTGTAGCCCGTATTTGGATACGCATCAAACTGGCCTGTAATCGCGCCAAAACTTTGAGTAGAGGCAGTGTCTGCCGCTCCAATAGCTTGAGTTGCAGCATTCTGCTCTGCCTGCTTTCTTGCGCGCATATTAGCTAAATCGGTTAGCGGATTAAAAGATGCTGCAACAGGAACACCGCCGTTCATAAACGCTAATATGTCGTTCTTAAATTCAGCAGCCGTTGCATACCTATTCTGCCTATCTTTTGCCATTGCTTTTGCGCAAATCTTATCCCACATTGAAGGAAGACCTGGAACAAGCGTACTTAGAGGAGTTGCAACTTCTGAAACATGCTGATATGCTATTGCAACTGCAGAATCGCCAGTAAAAGGCGGCCTTCCAGTTAGCATCTCGTATAAGACGCATCCTGCAGAATACAAGTCGGATCTCATATCCACCTGTTCTCCACGCGCCTGCTCTGGAGACAAATATTGCGCGGTTCCAACAACACCTTGCGATTGTGTCATTGTTGTTGCAGAATCGTCTAACGCTCTTGCGATTCCAAAATCCATAACCTTAACAATGCCCTGCTCGGAAATCATAATGTTTCCAGGCTTAATATCTCGGTGAATCACGCCCATTCTATGCGAATACTCCAAGGCATTCAAAACTCCAAGCATAACTTGTTCGGAATCTCTTTGACTTAAAGCACCATTCATCTTAAGAATATCGCGAAGCGTTTTTCCTTTAACGTATTCCATAACAAGATACGGCAAATGCTCTTCTACGCCATTGTCGTCTACAACAGACTCTTCTCCAGAATCATAGATATTCACTATGTTTGGATTATTCATTTGCGCAATAGAATGTGCTTCTCGGCGGAAACGAGACAAAAAGATTTCGTCATTTGCCAAATCAGAACGCATGATTTTAACAGCAACGGTACGACCCAAGCGCTTATCTTCTGCGACTCGCACTTCGGCCATTCCACCGCGGCCAATCAATTCACCTAATTGGTACCGTCCATTCGCTAATGAGGTAGGCATTGTGTTACTCATTGCTGCTCCTTGCGGTCGTTATTATTCAAAATGTTAATAATATTAACTTGTGTTTTTGGAACACTTCTAACGCTGCGTTTAATGCGCTGAGCATTGGAAGAATCTATTGTGTTTTTATTGTTAAACGCTGTTTGCTGATCCAAAAGTCTTCGTTCAATTTTTGCAAGCACTTTTGAAACAACAAGAGCATCTTTAGGTCTATCTTTTGGATTCTTAGAAAGCATTGACATTACAAACTGTCTTAATTGAAGGTCAACACTATCTGGAAGAGGTGGAACAGGGTCATTAACGTGTGCGGCTGCAATATCTACAGGCGTAGTTCCAGTAAATGGCCTATGTCCACAAAGTCCTTCGTATGCAACAACTCCAAGAGAATAAATATCGGACTGGGCAGTTGCTTGCTCTCCTTGAGCTTGCTCTGGGGAAATATATTGAGCTGTTCCAACAACCATTCCATCTTGAGTAATCTGCTCTTGGTCGCTAGAGTACGAAACGCCAAAATCTGTTATCTTTACGCTTCCCGTTTCGGAAACCATAATATTTGCTGGCTTAACGTCTCTATGAATAACACCGTGGGAATGTGCAACAAAAAGACCTCTTGCAGTTTGAATAAGTATAGGCAGCAATCGCGTTGGCTCAACAGTTTTTTCTTTATGATATAAGTCTGCTAAAGACTTACTAGGAACATACTCCATAATCAAAAAGCCAATGCCATCATGCTCGTAGTAGTCAAATAAAGCTGCAATATTTGGGTGAGCAAGATTGGCTGAATTATGCGCTTCTGCTCTAAGTCTACGCAATTTAGCTTCAACATTGCTTGTATCGGTTCTAAGCGCTTTAACGGCAACAATCCTGCCAAGCTGTATATCAAAGCCCTTCCAGACTTCCCCCATGCCTCCTTGTGCAAGTCTTCTATCTAGTCTGTATCGATGATGAACTAACTGTCCTTCAACAAGTTTCATTGCTTAAGCGCCTCCTTCATCACCTGTCTCATAATTGGCCCTGCTGTAAGCGTTCCATACGTACTAGCATTGTGAATAACAACTGCTACAGCTATTTTAGGATCTTGTGCAGGAGCAAATCCAATACCCCACCCATTAATAGCTTGATTTCTAAACCCAATTTGTGCTGTTCCCGATTTTGCTGCAACAGCAACATTTGGCAAAGAAAGATTTTGATTACTTTTTACAACTACACTTTGCATCATAGCATTGAGTTTTGCAGCACTTTGTGCGCTTAAAGCTTGACTCATAACGGTAGGCGTTGTTTGAGAAATAACAGACAAGTCACTAGACCTTACGCAATCAACAAGCGTTGGCTTCATAAGTGTTCCATTATTTGCAATAGCAGCTGCAATCATAGCATTTTGAAGAGGAGTAACCCTAGCATCTCCCTGACCAATTGACTGAAGAGCAAGTTTATCTTGCGTAGGCTTTTGATTAAGCAAAGACGCAACAACCCTCATTGGGAATCCTGTTGAATCAGATCCGTCTAAAGTAAATGAGCTAAATAATCCAAACTTTTTAGCCTGCTTAACAATCGCATCTGCTCCTAAAGAAACTCCTAGTTGTGCAAATGCAGTATTTGAAGAATAAGCTAGAGCATCTTCAAAAGATATTTGACCATTCAATCCGCTAGCGCTTGGAACAACATTTGTAAGATGAGTTTGCGTTCCTGGAAGAGTGTACGAAGATCCAGCTGGAATCGAAGTATTTAAATCATATTTTCCAGTTTCTAGCGCAGTTGCCGCAACAACCGTTTTGAAAGTAGAACCAGGAGCATAAAGTTCAGATATTGAATGATTTAGCATTGGATTATATATGTTAGATATAAGATCCTTATATGCTCTGTTTACTAAAGAAACATTGTGAGATGCAAGAGAAGAAGGATCGTAGCTAGGCGTACTAACCATTGCTAGTATTCTTCCAGTTTTTGGCTCTATTGCAACTAAAGCGCCATTCTTGTCTTTTAGCAGATTGTATGCAAGAGTTTGAAGCTTAGTGTTAATAGATGTTTCTATAGAAGCACCTCTGTTTGCTGCTCCTGTAAATAGAGACTTAAACTTTTGAAGGAATAGCGCGTCGGATTCTCCACTTAAAAGCTGATTTCTAGAAGCCTCTATTCCTCTATCTGCTCTTTGACTTATTGAATAATAACCCGTTATTGGAGCATAAGCAGGGCCGTTAAAATATGACCTTTGATACACGAATGCATCTTTAGATGGATCTGATTTCGCTAAAACAGTTCCATCGGATGCAAGAATTGCTCCTCTTGGAGCGCCAAATTCGTGATATAGCGCGCGCCTATTTCTAGGATCAGAATTTAATTCGTTTGCTTTTATAGATGTTATATACGTGCTAGAAATACATAAAACAACAAACAACACAATTACTGCACTAAAAAGCTGCTTCAAACATTTATTCATAAGATTCACCCCCATCTTCTTTAAGATTAGAGGAGTTAAGATTAGAGGACTTATTTTCTCTTTGCTTAAGCTCTCTTTCCCTAAGAGCAGCTAAAGCTTCGTATTGGAAAGTATCAGACGATATAGCAGCCTCTGGCTTATTAGCAGCATTAGATATAACAATCAAAATAGATGCAAGCACATAGTTTGCAACTAGAGAAGAACCACCAGCTGCCATATAAGGCATTGTTAAGCCAGTAAGTGGAATAACAAGCGTGATTCCGCCAACAACAGTAAATACTTGGAACGCCATTGTAAAAACAAGACCAGATGCAAGAAGCTTTCCAAAACCGTCTTTAATCTTCATAGCAGTAATCATGCCCGACGCAATAATAATCATGTAAAGAATTAAGACTATAAACAAACCAGTTAATCCTAATTCTTCCCCAACCGAAGCGTAAATAAAATCGGAATTAGCAAGTGGCGTTAAAGAAGGATGACCTTGGCCTAATCCTGTTCCAGTTATACCTCCTGCAGCAAGGCCAAATAATCCAGTAACAATTTGAGCAGACCCACCTGGGAATCTGTTGTAAATAACTGGGTCGTATGGGTTAAGCCAAGCGTCAACTCTGTATTGAACGTGTGCAAAAAGCTTAACAGCAACTAAACATCCAATTATAAATGCTATAAAGCCTATTGCAAGCCAGCCTTTTCTTCCAGTTGCAACGTAAAGCATAGAAACAAACATTGCAAAGAACATTAATGATGTTCCTAAATCGTGTTGCACAACAAGCACACACATTGAAGCAGCCCAAACAAGCGCTATAGGACCCATATCTTTGAATCGTGGAAGATGAATTCCAAAAATCTTTGTTCCACCAACTGCAAGTCTGTCTCTATGATCAAACAAGTATGCTGCAAAGAAGAAAGCTAAGAATAGTTTTGCAAATTCTCCTGGCTGAATAGTGTGGTTTCCAAAGCCAATCCAAATTCTCGCTCCGCCAATTTCCTTACCGATTATTGGAAGCATTGGAGATAAAAGGAGAACAAGACCAATCACCATGCTAACGTACGAGAATCTTCTAAGAATCCTATAATCTTCTAGAACCATCACAAAAATTATGGATAATACAAGAGCAACACAAACCCAAATAAGCTGTTTCATAGCAACATTAGTGTTGTGCTGTTTATCTATTCTTGCAATCATAACAGTTCCAATAGCTGTAAGAAGAAGAATACAAGGGAGTATTACCTGACTAGAATAAGGCTTTTTTACAATCAAAACGCCCCACAAAACAAGGTATAACGCCGTTGTTAAAACAAGCATACCAACATAGTTTGCTGGAACGAATCCATCAATCCTTAGAAACATTTGTAAAAATGCTATTGAAGATATAATTACAGAAAACAGCAACAAAGATATTTGCTTAATGCGCATACTAAACATGTTCACGAGGTTTTACCTCCTGAATCATTGCTTGAATCTACAACTCCACTATTATTTCCGTCTTTATTATCTGAATTAGAAATAATACTTTTTGGCTTATTACCACGCTTCTCGCTTTCTCGAGCGCGCATTTCTCTTCCAATTAGCCTTGCATGACCTCTTGCTTCTTTAAGACTGCTAAAACTAATACCTTCATCAAGCTGATCTTGCCAAGACTTATCCAAATTCTTGACTTTAATATTTGTTTCTTCAATCTGGTGTGAAAGCTCTAATCCAAATATGTTAGTAGGAACACCTTGGTAAATAACTACTTTGCCGTTTCCCTTGCCAATGTAGTATTGCTTTTGAGTCCAAGAATAAACAAGATAAGCTCCACAAGCAACAATCGCACACACAACAAGCGTTGCAAAAGCAACACCTATTCTCATCCATCTTCTTCTAATTCTATTTGCTTTGTGTGCTTCTGCCTGTTCTCTTTTTACAGCACGCTGAACATCTGGATCCCTAGGATCTGTTGATATTCTACCGTTCTTCTTTTTTACAATAGGAATCTCGTTTGTGTCTGTAGATCTTAGCTCTTCTTCGTTTCTTAAATGCGAAGGCTGCACAAGTCGAGTAGTTTCTACAATTTTCTCATCTTTTTCCGCCGATTTTGCGTCTGTTTGTATAAGAGCAGCAGCTCTTTGAGCAGGAGAATCCTTACCTTCACGCAATGGCGGCGTAGAAGAAACAGCCTTATTAACAATATCTGCTATAGACTCTAAATCTTTGCTTGCAGCACCGCCAATTAATGGAGTTTGGTGAGGCAAGTCAAAAGCATCTGCGTCTAGTGCCAAAGTTGCATCCGCTATAACAGCAGTCGCATTATCTGTGCTTCCTGCTTTAAGTGCCATAGAAACAAGTTTTTGAGCACACTCTTCTTGATTAGATACAGTGCTCATAACTTCTTGAATTGTGGAATCTTCTAACACTCCACACACACCATCCGAGCACAAAAGCCAACGATCAGAAGGGTGTGCCTGCCTAATAGCAATATCTGGCCTTGGGTCAATATCAAAATCACCTAAAACGCGCATAACAACATTTCGCTGCGGATGATTTCTTGCTTCTTCTGGCGTAATGTGACCCGTGTCTATTAAATGTTGAACGTAACTATGGTCGCAAGTCATTCTTATAAGATGATTATCTCGCAACAAGTACGCTCTAGAATCACCCAAATGTGCAAGAACCCAGTAACCATTTACAAGAGATACGGCTGTTACTGTTGTTCCCATTCCAGCAAGTCTGCGCTCTCTTTTGGCTTTGCCAACAATTGCGTCGTGAGCAGCCATAATCGAGGTTTCCATCATTGAAGAAACAGCTTTTACATCATTTGGCCTTGAATCTTGCTCAATGTGAGCTAAAGACCTAATTGCGATTGTAGAAGCCGTATCTCCTCCAGCATGACCGCCCATACCGTCGCAAATAGAGGCCAATCTTTCTCCAGCAAACGCAGAATCTTGATTATTGCTTCTAACAGTACCAACGTCGCTAACAGCTGTTGAATACATAAACAACGCTTTGTCTATAAAATAGGCCTTATTTAAGCTGCTTTTTTCACTTTTTACAGCATTATTTACTGGATTATTATTTGCATCGCTGCTATTTGCAGACTCACTACTTACAACGTTTGCAACACTTGCAACGCCATTACTTACAGAATCAACTTGATCTTGCTGCTTTTGACTACTTGTTTTATCTTCAATGTTTGAATCGAATTGCGCCATTTACTTACCTCAATTCAAACATTGTTGCTCCGATTCGCACAGACTTGCGCGGAGGCAAAACAACAGGTTCATTAACTCTACTATGACCTATCATAGTTCCGTTAGTGCTACCTAAATCTTCAAGAACCCAAGAATTTACAGATTGATTAAAATACACGCGCGCGTGATGAGAAGAAACAAACTCGTCATTTAGAACAACCGTATTGTTTGCAGATCTTCCAAGAGTTACGCCAGAAGGCTCCAACGGGAATGACGAACCAGCTAAAGGACCATCAATAATAACAAGCAAAGTTGGCATTTCAGCTTGATTATTCTTCTCTAAATTAGCAGAAGCAATATTGTTATTTCTTAAAGATTCATCATTAGAAGGATTTGGTCTGCGATGAGACTTATTCTTCCAAGCTTTAGACTTTTTAGGACTAAAAATTTCAATATCTTTTCGTAAAGATCGAACAGCAAACCATACGAATACCCACAAAAGTACTAAAAAACTGTACTTAAGTATAGCAAAAGTCAACTCGGTTAATATCATGCGTGTACTCGTATCTCTTTACGTATTCGTCTACTACTCCTGATCTTGATCCGAAGCCCAATAAAGAATACGGGTGCGCCCAATAGTAATAGTGTTTCCATCTAATAGCGTTGCTGCTGGAGTTTGATGACCTTCAACATAAGTACCATTAGTGGATCCAAGATCCCTAGCAATAACACCATCTGGTGTAACGTCTATTCCAAGATGTCTACGAGAAATTCCAGGATCATCAATAACAATATCGCAACCAGAACCTCTGCCTAATATTGTGCGATCTTTTGTTAACAAATACCTATTCCCATTAATCTCCAGCATTGGATGATTTTCTGACTGCTCTTGAGTTGTTACAGGAACAGCGTTTCCTGGAACAGAATCAGAAGTTAAATTGAAATCACCTTTGGTAAAATCAGTATCTTCTTCAAAAATAACTGCAACTGGGCCAACAAAAGCATAATGCTGACTTTTTGCATATTGTGTAAGATTATCCGCAAGCTCATTTGCTAAAGCTTCACTACCAAGCTGATCAAAGTCTGGAGTACTAAGCTTAAAGTGATACTCATTTGGTGCAACCGTACGATCGCGATCAATTGGCATAGACTGGTTATCAATTTCTCGCTCTAATGCACTAGAAAGATCAACAGGTTGCAAGTCTTTAGACCCGAATTTTGCGAAGACTCCATTCATTGCACCTTCAACGCTCTTCTCAAGTCTGTCAAGCACGCTCATTGTAAACCCTTTCTACCTTTTCCTCATATTACTCGTCACCTCGTACGGTGTACAAATCACATCTAAATACCAAACATGCGTTTGCTAAATTTATTTACATACTTGTTTATATACTACATTTTTACAAAATTATGCAAAATAAACAAATAAAACTTATAAACCAATTTAATATTACAAGTTTATTATATATTTCTAAGTGTAATCTTTAATTATGAATCAAAAAAATAAGCTTTACGAATTTTTAGAAAAAATAAAGTTCTATATAACTAATAATAAGAAGTGTTCTACTGTTATACTTCTTGCGATTTTAGTTCCTTTAATTGGAAAACTTTTGCTTGTTAATAGTGCAGAAAGATCTTTTGAAGCAGGAATCGTAGCATTTTTCCACAACTATTCTCCGTCTTTTATAATGGCTCTTTCTAAATTGCTTGCAATAGTTTTTTCTACAAAATCATGCATTGTTATACTTTTTATTTTGGCTGTTATTTCTTATTTTATAAAACGAGATTGGCGCATAACTCTAATACAGCTTGCGACTTGCCTTTTGCCAATGATTTATATTTTTGCTGTTAAATTCATAGTTCATAGACCTAGGCCATTTATTGGTGTAAAAATTAAAGTTCCACCAGATCCAAGTTTTCCAAGCGGTCACACTGCAGCAGCAGTAGCTATTTGTTCAATGGCTCTTATGATTATTTATATTGCAAATAAGTCTTTCTTAAGGCTTGGATTAATCGTTAGCATTATTATTGTTGCTGTTGTTGCAATTTCTAGACTTGTTGTTGCAGCACACTTCCCTAGTGATGTTTTAACTTCTGCAATAATGTACCCAATACTTGTTTTGTCTATTCTTAATCTATCTAAAAGTAATAGTTTTATTTACAACAAAATATTAAGAAAATTAAAATAATATAGATATCAAATAGACATCAAATATTAAATAGCAGAAGGGATTTTATATGTTTAATGGTTTTAAAAAATTTATTGCTCGTGGCAGCGTAATCGACATGGCGGTTGGTGTTGTTATGGGCAGCGCCGTAACTTCCGTTGTTACTTCGATTGTTAAAAACATTATTAATCCGCTTATAGCAATAATTTTCGGAAAGCCAGATCTTGATGGTGTTTTAACAATAACAATAAATGGTGCAACAATCTCTTTTGGTGCAGTTATTGGATCAATCTTAAACTTCCTTATTGTTGCTGCAGCTGTTTATTTTTGCATTGTTCTTCCTATTAATAAGTTAAGGGAGATTGGTCTTCCTTTCTTACAATTTGAAAAAGAAAAGAGTGATGAAGAAAAACGCAAAGATCGCGAAGAAAAAATGATTAAAATTTTGGAAGATATTCGAGATCTATCTTATAAAAAATAGTTTGTTTAATGATTTTTATAAATGATTTTTATAAAAACTAATCCCCACTAATCTACTTAAAGTTTAGTGGGGATTAATTTTATGAGATTAAATTATTAATTATAAGTGCTTTTGCTTTAGTCATCACCAAGAGTTAAGTGAATTCCACCAACTAATGATCCAACAACGTTATAAAGCAAAGATCCAATTGCAGATAATAATGTTGCAATAACTATTTCTACAACAGAAAAAATTATTACAGCACTTAAAACAGTTGGCAAAGAAAAAACGTCTGCAAGGTTAAAACCGTTGCTATTTAAGCCTGTTGATGAAACAATCTGTGTTACTTGATCAAAAACACCAATCATGTTTAGAAATAGCCAAACTAATCCCGCTGCAATAACTTGTATTATTCCGCCAGCAACACTTAGCAAAAATGTTACTTTTGCAACACTCCAAGCATCTACTCTAACTAGGGAAAGACTCATCCTTCTAGCTCTTGGTTGAGTAGATTTTCTAACGCTATACGCATTAGAAGAAGACGTAGCTGTTGCACCTACTGTTCTTGGAGAACTAGTATTAGATTCTCCACTAACTTTGCTATTGGATGCTTCAAAATCTTCACTCATCTAAGTTCCTTCCAATAGTTTTTTCTGATGATTCTTCATTTTGAGTTTCATCATCATCTCTTTCCTCGTTTCGAGCAATCGAGATGATTTCATCACCCTTATCTGGCTTTGCTAAAGTCACTCCTTGAGTGGTTCTACCTGTGCGCTTAACTTCGTTAACGTCGGAACGAATCACTTTACCAGACTTCATAATTGCCATTACTTGATCTGTTTCTTCAACAATCAAAGCACCAACCAAAGAACCGCGGCCTTCTGTAAGCTGTACCGCTTTAACACCGTAGCCGTTTCTTCCTTGCAAACGATACTCTTCAATAGCTGTACGCTTAGCAAATCCTTCGTTTGTAACAACAAGAAGATCTTTGCTTGTATCTACCGACACAACATCCATATCCAGCAGTTCGTCGCCTTCTCTAAATCTCATGCCTTGAACGCCTGCAGTTTGACGGCCCATTGGTCGAAGTTGCTCATCATCTGCTCTAAACTTAAGGCTCATACCAAGTTTAGAAACAAGAATAATGTCATCTTCTGGGTTGCACAAAGCTGCACCAATCAGCTCGTCTGTTGGCTCCCCAGTTTCTTCGTTTGTCATTAATCGAACAGCAATCAAGCCACCTTGTCGTGGAGAATCATATTCTTGCAAAGCAGTTTTCTTAACTTTTCCAGAACGAGTTGCCAAAACCAAATACTTTGCTACATCATAATTTTGAATTGACAATACCGCTTGAATTGTTTCTCCAGGAGTAAATTGAAGAAGATTTGCAACATGCTGACCTTTAGAATCTCTTGATCCTTCTGGAAGCTCATATGCTTTAATGCGGTAAACGCGTCCGCGATTAGTGAAGAACAAAAGCCAATTGTGAGTAGATGTTAAGAAGAAGTGATCTACAACATCATCTTCACGAAGCTTTGCGCCCTTAATACCCTTACCTCCACGGTGTTGTGCGCGATACTCGTCTGCTTTTGTACGCTTAATATAGCCTGCGCGAGTAACTGTTACAACAACGTTTTCTTCGGCAATAAGATCTTCAACGTTCATTTCTCCCGAGAATGGAAGAATCTTAGTTCTGCGCTCATCTCCATATTTTGCTACGATTTCGTCAAGCTCATCGCCAACAATCTTGCGCTGACGCTCTGGGCTTGCAAGAATATCGTTGTAATCTTCAATCTTGCGCATTAATTCTTCATGCTCGTCGAGAATCTTTTGACGTTCCAAAGCTGCGAGCCTACGAAGTTGCATTGCAAGAATAGCATCTGCTTGAACTTCATCAACATCAAGCAAATTCATCAAACCAGTGCGAGCTGTTTCAACATCTTTAGAAGATCTGATTAATGCAACAACTTCGTCAATCATATCCAAAGCTTTTAAGTAGCCTTGCAAAATATGATCTCGCTCTTCTGCCTCGCGCTTTAAGTAGCGTGTACGCCTATCAATAACTTCAAGCTGATGACTTACCCAATGACGAATAAACGCATCCAAGCTCAAAGTTCTAGGAACACCATCAACAAGCGCAAGCATGTTAGCGCCGAAAGTTTGCTGCAATTGCGAATGCTTATACAAGTTGTTCAAAACAACTTTTGGAACAGCATCTCGCTTAAGAACAAGAACCAAACGCTGACCAGTACGGCCAGACGTTTCATCGCGCATATCTGCAATGCCTTGAATCTTACCGTCTCGCACAGCTTCTCTAATAGAAGCAGCTAAACGATCAGGATTAACTTGGTATGGAAGCTCAGTAACAACCAAGCACATACGTCCCTTAATTTCCTCGGTATTAACAACAGCGCGCATTGTAATTAATCCGCGACCAGTGCGGTACGCTTGCTCAATTCCCTTGTGGCCTAAGATTGTTGCTCCAGTAGGAAAATCAGGCCCTTTAATTCGCTGAATTAATGCTTCTAGAAGCTCGGAATTACTGGCATCTGGGTGATCTAAAGCCCAATGTACGCCATCGGCAACCTCGCGCATATTGTGAGGTGGAATATTAGTTGCCATACCAACAGCAATACCTGCAGAACCATTAACTAAAAGATTTGGGAAACGAGATGGCAAAACTGTTGGCTCTTGAGTTTTTCCATCGTAGTTTGGCAAGAAATCAACAGTATCTTTGTCAATATCTCGAACCATTTCCATAGCAAGAGGCGCCATACGGCATTCTGTATAACGCATTGCTGCTGCAGGATCATCACCTGGGGATCCAAAGTTTCCTTGACCATCAACAAGCAAGTATCGCATTGACCAAGATTGAGCCATACGAACCAAAGTGTCGTAAATAGCAGAATCACCATGAGGGTGATACTTACCCATAACATCGCCAACAACACGAGAGCACTTGTTGTATCCGCGATCTGGCCTATATCCGCCATCGTACATTGCGTAAATAACGCGACGATGCACTGGCTTTAAGCCATCTCGAACATCTGGCAAAGCACGCTCAACAATAACAGAAAGTGCATAAGCAAGATAGGATTCGCGCATCTCTTGTTGCAAATCCATATGCTTTACGCGAGCACCCTTCATTAAGCCATAATCCGTATTATCTGCTTCTTGCGGGCTTTGTGGCTCCATTGAACCGTCAGGTAACTGATCTGGCTCTTCGCTATTATTAGCGGCATTTATTTCGTCTACCACTGTAATTCCTTTTTATTAGCTTTAAGTTTATTTGCTTTAATGCTTTTACTGACAATTTTTAACAATTTTTAAGCGTCAATAAATCTTGCATCGTGAGCATTACGTTGAATAAAGAGCCTACGAGGTTCCACTTCGTCTCCCATAAGCATTGAGAAAGTTTCATCAGCTCGAGCAGCATCTTCAATATGAATTTGCTTTAGGATTCTGTGCTCAGGGTCCATTGTTGTTTCCCACAATTCCTGATAGCTCATCTCACCCAAGCCCTTGTATCGCTGAATGCCTTCGCCTTTAGGAAGTTGTCTGCCTGCAGCTTTACCTTCTGCAAGAACTCTGTCTCGCTCTGCATCCGTATAAACAAAATCATGCGCACCCTTGCTCCACTTCAAGCGATAAAGAGGAGGCATTGCAACGTAAACGTAGCCTGCTGTAATCATTGGTCGCATATAGCGGAAGAACAGTGTTAAATTCAATGTAGCAATATGAGCACCATCAACATCAGCATCAGCCATAATAATGACTTTGTGATATCTAACTTTACTTAAGTCAAAATCTTCACCATAACCGCCACCAACAGCAGTGATTAAGGATTCAATAGTTTCCGACTTCATCATTCTGTCGATTGATGCGCGCTCAGTATTCAAAATCTTACCGCGCAATGGCAAAATTGCTTGCGTAATAGGATCTCGTCCTTGAATTGCGGAGCCACCTGCGGAATCACCCTCCACTATAAACAGCTCGCATTCTTCTGGATTATTAGACTGGCAATCCTTCAATTTATCTGGCATTCCAGCAGTTTCAAAGATTGACTTTCTACGAGTATTTTCGCGAGCTTTCTTAGCTGCAAGACGCGCACGCGATGCTTCAATTGCTTTTTGAATAATGTTCTTTGCTTCACTTGGATGAGCGTCGAACCAATCTCCAAGCTTTTCGGTCATAACTCGCTGAACAAAAGTCTTAGCTTCGGAATTACCAAGCTTTGTTTTAGTCTGACCTTCAAACTGTGGAGTTGTAAGCTTTACGGAAACAACTGCTGTTAAGCCTTCTCGAACATCGTCTCCAGAAAGATTAGTATCTTTTTCTTTTAATATGTTCTTTTCTCGAGCATAACGATTTACAAGAGATGTAAGCGCAGCACGGAATCCTTCTTCGTGAGTTCCACCTTCTGTAGTAGAAATCGTATTTGCAAAAGTATGCACCGCTTCCGAATATGCAACAGTCCATTGCATAGCGATTTCTGCAGAAATACCAATCTCAAGGTCTTCTGCCTCAAAATCAATAACATCTGGCTCTACTGGAACAGCTTTACGAGATTTAACTAAGTAATCAACGTAATCTTTAATTCCGTGATCATACTTGTAGCTAACGCTTTGATGCTTTTCTTCGCTAATTGATTCATTTTCTCCAGTGACTTCATCCCCTGCTTCATCGGGTTTACGCAAATCGGTTAGAGAAATCTTCAATCCCTTGTTAAGAAAAGCCATTTGCTGGAATCTAGATCGCAAAGTTTCAAAATCGTACGTAGTTGTTTCAAAAATTGCGCCATCTGGCCAGAACGTTACAGAAGTTCCCGTAGATTCACCATCTTCCATTGGCTGACCTTTTTTAAGAGGAGCCGTTGGATGCTGATCTACATACGTTTGAGTCCAATGGAATCCTTGACGACGAACTTCGATTTCTACACGCGTAGAAAGAGCATTAACAACAGATATGCCAACGCCGTGCAAGCCGCCAGAAACAGCGTATCCGCCGCCGCCAAACTTTCCGCCAGCGTGAAGCTTAGTCATAACTGTTTCAACACCAGAAACACCTTCGCCTGGTACTTCGTCAACTGGAATACCACGTCCATCGTCCACAACTTTTATTGCATTGTCTGGCAAAATTGTCACTTCAATGTGAGAAGCATAACCAGCCAAAGCTTCATCAACTGAATTATCTACAATCTCGTATACAAGATGATGCAATCCTCTAGGGCCAGTTGAACCAATATACATACCTGGCCTAATTCGAACTGCTTCCAATCCTTCTAGAACTCGAAGATCACTAGCATCATAATGTTCAGGAGAAAGTGAATCATCTAGCTGAGCATCATCTAGTTTATGTTCTTCAACAGAATTTTCCATTGAATTATCTTCAGTGTTTAACACTTTAGATCCCTTCCCGTATTACCTCATGCCAAGAGGCATTTACGAGGTCTATACACGCTAGAAAGCACAAAAAAGGGTCTTCTAGCGATTTAACTATATTACATAACATTCTACACATGCATAATGACCGCTCTTTATTAAGAGCCATTATTAGTGATTCTTAATATTAAACCTACTGTTTATTGATTTTTTGCCTGTTTTTTGCAAAGATGGGCCAACTATTTTGACTTCTTTAATATTAATATTCTTAGAATATTCAAATATTTTTTTCTCAAGCATAGGCTTGCAATAGCTAAGTTGCGTATACCAAACATTTGATTTTGTTCTAACAATTAAAACGCCATCTTTTATTTTGTCTATATAACAATTCAATGATGCGCTTTTTCCAACTATTTTCCACCAATCTTCGCGCATTTTTGCTATAGAAAGTTGCTCATTCCAATTGTTTTGATTAGCAAAATTTGCAAGTAAAGAATAAAGATTTTGTGGATCTCTACCAGGTTTTCCAAAACTTTCTAAAGCTTTATAAGCATTCTGCTCGTTAACTACCTTTTTTATTGCTTTCTTTTTAATAGGCGTAAAAATTAGTTCTGGGAGCTTTCTTGTATCTAATTTTAGTATTTTATTTACGGGAATTTTCATCTAATATCCCCTAAGTCAGTAGATTTATTTTGGTTATTTTCAATATAATCAACACTATTTTTACGACTATTAACAATATTTTCCAATAAAATTTTATGACTAATATCAATATTGTTTTCTAAAGAGTTAGAGTCATCTTCATTTTGATTTTTTGCTATTTTAGATACATCAATAATCGAGTTTTCCAACACACTTTTATCTTTTGGTATATCACTTAAAGACGCAACAGTAATAAAAACTTGATCTTGATTTTTTGCAAATTCTAAAATTTGTTTTCTTCTAGACTCGTCTAGTTGTGCAAAAACATCATCTAAAATAACAATAGGTTTTTTTTCATTCTTTTTTTCTAATGACTTAAATAAAGCCATTTTTAATGCTAATGCAAGAGTCCAGGATTCACCGTTTGAAGCAAATTCTTTTGCATTATAATCATTAAGCAATATAGTAAAATCGTCTCGATGAGGCCCTATTAGATTGTATCCTCTTGCAACTTCTCCATTATAAATTCTTTGAAAATGCTCACTAATCGCAAGTCTAATAGAATTATCATTACTTTCTTCAAAATCGTCTTCAAAATTATTTTCGCTAAAATCAATCTCACTAAAAGAAGGATTATATTCGATTGAAGCAAAATTAGATGAGTTAGAAAGATGTTTAACAATATTTGAAAAAACATTATTAAGTAACTCTATTATTTGTTTGCGTAATTTTGTAAGAATTATTCCAGTTTCAATAAACTTAGCAGTCCATACTTCTAAATCAGAAACCGTATTGTAATTATTCATTGAATTTGGTGAATAATTATTAGATAAACTTTTTAATAGTGCAGAACGCTGCTTTGCAATATGATTATATTCTTGCAAAATAGGCAAATAGTTTGGTATTAATAATGCTCCAGCTTGATCAATGAATGTTCTTCTAACAGTAGGATCTGAAACAATCAAATTTTGGTCTCTTGGAGTAAAAGAAACACAAGGAACTAAGCCAACTATATCTTTCATATATAGAGATTTTTTACCATTAATCCTTGCTCTATTAGCACCCTTTAGATTAATGCTTAGCTCAAATGTTGTTTCGTCTAAATTATCTAAATTATCTGAACCATCTAAAGTATTGATATTGCAAGTATTGCTAAAATCCTTAACATTTGCTCGTATTGTAGCGCAATTATGATTTATCTCTATTAATGGCGTTAAAGAAGATACTCTATGACTTGTTCCTGTTGAAATAACTTCTAACGATTCAACAACATTAGTTTTACCTAAACCGTTTGAACCTACTAGAACATTCATTTTGGGGGAAAAGTCGAGTACACAACTACTCCACGAGCGAAAATGGTCTAATGCAAGCTTTGAAACATACATTTATTTGGCTACGTTATTCGTTATAAGTATTTGTTTTAAGGATGCATTGGAACAACAAGATATCTGTAATTCATTGATTCATCTCCATCTGCTTCTTGTTGACCGTTAAATTCAACAGGCTTAACAGCAGACGTGATTTTAGCGTGAATAAATGGCTCACTAATAGCGCTTAATCCTTCAATCAAGTAGTTAGGATTAAAAGCAACAATAATATCTTGACCATCCATATCTATGTCAATAATTTCTTTTGCTTTAGATTCACTGTCGTTTCCAGCACTTAGAGTGAGTTCATCTTCCGCAAAAGACATGTAGATTGGAGCATCTTTTTCTGCAACAATAGCAACGCGTTTAATTGCGTTAATAAGCATTTGTCGATTAATAATTGCGTGAATAGGATACTCGTCAACAAAAAGACGATCTACAGAAGGAAATTCTCCATCAATAAGTTGAGAAGTGCTAACTCTTCCAGAATTTTCAAATCCTAGAATAGAAGGTTCTTGCTCGTTTAAGTTAATAACAACATTTTGATGTTCGTCAACAGAGCGCGAAATATCTTTAAGAATGCTTCCCTTAATAAGAGTTGAAGTATTTATATCGCTATGTTCTGGAGTCCACTTAAAAGTGGAACGAGCAAGACGATATCTGTCAGTAGCTGTAAAAGTAACAGTATCGTCTTCAAAATGAGCATGAATTCCTGTTAGAACTGGCCTATCTTCTTCTCTAGAAACTGCTACAGAAGCCTGATTTACAGCCTGAACAAAAGTAGGAGCATCTACTTGACCAAGTTTTGAAGGAATTTCTGGTAAATCTGGATATTCTCCTTCTGGCATAAGTTGCAAAGTAAATGTTGACTTTCCAGAAGTAATTGTAAGAGTTGTTTCGTTAGAAGATAAATATGTTTTTTCTGCTGGCAAAGATTTTGTTATATCTGCAAGTAGTCTGCCTAAAACGAGCACACTCCCTGCTTCATCTACACCCGCTTCAACGTGATGACGACTAGAAAGTTGATAGTTAAATGCGCAAAGCTGCAAAGTTCCGTCTTTTGCTTCTAGCTTTAAGCCAGCAAGAATAGGATTTGCTGGACGATTATCTATAACGCGAGTAGTCCAAGATAGTGCGTCTGCAAAAGAAGCGGAATTAACTTCAACTTTCATATTTCCTCATTTCAGTAAAACTGTGTTTATTCTATCTCATTGGCTAATGAAAATCTAATTTAGAAATAAGTGCTAATCGTTAATAAAAAATATTATTATTATTCAAAAATAAAGTAATAATAGTAATAAGCAATGTGGAAATGTTAACATGTGACTAGAAAAGCTTTGTTAAAGCCATTATCCACATAAGAAAAATGTGGATAACCTATGAGTAATTGTGTGCAAAAAGAGTCGAGTTATCCACATTCAAAGCTATTTTTTCATTAATCCACATTTTGAGCGGCTTTATAAACAGTTTATTCACTTTTTTAACGGCGTTTTCCACTACTTATTCGCAGGGTTTAACCACATTTGTGACTAACTATGTGGATAACTTTTTTTATTTTAATTAACAGAGTTGTATAGATTTGTGTAAAACTACTTTTTATTCGTAGGATTTTGCTTTAATCGAACAGTTAATTCCATAACATAGTTATAGATTTCCTGCTTTTCTTGCATCTCTCCGCTAATGCGCGTATAAGCATGCATAACAGTCGTGTGATCGCGGCCGCCAAAGACTTCGCCAATATCAACAAGACTCATACTTGTCATTTCTCTAGCTAAATACATTGCAATTTGACGTGCCAAAGCAACATTCTTAGTTCTAGATCTGCCAACAATCTCGTCAAAAGTCATATGGAAGTACTTAGCAACTTGACCAATAATATCTGTTGGACGAATTTCAATATCGGAAGCAAAGAAGTCTTGTAAAGCTTGTTCTGCCAAGGCTTTGCTCACAGGTTGATTACTTAAAGATGCAACGGCTGTAACTCTAGTTAAAGCACCTTCAAGCTCACGGATATTCTCTGTAAAACGCTCCGCAATAAGGTCTAGAACATCGCTAGGGACGTTAGAATTATTCATTAATGCCATCATTCTTAGAATGGCTATTCGGGTTTCTAAATCAGGCGGCTTAATATCAACAGTTAAGCCAGACTCAAATCTAGAAATAAGTCTTGATTCAAATCCTCTAAGATTTTTAGGAGCAACATCAGAAGCAATAACAATTCTTTTACTTGCTTGATAAAGAGCATTAAAAGTATGGAAGAATTGTTCCAGAGTTGCTTCTTTTCCTCCCAAAAACTGAATGTCATCGATTAAAAGAACATCAACTTCGCGGAAGCGCCTATTAAAATTAGCGATTTGACCCTGATTTTGACTTGTGTTTTGTAAAGCCTCAATAAATTCGTTAGTAAATTCCTCGCTTGTAATATAACGAACCTTAAGTGAAGAATCCTTAACAAGAGCATAATTGCCAATAGCATTAAGCAAATGTGTTTTACCTAAACCAGATCCGCCGTAAATACATAAAGGATTAAAGTCTTTTCCAGAGCCTTCTGCAACAGCTAAAGCAACTGTGCGCGCAAAACGATTAGAATCTCCAGGAACAAAAGTATCAAAAGTTGCGCAAGTATTTAAGTGAGTAACGGGATCCCTTTTTATTGAAGAAGGAATTTTTGCTTGCGGATTATTAATACCAGAATTAATACCAGAAACATCTAAACCAGTGTTTTGCATGGTATTTAAGCCGGTTGCGTAGTCAAAATCTTTTTGAATAGGAGTATTGCTAGATGAACCAACATTTTCAACGCTATTAGTGTTTACAAGATTGTTAGTATTTTCAACAGATTGTGCGCCAAAATTTGATTTTACGTTCTCTAAAGAGTTGCTTTTAGAAGAAGATAAGTCTGAATTAACGTTTGTATTTTCTTCTAAAGATGTTGAAAATACTCGGGAAGTCTCGTTTACATTTTGATTAAGATTGCTTAAATCGGAAGTGCTGTTAGTGGCATTGATGTTAGCGGCTGCACTGTTAGTTGAAGTATTGTTATTTTCTGATTGAGAAACAATCTTAAATGCTGGAAACATATCTTTTCCAGTACAAATTTTTAATGATGTAAGAAGAGCTGAACTAAGCTCATTTTGCAAAGCTTGCTGTGTTTCTATATTAGAGACGCAAAGAACAATAGTAGTTCCAAAAATAGATTCAGGTTTTACGCTTTCAAACCAGCTTTTATCGCGGTTGCTTAAAAGGGCATTATGACGCAATACTGCAAGGGTATTTGACCACACAATAGTGGCTTGCGCATTTGGATCGCTAAAAGAATCCGTCATGCTACACCCCCATAAACTTGCAGAAACATTTATTTGATTCTTTACGCTTAGACAAAACAGATATGCAAAACAGAGATACATATCCATTCGCGCGCGTAAAGAGTGCTAGTAGAATATGTTTACTCCGACCCTAAGAAGTTATCCACAGCCTCGCGTGTTGAAAATACTTAATTGTGAATAACATGTGTGTAATTTGTGGATAAGATAAAAGCTTTTAATCCACATTTTTCAAGGCTTTTACAAGTTGTTTGATTTAGTGAAAATGGTACAGAAAATTTTACGGTGTTGAAAAATTTGACTTATTAAAGCGTACTTATAAACACGTTTAATCAAAAGTTTTTTGACTATTGGTGAGGGGTAATAGTAATTTAGTATAGCTTGACTCATACGGAGCCGTGCTTTTGCATGGCTAAATACAGGAGCGTTAGTTATGAAGAGGACATTCCAGCCTAACAACCGTCGTCGTCACATGAAGCACGGCTTCCGCGTTCGCATGCGTACGCGTGCTGGCCGCGCAGTGATTAATCGTCGTCGCGCCAAGGGCCGTAAGACACTATCTGCCTGAGATGGGGCGCGTCGTAAAGCATGGATAGGCTGAAAAGCCATCGCGATTTTGTTGCGGTGCTCAAAAAACGACGCAAGGTGTGTTCACGGGATATCGTCGCGCATTACAACATGCGTGGCGGTATAGCCGTGTTAAACGCGCTTAACGAAGGCGAAAAAACAAGTCTGAATCAGATTGCCACGGGTCGTGATGGTAATACACCCGCGGCATTTTGTGGTACCTTAAATCAGCCTCAACAAAATGAAGCTGACTTAAGGCTAGGGCTTGCTGTATCTAAAAGCGTAGGAAAAGCTGTTATTAGAAATAAAGTAAAAAGACGCTTTAGAGTAATAGCAAAACAGCATCAATCGTTACTTCCAAATGGTTGTGACGTAGTTCTAAGAGCTAAATCTACTGCTGCTAGTGCATCGTTTGAATCATTAAATGAGCAGGTTAAAAAGATTTTTGAGAAAATAACCAAAATTGTTCAAAATCAAAGCCAGCAAATAGCGCAAGAAGAACACCAAGAATGCCAACTAAATCAACCATCAGAATCGTTGAAAATCGGCGAAAACAACAATAAGTTGGTTTAAGGAATAGTGATACAGCTATGAATAGCAGAAAAAGTGTTGTAGCGAATTTGATTATAAAAGCGATTCGCTGGTATCAACGCGCGATTTCTGCTAATAGACCAGCTTGCTGCCGATACTACCCAACTTGCTCAAGGTATGCTATTGAAGCAATTAGCCGCTATGGAGCGTTTAAGGGCGGTATCCTAGCTGCTTTGCGACTATTGCGCTGTAGACCATGGACCAGCTGCAGTATTGACGATGTACCACGCAAATATTCAATTTTTTATCGTTGCGCTTGGTCCAAAGCGCATGAAGAGCCACGGTTAACTCCCTTGGCTGATCAAGACAAGGAAAACTAATGTTTAATCAAGACCACTTTTTACTTGATAATGGAATTTGGGGATGGTTCTATAAAATCCTTACGCCAGTTGAGTGGCTTATGACTCAAGTAATGGCGCTTTTCCACAAGCTATTTGTTCTTATTGGAATGAATGAAATTGGATTCTCCTGGGTTCTTTCAATCGTCTTTCTTGTGCTTGTTGTGCACGCGTGCATATTCCCTGCCTTTATAAAAAGCATTAAAGGTATGCGCAATATGCAAGCGATCGCTCCTAAAATGAAGAAAATACAGCAAAAGTATAAGGGTAAAAACGATTCTTCTAGCAAAGAAGCCATGCAGCGAGAAATGATGAAGCTGTATCAGGAGAATAACGCAAATCCTGCTGGAAGCTGCTTGCCAATGATGATTCAAGGCCCAGCATTTATGAGTATTTGGTATACGCTTTCTGTTATTCCATTTATTGCTAGAGGAAAGCATGCTGCTCTTGGTGCTTTTGATGTTGCTACAGCACAGCAATTCGTTAAAACGCATGTGTTTGGTGTTGGTGTTTCCGACACGTTTATGACGGTTCAAGCAGGCGGAAAAGTCGTTATTGTAATCTTTGTTATTTTGATGTGTGCTGCAATGTGGTACATGCAATTTAACAATATTCGTAAGAATCTCCCGCCAGAATCGAAGCAGGGTCCCCAGTATACGATGCAAAAACTTATGATGTGGGGATTCCCATTAATCTACGTTTTCTCTGCATTTGCTCTTCCATTTGCAATGCTTGTTTATTGGCTTGTAAACAACATTATGAATATGCTTCGCTCTATTTGGCAGGTGTACGCTTTCCCAACTCCTGGCTCTCCTGCAGCCGAGGAAAAAGAAAAGCGCGATTACAAAAAAGAATCCGAGCGCAGAAAGCGCGAAGGTTTGCCTTCTATTGAAGAAGAAAAGCTTCAACAGGCTCGAGAAGAAGCTAAGCGCAGAGAATCAGAAGGATTCCAACGTAAGCAGCCTAATCGCAAGCGAAAAACAAGTAAATAATGTAAAAACAAGGTAAATGTGAATTTATTTATTAGATTTATTAAAATTATTAAAATAATTTATAAATTTGGATTTATCTTCAGTTAAACTGTACACAGAATTGTGATTCTTGACATTTATTGAAATTAAGGAGTATGTAAATGGCACAAGACGAGACCAGGAGCATTGACCAGCTCAATGAGGAAGCTGATATAGCTGCCGATTACTTAGAAGGACTTTTAGATATTGCCGACTACGAAGGCGATATTGAAATGGGCGTTCGCAACAATAGGCCAATGATTCAAATTGTTGCGGATGATGATTCCGACATTAAGCATTTGATTGGTAGAGATGGAGAGGTTGTTGATGCTTTGCAACAATTGAGCCGTCTAGCTGTTCAGCAAAAAACTGGTGAAAGATCGCACTTAATTGTAGACGTTGATGGGTTCCTTAAGCGTAAGCGTCAACATTTGCGAGATATTGCGTTGGATGCTGTTGATGAAGTTCGCGAGACTGGTGATTCTGTTGATTTGAAGCCAATGAATTCGTTTGAGCGTAAAGTTATTCACGATACAGTTAGAGAAGAAGGTTTAAGGTCTAGGTCTCATGGAGAAGAACCACACCGCTACGTTACTGTTTATATGCCTGCAAGTGCCATTGAAGACGATGATTTAGATGAAGATGTGGATGTAGACATGGATGATGTAGACGTAGAGTTGGACGAAGAATATACAGAGTAGCAATTAGCTTAAACAAAAAGTAACACAATAGAACAAAAATGTTTTGTTGTGTTATTTTTTGTTTGAAGGGCTGATTTGCGGAAAAGATTTTAGATATGGAACAGGCTGACAATTTACAAAACAATGTAGATGAAAACAATGTAGATGAATTAGATAACTCCCCTTTGTTGAGCGAAGTCTTAGGCAATGCTCTTGATAAATGTAAGATGTTTCACGTGAAACTTAAGGAAGAGGGATTGGTTCGCGGCCTTGTTGGCCCAAGGGATATGAATATTCTTTGGGAAAGGCATATTCTAAATTCGGCCGCAGTTGTTCCATTTGTTAAAAAAGCAGTTGAAAAGTCAAATAAAAAATCCATCGCAGATGTTGGGAGCGGCGGAGGTTTTCCAGGAATTGTTGTTGCTGCTTGTTTGTCAGATTGCAAAGTAACATTAATTGAACCAATGGAAAGACGAGTTCTTTGGTTAAAAGAATGCGTAGATGTTATGGACTTAAAAAATGTTACAGTTTTTCATGGAAGATCAGACGAAGTTATTGCTAAAGTTAAGTCTCACGAAATTCCAGCCTTTGACGTAGTTACATGTAGAGCTGTTGCGCCTATGACAAAATTGGCCGGCTGGACCATTCCGCTATTAGGGAAGAATGGTCAGCTAATCGCGTTAAAAGGAAAATCTGCACAAGCGGAGATTGATAAGGCTGAAAAGATGATTAAAAAAGTAAAAGGGTTAAATCCTAGAGTAGTTGATACCCCTGTTGCTAAAGGCCTTCAATCAACAAGTGTTGTAATAATTGATAAAGGCTGATGATAAAGGCTGATGATAAAGGCTGATTTAAGTTTTGTGATTTAGTTCTGTGCTTTTATGCGCAATTATTTTGTTGTGTTAACTTTCATTGAATGTTTCACGTGAAACTGAATAAAGATGTTATATGTTTCACGTGAAACGGTGTGTTTTTATAATATTTTTGTAGTATTTTCTGCAATTTTTATGGTGTTTTATGTCCATAGAAGAAAGGAAACTTGAAAATACTACGGTTAAATTGGTTAAGTTTGGTAATTTCCCATAGGTGGGCGGGGTGGTGTGAATGGTGGAATCAGCAGAAGATACAATTAAACGTATTTTTGGGGATTCTGGATCTTCCTTGGGCAGTGAGTTGGCAGATATAACCAGTCGCTTCCACGCTATTGATGGCGTTGTATTCCCTAAACCGAAGACTACACGTTTTATTGCGGTTGCGAATCAAAAGGGCGGAGTTGGAAAAACCAGTTCCGCTGTGAATTTGTCGGCAGCGATGGCTGTTGGCGGCTCGAAAGTTTTATTGATTGATATGGATCCGCAAGGTAATGCTTCTACGGCAATGAATATACCACATTCTTCCGCAGATCCTTCTATTTATGATGTTATTGAAGGAAGAAAGACTATTGCCGATGTTAAACAAGAATGCCCAGATATTGCAGGGCTAGATGTTGTTCCAGCTTCGATTGAGTTAAGTGGTGCTGAATTAGAAGTTGCTCAAATGGAAGATAGGAATAATCTTCTTAAGAACGCGATTGATGAGTTTTTAAGCTCTAGCAGCGAACATTACGATTATGTTTTTATTGATTGCCCACCTTCTCTCGGTCTTTTAGTAATTAATGCAATGTGTGCTGTGCACGAGATGCTAATTCCGATTCAAGCGGAATACTATGCTCTTGAAGGCTTAGGTCAGTTGATTAGAACAATTGGTTTGGTTCAAAAGCACTATAATCCTGCGCTTGTTGTTTCTACAATGCTTGTAACAATGTTTGATAAGCGAACTCTTCTTGGTAGGGAAGTTTTTCAAGAAGTTAAAAATCATTATCCAAATATTGTTCTTAATACCACTATTCCGCGAACTGTTAAGATTCCAGAAGCGCCAAGTTTTAATCAAAGTGTTATAACCTACGATCCGCATGGAACAGGTGCTGTGTCTTATAGAGAAGCTGCATTTGAGATAGCTAATAAGTCTGACGTAATTTTGTCTGTTATTGATTCAAAAAGAGAGGGTAATTAGTGATGAGTGCAAGTAAATCGCGTTTGGGTAAAGGATTGGGTGCATTATTCCCTGCACTTCCTGGAGAAGATAGTTTAGACGAATTTGCTAACAAAAAGATTGAAGATGTTTCACATGAAACATTAGAGAGTAATGACACTTCGAGCACTGTTTCACGTGAAACAGACAGTAAAATAGTAGATAAAAATACGCAAAAAAATGTTTCACGTGAAACCAAAGTGTTTGTCAAAAAGACCGCCAAAGTTCCTAGCGTTGATGACTCAATTTCCCCGCATTTAAGCCAAAAATTTGGGGAAAATACTTCTGTTTCACGTGAAACAGTGCCGTCAATCGCTAGCAAAAACAAGCATTCGGCAAAGCGAACTTCTATGCCGTCAATTGATGACGTTACAAGGCCAATTGACTTTTTCTTTGGTGATTCTGCTTCTAAGTCATTTGTTTCTTCAAAGCAAAAGAACGAAGATAATGATAAAAATAAAGTTGCAGAAAAAATATCGCAAGATAAGCAAACAAGTCAAACGCAAGAGCTAAAGCCTATTGAAGGTGGGTATTTAGAGTATTTAGAGCCGAGAGATATTGTTCCAAATGCTCATCAGCCGCGTACAATTTTTGACGAAGAAGAACTTCAAGAATTATCTGCTTCAATCAAAGAGGTTGGAGTTTTGCAGCCGATTGTTGTGCGAAAAATCAAGGATGTAAGTAAAGATGATTTACACAATGCTCATTATGAGTTAATAATGGGCGAGCGAAGGTGGAGAGCAACACAGTTAGCAGGTCTTAAAAAGATTCCAGCGATCGTTAGAACCACTTCGGATGAAAACATGCTTAGGGATGCGCTTTTGGAGAATTTGCACAGAGTTGCATTAAATCCGCTAGAAGAAGCTGCAGCTTATGCTCAAATGATTGATGATTTTGGACTTACGCAAATTCAGCTTTCTAAGTCCGTTTCTAAGTCTCGTCCGCAAATCGCAAACACCTTGCGACTTTTGAATTTGCCAGCCAGCGTGCAAAAGCATATTGCGTCGGGAGTGCTTTCTGCAGGTCACGCTCGTGCTCTTCTTGCATTAGCTTCTACAGAAGAAATGGAAGCTCTTGCAAAGCGCATTATTGCAGAAGGTTTATCGGTTCGCAGTACGGAAGAAATTGTTTCGATTAAAGTAGACAATGGAGACGATTCTTCTAGAAGAACTAGAGTTAAAAGAAACAACAAGTGGGCATCTTCGCCAATTAGAAAGCAGATTGAAGATAGATTCTCCACAAAAGTTGCCATTAAGGGAAGCGAAAATCACGGAAGAATCGAAATCGTATTTTCTTCTCCAGAAGAACTGCATCGAATAGTCAATATTTTAGTAGATAAAAAAGACTAATAATAAACCCCCAATAAGCTGTTAATACAACTATTGGGGGTTATTGTTTCACGTGGAACAAAAAATTATTGTTCGTTCAAATCAGTCAAATCAGTCAAATCAGTCAAATAGGCTTGTGCATCAAGGGCTGCGCGGCAGCCCATACCAGCAGCAGATATTGCTTGCCTATACACGCTATCTACAACATCGCCAGCAGCAAAAACGCCAGGAACTGAAGTTCTAGTAGATGCTCCTTGCACAGCAATAGTGCCATCTTCGTTAAGCTCTAAAGCACCATCTAAGAAACTTGTAGATGGGGAGTGGCCGATTGCAACAAAGATTCCGCTTGCCTCAATATTTTGAGTCTCGCCAGTTTTAACATTCTTAACAGTTACAGATTGTGCATCTCCATCCACGCCGTTTACAGAGCAAACAACAGAATCTAAAACAAAATTGATTTTGCTGTTTTTGCGCGCGCGGTCAACCATAATCTTAGACGCGCGGAATGAATCACGCCTATGAATAAGCGTTACGCAAGAGCCAAAACGAGTCAAGAAAAGTGCTTCTTCGAAAGCAGAATCACCGCCGCCTACAACAACAATAGGCTTTTCCCTAAAGAAGAATCCGTCACAAGTTGCACAATAAGAAACACCGCGGCCCGAGTATTCTTGCTCTCCAGGAACGCCTAATTTGCGTACTTGTGAGCCTGTAGAGACGATTACAGCCTTAGATGTGTAAGTTACACCATCATTGGTTGTAACCGCTTTTGAATCGCCATTAAAATCTACAGAAACAACATCGTTAAGCAAGATTTGCGCGCCGAATTTTTCTGCCTGTTTTTGCATTGCTTCCATTAAGTCTGGGCCTAAAATGCCGTCTGCAAAACCTGGATAATTTTCCACTTCGGTAGTGTTCATAAGCTGGCCGCCAGGCGTTAGCGCTCCAGCAATAACTAGAGGGCTGTAACCTGCGCGCGCTAAGTACAAAGCCGAAGTGTACCCAGCAGGGCCTGAGCCAATAATAATTACGTTTTTTTGCACAGTTTTCATAAAATATTCCTAATAGTCCTAATAATTTTAATAATTTTTAGTAAATTCTAACGTAGTTTATGTATAGCCCATTCATTGGTATAGACCCTTGTGGAACCCACAAGATAAAGTCTTGCGCTGTTATAGGCTTTTTGAACTTCACATCTGTTACTCCGCTAGCGTCAAAGGTAAAGTCTGCAACTTTTTCTCCAGCGCTAGGATCGTTCTTGGAATTTGCAATCAAATACCCATGCCCGCCCGAAGAACGAATCGAAACAACAAATCTGTATGCTTCTTGAGGCTGAGTTAAGTGCATGTAGTAGCCGTAGCCGCGCTGATTGCCCGTATCTTCCAAGAATTGCTGAATATCTATAGGATAAGGCGTGTTGTTAGTAGGCATTTTAGGCGCTGGTACTTGCTTTACTTTCTTGCGCTTATTTTGCTTTTTATGCTTGTTTTTAAGGCTCTTGTTGCTCTTATTATCCTTATTCTTTTCTCCAGCCTTATTTGCATCAGATTCACTAGTACCAGCCTTATTTGGTTGCTTTTCTTTAGACGAATCGCTTTTATCTTCCGAAAGAACACCTTGGCTTCCAAAAGGCACATTTTCAACACTTTGCGAATCCCAAGAATTAGATTTTGCAAAGTTTGATGGCGCTTCATGAGAGTTAAAAAGACTATGCAAAGATATTGCAAAAACAACAACTACCAGCAATGCAACAACGCCAATAGCTAAGACTTTTGTTGAAAGTCCTCCAAAAATCTTAGCATCCGCAATATCTACATTGTTTTGATTTGAAGATTTCTTTGCTTTTAAGTCGTCTTGATGCTCGTGAGGCTGGAAGCTAGGAGGCATGGATGAGTGAGACAATAATCCAGCATTTTGGCTGCTGTAATCGCCATATTCCTCGTTTTCCAGCTCCTCTTCTCGCAATGCTCTAGCGGATTCTTCGCCAGGAGCAACAAAACGCCCATTGCTGTCTACAACGGGCACTCTTCCTGTTGATTCGGCTTCTAATGGCAAGATTTGCGGCTTAGAAAGCAACTCCGTGTGCCTTGTGTTACTGCTTAGAAGGTCTTCAAAGTCGAATCTTCTAGGCATTAGTGGCGAAGATAAGTCATCTTTTTGTGAATAATCGTTTCTAGAAGTTAGCGAGTCTAAAGCGTTTAACGCGCTTTTATTGCCATTTTCTTTTGCGTACGAGTCGTCTGTAGAATCATTGCCAATGTTTGTATTCTTGCTATTCTCGTTATTTTTATTATTTTTATTTTCGCCAGCATTATTTTCTTCGCTTGCTTGCGATTTATCGGTTGAATAGCTAGGGAAACTTGTGTATGTTGAAGACAAATTGTGGAAAATTGAATCATCAGCATCTAACTCAGTTGGCGCTAAAATATTCGCCATTTCTGCTGCAGCAATATCGTGGAAGTCGTAGTCTGTTCCAGTTGAATCGGATTCTGGTAAAGAATCAAGTTTTTTATCAGAATTATCACCATTTCTTTTTAGCAAAGCACTTAAAGCGCCAATGGTTTTGCTTGCATTTTTAAGACCAGTATTTTTAGCATTTTTGCCAAACTTGTTAGGCTTTTCGTTTTCGTTTTTTATTGATAAATCACTTGAATCCAAAATGCCAATAGATTCTTGACTTGATAATTGGTTTTCAAGCAAATCTTCGTTCTTAGATAATCCTTCTGGAAAATCAATAAGATCCTTGTCTTTGCAAGGTAAAAGTAGTGCTTTTTGAATAGAAGATTCGCTTGCATTATTGTTAAGAATAATATCTTTTTCGCTAAGTTTTTTAACAGGAGTATATGTGCCTAAGAGTGCTAGAAGTTCCCCAATAGATGCCATTGGAATAATGCTTGAATCCTTAGCAGAAGAAAGGCCTCTTTTGCAAATCATAACAAATTCGCCAGGAACACCGTCTGCAAGTCTAGAAACGTTAAAAACTGTGTTATTTTGCGTGTATCCAGTGCGCGTAAGAAGAGCATATAAAAGCGCAGAAAGCTGATGTGTTGCAATGTTTTCTACACTTTGTGGCAAGTTTTTAGACTGTTCTTCGCTTTTGTCTTGATTGTCGCTTTTGTCTTGCGAATCCTGCGAATCCCGCGCGTCTTGACTATTTTTCTTATTCTGTTTATCTTTTTTGTCTTGCGAATCCTGCTTTGTGTATTCAACAGTAACGTCTTTTAGTAGAGGGCTTATTGGCGCGCAAGCTAGCTCTACTCCATTATTTGTGATTCTTACCGTGTTTGTTGAAATAGCATAATGAGTTATTCCAGATGCAAGAAGTTTGCTAAGCGCGTTTGCTGCTTCGGCAACAATAGAGCGTATAGCTTCGTAGCTAAGTGTAGAGCTATGTGATTTTATGTAGTCGTCTACAGTTATTCCAGAATCCAACTCAGTTATAATAATTGCAACATCGTCTATGTTATGAATTTTTAGAACAGGCGTAAATTTGCGGATTCTAGAGAGTGCAAGAGTAGAAGATATAGTGTTTACTTCGGGAAGGAATCTACGGTCGCGCACAATAAAGAGCTGGCAATCTCTAGCAAGTATGCGGTCGCTAGCTTTCCATACTTGAACGCCTGCTTCTTCTCGCAAAGGTGATATTAGAGCATAGCGATTAAGTATAATATCTCCCAACTGAGGTTTCATCTACTCCCCGTCTTCCTACATGAGTAATGAATATGCGTAAATAATAAATTCCATCAATTATTTTAATTGCAGAATTTAGTAAACGCTCCTTATTTTTGCAATTATTGTTGTTTAATTATTTTGATTTAATTATTGCTCACTGTGTTGATTTATTTTCGATCTAATAATCCTAGTATGTGCATTTTTATTATTTTCACTATGATTAGTCTGTTTATTATTTAACTTGCTTTTATTGATGTTTTCAAGATTCAACAAAAATGGCAGTTTTACACCGATTCTTCTAAGAATTGGATTAATAAGACCTGCCAATTCGCTTGTTCTTAAAAGCAAAAGAGTAGATACGTAAACGATTACAAGAATAATAGTTATAATTGCGCAAACAAAAATCGCAAGCAGCCATCGATTAACACCACGAAGCTTTGGTGAATCTAAAGAAATCCACTGGTAAATAAATTCTCTAGCCAAAATTCCAACAACAATAGAAACAATCGAAGCCGCAATTACCTTTATGTGAGTAACAATAAGCTGCTTATCGTCTAAATTATTGTTAAAACGAGACCTAATCATTTTAACAAGAGCAGGGAAAGTAAGAATGTAGCTAAATGATGCAGCTGCTGCTAAAACGCTAACCCAGTAGTTTGGCGGAAGGAATTTTATGCAAGAAAACACAATAACAAGCTCTACGCAAAGTTGCGCTGCACAAAACATAAATGGATGCTTTCCGTCTTCAAAAGCGTAGAATGTACGTTGAATAATCAAATAGGCGCTAGATAATGGCAAACCAATAGAAAGCATCATAAGCGGATCCGCCATTAAGTATGCTTCTTTTATGCTAATTGAAGGCAAAAGAGCCAAAGAGATAGGCATTGGAATAACAATAAAAGCAACGCTAAAGAAGCACATTAAAATGCTAACGCTTCTAATGCAAGAGCTTAAATCTGCGCGAACTGTAGATAAATCGTGTTGTGCAATCGACTTGGAGATCTTTGGAAAAACAGCGGTTGCAACCGATACAGCTATAAGCGAATATGGCAGAATAAACATTGTGTATGCGTTTTGAAAAGTGGCGTTTCCTGCAACATCAAATTGGCTTAATCCCAATGTTTCTTCGGCTATAGAAGGTGCGCTTGTTGTTATGTGAGTTGTAGCCATTGTAGAAAGCTGACTAACAGCCACTATTGCAAAGCTCCAAGCTGCAACAGGTCCCATAGAACGCAAGCCAATGCCACTAATGCCAAAACTTGGCTTATACTTTAATCCGATTTTTTTAAGAGGAATAAACAAAACAAGTGCTTGAGCTGCAACGCCTAAAGTCCAAAAGCCTGCAGTTAAAAGCATTGTAGTGTTGTTCCAAAAATGCGCAGGCTGTCTACTTGCCTTTCCAAAAATCGCAATAAACACGCCAAATCCCGTGCAACTAACAATGTTTGCAGCAACCGAGCTCCAAGCATACATTGCAAATTTGCCTTTAGCAGCCAGAACTTGGCCGAGTACGGTATAAAGGCCGTAGAAGAATATTTGAGGCATACACCATAGCGTAAAAGCGTTTGTAAGTGCAATCATTGCTGGGTTTGATCCAACGTAAAGCCATGTTAAAACAGGTGTGGCAATCGCCATTAAAGCTGTTACGCCTAAAAGCAGAATAATAGCAAATGTTATTAGCTTATTTAGCCTATTTTTTGCATCTTGTTTTTCTAGAGTCTTAACGATTTGTGGAACAAGAACAGCATTGAAAATTCCGCCAGAAACAAGCGTATAAATAAGCTGAGGAATCATAGACCCAGCCTGGTAAGCGTTTGCTGCCAAACCAGTTGTGCCAAGGGCTGCGGCGAGCAAAATTGTTCTAATCTGGCCAGTGATTCTAGAAGCGGCTGTGCCGCTTGCCATTATAATCGAGTTGCGGCCTACTGAATTCATTCGTCTGGGTCCTTTTTACGATTAAACTGCCTGAAAAGCCCAAAAGCTCCAAGTGCAAAAGCAAATATTATAATAATCGTACCGCTTTTATCGCTGATTTGCAGCGTGCTTGTGATTGCCGTCTCTTTAGTGCTACTAAAAACGTTGTGGTTTCTATCTTCTAGAGCAAAAGTGGCTTTAACTTTGCTAGATGTTGTAGATCTAAGTGGCAAAATCACCTGGGATTCGCTATTTGCTGCGATTTTAACTGGTGTTTTTCTTCTAGTTACTATTTCCATAGAATTGGTATACGCAGTTAAATATACGCTAATCGGGTATGGGTTTGTGTTGCTGATTGTAATCGGCATGGTTGCTGTTTCGCTTACAAGAGTAACGTCTTTTGGAGGAATAATATTGATTCCAGAAATGAGCATTTTAGCCAAATCGTGAGTGCCATTTTTGGTTTGTGTCTGCGATTCGCTAGCGCTACTGTTTGATTGGTTAGCGCTATTTAACGTATTATCTAGCTCTCTTTGAGCCATTGCGTCAAAAAGTTTAATAAGATTTTCGCTCCAGATTTTGCTGTTTTGATTAATTTTTAACTTTGCGTTTTGTTTTGCAAGAGACTGAGCATCTGACTCGCATGTTTTATGGTTATTAAGCTCATTTTGATCAAGAATGCTGTTTATAAATTGGTTTACTAGCATTCTATCGGAAGCTAGTTGGCTAATCTTAGCTTTGCTTGCGATTAATGATTTTCCTTCGATTGCACTCGCCTTAGGAACTGGGCTATATCCAAGGTGTTCTTTAGTAATCGCTTTTGAGTGTGTTAAAGAATTTATATCTAGAAGACTAATCCAAGGCGATTTTTCTAGAATGCTTACAACTGATTCGATTAAAGGTATAGAAGAATCTGGGCTAAACGTTAGTAGCAAATGCCTAGGCATATAAGGCTGTTCCATCTGGTAGAAGGCGCTTTGTGCTGCAAGTCTGTTTAGAAGTCCTGCGCTAGTAGTTTCTGCTGCCGATTGAGCGCTTGTAAAATGTCCATTTATTAGCTCGTTAAGTGTTTCTTGGCAAGAAAGCACTTTTACGCTTCCCGAAGATGTTTGAACCTCGTAAACACCATTTTTTACTGCAAAACGGTTTGCTAGAGGGTCGAATCCGCTAGTGGCCACTACTGTTTTGTATCCGTTTGCGGCAGCCTTCTCTAGTGCGCGTAGAGTCCATTTTTCGCCTGTTTGAAAAGCGTAGGAATCAAGATTTAGCGGCTTTGTTGTTGAATTTTCTAATATAGATGATTTTTTGCTCCAAGAATCTGAGTCAATTCCAGCTAGTTTATAAGAAACATGATTTTCAGATTCCGCATACCTGCTTATGTTAAAACCGTTATTTTGCATAAATACGGAAGGTGTAAATGTTGGTTCACTAAATTTAAGAGTGTTTGGGTCTGCTATTGTTTGCAACTTTGGATGCTTTTGAACAAGATTTATCAAAGAAGTAATGCGCTTAATGCTGCTTTTACTAAGTCTGATTTTTCTGTTAGTTGCAGAACTTGTTGTGGAGCCTGTTGTAGGGTTTGCTAAATTTTCTTGCGATTCACTAATGGCGTTAATAGAAGGAGAAATATTGTGCTTGCTAATGTTAAAACGCCAATCGGAAGATTTTGCGATTATTGGCATTAGTAAAGTCACATTAATTGGCGGAGTCTGAACGTTTTTAATGCCAATATTTGCTCGAGTTACAAACGATTTAACAGAATAATAATGCTTAAAATCTAAAGAAGAATACGTTATTGAAACAGGTTTTGGACCCCAATAAATAATGTTTGAAAGATTTTGACTGTTTGCATCAACGTCAATTTGCGCACTATAGGATTTTCCGCTTGCAAGCGCTGGAACACTAACTTCGCCTATTAGTTGAGGCGTTGGAATCCTAGACTCGTCTTGGCTCCATTTTTGCAAGTCGGTTCTAGACATAAAAGTGTACCAAGGGTTAAAAGTGACTTGAATTTTGCCTTCTGGAAAATCTTTAGAACTGTTGTTTTTAAGCAGAAGACTAATGTGGTATCCGCTTTTATCTGTAAGAATCGAAGTTGACTTTACGATTTTTAGCGAAATTCCTTTGGATTTTGTGTTATACAAAGAGTAGGAGCTTAAGGAAGACTGATTAGCATACGCGATTTTTGGTGCGAAGAAGAATGGGAAAGTCGCAAGCAAGAGTGCCATTAGAACTGTGGTTACGCAAAGTCTTAAAAACGCGTTTTTTTGCGACTTACGCAACTGGTTTTTTGAAAAATCAATCACATTAATCACATTAGTAACGTTAATCACGGTTTTGCCGCCTATTCGCCTTTTTAGCATACATCCATGCTATTTTTCGTTCGTTTGGGTAGCTTAAAATGTCGTTAAGGTTCTTAAAATCAACCCAAATCGCGTCTTCTGCTTCGTGATCTGGGTCTCCAAGAACAGATAATTCGCCGCTAACATACTTAAGCGCAAAGTGGTGAACAAGTTTATGCACACGCTGGCTTGTTCCAGTAAACCAGTAGTCGATAGTTGCAATTGAATCAACAACTTCGCCAAGAATACCCGTTTCTTCGCGAATCTCTCTAACTGCTGTTTGTTGCGGTGTTTCGCCTTTTTCAATATGGCCTTTTGGCAAGCACCATTCCATGTGTCCACTTCGCGAATGTCGTGCTATAACCGCGACACGCCCAAGAGAGTCAAAAACTAATCCTCCAGCGGAATATTCTCGAACAATAGGCAAATCCTGTGCGTCTAGAGAAGCAAAAGTTTTAGGGCCGTCATTAACTCTTCTTTGAGGCATTAATGCAGGAGAAGGAGCATTAATAGAAGATATTTGCTGCCTGGATTCCGTTATATTAACATGAATGTTTTCAACAGTGTAGCTGCCTGAAAAGCCCGAAATATCAACAAAAATCGACTCCTCTTCTTCGGCTTGTTGCGGTTGAATTTTGCTTTTCATTCTAGCAACATCAAGAGGAGTGACTCGGATGCTTGGAGTGTTTTGGGTATGATTATCCGAGGCTCTGGCGAGCATGCGTCTTAAGTCTTTCGGAGTAACCATACACTCCACCTTACTCAATCCGCTGTGCATTGGGGTAACGGTATGCTGGAATGTAGTTTGATTTTTGCTGAAAGGGTGTTTTTAAGCGTGTCTGTGAACTTTGAAGTTTGGCCAGAAGCCATAGAGTTGGGTAAATTATTTGCCGATCACAATTACGAGTTGGCGCTTGTTGGCGGTCCTGTGCGAGACATGCTTTTGCATAGAGTTTCGCACGATCTTGACTTTTGCACATCTGCTAAGCCAGAAGAGTTTGAGTCACTTCTTAGGTCTTGGGGTCATGACGGTTTTTGGGACATGGGTCGAAAGTTTGGCACGCTTGGAGCTTTGAAGCGCAGAAAAGACGGAACCGAAGTAAAAGTAGAGATAACAACTTACAGATGCGATGCTTATAATCCAGATTCCAGAAAGCCAGAAGTAAAATATGGCGATACTTTGGAAGGTGATCTTTCTAGACGCGATTTTACTGTAAACGCAATGGCTTTGCGCGTGCCAAGTCTAGAATTTGTGGATCCATTTGGCGGAGCAAGCGACTTATCTAAAGGTATTTTGCGAACTCCGGTAGACCCACGTCAATCTTTTGACGACGATCCTTTAAGAATGATGCGTGCTGTTCGCTTTGTTGCTCAACTTGGTTTCACTATTGAAGCAAGCACGGCTGAGGCCATTTTGAGCATGGTTTCTAGATTAGATATTGTTTCTGCGGAGCGCGTTCGCGACGAAATAACAAAGATGCTTCTTTCGGCAAATCCGCGCGCAGGAATTGAAGCAATGGTTGATTCTGGTATTGCAGATAGGGTTTTGCCAGAAATTCCTGCTTTGCGCTTAGAAATCGACGAGCATCACAGGCATAAGGATGTTTTTGAGCACACAATGATGGTTCTTGAGCGCGCAATAGCGCTTGAAACAGATGACGAAGGTGCGGTTCCTGGGCCAGATTTAACTTTGCGACTTGCTGCTCTTTTGCACGATATTGGTAAGCCGCGCACTAGAAAGTTTGAAGACGGCGGAAAAGTTAGCTTCCATCATCACGATATTGTTGGAGCTAAAATGACTAGAAAGCGCATGAAAGCTTTGCATTTTGACCATCATATTATTGACGATGTAAGCGAGCTTGTGAATTTGCATTTGCGATTCCATGGCTACGTAGACGAGCCTTGGACGGATTCTGCAGTTAGAAGGTATGTTAAGGATTCTGGCCATTTGTACGAGCGTCTAAATCGCCTAACGCGCGCAGATGCTACTACTCAAAACAAGCGCAAGTCGCTTATGTTTGAGCATGCGATGGACGAGATGGAAGATCGCGTACGCGAATTAAAAAAGCAGGAAGATTTTAACGCAATCCGTCCAGACTTGGATGGCAATGAAATCATGAATCTTCTTGGTTTGGAGCCTGGACCGATTATTGGAAAGGCATATAAGCACATGTTGGAATACAGACTAGATAATGGTCCTGTAGAGCACAGTGTTGCTGTTGAAGAGCTTAAAAAATGGTACGAAAGTCAAGCTGAATAAAGCGAATCACGCAAAGCGTCTATACAAGCTAGAATACTACTGAATAGGCTTGTGGTTTGCAGCTTTTGGAAGATTCTTAATTGTGTTATACGCTGCGCAGCCTCTAATCTCGTTAATCGTAGCTCCAGCAGCAGGAACGTCGGTTTTAGGACGAAGATTGCTAAAAGTGGTTCCTAAAACAATGTCAATAAGCTTATCTTGACGGTCGTCCATGCGCAAAATAGCGTCCTTAAAATTGGCAACTAGTGTATAAGCTTCGTTAATCGACTGTTTTCCAAAATAGATTGTTGTGCGCTTAACGCGTGTTTCGCTATTTCCAACTTCGATTAAGTTAAAACCGCGATTTCTAAGGCCTTCCCCGACTGCTCGCGCGAATCCGCGGAATTTTGTTCCATTTAGAACGCGTATAGAAACAGCACGATTATCTATATAAGACGCTTTATTTTCGTCTTTGTTTTTTACAGCACAAGGCGCTTGAACGCCATAGTTTGGGTCGACTTCTGGAGTTCTAGGAGCACCAATTCCAAAAAGATGAGATTGCACAATAAGAGCTAAAACAAAGGCAATTGCAACTCCGATTGCAACAGACGATAGCACAAATCGTTTTCTTTGATACATGAACTCTCTTCGGGCTAGTCGCTCGTCGTAAAACTGCGTCATGCTAACTTCCGATCTGTGCTGTGTGCTTGTATTGTGCGCATTGTGCGTGCATATGCGTATGCATAAGTGTTAGCTATTTTACTTACTATGCATGACGGCGTTTATAAGCGTATTTTAACTGTTAAAAGTTTTAGACAGAGCTAAAAATTCGTCGCAAGTTAAAGTTTCGCCTCGTCTTGTTGAATCAATTTTAGAAAGTTCGTAGGCTTCTTTAGGAACAATGCTCTTTAGTGCTGCGTTTAGCGTTTTTCTTCGCTGTTGGAATGCTGCATCAATAATCTTAAACACTTTTTCTTTTTCTTGCTCGCTGCCTTTTGGATTATCGTTTCTCTTAAAATACACTAGCGCGGAGTCAACATTTGGAGCAGGCCAAAATACGTTTCTGCCAATCAAACCCGCTTTTTGAGCAGTGCCGTACCACGCCAACTTTACGCTTGGAGTGCCATATGTTTTATTGCCAGGCTGCGCGCATAAGCGATCTGCAACTTCTTTTTGAACCATTACAAGAAAGCTTGTAAGATTATCGAATTTTTCTAAAAGAGTAAGAATAATCGGTGTTGCAACGTTGTATGGAAGATTTGCAACAAGCGTAAAGTGCGCCGCTTTTGCTAAATCGGGAACGTCTTGAGCATTTACCTCTAACGCGTCTTTAAGAATCACATTAAACCGTTCTAAAGCATTAGGCATAAATTCTTTAACGGTTATTGGCAAACGCTTAGCAAGATGCGGATCTATTTCTACAGCAGTAAGATTTGCGCCCGCTTGAAGAATCGCAAGTGTAAGAGAGCCAAGACCAGGGCCTACTTCCATAACAAAATCGTTTGAATTAATTTTTGACGCAGCAACGATTTTTTTAACTGTTCCTGGGTCAATAACAAAATTTTGACCAAACTTTTTTGTAGGTGTAATGCCCTCTTGTGCTGCGATTGCGCGAATATCAGCTGCTCCAAGAAGACGGCCTTGTTGATTTTCAATATTATCTTTCGTCAATTTAATACCATCCAAACTTTAATACCATCCAACTTCTTGTGAATGCTTCCATGCTTCGCTAGGATTTCCGTATTTACTTCTAATGTAACTAAGGCCCCACGTTATTTGTATTGACGCGTCTTCGTGCCAGTTTGCTCCCGCGCTCGCCATTTTATCTGCTGGAAGTGATTGCGGAATTCCGTACGCGCCAGAGCTTTTATTTTCTGCGTTCCAACGCCAATTCGATTCTTTTGTCCACAATTTAACAAGATCTTCCCACATTGCTCCAGTCCAACCAAGTTGTGCGCATGCTGCTTGAGCATAAAGTTTTGCTTGTTCGGGCGTTGCATGAACCATGCCGTTTGGGTTATCTGCAGGAGCTGGGGCAGGTGCGGGGGCAGGTGTTTGTTTTATAGCTTGTGAAGTTTCATCGGTTTGCTTAGAATTTTGCTGATTGTTGTTATTATTTTGTTGAGTATTTTGATTTTGCGCGCCCTGTTGTGCGCTCTTGTTTTGTGTATTTTGTTGATTCGTGTTTGTTTTTTGCGATTGAGTTTGATTAGTTTGACTATTTGGTTTCTTGTTTTCTTCTTGTTTATTGATTCGTTTGCTTGGCTTAGATTCGTTTTGTGTTCTAGGAGTATACTTTGCGCCAATTGCAACAATTTGATCAATCGACGGCTTAACAATTGACTGCTTTATTAGCGTTGCACTTTGAGCTTTGCCATCCACATAAGTCACGTTATACAAATCTATGCGCTCGCCATTTGCGCCAGCTTGTTTAATAACTCTAGCTCCGATTGCAAGACTTGAGTCGTTTACGTTTATAGTGCTAAATGGAATAACAACGTTTCTAGATTCTTTTCCATGCGTTACTCTAAGAATGCGAAGCAAAGTTTTTCCATTTTCTTCGCTAACAGTTACTTGGTCTTCTTTTCCTAAGACTATTCCTAAAGAATCAAGAATTGAGCTTGCTGGCAGTGTTCCGTCTGGAACAACTCTTGTTTTGTTATCGCAAATAACTGTGACTGGTCCTTTTTTGTTTATAGAAAGTCCACCAGTAAGCTTGTTATAAATGTTTTGCAAATTAACAGTTATTTTTGCAGCATGATCTGCGTTTGCTTGGAAGAATCCGATTAATTGATCAATGCTTGTTGCAACAGTCCAAAATGGTATTGTTACACCGTCTACTGTAATGGATGTTTGATAAGCGCTTCTAACGGTAACAGTTGCGTGATCTGCTAACATGTCTCCCGAAGTACTAATAACTTGGTCGTGTGTTTTAACTGGTACTTTTTGTTCTTGTAGAAGTCTTTGTGTAGTAGATGCATAAGTTGTTACTACTTTAGTTTTGCCGTTTATGATTAAAGCAATAGATTTACGCGCAGAAAGTGCAAAAATCCCAGTGCTAGAAATAACAAGAGCTAGAACGCATATAAAAACGCGTAGTCTTCTCATTATTACAAACCGCTGAGGCGTCCATCTGCGTGCCATTCAACCTCACTTTCAATGCAAAACTGAATTTTAATTATAGCAATGATTACAATCAGCCAAAAATAAGACTATAAGCATATGATCTAACTCATTAAAAATGGGTTAAGAAGAATCAGTCTTAAATTATAAAACTATAAAACTATAAAAGGTAAAGGGGGGCAGGAGAGAAGGGGATTTGTCCTGCCCCCATGAGGAGGAGCTGGTTGGGGGACGCTCCATCCTCATGCTCGGAAACCCTGAGTTGGGGGAAGGTTCCCGAGAACTTACTCAAGCGAAGTAATCAGCATAAATTGTTCTTGTAAGCTTTACGATTCATCATAAAATAAATCTATTTATAATTTATTATCTTATTATTGTTATTGTAAATTTACTAAAAACTTTTTATATGCTTATGACTCATAATATGCATACAAGTGGATTTTTATAATTTAGACCGTTTTTGTTATGCAAAACGCCTATAAAATGGAGCCTCCTGCCGGGATCGAACCGGCGACCTGCCGCTTACAAGGCGGCCGCTCTGGCCATCTGAGCTAAGGAGGCGAGTTCTTGCACGCTAGTTAAAAATCTTCGCGAGCAAAACATTGATTAGTGTATCAGCACCCGTTGCCAAGTGCAACTTTTGGAACCAACACACTAATCAACAAGAACTAGTCAAGAGGATTTGGCTGATCTTTATCTGTTACTTTTGGCATAACACCTTCAACTCCAACCTTAGACTTGTCTAATCCAATAGACTTAAGAATTGCATCTGGTGTACTAAGCTTCTTCTTGCTAACCTCAACCATATCAAGCAGCTTCCCGTTGATAGTGGTTGTAGGAGTTGTCATAGCTCCCTTATTTGATCCGCTAACATTCCACAAAGCCTTGCGATTTGGTGTATCGGCATTAATAGCGTTTTGCCAATCAAGATAATTTCTGTTGAATGCTTTGTTTGCCACTTCTTCGCTAACGCCAGCGTTTATGGCTTGCTCAATCAGCTTTTTGTTGCTAACAGGCTTGTAGTCGTCGCCTTCTTCTGGCTGGAAGTCTTCTGCAAAAATGTTGTTAATAAATTGAAGTAAGTGCGAAGGATTGTCGTCGTTAGAAGAAATGTATGCGATTGCGCCAGTTACGCGTGTTGAATAGTGGTCGCTAGAAATTCGATCCAAGAACGACATTGGGTGAATCTCAAGGTTGATTTGGCCGGCTTTCATCATTGCAATAAGCATTTGATCGGAATCGCGATTAAAATTACCGCATCCTGGGCACAGAGGATCGGCATAAACCGCTATAGTCGGAGCGTTTGGAGCCGTTGTGTTATAGCCGTTTTTACTAATTAAAATTCCGCCTTGCTCGTTTGCGTACTTAGGCTTTTGGCTAGTCGTAAGCTTTTTAACAGCTCGTCTTGCTTGCTGAGCTTGTTCGGCGTTCTTTTGATTTTGCGCGTTGGTAGCGTTAAGTGCTGTAATTCCAATTGCTGCAATCATGCCAATTAAAATGACAACAACAACAATTCCAACGATTGTTTGTTGGCGTAATTCTTTAGCTTTGCGCGCTTGAAGATTTTGATTTGATTGATTTTGCGCGCTTCTGCTACTGTTAGGCATGCCTATCCTTCCCCTGATTTTTACAAATAACATACATAAGTAAATTAATCTAAAAGAATAGTTTAGATTACGGTATCAACGGGCTTAATCGCCATCGGTTGCTTGCGATTTTCCCGCTCCGCAAATGGCCCCTGCTCCAACGGCGAATATTTTAGTTTTACCTAATATAAAAGAAATAATCCATCCTGCAATAAATCCAATAATGTATCCAATTGAAGTTGGTGAACAAATATCTGGAGCGTATGTTGGTAAAATCACGCTAATTGACCAAACTTGAACTTTGACTAATTGGCTAGATGCGTGGATTAAAATTGGATACACATATGCTCCAATAATGCCTGCTATTGCAAGAGTTAGGACTTTTTTAATCGAGTATGCGATTGCTTTAATAAAATGCCAAGGTATACTAGCAACTCTTATAAATACGTCTTTTCCGCCAACGGATTCGTTAGCGCATTTTCTGCGTACGCTTGAGCAAACATTGTATCCGATTGTTGCTGTAATTAGCATAAAAATAGCATTTGCTGCAAGCGCATCTATTGGAGAAATCGCAGCTAGTAAGCTTGCAAGAGTAAGGAATATAGCCGACGCCACTCGCCCGCGAAATAAGTATTTATTTACATTTGGATGCGGATTTTCGTCTGGATTGGGCAGCACGGCAATTTCGGGCGCTTGTTCTGGATTGTTTGCGACTTGTTCCGTCTCTGCAACTTGTTCTGGGTTGTGCGCGTAGACTTTGGTAATAGATGTGCTAGTGGCGTCTAGCAAAGATGTTGGCGCGGAATCTATTAAATCCGATTCTGTAGAGTGTAATAAAGTTGTGTTGTCAACATTCTTAGAACCCCACATTTTTCTAGGGTTTTCTGGAAGTTTTTTTGTTTGAAAAGTCGTGTTAAAATCGTGAGTTTTGGCATTATTAGGTACAGTTTCTCCACTAAAGCTGTTCTCAAAAGGGTAGCTTGAATCCTGCCAGTCTGTAGGGTTCATGGCATCTTGGAAAATTGCGTTTTCAAGCTGTTCTGGAGTGCATCGCTCGCTTCTTTTAGGATTCAATGCGCTTTTGAACGCTTGCATTGTTCTTATTGGAAGGCCATTAAGATTTGCGTTCCCAGATGCTGCTCTTTCTAAAACTGCCATTATTGGCTTGGTTCCAAAAACAGGCTTTCCTGTTGCTGCAAAAGCTAAAACGGCAGCTACGCTCCACCAATCTGTAAGTTCGCTCGATTCTCCACCTTCAATGATTTCTGGAGCAATAAATCCTGGGGTTCCCATTACAAGGCCAGTTCGCGTAACATGCGACTCGCCCTGCCCCATAGATATTCCAAAATCAACTAAAACTGGGCCAGTAGTGGAAATCATTATGTTTGTAGGCTTAATATCTCGGTGAATTATGCCCGCGCTATGAACTGCTTTTACGGCGTCGATTAGTTTGTGCGCAAGTCGTTCTAAATCGCCACCAACGTATGGGCCGTTAATTGCAACGTCTTCTTTAAGATTGTGGCCGTCAATAAGTTCTGTGACTATAAAAGCGATTGAAGCATCAAGCTCCATGTCTACTATTGAGCACACGCCTTCGTGGTGTATTTTTTGCAAAGCTAGCGCCTCGCGCCTAAGTCTAAGTCTTGCTTGCTCTTGCGGATTGCTAACTTCTGCAGATTCCAAATCATCGTCTTGGTTTTCTAGCATTGATGCGCGCAAAATCTTCATTGCGTAAAAATGGCCGCCGTCGTCTTTTACTCGCCAAACGGAGCCCATCGCGCCGCCGCCTAGTCGCTCAATCAGCGTGTATCCGCCAACATTTTGGCCAGAGCGCAAGTCAAACATGCTCACATCTTCCATAATGCATTATGTTAGTGTGCAGCTATGCCAATTTGTTTTTTAACACTAAACACGCGATTTTATAAACAAATGTTTATATATCTACTGTAAAAGTAATCGTGTTTATAAGCCTTTGTTTATGAGTGATTTTTATACTCGACACGCCGAAGTGTTAGAAAATACTGTAATTTTGCTGTTTTTACTGAATAAACATGATATATTGAATCATGGCTCAACGAAGAGAACCTTCAATGAACCATGTAAGTAAATGTGGACGATTGACGCCGCCGATGTAGGACTTGGGGTCTTTAGTGCACACCCTTCACAACGGATCGTTCGGCACGTACCTGCCGATGAAAGGAAAATATCATGGCAGAAGTTGTATTTGATCATGTAACTCGAATCTACCCAGGCAATGATAAGCCTTCGGTTGATGATTTGAACATGACTATTAAGGATGGCGAGTTCCTTGTACTCGTTGGTCCATCTGGTTGCGGTAAGTCCACAACGCTACGAATGTTGGCTGGCTTGGAAGAGGTTAACAAAGGTCGCATTCTTATTGGTGGTCAAGACGTTACTACAATGCAGCCAAAAGATCGCGATATCGCAATGGTGTTCCAGAACTACGCATTGTATCCACATATGACTGTTGCAGATAACATGGGCTTTGCTCTTAAGATTGCAGGCGTAAACAAGGAAGAAATCCGCAAGCGCGTTGAAAAAGCTGCTGAAGTTTTGGATTTGACTGAGTACTTGGATCGTAAGCCAAAGGCTTTGTCTGGTGGTCAGCGTCAGCGTGTTGCAATGGGTCGCGCAATTGTTCGTGAACCAAAAGTCTTCCTTATGGATGAGCCTCTTTCCAACCTTGATGCAAAGCTTCGCGTACAGACTCGTACGCAGATTGCAGCATTGCAGCGTCAGCTCGGCGTTACTACTCTTTACGTAACGCACGATCAGACCGAGGCTTTGACAATGGGCGACCGCATTGCCGTTATTAAGCTTGGCATTTTGCAGCAGGTTGGTGCTCCAACCGAGCTTTATGACCGCCCAGCAAACGTGTTTGTTGCAGGCTTCATTGGTTCCCCATCTATGAACATTAACCAGCATCCAGTGGTTGATGGCAAGGCTCAAATTGGCGAGGATTCCATCACTCTTCCAGCAGAAGCTGTTGATAAGCTTGCCGAGGAAGATAAGGGTCAGATTATTGTTGGCTTCCGTCCAGAAGATGCAAGCTTGGCAACTTCCGACGATCCAAATGCCTTCTCCTTGAAGGTTGTAAACGTGGAAGATCTTGGCTCCGACGGTTACATCTACGGAAACATCATCACCGATGGATCTCCAGAAGAAGCATCTACAATGATGAGCGACCAGAACAAGCTCACAACGATTCGCGTGAATCCACGTGCGCTTCCAAAGGTTGGTGACGTTGTAAAGATTAAGATTGATCCATCCAAGATGCACCTGTTTGCACCTTCTACAGAGTTGCGTTTGAACTAGCGTTTTCTTGGGCACTTGATTCTTGTTTTGAGTGCCCGAGATTTCTGTATAAGGGTATGGCGGGGTTCGCTAGGCGAGCCCCGTTTTCGCATGATTTAGCTTATTTTAGTTTGTAGCTATATTTGCATTTATTCACATTTGGTTATTAGCGTTCATCTTTACGGGTAGACTAGATTTTATGGAATGGAACGATACTCCTTCAATGGATCCGCGTGCTGCGCAAGCAACATCGGTTTCTGCGCTTAGTGAGACCGTATCTTCTGCGGAACCGCCAGCGTTGAAGATTACTGCTGCAAGCTCTAATCCTCAAATGTTTATGCTTCCTTGGGAGCTGCCGCTTTCTCAATGGCCTACAAATCTTTTTGTTAACCTTCCTCGAGGCATATCTAGGCACGTTGTGCGTTTTGTGCACGTAGGCGACGAAGTGTACGCAATGAAGGAGATTACTCGTCAAGTCGCGGAGCGCGAATATGAGCTTTTAAGACGTTTGCGCAAGCTGGAACTTCCAACAGTTAAGCCTATAGCAGTTGTTGCTGGTAGAAAAGATAAGAATGGTGAGCCGCTTGAAGCAATGCTTGTTACTCGTCATCTTAAATTCTCACTGCCTTATCGAGCACTATTTGCTAGAACTTTGCGCCCAGATACTGCGGAGCGTTTAATTGATGCGCTTGCTGTGCTTATGGTTCGCTTGCATCTTTCGGGATTCTATTGGGGAGATGTTTCGCTTTCTAACGTTCTGTTCTTGCGAGATGCAGACGCATTTACTGCGTTTTTGGTGGACGCGGAAACTGGCGATTTGCACGGAAGCCTTACCGAAGGCCAGCGCGAGTACGATATTGATTTAGCTCGCACAAATATAATCGGCGAATTAATGGATTTGAGTTCTGGCCAGCTTTTGCCTGGAGAAGTTGACGAAATTAGCATTGGAAACAGGCTTGTAGACAGATATCATTCGCTTTGGAGCACGCTTACAGACGTAGATAAGTTTAGCCCAGACGAAATGTGGCGTATTGAGCGCCGCGTGAATCGCCTTAACGAGCTTGGATTTGATGTAGACGAGCTTGAGATGAAGACTTCCGAAGATGGGCGAAGAGTTTTGGTTAGACCGCGAGTTGTGGACGCTGGATACGCTTCTAGAAAGCTTTTGCGTTTGACTGGCTTAGACGTGCAAGAAAATCAAGCGCGTAGGCTTCTTAACGATTTAGACGCGTATCGCACTTCTACATGGCGTCAAGGCGAAGAGCTGGAGATTGTTGCTACAGACTGGATGCGCGAAGTGTTTGAGCCTACTGTTCGCATGATTCCGCCTGAGTTTAGGTCGCAAATCCAGCCAGCGCAGTTCTTCCATGAAGTTTTGGATCATCGTTGGTTTATGGCAGAGCGCGTTGGGCACGACGTTTCTATGCAAGATGCAGTAACAAGTTACATTAAGAACGTTTTGCCACAATACAAGATGGATAAGCGCGTTTTGGCTGCGATTAATGCGGATGCGGATTCTGGCGTTGTAGACGACGAGTACACATATTCTACGCCTGCGCCTGCAGCTGCTCCTGCTGCTGCAGTGAGCGACGACGATGAGTACGATCAAGACGCAAGTGTTTGGGCAAGCTGAGCTTTTTGTGAGCTTTTGCGTGCTTTTGTGAGCATTTTTGTTTTGCTAGCGTTTTAAGAGATTCCTTACTTTGCATCTGTTTTACAACTGTTTTGCATCTGCTTTACTTTTGTTTAGTGAAGTGTTGTTTAGTGAAGTGTGGAATTATTCTCTTTGAAATGTGGAATAATTCGTATTTATTTTAGGAATTTTGTTAATTTCTTTTGTGAATGGTGATAGAATTTTCTTGTTAGTTGTCAATGATTGCCAACTAATCATAGTTATTTATCAATTAATCAAGGGAGATTATTATGTTAAAAGGTGTAGATTCTATAATTCCTCCAGCATTGCTGAAGGTTCTTTGCGAAATGGGCCATGGAGATGTTTTAGTATTGGCCGATGGAAATTTTCCAACTGAGTCTGTAGGAAAAGACGCTATAGTTGTACGCTGCGATGGTCATGGAACTTCGGAATTGCTAACTGCAATCTTAAAGTTGATGCCACTCGATCAATACACCGATAAGCCAGCTACACTTATGGAAGTTGTTCCAGGAGACCCTTGCGAAACTCCAATCTGGAAAGAATATGAAGATATTATTGCTAAATACGATAAACGTGGAGCAAGCACTTTAGGAACTCTTGAAAGATTTGCGTTCTACGATGAAGCAAAGAAAGCATATTGTGTTGTTGCCACGGGTGAGCGTGCTCAATACGCTAACATTATGCTGCGTAAGGGCGTGGTGTTTGCTGGAGAGTAGCGTAAATAGGTAAATAAGTTTATATTTATATGCTATTTATCTGTTATTTGCTTGTTATCTGTTTGTAGAGATATAGAAATCTAAGTGTTATAGCATAAAAGCACTGCATGCAACAAGATGATTTGGAATTTAAGAACCATCTGCTACGTGCAGTGCTTATTTTGTGCCCCCTGTGGGACTCGAACCCACAACCCAAGACTTAAAAGGACTCTGCTCTGCCAATTGAGCTAAAGGGGCAACAAATGCTTAGTGTACTACATTTTGTAGACTAATCCAACTTCTTTGATGTTGGCGTGTTAGTTTGCAAGTTGTCCTAATTGCATAAGCTTATCTTTGATTTGGCTTGCGGATGGCTCAACCATAAAGCTGCCGTCGCTAAAAGTCACAACAGGAATATGCTTCTGACCGCTAATCTCAACAGCTTTTTGAGCAGCTCCGTCTTCGGACTCAATATTGTGCCAAGTAAAAGCAACATTAAACTGGTTAAGCGCGGACTTTGCGCGAATGCAATCGCCACACCAATCGGCTCCGTAAACATTGACTAATGGCAAATTTTCCATAAACTATCACCCCAATTCAGTTTGATTGTAAAGTGGCCATTAAAGTGGTCATTAAAGTGGTTTGCAAATGTAGCATAAATTTTCACTCATAATGGTCTGTAAAATCATTGTATTAGAACACTAATATTTGTGTAATTTTTGCGAATAATCAACAATTTTAACTAAAATTTGAGCAAATTCCCTTTAATGTGTCCCTTTAATTTCATAGGCTTATTATATGAACATGGTTATGGACTTAAATTTGGTTATATGGTTTACTGTTGGCGCAGTTATTTTAGCTGTTGCTTTAGTGGCGGTAGCTGTTGTTTTGCGAATTATTGGAAAATCGAATGGCCCAGTAATACCTACTAGCAAAGAAGACCCATTGTCTAGTAGCGCTGAAAATAATGGCGATTTTAGCGCGCAATTGCCAGAAAATGCAACGTCTAGAATGGCTAGGCTTAGAGGCAAGCTTGCGAATAGTCAAAATCCTTTTGGACGCGCGCTTTTTAACATTTTAAGCAAAGATAATATTAGTGAAGATGATTGGCAAGATGTAGAAGATACGCTTTTAATGGCGGATGTTGGTGCTCAAGCAAGCGAAGAGTTGGTTGAGTCGCTTAAAAAAGACGCCAGGATTTCTGATGCTGCAAGCGCGCAAGAGGTTCGCGAAACATTGCGCGCAAAACTGCTGGATGTTGTTGGAGTCAAAGCAGATAGAAGTCTAAAAGCAGATTTGCAAGATGCAAATAAGCCAAGCGTAATCATGATGGTTGGCGTAAATGGCACTGGAAAAACCACTACTGCTGGCAAGCTTGCGCGACTAATGGTTTCTAAAAATCGTTCTGTAATTCTTGCTGCTGCCGATACTTTCCGCGCGGCTGCTGCCGATCAGCTTGAAACTTGGGCAAATGCTGCAGGCGTTAAAGTTGTGCGTAGTCAAAAAGATGGCGCAGATCCTGCTTCCGTGGCTTTTGATGGCGCTGCGGCTGCCAAAGAAGCAAACGCAGACGTTTTGATTGTAGACACGGCTGGAAGGTTGCAAAATAAGGCAAATCTTATGGAAGAGCTTGGCAAAATCCGCCGCGTAATCGAGAAAACTGTCCCTGTAGACGAAGTGCTTTTAGTTCTTGATGCTACAACTGGCCAAAATGGAATGGCTCAAGCAAAAGTCTTTGCTCAAGCTATTGGAATTACGGGCGTTGTGCTAACAAAGTTAGACGGTTCCGCAAAGGGTGGAATTGTGATTTCTGTTCAACGCGAGCTTGGAGTTCCTGTAAAGCTTGTTGGGCTAGGGGAAGGCCCAGATGACCTTGCTCCGTTTGACCCAGAAAGTTTTGTAGACGGCATTTTGGCTTGAGTTGCTTTTGGTTTTAGTCGCATTTTAGATTAAGTAATTTTGCTTTAGTAACTTTTAGCTTGAGTTGATTAGAATATAAATTAAATTGCAACCACCGATGGCTGCGTTTGTGAGGTGAAAAATGACCGCAATAGATCCGCAATGGGCGTTACTAGCTGCCGCATTAGTGTTTATAATTACTCCAGGAATCGCACTGTTTTATGGTGGCCGTGAGCGCGCAACATCAATGGTTAACATGATGATGCTTTCTGCTGGTGCAATTGCGGTAACAACCATAGTTTGGACGCTTTGGGGCTGGTCAATGGCCTTTGCTGGCAAAGACATGATTGGCGGCGTTGTTGGCGACCCTGTAAGCGGATTGCTGCTACGTGATTCAATGGTGGCAGATCACGGCATTTTTACTTCGATGGATGCAAACACTGGCCTTGCTGGCGGAATTCCAGCGGCATTTAGACTTGCGTGCGCGGTTGTTGCTGTGGCTCTTATAACTGGCGCGCTTGCTGGTCGTGTGCGCTACGCGATTTGGCTAATATTCGTAGCTGTTTGGGTAACTCTTGTGTTTGCGCCTCTTGCGCACATGGTTTGTGGAGGCGGTCTGCTTTCGCCAAATGGCGCTATATCTCAGGCTCTTGGAATCCAGGTTCACGATTTTGCAGGCGGATCTTTGCTGCACGTAGCTGCGGCTGTTTCGGCTTTAGCAATTGTTCTTATTATTGGCGGTCATGCTCATTTTCCTCTTAAGAATTTTGTTTTGCATACCAAGTCTTTTGCGACTTTGGGTGGCGCAAATTCGGAGCACAAGGGCAATTTAGTTCGCGCACTTTTGATGGAAGTCGCAAAGTCTAATAAGACTAATGATTCTGCTGCTTCTAGCGATGATTCTAAAGCTAAGGGCGATTCTTCTTTAGAAAACTCTAGCGAGCTTGCGGTTAATGGCCATTTTTCCAATGTTTCTGCACGAGCTCCGCACAATGTTCCATTTGTTGTTCTTGGAATTTTCATCATTTGGTTTGGATGGCTTGGCTTAATGATTGGATCTTCTGTAGGTCTTCCAGGAGTTGCTGGATATGCATGGGTTAGCTCAACTATTACAGCGTCTGCGTCTATGCTTGCTTGGGGCGTTACGGAACGCTTGCGCTCGGGATGTTTTAGCGCCGTTGGAGCAGCTAGTGGAATCATGGCTGGTTTGGCTGCTAGTGCCGCCGCTGCGGACGTTATAGCGCCTTTGTGGGCGGTTGTACTGGGTGCGATTGTTGGTGTTGTTACATGCCTTGCTACGCATTCTAAGACTTTTACTCGCTACGATGGTGCGCTACACGTTGTAAGCGTAAATGGCATTGCTGCGCTTATTGGCATTATAGCTGTTGGATTGTTTGCGGATGCAAGCGGATTGCTTTCTACTGGCGATTGGCATCAGCTAATTGCGCAAATATGCCTTCTGGCAATCACCATTCTTTATTCTGGAGCTGTTACAGCGTTGCTTGCGTTTGGATTAGAGAAGCTTTTTGGTTGGAGAATATCGGAAGCTAAAGAGCGTAAGGGTGTTGATTTAGCGGATCAAGGTGAGCGCGCTTATGATTTTTCTGGCATTGCTCAAGAAAAATCTGCGATCGACGATGAAGATAAGACGCAAATGTGACACACTCGGATTGCGCAATGTGGATAAAACTTTCAGTTATCCACATTTTAGGCGTGTTGCTGTGTATATCTATAAAAGTTATACACAAATGGGGGATAACTTTGTGGATATCCTGCGGATAACTTTTTTGAAATCATATTCAGTTTGCAATTCAAAAAGTTTTATGATAGCGATTGCATAATTCAAGATAAATGATTCAATTACCAAAAAGGCATGAAAAGGCGTTAAATAGGCCATTATTATGAGCGATCAGAGTGAAAACGTTAACAAAAAAGACCTATTGAAACATATATTTTCTCTAGCTATTCCTACATTTGGCCAGCTTATTGCAGAGCCAGCGTTTGTTTTAGTAGATACTGCAATAGTTGGGCATTTAGGCAAAATGCAACTTGCAGGGCTTTCAATAGGCTCAACCGTGCTTTTAACAACAACGGGGCTATGCCTGTTTTTGGCGTACAACACCACAAGCCAAGTTGCAAGGCTATTGGGTGCTGGCAAAAATCGCCAAGGGCTAAGCGTTGGAATGGATGGATTGTGGCTTGCTCTCGTGCTTGGGGTTGTTCTAACGCTTGTTTTAATGGTGTTTGCGCGTCCGCTTTGCCAAAGTTTTGGCGCAAATGGCGAAACGCTTAAAAACGCGATTATTTACACTCAAACTGTTATGCCAGGTTTGCCTGCAATGTTGCTAATTTACGCTGCAAATGGCATTTTTAGAGGACTTAGCAAAGTAAAAATCACGCTTTTTGCTGCAATAAGTGGAGCTGTACTAAACGCTATTTTAGATATTCTATTTGTGTTTGGAATGAACCTTGGCATTGCCGGGTCTGGAATAGCAACGATGATAGCGCAATGGTATATGGGCATTGTTTTAATGCTACCAGCGATTTTTTGGGCAGCTCGAGAAAAAGCACGTTTGCGTCCACAAGCGCGTAACATACTTAAAAGCGCTGGAAGTGGCGTTCCGCTGTTTATACGCACATTGGCATTACGCGCGTGCATGGTGGCAACTGTTGCAGCTGCTGCGCGACTTGGAACGAACACTTTAGCGGCATATCAAGTTGCAAATTCTTGCTGGAATTTTGTTATGAACATATTAGATGCTATAGGAATTGCAGCTCAAACAATAGTCGCCTCCGCTCTTGGAGCTGGCTTATTAAAACGCGCTAATGTAATCACAAAAGTTTGCGCACAAGTAGGAGCATTAAGTAGCGTAATAGTTGGAATTGTAATGATATTTGCAGGATGGTTATGCTCGCCGCTGTTTAGTCCAAATGCAGAAGTGCAACTTTTGGTTTCAATAGGAATGACGATTCTTGGAATTTTCTTGCCGCTATCTGGATTTATGTGGGCTTTAGACGGAGTGTTAATCGGGGCTGGAGATCACAAGTATTTAGCCAAATCGTGCTCAATTACAGCAGTTGTGTATCTTATTGTAATTAGCGCGGTTTGTGTGGCAAATGTGGCTCTTTTTGCGGGAGATATTACTAAAACAATATCGCTGTGGGTTGCTCTTAACGCTGTGTATATTGGCGGACGCGCGCTTGGAAATTCGCTTAGAGTTAAAACGGATGATTGGATGAAGTGCGCAAATCTGTGATTTGTTAGGTTGATTTTTAAGTTGATTTGTGATTTGTGACTTTTAAGTTGATTTGTAAAATCGTGAAGTATTTAACTTACGATTTGTGTTGGTTTATATAAACTTTTTGTTTGCGTGCTCCGTGCAGACGTTTATACTCGATTTTATGGCAGATAATGATATGTGGCAGTCAAATCGAAAAGACTCAAACCGATTAAACAACGCCAACGCTAATGTTAGCTTGTTTGACAAGGTTCCGCCTCACGACGAAGATGCGGAAATGGCCGTTTTGGGCGGAATGCTAATGAGCAAAGATGCTATTGGCGAAGTTTCGCAAATCCTAGAAACAGCAGACTTTTATATTCCAAAACATCAAACAATTTACGACGCGATTATAAGCCTGTTTTCTGGGTCGCAACCAGTAGACGTTGTTTTAGTTGCAAACGAGCTTCTAAAAGACGAAAACCTGGAGAAAATTGGCGGAGCAGACTACTTGCATAGCCTTGTAGCATGCGTTCCTACAGCAGCGAACGCGCTATATTATGCGGATATTGTGCACAAAAATGCGATTTTGCGAAACGTGATTGCTGCTGGAACAAAGATTGCGCAAATGGGGTATTCGGCTACGGGAGATCAAGCAGAAGATGTTGTGAACCTTGCGCAATCCGAAGTTTACGAGATGAGCTCTGGCAAAGTTCATCAAGATTATTCCGCTATTGGCCCAGTTGTGCAAGACGCTCTCGAGCAGTTAGACAAGTTGCAAAGTAACGAGATTGAAAAAGGTGTTCCAACAGGATTTAGAGATATTGACGACATGACGCAAGGCTTGCAACCAGGGCAAATGGTAGTCGTAGCTGGTAGGCCTGCAATGGGAAAGTCAACTCTTGGAATCGACTTCGCTCGTTCTGCAGCGTTGCATCACAATATGACAACAATCGTGTTCTCTCTAGAAATGAACAAATTGGAGCTTGCTCAAAGAATAATCGCAGCCGAAACGGATATTCCAATGACGGCAATGCATCGCGGAACTCCAGAAGACATTACAACAGATAGGTGGACTAAGCTAAATGCGTTTTGGTCAAAAATGAAAGACGCTCCGCTTTTTATAGACGATAGTCCAAATATGAGTCTTATGGAAATTCGCGCAAAATGCAGGCGACTAAAGCAAACGAACGACCTAAAGCTAGTTGTAATCGACTATTTGCAACTTATGGCTTCGGGTAAAAGGGTTGAATCTAGGCAGCAAGAGGTTTCCGAGTTTTCGCGTGCGTTAAAGCTGCTTGCAAAAGAGCTAGAAGTGCCAGTTGTTGCACTAAGCCAGCTAAACCGAGGGCCAGAAATGCGAAACGATAAAAAGCCTCAGCTTTCGGATTTGCGCGAATCGGGATCTATTGAGCAAGACGCAGACGTTGTGTTTCTTGTGCATAGGCCTGATTTTTACAACAAAGAAGATCGCCCTGGCGAAGCAGACATTATTATGGCAAAGCATCGTAATGGCCCTACAGAAACGTTTAATCTAGCTTTTCTTGGAGCAACGTCTAAGTTTAAAGATATGCCGCAAGGATACCAGCCGCAATCATATGCGCAAGGAAACGATGCTGTTGGAGGCTATGATGGCCATGCTGCTTGATGCTTTTATGCCTGCTGTAGGAAAGCTGGTTCGCGCGGTTTCTAGAGCGTTGCACCACGGCGGAAGCGCTTTACCAGGCAAAGTTGTAGAAACACTAGACCGTGGGTTTTTAGCTAGAACGCTAGGGAGTTTGCCTTACGGAGTTGTGCTAATTTCGGGAACTAATGGCAAAACTACTACGACTCGCATGGTTGCGTCTATGCTCAGAGATGCTGGATTGCGCGTGTTTACAAATCCTACGGGATCGAATTTTACGCGCGGAGTTGTGGCGTCGCTTGTGCAAGAAATGCCTGTTTTTGGCACAAAGTTAGATGCGGATATAGCTGTTTTAGAGCTTGATGAAGCTTATGCTGTGCATTTTGTAAATCAAATAAAGCCGCGCTATTCGCTTCTTCTAAACGTTATGCGAGATCAGTTAGATAGATTTGGCGAGATTGACACTACAGCTAAATTGCTGAGTAATGTTGCGCACGCGACTAAGCGAGTAGTTGTGTTAAATCGCGAAGATCCGCGAATTTCCGCGCTTTCTAAAGACGTTTTGCCGCCTTGCAAAGTAAAGTATTTTGGTTTGGATGATTCGTTAAGAAGCATGTTCCCAACCGACGACGATTTGCATAGTGATTTGTGTGGCGATTTGTGTGGCGATTCGCGTAGTGATTCGCATGATGATTCGCGCAATCTTCCGCATGCAGATGTTGTTTTGGCAAAAGTTGCAGATGCAGATAATAAAGCCGATTTTTTGATTGATGGGCATAGAAAAACTACTAGCGTTAAGTTGCGAGGCGTGTATAACATTTTTAACGCGGCTGCTGCGTCTACGATTGTGCGCGCTATTTTGGCGGATGCTGCTAAAAAAGATGCAACACTCGCAAAATTCGACGACGATGCGCTTATGGAAGCTATTTCTCGCGTAACGCCAGCATTTGGTCGAGGCGAAGTAATCGAAGTTAACGGCGCTCCTGTGGAGCTTGTTCTAGTGAAAAATCCTATTGGATTTAGACTTGCGCTCGCTTCTTGTAAGCCTGCAAATCATGACACAATGATTGCAATTTGCGACGAATACGCGGACGGTCGAGACATGAGCTGGCTGTGGGATGTTGATTTTACGTGCTTTAGCAGCACTGGAGTCGCTTGCGTTTCTGGCACACGCGCATGGGATATGGCTTTGCGTTTGCAATACGACAAAGTTGCTTCTAGAAATGTGAACACTGATTTAGAAGAAGACGTTAAAGCTTTTGTGAATGGTGATTTTAGTAGCAATGCTAAAAACGCAAAACGCATATATTGCACATACACTGCAATGCTTCGCGTGCGAGCTACATTAGGGCAAATCGCAAGCGTTAAAGACGTTGGAGTTGGAAAGTAAAGAAAGTAGTCGTAATGAATAATATGAGTGATGTTGGTCAAGCGAATACTGTAGTTGCAAGCAAAGCCGAAAATCGTGTATTAGATATTGTGTCGCTCTACCCGAAAGACATGAATATTTACGGTGATTATGGCAATGTGCTTACGATTATGCGCCGAGCGGAATTGTATGGCTACAAGCCCGTGCTTCACGAGTACAATGTTGGTGATGATTGGCCAAAGCGCGTGGATATGATTCTTGGTGGCGGTGGCCAAGATCATGGTCAAAGTAGAGTGACAGATGATTTATTTGCGCGCGCAGACGCGATTCGCGAGCTTGCAAAAAATGGCGTTCCAATGCTTATGATTTGCGGGCTTTACCAGCTTTTTGGAGAATACTTTGAGACTATTGAAGGCCAGAAGCTTAAAGGCATAGGCATACTCGGCGAGCATACGGTTGGCCAAGACGTGCGCATGATTGGAAATCTTGTGGAGCATAGCGCCGATTTTGGAGATATTGTGGGATACGAGAACCATTCTGGGCGCACAAGTTTGCAAGATGGTACGCAGCCACTTGGATTGGTTGATGGCGAAAATTGTGGAAACAACGGCGAAGACCACACGGAAGGTGCGCGCAAATACAACGTTATCGGCACTTATATGCACGGTTCGGTTTTGCCAAAAAATCCGCGTTTGGCTGACTTTTTAATTCGTACAGCTGCGCAAAATCGTTACGGTGAATTTGCGCCAAAGCAAAGTGACGCTCAGCGCGCGGAGCTTGCCAAATTGGACGAATTAGCCGAGCGCGCTCGCAAAGTGGCCGTAACTCGTCCGCGGTAAATTAACATAGGCATATGCGCGATTTAGTAAAAATTTGATTGATTATTTTATTTTATGCGCATAGTGTGTATAATCTTTTTATGAGATACAAAGAGATTGAAAAACGTCTTAAGAAGGACGGCTGGATACTTTTTGCACAGCGTGGAAGTCATTGTCAATTCGTACATAAAACTAAAACAGGTAAAGTCACAGTGCCTAAACATCCAGGTGATATTAACCCATCTGTTGTTAAGTCAATTTGGCGTCAGGCGGGAATTAGTGAAGCAAAGGTGAAATGATGAAATTAGCGTATCCTGTTATTCTTACTCCATACGAAGATAATAGTGGGGGTTTTGTTGCAGAAGTCCCTGATTTGCCAGGGTGTGTAACTGGCGGTAGTAATCTTGCAGAGGCTCTGATTATGGCAGAAGATGCAGCAAGTGGATGGGTTCTTACAGAACTCGAAAGTGGTAAGACTGCGCCAAAAGCTAGTGATATTAGTGATATTGTTGTAGAAAATCCTAATTCAAAGTTGTCTATGGTTGCGCTTGATATGGATTCCTATGCTGCAAAATACGGTTCTCAGGCAGTTCGTAAAAATGTTACTGTTCCAGCTTGGCTTGACACTTGGGCACAAAAAGCTGGCATCAGCTACAGTGGGGCTTTGCGCGATGCTTTAGAGGCTTTATATGCTAAAGGAGCTGTGAATAAAGCTTAGTTGTATTATTAGCTATATTATCTGATTTGTTATGCAATATTGCACAATCAATTAATACAAAAGCCTGCTGAAGCTTGCAAAGTGTTGCAAATCAGTAGGCTATTTAAATGTAGAACTGATGAGTATATGATTACATAGCCGCTGTGTATATTTGACAACTGGTATTTATTGTGATAAAATAATGAAAAGGGATTTTATATAATAATGGAGTTATATATGAAAAACAAAGTTGTCTTGCATTATACATTTATAGCTGCGCTATTTTCTATTATTTTAATATTGTCATTTGCTAATGTTGCTCAAGCTGAATCATCTGACTATAAATCAGAGACTTATGTAGATTTTCCCAAAAAGCAGCATAAGACAAAATTTCAGAGTATGTATTTTTCTTTACTAGATACTTATGAAAATCCAGAGTTAGTAAAAAAGTTCTATATTTCAAAATATTTTACAGAATTACAAAGAATACAGAGCGAAGCTATGCTTCCTTCTCTTAGTGAAGAAACAGCTACTATTTACAAAAATTCTCTTTTTAATTCCTCGCATAAAGATAACAATAATGTAACAAAAATATTGCAATTTCTAGATATATATGAGAATAAATATGAAAATAATCAGATTCTATCAGAATTGCATAAATTAGAGTTAAAAGTATTAAAAAATGAACTAACACAAAAGGAAGCTATTAATATTGCAAAATTGTGGCTTCCATCAAAGCAGGAGGTTACACCTCGCAAACCTTTACTTACTGAGAGAAATTCAGGCATAAATCTTGAAGCGGCCAGAGCATATGCGCGAGAATGGGCGTGGAAAATAAATCCAAAATATGGTGAAGAAAAAAGTAAGTTAATATTTCCGGCAGATTGCACAAATTTCGCTTCGCAAATTCTATATGCTGGTGGTATTGGTATGGATAAGCATAATGATGTATTTAAAGGGTGGTGGTGGAAAGCTAGAGGAGATCGTTCGGTTTCTTGGATTAATGCCAATGTTTTTAAAAATTATATGGGGTATGGATTTAGTACAAGTTATTGGGGAATGTTAGTAGATAATGTTAGGGATGGAGATTTTATTGGTGTTGATGAAAGTAATGATGGTACTGTCGATCACATAGGGTTTGTATTCCTAAAAAGCAACGGTAGATTGCGTATAGCTCAACACACTGAAAATTATTTAGATTGGGATAAGAATTGGTATTCATTCAATGGTGAAGGAGCTTATTATCGTGTTCGTCGTTAAATATTGGAAAGAATGGTTTTTACCATTATCTTTTGTATTTTTAGCAGTTTTATTGCTTATTAAAATGCCAGGAAAGTATCCAGCAGATTTTGATTTAAGTCTTTTGGGTGTTGTGTTAGTTTCAATTATTTCACCAATAATTCAAATGATTGTTGGGTTGTGTAATAGAGGATTAATTCGTAAGAAAATATTAATTATTATTGATAGCATATTAATACTTGCTGGCTTTATTGAAATATTCTTTGGCCAATTTATTGTTGTACATGTTTTGAATCGTGGAATGGTCAAGTACACAATGGATCGTGGACCGCAAGTTAATGTTGCTACTGTTGCAGCTGCATCTATCGTAGTTGTCTCAATGGTATTATGGAGTATTCACGAACTGGAATTTAATAGTAATAAAATTAAACGAATATGAGACCGACAAATAATTAAAGATGTAAATACAAAAGCCTGCTGAAGCTTGCAAAGTGTTGCAAATCAGCAGGCTATTTTGTAGTTTTATTTCTAGCTTTTGATTCTAGTTTTCGTTTGATTTAGCTGGTGATTATTAGTCAATCAAGCCGTACAAACGATCGCCAGCGTCGCCAAGACCTGGAACAATATAAGCTTTGTCGTTCAAATGCTCATCTACAGCGCAAACAACAACCTTAAAGTCAATAGAAGGATCAATCTCCTTCTCAATGCGCTCCAAGCCTTCTGGCGCTGCCAAAATGTTAATAGCAGTAACATCTTTAGCGCCGCGCTCTGCCAAATAATGCGTAGCAGCAATAAGAGTGCCACCAGTAGCAAGCATTGGGTCAAGAAGGAAGCATTGACGACCAGTCAAATCTTCTGGTAAACGATTAGCATAAGTGACGATGTCGAGAGTTTGCTCGTCTCGCTTCATGCCAAGGAATCCAACCTCAGCGGTTGGAAGAAGGCGAGTCATGCCGTCGAGCATACCAAGACCAGCGCGCAAAACAGGCACAACCATTGGGCGTGGTCGGTTCAAATGCTTGCCAGTCATCTTGCAAATAGGAGTTTCAATCTCGCGATCGCTAACTTCCAAGTTGCGTGTTGCTTCGTATGCTTCGAGAGTTACCAATTCGGAAACTAACTCGCGGAAAATATTAGATGGTGTATTCTTATCTCGCAAAACGGTGAGCTTGTGGTCCACCAGCGGATGATGTAAAACATGAAGATCCATACCTTCTAGATTAGTGCAAGCATTGCACGTTAAGCTAGCGGCGTGCCGTGATTATTTAGAAAAAATATAAACAATTGTTAATGAAGGTTGAATTTTGTGAATTGTTGGAGAATTTAAAACATCTTAAAAACGCTGACTTGTGAAAGCGCCTGTCGGCGCAAACGCCGCTCGCAGCGGCAAAAAATGGAGCCCGGGGCTTAAGCACAAGCCAGCGTCACTTCCTGAGTATACATGCTTTTAGATTTCAGCGCGCCGCGAATAATCTAATCAAGCTTGCCTGCTTGCCATAATTTTGCGCCGCTAGCAAAGTCTAAAGAAAGCGCGTGCATGTTTGCGCAAGTGTGTAAAACGTTGGCAATTTTTTGCGCGCTGCTGCTTTCAGAATTTTGCGTCTGGCCTAGTCTTTTTGCGTACGTGCGCATTCCGCGCGAAATAATCGCGCTAAACGCAGAAGCGCGATATAGCGCAACAGCAAAATCGCCAGTAAACGCGCCAGAAAGAATCGAGTCTGCAAGTCGCGCAATATCTTCTTTTGTAGGAGACTCGTCAACTCCAGTAATCGCCGAAGCGCTAGTGGCCTCTGGCTCGCCAATGCGCCAATATGCAGCATAAGAGTCGCCATTCTTGCGTAGTGATGTTCTAAGCAAATACAGTCTCCAAAGCATTCCAGGAAGAGACTGAGCTTCGGCTTTGCTCCATAAATCCGCAATAATCTCAATGCCTTCGTTTTCTACCAAGTTAAGCACGCGCTCAACAATTTCGGGAGTTTGCGTTTTATGAACGCGGTTTAGCAAGACGGCTGCGGAAGTGTGACTAATCTCGCTTACGATTTGTGGGTCTGTGCCGCCTTCGATTTGCGCTAGCATTGCTGGATCCATTTGTGCTGGCCTGCTAGGGCGATTCGAGCCGATTGGGCTTGGCATAAACGCGGATGCGCTTGAGTGAATTGAACCCGATTGCGAATTAATATTAGTAGACAATTGGCAAAACCTTTTCTATGTTTATGATTTTAGGACCTTTTTTGGAGCTTACAATGTGCAAAATTACGGCACTTCCAGTAGGCATATATGGCGATTTTTGACTAAGTATGCGTTTATTTGCTTTTGGCTTAGAAATATCCCTTAAATGCGCAAAAAATGTTCCAATAATTGGGCGATGCAGGCACATAATCGTTGTTGTTTCTGATTTTGTTGTTGATATGTTGCCATCGTTAGTTGCATCTATAAGATTTTTGATTTCACTTACTAGCACGTTTAGAGTTGACTTTGGATTTTTCTCGTGAAAATCTTCTGTAAGCTCCGCCACTTTTTCTATATTGATTGAAGAGTTTTTTGCAAAAGCGTCTACAGTTTCCAAGCATCGCTTCCAAGGAGACGAAACAATTTTGTTTGGAGCATAACAAGCAAGCTCGCGACCAAGCGCGTAGGAGGCGGCGGACCCAATAGGTGTGATTGGGCGAGTTGCTTCGCTTCCTTGCCAAGCTTTTCTCGATTCCGCTTTTCCGTGACGCACAAGAATAAGCGTTTTATAATTTGCTTGCCCAGATTTGATTCGCTCAAGGAATGCGTCTAAAACAAGTTGATCACTATCGTGCGTAAGTTTTTTGCGTGCGTCTTTGGGCGCAAGCCAAATAACATTGCCGATTTCCGTAGGCTTTGCTGGTTTTATTGGGCCAAATGCTGGAAGTCGTTTTATTGCATCGCTTTCGCTTATTTCGCGCATCATCCAGTAGTGGATTCGCTTGATTACTTCTGGCTGACTGTTATTTTGCGAGCCGCTTTTTGTGCTGCTTTTTGCAGACGATTTTTTGCCTTCGTTTTCGAGTGGATACTCGATTTGCGCAATGTGCGGCCCCAGTGTAACCGCGTATCCTGTTTCTTCGCCAACTTCGCGCACAGCAGTGTGACGATGCGATTCATGGGCTTCGTTCTTACCTTTTGGCCAGCTCCAATCGTTGTATTTTGGGCGGTAAACAAGGCAAAGCTCTATGTTGTTTTCGTTTAACACTTGATTGCAAGCGTTGGAATCGCTGCCAACATTACCGAAATCTTCGTTTGGATTTGTGCTGTTCGGCTTGCTTGGCTCGCTCTTTTTGCTAGTAGTTTTGCGCAAGCGGTAGATGATTCCGCCAGCTGCTTCAACATATCTCTTCGCTGCTGTTGCACTCATATTCACTATTTTAGCGTTTTTCTTTCGCAACTTTTAGTTGTGCTTTAATGTTTTATATTTTTAATGTTCTATATTTTGTACACAGTCATTTTGACTTCCGTGACTGTTATACCCCCATTTATAACTGTGATATCTCACCAATATCGCGTTATCATATCTCCTACAATCTCTTTATAATTTCATGCGCATGCAGTTACATTATTAATTCACAATTTTTCTGACAAATCTATTCCTGAAGCATGTTTGCATTCATTTAATATTGTTTCTACTATTTCTGGTACATCTGTCCAAGGAGCGTAGTTTGACTTTTGAGTTACTGAAGGGTGATTTTTTCGCTTTTCTTTTTGCTCTGTTTGCATATGTTGTTTTGCGTTTTTAAAAGCATTCTCATAGTTTCCGGTTAATTTTTCTAATTGAATATGCTTATTTTTATTCCCAGTAGTGTTGTGCAGTAGTCCAAGTTCTTTTGCTTCTTTTTGGCAATCTCGCGTTTCTGTGCAAGAAAGAGGACAGCTTTTTATATGGTCAATAAGCCATACTTCGAAGCAAGGGTTGGAAATTACTAATTTTACTTTCCCGAAAGTTGAATCCGACTTAGATTGAGCTTGCTGAATTTTTTCTCCAAACTCATCAACGTCTGTTACAACCCATACCAGCGTAAAAGGATCGTAGTTTTCTTTTTTTGCTTCTTTGCAGTCTAATCTCTCAAGTTTAATCGCATAATTCGTTAAAGTGAGTGGATCTACGCCCTCTTTTTCTATGTTAATTGATTTATGAATATTCCATGATGTAGCACAATATTTACTTACTTCTGATTTTATATAGCTAAAATACTCAAACTCTGTAACTACACCGCCACAAACAATGAGGAATCTTTTATTTCGTTTCGACTGTTTCTTCGAACGGCCGTGTGATGGAACATGAACCATAGCCCGCTCCTCATGAATACTAGTGTTTTATATTGTTTTGAATACTGGTAGTGTTTTAGCTTCTGTTAGTATTTGTAAGTATTTCCGCAAAAACATCATATAGAGATGGTTGTGGTGCTGAAGCGTATATGTTGTGTTGATAGTTTTTACCAAAGTTTACATTGCGGTTTTCCCATTCCGTAAGTGGATGTAGTGAAGATTCGCCTAATGTATTTTTCTCTATAAACCAAATTTGATCTCTGTCGAGAATAGTTTTGTCGGTTCCAGAATTACTAATAAGACTTAAATCGTGAGTAGTAAAAATTAATTGCGATTGGTTAGGATTCGTTTCTGGATTACTGTAAAGCTTGAGTATTTCAGACACGAATTGCATGCTTAGACTTGTGTCGATTTCATCGATTAGAAGTATGGAATGTTTTGATAATGCATCTATAACGAAAGCAAATAGCAATAATGCTGTTTTAGTTCCTAAAGATTCAAAATCTTCAGGAAGTTGGCAATCTTTTTGACCAGAATGTGTAAACATTAAACGTGAAACACTGAATTTTTGCAATTTTTCAGTGTTTTCAGAAGTGTTATCTGTAAGTTTATTGTTGTCTCCGTCAAGTTCATTAAGAAGATTTGCGAGTCTCGCTAGTTTTTCTGATTGTTTAGCATCTAGCTGTTCGGATTGGACTGTTACACCTTTTAATCCTAAATCTGCATATTTTAGCAATTTGCTAATGTTGGATGCAAAATCTGGATTTTCTTGTAAAACTGTTATCAAATTATTGGAATACTTATCAAAGTCAACTGTTCTGCATTGCTGTGTAGAAGTTATTTCTTCGTATGCAGCTTGCAATGCTTGTACGCCTGATGCTGCAGCTGCAGATAGAAATAATGCGTTGTTTCTTGTAATTTTTTCTACAGTTTTTCCTATGGTTTTTAGATTTGAGCCAAATCGCATTGGTTTGCCATGCTCTCGTTCAAACAGCACAGTTTTTCTGTTTGTTGTAGAGCGGAAAAGCCATAGTACCTCTTCAATAATGTAGTTATTATTGAAGGTGAACCAATATTTATACCTGTTTTTATCTCTTGCAATAAATTCTATAAAGAATGTCGAAGGTTTATTTTCAGACTCTTTATTCAAAAGAAAAGGAAGTGCATTTATTTTTGAATTTGAGTTGCCGCTTTTGAAGCTTCCTTCCACAAAATTTTTTAAGAATGCTATGCATTTTAGCAGATTTGTTTTCCCTGAGGCATTTCCTCCGTAAATGGCTGCAAGAGTTGATACATCTGGATGGGGCCACGAACTGTTTTTTGCATGTACGGTTCTTTGCATGCTGAATTGTTGCGATTGACGAAAACTTAGCGCGTTTTCTACGCTAAAATTAAGCAACATAGTTGCCTCCAGTGCTCAGTTTGCTGTTTTTACGATTATTATCTACTATCTACAGCGATATTCCTTAATATAATAATATCCTAAAATGTCATATTTACAATCTACAAACAGTTTTTTGCATAAAATCTACATAAAAGCAGTTGAAAATTCAAAAAATAAGATTGTTGTTCTTGTGTATTAGAAGGTGACTTATGCTGATCCATAAATAACATTAAACTTCCAAAACTGGCAAATTATGTTAGGTAGGCTGTACGTTGCCAAAATAGTTGCTGAGCATATTGGTCAGATATCGCAGGAGATGGTGCCCGAGATAATCAGGTGATTACAGCCTCAGCTTCCAATCCTTAAGAAGATAGGAATAGAACTGCCATATAGTATGTAAACAATATTATAAACGCTCAATTTTCACATAAAATCTACCAAAACTGGCAAATTATTGCGTAAAAAACTTCCCAAAACTGGCAAATAATTACTCGAAAAACCTCCAAAAACTGGCAAATAATTGCTCAAAAAACTTCCCAAAACTGGCAAATGGTTTAAATATGAAAGTTTGTGAGATTTAGTGTAAGTGAGTGGCGCTTGCGGGAGCGCGGGCGTGCGTGCGAATCGCTCGTGCGGAGTTTAGTATTGGCTTATAGCAAATCAGTTGCCAGTTTTCATATATTTACGCTGTCTACTTGTTACTTTCCCTAGTGCTTTTACTTTATCTTCTGCAATTAGCTTGCGCAAATGTCGTCTGACTGTTTCTGGAGACTTTTGAGTCAGTTCAGCTAATTCTGGAGTCGTTATTGTAGAGTCAACAGGTATAAGCGCTAGTAAAATATCGTCATTTAGCGGCTTGTTTTTGCTTTCCGCTTGTGTGCCTTCCTCTTGAGTGTAATTTTCCAACGTTTGTTTAGTTTGTTTAGTATTAGCGAGTTCCTCAACATAGTTTTTGTTAGAATCCATTATCTCAGAGCGGTTTGTGTGATCTATGTAATTTACATAATTCATGTTGCGAGGAAGTTTTGCTTTTGCGCGCTGCAAAATCACGCTAAAAGAGCCAAGCTTAGATATAAATTGTGGTTTTGGCAGCGACCATGCTTGCATTTCGTTAATCATAAACGCAATTCCGCTGCCTTGGCCTTCAACTGGGCCTGCTCCAATTCTATTTGCTTCGATTGGAGTATATTGTGCCAATTGCATAAGCGCGGCGTTTCTGCACTTCGATTCGCCGTCGTCAATATTATCAAGCGTTTTTCCTCCCCATAATCCTCCAGGATTTGTTACAACAACTCTGTCTGGGAAAATGTCAACGCTTACAGGCTGACCTTGAAAATATTCGTGATATTCTCTGTGAATTACTGCATTAGCTATGGCTTCACGTAGAACTTCGCGTGGTATTTCCGATTCTTCTATGCGTTCGACGCCGTTAATAAACGTGCTAACTCGAAGATTTTTAATAACCGCATTTACGGCATCTTCAATCATTTCTGATATTGCTCCGCTGCATTCTTCGCGATCTATAAAACGCTGTACTCCAGTCGAAGATTTTTCTGTTCCAGCGTGAGCTGTTACGTCAATAAACAATCGCGGGAAAAATTGCTGTGGATAGTTTCCAAGAGCTAAAAGTCCTGCCATTCGCACGCGCCCTTGTTTATCTGTAATATTAAGACGCGTGAGCTTTTCTTCTTCTGTTGTAGTACCGCGCAAAGCCTTGGAATTTGCTCGTCTTGCTATAAGATTTTCGATTAAATCCTTGTTTAGATCAGATTTTGTAGCTTCTTTAACAATAGATAAATCCATATCGCTTGGGCGTAGCGCGTTTTCTATTTCGTAAACTTCGTCATTCGACATGCGAATGTCTTTATCGTCAACGCGTTTGTAGCTTCCGCCTTTACTTCCTTTAGCTGTAATGTAGCATGGCTTTTTGTCGGCAGTGTTTTCGTAGATTTTTATTACTAGGATTTGAGAATTATTGTCTACGATTACTCTTTCTAAGTCATATTTTGGGGGATATGTTAGTCGTGCTCCGTTTACGCCGCCGTCGCCTATTCCTTCAATAAACTGGTCGCGAACTTTGTTAATATCGAAGTTTTTTGTTGGAGAAAAATCGTTGCTTTCATCTAGCCCGAGTAGTAGCGTGCCGCCATTTGTATTAGCAAAGGCGCTTACTGTTTCCCACACACTTACGCTAAGCTTTGCATCACAGCTTTTTGCTTCATAGTTGGAGTCGTCGGTTTTTTGCATGCGCAGTCGTTCTATGGCGTCTTTTATCTGTTCATTTAGGATTGCCATTTTTGACTCCTCGGTTAACTGTGATTTGCCAATGCTTAAATGCTGTTACTGTTACTGTTACTGTTACTGTTACTGTCACTGTCATAATATCACAGTCATGACTGTGATAAAAGTGTTGTGACTGTCATTTTTCTCGTTCGTGACAGTGATTTTCGTATATGTGACTGTCATCTACTATATTTTGACTGTGAGCTTACGCATTTTGACCGAGATGTGTCGACTTATGACAGTCATTCTAACTTCCGTGACTGTGTGGATGCGGACTGTGTGGATGCGTGGATGCGTGCGAAACGCGATTCGTGAGTATGCCTAAAAAAGTCGCAGCTCGTTTGAATCAGCACCGCGCATATCGTCATAATCCAAAATAAGGCAAGTAAATCCTCTGTCTTGCGCAAGAACGCGCGCTTGTGGACTAATCGTTTGAGCTGCAAAAATGCCGCGAACGGGTTTAAGAAGTGGATCGCGATTTAGCAATTCGCAATATCGCGTAAGCTGCTCAACGCCGTCAATGCCGCCATTTCTCTTAATCTCAATAGCAACGTGAACGCCGTTAGAATCCTTAGCCATAATATCCACTGGTCCAATCGCAGTAGGGTATTCGCGTCGAACAAGCTTTGCGCCTTTGCCAATGCGTTCAATTTGCTCTGCTAAGTAATGCTGTAAATGCTCTTCCACACCGTCCTTAACAAGACCTGGGTCTTCGCCTAAATCGTAGGAAGAATCGCTATAAACGTGTTGCAAAACAATGCGAAGTATGTCGTTGCCCTTTTTGGCTGCTATTTTTAGAACAGTTCCGTTTGCAAAAACAGATTTGGCATTAGATTCGATATTAGATTCTTCACGAGATTCATTAGATGCATTAGATTCGCTATCTAATTCTGATTCTTCTGATTCTTCTGATTCGTCCGATTCTTCAGATTCGCCAGAATCCTTCTCAACGTGCATCGTGCACGGAGCAACCATCCAATTTAGAGGCTTGTATGAGCCAATCTCCGAAAAAATAAGCACGCTTCCGTCTTCTTTAATAAGCAAAACGCGCTTAGCTGTTGGAAGACTTGCATTAAGCCTACCAGTGTATTCTGCACTACAATCCGCAACAATAATTCGCACACAAAAAGCGTAGCATAAATCGCGTAACTACCTGCACAAAAACTATCTGCCCAAAGCCTCCGCTAAATCGCGATTCTGCCAGCGCTGATGCAACGCGCAATAGCCTCCAAAAAGTACAAGCCAAATAAGGCCGCCAATCGCAGATCCGCGAGTGTCTTCGCTAATAAACAGTGTTATGTAAACAAACACAAAGAAAGCAATCGTTAGTGAATTAAGCAACTTATAGTGCGGCATAACAAAGCCGTCTGGCATAAAATCAGCCGAAGTGCGGTACTTTCTGTGCGTAACCATAATCAAGATGTAAATCATGATTATTACTGCAGAAGAGGCAGAAGCAAACACAATAAACGCGCCATGCACTCCAGGAATTGAGTTAATAATCGGCGAGAAAAGGATTAATGCAGCAGAAAAAATGATTGCTCGTGCAGGAACTTTAGTGCGCGAAACTTTGCGCAAATGCGAAAGAACAGGAGAATTAGATTCTAACGCAATTTGATACATGTGCCTTCCTGCAGAATAAAGCAGCGAATTAAGCGCAGAAGATGCTGCCGTAATGACAACAAAGAACACAAGCGCCGAAGCCCAATGAAGCCCTGCATAGTGGAAAACCATTATAAACGGAGACATATAAACGCCTTTAGAATCGGTGGCTTTAAATTGTTGCCAAGGAACAATTAGCATGATTGAAGCAAGCGCTCCAACGTAGAAAATCAAGATTCGCATGATGATTTCGTTAATCGCCTTTGGCAAAACTTGGCGAGGATTCTTAGTTTCCGAAACTGTAACGCCTACAAACTCAATAAGCTGGTATGCGTAGAACACCATTTGGAAGCTCATCAAAAATGCCAGCCATCCATTTGGCATAAGCGAGAAGTTGTTGAAAATATTGTCAAATCCTGCATGGCCTGCAGGATTTGCAACGCCACTAATCTGTGTTGCAGGGTAATGGTAGCCAATAATAACCATCACGGCAGCAGTTACAATAAGAGCCACAATCAGCGTGATTTTAATCATTGAGAACCAAAACTCTGTTTCTCCAAATAGCTTTACAGCAACCAGATTTATGCACACTAAAGCAGCCAAAAACGCTACTTCTATAAGCCATTTCCAGCTGCTAACGTCTATGCCAAAAGTTTGGAAGAACGTAACGCAATACGTGCTAACTGCCGTAATCTCGCTCATGCCAATAAGCACAAGCACTATCCAATACGACCATCCTGCAAAATCGCCCCAGCCTTTGCCTAAATATCGCGTAATAAAGCTAATAAAAGTATGCTGGTTTGGGTCTTTATACATGAGTTCGCCAATGCCGCGCATAAGCAAAAACATGATTAGGCCAACAATTATGTACACAAACATAATGCTTGGGCCTGTAAGACTAATGGATTTGCCCGAGCCTAAGAATAGGCCAGTGCCGATTGTTCCGCCTATAGCAATGAATTGAACGTGTCTTTTTGTAAGGCTGCGCTCCATCTTGTTAGTGTGACCATTGTTAGTTTGGTCAATATCACTCATTGCTATAACTCCATTCTTTTAGTCGTGAGCTTTCAATTTTATAGGAACCCTTAAATATTGGATTATTTATATTATTTGGATTATTGTTAAACATTTTTAACGCATATAGGATTATTCCACACTTTTAAGCGAACTTACAGGGTCAATGCGATCCAATGCGGGATTAGTTGACCATTGAACAATCAAAGCAAAAATCAGCGTTGCAAAGCCAGCAATCGCATAGCTTAATGGAGACACCTCAACCTCAAAATACAGTGCAGGCATTTTTAATGCGTTTGTTAGTAGACTTGCAACCAATCTTCCAAGAGGTAAGCCAACAATCACGCCGATTAGAGTAAGAGTAAACATCTCTTTATGAACGTAAGCGTGAACTTCTCTACGATAGAATCCAAGAACTTTTAGCGTTGCCATCTCTCGCGAGCGCTCTGAAATATTTGTGCTTGCTAACGTGAATAGTACGGCTAATGCTAAGCCAGCAGCCAAAGTTACTATAAGCGCAACAACTGCATTCATTAAATCGAAGCTAAAAGCGTGTTTCATGCGCGTAATGCTCATAACAGCTAGAATGCCGCTTCTGTTTGCAAATTGATCTGCGTAACGCATTTTTGCGTCATCGTTTCCGCGAAGGCGCATCATTAGCGCATTATTCTTAACATTTTTCCCATTTTTAAAACCGAATATTCTTTCATAGCAACGAGAAGTCATATAAATGTTTGAACCAATAAGATTACGCACGATTGCGCGCAACTTCACTTTTGCACGCTTAAAACTTGAGTTTGTTATTGTAATGTAGTCTCCACTCGAAATGCCCAGCGAAGATGATGCGCTTTGTGAAAGAAGCGGACCCGAGTCATCAAGCGAAATATTTTGCAAATTATTGTTAACATCTTGAAGGCGAATCATTTTAGACAACGTTGCCGAATCTTTAACAACTACGATTTGCACGCTTTCGGAATCTTCAACGCTGCTATTATGTGATTTGCTATTAGATTTGCTGTTAGATTTGCTGTTAGATTTGCTGTTAGATTTGCTGTTAGATTTGCTGTTAGAATTACCATTATTCGCATTGCTTTTTGCGATTTCTCCAGAGCTAATGTAGGCAGGCAAAATGGCATCAACAAGATTGTTGGATTTATCTTTTTGCACACTTTTCTTCATATTTTGGAATGCATCTGGAGTGGAAATAGAAATCATATCGTAGTGGTAAATGCCGTCATATTGGCGAATGCCAAGTGTTGCAACGGTATCGTTTAGTGCCAGCGCGCACACAATTAACGCCGTGCAGCCAGCTACGCCGCCAATCGTCATAAATAATCTGCTTTTAAAACGAGCTAGATTTCTTATAGATACTTTGTTTAGGAAGCTTAGACGATTCCAAATAAAAGGTAGATGCTCAAGCAGCACGCGGGCTCCAGCTTTTGGAGATTTTGGACGCAATAATGCCGCTGGAACTTGCCTTGTCTCCCTCCAGCTTACGATTATTGTGCATATTGCAACTGGTATTACAAACGCGAGCACACAAAGCGAGCCGTACAGCCAGTCGTATCGCAAAACGACTCCAGGAACTGTGTACAATCCGCGCAAAATCTTAAGTAGTAAAGATGGGATTGCTAAGAATCCTAGAATATCGCCTATTCCACCGCCTATAAAGCATGCAAAAATCGCAAAGAAAGCGTGCCTTGTTATTGCTGCGCAACGACCATACCCTAAGCTTAAGTACGTTCCAATTAGCCCTCGCTCTTCTTCTACCATTCTTGCCATGGATGTAAGGCTCATCATCATTGCTACTACAAGAAAAAGCACTGGGAAGGCATATCCAAGTGACTGAATTGAAGCTATGTCGGACCTTAAGCTAGCATAGCTTCCATTCTCAACGCGAGTAGTAATATACCATTTTGCTTTAGGAACATTCTTTTGCACTTCTGGCTTAATTTTTGCGTAAATTTGCGCGCGAGCCTTAGCTAAAACCGAGTTGGGAGCGTTTTTAAGCATTGGCATGTTGGCTATAGTTTGATCTACTTTTTGATTAGTTTGGTCTTCTATAACGTGATTTGTGCGTGCTTCTTCGCAATCATTTTGCACGCCATTTTTAATTTGGTTTGAAGCATTTGCCACAATTGCGCGATACTTTTGTGAAAAATCGTTAACTTGTTGAGTCTCATCTAGGCGCACAGAAATAGACGTGTATGGAAGATTATTTGTGTTTTCAGTAATCGCAGAGGTAAAAATTGGGTAGCGCGATACTACAGAATTGCGGAAAGCTTTTGATTGATACCCTTTTGGATTGTCTAAATCGTTTATGTCTAGCACGCTTCCTGTGATTAGAAGCTTATATTTTTGCTTTTGACTAGTAGCATTAGGCAAACCAGAGTTTTGTTGCATACTCAAAAACAGTGTGCTACCAACGCGCAACCCACTATCGTGCAAAAATCGCTCAGTTACTACAGCTTGACGATTATTCGTTGGCATATTGCCACTAAGCAAATGTACTCGATTTAGCTTTTTAGAATTGTGATTATACTGCACAACGTTCATTGCATAAGATGAGTCGGCATTATTTGAAGGATGAGCAGTAGCTTTAAAAGACTTTTCTGCCTCTGCTTCACTAACAAATGGCAATTTTTTGATTGATTTAACATCGTTTTTAGTCAATCCAAGAGTGGAAACGATTTGTAAATCGTAAGCTTTGAGCTTAGAGTAAGTGTCATCTGCTCCAAGAAGCATATCGTTGCATCCTGCATAAATGCCAGTCATAACAGCAACACCAAGCATTGCTATAACTGCTAGTATGCAAAAACGGCGCCATTCGTGAATCCACATTCGTACAGCGCTAATAAAAACTATTGGCAAAATAGAGTGTGCGCGCTTAGTGCGAATCGCAGTTTTACGCTTGATTATCTTGGATTTTACGGTTTTGTTATTCACTATAAATCACCACTCTGCATCACCCTTCTGCATTACCACTCAATATCTGCAATTGCCGTAGGATTTTCTTGCACTGTTTCGCTTATAACTTTTCCAGAATGGAATCTCACAACCTTATGAGCCATAGGAGCAATAGCAGCATTGTGTGTAATAATAAGAACCGTCATTCCTTCTTTTTGGCAAATATCTTGCAATAATTGCAAAACAGCTTTTCCAGTTTCGTAATCTAACGCACCCGTAGGCTCATCGCATAAAAGCAACTTAGGTTTTTTAGCAAGTGCGCGCGCAATAGAAACTCGCTGCTGTTCGCCTCCAGAAAGTTGTGCTGGGAAATTATTAAGTCTTTTTTCCAAACCTACGTCAATAAGTGTTTGAGCTGGATCAAAATGATCTGAGCAAATTTGTGAAGCAAGCTCCACATTTTCTAATGCAGTCAAGTTTGGAACAAGATTATAGAATTGAAAAACAAATCCAATATCTTCTCTTCGATACTTTACTAATCCACGGCCATTTAGCTTTGTAATATTTAAATCACCAACAGTTACACTACCGCTTGTTGCCGTATCCATGCCACCTAAAATATTCAAGGCTGTAGTTTTACCTGCACCCGAAGCGCCTAATATTACGGTGAGTTTACCGCGTTCGGCAGTAAAACTAGCATCATTTAGCGCGCGCACAACACTTGAGCCAGATGGATACTCTTTTACAACATGATCAAAAGTTATGTACGCCACAATACTCCTTGCTTACTGACTACTTAATTGTGCTTTCGCTATTAATGTTTAATTTTAATTTATTATTTAATTTTAATTTATTCGGTTAATATTTAATTCTATTTATTGGAATAGTGATACGCCACGCCTTGCTGTGCAATATGCGTTTCCAAGCCAAGTGTGCCTCGAATTTGGCCAAACAGCGCCAAGACGTGCGGCTCCTTGACTTATCCAAATACTTGGAACCCTTCCATCGGAGCTTTTTGAGCCTAAAAGATTAAAGCCATTTTTGCTTTCAAGCCAATCAGGATGCTGCGTTGCAATCGCTAATCCTTCTTCTAAAGTTAAAGGAAGGCGCTCGTCGGAGTCTATAAGCTTTCTGGCAACATCTGGCTCACGATTCAAATACGATGTGCCCGTATGCGGGTCAATCGCAAGGTAAAATGGTCCTTCTGGAGGCTCAAAACCATCTTGAGGCAAGAAACTAGCTATATCTCGAGGTGGCATTGTTGTAAAACCGGCCATTCTCTCAATGCTAGTTCTAGAAATCAAGGATTCTGGCGAAACCAGCTCGCGAGTAGGCACAAGAAGAATGTTTGTTCCCAAATCGCTTTGCTCAAGCGCGCGAATAAGTGGCAATGCTAAAGCGCGGAACGCCGCTGCACTCATATCTGCAACATCTGGGTAGCCAAGGGCAACAATGCGGTCAAGCTGTTTTTGTATTTCTTGCGAAGCAATAGACATAGTTACATTTTACGTAAAATTTTCTACAATCGCGAGTGCGACTTAGCTTGATTAATACGCAAATCCGCGTTTTTTAGCTACGATTTCCGCCAATTGTACAGCGTTAAGCGCAGCGCCCTTGCGAAGATTGTCGTTTGTAATAAACATTGCTAATCCGCGCTTTCCATCAACCGCTTGATCTTGGCGAATGCGGCCAACGTAGCTCGCAGACTTTCCTGCAGCAAGCTGAGGCGTAGGAATATCGTCTAGTGCAACGCCAGCGGCCGATTTTAGCACTTCGCGAGCCATCTCTGGAGTTACATCGTGCTCAAATTCGGCATTAATGCTCATTCCGTGACCCGTAAAAACGCCAACGCGCACGCATGTGCAACTCGCTGCAAGCTTTGGCAAGTGCAAAATCTTACGACTTTCGTTGCGAAGCTTTTGCTCCTCGTCGGTTTCTTGCGATCCGTCATCAACAATCGCGCCAATAAATGGCACAACGTTGAATGCGATTGTGCGCACAACTTTGGTTGGTTGCGGAAAATCAATCGCATCTCCATCAAACACAAGCTTATCTGCGCCCTGATTTAAAGCCGCTTGCGCTTCGTTCATAAGCTGCAACGCACCAGCTCTGCCAGCTCCAGAAACGGCCTGGTAGGAAGATACAATAAGTCGCTTTAAGCCAAAAGCGTCAGAAAGTGGCTTTAGAACAGGCATGCACGCCATTGTTGTGCAATTAGGATTTGCAACAATCCCACGCGGAATATCGTTCAAATCTTGCGGATTTACTTCTGCAACTACAAGAGGCACATCGTTATGCATACGCCATTGAGAAGAGTTATCGATTACTATTGCGCCTGCATTCGCAAATCGCGGCGCCCACACTTTGGACGTTCCGCCGCCTGCGGAGAAAATCGCAATGTCTATTCCGCTTAAATCTGCTTTTTCCACGTCTTCTACAACAACATCTTTGCCGCGATAGTTCAAAACGGTTCCTGCAGAGTGTGCGGAAGCCAAAAATCGCAAGTTTTTAATTGGAAAATCGCGCTCGTCTAATACGCGGCGCATAACCATTCCAACTTGGCCAGTGGCGCCTAAAACCGCAAGGTTTACGCCTGTGTTGCTTATAATTGCCATTTTGTCTCCCTTATTTTGCGATTTTGCGTGATTTTCTTTGATTTTTACGATTATTTAAGCGGATTTTTGCGCGCGATTAGCGCCCGCTTCCTCCATAAACAACAGCTTCGACTTTGCTTGCGTCCAATCCGTAGGCTGTGTGAAGTGCGCGAACCGCCTCGTCGAGCTGCTTTACTGGAACAATCGCAGCAATGCGAATCTCGGATGTGGAAATCATAAGAATATTAATTCCGTGATCGCTTAGAGCTGTAAAGAAGGTTGCTGCAAGACCAGAATAGGTTTTCATTCCAACGCCAACAACTGCGACTTTTCCAACAGAAGGGTCCACGTCCATAGACGTAAATTGCAATTCTCCGCGCGTGCCCTGCAAAACCTTGCAAACGGCGTCCAAAGCCGAGCTTGGAGCTGTAAGAGATATGTCTGCCGTCTCGGTAGATGCGCTTGCCTGAGCAATCATGTCTATGTTAACGTCTGCAGCAGCAAGAGTTGTAAATACTTTTGCAGCGTTTCCAGGCTTATCGGGAACGCCTCGAAGAGTAATCATAGATTCGCTTCTATCGTGCGCAACGCCAGAAATCACAGGTGTCTCTGGGCCTAAGTCTGGGAATAAATCGCCCATTGTTGAACGAATATCTACATTTGCTATTTTATTTGTTATTGTATTTGCCATTTTTGCCGCCTTCTGTCTATTGCCTATGTCTATTGTCTTTGCTTATTTACTGTGTATTATGCCGTGTCTTATTTACCGTCTTATGTCGTATTTTATGCTGTGTTTTATGCCTATATTTTTTAATAAATAATTAGCTTAGATTTGGCAGTCTTTTTGGATCTACGCCATTAGGAACAACCAAAGTGCCATTTCTGTGCGAAAACGAGCTGCGAACATGCAATGGCATGCTAAATCGTTGCGCATATTCAACGCATCGCAAAGCTAAAACGCGCGATCCGCAAGACGACATCTCTAGCATCGAATCGTAGTCAATAACTGGGATTCGCTTTGCTGTTGGAACAATTCTAGGGTCTGCTGTAAAAACGCCATCAACGTCTGTGTAAATCTCGCAAATATCCGCGCCCAAAGCTACAGCCAGTGCCACTGCCGAAGTGTCTGAGCCGCCTCGGCCAAGCGTTGTGTCGTCGCCAATCTCGCTGATTCCTTGGAATCCTGCAACAATAGCAACACTGCCTTTTTTAAGCGCGTGCTGAACGCGATCTGGCTTAACAGCGCGAATATGCGCCGCTCCAAATTGCGCGTCCGTCATAAAACCAGCTTGCGACCCTGTAAAAGAGTATGCGTGCGAGCCTTGCGCGTGAATCGCCATTGCTAAAAGGCTCATGGAAATGCGCTCTCCTGCAGTCATAAGCATATCCATCTCTCTGGCAGGCGGATGCGCGTTTACGCTCATTGCTTGGTCAATAAGATTGTCTGTTGTATCTCCCATAGCCGAAACAACAACCGCAACGTCGTTTCCAGCAGCTTTTGTGTCGAGAATCCTTTTTGCTACGCGCTGAATTGCGTCCGTGTCCTCTACAGACGAACCGCCGTATTTCTGCACTATAAGAGCCACTTTAACCCCTTATGTTCAGCTGTTATGCTTCTAAAGCACGCGCGTTAGAAGAACTAATCTAAAATCAGATTACCAAATCAGACTACCAAGCGTGCTCTATTTATTTCTATTTATTTTTTGTTTATTTTTATTTTTATTTTGCAATATATTAGTGGCGTGAATTTTGGCGAGCGGCTGCTTGCGATTTTTCCGCGTGCAATCTCTAAACATCTTGCCTTCCTGCAAAAGCGCGCCCAAGAGTCACTTCGTCTGCATACTCAAGGTCTCCACCAACTGGCAATCCGCTTGCAAGCCTAGTCACCTTTATATCAAGCGGCTCAAGCAGTCGTGCTAAATACGTAACTGTTGCTTCGCCTTCTATATTTGGATCTAGCGCTAAAATAACCTCTTTTATTTGCGCGTCTTTTAAGCGCTCAAGTAGTTGCGTTATTTTTAAGTCTGCAGGTCCCACGTTTGCCATTGGATTAATCGCTCCGCCTAAAACGTGGTAAACGCCTGCGTACTCGTGCGTGCGCTCAATGCTCATAATGTCTTTTGGCTCTTCTACAACGCATATTTTTGTGTGATCTCTTCTAGGGTCTAAGCAAACAACGCAAGGGCTTTGTTCGCACACGTTACCGCAAATTTCGCAAAATCGCACGTTTTCTTTTAAGTCGTTAATCGAGTTGATTAGTTCTTGCGCTTGCGCGTTAGAAGACGAAAGTATGTAAAATGCAATTCGTTGTGCGCCTTTTGGGCCGATTCCAGGAAGGCTAGAAAATGCGTCTATAACTCTGCCGATTGCGCCTTCGTACGATGACACATTATGCATTTATTCCTCTTGCTTTCTTTTACGAGCATGCGCGTTTTTAGGATTATTTGGGTCGCTTGCGCCGAATTCTTTTACAGATTTGACTTCAAACATTTTTTCCAAGTCGTCTATGCTCAAATTTGTAGCGGATTCTAAAGACTCGTCTTGCATTGAGCATTCGTCTTCTTGAGCGCCATTTATGCCAGCTGCAGAATGAGTTTGTGCTTGTGACGACTCTTGTGACGACTCTTGCGACGGAGCTTGTTCTTGCAATGATTCTTGCGATTGATAAGATTCTTGCGTTTCTTGCACGTTTTGCGCACTGTTAACTGGCTTTATTGCTTGCTTTTCTTGCTGATTAGTAAGAGATTGCGATTGCTGAGTTTTATCTTGCGACTGCGTTTTATTTTGCGCTCGCGCAGGTGCAATTGCGTCTCCCATTGGAGCAGAAGCCATACTAGCCCAAGCGTCATCTTGCGATGCGTCTAAATGATCATCTAAAGGGTTATCTAAAGGGTTATCTAAAGGGTTATCTAAATAATTATCACCGCCTAAAGGGCTATCAGCATTTAACTCGCTTTTCTTGCTTGTGTTTTTGCCAAATCCTTTTACAATTCCAGCTTTGCGCATAAGTAATTCGCGCTTAACTTGCGCAAGCTTTTGTGGATCCATTTTTGCTACGGATTCAACTTTTTGTCCATTTTCCGCAACAGAATCAGGCGCGATTGAAACATCTTTACCAAAAACGTCTTTTACTTTGCTCATAACAACAACTGGCACTTTTTTGCCATCGTAAGGAGCAGTCGTGCAAAGAGCAAGAGCAAAAGCATGCTGACTTATAGGCTCATCAAATGTTAAAACAAGCTTTCTTTTTAGCGGATTGCTTTCGTCTAATCTAACTTTTGGAACGTGATTTCTTTCTACGTATTCGCGAACATCATCTGGAAGGCTTTTAACAAGATTGTTCCAAGCTTCGTCAACGTCTAAAATTTGAGGCGCGCTTGTAGTTGCGCTTGCATTTGCATTTATGCTAGCGTTTGCGTTTTCTGGCTGTTCTGGCCACTTTGCAACTGTTTCTGCAGTTTCAATCGTATTTGTAATAACAGATTTTTGAGTGTTTTGCGCATTGTTTTGCATTATGTTTGCAGAACTGGTTGCGTTTGTAAACTCAGCTGCATTTGCATTTTTAGTTGCGTCGGCCGACCCAATAAAATGCTTTACGTTCGCTTTTTGCGCTTCAACATCTTTTGCATAAACTTGCGTTTGAACGTTTTCACTCGAATCCGTTCTAGTGCAAAGCAGGCGCGCAACAAGAATTTCAAGATTCATTCTAGGCGAAACAGCATTTGCCATTCCCGAAAAAGCATTATTTACGATTTCTGCCATTTTAGACAAGCTTCGCAAAGTGAGCTGACTTGATTGACGTTGCAAAACTTGCATGTCTTCTGGCGATAAATCCCCAAGCAAGTTTTTAGCACTATCTACTCCAGCAGAAGCTAATAGTAACAAATCGCGCAAGCGACCAAGTAAATCTTCTACAAACTTGCGACTATCGAAGCCTCCAACAATAACCTTTTGCACAGTTTCGTAAAGTTTTGCTCCGTCTTTTTCAATAAGAGCGTCAACAACATCTCCGATTAAGTTAGAAGGCGTAAATCCAAGAAGAGCAACCGCAGAATCTAGCGATATAACGCCATCTACGGAGCCAATCATCAATTGATCTAGCACAGAAAGCGTGTCTCGCATGGAGCCGCCACCTGCACGCATGGCAAGTCGAAGAACGCCTTTTTGTGCTTTAATGCCTTCTTTTTGGCAAATACTCTCTAAATACGGCCCCATTACTTCTGGCGGAACAAGCCTAAACGGGTAGTGGTGAGTTCTGGAGCGAATTGTTCCAATCACCTTATCTGGCTCAGTTGTAGCAAAAATAAACATAACGTGCTCAGGCGGCTCTTCCACAATCTTAAGCAAAGCGTTAAAGCCTTGAGGAGTTACCATATGAGCTTCGTCTAAAATAAAAATCTTATATCTATCTCTTGCTGGTGCGAATCCTGCGCGCTCGCGTAATTCTCTAGCGTCGTCAACGCCGTTGTGGCTTGCTGCGTCTATTTCTACAACATCTATAGAACCTGGGCCGCCTGTTGCAAGATCTTTACAGCTTTGGCATTTTCCGCACGGCTTAGAAGTTGGCCCTTGTTCACAATTAATGCATCGCGCTAAAATTCGTGCCGAACTTGTTTTTCCACATCCGCGCGGTCCAGAAAACAGATACGCGTGCGTAATTTTGCCTTGATCAAGTGCTCTAATAAGCGGAATCGTAACCTGATTTTGACCAATAACACCTTCAAAAGTGTCTGGTCTATATCTTCGATACAACGCAAGTGCCATAACTATAACCTACCGCCAACTAGATATTAACTTGAATCCGCTTACTGTTTAAGCAAATCATCTGTTCCATTTTAATCATCTAAGTACTAACATGCTAACGATGCGCACTTTACTACATGCTACATTATGGTTCACTCGCTACAATCCACTAAACCCGCTTTAGCGCTTACGGTTATTCTATAGGCCATTGGAACGTGTAAAGGAACGCTTAATTTTAGCGATATGTCGTTATCTTTTTCCACACAAGACTCGATTTTTGCATTGTTTGCTGTAGCTGTGTTTTGCGCGATTTTGCAAGCGTCTCCGTTCATGTTTTGTATAGCAACCGCTCCCGATATTGCTGCTGCATTTGCTAACGCGTAGGCGCGATGTTTTGAAACAAGAATCGTTCCAATAACCGCACAAAGAACCAGAATAGAGCAGATTGCGGTTACTAATCCTATGCCAAGCATAGTTCCAGATCCGCAATCCGCTCCGTGTAAATGTTTAGCTTTTAAGCATTGCGTTATTAATCGCTTAGCTCTTTTTTGATTCATATTAAAACCTGACTAATGCGCGCTTCTACTTGCATTGGCAAAATCTTCAGCGGGTCTGGCACGACTGGGCAACTAACAACAATATTTGCCATATTTCCAACATATTCGACTTTTACAGAACTATTTTTTCCAGATACTTTATGCACTATATTTTGAGCTTCTTTAGAATCGTGTGTTGATGCAATGTAATAGGCAACTTGGCCTGCTGCATCGTTGCAATTCATTGTATTTACTACTGATTTGCCTACAAAAATTAACACTATAGCAAGAATTGCAACTGTAGGTAGAATAATCGCAAATTCTGCGGTTACTGCACCTGAATCTTTAGCATTTTTAATATTTTTAGCATCTTTAGTGAATTTAGTGCTTTTAGTTTGCTTGTAACTATTTATGCTTGTATTTTTTGCATTACTTTTGTTGAAAATATTCAAAAACGTATAATTCTTCATTTTTCTCATTTCTTTCGCATTAGTGAATCTCCATTATTAGTGTTTATGCTTAGTTCTTTAGAATTCGTTTAATCTTGTTTAATCTGAATCTTGTTTAATCTCAATCTCGTTAAATATAATCGAATCTTGTTAAATTCCAACAAGAGCTTTGTAATGTTTCACGCAATGTTTCACGCAGTGCTTAACACTTATATTCTTCTGTACATTAGCTAACGTGCAAAGCTCTTTTAACAAGTTCGCCAATAGCTGTGTGCACAGCATCTGACTTAGCAATAGCAATAAGAACTGTTGCAAAAGCTGTAGCAGCTATAAGAACAACCGCATATTCTGCAGTAACCGCTCCTTCGTCTAGTTTCTTTAGACTGTTATCCAAGCGGTTTTGCATACTATTGCACGCCTGTTCTGCTTTAATCAATCCTTTGTTTGCGTTTGTTGTAAACTCGCAACAAAGTTTTGAAAATGCTTTAGCAATTGTTTTCATGTTACTTACCTTCCTTTCTTTTATTTATTGTTTATTTTTTATTTATGTACCCAGTTTGGATACAAATTTTTTAAGTGCCATTTTGCGCGCGACTATCAATCTGCAAAAACCTTTTATTTAGTGCATAAATGATGCAACTGTTGGCAAAATGCCAACAAAAATAAACGCTGGCAAAAAGCACAATCCAACTGGCAAAAGAAGCCTCACAGAAAGTTTAGAACTTTCTTTTTTTGCAACATTCTTCATTGATTGCTCGTAGTTTTGCAAAACGGCATTAAGTACTGGTACGGGGGAGCTTCCGTAAATCCAAGATTCACGCAAAGAATTTTTTAGCCATGTGCTTAAAATCAAAGACGTGTAAGCGTTTTTATCTTTTTTACTAAAGCAAACATGTGGCTCGCTCCAAGCTTCTCTCCAAGTGCTGCCAGAGATAAGCGCTTTAGAAACGCGACTTAGCCAAATTCCTTTTGATGCAGGCAAAGAACAACCGACTACGTCTAGTGCTCTAGTTATTGCAACACCACTTTTTAGTGCAACTATTATCATTTGCAAACCAAGAATCGGGTCTATATCGCTTATTATGTTTTGTCTAAAGTCGTAAGTGTTTTGCATAAAAACGCTCGGCTTAACAGCGCGCTCATAGAGTGAGCTAGATGCCATTTGCTTAGAAAAAAGTTTGCACAAAATAATTATGTATGCAACTAAAATAAGCCAAATAATAATTGCTCTTAACATTTATCCTCCTTTACTGCATTAAGTTTTGACTAAAAATACTTCTTTGATTAATTTTTTGATTACTTCTTAGATTATTTTTGATTGCGTTTTAATTGCCATTAAAAGAAGCGGATTGCATTGCGTTTCTAGAATTTTTAAGAATGCGCGCAACCCAAATAACTCCAACCGCGTAAAATGCCATTCCAACGCTTAAAAGCGTATATCCTTTGTAGCTAGTAAAAATCATTAGTATTGGGTTTGCTCCTAAAAGCTGACCAGTTAAAAGAGACAAAAACGGCAGTGCAATAAGCAACTTAATAGTGGCTTTTGGCATTGCAAAAACTTCTGCGCTTAAGTCATCAACCCTTTTGTTTGCATAATAAGAATCCGCAACAGCTTGAACGCAATCTGCCATTGGGCAGCCAATCGAATTACTCAACTTGTATACACTCATAAGGGATTGCGCTATTTTACGAATGTCTTTTTGTTTTTTGGCATTTTTATAATTTTTTGTATTTTTTGTGTTCTTCGCGTTTTTGAAAGAGCTATCTAAGCTAGACGTTATTGTGCTTTCGCTTAGTCTAGAGTCAATCCACTTTAATATTGATTCTGCATTTATTTGCTTGTTGTATGCTTTGCGCGCATCGCCATTAGAATTGCAATCGGAGCATACGCTAATAATCGACTCAAACGAAGCTCCCGATTTCAAAGATGCAACAAGAGATGCTAGCGACTCTTCAATACTCATGTTAAATCCTTTGTTAGCTCATTTTTGCTTGTTAGTTTGCTTGTTTTGCCTTATTTTTGCTTGTTTTGCCTGTTAAGCTCTTAAAACGATTTGCGAATTTAGTGGCAAATGCCATTTAGACGAAAATTCTTTCCACGCTAAAGTGGCCTCTATTTGCGCGCCTTTAACTCTTAAAACAGGAACACCTTCCAGCGCGCCAGAATCATTAGATCTTAAAACTCCAAGTTCCTTTACAACGCGCATCCCATTTACGCGCTCAACGTGAATAACAACGTCGAATGCGTCTGCAGCAAGAGCGCAAAGTGCCATTGGCTCCAGTCCTGCGAGCAGACCAAGTGCCATTAATCGTGCTGGAACTTTTTGCACTTTATCTGCGTGCAAAGTCGTCATTCCGCCTTTGTGTCCGCATGTAAAAACGCGCAATAAATCAGCGATTTCTTTTCCTCTGCATTCTCCCAAAATGATTCTGTCGGGTCGCATTCGCAAAGTGGCTTTTACAAGCTCTTGTAAATCAATACATCCTGCGCCTTCAACGTTTGCTTCTCTTGTTGCTAAAGAAACGTAATCGTTAGAAACGCATCCCAATTCTCTAGTTTCTTCAACAGTAACTATTCTGTCTTTTGGATTACAAGAAGCTAATAGAGCCTTCATAAGTGTTGTTTTTCCCGAACCCGTGCTACCTGTAATCAAAATATTTGCGCGACTTTCAACAAGTAAATAAAGAATTCTAGATAGTTCAATTGGAAACATGCCTTTGCTACTAAGTTCCGTTAAACAGTAGTGTTTTAACGCGGGGAAACGAATCGAAATAGCAGCTCCGCTCAAAACTATTGGCGCAATAAGAGCATGAATGCGCACGCCAAGTGGGCTAGAAGCGTCTGCAATCGGGCATGCGTCGTCTAATCGTTTACCCAATTGAGCACAAAGCCAGACTGCATATTCGCGCAAAATGCTGGGATTATCAAACGGGATTCTTGGATTGTATTCATTAAGGCCCAGACCAAAGTCTGCCCAAACTCTGCCCTCGTCTGTAACAACAATATCCGTTACATTTGGATTATCTGCAATATCTTGCAAAATTCCAAAATCAATATCTTGTAAAGCCATGCCTACCACCCACTATTTTTGAAAATCTGCCAAACGCATAAGAAGAATCACCTTGTGTACTAGATGCCATTAAACCCGATTTACGCGAGTCGCCAAGTAGCCATATGGTGATTTTTTCTACCGCACTTTGCGCGCATTTTGGTATGCTTCTAATCCCATATCCGCCAATTATGTCTTCATACATCTTAGAATCGTGACCAATTGGGCCTTCTACATTGCAAAGCAAATAATCACAAGCTTCTGTAATCTCTACTGGGCAAAATCTGTTAGAAAGTCCGCGTGGATTTAAGCCTGCAACAATATAAGTTAGATTTTCCGCGTAATTTTTATGATCCAACTCTAGGTTTTGCAAATGCGCTCGCAATCGAGCTAAACCTAAAACGCTAAGCTCCGATGCAAAAATTGTTGGAACATTCGCTAGAGTTGGAAGACTTTGTAAAAGCCTTCTTGCCGAAAATCCAGATCCAATATCTACAATCACAACGTCGCAAGCTTTAGCAAGACCCCTAATTGCAGCCTCAATAACCCACGGCTTAGGCTCCTGATTTTTCCAAGGTGAGTAGGCCAGAATATCCACATTGTTCCAATGCAAAAGCTCACAACGCAAAACGTAACCGTCTAATCTTCCTAAAGGAGCTTGAACCTCTTGCAATCTTCTGCCTTCGTCTTGCTCCAATCCAAGTAAAACATCTAAACCGCCATTAGAAATATCTGCATCGATTAAAGCTACAACGTATTTTTTACTAGCAATATTGCTTGCAAGAAGTGCAAGAGTAGTGCTTAAGCCAATTCCGCTATTTGCTGCAGAACCAATTACAACATTTTTTGGAAAAGGCTTTAGTGAATAGTTCAAGCTTCCAGTAGTTTCTTGAGCAACACTATTGTCTTTAAGAACACGATTATTTATAACGCCAAAATCTTTGTTAAACGTAGGATTTTCAGCCAGTTCATAACTGCGATTAAAAGATGCAATAACAGTTGAGTCGTTAACATTGTTAGACTGATTAATGGCGTTTTTAAGCGCACTCGCCTGCGGAGGGTACGTGTTAAGTACCCTAGCGGCGTACGAAGGCGCATCGTAGTTATCAATACTCATATTGCTCATGCAGCTATTGAATCGCATACAAAATAAATAAGCAATACTTTTGTAAGAATGTGGTTAAAGGCTCAATAAACGTTGCAAATCCGCCAAAAAGTTATCCACATTGCTGTTTTAGCGTATTTTTGTACAAGCGTATAAGCATATTAACGCACAAGTTTTGGATTGGAAGCCATGTACCTTTCCAGAAGTTCGCCATAGATTGGCTTAGTGTGCAAAATATCGGATACAAGAAGCGCAATAAAAGCAGATGCAGCAACTGGAAGAGTGTGAATCATTGTTCCCGACATTTCTACAGTTAGCAAAATCGAAGTGAGCGGAGCTTTTACAGAAGCCGAAAGCGTGCCAGCCATAACACAAACTGTAAAAATTGGCATTAGCTTTGCGTCAATGCCAAGAATCGGAATGCTTATTATTGTGCGAGAAGCAACGCCGCCTGCAAGTGCTCCAACAGCAAGAATTGGCATAAAAATTCCGCCAGGCGCTCCGCATCCAAAACTTGTAGAAGTAAATAGCATTTTTGCAACAAACAGAATACACAAAAGCGCTATGCTTGCTTTTCCATATTCAGAGAGCTTAACAAGATTCGATCCTCCGCCAAGAACATCTGGCAAATATAAGCCAACAGGAATCGCGATTAAGCATGCTATAGATACAGGAGCCCACTTTGGCAAATATTTATACATCGTTTGCAATCCAAGTAAGGATCTATTCATTAAAGAGCCAATAAGTCCCGCAAAAATGCCAAGCGGAATCAGCCAAAAATGAAGCGTCATTGGCAAGTCTGGAATCTTTCCAAAGTCTAAAACAGGCCGAAGTCCAAAGCATGTTTGAGACACAAAGTCCGCGCAAATAGATGCAGCAGCAGCTCCCATAAGAACTGTAGAAGACAATCCGTGTTGAACTTCTTCCATAGCAAACATAAGCCCAGAAAGTGGAGCGCTAAATGCTGCAGATAAGCCAGCTGCAGCTCCAGCGGTTACAACATAGTGTTCTTGCGTATCGTTTTTATTGCCTTTTCTAAAAATGCGAGACATCATTTGCGCGCCGCAAGCTCCGATTTGAATCGAAGGGCCTTCGCGCCCAAGAGATAAGCCAAATAGCGAACCCAACAATCCGCCTACAAATCGAACAGGCAAAATAGTGTTCCAACACATTTTTAGACCGCGCTGAACGTATCCAACAACTTGTGGAATGCCGCTTCCAGACGCCATGCTTTCTTTGCGACTCATCCAGCCAATAAAGAATCCAGCAACAATCGCAAAAGCTACGCACGGCACAATCCAAAGCATGTTTTGCAATATTCGCACATACATCCATCGCGCAAAATCGGTTCCGTACTCAATCCCAAGTCTATAAGTTGCTACAAGCGCTCCCGAAACAAGGCCAACAACTACGCCTGCAAGAACCATCTTCCATCTAAGATGCTTAAGTGTTTTAAGAATGCGATCCGAAAAGTCGCGCAAAAAGTCGCGTATAAAACCGCCTACGTTCTTTAAAGTCACAATAAACCTATTCTTAAATCAAATCGCAAACAAATACACAAAGCATTTTAACATTTTAATAACACAATAAACGTTAATTAATAAAATACATTAATTAATAAATAAAATACGTCAATTAATAAAATTAAAAACTAAGACTTTAGAAGTAAAAACATTACAAAACACGGTCCAGCGTATGCAATAAATGCGCACAAGAATGGCACTATTAGTTCGCTAATAAAAAGACATAGTCCAAGCTTGATTTTCTTTAGCTTAAACAGGCTTACGACTTCTAAGATTGCGGTTGAAAACGTTGAAAATCCACCTAAAAATCCCAATGCGCACGTGTAGATAATAGTCGAAGCAAAAGTTAAATCGTATATAATCGAAGAACTTAAAAATACAACTAAGCCCATTATAAAAGACGCAAAAGCGTTGATTAGCAAAGTCGCGATTGGAAAATCATGGTTATAAACGCGCCCGATTGCGTCAGATATTGCGCAACGAAGAACGGCGCCAAGTCCCGCAAAAACAAGAGGCAGCCAAAAAAGAACGTATGCGTAAGACATCATTTTGCACCGCCCCTGTTAGCGTCTATTTTATTGATGGCGTTTGCATCACCAGCATTTTTTACGCTGCCATTGCCTTTAAAAGCAAAAATTTTATCTCCAATTAGACTCCCAACAAGCACTGCTAAAACGCCAAGAACCATAGACAACGCCATAATGGCAATTACTTCTACAATGTTCATTGCAGTAAATGCGGAATGCGCGCCCTCAAAGGCAAAAGTAGACATTGTTGAAAGTCCGCCGCAAAATCCTGTGCAAAAGCCGTATTTTATTAAGTCTTTATTTTTGCTGCGCAATCTATTTGCTACAAGCGAACTTACTAAAGCAAGAATAAAACATGCTAAAACGTTAGATAAAAGAGTTGCAAAAGTAAAGCGGCTAAAAAGCATAGAATATCCCGAATCCCAATGCATGCCGTACGTAAAAACGCCTATTTCACTACGCACAAAAGCGCCAAGCAATCCGCCAATAAACACAACAAAATAGATTTTTGCTCCAAGTGTTTTATGCTGGCGCTTTTTAGGCAAGTCTGGGCGATTTTTGCTCGGAACACTCATATTTTTAGCCGCCTTAAATCGCCTTAAATTACTATTTAATAGCCACTAGTCAATCAACGAATGAACGCTAATAATGTGGTCGCGCTGAGGACCAGTACCAATTGCAGAAATGCGGCAATGGGAAAGCTCTTCCAAGCGCTTTACATAGCTTTGAGTGTTTGCAGGCAAGTCTTCAAACTTGTGCACTTTAGAAATATCTTCACTCCAGCCTGGAAGCATCTCGTAAACTGGCTTAGCGCTAGCAAACAAAGACTGATCTACTGGCATCTCGTCTACGCGCTCAACGCTTCCGTCAGTTAAAGTTACATCGTAAGCTACGCAAACTGGAATCTCTTTTAAGCCAGTCAAAACATCTAGCTTTGTAAGAACAATATCAGTTAGGCCATTTACGCGAGTTGCATAGCGGCTAACAACGGAATCAAACCATCCGCATCGACGAGGGCGGCCAGTAGTTACGCCATATTCGTGACCCTGCTCGCGCAGCCAATCGCCGCTTTCGTCCAAAAGCTCTGTAGGGAATGGGCCTTCGCCAACGCGCGTAATATAAGCCTTAGCAACGCCGATTACGCGATTAATGCGAGTAGGACCAACGCCCGTACCCGTGCAAGCGCCTCCAGCTGTAGGATTAGAAGACGTTACAAATGGGTATGTTCCGTGGTCAACGTCTAGCATAGTTGCCTGGCCGCCTTCAAAAAGCACGGTTTTACCATTTTCCATTGCCTGGTTTAGAACAAGCGAAGTGTCGGCAACGTATGGCTTTAAGCGCTTTCCAAGCTCTACAAGCTGGCTGGTAACGTTATCAATATCAATTGGATGTTGGTTGTAAAGCTTAACAAGCATTTGATTCTTTTGATGCAAGCTGGCTTCTACTTTATCTCGCAAATGATCCGCGTTAAACAAATCGTGTACGCGAATTCCAACGCGATTAATCTTATCGGCATAAGTCGGTCCAATTCCGCGACCCGTTGTGCCAATCTTGTGCTTTCCAAGGAATCGCTCCGTAACTTTATCGATTACGCGATGATAAGGCGTAATAACATGCGCAGACTCGCTAACAAGCAACCTCGAGCAATCAACACCACGTGATTCTAGCGCGTCAATCTCTTCAAAAAGAACCTCTGGGTCTATAACGACTCCGTTTCCAATAACAGGAGTTACATTTGGGCTGATTATGCCGCTAGGAAGTAAGTGCAATGCGTAAGATTCGTTTCCTACAACAACAGTGTGGCCAGCATTATTGCCGCCATTAAAACGCGCAACAATATCTACCTTAGAACCAATTAAATCAGTTGCTTTACCTTTGCCTTCGTCACCCCATTGAGCGCCAATAAGCACAATTCCAGGCATGCCGCACCTCCATTTTTTGGGCTAACATTGCCCAAATAAACACAATTCCTACGTGTTAAGACTAGCGCAAAGCCAATACCGAATAATGCTAAATAATGCTGAATAATGCCAAATAATATTTGTGATTACACTATTTTAGAGCTTTTCCAGCAGACCCAAGCTGCACGCATGCTTCAACAACGCGCTGAGCCATTGCTTTTTCTGCCTCTTTGCCCCAAGACCTTGGGTCGTAAAGTTTCTTGGCACCAACTTCGCCGTCGATTTTAAGAACCGAGTCGTAGTTGTGGAACATGTGGTCGGCGATTGCGCGCGTAAAAGCGTATTGCGTATCTGTGTCAATATTCATTTTTACAACGCCATATTTTACAGCTTGCGCTATTTCTTCGGCCGTGGAGCCAGATCCGCCATGGAACACTAGCAAGAATGGTTTTGTTGGCACACCAAACTTGCGATTGCACAAATCAAGCTTGTACTTGTTGTATACAGCGCTTTGAATGTTGTCTAGCAACTGCGGCCTAAGCTTAACAACGCCCGGCTTGTAAGCTCCATGAACGTTTCCAAACGTAAAAGCAGCCATATATTTTGCGCGGTCTTCTAAACCTAATCGCTCAACAACGCGCATAGCGTCCTGTGGTGTGGAATACAACTTTTCGTCAATATCTGCTCTGTGGCCGTCTTCTTCGCCGCCAACTGCGCCGATTTCAATCTCTAGAATCGTGCGCGCTTTATTTGACTCTTCTAGCAATTCTTCTGCAATGTCTAAATTGTGCTCAAGTTTAACTGTGGAGCCATCCCACATATGCGACTGGAAAATCGGCTCTTTGCCGTTTGCAACTTGATCTGCCTCATAAGCTAAAAGTGGCCTAATCCAATCGTCTAAATAGGCTTCTGCACAATGATCTGTGTGCAATGCAACCGTAATGTTTGGGTATTGTGCAGCAACTTGATGCGCGAATTGCGCAAATGCGATTGATCCAACAACGCGATTATTTACGCACTGGCCAGAAAAATATGCGGATCCTCCAACAGACACTTGAATAATGCCGTCGCTTTGTGCTTCGGCAAATCCTTGTAGTGCTGCGTTTAAGGTCTGTGTGCTAGTAACGTTAATCGCAGGGTAGGCGTATCCGCCTTTGCTGGCTGCATCAAGCATTTGTGCGTAACGTTCAACGGTTGCAATAGTCATATTTTTATTATGACTCTAAGCGCGCATATTTTTTAGATTTTGCTAGATTTTTTGCTAGATTTTACTATTTTTGACTAGATTTGATTAGATTTGATTTCTTGATGACGCTTTTTTGCGGCAGCTACAACAAAATGTAGATACTCTAGCGCGATTTCTTCTTTTAATCCAGATTCTTCAGCAATTTTTTTAAGTCGATTCGCCTGGCGATTTTCCCTAGACTTATCTTCTGTAGCCAAATTTGCGCGAGCTTTTATTTCTCCGACTTTTTCCGTAACTTTAAAGCGCTCTGCTAGAAGCGAAACAATTGCATTGTCAATATTGTCAATCGACTGACGCAGCGCAAAAATCTCATTCATTGAATCGTTGCAATCACTATAATCGCTGCAATCGTTGCAATGCGATTCATCAAAATATTCGCGTGCGTCAATCGACTCTTTAGAAAAGTTGAACATGCTATTTTTAGTCAAAATAAGTTTGCAAAACCATTGTTGTTTCTGTGCTAACTGGAACAACACGATGAATTGTGTTGATTAGTTCTTCTAGCTTGCTAGGAGTTGCAACGCGAACAACAAGCATAAAGCTTGGGCTTCCAGTAATCGAATAGCACGCTTCAATGCCGTCAATGTCTTTCAACTTGGTTGGAACGGAAGCTTCTTGCTCAAAATCAAGAGGCGTAACTGCAACGAATGCACTTACAGGCAATCCTCTGCGCTCGTAGTCAATCAAAGCGCGATACCCAGTTATGATCCCTTTGCGCTCGAGCTTTTGAACTCTGGATTGTACAGCGGAAACAGACAGTCCAGAAGCTTTAGCTAGCTTGGTTAATGTTGCACGACCATCGTGCTCAAGAATGTCTACAATGATTGCGTCTGTAGAATCTATTGGAGCAACTGTGCTCGCGCTGGCTTCCAAGCCAGAAGGAATATTGTTTTCAATCCTATGAGAGTTTCCCGTCATGCGACCTCCATCCTCATACAGCGCATCCAAAATCTTTGTTTTGCTTCTTCGACTTTAGCTGCGCCCCCTGCAGTCTCTTTAATCGTATCGTATTTTTTAATGAAAAAGAACAAAATTAGATAAAAAATCACGGTTTTTCACATTATTTAACACATGTTTACGTATATAAACTTTTGGCCATTCTATTTTTATGTATGTTTTTGTATGTTTTATGTATGAGATTATTAAAAATGCCTCATGATTATTAAATCAAGAGGCATTTAATTTAGATTCTTATTTTACGCGTAAAGTTTATGCGATTGCGCCTGTTCCGCCATTTGTGGAATTGTTGGCTTGCTGAACAATAGCCGAAAGAAAATCGCGATTAGAAGCGGTCTTCTTTAAGCGCGGAACTAAAGTCTGATAAGCCTGTTCTGGCTCCAGTCCGCCAAACAATCGCCTCAATCGATAAATAATCGGCAACTCTTGAGCAGGAGTAATCAACTCTTCGCGGCGCGTGCCAGAAGAATTAATGTCTACAGCTGGGAACAGTCGCTTATCTGCCAAATCGCGGCTCAAACGAAGCTCCATGTTTCCAGTGCCCTTAAACTCTTCGAAAATAACTTCATCCATCTTTGAGCCAGTTTCCACCAAAGCGGAAGAAATAATAGTCAAAGAGCCGCCATTTTCAATGTTTCGTGCAGCACCAAAGAACTTCTTAGGAGGGTAAAGCGCTTGAGCATCCACGCCGCCAGAAAGAATGCGGCCAGAAGCAGGAGCTGCAATATTGTATGCGCGAGCAAGGCGAGTCATAGAATCAAGAAGAACAACAACATCTTGGCCAAGCTCTACAAGCCTCTTAGCGCGCTCAATCGCAAGCTCTGCAACAGTAGTGTGGTCTGATGCTGGGCGGTCGAATGTAGAAGAAATAACCTCGCCTTGAACAGTGCGCTCCATGTCGGTAACTTCTTCTGGGCGTTCGTCTACAAGAACAACCATCAAATGTACTTCTGGATTATTAACAGCAATCGCGTTAGCAATATTTTGCAAAGTGATTGTTTTACCAGCCTTAGGAGGTGAAACAATCAAGCCACGCTGACCCTTGCCAATAGGAGCTACAAGATCGATGATTCTGCCAAGCATACGATTTGGCGTAGTCTCTTGCTTTAAGCGTTCATGTGGATACAAAGGTGTGAGCTTAGCAAATTGTGGGCGATTTTGAGCCTCTTCTACGCTCATGCCGTTAATGCTGTCAACACTTTGCAAAGGAACGAACTTTTGACGCTGATTCCTGCGATCTCCCTCGCGAGGAGCGCGAATAGAGCCTTGAACCGCGTCTCCCTTGCGCAAGCCGTACTTTTTGATTTGGCTCATAGAAACATAAACGTCATTTGGGCCAGGCAAATAGCCAGAAGTGCGCACAAATGCGTAAGATTCAAGAACATCTACAATGCCAGCAACTGGAACAAGCTCTTCTTTTGGCTCTTCGCGGCGTTGAGCTTGCTCGTGAACCTCATGCTCTTCACGAATCTCGGAGCGTTCCGAGCGTTCAGCACGTTCTGCACGTTCCGCTTTAGAATCGTAGTCGTCTCTAACGCGTCGCGTTCTGCGCTGGAATCTATCAGATCTGTCTGCTTTAGAATCGTAATCATTTTCTTCGCTAGAGCGATTAGACATACGCATTCTGCGCGATTCCGAATTGCGGTTAGTACTTGAAGCAGAAGACTTTTCGCTTGGCAAAGTGGCAAGAATCTGATCTAAATTAGCATCCACTTCGTCTGTTTTAGCAAAATTACTACCATTATTTTGTTCAGTGTTTGCACTTGCATTTGTACGAGTATTATCTTCTCTCGTAACATTTGTAGAGTTTTCTTTGCGATAGCGATGAGTCTGATTGTCGCGCGCAAAATTGCGATGACGCTCACTCCTATTTGCATTGCTTGAATCAGAAGATTCATCAAAATCGCGATTTGCATCAATGCTCGAGTGCAAATCAACCGAAGACAAATTGTTTTGCGTTTCGTCATCGCTTTGAGAAACACGATTTATTCGTACAGTGCTTTTAGGAACATGAACGCTAACGCCAGCTGGCGCATCCCCACCATTGCGCGCAGCAGTTAGCGTAGCAACCAAATCTGGCTTGCGCATTGTAGACGTACCGCGCAGACCCATTTGCTTTGCAAGATCCTTAAGCTCCGAAAGCTTCATATCATCAAGATTTTGGCTTGTTGCCACAGTTATGCCTTTCCCTAACTCCAAGATAGACTGCTTGGAGCTTTACGTGGAAGATTACGGAAAATCCGTTGTGAATATAACGACAAACACATATCAATGTGTATTAATCGCTGATAAATGTATGCTACTACACTCATACGACTCACAACACACGCGTGGCAATGCAGACGTTATAAACGTTACAAGCGTTACTTCTTTTCGTGATACGACTTTTCGGTATTAACAGACCAAACGTTATCTTTAGACTTCTTACCACTATCGATGTTTTGTACAGCTTCAATAGCAGTTGCCATTGAGTGATCCTGGTTATTGTAGCGGTGCTGGCCATTTCTACCAACGCAATACAAGTTGCCAAAACCGTCTAAGTACTTAACAAGCTCAGGCATTTGAGCATAAGTGTCAAAGTAAGCAGGGTAGGCCTTTGGAACGCGTTCGCGATGAGCGTCTAAAACGTCATCTTCGCTGTCAATAACTTGCATGCGAATCAGCTCGTCAATGGCGTTTTTGCGAGCCTCTTCGTCGCTCATATTCCAAAAATCGTCGCCTTCGCTGCAGAAGTATTCAAGACCAATCCAAACGGTATTATCAACATCCTTAACAAGGTATGGACTCCAGTTGTTAAAGATTTGCAAACGTCCAACCTTGTAGCCAGGGTCTTGAACGTAAATCCAGCAATCTGGCACAATAGGTGGGTTGCCAAGCGTTGGAATGTCGGTAGTGTTGCGCAAACGCATGCGCTTAACAAGCAAGCCAACAGTCACAAAATCGCGGTAAGGAAGGCCAGACGCAACTTTTTGCAAGTCTTGTGGAACTTCCGCATTTGCATCGCCATTAGCGCCTTGCTCAATAGACGCAACTAAATCTTTAATTGGCATAGACGAAATGAACTGATCTGCATGAAGCTCACTGCGATCGCCATTTTGATTTTCAACAACAACGCTGCAAATCTTGCCGTCCGCCTGCTTTATGGCAACAACCTTAGAGCCAGTTAAAACAGTAGCGCCATTTTCTCGGCAACGGCGTTCAACAGTCTCCCAAAGCTGACCTGGACCAAGCTTAGGGTACCAAAATTCCTCAATTAAAGAAGTCTCAACTTCTTTCTGACTTGCCTTCTTTTTAGGCATAAGCTTAGAAATAGCGTTCTTCAAAACTTCAACAATGCTCAAGCCCTTAACTCGCTGAGCGCCCCAATCGGCAGAAATCTGGCTTGGATGCCTGCCCCAAAGCTTTTCGGTGTATCCTTCAAAGAACATGGAATACAGCTTTTTGCCAAAGCGATTAATGTAGAAGTTTTCGAGGTTTGTTTCTGGCAACTTGTGAATCATGGACCAAAGGTAGCTAAAACCAACTTTCATGGTAAGAGCAAAGCCCATAGATCGCAAGGTGGATGCAGAAAGAGAGATAGGGTAGTCAAAGAAATGATGATTCCAGAAGATTCTAGAAACACGATGACGCTTAAGCATAACTTCATCTTCGACTTCTGGGTCTGGGCCTCCAGCCTCTAAATCGTGATGCCTGCCAAGCTTCTTATCGTCGTAAGAAGGAGCGCCCTGAAGAGGCAACATATCTCGCCACCATTGCATAATGCGATCGTCTTTAGAGAAGAATCGGTGTCCGCCAATATCCATGCGGTTTCCGTTGTATTTTACGGTGCGAGAAATGCCACCAAACTCGCTGGTTGCCTCAAGAACAGTCACATCGTAGCGGCTAGAGCCGCCATCTTTTACAAGCTCCCAAGCTGCCGTCAACCCTGCCGGACCGCCACCAATAATCACTACAGATTGTTTCTGGGATTGTGTATCAGCCAATTTTCCTCCATAACTAAAAACCGCTTTATAAAGTCAAAAACGCAAAATTGCAAGCACGTATTTATACTGAAATCTAAATATAAGCTTTACTAGTATACTCTTATCACGCGATAGATTCTGGAATATCAATATCTGTTTTTTGTACTTCTTCCACATTTACGTCTTTAAACGTAACAATACGAACGTTTTTCACAAACCGCGAAGGGCGGTAAACATCCCACACCCAAGCGTCTGTTAATTGAACGTCAAAGTACACGTCTTGACCTGCGGAGCGCACGTTAAAATCAACCTTATTTGCCAAGTAAAATCGGCGCTCTGTTTCTACAACGTACGTAAAAAGCTTAATAACGTCACGATATTCCTTGTATAACGCAAGTTCGGCGTCTGTTTCGTAATTGTCGAGGTCTTCGGCGCTCATTGCTTCCCTTCCGTTGGCGTGATTTGCGTATTTGATGCAGCTTTATTCGCTGCGTCGTCTTCTTGAGCACGCTTGCGGCCTCGTCCTATAATACGCCACCATGCGCGCTTAGAGGAATCGCCTGCCTGCTTAACACTAGACTCGGCTTGTTCGGTTGCTTGCGACTTGCGCGAATCGCCATTTTTAACTGGGATTGCAATCGAATGTTCGTGCGCGCTTAAAGCCTCGCAAACGCCAGGATTATCTTCAATAACGTGTAGTCCAAAAGCGTCTAGTGAACGAATCGCATCGTACTCGTCTACAAGAGTATCCATTACTACAAAATCTTGATACTTTTGGCTTTGAGAATCCCACAAAGCGTCGCGAGCTGTTCCCGTCTTCATAAATCCAAGCGACTGGTACACGGAAAGCGAGCGCGTGTTTGTTGCAGGAACGCCAACCCAAATTCTGTGCAAAGCAAGACCCACCTCGCTTGGTGCAAAACCGTAAGTCATAACTCTAGGCATTGCGTCTCTAGAATATCCACGACCCCTATAATCGCGTCCTAGAATCACTTGAATCCTAGCGGATTTAGACCAACCGTCAATGTCAATCAAAAATATCATTCCAATAATATTGCCATTAGCATTTTCGGAGTCATCAATAAAATCTGGCACAATTGACCATGCGATTGTTGGACGCGATTGAGCGTCGCTAGAGGCGGCATCATGATTAGATTTTGCTTCATTGATTCCAGCCGAAGACCATTGCACAGAACGATTTACCCAAGCGCGAACCATCGCGCGCTCTGATTGCGAATCTTTGCCTGTTATAACGGCAGCTCCATCAAAAGCGTGCAATGCGTCCATTTGCGCCAAATCTTCGATTGTTGCTGGCCTAAGACGTGCCATTTCGCCGCGGATTGGTGGAATCGTAATATTTTCTGGCAACTCGCGGTGGCTTGTAGAATCAGCATTGAATCCTTGCATATTCACCTTTTTCGTACAATCGACTTACGTGTTACAAAAGCTTACAAAAAGCGCTACAGCGATTAGTAAAAACCGCGTTATAAAATCGCACTTTTTGCACCCTATACAATGCTATAAAACACAAAGTTAAAACGCAAAGTATAAAGCGCAAAAAGTGCAAAGTAAAAGCTAATCTAAACTAGCCTTTGATTTTTGCCATTACAATCTTAGTAACGGCCTTAGCGTCTGCTTGACCCTTAGTCGCACGCATAACGGCGCCAATAATAGCGCCCATTGGCTTCATATTTCCAGACTTAAGCTTTTCGGCAACCTCTGGGTCTGCTGCAAGAGCAGCATCAACAGCAGCTTCCAAAGCGCCATCGTCGTTCATAACCTTAAATCCGTGCTTCTTAACAACTTCATCAGGCTTGCCCTCGCCAGCCAAAACGCATGCAACAGTTTGCTTAGCGAGCTTATCGTTAAGCTTACCGTCTGCAATCAGCTTTTCAACTTGCGCCACATCTTGTGGAGTAATAGGCAATTCTTCCAAAGTTACGCCACGAGTGTTTGCTTCGCGAGCAAGCTCACCAAGCCACCACTTTTTAGCACCTGCAGCACTTGCGCCAGCCTTAACGGTTTCTTCAACCAAATCAAGAGCATCCGCGTTAAGAATATCGCGCATTTCAAGATCGCTAATACCCCATTCGCTTTGCAAGCGGTTGCGGCGCTCGCGAGGCATTTCTGGCATTTCGGCCTTCATGCGCTCAATATGCTCCTTAGTGATGTGAAGCATAACCAAATCTGGGTCTGGGAAGTAGCGATAATCGTCGGCGTCGGACTTTACGCGGCCGCCAGCAGTAGTCTGAGTTGCCTCATCCCAGTGACGAGTCTCCTGCAAAATCTCGCCGCCTTCGCTCAAAATAGCAGCCTGGCGACGAATTTCGTATTGAAGCGTCTTTTCGATTCCGCGGAATGTGTTCACATTCTTAGTTTCCGAGCGCGTACCGAATGGATCGGTTGGCTTTCTGCGGAGCGAAACGTTTACGTCTGCGCGCATATTGCCCTGCTCCATACGAGCATGGGAGATGTTGAGAGCGCGAACAATATCGCGAATAGCGCGCATGTATGCGCCTGCGATTTCTGGAGCGCGGCTGCCAGCACCTTCGATTGGCTTAGTTACAATCTCGATTAAAGGAACGCCTGCGCGATTGTAATCAACCAAAGAATGATTTGCGCCTTCAATACGACCGTCAGCGCCGCCAACGTGAGTATTCTTACCAGCGTCATCCTCAATGTGAGCACGCTCAATCGGCACGCGGAACACAGTGCCATCTTCCAGCTCAACATCCAAGTAGCCATTGCCATTAGTAGGCTTATCGTACTGGGAAATCTGATAATCGCGAGGCATATCTGGGTAGAAGTAGTTTTTACGAGCGAACTGGCTCCACTCAGCAATTTCGCAATGCAACGCCAAACCGAGCTTAATCGCGTAATCAACTGCAGTCTTGTTTACAACTGGCAGAGAGCCTGGCAAACCAAGGCTTACAGGTGTTAGCTGAGTGTTTGGTTCGCCGCCAAAAGATACTTCTGCTGGGCAGAACAGCTTTGTGCGCGTGCTAAGCTCAACGTGAGTTTCCAAGCCGAAAACTGGGTCAAACTGCTCCACAGCATCGGCGTATTTCATAAGTTTTTCAGCCATGAGAATCCTTCTTATTTAAGCTTTATTTCACTTTACTTAGCCAATGAATCGAGCCAACCAGCTTTAAGCGACTTCCAGATTGGGCCGCTCCACTTTTCTTCGAGCGCTGCTTCCAACGCTGCTGCAGGCTTGTACATCTTTTCATCATGGCATTGCGGAGCAATAATCTGAATGCCAACAGGCAAGCCATCATCGCTCAAGCCAGCTGGGAGGCTCAAAGCTGGAACGCCAGCCATGTTTGCAGGAATCGTAGCAATATCGTTCATGTACATAGAGAGTGGATCGTTCATCTTCTCACCAAACTTGAATGCCGTTGTAGGGCTTGTTGGGGAGACTAGAACATCTACCTTATTAAACGCTTCTTCAAAGTCGCGAATAATAAGCGTACGAACCTTTTGTGCCGAGCCATACCAAGCGTCGTAGTAGCCAGCGGAAAGTGCGTAAGTGCCAAGAATAATACGACGCTTTACTTCGTCGCCAAAGCCAGCTTCACGAGTTGCAGCCATCATGTTTGCTGCAGTTTGAGGCTTGTCTGCTGGTGGCATTACGCGCAGACCGTAGCGCATGCCGTCGTAGCGAGCCAAGTTGGAGCTAACTTCGGAAGGCATGATTATGTAGTATGCAGATAGCGAGTAAGGGAAGTGAGGGCAGGAGACTTCTGTTACTTCTGCGCCCATATCTTTAAGCAATTGCACAGCCTCATTAAAGCGTGCTTCAACGCCTGGCTGGAAGCCTTCGCCGCTAAGTTCCTTAACAAGACCAACCTTTACGCCCTTCAAATCGCGGCGAGCACCCTCGCGCGCAGCCTGAGCCATTGGAGGAACAGGAGCTGGAATCGAAGTTGAATCGCGCTTATCGTTGCCGCCAATGATTTCCTGCAAAAGTGCAGAGTCAAGAACGGTACGAGAAACAGGACCAATCTGGTCTAGCGAGCTTGCCATGGCGATTGCGCCAAAACGGCTAACTCCGCCGTAAGTTGGCTTTGCGCCGACTGTACCAGTTAAAGCGCCTGGCTGACGAATGGAACCACCAGTATCTGTACCCAAAGCAATAGGGGCTTCGAATGCAGCAACAGCAGCTGCAGAACCGCCGCCAGAACCGCCAGGAACGCGCTCGGTATCCCAAGGATTGCAAGTAGTTTGATAAGCAGAATGCTCTGTAGAAGAACCTTGAGCAAATTCATCTAGGTTAGTCTTGCCAAGAATTGGCATGCCAGCTGCCTTGAGTTTTTCAATAACAGTAGCATCGTAAGGTGGAATCCAGCCTTCGAGAATCTTAGATGCTGCAGTAGTAGGAATGCCCTTAGTAACAATCATGTCTTTAATGGCAATTGGAACGCCTGCAAGCTCAGGTAAGCCTTCGGCTTCGCCATTAGCATTCTTTTTATCAAAAGCATCTGCTTGCTCAAGTGCAATATCTGCAGAAACATGCAAGAATGCTTTGATTTCTGGTTCGGCTGCTTCGATTACTGCCAAGTGAGCTTCAACAAGCTCGCGGCTAGAAACTTCTTTAGCTTTTACAGCTTTTGCCATATCGGCAGCAGAAAGCTTTACTAAATCTTGAGTATTAGTCATGTTTATTCCTCCCCCAAAATTCGAGGTGCTACAAACATGCCAGACTCGCTTCTAGGAGCACCAGAAAGCGCTTCTTCTTGAGTCAATGGCGTAGCTGGCTCGTCTGGGCGCAAATACGCTTCAAGAGGTACTGGATTTGCAGTAGGTGGCACATCTTCGCCAGCAACTTCCTGCACTTTGTTAATAGATTCTGCAATGACGTTTAATTCGCCTTGCAAGCGACTGATTTCTTCGTCGCTAAGCGCAATCTGGGATAGAACGCCCAGATGCTCAATTTCTTCGCGTGTGAATGTTGGCATAACCTCAACTATATGTGTGATGCGTGACCTTCTTATAGAAGAAAAAAGCAATATTGATAAAAGATTTACACACGTTACTGTAGAAATATTTTCCCAATTTTAGAACATGATTGTCGATCCATATTTTCTAGGGAAAATTATGTGTAATATTAAAAAAATTTTATTAGTGAGACAATAAGCGAAATAACAATTATTATCACATACAGTTTTCATAAAATTAACGAGTATAAAATAGTGAAGACGAGGGTCTATGCATGTCAACACGCCATGAAATGGAAATAATTCAATAAAAGAATGTTGGCATTCCAACCTTCTTCATACGTTTATTTGCAGAATAAAAAAATTTGTTTTATTTCACTATCCCAGAAATAAAAAAGCATGTAATAATTAAATGCTATGAGATATTAAGCTAATGCAGCGAAGCATTCCATGCATAGAAGCAAATAAGTTACGGTATCTCATAAAAAATAACATAAAATATAAAATTGAAGGACACATATGAATAACACAAAGTTCTACCGTAATGCAGCAATGTTGCTCCTCGCGGGCGCAACTATTATTCCACAATGCTTAGCAGCACCAGCAATGGCCGCTCCTGCAGCTAAGGATTCTGAGCCAACCGCATCTTGCGCAGCCAAGAAGGACTCGTTGAATAATTATTTGTGGGATTTGCAATACGATAAAACAAACATTCTCGCCCGTCATGGCGAAACCATTGACAACAAATTCTCTAGCGATAGCTTCAACAAGGGCGATGAATTCGTTGTTGTTGAGCATCAGAAGAAGAACATCACAAATACAACTTCAAACTTGTCGGTTACTTCCGCCAACGATGATCGCGTATACCCAGGTGCTCTTTTCCGCGCTGACCAGAATTTGATGGACAATATGCCAAGCCTGATTTCCGCAAACCGCGCTCCAATCACGTTGAGCGTTGATTTGCCAGGCTTCCACGGCGGCGAAAGTGCTGTAACTGTTCAGCGCCCAACCAAGAGCTCTGTAACTTCCGCAGTGAACGGCTTAGTTTCCAAGTGGAATGCACAGTACGCTGCAAGCCATCATGTTGCAGCTCGCATGCAGTACGATTCTGCAAGCGCACAAAGCATGAACCAGCTCAAGGCAAAGTTTGGTGCTGATTTCGCCAAGATTGGCGTTCCGCTGAAGATTGATTTCGACGCTGTGCACAAGGGCGAAAAGCAGACTCAAATTGTGAACTTCAAGCAGACCTACTACACCGTAAGTGTTGATGCTCCAGATAGCCCAGCTGACTTCTTCGCACCATGCACTACGCCAGAAAGCTTGAAGAGCCGCGGAGTAGACAGCAAGCGTCCGCCAGTATATGTGTCCAACGTAGCTTACGGCCGTTCAATGTACGTAAAGTTCGACACCCGCAGCAAGAGCACCGATTTCCAGGCTGCTGTTGAAGCTGCAATCAAGGGTGTTGAAATCAAGCCAAATACCGAGTTCCACCGCATTTTGCAGAACACTTCTGTAACTGCTGTAATTCTCGGCGGCAGCGCAAACGGTGCAGCCAAGGTTATTACCGGCAACGTCGACACGTTGAAGGCTTTGATTCAAGAAGGCGCAAATTTGAGCAACTCCAGCCCAGCAGTTCCAATTGCTTACACCACTTCCTTCGTCAAGGATAACGAAGTAGCAACTTTGCAAACCAATAGCGATTACGTTGAAACCAAGGTTTCTTCCTACCGCGACGGCTACTTGACTTTGGATCACCGTGGAGCTTACGTAGCTCGCTACTACATCTACTGGGATGAGTACGGCACCGAAATTGACGGCACTCCTTACGTGCGTTCTCGCGCTTGGGAAGGCAATGGCAAGTATCGTACAGCTCACTTCAACACCACTATTCAGTTCAAAGGAAATGTACACAATCTACGAATCAAGCTGGTTGAAAAGACTGGCTTAGTTTGGGAACCATGGCGTACAGTATATGACCGTTCCGATTTGCCACTGGTTCGCCAGCGCACAATCAAGAACTGGGGCACCACCTTGTGGCCACGAGTTGCTGAAACTGTGAAGAACGACTGATACTTATCACAATTTCAAAAAATAACTTAATAAAGATAATTTAATAAATAATAAATTAAATATAAGTGAATACAATTAAGGGCTTTATCTTGTAGTCGGTTACGAGATAAAGCCCTTGTTGGTTGCTAAATATTATTTGTAGTTAAATATCGCGATGTTTTTCAACAACGTGGCCAATTGCATACATGACTACGCCCCAAGCGAGAACCACCAAGCCTGATTGCCACCATGTAAAAACATATGCGTTTGGTGGAAGTTGCCGCCCAGAACTAGCGGAGACTCCTAAGAATTGGCTTGCAGCATTGCCTGGCAAAATCTGAATAAGTATTGAAGTCCACTTCGCAAAATTGCTTGCAAGCATAATAATGCTAACAATGGCCTGCAGAATCATCACGGCTCCAATAACGCACATAATTCCGCCAGCAGTTGACTTGCAAATCATGCCAAAACCGTAGGCCATTGCTGACACAACAACCATAATTGCAGGAGAGCCAAGGAACAGAGTAAGCGGCAATTTCCACACGTTGCTTCCCGATAATCCGGAAATGTTATCTCCCATAAAAGCTAATTCTGCAGCAGCTAAAGAAACTGCCATTGCAATAAGTTGGGCTACAAAAACATAGATTGCAACCGCAATAAACTTAGCCGTAAAGAACATACCCCTTTTAGGTACAGCCGTAAGAGAAGCCTGAATTGAAGTCGTAGAATGTTCCGCAGTTACAGCAAGCACTGCAAAAATCGCCAAAACAATCAAAGATATAGAAGCAAAGCTAACGACCAAGCGGAAAATGCTTTCTTGAGATGCAATAAGGTCACTTTTATCGCTCGGTCCAACAGTAATTGCAGCGCTTGATTTACTTTGATTTGCTCCATTCTTAATGTCAACTTTAGACATTGCTTTCTGCACAAGCGCGATTATAAAGCTGAAAATTACTGGCAAAACAATTGTTAATGCCATGCACCACCACGTAGACGCAAGTCCGCGCAGCTTAACAATTTCAGATTTAAGCGTGTGCATAAATGTAAGGCGTAAGTGCTGAGCGTTCATGCTACGGCCAGTCTTGTATGCGTTAGATTGATATGCATTAGATTGGTGTGCGTTAGATTCAGCCAATTGCACTTGCTGATTTGCTACTTGCTCACTCATTTTGCACTCCCCTGATTATTAAATTGAGCTACACTTTGCTCAGCAGGATTTAAGTTTCCGGAAGGAATAGTCCTAGTCACGTACTGCTCTTGGCCATGCGTAAGAGCCAAATATGCTTCCTCAAGCGATGCATGCTCTTGATTCAGCTGATAAACCATGATTTGATTATCTGCAATTTCGCGAGCAAGCTGATTAAGCTCGCATCCTGTTATTCTGAGGAGCTCGCCTTCTTGAACGTCTTGAGGAGTGCGAACATCTTGCAAAATCTTGCATTCAGGATGATTTTGAGCAAGCACAGACTTTAGCTTTTCGCCTTCTGGAGTCACAAGTCGCACAGCGTGCTGCGAATGTGCATTAACAAAATCTTGTACTGTTGTACGCTTCAAAATTTCGCCATGCGCAATAATCACAAGGTTATCTGCAGTAAGCGCAACTTCGCTCATTAAGTGCGAACTAAGTAGTATTGCTCGACCTTGGCTTGCGTAATACTTGCACAATTCGCGAACCCACTTAACGCCTTCTGGATCCAAACCGTTAATTGGCTCATCCAAAATGAGATTGTGCGGGTCTGCTAAAAGCGCTGCAGCAATCGAAAGACGCTGGCTCATGCCAAGCGAGAACGAACCTGCTTTGCGGGTTTTAACACTTGATAATCCAGTAATATCAATCACTTCGTCAACGCGCTTTTTTGATATTCCATGAGTTAAAGCCAATGAATACAAGTGATTGTAAGCGGAACGACCTCTGTGGGCAGACTTTGCATCAAGAACTGCTCCAACTTCCATCATTGGGGATGCGATTTTTGCGTAAGGTTTTCCGTCAATAAGAGAAGTGCCACTATTGGCGTGAATAAGATTTAACGCGCAACGCATGGTAGTAGATTTACCAGCGCCATTAGGACCTAAAAAGCCCGTGACTCTACCGTCTTCGGCGACGAAAGAAACGTCGTTAAGCGTTGTTTTTGCGCCGAAACGCTTTGTAATATGTTGGAATTCTAACATAGCTTAACAGTATCACAAATAAAAAAAAATACACATTAAATGTAAGCGTTTATGAGTACAGACTGTTGAATTTTAATTAATATTTAGCAATTTGGTGCTGCATGTTGCGCAATCCACGCGTGCATGGAAACAGCCGCAGCAGCTCCTGCGTTTAGAGAGCGAACAGAGCCAAATTGCGAAATATAAACAACGTCATCCGCCATCTCTAGTGCTTTTTTAGAAAGACCTGGACCTTCCGCGCCAAAAAGCATAAGGCAACGTTTAGGGAACTTGTAGTTTTCCATAGCAACAGCGCCTGGAATAATGTCGAGCGCTATAACGCGCGCGTTTTTAGCGTCTTGTTCCTTAATATTTGCGATTTTTTCGGCTTCTTTATTGCCTTCTGCTTGTGCTTTAAGCAAAAGTTGATGCGCTTCTTCTGCTTCTTTAAGCATATTTTCGCGCCAATTAGTTACTAGAGTTTCAATAGTTGGGCAGCATTCAACGTATTGGTATAGCTCGGTCATTAACGAGCCTTTACGATTCCATTTATGAGGCCCTACGATATACACTTTTTTCGCAGTAAACGCGTTTGCAGTGCGAACCATAGAGCCTATATTAAAATCGTGAGTCCAATTTTCTACAGCTACTTCAAACTCATGACGGCCTTTAGAATCGAGATCCGCTTTTATGGCTTCTACTTTCCAGTACCGGTAACGGTCTAGGACGTTACGTTGGTCGCCTTCGTCTAGTAATTCAGTGCTAAACCGCGCATCATAATTTGGCGATTCTGGATTATCTGGACGAGGTTCACCTGGATGCTCGTCTTCCCATGGGCCAACTCCTATAGGTCGAAATTCTGGCTCATCGGAAGCTTTTGCAGCCAAAGTAATTGGATTCGGTTCGTGCATGTGTGAGTTTTGCTCCGTTTAATACTTTTTCTTAGTATTGGCAGCTAGTAATTGCAACTAATCTTGGCAGCCGTCAGTTGCGCAATCGCCTGTGCAACCTGACTTGCAATGACCGCCACAGCAATTGTCTTCACAGCAAGGCTCAGTGCAACCATCGTGAGCGCAATCACCAGTGCACTCTACTTTGCAATGACCACCGCAGCAGTTATCTTCACAGCATGGCTCAGTGCAACCATCATGCTTGCAATCACCAGTGCATTTAACCTCGCAATGACCGCCACAGCAGTTGTCGTTGCAGCAATCGTCGCGATCTGCATCTGCACGTAATTCTTCTTCATCGAAAGCTTGAACAAATGCCATTTTAGTACTCTCCTCACTTATTGGATTTACTAATTGAAGATGCCTTGTGCCTTGTTCGTCGGCGTCAACACCACCAATTAATGCAACTATAGCAAGAATTTGCGCGCCTTGCTGATTAACAATGCCAAAATCAAGACTTAATTCATTTCCGTGTCGTAAAGTCACAAGCGAAGAAGTTTGAACATACGATTTTTCAGAGAGCCAAGAGTCAAGTAACAATACTCGCTTGCCTTTAACAGACGGACCTTTTGTTGCAGGAAAAACAAAATCCATAACAAAGCCGTCGAGTGCAATTCCTTTACGTTCTGCAGCATGAATAAGTGCAAAAACCATAGGCATTGCAGCAGCAGTTAACGCTCCAACTGCGTCAACATCGCGTTCTAACGAATACCCAGCTTTCTCAATCGCATCAAAAAGAACATCTCCAACCAACTTGGAGCCTCGCTGATTAAAAGTAACAGAAAACAGTTCGCTAAATGGTTTCGCACTCATATCTGCGCAAAGCATGCGCTTAAGTTCCGCGCGTTCCTCTTGTAATTCTGTCATTTTGCACTCCTTAGCCTTTAGAGTTGTTCAATTTTTGACGCTTTGTTGTTTTTATGCTTAATGATCTTCTACTGATACTTCCGGAGCGCTCAGCTCTTTAACATCAGCTTTATCGGAATCTATAAGATCTATTGAAGCAATAACTTTACTTTGGTCTAACTTCTGAAGTTTACGCGCTGTTACCAACACTCTAGACTCAAGTGAAGAAGCAAATTTATTGTAAGCTGCGACTGTTCTTGCCAAAGATACGCCAAGCTTTGAAGCATTTTCTCCAAGAACCGCAAAGCGATCGTACAATTCTCGAGATAGATCGAAAAGTTCTTTTGCGTCATCTGTAAGACTTTGCTGCTGCCATGCGTATGCAACAGACTTAAGCACGGCCCACAAAGTAACTGGGGAAGTGAGGGCTACTTTTTGCGCAAAAGCATCATCCATAAGTGTTGGATCCGCCTCAAGGGCCGCCTGAAGCAATGCTTCGTTTGGAATAAATGCAACTACAAAGTCTGGTGCTGTTTCAAAAGCCTGCCAATATGCTTTAGCTCCTAATGCTCTAACGTGCTCTCGCAAAGCCTTAGCGTGCGCTTTTAGAAGCTCACTTCTTCTAGCTAATTCTTCGTCGCTTGCGTTATCTGGGATTTCGCAAGCGCGCTGATAATCCGCATATGGAACTTTTGCATCAACTGGAATTGTTTTGCCTCCTGGCAGATGCACAACCATATCTGGCCTCTGCTGTTCGCCATTTACTCCCGTTACAACAACCTGCGTATCAAAATCAACATGCTCAAGCAAACCTGCAGATTCCACAATATTCTTTAGTTGAGCCTCGCCCCAAGCTCCGCGAACCTTATTGTTTCGCAATGCTGCAGAAAGCGAACTTGTTTCGCGGTCAAGCCTTGCTTGCTGCTCGCTTAAGCCTTTAAGCTGAGTGTTCAGCGCACCCATTTCTTGCTTACGCCCTTCTTCAATCTGCGAAACTTTATTCTTCAAAGCTTCGAGATTGTCTTTTACTGGAGCAAGCGCTTCCAAGACTTTGCCTTGCTCTTTCAAAGTTTTCTCACGATTTAACCGTTCGCGTTCTTCTCGCTCTGTGCGCAATTGCTCTTCGCGATTCACTCGCAATTGCTCTGCTTGCTGCGCTTTTAACAACTCAGACTCAACAAATTTCAATCGCTCAGCAAGCTGCTCTGCTTGTGTGCGATATCGTATAGCCTGATTGCCATTTTCTTGCGCTTGAGCGCGCGCTTGTTCATACTGAGAGTGCAATTCGTTAAATTCGCGCTGGTTTACGCCATTAGCGCCTTGCGTTCCAGAGTTGTGCTTAACAATAGCCAGCACAACAATGGCGGTTATTACAACAGCAACCACCATTAAAACAAACATCACAATATTATCGAACATACGTTCTATTAAACACTACTGGTTCGACTTTTGAAACATAATTAGACACGCGTATTATTGCATAGAAAAATAAGCGTTATGCAACAAAATAGCGCGCTGCCTACTGGAAAATAATCCAACAAGCAGCGCGCTTTGTTTTATTTGACTACATTATTTGGCTACATTGAAGAATGCAGGCACTACGCAATCTTTAGGGTCACATGGTCGCTAGTATTCTCACAATCCGCAACTACGCGAGCACCATCATGCACCTTTCCAGAAAGCAGCAATCGAGCAAGCTGATCGCCAATTTCCGTTTGAACCAATCTACGCAAAGGACGAGCACCATAAACTGGATCATAGCCATGCTCCGCAAGCCAAGCGCGAGCAGAGTCACTCACATCCAAGCTAATGCGGCGGTCGCTCAAGCGTGCAGCCACTTGACGAACTTGAATATCCACAATTCCACCAAGCTCTTCGCGGCTCAACGGATGGAACATAACAAGCTCATCCAAACGGTTGATGAACTCTGGCTTAAACTCAGCGTGAACAGCGTTCATAACAGCCTTGCGTTTAGCAGTATCGTCCAAGCCTTCTTGCACAAGGAATTGCGAGCCCAAGTTTGATGTCATAATCAAAATCGTATTCGTAAAATCAACCGTTCTACCCTGACCGTCAGTCAAACGACCATCATCCAAAACCTGCAACAAAATGTCGAATACTTCTGGATGTGCCTTCTCAACTTCGTCAAAAAGCACTACAGAATACGGGCGCCTACGCACAGCTTCAGTAAGCTGACCGCCTTCCTCGTAGCCAATGTAGCCAGGAGCAGCACCGATTAGACGAGAAACGGAAGCCTTTTCCATGTACTCGCTCATATCGATGCGAACCATTGCACGCTCGTCGTCAAACAAAAAGTCAGCAAGAGCCTTTGCAAGCTCCGTCTTACCAACGCCAGTAGGACCCAAGAATAGGAACGAACCAGTTGGGCGATTTGGGTCTGCAATTCCAGCACGGCTTCTGCGCACAGCATCCGCTATAGCCTGGATTGCTTCGCTTTGGCCAACAACGCGCTTAGAAAGCTCCTTTTCCATGTTTAGCAGCTTCTCATTTTCGCCTTGCATTAAACGACCAACAGGAATACCCGTCCATTCGCTAACAACTCCAGCAATAGAATCAGCATCAACCTGGTCTGGAACCATTGGCTCTTTCGCTTCACTCTTAGCATTAGCAGCCTGTGATTCCGCTTCTTCCAAAGCTTTTTGAATGCTTGGAATTTCGCCATACAAAATACGGCTTGCTTGCTCCAAATTGCCTTCGCGCGTGAATTTGTCGGCTTCTACGCGCTTAGCATCGAGTTGCGCTCGCAAATCGCCAACCTTGTTATGGCCAGCTTTTTCCGCATCCCAACGCGCTTTCAATCCAGAAAGCTTTTCACGAGAGTTAGCTAATTCTTCCTGCAACTTTTCTAAGCGTTCGCGCGCAGCAGCATCTTCCGCTTTCTTTAATTGCATTTCTTCCATTTCAAGACGCGTAACTTTGCGCTGCAATTCGTCGATTTCTTCTGGCTGAGAATCAAGCTCCATACGCAAGTGAGCTGCCGCTTCATCCACCAAATCAATCGCCTTATCTGGAAGTTGTCTACCAGTAATATAACGGTTTGAAAGCGTTGCTGCAGCTACGATTGCATCGTCACTAATCGTCACCTTGTGATGCGCTTCGTAACGTTGCTTAAGCCCACGCAAAATCGTCACCGTATCTTCAACAGAAGGCTCGCCAACAAACACTTGCTGGAATCTGCGCTCAAGAGCGGAATCCTTTTCAATATGCTCGCGATACTCGTTAAGCGTAGTTGCGCCAACCAAGCGCAGCTCGCCGCGCGCAAGCATTGGCTTAAGCATATTGCCAGCATCCATTGAACCTTCTGCAGATCCTGCGCCAACAACAGTGTGAATTTCGTCAATAAACGTAATAATTTGACCGTCTGATTGTTGAATTTCCTTCAACACTGCCTTTAAGCGTTCCTCAAACTCGCCGCGATACTTCGAACCTGCAACCATCGAAGCTAAGTCGAGGCTGATAAGACGCTTATTTTGCAAAGTCGTAGGCACATCTCCTGCAACAATTCGCTGAGCCAATCCTTCTACAACTGCCGTTTTACCAACGCCAGGCTCGCCAATTAGCACAGGATTGTTCTTCGTGCGGCGAGAAAGAATCTGAATCACGCGACGAATCTCCTGATCGCGCCCAATCACAGGGTCAAGCTTTCCCTCACGAGCGCGCGCAGTCATATCAACCGAATACTTTTCGAGCGCTTTGTAGTTGCCTTCCGCGTCCGGACTTGTCACTTTCGCACCTCCGCGCACAGTTGGCACAGCCTTGCGCAACGCATCTGCCGAAACATTGTGCTTTTTGAAAATATCTGCAACAGAATTCGGCGCGCTTGCAACTATGCCAATAAGCATGTGTTCCGTAGAAACGTATTCGTCTCCCATTTCGCGCATCTCTTTTTCGGCTTGACTTAGCGCAGCTAAAAGCTGACGACTTGCATCTGGCTTAGTTGTAGTTGAGCCAGTAGATGAAGGCAATGCCACTAATGCGTTGCGAATTTCAGCTCCGATTTGTTGCGCATCTGCACCAGCCTGAGCAATAAGCGCGCGCACGACGCCCTGCTCTTGGCGAAGCAAGGCATCGGCCAAATGTAACGTATCAACTTGCGCATTGCCAGCTGCCGCCGCGCTTTGCACAGCATCACTTAATGCATCTTGCGCTAAGGTTGTAAACTTTTGTTCCATATTTACCCCCATTTGCACCGCTATCTAGCGGATTTTAGGTGATTTGCGTGCGATTTTTGCAATTACACTCAAACCACATTCTGTCAATTTCTAAAACTTGAGTCTACTACACTCAAGTTTTGTTTTCAAGATGTTTGTGGCGTTTCCTTAAATCTTCGGTTGCTTGCGACTTTTCCGCAGCAAAGTCGTCAATCGCAAAGTCGTCAGTCAAATATCAAAAATAAATAAGTATCAAAAATAAATAAGTATCAAAAATAAATAAGTATCAAAAATAAATAAGTATTAAATATGTCGTAATCTTAAAAATATGAGAATTGCACGTTTTTCCTATAATGAAGTTCCTCAATACGCGTTTGTTCAAAAAGACGAAGCAGACGGCAAGGATTATTTAGTAGCGCTAGAAGGTCATCCACTAAGCCCTCAAGGAGTTAAGCCAACAGGCAAGCGCTACGAGTTAGATGCCGATGGCGTGCGCCTGCTTGCGCCAGTGATTCCTTCAAAAGTCTACGGATTGGCAAAAAACTACGATACGCGTTCTGCTGAAGAGCGCGCATCTTCTGCTGCGGCCGCGTCGCATACTGCAGCGGATATGGTGATTTTTACAAAGCCAAGTACTTCTGTAGTCGGTCCAGACGATCCGATTGTTATTCCTGCTTTTTCGAACGATATGAATTTTGAGCCAGAAGTGGCTGTTGTTATGGGCAAAATCGCCAAAAATGTGTCGGCAGATGCTGCAATGGACTATGTTTTTGGCTTTACTTGCGTAAATGACGTGACTTTGCGCGATTGCGCAGGCAGCGACCCAATGTTTACGCGCGCAAAGGGCTTTGACACTTCTTGCCCACTTGGCCCATGGATTACAACAGAGCTAAATTGGCGAGACGCGCATATATCCTTTACGCTTAATGGTAAAGATGTGACAGAGGCGGACGGCACTACAGCACGATTAATCCACAGTATTCCAGAGCAAATTGCTGCGATTTCAAGCTTCTCAACGCTTCTTCCAGGAGATGTGATTTTGACTGGAACGCCGTATCCAGCAGGAACTTTGCGCGCTGGTGACGAAGCGATTGTGCATGTAGATGGCATTGGTTCGCTGCGCAATGTGATTATGCATGCGTAACGGCAATAAAAGTAAAAGATAAAAATCAGAAGCTAGACAAAACTTAATACTACACAAATGCGCGCGGGCCAAAGATTGCCGAACCGATTCGAACCATCGTCGAACCTTCGGCAATCGCCCACGCAAAATCGCCGGACATTCCCATTGAAAGCTCTAATTTTGCAGAGTTTCCATCATGATCTTGCGCTAGTTGTTCACTCACGCAATCTCTAATTTCTCGCAATTTTGCGAAACCACTTCTCACTATTTTTTCATCATTCACGCGCGCTCCAAGCGTCATTAATCCGCGCAAATTAAGCGATGGCAAACTAGATATAGCGAGTGCTTCGTCAATCGCACGTTCTGGAGCGCACCCAGATTTCGTAGCTTCTCCCGAAACGTTCACTTCCAGCATAACGTTTGTGCAAAGTCCCAAATTTTGCGCGCGAGCAGATATTTTTTGTGCAAGATCAATGCCATCAACCGACTGAATCCCATTTGCAAGCGGCAAAACTTTGTTTATTTTATTGCTTTGCAGCTGACCAATTAAGTAGAGCGGAATTTCGCCGTTTACACCAACGCTTAAGCCTTCTTTAGCAGCCTCTGCGCGTAAAATCTCGGCTTTTGCAACAATTTCTTGCGTACGATTTTCCCCAATTACGCGCACTTCAGCACGAAGCGCTGCCATGATTTCGCCAACATCGCGCGTTTTAGTTGCAGCAAGCAGCGTAACAGACCCAGCTTTGCGCCCGTAACGCGATTCGGCTTGAGCAATGGTGTCTTGCACGATGTGCACGCCGTCGGCAATTTGACGCGTACGAACACAATCAACCTCAGTATTCGCTAAATCTTTTTGCGTCATATATGCCATTTATTGCCCCAATCTATCAGTCTAAATACATAGTTTAGTCGAGGAATGGCACGGATTTGTCGGCTAGGTTTGCGCGAACAGAATCCCACGGCGTTTCGTCGTTTTCAAACAACGCAAGCGCATCTGCAGCGCTCATGTCTACAGGCTGATTTTGCTCAGGATTCTTGTATCCCAAAAGATACATGCAATAGCCAATAATGCGCTCGGCGCTCCATCCAGATTCGCGAAGCGCACCAACGTCTAAAGAATGCTTACTTTTTGCGAGTCGCTCGCCTTGAGCGTTATCGATTAGTGGCAAGTGCGCAAATTGCGGACGCACGTAATGCACGTCATGAGCCGCAAAAAATCCCGATTTTTCTAGCAGCTCACCAATCCAAATTTGAAGCGCCGCCGAACGCAGCAAATCGCGTCCGCGCACAATATCATTTACTCCCGAAAGCACATCGTCAACAACAACCGCAAGTTGGTAGGAAAAAACGCCATCTGCGCGACGAATCACCATGTCTCCCAAATCGCGATTAATGTTAAACGATTGCGCGCCAAAAATCGCGTCCATAAAACTCACATTTGCTTGCGGCGAATCATCCGAGGGAACAGCAAGTCGCAAAGAATGTTGCTGATTATTTTGCAAACGCTTTTCGATTTGCGCCAAGCCTTCCGCGTTTTCGCGAAGATTTCTGCACGTACTCGGGTAGCGTATAAAGCCGTCGCCTTCTTGCGGAGCTGCAATCGCTCGAATATCGGAACGCGAGCAAAAACAAGGGTAAATCAGGGAATTTCCGTCGTCGTCTTGCAAAGATTCTAGCGCCTCAAGAGCTTCTTGGTAGATAGCATTGCGATTATGCTGATAAGTCGGCTCTCCAATCCAATCAAGACCAGCCCAATGCAAATCGTCAATAACTCGCGCGCTGGCATCCTTCGGCATTCGCGCAATATCAAGATCTTCCAGACGCAAAATCATGCTTCCACCTTGCGATTTTGCAGAAAGCCAAGCAGCCAACATTGCTACCATATTGCCAATATGCATACGCCCAGAAGGAGTTGGCGCAAAACGTCCAATTGCAATAGTTGACTTTGAAAACATTATTCCGTCTTTCTTAATGTCTTTCTTAAAATCTTTCTTAATAAGCACAAGCTTGCAGGGCACAAGCTTGCAAAATAAAAGCGCGTAACGCATTCATACTAGCATTACGCGCTTCTTACAACCGCAATTAATCACAATCAACCGTAATCAATAACAGTTAAAAGCAACCGTTTTACGCAAATAGCGACTTAAATATAAGCACGCCCAAAATCGCGCCAGCAGTAGGAGCAACCACTGGAATCCACGCCTCGCCCCAGCGAGAAGAACCCTTGTGTAGAATCGGCAAAATGGCGTGAAGTAAGCGCGGCATAATGTCTCGAGCAGGATTCAAAGCAGGACCAGTAGGGCCGCCCATAGAAGTCACCAATCCCCAAACAACAAAGCCAACTACGATTGAAGCGCCAGCCAAATTCTTCTCTCCCCAAGGAGAAGTTAGGCAGCAAAGAGCTGCCAAAACAAGCACGAGCGTGCCAAAGAATTCGTTGAGGAAGTAGTTAAGCTTGTTATTGTAAGCGTCTGTAGTGCAGAACGTGCCAAGAATTGCTTCTGGCTCCTCAGTCTCGTTGTAATGTGGCAAATAAGTTACGTACACAATAAGCTGGCCAACAAGCGCGCCTAAAAGCTGAGCAACAATATAAGGTGCAACATTTTGCCACGGGAACATGCCATTTACGGCTTGCGCAATAGTCATAGCAGGATTTATGTGTGCGCCAGAAATTCCGCCAAACATTAGCACTGGGAACATAACACCAAAACCGTAGCCCATAGCAATGTTTAGCCAACCTGCGTGATGACCTTTAGTGTTTTTAAGTTCAACATTGGCAACGGCTCCATTGCCAAAAATCATAAGAATGGCAGTGCCAATAAACTCAGCTGCCAACATTACTGTAAACGAGTGCTGCATGGTTCTTCGATCCTTCTTAATTGTTTTGCTGTTTTGCTCTTATTTAATAAATCATTTTCAAAGAAGCTAAGAAAATGAATTTCAACAATATTGTTTCAGCAATTGTTCTTTGATAGTTTCCCCTAAGAGCCAGACAGTGTGAGGAGTATGGCGCGTGCAATGCGTGTAGTGGGAGACTTAGCAGATGGCGGCGAACTAAAATCCACATCAAAAGAGGCTCACCACCTTGGCGAGCCTCTTACTACAAAAACAATCTTGCGGATTCATCTGCACAACATCCTCGTTGCAACGGTAAAAGTCTTAAGTATCCGTCCAACGTAATTGGAATCTAACATCCATACATTTTTGTGGGTTACCGCTCTTTTAATTTGTTCTTGTGATTATTATTATCGCTGCTTTTTACTTAAGAGTAAAGTGCAAAATCGCTTTTGTTAATATATTGTAATTAGTGTTCATTCGCACGCGGGAAAGTCGCAAGTTTTGCATCATTTTGTGAACATGCAATGGTTGTCATGTTCAAATGCGTTCACATATTGAAGATATCGGCGTGTCGAGCACTCGCAGCCGCCGACACTCAGTCGCGCACATCCCTTACAGCGCATACAATTACGGAGTATGGTACAAATTTTTGACGCTCCCTCAAAGGCGATTCTGCGCGGACAAATTGCAGAGCACATCGCCGAAGACGAAAAGGCAGAAAAGCGTGAAGCTCGTGAGGGCGAGCTACCGTTGCCAAAAGATCGCTTCTTTGACCGCGAGCTTAGCTGGTTAAAGTTCAATCGTCGCGTGCTTGAGCTAGCGCAAAATACTGATTTACCACTTCTTGAACGCGCTAATTTTGCAGCCATCTTTGCGTCCAACCTAGACGAGTTCTTTATGGTTCGAGTTGCAGGCTTAAAGCGTAGAATCGACTCGGGAATCGCAGTAACCGCAGCAAGTGGGCTTAGTCCGCGTCAACAATTGCGCGCAATTAGCGAGGTTACGCATCGTCGTCAAGATGAGCATGCGCATTATGTTATTGACCACATTTTGCCAGAACTTGCTAAGCAGCGCATTGTTATGCTCAGTTGGGATAAGCTTACGCAATCCGAAAAAGATAGACTTTCAGACTATTATCGCAAGCAGGTTTTCCCAGTATTAACGCCACTTGCGGTGGATCCTGCTCACCCATTCCCATATATTTCTGGCAAGTCAATCAACTTGGCTGTTATTGTAGAAAATCCAAATTCTGGAAAGTCGCATTTTGCTCGCGTGAAGATTCCAGATAATTTGAATCGTCTTGTTCCAGTTGACGATTTAACAGACGAAGAAGGTCGCGAAGAGCGCTACGGCTTTATTACTATGGAAAAGTTGATTGCAGCACATTTGGAATCGCTTTTCCCAGGCATGATTATTAAGGAAGCACGATCTTTCCGCGTTACGCGTAACGAAGATATTGATGTTGAGGAAGACGATGCAGAAAACTTGCTCAACGCTATGGAAAAGGAGCTTTTGCGTCGTCGTTTTGGGCCGCCTATTCGTCTTGAGATTTCCGACGAAGCTAGCCCATTCTTATCGCAGCTGCTGGCTAATCAATTGCGCGTAAGTCCAGAGGAAGTCTATCGTTTGCCTTCGCCGCTAGATATGACGGTTCTTTTTGAGTTGCAAGCGCTAGATCGCCCAGATTTGAAGTATCGTCCATTTATTCCTACTACAAATCGCCAGATTGCAGAAGTCGAAACTAGCCACGCGCAAGATATTTTCGCTTCGATTCGCGAGCACGATATTTTGTTGCATCACCCTTACGATTCGTTCTCTACTTCTGTTCAGGCGTTCTTGGCGCAGGCGGCGGCAGATCCAAAAGTGCTTGCAATTAAGCAAACGCTGTACCGCACGTCTAGTAATTCGCCAATTATTGACGCTCTTGTAGACGCGGCTCACGCTGGCAAGCAGGTGCTTGCGCTTGTTGAGATTAAAGCGCGATTCGACGAAGACGCCAACATTGCTTGGGCGCGCAAGCTTGAGCGCGCAGGCGTTCACGTTGTGTATGGCATTGTTGGATTGAAGACGCATTGCAAGCTTTCGCTTGTGGTTCGTCAAGAAGCCGAAGGATTGCGCCGCTATTGCCACGTTGGAACTGGCAACTACAATCCTAAGACTGCTCGCCTTTACACAGATTTGGGCTTGCTTACTTGCGATCCTGTAGTTGGTCAAGATTTGACTCGTTTGTTTAATCAGCTTTCGGGTTACGCTCCAAAGTCAAGCTTCCATCGTTTGCTTGTGGCTCCTCGCACAGTTAGAACGGGCATTATTGAGCGAATTCGCAGGGAAGAGGCAGCGGCTCTTGCTGGAAAAGAAGCGTGGATTAAGATTAAAGTCAATTCTGTTGTTGACGAAAAGACGATTGATGCTTTGTACCGTGCGGCTCAAGCTGGCGTAAAGATTGACATTGTGGAGCGTGGAATTTGCTCGCTAAAGCCTGGCATTGAGGGCTTGAGTGAGAATATTCGCGTTCGTTCTATTCTTGGCAGGTTCCTTGAGCACAGCCGAATCTACGCTTTTGCTAATTCTTGCGGTCCGCAAATTGGTGACGGCCCTGCAAGTGGCCCAGAAGTGTGGATTGGCTCGGCCGATTTGATGCATCGCAATCTTGATAGGCGCGTTGAAACGCTGGTTCGCATAAGTGCTCCAGACCAGGTGGAAGCGTTGATTCAGTACATTGATTTTCAAATGGCGGATTCAACGGTTTCTTGGTGGATGGATGGCGACGGCACTTACACGTTGCATTCTCGCGATGCAGAGGGCAGGCCATTGGTAGATAGCCAGGAATACTTGATCCGCACGCATACGCGTAAGCCGCGCGGCGTTAATTAACTTACGATTAGCAAAAGCCAGGGCATTTAGCTCTGGCTTTTTGCGCTCCGAATTCGTTATATTTGTCTCGCTCGCGAGACATTTGTAACGTTTTTTGGCCTACTTTTGTTAGATTTGTCTCACTCGTGAGGAATTTGTAACATTTATAGCATTTATAACGCAAAATAGTGTATAACTTGTACAAAAATGCCGCGCAAGATTTATTCAAGCGCGGCATAACATTAATCGCAGTTTAATCGCGAGTTAAATCGCAACTAATCACGAAGCGTAGAGAATATCTACAACAAAGTAAAGAGTTGAATTTGCAGGAATAGTTACATTTCCTTTTGCGTCCTTCTTATCTTCTTTGCCGTATCCATCTTCTGGTGGGATTACCAAAAGAACCTGTGACCCAACTTTCTTTCCAGCTAAGCCTTTAGTCCATCCTGGAATAACTTGACCAGCCAGCGAGAAGTCTGCAGGAGTGCCGCGCTTCCATGATGAGTCAAATTGGTACAATTTTCCGTCTTTGTCTGTAGTCCATCCAGTGTAGTGAGCGGTTACTGTGCTTTTTTCGGTAACCACTTTGCCGTTGCCTTCAATCAAAGTTTGAGAAATCAACTTTCCATTTGGCACGTAGTTATTCTTATCTAATGACGGTGCGCCAGACTTATCGAGAGTTACCTTCGGCAGATTTTGCGGAATATCTTTAACTTTGTTGCCTGTTGCGCGATCAAGAGTTTTCATTGCAGAAACAAGAGTTAACACCATTACGTACGCGTCTTGCTTAGTTTGTGGATTTGCAGGAATTCCAAACGCAATCGTGGAATTAATCTTCCTGCCCTTAAGCAGCGTGTAGTAAGACTTGCTAGTAACACCCTTTTTAACAACAATTGAGCAGTCTGGCTTTCCTTGCTTCCATGTGTTCATAAGCTCTTTGCCGCTTTTAGCGTTGTACACAATGCCATTAGCGCATACGCGACTATTTTCTGGGATTTTAGTGCCATTTCCATCTTGCAAAATGGCGTAAGAATTTGGCTTAACATCTATAGGTGCTGTTAACTCAACCTTTGGCTGCTTTCCTAAAGCTCCGCTAGCCTTAACGCCACTTAAAACGCTCATTCCAGCTGCGTTTGCTTCGCTACTTGCTGCGCCATTGCTTGACTCGCTGTTTGCGCTACAAGATGCTAATCCAAAGCACATGGCAATTGCGCTCGCAGTACAAATTACTCGAGTTATAACTGATTTAGTCAAATTTAATTTGGTTTTTGTCATAAGTTTAAGACTATAACTTGCATGTGATTTTGGTGTGATTTAACTAGCGATTTGTGTGCGATTTTAGTGTGATTTAACTAGCGATTTTAGCGCGATTTAAGAGCGATTTAAGAGCGATTTAGTCGCAATTCCAGCGTGATTTATTGCGCAAAACATCAAACCTTATAAAAGATTAGTAAAGATTGTAGAATAGATAGCAGTGGATAAAATATAACGAATTTAGAATTACGTTAATAAGTTTGTGCGCGTGCGGGGTGCCTAATTGGCGGCGTGCCAAGCTTAAGAAAGAGGTTTGATGCAACGTCCTACAAAACGAGCTAGGTTTATGCGAGGAGTAGTGGCCCCAATTTTTGGCCTTCTTGCTGCTCTTAGTATTGTTCTTGGTGTGCTTAACGCAACTGTTTGGAAGCCAAGCTCTATTGTTTCGGCGCATGCAAACGTGTATGGGTCTAGATACATTGTTACAGATCCAGGCGTTTTGAATCTTGTTGACTATAGAGTAAAGATTAGCGTTGCGGCACTAAATAGTCGCAAGCCGATTTGCGTTGCAGTTGGCTTAGCTAAAGATGTTCGTGGATGGACTAAGGGTTATTCCGTTCAGCGAATAACGGGCCTTAATAACTGGAGTAGTCTTTCTACCGATGTTATGAAGGCAGACGATAATGCGCGTGTAGATAGCGCAAAAACGGCCGATTCTAAGGTTTCTAAAGACGTTTCTAAAGATGCTTCTAAAGACGTTGATTTTAAGGATTCCGATTTATGGACTAACGCCACTTGCCAAATGGGTTTGGCAAAGTTGTTTGTAAATGCTGCCGACTTTGAGCAAGTGGGGAATGCGGCGGATTTAGCGTTAAAGCAGGAGTCGCAAGAGCAAAATAGTGCGCAAAGCAATGCTCAAAATGGCGCGCAATCGCAGACTTCTCATCAAAAATTGTCGTCGGAGTTGCAATCAAAAATTGCACGCAGGGTTCTTATAATCGATCTTGGTAAGAATTCTCCCGAAGCTTTTGTTGAATTGCGTTGGCGCAGGCATAATCTTCCTGATTTTGCTACTCCTATGTATTTTGTAGGAGCGTTGTTTATTTTGCTATGTGGCCTTTCGGCTTCTGTGTTTGCAATGGCTCCGCATCGCAGGCGAAACAAGCGACTTGTTGCAAGCAGAACGGGATTGATTAGTGTTGAAAACAATAGCCAAGAAGAAGTTAAGTTCTCGGAGGCTTTGGCTGGAACAATAGCTGGCGTTTTTGGTAGCAATAAAGACAAAAAGTCTAAGCATAAAGTGGGCTCTGGTGCGCATGCGCGTCACGGAGTTCACGCAAGAACGCGTACAACAAAGTCGCAAGCCGCTGGAGATTCTTCTATAAGCGTAAAGTCTGGTCTAAATTCTTCCCCTACTGCGGCTTTAGACGAAACAACTGTTATTTCTAAAGATGATTTGCAAGCTTATTTTGCAAGGCTTGCGAGCGAGTCGGGTTCTGATTTTAAGGGCGATTTTGCAGCAGGGAATAATGCTGCAGGGAATAACGTTGCAGGGAATAACGCTGCGGAGAATAATGCAGCGGAGTCTTTCGACTTGTCTAGCGCGAATCAGTCGGAGCAATCGAAGGATTTGCATGAATCTGCGGAATCTAGCGAATCTAGCGAATTTAGAAATTCGGGAATTGCAGGGAAGTCTGGAAAATCACAAAAATCACAAGGCGCATCTAAATCACAAACTGGGTTTGCAAAAAAGCGCTACAAGAAGGAATCGTATAAGGATCGCAAGAATCGCAACGATTGCAAAGAAAATTTTGCTGACGACTCCAAGAAGACCAATCGCGGTGAACATAAAAATCGAGATGGCATAATGGATGCAGAGTATCGTAAAGACAACGATAATCGTAAGCGCGATAATCGCATTGGCGAAAATCTTGGCAAATCGTCGGAGGCTGGCGATTCGAGTAGCGCAAAGCCTGGTGAAGCAAGGCGCAAGTCGCGCAACCAGTTTAACCAGCGTGACAACAGAAGCCAAAATCGTGGCAAAAATCGCAAGTATAAAGGCTCAGAGAATCGCACGAGTGGCTATGCAAGTGGCGGAAATACCAACGGCAACAAGGTCAGCAATAACGCCAGCAATAATGCCAATCGTGGTGCAAATGGCTCTAATAATGCTAGCCATCAAAATGGCAGCCGCCAAAACGGTCCTCAAAGTGGCTCCCAAAGTGGCTCCTCAAAACCTTCAAAAAACCGCAAAAAGTAACGTATTTTGGAAAGTGTGACTATGTTTTATGCGCATAAAATCAAGCACTACGCGCGTTTTGCGTGTGCTTCGGTAATTGCTTCGTCAATGTGCCTTACGCTTTGCGCTTGCGAAGGCCAAGTTCCTAAAGCTGCAGAAGGCTCTAGCGTTAAAGAGCTTCCAGATGTAACTCCAATCAAAGAAAAAGATATACGTTTAAGAGTTTTGCGCTCTTTAGAAAAAGCTAACGAAGAGAAAAACGCAAGTAATCTTGCGGAATACATGAGTGGCCCTTCGGCTCTTGTGCGCGCAAGTGAGCTGGCGATTGCTGCAAAAACGGGCAAGCTAGATGCAAAAACCACTATTCCGCGTGAAGTTGCTCAAACAATTGTTCCAACAAACGCAAGTTGGCCGCGCGATTTAATGACAATTACTACAACAACAAAAGACCAGCAGTCTAAACGTTTGTTGGTGATTCGCCAAGATAGCGCGCGCTCAAACTACAAGCTTTGGGCTGTTGCAAGGCTTTTCCCTGGTGTGCATTTGCCAAAATTCCCAGTTCCTTCAATCGGAGCTTCTATGGGCAAAGCTAATGATTCGGGGCTTGTTATGTCTCCACACGCGGCTGCGACTGCATATGCGGATGTTTTGCAAAGGGGAGAATCGAGCAAGTTTGCAAAGTATTTTGCTAATGATTACTTGCGATCGAAACTAAGCGAGCTTTCTAAAACAGTTCAAGCTGGAATGGAGCGAAATAAGGGATCTCAAGAACAAGTTTTTACTCCTATAACAAACCAGATTAGCGTTATGCGTGCAAGCGATGGGAGTGATTTGGTTATTGCTCGCATTGATTCAGTTTGGACTAGAAAAGCTGGAGAAGGCCGCGAATCTAGGCCAGCTTCCGACGAAGAAAAAGCGTTATTTGGGGATTCTAAAGCCACTTCTACAATGCGCGTAACTTATGTGAACGTTGTTGCTATGGTTGTACCTCCTGCTGGCTCGGATGCAAAGATTATTCCTGTTGGAGCGGAGCGTCAGCCTATAAAAGTGGAAGCGCTGTAAGCGTTGTAGAAGCGCCTTAGGCTTTCGGTAATGCGTTTAACGCTTTAGAGATATTTGTAAAGCAATACAAGCAAAAGAGGAAATATGGTTGATTCACAATCTATGGGCATGAATCCAGGCGGATTTTCGCTTGCTGGAGCAGTAGACCTAGAAGGCGTAAAGCGCAAAGCGGAGGCTCTTGCAAAGCGCGAAGCTGCCGAAAAATCTGGCAAACCGCAGTCTAAAATTCCGCTTGCAGGCGGATACGTGATTGATGTTAACGATCAAACTTTCCAGGCAATGGTTCAAACTTCCGTAAGTTTTCCAATTATTTTGCTTGTTTGGCAAAAAAGTGACGAAACTTCTTACGACTTAGCGCAAAAGCTTGCGGATTCTGTTAGCGCCTTAGATGGCAGAATGCAGCTTGCGCGAATTGATGCGGATGAAAGCCCATCGATTGCTCAAGCTTTGCGTGCGCAGCAGCTTCCAGCTGTATATGGATTGGTTGGGGGCAGGCCAATGCCTATTTGCCAAGGATTGCCTAGCGAAGATGAGTTGAATCAGATTTGTAGTGCCATTTTGCCGCAATTAGTTAAGGTTGCGGAAAAGTCTGGTGTTGCTGGAACGGCTCCTTATGTTGATTCGGCAGATTCTGGTGTAGACGATAATGCGGCGGATTCTGGCGACTCTGCGGATTCTGGCGATTCCTCCAGCATTCCCCCTGAACACAAAATTGCGCACGATGCAGCTATGAATGGCGATTATGCTCTTGCTGCGCGCGAGTATGAAAAAGTATTACAAGCTAATCCGAATGACGAATTGGCATCTCGTGAGCGCGCTAAGGCTTTGCTTCTTAGCAGAAATATGAATACAAACGTGGAGGTTGTGCGCAAGGCTGCTGGCGATAATCCTGGCGATGCTTCCGCTCAGCTTGCTGTAGCAGATGTAGATATGATTGATGGTCACATTGACGATGCTTTTGGCAGACTTCTTGATTTTCTTGCTTCTCACAAAGATTGCGCAGAGGTGATTAAAAACCGCATGCTTGAGTATTTTGCAATGCTTCCTGCTGACGATGAGCGTTTGAATCGTGCTCGCCGCCGCCTAGCGATTCTTCTCTACTGATATATCAGATATACCACGCAATTACTCCGCCAACTAAAAAGATTAAAAGAAAAGCCAAGATTCGCATTCGTGAGAAATATGCGATTCTTGGCTTTCTCGTAGCGGGGCATGGATTTGAACCATGGACCTCTGGGTTATGAGCCCAGCGAGCTACCGAGCTGCTCCACCCCGCGTCGGCTACTTTTAGCAGCTCTATCTACGATAGGGGCAAATTTGGATTTGTCAAGTCTTCGGCGTGTTTCTCGCATAATTTTATCGCGCAAGCAGTTTAATTTTAAACAAATGTGGAGTATAATAAACAAGTGACTAAAGCGAGTTATTAAGAATTTGCGTACTTGCTATAATCGCAACACTCGTTAATAATCAGCAATATAACTCAAATATAACTCAAATGTACAAACTAAGAGTAGAATCAGCTTTTTAGAGATATGTTTTCGTTTCGCACATACGTCAACGAATGAATTTACAGGATTTACGGTTTTACAAACTAGCTTGTGAATAACTTTAATATTTAGCGCAACTGTATTGTAAAAGAGTCCTACAAGGAGGCACGAATGAGTGGAGCTATCGAAGTTTTAGCGAAAGCTGCGCATATAAATGTTGCGGCGTTGCTAGCTTCAGCAAAGCCAGAGATGCCAAGCATTAATGACTTTTTGCCGCCAGAGATTTTATTCCAAGGCACACCTTTTGCCATGAATCGAATTATTATGGTGCGTCTTATTATGGCCGTAATCGTTATGATTATTTTTGGCATTGGAGCAGCCCGCGCAAAAGTGGTTCCAGGAAGATTCCAAAGCGTGCTAGAAATTCTAATGGACTTTGTGCGATTTAACATTGTGTACGAAATGATTGGCGAAGAGCGCGGAAAGCGTTATGTGCCAATGATTACAACTCTTTTTATAACAATATTCTTCTTTAATCTTTGCTCAGTTATTCCAGGCTTAAATATAGCTGCAACCGCAACTATTACAGGGCCATTAGTGTTTGCTCTTTGGGTTGTGTGCCAATACTTAATCACTGGAATTAGAGAAAAAGGATTCCTAACGTTCTTCCGCGAATCCTTGTTCCCAGCAGGCGTGCCATGGCCGATTTACTTTATTCTTACGCCATTGCAGCTGCTGGAATTGTTGATTGTGCGACCACTTTCGCTTACAATCCGTTTGTTTGCGAATATGATTGCTGGCCATTTGCTGGTGGCCACTTGCCTAGTATTCACCAACTTCTTTGTGGTGGATTCCAGCAATAAACTCCTTGCCTTAGGCGGTGCATTGTGGCTGCTTGGTGGCATTCTGTTTACAGTATTCGAAATAATAGTTGCAGGCTTGCAGGCATTTATTTTTACCGTTCTTGCATCTGTGTATATTTCGGAAAGTTACCCCGAGAAAGAAGAAAAATCTGCTGTTGCTGTTGCATAGATAGTTAAAACTAATTAAAGCAAACAAATAAATCAGGTTTAATAATCTTAGGGTTTATAACTGGTTACTGTTCCTAAAGAAAGGAAACCAATGAATAGTATCATCGCTCTCGCAGGATTGACGGGCAACCTTAGCATTCTCGGCTTTGCCGTTGCTACTCTTTCCCCTGCTATCGGAATGGCAATGGTTGTATCCAAGGCTATGGAATCCACTGCACGTCAGCCAGAAGTCGGCAACCGTATTCAGTTGTTCATGTTTATTGGCTTGGCATTCATCGAGGTTCTGGGCTTGCTCGGATTCGTTGCCTACATTATGGGAAGCTGAACCGAACGAAACAACTCGTTCCAACGCATACAAGTGTTGAAAGAATAGAAAGGACAAGCCATGGCATATGCAGCCGAAACTAATAAACTGGCGTTGTTCTTGCCGGAGCCTTACGACGTTATATGGTCGCTGGTTATTTTAGTTGTTCTTGCAGCGTTTTTCTACAAGTTCGTTATGCCTAAATTCCAGGCAATTCTTGATGAGCGTGCAGAGAAAATCGAAGGCGGAATGTCTAAAGCAGCCAATGTGCAGCGTGAAGCTGATGAGCTAAAGAGCCAGATGGAAGAAGAACTCGCCCAAGCTCAAGCAGATGCTGCGAAGACTCGCGAACAGGCTCGTGCACAAGCTTCCAAGATTGTTGATGAAGCAAGACAGCGTGCAGAGAAAGATGCTGCGAAGATTATTAGTGAAGCTCAGCATTCCATTGAAGCTCAGCATAAGCACGCCATGACTAGCCTCCAAGGAGAAGTCTCGGTACTCGCTGCGGCGTTAGCTGGAAAGATTCTTGCTTCTAAGCTAGATGACGATACCGTAGGCTCCAAGATCATTGATCATGTGATTGATGAAGTAGGAGACGTTAAGGATTCGGCGCAAAACAAGTAGTCAAAGCAAGCTTTCACTAAGTCTTAAGTTTTAAGTCTTATGTCTTAAATCTTAGTGTTGCTAATCGCTACTTAGTTTTGCATAAATGAGGAGGTACGGATGCCAGAAAAGGCATCGCGAGTGAGCGAAAACTTATCGCGTTCTTCGCTTGCGCAAGCCATTTCAGATGCTCATGACGAAGCTCAGCGCATATCTGATGAGCTTTCAACAATGATGGATACGCTAGAAAAGTATCCAGAGCTTTCTGACGCCATTACCGATCCAAATAGGTCTTCGGAAGATAAATCTCGCTTAATAGACGAGCTTATTGGAGGTAAGGCGCATCCCGTTGTTTTGCGCATTATGCACTACCTGGTAGGAACTTGGCATGGTGGCGCAGAAAGTGGCAAGACGGGCAGCTTTGGCGGCGCATGGTCTGGTTTTGAGCGCGAAGCAGGCGAAACTTTGGTTACTGTTACAACCGCTCAGCCTCTTACGGATAAGCAAATCAAGCGTTTGATTGAGATTTACACCAAAAAGTTGGGTCATCGTGCATACATAAACCCAATCGTAGATCCAAACGTGCTTGGTGGAATGCGTATACGTATTGGCGATCAAGTAACAGACCGCACAATGTTAATGCAGCTTAAGCAGTTGCAGCGTTCTGCGCGCAATGGCGCTTGGACACAGGCAGTGAAGTAATAAATTAAGGAGAATTATGGCGGAACTATCTATTGATCCCGCCCTTATACGCAAGGCACTTGACGGGTTTGTTGACTCGTACAAGCCAGCAGACATGCCAACGCAAGAAGTTGGCTATGTTGTTACGGCTGGTGACGGCATTGCGCACGTAGCTGGATTGACTGGCTGCATGGCAAACGAGCTGCTCACCTTTGAGAACGACACCTTGGGTCTAGCGTTTAACCTTGATGCTCACGAAATCGGCGTGGTTATTCTAGGCGATTTTACGGGCATTGAAGAAGGGCAGGAAGTTTACCGCACTGGCGAAGTGTTATCTGTGCCAGTGGGAGACGCCTATCTTGGTCGTACAGTAGACCCATTGGGTAATCCAATTGATGGTCTTGGCGCGATTGAGTGCAAGGAGCGTCGTATTCTTGAAGCCCAGGCTCCAGACGTGATTCATCGTCACCCTGTGGATGAGCCTTTGTCTACTGGCCTAAAGGCCATTGACGCGATGACGCCAATCGGCCGCGGTCAGCGTCAGTTGATTATTGGTGATCGTCAAACTGGTAAAACCGCAATCGCAATCGATACGATTATTAACCAGCGCACAAACTGGGAAAGTGGAGATCCAAAGAAGCAAGTTCGTTGCATTTACGTAGCAATCGGACAAAAGGGTTCAACAATCGCATCTGTACGTCAAAGCCTAGAAGAAGCAGGCGCTATGAAGTACACAACAATTGTTGCAAGCCCAGCTTCGGATTCTGCAGGTTTTAAGTACATTGCTCCATACACTGGTTCTGCAATTGGCCAGCATTGGATGTACAACGGCAAGCACGTTTTGATTGTTTTCGACGACTTGTCTAAGCAAGCAGAAGCATATCGTTCGATTTCTTTGCTTCTTCGTCGCCCACCTGGGCGTGAAGCTTACCCAGGCGACGTGTTCTATCTTCACTCTCGTCTGCTAGAAAGATGCGCAAAGCTTTCCGACGATATGGGCGGCGGCTCAATGACTGGCTTGCCAATTATTGAGACCAAGGCAAATGACGTTTCTGCATACATTCCAACTAACGTGATTTCCATCACCGATGGTCAGATCTTCTTGCAGTCCGATTTGTTCAACGCAGGTCAGCGTCCAGCAGTCGATGTTGGTATTTCTGTGTCTCGTGTTGGTGGCGCAGCTCAGGCTAAGGCTTTGAAGAAGGTCTCTGGCATGCTTAAGATTTCGTTGGCTCGTTACAAGTCTTTGGAATCCTTTGCAATGTTTGCTTCCGATTTGGATGCAGCTTCTAAAGCTCAGCTCACTCGTGGCGCTCGCTTAACCGAGTTGCTTAAGCAGAAGCAGTTCTCGCCTCGCTCTATGGAGCAAGAAGTTGTTTCCGTGTGGGCTGGTACTCATGGAAAGTTAGACGACATTCCTGTAAAAGACGTGCTTCGCTTTGAAAGCGAGATGTTGGATTATCTCGATAAGGGAACCGACATTTTGCAGGTGATTCGCGATACCGAGGACTTTACAAAAGAGACAGAAGCAAAGCTTGATGCCGCAATCGAAGATTTCCGTAGAACGTTTAAGACTTCTGCAGGAAAGCCTTTGATTGTTAAGGATTCTTTGCCTCCTGCTGAGAATCCTGCTCCTGTTGAGAAGGAAAAGCTTGTTGCAAAGCCAAAGTCGGATGGTCGCGATTCAAGCAATAACGAGTCTGAGGGGAAGTAGCGTATGTCTTCCCAACTTGCATTGAAATCGAGAATTATTTCCACACAGTCTTTAGGTAAAATCTTTAAGGCTCAGGAAATGATTGCGTCTTCGCATATTGCAAAAGCGCGAGATATTGCGCTTAACGCTAAGCCATACAGTGACGCAATTTTCGATGCCGTGCAGGCGTTGGTAGCTCATCACGAAGCAAACATTAAGCATCCAATCTTTGGAAAAGAGCGTGCGGGTAATCGCGTAGCCGTTCTGGCGTTGACTTCCGACCGCGGAATGGCGGGCGCGTTTACGTCTTCGATTATTCGAGAAACCGAGGCGCTGCTTACAAAGCTAGACGCCGAAGGAAAGCACGCAGAGTTGTACGTGTATGGTCGCCGAGGTGCAACCTATTACAAGTATCGTAATCGCGACGTTGCAGGCACTTGGGAAGGGTCTACGGATCATCCTGATGTAACAATTGCAGAGCGAATCTCCGATACTTTAATGGACGCGTACATGACTCCCGAAGAAGATGGTGGCGTTAGCGAGCTTTACATTGTGTTCACTGAGTTTATAAACATGGTGAGGCAAAAGGTTCGTACTCTGCGCATGCTTCCAGTTGAGCTGGTTCCGTTAAAAGACGGCGAAGAGTTTGCTATGCATCGTCCTGACTACGAGGCGGCTTCTGGCCCTTCGGCTTCGCTTTCTTCTACGGGTGCGGTTTCGGCGCGTGAAGAAGCTGTTAGTCGCAGTAATCCAGATGCTGTGGAATATTGCTTTGAGCCTAGCCCAGACGAAGTTTTGGATGCAGTTTTGCCAAAGTATATTCAGTCGCGTATTCACGAATGCTTGCTTACATCTGCAGCTTCCGAGACGGCTAGTAGACAAAATGCTATGCATACGGCTACAGACAACGCCCGCAATTTGGTGGATGATTTAACGAGAAAGCTTAATGCTTCTCGCCAGGCTTCCATCACACAAGAACTTACCGAGATTATCGGCAGCGCTGATGCGCTGAATAATGAGGAGGAATAGGAGCATATGGCTGAAAATCAGACCACAGCACCTCCAGAAGATGCAAAGGAAGACGACCCAACGGCTGGCCGCGTAACCCGTGTTCAGGGTTCCGTGATTGACGTTGAGTTCCCAGTTGGCTATCTTCCAGATATTTACAATGCTCTCAAGGTTGATATCAACACCGTTGGAAACACGGAGGGAGATACCGTCCACGAGATTACGCTGGAAGTTGAGCAACACCTTGGGGATTCAACTGTGCGAGCAGTGGCGCTTAAGCCTACGGACGGTTTGGTTCGTGGTGCTTTAGTGCGAGATACTGGTGGCCCAATTTCTGTGCCTGTTGGAGATGTTACAAAAGGTCACGTTTTTGACGTTACTGGCAACATTTTGAACGCTAAACCAGGTGAAAACATTGAGGTAACTGAGCGCTGGCCAATCCACCGCAACCCACCTGCTTTCGATCAGCTTGAGTCTAAGACTCAAATGTTTGAAACGGGCATTAAGGTTATCGATTTGCTTACCCCTTACGTTCAGGGCGGTAAAATTGGTCTGTTCGGTGGTGCAGGCGTTGGTAAAACTGTGTTGATTCAAGAGATGATTCAGCGCGTTGCTCAGAACCACGGCGGTGTGTCTGTGTTTGCTGGCGTTGGCGAACGTACTCGTGAGGGTAACGATTTGATTGGCGAAATGGCAGAGGCTGGCGTTTTGGAGAAAACGGCGCTTGTCTTTGGCCAGATGGATGAGCCTCCTGGGACTCGTCTTCGCGTGCCTCTTACCGCTTTGACTATGGCTGAGTACTTCCGCGATGTGCAGAATCAGGATGTGTTGCTGTTTATTGATAACATCTTCCGCTTTACTCAGGCTGGTTCCGAGGTTTCTACGTTGCTTGGTCGTATGCCTTCTGCAGTTGGTTATCAGCCAAACTTGGCAGATGAGATGGGTGCGTTGCAGGAGCGTATTACTTCTACGCGCGGCCATTCCATTACCTCGCTTCAGGCTATTTACGTGCCTGCAGATGATTACACCGATCCTGCACCTGCAACAACGTTTACGCACTTGGATGCAACTACTGAGCTTTCGCGAGACATTGCAGCTAAGGGTATTTACCCAGCTGTGGATCCTTTGGCTTCTACTTCTAGAATTTTGGATCCTCGTTATGTTGGCCAGGCTCACTACGATTGCGCTAACCGCGTAAAGGCCATTTTGCAGCGCAATAAGGAGCTTCAAGACATCATCGCTTTGATTGGTATTGATGAGCTTGGTGAGGAAGATAAGACCACTGTGAGCCGCGCTCGTAAGATTGAGCAGTTCCTTGGTCAGAACTTCTACGTGGCCGAAAAGTTTACTGGCCGCCCAGGTTCTTATGTTCCAGCAGACGAGACGATTGAGGCGTTTACGCGCATTTGCGATGGCGTTTACGACGAAATCCCTGAGCAGGCGTTCTCTGGTATTGGTGGCATTGACGATCTTGAGCGTCGTTGGCACGATATGCAGCAAGAGTTTGGTGCGTGATTATGGCAGAAAAGCAAGTGAAAACGCTGCACGTTAGTGTGGTTGCAGCCAGGCATCCTGTTTGGGAAGGCGATGCCAAGTTTGTTGTTATTCCTTCTGTGAATGGCACAATGGGCGTTCTTCCTGGGCATGAGGCTGTGCTTGCGTTGATTGATCACGGATTTGTAAAGGTTGACGATTTGCAAGGCGTTCGTCACGTTTTTAAGGTGACTGACGGCTTTTATTCCGTTGACAACGATCACATTACGATTGCTGTTGAGCATAGTTGCAATGTTGATAAAGACGGCAACGTTTTGCCCAATGCAAAAGTGATTTAAGGCTAACTCTTACGGTTTTATAAGGCCTAAGTTTCATATATTGCAGGAGTTTGCGATTATTTATCGCGACTCCTGCTTTTGTTTTATCTGTTTTATCTGTTTTAGCGTTTGATCTGTTTTATTTCTGTTTTATCCCTGTTTATCTGTTATGGAAAGGTTATAACAATACATTAGGGGGGTAGGGTATCTGTATACTTTGTAATGATTTAATTTAAGCCTAAATTGAATCACTTATTGTGCTGTTTTAGCAAATAGGCTCTTCGCATGATGATTCGTGATGAGAGGAAAGGAAAAGTATGTTAAGTAAAAAAGCGATTGCCGCATTTGCAGCGGTAGCGACTTTTGTTTCGGGAATTGCGTTTGCAATGCCAGCGTTGGCTAATAGCGCGACTACAGTTCAAACGAATAGCGGTGGAGAATCTGCTAAGCATCCTTCTGTAGCGAAGCTCGAAAACCGTGTAAAAAACTCTGGTCTTCTTAAAAGTGAAATTGATGAGCTTTTAAAATATGTTAGCAAGAACGATTCAAAGGTTACTGGTAGCGGTGATGCTAACAATGCTGTTGTTAAGTACGTAGACGACAAGATTGTTGAGTATCGTGCTAGGCATCTTGACGTTATTGGTTTGCATGATCTTGCTAATAAGATGCGTAAAGCTAACGACTTTAAGTCAGCGAATGGAATTTTCTACGGTAGTCAAGGTGATCGCGATAAGGCTCAAAGCGCATACGTTAATGGCAAAGCTGCTTTAGCTAAGAAAGCTGAAGATGAGGGTCTTACTTTAGTTGCTAACAAGATTAAAGAGTCTAATTACAGTTCTTTATCTTCTTTAGAGAATTTGCTTAACGAAGCAGAAAAGTATGCTAAGGAAGACTTAGTTAAGCAAGCAAAAGCTAAAAAATTCAACTTTACTGCTACTCTTATAAGCAAAGCTGCGACTCTTAATGGCGCTCGTGCCTTGTTTAATGAAGCTCAAAAAACAATTACAGATAGCGCAATTAAAGGCATTGTAGACCTAGGGACATCAGAGGAAGATTTTCTGGAGTATTTAAAAAAAGTTGGTAAAACGGCTACGCCTTCCCAGATTGAATTATTTAGAAAAGAATTGCAAAAGCGTCGCGATGGCCAAGAAAAATCTTATACTAATGCCGTTGAATTGGCTCAGCTAGTTAACACGGGAATGTTTACTGCTACTGGTGATGAAAAGGCTGCTGTTGCAAAGTTCCTTGGAGTTGTAAAGAGTTTTGGTAATAAGACTTTTGCTGACTTTACTACTGCTGAAGCAAATCAAGCTGGTGCTGCTGCCGTAGAATTTAATAATAAGATTTCTGCAAATCTTAAGAAAGCTATTAAAAACTATAAGGAAGAAAAGGAAGATTTAGCTAAGCAAGCAGATGATCAAGGCTTCCACTTTATAGCTAATTTGATTCGCAACTCTAAGAAGTCTAGATTGGTTGCTTTAGAGAATCTTCTTGCAGAAGCTAAGAAGAGCAAGAATAGTGCGCGTGAAAAGAATCCAGGAGCTTCTGGTGATGTTCTTCCAGATAAGCCTGGTGATAAGTCTGCAGATAAGCCTGCAGAAAAAGCTCCATCTGCTCCTTCCGCTTCCGATTCTGATGATGCTCAAGATTCTTCTGCAAAGCCTGGATTAGCAAAACCTGAGTCTTCTGAAAAGCCATCTCAAACTAAAGCTGTAGTTCCTTCGGCTCCTGCTAGCGTTGATCAGCTTAAGCCAGAATTAAAAGGTACGCTAAAGGTTGGCTCCAACAACATTGCTGTTGCAGGTTCTGCAAACAAGGTTTCTGTGAACGTTAACAACAAGGCGTTCCTTAATCGCTTGCATAGCGAGGGCTCTGTGCGTGCTTATGCGTTCATTTATTCCACTCCTAAGCTCTTGCGTAGTGTGGATGGTAGTGATTTTGTGACTGTTAAGCTTGGTGCTGATGGTGTTCCTTATTTTGATGCGCAGTTCCCTGCTGGTTATTCTGGTAAGCATACTGTTGTTCTTGTTGATGAAGATGGTAATCAGCTTGCTTGGACGGATATTACTGTTGCGAATAGTACGTCTGGCCAGGGTGATGGTAAGGGTGTTTTGCCTGTTACTGGTGTTGGTGGCGCATTTGTGGCTTTTGCTGCTTTGATGTTTGCTGCTTCTGGTGCAGTGTTGCGTAAGGTGCGTAGCTAGGTTTTGCTTGCTACGTGTTAGCGCTAGTGTTTTAGGGCTTTCGCGTGTGTTCGCTTGCATTCACACTCGAAGGCCCTTTTGTATTCTATTTAATGCGTTTTTCGATTGTGTTCTGTTTATTGCACATAAATGCATTGCGAATAGTAAAATAGTGCGTAGTTGTTTTTGATTTTAGCGCGGGTGCTGGCAGGGAGTAGAAATGATTGATAAAGAAACGCAACGTAAACGTCAAGAGAATTTGGGTCTTGCAATAGCTTCAGGCAGACTTGAAGGCAATTCACCTTCAAAAGAGTTTCTTTATGACGCAAATCAATATGCTAAAGGTCTTATAACCAGTGACGAATTTGTTGCTAGAATGCGTTCTAGATATAGTGTAACGGATTAAGTTATTCGGATTGTGTTAGTGCTATGGAAGCAGTTTTTGACCCATATCTTATTCCTCACACAAAGGTATTAAAGAACAAATCTAATATAAATAATCAAATTGAATTAGATAAATATGAGAACGATGCTGTTCTTACAAGATGTTCTATTTTGTATGAACACTTGCCGCATGCTGAAGGAACTGTTAAACAATTGCAGTGGATTCATCATTATCTTTTTCAGGATGTTTATGATTGGGCTGGTCAGATTCGTACTATAGACATGACTAAAGGTGGTGGCGAGCCGTTTCATCCGCTTGAATACATGGGCGTTGGGATTCGTTACTGTGAGCAAACGCTTAAAAACGATAATTTATTGCAAGGCTTATCTATTGATGATTTTATTAGTAAGCTAAGCGTAAATTACAATAATTTTAATGTTTTGCATCCATTTCGTGAGGGAAATGGTAGAACGCAGCGCGTTTTTTGGGATATTGTTGCGCGAGATGCTGGGTACCATTTTGATTGGGGTTTAATAACTCAGCGCGTAAACGATAATGCTTCGATTCGATCTAAAGATGCTAACGATACTAAGCTTCTTGAAGACATGTTCCACATTATTACAAAGCCTTTGCAGGTTGATCTTTTGGCTCAGCAGCAGTTTGCTCATCTTGTTGAAGAAGAATACAAATACGCGCCGAATGTTGCTAGTGTTTTGCAAGATAAGGATTACGCGGCGTATAAAACGCGTTACGGCATAGATTGATTAGGGCTTTTGTTTATCTTTACTTTTGCGTGTATAAATCGCAATTATCTTTACTTTTGATGTTCATTATGGGAAAATAAGTAAAGATTTTGCTATAAAAATTTAGCTATAACATGGCTCCAGTATGTAAATTTGCAATAATTCATCTCGACAAAACAAGGCAGACAGAAGAAAGAGAAGTGTTAAAAATGTATGATTACACGGGATTAGTTAACAGGCTGCGAGAAAAAGGCGTTAAAAAATCGCAGTTAGCAGCCGAGTTACATATTTCTTCTCGTACGATTGCAAAAATCTCAAAAGGTGAAAAACTGTCAAATTCAGTAATCGCAAAAATCAGCAATTATTTACAATGCAAGCCTAGCGAATTGTATCGTGTAATCTCAGGTAATGCTATTTTGCAAAGGTTTAGGGAAGAAAAGGCGCATCGTATTCCAGGCGGAATTTATCACGAGCTTCAAATTCGCATGACGTACAACTCGAATCATATTGAAGGAAGCCAGCTGAGTGAAGATCAGACTAGGCGAATTTTTGAAACTAATACTATCTGCTCCGAAGAAAAAGCGGATGGTGTAGTTGATAGCGCGGATTCAAGTGTTGGCGTAGTAGGGAATACGGGTATTAAGGTTGACGATATTGTTGAAACAGTGAATCATTTTCGCGCGATTGATTACTGTATTGACGTTGCTGAAGAGCCTCTTAGTGAAGACATGATTAAGCATTTACATTTGTTGCTTAAACGTGGAACAAGCGACGAGCTTCTTCCTTGGTTTAGTGTTGGCGACTACAAGTTGCGCGCAAATGTTGTAGGCGGTGTGCAAACTTGCGATCCGAAAAAAGTGCATGAGGAGATTAGCAAGTTGTTGGCAGAATACCTTGCTAAAACTGATTTGCAGCTAGAAGATATAGTTGATTTTCACTACAGGTTTGAGCGAATACATCCATTTCAGGATGGAAATGGCAGAGTTGGGCGTTTGATTGCTTTTAAGGAATGCTTAAAACATAATATTGTGCCGTTTATTATTGAGGATAGAAAGAAATACTACTATTATCGCGGTCTCAAAGAATACAGCAATGAGCGCGGATTCCTAGTTGAAACTTGCTATGATGGTCAAGATACGTTCCGAGCGCTGTTGAAGCTTTTTGGGTTGTGACGCGAGCTTTTGTAAAGAGACTGTATTGCGTAACGTATGTGCGGCGTGGTAGCGTGTTTCATGCGATTTGAAAACGAAAGTTTTGCGGGCGATGCATTTATGCGTCGCCCGATTTTTTTTTCTGCTTACCCAAAAATTTTCAACCTTGCGAAGTGGTATTTGCTCAGCATTAAAGCGTGTAAATCATGCTACGACGAAACGAGTGGCGTGATGTTGCCAATACTGGATTCGTCAAATCGCAAAATGTCGTAGTCACGTTGAAGGTTGAGCCAGAAGTCTGGGGTTGTTCTAAAAGCTTTAGATAGCTTGTATGCCATTGCTACACTGATTGCACGTTTACCGTTTAAAATTTCTCCAATAGCTGTTTGCGATGTGCCAATAGTGTGAGCAAGCTTGTATGAGCTTATTTTAAGAGGTTCCATAAATTCTTCGCGCAAGATTTCGCCTGGAGTGCTCAAGTGTTTGTTTAGTTCCTTTTCTCTGGTTTCCATAAAACTATGGTAATGCATTGCGTTACTAACGTCAAGCGTTAGTGTTGCTTGAATAGTGGATGCGCGATGTTGCCGATGCTGTCAATATTTCTATACCGCTGTTTTGCGAAAATGTAGGTATAGATGAGTATTTTTTGCGTGCTATGCCTTCATTTTGCCAAAATGTAGGTATAGAATAGACTTTTATATTAGTTATGCAATCATTTTGTGATAAATGCATTATTTGCGTATAGGCAAAGATATCGCAAGCAAGATATAGCAAGCAAAATATTGCAAGACATTACTACAAAATCTTCAATAACATAAACGCAATAATGTAAACGCAATAACATAAATGGAGTCGCATTATGGATTACAAAACAATACGCAAAATAGTTGCGATGTCTAAAAGTAATGCGAAACCTTGTTGTATTGCGGAAGAAGAGTATCGTTTGCGCATCGATAATCCAGTGACGTATCGTTCTGGAATCGTATTTGATGCGCATGAAATTTTTGCAATGTGCGTAACGGATCTTGTGACGCACATGAATGATATTGCGTATGCTGAAAAAGCGGTTGAAAAAGCGTGGAGCAGGTTGCCGCGGTTTGCTCAGCGCGAGTATTTAATGCAACTTATTGCAAAAGAAGTGCAAAATACCAACATTATTGAAGGTGTTCACAGTACTAGAAAAGAGCTTTCCAAAGCGCTTGCTGCTGCGAGTGAGCAGAATAAGCATACGCGTTTTAGTGAATTTACTAAGCTTTTTCTTGAGCTTGCAGATTCTAAAGAAAAGTCGGTTGCGGAATCTGTTGCGGATTTGAATGTAAAGTCAGTTGCAGACTCCAATAAGAATGGCACTTCAATTCCGCAAACATTGCAAGATATACGAAAAATCTACAACAGCATTATGCAAGGTGAATTAGAAGCAAATAATATTCCAGATGGTGAGATTTTTAGGAGTGGAAAAGTAAGTATTCGTGATGCTGCAAATAATGTAGTGCATGATGGCGATGCAACGGAAGCGGAAATTCAAGATCATTTAACGCAGATGTTGAGTTTGATGAATAGTAACAAAGTTCCAACGCTTATTAAGGCGTGCATGTGCCATTATGCTTTTGAGAGCGTGCACCCGTTTTATGATGGGAACGGCAGAACTGGGCGGTTTTTACTTGCTTTGCAATTGCACGAGCAGCTTTCGATGCCAACAATTTTGAGCTTAAGCTCTGTAATTTACGCAGAGAAATCTGGATACTATGCCGCTTTTTCTAAAGCTCAAGAACTGTTTAATTGCAATGATTTAACTATGTTTTGCTGCACAATGTTGAAATATATTAAAAAAGCACAGAACGAAGTATTCAACAATATTATTTTGCAATTAAAACAGATTATTTACTGTATGAATAAGCTATTCGAGTTCTCCAAAAAAACAGCGATTTCTAAAGTGCAGTACGAAGTTATGACCATTTTGTTGCAAAATAAGCTTTTTTCGTATAATCCAACTCCGATGACTCGCAAGCAATTAAGCGAATATGTTGGCAATGCAATTGCTGAGCAGGTTGGTGAGAGAAAGATTGTGAGTGCGCTTAACGGCTTGATTGAGCTTGGAATGGTTGATTCTATTGGCGAACGCCCTATTAGGTATGAGCTTTCTAAAAAAGCGAATGAAATGTTTGCGTGAGGCAAATAATGTTTGGGAATGTAATGGCGATTGAGCGCGCGCTTGGCACGGGGATTATTATCTCTAGCAGCGTGCCGATTTCGCAGCGCGTTGAGCAGCGGATTCGCGATTTTGTTGAAGAGTATGAATCGGTGCTTTCGCGCTTTCGTGCGGATTCCCTTGTTTCGCGCATGGCTCGTGCAAAGCGCGGCGGCGAGTTTGAGTTTCCAACGTGGGCTCAGCCTCTTTTTGCTCTTTATAGCGAGTTTTACGCTGCTACGCACGGTGCTTTCGACGCGTGCATTGGCGCGGATTTGCTTGCGCTTGGCTACAACAATTCGGTGCAATTTATCCCACAATCGGAAGCTGGCGAAGGTAAGGATGAGAATATCAGCAGCGGCAGCTGGAGCAAATATCATCGCGCTCTGCCAGTTATGTGGGCAGATATTTCTCGAGATGACGGCAGTACAACGCTTTGCACAAATCAGCCAGTGCAGCTTGATTTTGGTGCAGCTGGAAAAGGCTATTTTGTAGATCTTGTAACACAGATTATTAAAGAGGAGTTTAGCGGCGATTCGCTTTCGAATAGCGATTCGCCTGCCGATTTTGATTTTTTGGTAAACGCAGGCGGAGATATGCGCGCTTGCTTTAGCAAAGAGAATAGTCAAATAAAAGTGGCTCTGGAAAATCCTTTTGACACAGCTCAAGCAGTTGGAGTTGCATCAATCGCAAGCGGAGCATTGTGTGCTTCGTCTGCTGCAAGAAGGCGTTGGAATGTAAAAGATAAAAATGGCTTTGAGTCTAATTTAATTGCGACTCACTTGATTAATGCGCTTGATGGCATTCCTGCTTGCGATTTATGCGCAAGCTGGGCGTATGTGCCTAGCAAAACTTGCGATTTTCCAACTGCTTACGCCGATGCGCTCGCAACTGCGTTGTTTGTATCGCAAGGAAGCGATTTGCAAAAAATCGTGCAAACTACTGGCGCTGAGTTTGCTGTAATCTCGCCAAATAATGCGCTTCGCAAAACGCGCGCATTCCCAGCGCACTTTTTTGCCGAATGATGCCGAATGATGCTGAATAATGCAGGATAATGCCAACTAATGCCCAATAATTACTATGCGAGCTATCTTGCTTGCAAGAATCGAAGCTAGACGCAAGCGATGCGAGTGGCGTTGCTGCTGATTGTGCGCGTTTACAGTAGAATATTAAAGAACGCTTATTTAATTATTGCGTAATATTGCGTAGTATTGCGCTTATTTAATTAGCTTATATATTGCACATGCGCTTGCGCGAATTGCACGAATAGGGAGCAGTAAAATGGACACTCGCAAAGAAGAAGAACGCGCGGAATTGCATCGCACTATTTGGAAGATTGCCGACGATTTGCGAGGTTCCGTTGATGGTTGGGACTTCAAAGCATACGTATTGTGCACAATGTTTTATCGCTATATTTCCGAGAATTTATGCGATTATATTAATAAAGATGAGCATGAATCTGAAGGCGGAGATCCAAACTTTGATTATGCAAAAATAAGCGATGAAGATGCAGAGCCTCTTCGCGGTGACATGATTAGTGAAAAAGGCTTCTTTATACTTCCTAGCGAACTGTTTTGCAATGTGCTTAAGAACGCTCCTCAAGATAGCAATCTGAACGAAACATTAAGCCGCGTGTTCCGCAATATTGAAGCTTCTTCTCAAGGCACTGATTCCTCTGACGATTTTAAGGGATTATTTTCCGATTACGATGTGAATAACATTAAGCTTGCAGACACTGTTGAAGGCCGCAATAAGCGCTTTGTTAAGTTATTACAAGTGATTAGTGAGATGAAGCTTGGTAGCGTAAACAACAACGTGATTGAGGCTTTTGGTGACGCTTATGAGTATTTAATGGGCTTGTATGCGTCGAACGCTGGCAAGTCTGGCGGCGAATACTTTACGCCTGCAGAAGTCTCAATGCTGCTCACGCGCCTTGGAACTGTTGGAAAATCAAGCATTTCAGACGTGTACGACCCAGCATGCGGATCCGGGTCGCTTCTGCTAAAAGCGAAAAAAGTGCTCGGCATTGAAAATATTAATGGCGGTTTTTACGGTCAAGAAAAGAACGTTACTAGCTACAACTTGTGCCGCATGAATATGTTTTTGCACGATGTGAATTTTGATAAGTTTACTATTACGTGCGGCGATACTCTTATAAATCCGCAAATCGAGGATAATAAAAAGTTTGAGCTAGTTGTTTCTAATCCGCCTTATTCCACGAGTTGGGAGGGGGATTCTAATCCGTTGATGATTAACGATCCTCGTTTTGCTCCAGCTGGAGTTCTTGCTCCAAAAAGCAAGGCAGACATGGCGTTTGTTTTGCACTGCTTGGCGTATTTGGCAGAAAATGGTGCTGCCGCAATTGTTTGCTTCCCTGGAATTATGTACCGCGGCGGAGCCGAGCAAAAGATTCGCCAATATTTAATTGAGCATAATGCTGTTGATTGCGTGATTCAACTTCCAAGCAACTTGTTCTTTGGCACTTCGATTGCTACGTGCATTATGGTTTTGCGCAAAAACAAGCAAAACGACACTTCTATATTATTCGTTGATGCTAGCCAAGAGTTTGTAAAGTCAACTAATAGCAACAAGCTTTCGGACGAGAACATTGAGCAGATTGTTAAGTGGTACACTTCTAGGCAAGATGTGGAGCATATTGCGCACGTAGCGTCTTTGGAAGAAGTGGAGTCCAATAAATACAATCTTTCCGTTTCTACATACGTTGAAGCAGAAGATACTCGCGAAAAGATTGATATTACAGAGCTTAACGCGCAAATTGCGTCTGTTTGTGCTAGAGAGCAAGAGTTGCGCGAACAAATTGAGAAGATTGTAAGCGAGATTGAAGCTGGCGATGTTAACTCTGATAATAGCGAGGTGACTCAATGACTAGCAAACTTGAGGATTTAATCGCTGAGCTTTGCCCGAATGGTGTAGAGTATAAGAAAATTGGCGATATTGCAGATGTAAAAACTGGGAAAAGTAACGGTAATGAAGCAGAAGAAGATGGTCTATATCCATTTTTTGTGCGTTCTGAAAACATCAAGCGTAAAAACGATTGGGAATACGACGAAGAAGCAATTATAATACCTGGTGAAGGTGGGGTTGGTGATATTTACCATTACATAAAAGGTAAATATGCATTGCATCAACGTGTATATCGTGTACATTTTGAGGACCCAATAGTTAATACGCGTTTTGCATATTACTATTTTAAGTCTAATTTTAAGCGATTTATTATTCGTAAAGCAGTAAGCGCTACCGTTACTTCAATACGGAAACCAATGATTGAAGATTTTGAAATCCCAGTCCCGCCGCTTGACGTGCAAGCGGAGATTGTGCGGATTTTAGATACGTTTACAGAGCTTACAGCAGAGCTTACAGCAGAGCTTACAGCTCGTAAAAAGCAATACGAATACTACCGAGATACCTTGCTTACATTTGACGACAACAATCCTCTTCACTCCCTTATCTCGCGCTACTGCCCGAATGGTGTGGAGTATAAGAATCTTAAAGAATTAGGTTCATTCTTTGGTGGATTGACTGGTAAGAATAAGAATGATTTTGTTGATGGAAATGCTCGTTATATAACCTATAAAAATGTGTATTGTAATGCAGCTGTAAATTTCTCTACAAATGATTTTGTTAAGGTTTCTGATGGTGAAAAACAAAATGTTTTACAATATGGTGATGTAATTTTTACTGGCTCCTCTGAGACTCCTGATGAATGTGGTTTTTCATCTGCTGTTACATGTCACCTAAATGAAGAAGTATATTTAAACAGTTTTTGTTTTGCTTTTAGATTCAATGACGCAAGTGTAATGAATCCTGATTTTTCCAAGTATCTGTTTCGTTCAACCGCGTTGCGTTCTCAAATAAAGCGAACTGCTAACGGTGTTACGCGATTTAATGTATCTAAAGCATTAATGAGTAAAGTAACAATCCCCGTGCCGCCTCTTGAAGTACAGAATCAAATCGTACAAATTCTGGATCGTTTTGACGCGTTGTGCAATGACTTAACTCAAGGCTTGCCTGCAGAAATCGAAGCTAGACGCAAGCAGTACGAGTACTATCGCGATCAACTCCTAACCTTCAAGCGTGCGTAATTTAAAATTCGAGTGTGAGTAGATAAGAAGGAAGCAAAATGAAAATTGTGTTAGAGAATCAAGATAGCACTGTAATGTCTACATTTACGCCGAGTGCGCGCAACGACGGAAGCTATCAAAGCGAAGCACAGCTCGAAGAAGAGTTTATTAACATTTTGCAATCTCAAGGCTATGAGTATGCTCACATTCACAACGAGAAAGATCTTATAGCAAATCTTCGCGTGCAAATCGAAAAGCTCAACGACTATCATTTTTCAAATGACGAGTGGGAAAGATTTTTCAAAGAAAATATTGCAAACAGCACTGACGATATAGTTAAGAAAACAGATACTATTCAGCGAGATAACGTTAAAATACTCAAAAAAGATGACGGCACAGATAAGAACATTACTATTATTGACAAAGAAAATATTCACAAGAATATTGTGCAAGTAATCAACCAGTATGCTGTTAATGCAAGCGATAGCGCAAACGATAATGATGCAAATGGCCCTGCGCGTAGTAATCGTTACGATGTGACTGTTCTAGTAAACGGCTTGCCAATGGTTCACATTGAGCTAAAGCGCAGAGGTGTGCCTATTAGAGAAGCGTTCAATCAAATTAACCGTTATGCTCGTGACTCATTTTGGGCTGGAAGCGGACTATTTGGATACGTGCAAATTTTCGTAATCTCAAACGGCACTGAAACAAAGTATTACTCCAACTCAACTCGCAATAATGCTTACAACGAGCAGAAAAGTAAAGGATCTAGCAAAACAACAACAAGCAACAGTTTTGAATTTACAAATTATTGGTCCGATGCTCAAAACACTATAATCTCCGACTTATGCGATTTTGCTAAAACCTTCTTTGCAAAGCACGTAATTCTTAACATTCTTACAAAATATTGCGTTTTTAATGCAGAGGATTGCTTGATGGTTATGCGTCCATACCAGATTACTGCAGCAGAAAACATAGTGAATCGCGTAAAATACATGTTTGCTAATGCGAGCAAAATGCCAGCATCAGAGCGTCAAAAGGGTGGTTATGTTTGGCATACTACTGGATCTGGTAAAACGCTAACCAGCTTCAAAACATCGCAGCTAGTAAAAGCGTTAAAAGACGCAGAAGGCAAGAATCTTGTTGACAAAGTTTTGTTTGTTGTAGACCGTAAAGATCTTGACTATCAAACAATGAGAGAATACGACAGGTTTGAAAAAGGAGCCGCAAATAGTAACACTTCAACATCTGTGCTTACAAAACAGCTAGAAGACAATACGGAAGAATGCAGGCTTATTATAACCACTATTCAAAAGCTTAGTAGGTTTATAAGCAACAACCCAAGTCATGAAATTTACAAAAAGCGCATAGTGTTTATTTTTGACGAATGCCACAGAAGTCAGTTTGGAGGCATGCATGCAGATATTGTAAAACACTTTAAAAATGCTCTGCTTTTTGGGTTTACTGGCACGCCAATTTTTGAAGCGAACGCTGCTGGATCCGACGCTGCGCATATTTCTACAACTGAGCAAACCTTTGGGCCTTGCTTGCACACGTACACAATCATTAACGCGATTAACGATAAAAATGTGCTGCCATTCCGTGTGGAATACGTTGCTACTGTAAAAACGTCTAGCGAGCTTGAAAAAGCAACCGACGAATTGGTTAAAGATATTAATCGACCAGATGTAATTAGGCACCCAGATCGCGTGCATAATGTTGTTCAATACATTATTGAGCATTTTAGTCAAAAAACGTATCGCAACGAGAAAACTTACAAGTACAAGCGCATTCTTAATGTTAAAGAACTTGCCGCGGATAAGCATAATACTTTAGAGGCTAAAAAATCTTCTGAAGAAGTTGACATAAACGGCTTTAATTCAATCTTTGCTGTTGCAGACATTCCTCTTGCAAAAGCGTATTACAACGAGTTCAAAAAGCAGCAGCAAAATCTGCCGCCAAGCGAACGCTTAAAAGTAGCAACTATTTTTAGCTATGCAGTAAACGAGGGTGAGTCAGATTCTTCGGAGTATAGCAACGGCATGGGTTCTCTTGGAGAAGAAAATTCTGAAAGCACGGCAAAGCTAGACGCAAATTCGCAAGAATTCTTGGAAAGCGCAATAAAAGACTATAACGAAATGTTTAATACTGCGTATGATGCGTCAAATAACAAATTCCAAAACTATTACAAAGACGTTTCAATTCGCATGAAGAATAAGGAAATTGACGTTTTGATTGTAGTCAACATGTTTCTAACTGGTTTTGATGCAACAACTTTGAACACGCTTTGGGTAGATAAAAATCTTCGCATGCATGGGCTTATTCAAGCGTTTTCGCGCACAAATCGAATCTTAAATTCCGTTAAAACATTCGGAAACATTGTGTGCTTTAGGGATTTGAGTTATAGAGTTGACGAAGCGGTAAGTCTTTTTGGAGATAAAGATGCGCAAGGTGTTGTGCTTTGCCCTACGTTTGAGCAGATTTACAACGGTTATATTGACGCTAAAGGAATTGAGCGCTGTGGATACATTGATTTAGTAAATGAGCTTATGGAAAAGTACCCGCTGCAAGGCTTCAACATTGTTGGAGAAGAGAATCAGAAAAAGTTTATATCGCTTTTTGGCAATATTTTGCGCTTGCGTAACATGCTGAAAGCTTTCGATCAATTTGAAGGCAACGAGATAATCAAAGAGCGCGATATGCAAGATTACTTGGGGCATTACCAAGATTTGCATGAAGAATGGAAGCGCAAAGAGCAAAAAGGCGAGGTCGCCGACATTACGGATGACGTTGTGTTTGAGATGGAGCTTGTGCGCCAAGTAGAAGTAAATATTGACTACATTTTGATGTTAGTAGAACATTACCATAGCAAGCATTGTAAAGATAAAAATGTTCTTGCTTCTATTAGGGTGGCGGTTGACTCTAGCCCGCAGTTGCGTAGTAAAAAGAAGCTTATTGAAGGGTTTATTGCGCAGCTTAACGAGAATGAGCTTGGGAAGCTTGTGGATTCTGAAGGTAACATTACTGTTTACGATTCTAACGGCAACAAGTTGAGCATTGTTGATTGCTGGAGCGAGTATGTTGAGCAAAAGTATAATCATGATTTGGCGCAACTCGTGCAAAGCGAAGGATTGAACGATGCTTTGACTCGCAAGTTTATGGAGAAATCTTTTAGCGCTGGCGAAGTAAGTGAGCTTGGTACAGACATTAATGATTTAATGCCTAGAATGAGCAGATTTGGCGCTGCGGCTAAGGCGCGCACTGAGAAGAAAAGTCGCATTGTGGAAAGTATGAGAAACATGTTTAATGAGTTTGTTGGGCTTGTTGGCTTTTCTCAATACGATTCGCAAAAAGATTGATAATTATCGTTATCAATATCATTTTTGTAATATTTGCGAGTTTTTTGCGCTGAACTATATCAATCTAACTGATATATCGATATTATGTTCATGGGGTTACTTGCGAGGCGACTTCAAACATAACAAAACGGAACAAGTTCTAATAAAACAGAACAACCGCGTGGAAATCGCCAAAAAATTTGAACGATTAAAACTGAAAACTGGAGCTAAAAGCCACAAGCTTAAAACTAAAAGCTGCAGATAAAACTAAAAAATAGAACGAAAAAAGAAGTTGGGTGCGCTCAATGGGGATTAGAGCCAAAGGAGATATGGAGACATTATGCACGCGTGTGCAAAAGCGCGCCAAAAAACACAGCAAGTGTATGCATTTTTACTTGCGATATGCGTTTTTGTAAGTTGCGCAATAGGGTTTGCTGGAGTTGCTGGGGTTGCTGGAATTGCTGGGCTAATTGCAGCTCCAACGTCTGCTTATGCTACGGATGCCAATAGAACATATAACACTTGGTCGGAAGTTTCTTTAGCTATTAAAGATCAGCTAGAACAAGGTAAAAGTGAGTATGCAAACGCAAATATGGCAGGAGCAGCAACCAGGTTTCAAGCCGCATATAACTCTGTTTATGTAGCTTCAAACATGATTACAGTTGTGCGAGATACGATTAGTCAAGATAAAGTTCAATCGCAAAGTGACCAATTCCAACAGTTGCAAACGTTGGTTTATCAACAAAATCAGGCCGCGCAAATTAGTGAAGTTGTATCTGCTCTAGAAGCAGACGTTGCGCAAACCGCAACTCAATTAGACGCAAACGCAAATCTAGATAAGCCGAATGTTTATGCATCCAAATTGCGCGCTCAAATCGCAAAAGAACGCAAAAAACTCGATGCTGCAAAAAAGAAGAATCTTGGGCGAAACGGCAGAACTTGGAGCCAAGTAGCGCGAGAAATGAACGTTATACTAGATAAATCTGCATCAACGTACAAAGCAGCAAAAGGAAACAAGCAAGAAGTTGCCAAAGCTGTTGATTTAGTGAACGAAGCCTACTACCAGTATTACGAAAAGCTCGGCTTTGAAAAGAACGTTATGAACGCAATAAGCGGAAGCCGAGTAAGCACTGTTGAATATCAATTCAAAGAGTGCAGGCAGGCTATGAACAATGGCAAATCGTTTGCGCAAACAAAAAAGTTCGTTACCGATCTTAAGTCAATGCTTATTGAAGATGCTGCAAAACTAGACGGAGGAGCGGCAGCAAATGCCAATCCGTTTATGCAATTTATAACAAGCTCCTTTGGTCAGGCTTTTATAATCTTACTTCGCGAAGGGTTGGAAGCGCTGCTGGTTGTTGCCGCAATAATCGCGTATCTTATTAAATCTGGGCACAAGCACATGGTTAAGTACATTTACATGGGGCTTGTTGCTGGAATTGCGGCGTCGCTTGTTGTTGCTGCGCTTTTTGGATTGTTGTTCAATGGCTCTGGCCCGCAGCAAGAGATTACGGAAGGCGTTGTGGCGCTGTTTGCAATGCTCATGCTGCTGTACACAAGCAATTGGATGATTTCAAGATCTTCTGTGCAAGCTTGGAACGAGTATATTCGCAACCAAACAACGGCAGCTGTTTCTAAAGGCAGCTTGATTTCTCTAGCGTTGCTAAGCTTCCTAGCGGTGTTCCGCGAAGGCGCAGAAACAGTAATCTTCTACCAGGCGATTTTTGCTGTATCAAGCGGAGCTGACTCCATGATTTGGGGCGGATTCGTGGCTGCAGCCGCCGTGCTGGTTGTAATCTTCTTGCTGATTCGCTTTGCATCTGTGCGCATACCGATTCGCCCGTTCTTTGCAGGAACAAGCGCGCTTATGTGCATTTTAGTGGTGATTTTTGCTGGCGGAGGCGTGCATGCGCTTATAGAGGGCGATGCGCTCGCTGGCGCGTATATTCAAGGCTTGCCAACTAACGATTGGCTTGGATTCTATCCGTATGTTGAAACGATTTCGGCGCAAGTCGTAGCTGCAATCGTAGTTATTGCGCTGCTTTGCGCGAGTTTTATGCGCGCGCGAAAGCACAAAGAAACCGTTGACAACCGTTAACGGATAAGTCAAAACTAAAAATCAAAACTAAAAATCAAGCAATAATAAACAATAACTAATAGAAAAGGTTAGATATGAAGAATAAAAAGATGATGGCAATTGCAGCCTTAGCGCTTGCAGGAATGCTAACACTCACTGGTTGCGGCGCAAATGGAAACGCAGCAAAATCTGCTGCTAAGCCACAAGCATCCGAGCAAAAGGCTGACGATAATGGCGGAGACAAGGGCTTTGAAGAGGTTCCAGTTGGACCTAACCAAGACCAGAACATTGGCCCACTTACGATTGGCGCTGTGTACTTCCAGCCAGTCGATATGGTTCCAGCAGGCATGGGCTTAAAGGCAAGCGAGGCAAGCTTCCACCTTGAGGCAGATATTCATGCAAACAAGGAAGGCACAAAGCTTGGCTACGGTAAGGGCGAGTTTATTCCAGATTTGACTGTGAATTATCAAATTATTGATAAGGCGAGCGGAGACGCTGTTGTAAAGGGTACGTTTATGCAAATGAACGCTTCCGATGGCCCACACTACGGCGCAAATGTTAAGCTCGATAAGGCTGGAAACTACAAGTTGGTGCTTTCTGTTGAATCGCCAGAAAAGAAGGGCTGGATGCTTCACGTAGATCCTGCTACAGGCGTGACTGGCCGATTCTGGACTGAGCCAATTACCGCTACGTTCGACGATTGGAAGTACACTCCACGTCAGTGGTAGTTTTGCCAGTGGTAATTTTGCCAGTGGTAGTTTTTAAGAATAAAAACAACAAATAAATAATGCATAATGTATAAATAATGCATAATGCATAAATAAAAAACAAAAATAGATAACAAATAACACATAAACAGCAAAGGAGGGAGACATGCTCAGGCTGTTCGTTACAGTACTTCCAGGGCTGCTCCCTCTTGCGCTGCTTACAATGGGATTAAGCGCAACTCTAAGCGTTGGCGAGGGGCGAGATAAGCCAATCAGCTCCCGCTGGCGACTTTTCGGCTTGATTTTTGGAACAGTTGCGGCGCTTGTTTTTGCATTTTTGCGCGCAAGCGTGGTGATTAATCAGCGCAATTTTGTGAATCTTCCAGCGCTTTGCATTGCCGTTCCGCTAGATATTGCAACAATCGCCTGTGTTGGCGCGTCTCGCAAAACGGTTGCAAAATGGCGCAAAAATCCGCTGCCCTTGCACATAAGTAATGCAATTGGCGCGCTTTGCCTAGCGTTTACAGTGTTTTACGCGCTCCCAGACGTGATTTTGCAGCTTACGATTTTCGTAGACTCCAGCACGCCTCCGTTTACTTCCGATATGCTTCTTCGCGCGCTAGGATTTATTCTTGGCGCGGCTGCTGCGATTTGCATAAGTCTTATGGTGCGATCTTTGCGTACAACTGCGAGTATTGGCGCCTTTAAAATCGCAATTATTCTAAGCTTAATAATTTTGCTAATTCAGCATTTAACGTCTTTGGTGCAAATTATGCAAGGAAGTATTTTGCTGTATATAGACGATTTTTCGTTTAGCATTCTTGTTTGGCTTATAAACAACGCTCCGCTTATGATTATGGCGCAAATTTGCGTGTTTTTGATTCCTGCATTTGCGTCTATTGTGATTGGTTTTAAGACGCCTGTAGTTGGAGAAAATCCTGCACAAATCCGCGCAAAGCGAGCGTTTAAGCGCAAATCTAGAAGGTCCGCGATTGCAGCTCTTTTGGCTGCAATCGTAGTAATACTTACGCTTACTGCTGGCGTGTCTCTTATGAATATTAAGCCAACGCTTACGCCTCCAGAACCGTATGAGTTGCACGATGGCGTAGCAACAATTAACTTTGTTCAAATTAGCGATGGCCACTTGCATAGATTCCAATACAAAGCTAAAGATGGCACTGTTATGCGTTTTATAATCATCAAGAAAAATGGTGGAGCGTATGGCGTGGGCTTGGATGCTTGCGAAAATTGCGGCGATGCTGGCTACTACGAAAAAGATGGCAAGATAATATGCCGAAAATGCGATGTTGCAATAAACTTGGCGACTATTGGATTTAAGGGCGGATGCAACCCGATTCCATTCCCGTACAAGGCTGGTGGTGGCAAAATTACCATTCACACAGCCGATTTAGACGTGCTTAGCTCGCACTTTAAGTAGGAGTGCTTGCAAATGTTTATGATTCGAATGGTTGCGCGATCTCTTGCAAGGCAGATTAAAAAGCGAGTTCTTATAGCGATTGTTGTGTGCTTGAGTGCGTGTGTAAGCGTTGCAATGCTTAGTGTTGTTTACGACGTTGGAGACAAAATTAACGCGGAGCTTAGCTCTTACGGATCCAATATTATTGTTCAGCCTAAGTCGAATGCTGTTGTGAATGACTTGTATGCGTCTCGCACAAAGTCAGCTTATAGTAATTCTCAATCTTCTCAATCTTCGCAAACTTTGGCTGATGCGGAAAGCGAAGAATCTACCGCTTTTTTGAAGGAATCGGATGCTGCAAAAATCAAAATGATTTTTTGGGCGTTTAACATAACGAATTTTGCGCCAAAACTAACGATTTACGCAAATCTTAAAGCAAATCTTAAGGCAAATTCTTCTGCCGAATCTACTAATTCTGCTAACTCCAATAACTCCAATAATTCCACTAAATCTGCTAATTCAGTAGTTCCGATTGTTGGCACTTGGTTTAATCGCAAGCTTGCGCTCGCTTCTGGAGAGACAACAGTTGTTGGCGTGCAAGGAATGCGGTCTTGGTGGAAGATGATTGAAGGCAGATTCCCACGAGATTTTAAGCGCGAAGCCGCTGTTGGCGCAAATCTTGCTAAAAGTCATAATCTAAAAGTTGGTCAGCGAATAAAATTAACTCGTTCTGGCAGGCAAATCTCACTTAAAATTGTTGGCATCTACGATTCTGGAGATAGCGACAACAACGCGATTTACGCGGATTCCAGCCAAGCTCAAAGCCTTGCAAATAAGCCAAATATGGTTGAGGCAATTGAGGTTAAGGCTTTGACTACGCCAGAAAACGATTTAGCGCGTAAAGCAGCTAAGAATCCAGCGGCTCTTAGCCAAGAAGAGTGGGAGACTTGGTATTGCACGGCTTACCCAAGCTCGATTACTTACCAGATTGAAGAAGTGATTCCAGGAGCTGTTGCAAAGCAAGTGCGGCAAGTTTCGGCTATGCAAGGCAGCGTGCTTAACAAGACGCGCGCTGTGATGGTGCTTATGACGGCGCTTAGCTTGGTTGCGGCGGCTGTTGCGGTTGCAAATCTTATGGCTGCTGCGATTTCGGAGCGCTCGGGGGAGCTTGCGCTGCTCAAGGCGCTGGGTGCGCGCGATGGCGCTGTTGCGCGGCTAATGCTTATGGAAACAGCGGTTATTGCGTGCGTTGGTGCGCTAATTGGCATGATTGCAGGCTTTGGCGTTGCGCAAGTGATTGGATTTGGCGTGTTTGGTTCTGCGATTTCGCTTCGACCAATGGTGTTTGTGCTGGTGTTTGTTCTTCTTGCGATTACTGTTCTTGCTGCCGCTGGCTCTTCTATTCGCTCTATTTTGCATGTGCGTCCTGCGGAGGTGCTTCATGGGCGTTAAATCTGGTTCGGGTATGACTTCTAATAGCGCAATGTTTGCAACTATGCTTTTTGGCGCGGTTTTTCGCCGAAAGTCGCGTGCGCTTATGGCAGTAGTTGCAACTCTTGTTGGTGCTGCAACGCTATTTTGTTTGGCTGCAATTTGCATTGTTGTTCCTCAACAAATGAGTGACGAAATGCGCGCGTATGGAGCGAATATTATTGTGACGCCGCTTGCAGGCGAGTGGAAAAATGGCATTGATTGCGCAATGGTTTTGCACACTAACGACATGGTTCTTGCAAAAGGCGCTATGCGATCTGCTACGTACCGTTACGAAAATGTGCGCATTAATGCGGCTCCGTACGTGCTTGCTGGAGTAGATGTTTCTGCTGTTAAGTCGCTTAATAAGCATTGGAATGTGGACGGCGCTTGGCCTAGCAGTGGCAACGTTATGGTTGGGCGAGATGTGTCTCTTGCTATGGGCTTGAAGATTGGTTCGCGCATTGCAATCGCGTATCGCGCTGGCGATAATTCCTCGGATTCGCATAAGCCTGCACAAAAGTCGCAAGATAAGTCGCAAGATAAGTCGCAAGATAATCAAACGGAAAAATCTTCCCAAAATAAGCTTGTTGAAGGCAGAGTTTCCACAGATATTATGGATACTCACGGCACAACTTTCCGCGTTTGCGGCATTCTAGACACGGGAGACGCCGAAGATTCCATGCTTTACGCAACTAACGCGGATTTGCGTGCGCTTACAGGCGTTAAGCGCGGCGCGGACGTGATTGCTTACTCGTCTTCTGCGCCGAACGTAGATGCTGTTGTGCGCAGCATTAACGATATGACTTCTATGCGTGTTCGCGCGCAACAAGTAACCAAAGTTACGGCTGCAGACACTGGCATTATTGCTATGCTTCGCAGCCTATTTTGGATTGTTTCGCTGGTTGTTCTTGCGTTGATGATGGTTGGCGTAAGCACTACGATTTCTTCGATTGTGCAACAGCGCAGAAATGAGATTGGCTTGCGCAAAGCTTTGGGCGCGAGTGCTAAGAGCATTGGCGTTGAATTCACTGCGGAATCTGGGCTTTATGGCTTTATTGGCGGAATCGCTGGTACGGCAGTAGGGTATGGTTTTGCGCGCTTGCTTGCGTCAATGGTGTTTTCTAGAGATTTGAGCGTGAACTGGTGGCTGGTGGCGTTTTCTATTGTGTTTAGCGTTGCAGCGTCTTGCGTTGCTGCTTTGCCGCCTGTTTTGCGCGCGTCAAAAATCGACCCTGCGATTGTGCTTCGAGAAGAATAGTTTAGAGTGATTTTAGAATGATTTTAGAATGTTTAGTTAAGGATTTTTAAGGATTTGATATGGCAGAGAATGTAGAAAATAGGCAGGAAAATACAGATTCCAAGACAGAAATGCTGTTGACTTTGGACCACGTTTCCAAGATTTACGGCTCTCTTCGCGCTGTTGACGATTTGTCGCTTACTGTGCCGCAAGGCGAGTGGCTTTCGATTGTTGGCTCGAGCGGCTCTGGCAAAACTACGCTAATGAACATTATTGGGTGCATGGACTCGCCGTCTAAAGGATCCGTTGCTTTGCAAGGCCGAAAGCTCGAGGATTTGAACGCGGGTCAGCTTGCAGATGTTCGTAAAAACGTAATCGGTCTTGTGTTTCAAAAGTTTTATCTTGTGCCGCATTTAACAGCAGTTGAAAACGTGATGGTTGCGCAATATTATCATTCAGTTGTAGATGAATCGCAAGCAATGGAAGCCTTGGAGCGAGTTGGATTAAAGGATCGCGCTCACCATTTACCAAGCCAGCTTTCTGGCGGTGAGCAGCAGCGCGTGTGCGTTGCGCGTGCTCTTATTAACTGCCCGAAGTTGCTTCTTGCAGATGAGCCGACTGGTAATTTGGACGAAAAAAATGAGCAGATTGTGCTCGACTTGTTTAAGCAGCTTCACTCCCAGGGCACTACGATTATTGTTGTAACGCATGATTCTTTGGTTGCTCAATGCGCGGATCGCGAAATCATGCTTAACCACGGTGTGCTTGTTGGGGAGCGTTGGAATAATGATAGTGCGCGCAAAGAGTACGAGGCGATTGGTGGAAAACCTGCGTTTACGAGCGCTCACGTTGATGAAAGTGTTGCAGAAGCTTTGCAAAATCATGAGCCTACTAAATCGCCTAAATTAGCGAATTTAGATGATTAGTTTTTAGATGATTAGTTGCGTATGGTTTTAATTTAAGATTTAAAGGCGATGATTTTATGGTTTCAGATAATATGTTTCACGATGTTTCACGCTGCAATAATTTGCGTGATGATTTGAAGTCTAAAAAAATTGCAAAAACGGTTGCTGCGATTGCTGTTTTAGCTAGCTCAAGTGCGTTTCTTGCATCTTGCGGTGAGCCGAGTGCTGTTCCAATGAATGATGAGTTTGCTGGTAATTCTGGTCAAAGCGAAAACGATAGTGGCAATGCTTCGAAATCTTACGATTCTGGTGCTCAACAATCGCACGCTTCTGCGCAAAGTGAAGATTCTGGGGACTCTAAAAACCAATCTAAAACCGATACTGGCAACTACAAAGATGGCGATTACAAAATCAAAGCTACGTATGGCCCAGTTGCAGAAGACAGTATTGATGTGAATTTAAGCGTTGCAAGCGGCAATGTGAGTAGTGTTGAAATTACGCCTCACCCGTTTACGCCAATCTCCAAAAAACACATGAGCGCTTTTAGCGAGGCTATTCCAGGTAAAATCGTTGGAAAGCCGTTGAAAGATTTGCATATCTCGGTTGTTGCTGGAGCAAGTTGGACTAGTGATGCCTTCAACAAAGCGCTTGACGTTGCTCGTCAAGAGGCCTCAATTCAATCCGCAAAATAATTTACAGCAACCTTAATTTTTAATATAACCGTGATTATATTGTTGAATATTTGTGTGTATTAATAGGGGTTAGTACTGCAGTTGTTTACAATACTAACCCCTATTTTGTTTATTTTTTATGAAATTATTGCTTATTTATTTTTATGCGCTTTAATTTTGCTATTACTACAGCAAGTCCGAATATTGCAATCGCAGCAAAGGCAGTTAGTAATATTTCGCTTCCTGTTTTTGGAAGTTGGTTATTATCGTGTTTGCGTTTTTCTGCAATTTTATTATTCGGATTTTCTTTTGGTTGTGGCGCAGGGTTTGGTGTTTTTTCTGGCGTCGGCTTATATTTTGGCCATGGTGTTTGTTCTGGGGTTGGTTCTGGAACGGGTGTAGGTTCTGGAACAGGCGTTGGTTCTGGAACAGGCGTTGGTTCAGGAACTGGTTCTGGCGGTGTTGGGGGTGTCGGCGGAGTTGGAGGAGTTGGAGGATTATATTCTACTGTGAGAGAAATATCATTAGCGCCTGCTGCTGCGTCAGAGTTTTTCCCTTCGCTTGTTTGCGAGCCGTTCCAAGTAAAGTCAAATAATTTTGTTGTTCCATTAAATGTTGCAGCTGCGTGGAATGAGCCCGATACGGTTCCAACAATTGTAGCTTTTCCGGAGAAATCTTGGTTTATCTTTATTCCCGGAATAGTGATTTTCATTGCGTCGCCAAGATTTGTTTGTACTGCTGTCTGTAATTCCGCATACGTTTTAATACCAGATTTCAAATTAATAGTAACTGTTACAGTTTTGTCTTTAACTTGCACATCCTGGATAGCAAAAGTATCTGAGAATCCATCGAGCTTAAGCGTATTTTTTGTGATATTTTCAGGCAGCGTTAAACTGTCTGGGATAGTAAATGTAGCCATGAAAGAAGATGTCATATCGCTTAGAGCAATATTGCTATAATCTGTCGCTTTTACTTTGTTAAATTTATTTTCTATCGCTTTCATTTGGTCTTTTACTACTGAAGCTGTGATTGTGCCAGTGAAATCAATAGTTTGTCCTGGTGTAACTTTGTATGCTGTAGTTGCTGTGTTATCGCCAGTTAATAAATCTGCAGGAAGATTAATATTCTCCTGCTGTATGTGTTCAATGCTTGGATCAATCTTCCACTTAAGGTAGAAGGTAAGATCATCGTTCACTTTTGGATCATTGTCAATAGTAGCTTTTTCTGTTCCATCCTTGTCTTTGAACCAGTAGTAGTAATCTGTGCTATACACATAGCCAAAGAGTGAGTTTTCTTTTTTCTCATTTATTAAATGATAATATTTGCGCGTGGCAAGATTCGTATAATTTGCATCTGAATCGGAACTTGCTTTGCCACTAATGCCAGGTGTGTCTATATTGACATTATCATCCAAACTTTTAATAAGATTGATTAGCGTCTTGTTTTCGCTAAATTTTGCTGTTTTCTTAACAACAGCAACATCTCCACCGTGCTCATCTTTTTTAATCTCAAATACTTTTGTATTTTTCTTAAAAATACTGCTATCGGAGAAAGTTCCGCCGTTTGCTGAGAATTTTACTGTAAATTCTTTTTCTTCCCAATTTGCATATAAGTCAATTAAGTTTTTATTCTTCGCTATAGCAATATTGCTACCTGCTTTTACAGTCTTGCCTTTGCCGTTTTTCTCTGTGGTCCAACCTTTGAAGACCATTCCTTCGCGGGCAAATTTTGCATTATTCTTAATAACTTCGTCGAATGAAAGAACTTTGCTGGTGCGTTTTGGGTTAGTTTCACTAACAAGGTATGTTGCATCATCTTGAGCGCAATTATGGTAGCGAACAGCATAAGATGAGGCATCTTTTTCCCATTTTGCATACACTGTTGTGTCGCTTGTTATAGGCATACTTTCAGTAAATTGTTGCTCTTTATTCTCAGCGTTCTTGAAGAACCACCCGAGGAACTTATATCCAGGAGCAATTGGATTTGCTGGTACTTCAGTACTTCCTCCTGCCACTGTTTTTGCAAAGTTTAATGCGTAACCTCGTACGGCAAGGGATTCTTTTGCTTTAGTTGAAGAGTCAGAGAATATAGCTTCTTTAGCTTTTTTAGAATCCTCAGCATTTGTATCATTGAGCTCGAATGTCACTTTTGCTGCTGGAACCCATACGTGCTTTTTGTTATCTTTAGAAGCTTTTTTAACTGAGTATATGTAGGCATTTCCATTTTTGTTAATTGGTTTTATCTCATTTACAGAACTATCAGCAAGAGTAAAGAGACTTAGCCTTTCATTACCGTTTTCTTTACCGTTTACAGGAACAGTGCTTCCCCTGTTGCTGTGATAATCAGGAGCATATGTAACCATGTGCGAGCCTCCAGTAACAACATAGCTATTTCCTGTTCCAGCTCCACCATCTGCATTTTTGATTGCCGGGCTATCTATTAAGCAGTCTTCTCTAAGTTCAATAGATCCGTTTTCCTGAGCTCCAAAAAGCGCTCCACTATTTTTTCCATTGCCTTTGATTGTAGAATCGGAGATAATTACTTTTCCGGTATTTACATTTAAGCCGCCAGTGCCACCATTATTAAATTCAAGAGTAGAGTTGGTAACAGTTAATTTTCCGTTTGATATTCCAACGGAAATGCCTGCTGTAGATCCTGCATTCGCAACAATTCGTGAATTATTGGTAACAGTTGAGTCGCCTTGAATTGTTAAACCAGTTGAGTGCCTCCAACCAATTTTATTAATCACAAACTCCGAATTATCCATGTTTAATTTGTTTACGTAGTATGACATTCCAAAGCCTGCTACAGTAAGTGAAGAATTCTTCAAAGTTAAATCTCTTGCATCAAACCATGTGCGAATTTGTGATTTAACGTTAATAGTAGCGTTTTCGAAAGTAATACCATCAGCATAAAAATCTGTATCACAGTTGTCGTCAGCAGTAATTGTTAATTTATCTTTGCTTGTACCTTTTACTGTTCCCGCAAGGTAGATTCCGTTACTGTCTTTTACTCCGTTATCTTTGAAATTGTATGTGCCGTCCGTAATAAGAGAGCCTTCTTCTGCTGTAAGTGCTACCTTAAACGCAGTCATTTTCAATTCGCCGTCACCGCGAAGTGTGGAACCAGATTTCAGCGTGATTCCATCGTTGGCACTATTCGAGCCTGTTATTGTGGCGCCGGATTTATCGATAGAAAGTGTAATGCCTTGTGGAATTTCTATAGGTGCATTAAGTGAAAAATTGCCTTTAATGTTGATATTTGCAGGTTTTTGTGTGGCTTTTTCAAGAGCTTTTTGAATAGTTTTTAATGGCTTACTTTCAGATCCATCGTTTGTGTCTGATCCGTTTGTGCCATCTACAACAAGTTGTGTTTTTGGAGCTGGGTTAGTTACGGTTACTTCTGTTGATGGGGGGGGGGTAACAGCTAATGCACTTATTGGATATACAGAAAGTAGCGACATTGCTGCAATGATAGTTGAAGCAGTAAGTATGCGCATGCCTTTATATTTATTATTTCTTCTCATTGTTAGCTCCATATTATCTGCTGAAGTTTGGCATTAGTTAATGCATCGTATTAGTACAATCTCTACACTATACCCGTAGAAGGTAAAAGTATACTCGTATTTGTATTAAACACAATAGCTCATAAATATTTACATAATCTAATTTACGGAATGATAGTTATTGATGCTCGTAATAGTAAGCAAAATAAGCAACTTGATGATTTCCATTTTGATCTGCTTAATAATCATGACTCACATCGAGCTGATTATAACAATTTTGGTACTACAGTCACCTTAATCTTTGACTTCAAAAATAGTGCCTTCGTTGCGAATCATCGTTGCGGGCGTGGCGGCGGTTGTTGCAATAAATGGAATAATAGCATTACTGTATTCGTGCATGAACTGTGCAAAATCATGATCCCAAGAAATAAGCGCAACGTACAAAATAAGGAATTCGAATGCTGTAAATATTGCCCACTTAAGAATCCAAATAAGCGTTTCTTTAATAAGTTTTATATAGTACTTGCTCATGAGTTGTTTCCCTTCCAATTTGCTGTTTTGTTCGTGAGCATTGTAGCTAATTCATGTACATTGCTTATCGTTCGTATGCGTTTTGTATTTCTAGTATAAATGTTGCAATCCCTCGAGCAATACGATGTACTTAGAACTCAGTACTCAAGATTGCGCGGAAAATGTTTGTAATTAGACTTAAAGCAACGCACAAATATGTTGCGCAAATACGTTACAAATAAAGGAGATACAAACATGAGTAGCGCAAATATGGGTAATGTAAGCATGAGTGATTTTGGTATAAACTCTTGGCAGCCAGAAGATAACGTAAACAAAATAGGAAATGTTAGTGAAAATAGCATTAATCAAATTCAAAAGCAGGAAGATAACCTTGCGGAAAATAGTAGCGAAGAGCTTTCACAAGATGAAATTGATGAATTAGCTAAGCAATTAGAAGAATTCTTTACAAAATATATTGTGCTAGAAAATGGCTCTTTTGTTGTAAAAGAAGACGCTATTATTGCAGACGGCTATGGCGATCATATAGAATATTTTCGCAATGCTGCAAAAGGATTAAATCTTTCAATGGAAGATCAACAATAAGCCTAAATCCTTAAAGTCTTAAATCTTTAAAAATCGCTTTCATCAATAGGGTGACCTTGTGGGCGCTTTATTACTCGCCACAAAATCACCAATGTTAAAACGCCATTTGCAATTCCATAGTAATAAATCCAAGGAACGTGAATAAGCCCACAAATAAAGCATGAAATAATATTTATTAAATTATTTGAGTAATTGTTGAGTATTTGCTTATTTTGTGATTCGACTTTTTTGCGCTCTCGCTCAAGAGTCATTATGTAATCTTTGTTGTTCTCTGTATTCTCAACGTCACTACTTATGCTGTTAGCGCCCGCGCCGCTAAGCTTAGATATATTATTTTCTATATACGCATTTTTTGCTTTAATAACGCTTTTGAGCAAGAAAAAATATGTACAAGAATACATTGCAACAGAAAGAAGTCCTAGAACAAGCCACAAAGCGAAAAGGTCAAAGCTACGCATAAAAGCAGCTGCTGAGGCGAAGGCCATCGCAGCTACTTCTGCGGAGTGCAATACTACTAGTCGTTTTGTCATATAATCCTGCTGCAATCATTATTGAATATGAATTTCAACGCAACTAAAAGTCACATATTGTTACTTATTATAACCAAATTTGACTTACATGCATTACTTGTAATCATTTATTACTACACAATTTGCCCTACTTTGCGCGCGTTTATAAAGTAGAATATAAGAAAAGTAGCGTGTGATTGCAAGAAAGCCATTATGCCAAAAACGTATGCAATAGTAGATAACGACCCATTAGTTTTAGCGGTTATGCGAAACGTGCTCAGCAAGCTTTTGCCAAGCGAGTACGTGTGCAAATGGTGTGTAAAATCAGGTGTGCAAGCTTTGAAATATTGCCAAGTGGCAAAAACTACTCCAGATTATATTCTGATAGATATGTCAATGAAAGACATGTCTGGAGTAGAGGTAATACGCGCAATTCGTGAACAAAACAACAGCATTGTTTTAATTGGCATGACTTCGTACGATTGTAGATCCTATGCTTCTATGGTTTCGCAAGTTGGTGGGCAAGCAATGGTTGCTAAAGACAACTTCAAAGGACTAGCAGAAGCTTTGCAATATTGCGATAATCAGCACGTGTATGGCTGCCGTTGTGTTAAAGATGTTGCTTACGATTTTGCTACTCCGCAAGAATCTTTTATTAGGCTTTCTAAATCAAGGTCGCGTAGCGTTTTGCCGCCTCAAGAACTAAAAATCATGGATTTGCTCGCTAAGGGCTACACAACAAATCAGATTGCGGCTCAACTTGGTCTTATGCCAAACACTATTAACACGCATATTCATAGGATTTACAAAAAATTGCATGTTTCTAATCGAGTGCAAGCAATATCCGCATTTGCTGCAATGCAAAATCGTGAGCAAAATAGCAATTTGCAATATTTTAATGATTCGCCGCAGAATCATCCGAATTTTTTGCAAGAAACGGATAATGCATGTTAATGAAAACATTTTCGCGCGTTATTGAGTTGGTTAAAAGCTGGAAAATTCAGCGAACTTTATTCATAATATTGGCGATTCTTGTAGTGTCAATGGATGTGCAATCTTGTAATACAGCTGGTCTGTGGCATAATCCGCAGCAATCTGTGTGCCAATACGTTTGGATGTTTGCAATATTTCTTTTGATTGCTTTTTCGCGTCAAATATCCCTCGTAACTCCGATTTTGTATTGCGTAACGTTAGCAGTACCAGGCGTAAATGCAACTTGCTTTCTTTTTTCGTTGATCGCTAGCATGTTTGTTGCAGGCTTTTACGATTCGTGGAAGTATTTGCTTTGTGCGTACATAGTTTCGCTGAATATTATGTACTTTGCAAAAATGGCGTACATTCCGCTTACTTTTCCTTGTTTTATTCTTATTTCCATGATTTGCGGTTACGTTTTGCGCAAGTATTTGAACATGTTGGAAGAAAATAATCGCGCAAAAATGGATATTGTACGCAGTGAGTTCCAGTCTTATATTGCGTCTATTGCATTGCAATTGCACGACGATGTGAACAATGAGATTACGGATATTACATTGCTTGCGACTGATGCTTTGTATGCCGAGAAAAGTGATCATACAAAAGAGTCGCTAGAGCAGATTGTTGAGCATTCTCGTAATGCGCTTTCTAAAACGCGACTTGTTATTAATCTACTTGAGCAAGCTGAGCATAAGTATGATGATTCTTTAGATTCGAATATTGCTAGTATTGCTGGCACGCAGTTTATTTATGGTTCTAATGGTAATAATTGCATGACTTTGGCTGATTTCTTATGCAATATTCGCGCACGATTGCAATCTGAACGTAAGATTTGTGAGCAGCTTGGGTACTATGGCTCTCTAACAGTAAATGATGAAAGTTCGGTAAGTAACGATTTTGCTGCATCTGCAATAGTTGATGCCGAAAAAGCTCAATGTGCTATTCGCATGTGCAGCGAGTTGCTTACTAATATTCGCAAGCATTGCAATACTAGCGTTGATTTTTCTATGAATGTTATGGTTGATGAGCGCGAATGCAAAATAATGTGTATGAATTCGATTTCGACGTTGAATAAGTTTGGTGAAAGGCTTGTTTTTGGCAAAGGGCTACTATTCCACAAAAAATCTGTGGAACGTTTAGGTGGATCTTTAAGCGCGCAAAAAGATGACGACACTTGGCTGGTCAATGTTGTTATTCCGCTAAACTAGCATCACTCAAATCATGCGTTATTGTGGCAAAAATCGCAAATCTAGCAAAAACTGCCACGATAACGTGTATAACATAGCAACGAAACAGCATTCTACATTGCAAATTAACCGCCTACTTGCATCTGCCATGCAGCAGACACGTCCAAATACTCGATTGAAATAGATTCAAGTACTCGATTAAAGCGCAAGAAAGCACAATAAGTATCTTGCACAATGGCTATTTCTCTACATGAAGCGGAACGTGTACATTAATAATCCACGAATCGCCATCTTCAATAACTTTAAAAGTTCCACCAACGCGTTCCGCAAGCATCTTATGAAAACGCAGTCCATATCCTAATTGCAAGTTAGCAAGAATACCGCGTTGCGCACTATTTATACACGTAATATGACATTCATGGTCATTAAGCATTACATTCATGGCGTATTCTTTAGGCTTTGCAGCGTGCTTTTTTACGTTCGCAAGCAGTTCTCGGCAAATATACTCAATTTGAGCACATTCTTCAAAAGGCAAATGCGTTGATTTCGAATCTTCAGCAGCTAAATCACTATTCAAGTCAATGGAACCAATATAGCCAAGCTTCTCAAATGACTTTTGCTCACCATCAAATAAAACGCGTAATCCTGTACAAAAATCTTCATAACATGTAGTCGATTGCATAACATCGCCAGTGCTTGCAGTTGTAGCATTGTCAAGAAGAGAAATGATATTACGTGCTCTATGAACAGTTGTAGTAGCACGTTGAAGAATCTCTCGCGAATTTTCATGCTCTTGGTCATGAGTCGTTTGAGGTTCAATAGATTGTTGAGCCATCATCATAATGCTGGAAAGTTCATTAGTTACTTCATCGTGCATGCGAATTGCGGCAATAGTGGCATATTTTTGAAAAACGTTGTAACGCTGTGCAAATAACTGTTCCTGCTGTTGGTGAATAGTAGAAATATAGTATTTTACGATTGCGCTAGAAATAAGAACGATAAGAAGCCACCACGCTAACATATGAGCGTTTTGAAAATCGCAGATAATAAAGAACCATGAAGATACTCCGCAAGAAGAAAGCACAGTGTACCAAGGCTGAGTGATTACAGCAATTGCCAAACAGATCAATATGGTAAGCATCATAGATGAGTAGTTGATATTTGGCGCAATAATTACCAACGGCATCCAAATGAGCACAATAAAAGATGCTTTACGAGGCCATATTGCAATGCACAAGCATATTACAATCCATACTATTTCAACTGTAATTGCATGCCAATTAGAATAGTAATGAAGATTATTATAAGAACAAATTTCAAGAATCAAAGTACAACTTATGATTACACCAATTCCAATTTTCTGCCAGGCATCATGCGGCAAAAAATTGATCATACGCGTTAATAATTTCATAACTACCTACTTTTACACGTTAATTTCTTACACGTTATATGTCATGCGAATACTTTGCGAGCGCAGCAAGCGCCTGCATTCGACTTCGGACTTGAAGTTTTCCATAAATACGCCGTAAATGCGTGTTTACTGTTGAAACTTTCACATTAAGCTGATCTGCAATCTCTTTCGTAGAATACCCCTGTTTGCACAAGCGCATAATTTCCGATTCTTGAGGAGACAAAACTGAAGTCTTCGGAAGTTGAGAAATCATATTGAATGATTCTTGCGGAGTGTGAAAATAGTCAATATATTGTGGCAATTCTGGACAACCGTAGCTTGTTGCGCGCGATTGGATGGCTGCAACTACGTCTGCTAAATTATCTTTATGCACTAGCGCTTGACCACCCGACTTAGCAACTTGCAATACGTATTCATCTAGCATGTAGGAAGTAATGCCAATTAAAACAATATTGCTATTGCGCTCGCGAATTGCTTTAATTACATCAACACCACTCATTTCTCTCATTGACATATCTACTAAAAGTACGTCAGGAGTATTTTCTGTAACGCAACGATGAATAGCCTGTTTTGCAGAAGAACACATCCATGCACAAACAAAGTTTTCAGGCAAACGACTTTTCAGAAGAAGTTGCATATATCGCAATACAAGCGTGTCATTATCAACAATTGCGTAAGTAGTGTTCATACAATATATTGTATCTTGTTTTGGAATCCACTTATCAAGAGATGTGCGATTGTATTGTTTTTCTCAAATTATCAAGATTGTACACATTAAAGTGCCATACGCTAGCACTTTCCGTTGGCACACTCCATTCTTCGGTTTTACCATTCGCAGTAAAACGAATTATTTGAGTTGTTGGCTTATTTATAACTTCAAAATTAGTGAGTTGATTCCACGCAATACGACGAAGATACTTATCGTCTAATTTAGCTAGATTACCCGAGCCTAAAATTACATTCGGATTAACAACAATAAACTCATTATTAGTGGCAGCAATAATACGCGCAGCAACGCCTTGCTCTACATAGAATAATTTAGGTAACAAAAATAGTTTGATTAAATCTTTCCACCAAGGGTCGTATTTCATTGTAAATACATACGTCTTATCAACTGAAAGATTGTGATCTTTAAAGTACTTGACGATATCTTCTTCTCGTATACCGCGCAAAGGATTAGTCATAATAAGCACCTCCTTGTGATTCCTGTTTTGTGAATTACCAACATGCTAACGTTCAAATTTTATCTACACAAATAGGCGTACCTATTTTTAACGATAGTGCTTTTAGAAAACTTTTACTATTAGCAGTTTGCATGTTCTCAACAATCAACATTTAAGAATATTTACATTTTGAAGCTATTTTTAAATGTCCGCGTACTTATGGAGTTATCGTGGCAATTTTTGCTAATTTTGCAATTTCTGCCACGATAACGTGCTTAAAAATATAGCGTTGCAATTCTTTGTTGCTTTTACACTACAAAAAATATAAAATATTAGTATGAAAGCAACAGAAGTGAGGCTATTGTGTCAAACAAAGAGATACTCCTTAACTATTTAGATAATAATCATGGAATAATTACATACAAGGATTGTAAAACATTAGATATTCCAACTATATATTTAACTCGTTTGAAAAACGAAGGTGTTCTTAATCGAATTGAAAGGGGGATTTTCCTATCTTCCAATGGTGATTATGACGAATATTACTTCTTTCAATATCGTTATCCACAGGCCGTATTCTCTTATGTTTCAGCTCTTTATCTTCAAGGTTTTACAGATGAAATTCCACAACATTTTGAAGTAAGCGTTCCTAGAGGATATCGTTTTAATAATCCACCCTCAAATTTAGCTATTCATTGGGTTTCAAGATTGTATAGCAAGTTAGGTGTTACTACAACGGCTACCCCAATGGGGAATAAAGTACGTGTCTATGATTTTGAACGTATTATTTGTGATTTTATAATAAACAGAAACAGCATTGATTCTGAACTCTTTGTTAAAACTCTTCAAGCTTATAGTAAGTACAATGGGAAAGATCTTATAAAACTTCATGAGTATGCAACAAAAATGAATATATCCAATAAAATTAAGCAAACACTGGAAGTGCTACTGTGAATAAGGCAAAATTAACAGCATTGTGTCATAAAATGTCTGCAAAGACTGGTTTAACATTTAATTCTGTTATGACTTATTATTTTCTTGAAGTTATTTTGAAAAGATTAAGCCAAAGCCATTATTCAAATCACTATGTTTTCAAAGGTGGATTCCTTCTGTCAAACATAATAGGTATCAATTCCCGCAGTACGGTGGATATTGACTTTCAGTTTCATAAAATGGAACTTTCAGAAGAAAAAGTTCAAAAACAACTGACAGAAGTTTTTGCAAATTCAAAAGATAATATAAGTTTTTCTATTCAGTCTATTACGGCTATTAAAGAAAGCGATGATTATGGAGGATATCGCGCAACAATTTTGTGTGAGCTGGAAAATATTAAACAAATTGTTCATTTGGATATTGCTACTGGTGATGTTGTTACGCCACAGCCAGTAAATTACTACTATAAAGCTATTTTTACTGATGAAACATTCCCAATTATTGCTTATAATGTTGAAAGTATATTAGCGGAAAAGCTTCAGACTATTTATTCACGCAATTTTTTAAATAGTCGCAGTAAAGATTTTTATGATATTTTTATTCTTTTAAAATTAAAAAAGAATGATATTGATTTTTCGCAATTAGTGATAGCTTGCCAAAGAACTTTCTTATATCGTGAAACAGAATTAGATTTTAATAGGATAATTAAGCTTCTAGAGTCTTTTAAAACTGATTATGCGCAAAATCAACAGTGGCAAAATTATTCGAAAAAATATAGTTATACAAAAGGAATAACATTTTCAAGCGTACTTGATGAAATTATAAACTTATTGAACGTTCTTAACGCTAAGCAAAATGATTAAATTTTGTATTCATTGGCGACAAAGCGACAATTTTGGCGACATAAAAATGTCGCTTTGTGTCATATCTCTCATGTTCATTCTTGACAAACTCACACAACAACTTTAATATTTTTAATAAAAGTTTAATTTAATTAAAGTTTTATAGGTTGACGAAAGGGGTGATATGGATCATATTCCAAAATGGATGGCTAATCTCACAGACGAAGATATGTCGTTTATAAAGAACTTTGTATTATCGTCTGGATCGTTAAAAGAAATGTCGCAAATGTATCAAGTCTCTTACCCAACGATGAGAATCAGGCTTAACAAGCTCATTGAAAAACTGCGCATAAGCGACAATGAGCCAGAAGACCCGTTCGTTCTTTTAGTAAAGAGTCTTGCTATTGACGATAAATACGATGTTGATACAGCTCGAACACTCATAAACGAATATAGAAAAAGAAAGGATGAATCATGAGCTATGCATTATTTGGTCCGATAATCGACATTCTTATTGCACTTGCCATATGTGCTTTAGTGTTCTTTATTGCAAGAAGTCTTATTCGATATGCGCATTCTCTTAAGAAAGACGATAAGTCATCTAAGCAGTCTGCAGAAGATAAAAGAATTGCATTACAGGACTTATAAAACACGAAATACCAAGTTATCGTGGCAGTTTTTGCAATTTTTGCAATTTCTGCCACGATAACTCAGTAAGTACGCGGATATTTAAGAATAGTTACAAAATGTAAATATTCTTAAATAATTAAATAAAAAAAAAGAGGTTGCTTATGAAAAGTACATAAGCAACCTGATTAATTAACTAATTAACGAAGCAATGAAACAACTAAGTGACTAGAAATCCCAATCGTCGTCGTCAGTTTCAACAGACTTGCCCATAATGTAGCTGGAACCAGAGCCAGAGAAGAAGTCGTGATTTTCGTCGGCAGCAGGAGAAAGAGCCGCAAGAATTTCTGGGCTTACGTGAGTTTCTTCTTCGCTGTACTTAGCAGGGTAGCCAAGGTTCATCAAAGCCTTGTTAGCGTTATAACGTACGAAGTCAAAAACGTCATCGTGGAAGTCAAATCCTTCGTAAATCTGACCAGAATACTCAACTTCTAAATCGTACAAAGTATCGAGCAAGTTCATAGTGAACTTTTCAAGATTCTTCTTATCGTTCTCGCTTCTAAGCTCCAAACCGCGCTGGAACTTGTAGCCAGAATAGTAGCCGTGAATCGCTTTATCGCGCAAAATCAAGCGAATCATATCGGCAGTGTTCATCATCTTGCCGCGAGAAGCAAAGTAAAGTGGCAAATAGAAACCCGCGTAAAGAAGAAGTGAAGAAAGCATAGTCGCTGCAATCTTGCGCTTAAGTGGATCTTCGCTCTCATACTCGCAAAGCACGGTGGTAACGCGCTGCTGCAAAACGTCGTTTCCAACAGCCCAACGGTAAGCCTCGTCAATCTCTTCGCTAGAGCAAAGGGTAGAGAAAATAGAGGAGTAGGAGCGCGCGTGAATCGACTGCATAAAAGCAATATTCGTGTAAATAGCCTGCTCGTGCTCCGTGCGCGCGTGCTCAATCTGGCAAAGCTCACCAATAGTTGCCTGGCTGGTATCAAGCAAAGTCAAGCCTGTAAAAACGCGAGTAGTGGTCTTGCGCTCAAGATCGGTGAGGGAACGCCAAGAAGGAATATCATTGCTCAGCGGAACTTTTTCTGGAAGCCAGAAGTTAGCAATAAGACGATTCCAAACGTCCAAATCCTTGTCGTCAATAATATTGTTCCAATTAACTGGGCGCACGCGCGAACCGTGATGATAGCGATACTGAGCTGGTGTGATAGAAGCTGCCATCATAGCGTCATCTGCGATTACGCGATTTGTGCCGAAAGGCTTATCGAGGCTACTTCTAAGCTCGGTTGGGCTGAGTTCTGTCATAATTACTCCTGATTCTGTGTTTACGTTTTATAAAATTTTTAAGTTTTTGATTTAATTTGCGAAAGATTTTCAGCGTTACGACTTACAGCGTGCAGCTTACGCAACCTTCGATTTCCGTACCTTCCAAAGCCTTCTGGCGAATACGAATGTAGTAAAGAGTCTTAATTCCCTTACGCCACGCGTAAATCTGAGCTTTGTTCAAATCGCGAGTAGTCGTAGTGTCTGGGAAGAACAAAGTAAGAGACAATCCCTGATCCACATGCTGAGTTGCCTCCGCGTAAGTGTCAATAATTGCCTTCCAACCAATCTCGTAAGCATCCTTAAAGTACTGCATATTGTCATTCGTCATGTATGCAGCAGGGTAGTAGACGCGTCCAACTTTACCCTCTTTACGAATCTCAATGCGAGAAGCAATCGGGTGAATCGAACTCGTGGAATGGTTTATGTACGAGATGGAACCAGTTGGAGGAACAGCTTGCAAATACTCGTTGTAAATGCCATCGCGCAAAATCTCGTCGCGCAACTGCTCCCAGTCCGAAACGGTTGGAATTGCAACGTTAAAACGCGCAAACAAATCGCGAACCTTTTGAGTTTTAGGCTCAAGCGAGCGGCTGCCATCAGTGTACTTATCGAAGTAGTTGCCTTTGCCTGCAGGCTTAGCGTAAGCGCTAGTCTTAAAGCTTGCAAAAGCGTGGCCGCGCTCTACAGCCAAAGCGTGAGAAGCTTTATAAGAGTGGTAGGCAACCGTCATAAAGTACATGTCTGTAAAGTCAAGAGCTTCCTCGCTTCCGTATTGCATGTGCTCTCTAGCAAGGAAACCGTGCAAATTCATTTGACCCAAGCCAATAGCATGGCCTTCTGCGTTTCCGCGACGAATCGAAGGCACAGAATCAATCGAAGTGTGCTCGGATACAGAAGTGAGCGCGCGCACAGCCAAATCAACGCTTGCGCCCAGGTTGCCATCCATTGCCTTAGCAATATTAAGCGAGCCAAGATTGCAAGAAATATCGCGGCCAACGTGACTATAAGACAAGTCAGCGTTATAAGTGCTTGCTTCTTGAGTTTGCAAAATCTCGGAGCACAAGTTACTCATAGTAATGCGGCCCTCAATAGGATTTGTGCGATTTACAGTATCTTCAAACAAAATGTAAGGGTAGCCAGACTCAAACTGAATCTCTGCAAGAGTCATAAAGAATTCGCGAGCGTCGATGTACTTCTTGTGAATACGAGGATTTGCAACCATCTCATCGTAATGCTCGGTAACGGAGATGTCTGCAAAAGGCTTTCCGTACTCACGCTCAACGTCGTAAGGGCTAAACAAAGCCATCTTTTCCTTACGCTTAGCAAGCTCAAAAGTAATATCTGGAATCACAACACCCAAAGAAAGCGACTTAATACGAATCTTCTCGTCTGCGTTCTCGCGCTTAGTGTCGAGGAAACGCATAATATCTGGGTGGTGAGCGTTAATATACACGGCACCAGCGCCCTGACGAGCGCCAAGCTGATTAGCATAAGAGAATGAATCTTCCAAAAGCTTCATAACAGGCACAACGCCGCTCGACTGATTTTCGATGCGCTTAATAGGAGCGCCAAGCTCGCGCAAATTAGTAAGAAGCAGAGCAACGCCGCCGCCACGCTTAGAAAGCTGCAAAGCAGAGTTAATTCCGCGTGCAATAGACTCCATGTTATCTTCCAAGCGCACAAGGAAGCAGCTCACGGCCTCTCCGCGCTGAGCTTTACCAAGATTCAAGAACGTTGGGGTAGCTGGCTGGAATCGGCCTGCAAGCATTTCGTCCAAATAGTTGAGCGCTGCTTTTTCATCGCCATCTGCAAGTTCCAAAGCTACGGCAGCTGCGCGCTGAGCGAAGTTTTCCAAATATTGCTTGCCGTCGAAAGTCTTTAAAGCGTAAGAAGTGTAGAACTTAAAAGCGCCCAAGAATGTGCCGAAAGTGTGGTGAGCGGCCTCAGCGTGCTCATAGAACTTATCTAGAAACTCGTCGCTATATTTGTGGAAAACGTTGCCGTTGTAGTAGTAGTTGCTAATCAAATAGTTCAAGCGCTCGCGAGTGGAAGCAAACTTCATGCTGTGTTCTTGCACGTAACCCGAAACGTAAAGCTTTTCTGCTTCCTGATCTTTATCAAACTGAATGCCTTTTTCTGGGTCAAAAAGGCCGAGCATAGCGTTAAGAACATGGTAGTCGCGGCTGTTGCGAATGCGATCGGCAGTTGTGCTGCTAGCAGTGCTGGCATCGTCAGTGTGATCAAGATTAAGCGAAGTAGATTCGCTCATCGGATCCGTGCTATTCATGGGTTTTATTCCTTTCCTTGTGCGTTGTTTTTGCTTTTCAAACGCTGAATTGTTTTGTTGTTTTTGTTTGTTTATCTTTATTTATCTGCTTCTTTTAATTGCCTTAAAAATCTTGGTATTCCCTGCGCTACTTTTTCTATATCTTCTTGAGTTCCCGTAAGCTCAAACGAATACATGTTTGGAATTGCGCATTTTCCAGCAATTTGACCGCCTGCAGCGCAATATGCGTCTCCAAAATTCGTATTTCCAGAAGATATTACGCCGCGAATAAACGAACGATTTTCGCGATTGTTTAGGAATTTGCGCACTTGCATTGGTATTGCTTTAGAAATATTTCCGCCGCCGTAAGTTGGCACAATCAAAACGTATGGTTCGCGCACGTGCAATTCTGGCTCTTTTGGACGAAGCGGTATGCGATACACGTTCACATTGTTGCTTGGAAAATCGCAATTTTTCACGAATCGTAGTGTGTTTTCGGAGACGGAAGAAAAATAGACTACAGCTCCGATTGATTCGCCTTGTGCGCGCGCTTCTGGCTCGCTTGGTTGTGACATATTTTCTTGATCACACATTTTTATGCTTCTTAATTGCTTTGATTATTTTGACTGCTTTGCATATTTTGATTGTTGATTTTTGACTGCTTTAATCGTTTTGATTGTTATCTTCTAATTGACTTGCGATTTGTGCAATCAAATCTGGGCGATACCCACTCCACGACGAGTTTGGAGTAATCACCACTGGCGCTTGGCGATATCCTGCTGCGCGCAATTGGTCTAAAGTAGAAGGGCTTTGAGTTAAATCTACTGTTTCAAAATTCACGCCTAGCTTAGTGAATTGACGCTTTGTGGCATCGCACTGTGGGCAATGTGGCTTTGTGAAAACTGTAATAGTCACGGTTCGTCTCCCTTCGTTGTGTGTATTGTGCGTATTTAACGCTTTTTCTTTATGATTATTTAAGTTTGTGCTTTTGGGCACGATTTAACAGTCTACTACCACTTAACACTATTTGTAGTGGCGTGTTGTATGGATAATCCCTATATTTAGTGTGTCCAAATTTTGATTATCACGCGTGTCTATAAGATTTAAGCGGTATTTATGCTTTCTAAATAGCGACTAATAAAAGTAAAAATGTAATCTTTATCACAAAATTGCCATTAATGCGCGAGCTATGCAGTACGCCTTGTTATCGCAACAAAAATGCTTGTGCATATAGGCAGATAAACTTTAAAAAGTGTGTTTTGATTGATTAAGTGTTAAAAATAAAACAATCATAAAATAATAAAACGGTTATAAATATTACGATTATAAATATTAAAAGATAGAGGTGCAAAATGGCGGAAACTCAAGCTAGAGCAAATATTGGCGTTGTTGGCTTGGCTGCAATGGGATCGAATTTAGCGCGTAATCTTGCGCATCACGGAAATACTGTTGCTGTTTATAATCGTCATTATTCGCGCACAGAAACCTTGATGAATGAGCACGGCAGCGAAGGTGCTTTCGTTCCTGCTAAAACCGTTGAAGAATTTGTTGCTTCGCTTAAGCGCCCACGCACAGCAATCATTATGGTAAAAGCTGGTGCCCCTACAGACGCTGTTATTGAAGAGCTTGCAAATGCTATGGAGCCAGGAGATATTATCGTTGACGGCGGAAACTCCTACTTTGAAGACACGATTCGCCGAGAGAAAAACATTCGCGCGCGCGGTCTTCACTACGTTGGTTGTGGTGTTTCTGGCGGAGAAGAAGGTGCTTTGCGCGGCCCTTCGATGATGCCTGGTGGAACGGAGGAATCTTGGAAGACGCTCGGCCCTATCTTAAAGTCGATTGCGGCTGTTGCAGAAGGCGAGCCTTGCGTAACGCATATAGGCACTGATGGCGCTGGTCACTTTGTGAAAATGGTTCACAATGGCATCGAGTACTCGGATATGCAGCTTATTGCCGAAAGCTACGATTTAATGCTTCGCGGTTTGGGCATGAAGTCCGAAGACATTGCAGATGTGTTTAGCGAGTGGAACAAGGGCGAGCTTGATTCTTATTTGATTGAGATTACTGCGGATGTGCTTCGCCAGAAAGACGCTAAGACTGGTAAGCCTTTGGTTGAAATGATGGTGGATCACGCTGGCATGAAGGGCACGGGTACTTGGACTGTGCAATCTGCGCTTTCGCTTGGAATCCCTGTAACGGGTATTGCAGAAGCTGTGTTTGCTCGCGGACTTTCTAGCCAAGTTGCTTTGCGTGAAGCTGCTGAAAACCAGGGATTGACTGGCCCAGATATGCATTTTGATTTGAATGATTCTGAGCGTAAGGCATTTATTGAGGATATTCGCCAAGCTTTGTACGCTTCTAAGATTGTTTCTTATGCGCAAGGATTTGACGAGATTGCTGCTGCTGCAATTGAGCATGATTGGAAGATTGACCAGGCTGCTGTTGCTCGCATTTGGCGCGGCGGATGCATTATTCGTGCGCAATTCTTAAACCGCGTTTCCGAGGCATTTGAATCTGGGCAGGCAAGTGTTTCCTTGCTTTTTGCGCCGTACTTTAAGGATGCTATTGAAAAGTCGCAAGCTGCTTGGCGACGTGTTATTGCGCGCGCAGTGGAGCATGGTGTGCCTGTTCCAGCATTCTCCAGTTTGCTGGCATACTACGATGGTTTGCGTTCCAAGCGTTTGCCAGCATCGCTTATTCAAGCTCAGCGCGATTTCTTCGGTGCACACACATACGGTCGCATTGACGAGCCAGGCGTATTCCACACTTTGTGGGCAGAGTCTAATCGCCCAGAAGTAAAGCAAGATTAAAACTAATATAATCTAAAAATAATTCTTGCGTAAGCGTCGCATGTATAGGTTTTGCATGCGACGCCTTGTTTTTACAACACAGAAGCCATGTAGTACGGTAAGTAAAGCAGTTTGCCTTCGCGCTTAATTTCTCCGTGGTGAAGCACGATTCCTTCGCTGCTGGTTTGACTAAAAGCTTCCATAAAGTTTGTAATTGACTTTACACTTTTGCTACTGCCAGATTTCACTTCTACTGGAATAATCTTGTTATTTTTTCGTAAGAGAAAATCTATTTCCATCACTGTTTTTTTGGTATCGGTACTTGTTTTTTTGTAAAAATAAGCATTGTGTCCATTTGCTTTTAGACACTGTGAGACAATATTTTCTATTATCATTCCTTCATTAACATGTAGTTTGTCTAGCAGAATTGCCTTATAAAGTTCATTTTCTAAGTAAGGTCTATCTTTGTATGCTAATGAAGTTAACAGTCCTGTATCCATCATGTAGCATTTGAAGGAAGGGTTGATAGTAGATAGATTTAAAGCTACACTTGGGTCTTCAACGCTGTTTGCAATATTTATTATCATTGCTTCTTCTAGCCAACGTATTGGATCCCTATATTCTTTAATACGCGCGTTGGAATCTACGTGGGATAGCACGTAACGCTTGTCGTGTTTGGAAAGCTCTGCAGGAACTCTATCGAAAAAATTAGTTACGTAAGTAGGGTTCTCTTCTTCCTGATCTTGCATATCTTGCTTATAAAGATTGATTATTTGCTGTTTAGCAAAATCAACCTTCGCAAAATCTTTTGTATCAACGTATGCTTGAACAGCTTGTGGCATTCCACCAACCAGCATGTATTCTCTGAAAGACTTCATTACGCTCTGGTGCATACTGCCCATAGGTTTAAGTGAGTCAAAGTGATCTTTAATAGTAGGGAAAATCATGTTGTTATTGTTCGCTAATAAATACTCTTCATAGTCAAGTGGAAGTACTTCTAGCGTGTACTCTTCTGAGGGTATGAGAATATCCTTGCTTTTCTTTGTAATAGAAGCAAGTGAGCCTGTTTCAATGTAATCATAGCGAGCGTCTTCAAGCAGAGTTTTTATTGCTTGCCGAGCTTGCGGAAATAGTTGTATTTCGTCAAGTATTATAAGAGATTCTCGCTTATAAAGTCTGGTATTGTAAGCTAACTGTATCGTGTTAAATAGAGTATCTAAATCTCTTAGACTGTTTATAAAAAGCTGATTAATATCTTCTTCGGTTTGATCGAAACGAATCAGAATATAAGACTTGTATTCTTCTTTTCCAAGCTTTTCTGCTAACGTCGTTTTACCGACTCGTCTTGCTCCCTTAAGAAAAAGCGCATAATTTGGTGCATATTCATGCTTCCATTTCAGCATTTCTTTGTATATTTTTCTATCAAACATGTGGGTTTTGCGCTCTTTCTTAGATTGTAAATTTGTGTTTGATTTGTTCAAGTGTTACCGAATGCAGTTTTCCCTGTAATTTCAACGGTTTTATAAAGATTTTCGCAAATGCGCCATGTTTTGTCAAGCAGATTTTCGCAAATGCGCCATGTTTTTAGGGGCTGTTTTTCCCAAATGCGCCATGTTTTGAAAGCCATATTTTCGCAAATGCGACATCTAGGCTATGTTCATTCAATTTTTAGTTGATTGAATATTATGCAGATTACTGAATGGCTGCTTGCAAAGTTTCGGCGGTGGTTAGCCACGCGATTTCTTCACTTCCGTTAGCAAAGGAAGCAGGATAGTCTGGGTTATTGCTCCCAGAAAGCGCGTTCATTAAAGCTTTTCCTTTTTGCTCGCCAGCAGTTAAGAACCAAGTGCGGCGGCTATGAGCCAGCACGGGAACGCTAAGCGTTAATCGCATTGGCGGCTGCTTAGGGGAGTGATTCACGCCTAAAACTATGCGATTGCGATTATGAATTTGTGGCAATCCTGGGAAAAGAGAAGCCATATGTGCGTCTGGTCCCATGCCAAGAATCGCCAAATCAAACACTGGCTCTTTGCCAAGTAATCCTATAATTTCTTCTTCGTATTCGCGTGCAGCAGCGTCTAAAATAGCGTCATTTTCAGCGTCGCTGGCTTTTGCAATTTCCTCCGCATTACGCTCATCTGCAGGCATTTCGTGAATATGAGACTCCTGCAAAACTTTGTGATCGCTAAGCATGTTAAGAAGTAGCTCGCGAGCCTTGTGCGCATTGCGATCGCTGCTGTTATAAGCTACAAAACGCTCATCTGCCCACCAAATATGCACATTAGACCAGTTGATTGCTGGAAGTAACAGATTGCTAGCTAGCATTTGAAACATGCGAATTGAATCTGTTCCACCTGTTAGCAAAAGATGGAATGGCTTATTAAGATTTTCAACATTGTTCTGCCATTGCATAATCAAAGTCGCAAGTTTTTGTGCAGCAACAGCAGCTATAATATCTTGATTATCGTAGCCGTACACTGTTGCGTTATGCGCAAATCTAAAATCTTCAGCCATAATGAATCCTTTTATTATTTCTACTTGTTGTATTAGAGTTCGTTATCTTGCAAGTTCGTTACTCTGCATTGTGCAATAATTTGCGTGAATAAGCTGTGCATAAATCTCATCTGGGTCAATTCTGCGTAATTCTTCACTTAAGCAGTCTTGCAAAGAACGAATAGGCATAGAAATAGGCTGAGAAGCTTGCCCAGGAAGACTTATTATTGCTTGGCTGCTGCCGGAAGGTCGCACAAGCGAAAGCTCGCCATCTTGTCGCTTAAGACTTACTTCCGTAATTGCATGCGCGCTTGAATCTTCAACAATTTCTACAGGAACATTAAGTGAGATTTTTAGCCATTGCGCAAGCAAATGCAGTGGAACGTAATGCTTAGGGCCGCTAACTTTAACGCTAAGAATCGGCAAGTGAGGCGGCTGATCAAGCATGGAAGCCAGCATTGCACGCCAAGACGTAATACGAGTCCAAGAAAGATCAACGTCTTTAGAAGACCAGTTTTTTCGCAGATTTTGTACAGTTTCAAGAGTGTTGCTGGCGCGCTGAGCGTCTGTGATTCTGCTGCTTGCCATAGCTCCAAGCAAGTCTTTAGAAGGATTTTCTGGAGCGTTTGTAGGCCACCATGCAACAATAGGCGCGTCTGGAACAAGAAGCGGAATAACAAGCGTATCTGGGTGACGAACAAGGTCATTATGCGGATAGAGAATAATGATTTCGCCTGCTCCAGCATCTGCGCCAAATCGCACTTGAGCGTCTAAGTTTGGCGTTTCTTCTTCTTGATTTTCTTGATTGTCTTGATTTTGATTATGCAAACTTGCATTAGCGCTTTGCCAATCGCGAACAATCGCGATAACGCGACAAGGGTGCTCTCGACTGGCTGCGTTTGCTGCTCCAAGCGCATTTTCAAGCTCTTTAAGAGTGGTGTCAATAAGAAGAGTGAGCACGCGGCCAGTGGCGGATTCGCCTCGTTCTTCGTGGAGCTCGTCGATTTTTGCGGAGATTTTAGACGTGTTTGTGTTAGGAAGATTAATAATCATGGCAGCCTCCAATGGCGATTATCGCGCGCAAGCATTTGATCTGCCTCTTCAGGCCCCCATGTTCCAGCTCGGTATGGTTGCGGACGCGTGTTAAGCGAAGCCCAAAAATCTTCAATCGGATCCAAAATCTTCCAACTTAAATCAACCTCTTGCGTTGTTGGGAAGAGTGGCGGCTCGCCAAGTAAAACGTCTAAAATAAGGCGCTCGTAGGCTTCTGGAGAGTTTTCTGTAAAAGATCTTCCATAGCTAAAGTCCATAGAAACATCGCGAACTTCCATAGACGTTCCGCCTGGCACTTTTGCGCCAAATCGCATTGTTACGCCTTCGTCTGGCTGAACGCGAATCACAATCGCATTGTTTCCAAGTTCGCGAACAGCAGTAGTCTCAAAAGGCAAGTGTGGAGCGCGCTTAAAAATCACAGCAATCTCTGTAACGCGCTTACCTAAGCGCTTGCCAGTTCGCAAGTAGAATGGCACTCCAGCCCATCGGCGAGTGTCTACGTCTAATCGCACAGCAGCATACGTTTCTGTAGTGCTATCTGGGCTAATTCCTTGCTCTTGCAAATATCCAATAGCCTTATATGACCCCTGCCAGCCTTCTGCGTATTGGCCTCTTGCAGTGTTTGCGCACAAATCTTTAGGCAGGCGTATAGCAGACAAGACTTTAGTTTTTTCTGCTGTTAAATCGCTAGCACTAAAGCTTACAGGCTCTTCCATAGCGGTGAGTGCCATTAGTTGAAGCAAGTGGTTTTGAATAACATCTCGCGCAGCGCCAATGCCGTCATAATATCCAGCTCTGCCACCTATGCCAATGTCTTCTGCCATAGTGATTTGCACGTGGTCAACATAATTAGCGTTCCAAATTGGCTCATACATTGCGTTTGCAAAGCGCAAAGCAAGCAGATTTTGCACAGTTTCTTTGCCTAAATAGTGGTCTATGCGGAACACGGAATTAGGGTCAAAAACCTCGGAAACTACGCGATCCAGCTCTTGTGCGCTTGCTAAATCGTGGCCAAAAGGTTTTTCGATTATCACTCGTCGCCACGCATGCTCGGAGGAGTGTGAGAGCCCCGATGCAGCCAATTGCTGCGCTACAACAGGGAAGCTGGATGGCGGAACCGACATGTAGAACGCGTGATTTCCGCGAGTTCCGCGATCTCTGTCTAGTTCACTTACGGTTTTACTTAATCGCTCGAAAGCGCTTGCGTCGTCGAATGTGCCGCGAACAAAACGTATGCCTTTTGCAAGATTAATCCAAGTGGATTCGCAAAATGGCGTACGGCAATGCTGTTGAATATTTTCTCGCACAAAGTTTACAAAATGCTCATCTGTCCAGTCGCGTCTGGCGAATCCCGTAAGTCCAAATCCAGGCGGCAAAAGTCCTCGATTTGCCAAATCGTATACGGCTGGCATTAGCTTTTTTCTAGCTAAATCGCCCGTGATTCCAAATATAACAAGGCTGCACGGGCCTGCGATTTTAGCTAGTCGCAAGTCGCGCGGGTCTCGCAGAGGATTCTTCCATTCTGCAATCGAATCGCCCTTATTGCTTTGGGAAAATGGGGTTATTAACTCACTCATATATACCATCGTAATATTTTGACGTGATTTGGGCAGTTTGTTTTGCTATGCGCAAGTCATCCGCCGCACACTGCTAGTCGTATCATTCGTGCATATTGTGGCCCGCCAATAGGCGTTAAGTGTATTCCGTCATCTGTTAGAAATTCGCTATGACCTGCACTCGTGCCATTCCAGTCAATAATTCCAACGTTTTTACGCTTTGATGCAAATGCGCGCAATTTTGCGTTCGTCTCGTCTTGCCAAGGTTGCGGCACGCGAGTTGTTACAAAGTACACGGGCTTTCCGCCAGTAATATTCACCATGTTTTGTAAAACTGACTCGTCTCTAGGCGGCCCGTTGGTTCCAAGTTCGTAGATTACAACACTTCCAGGGTGTTTTTCTGCTATGTCTTTTTGGTAGTCTTCGGCACCGTGGAAAATCTGCCTGCTAACTTTTCCGTCAATCCAAGCGTTTGGTAGAGCTTTTATAAGGTACGGTTTTGCGCCTTCGGTTACTGAGTCTCCAACCATTGTTATGTCTGCCGTGCAAACGTCTTGTTTTGAGTCAATTTTCCAAGGTTTTGTGTTTATGTTTGCTGGCACTTTTTCTGCGATTGGGTTTAGAACTCTATGCGCGCTTGGCTTTGTTGGAAGCGTTTGTTTTGCTATATTTTCGCGCTTTCCGCCCACTTTTCTTTTTTGATTTTGCTTTGACTTTGTGTTTGACTTGTTTCCTGACTTTGAGCTTTGATCTGTCTTTGGCTTTTTCTTGCCATTTTGCGAATGAGGTTTATTGTTTTGTTCTTGACTTGCTAGTTCTGGCCTTAATTGTATTGACCTTTCTTGTGCAATGGTGCTCCAATTTAGTGGAGCTGCGATTATCACTAAGCACGCCGCTGCACACACAGTAATCGCAAGCCTTCGTAGAACAAATGGTAGCTTAATGTTCTTGCTTTTAACGCTTAAAGTATCGCTAGAAAGATCAAGGTTTTTATTTTCGTCTTTTGAGCCGTCTTTCGATTCATCTTTTGATTTTGCGCTAACACTGCTAATGCTAAAAGTCATATGCTTGCTGGCAAATGGCATTTCAAAAATTCTGTAAAAAACTTCAGCTATTGCAACAACAATCACGCATTGCAAAATCTGCTCAAATAGCGTTATGTGCGTTGTTCTAGTTGCAGGATTTAAGACTTCGAGTATAGGAAAATGAACAAGATAAATCGCAAAAGATCTCTTGCCTAAGTAGCTTAATGCGCTAGTGCCAAGTATCTTTGCGCAAATGTTGTTTTTTAGCGTGCAAGTATACATTAAAATCGCGCAAACTATTGCAAAAAGTGCGTAACCGCCGTACACAATCCACGTTTTTAGTCCGTCTTGTTTAATAAAGCAGAACAAAACAAACGCTAGTGCAGCAAATCCTACAATGGATTCTAAAATTGGCTGTCTGCCTTGGTTTTTGCCATTTTGCGAATCATTTTCTTGATTTTCAATTTGCTCTTTTTCGCTTTTGCTTCCAACAATGTAGCGGCCCGCGTCTGAAATAATTTTTATAGCAGATTTTCCGCTAAACCACGTGCAATACATTGCTAAAAGCGCGCCGATCAAGAATTCACATGCGCGCGTATCTAAAGAGTAGTACACGCGTGCAATAGTTTGCCCTTCTCCATAAAGAATTGTTATTGCAATGCTTGTAAGCGCAGACACAATCGCAAGCGTTGCAGTAACAAGCATTCGCACAAACTTTGATTTAACTATTTTAAGAATTGCGCATAGAATAATTGGCCAGCAAATAAACATTTGCATAATAAGACCTAAGTACCATAAATGCTTAATAGGAGAAGGTAGTCCCGACTGCTCAAAATACGAGACTTTTCGCAAAACATACGCCATGTTGCTGCTAAATGTTGCTCCGCTTAGAGCATCTGATTGCAACTTTGTTAAAAGGCTTGGCGAAAACAGCCACATAAGTGGTGCGCTTAGTGCAATAATGCCTAGCGTAGAAGGCCATATTCGTTTTATGCGTTTAAGCAAGTACTTAAAGTAGGCAATAAGTTTTGATTTTTTCTTCTGGCTTTCTTGGTTGCCATCTAAATGCGAATTTTTATTGTTATTCTCGCTGAACATTTTTAGCAAAGATACGGTGCTAAAGTATCCTGCCATAACAAGAAACATTGTTACGCCTAAAAAGCCGCCGTTGAATACAATTGGACGCAAGTGGAACGCTACAATTCCAATAATTGCGATCGCGCGCATGCCGTCTATTGCAGCGTTGCGTTTGTTTGCAGCGTTTGTTGCGTTGTTCAATTCTGTCATCTTGCCTACAACTTAATACGTGTTTGTTGTGTTTTTGTATTCAGTTTTGTATTCAGTTTTACAAGTGTTTATGTTCGATTTTTCCCATTAGTATCGCGCCAAAACGTAGTCATATTATCTATGTATTAAGACACTAAAGACGCCTATAGCGTGTCTTAGGTTTTCCTTGATTTTTAGCATATTTTTGCGTAATTAACGAGAGTTTTTTTAATGTGAGCTAAAATATTTCTCAAATGTTTTACTGTTTTTATTAATATTTTTTATTAATATTTTTCATATTTTTCTTTGTGTTTTTCTCATTGGTTAGTCGCCATTTTTCTGTGTTTATCTAAATCGCGCATTATTGCGCTTTGCTTCGATTTGCTTGTGCATATATCGTAAAGCGTATTGCGCACTATTTTTCACATGTCGCAAATATATTACACAAATATGTCTCGCATATATTCCGCATATAGTCTGTATATCTAACTGGTTCTGAATTGCTATCGTGCGCGTAGTGTTTTATATACTCTTTGCTGCGCGCTAAAGTTAGATTGAACAGTCTAAGTTAGATGTACAAACGTTAGATTGATAAACAAATGCTTAAACGTACTAATGTACTTAAGCATTAAGTTTTACGTTAAGGAGTAAAAATGGCAGAAACATTTAACGTTGTGGTAGAGATTCCACGCGGCTCTAAGAATAAGTACGAAGTTGATCACGAAACTGGTCGCGTATTTTTGGATCGTACTCTATTCACTGCAATGGGCTATCCAGATGATTACGGCTACATTGATGGCACTTTGGGCGAAGATGGCGATCCGCTTGACGCTCTTGTTATGATTCCAAATTCCGTATTCCCTGGTTGCGTTGTTGAATGCCGCGCTGTTGGTTTGTACCACATGGTTGACGAAGCTGGCGGAGATGACAAGGTTTTGTGCGTGCCAGCAGATGTTCGCTTTGACGATATTAAAGATATTGATGACGTTAACGAGTATCACAAGGCAGAAATCAAGCACTTCTTTGAGCAATACAAGGCTTTGGAGCCAGGCAAGGAAGTTCTTCCTGGAGACTTCTGGGCTGGAGTTGAGCAAGCAGAGAAGGAAATCGTTGCAGCTCGCAAGCGTTTGGAAGAAAGCGAAAAGTAGTTCTTGCGATTAGTCGCAAAGCTTCCGAACGTTTTAACAACGTATCTATTAGTGTCTAACGCATTTTATGTGTTAGACACTTTTTAATATCTTTAATATCTTAATAAGTAATTGCTATCTATAAAACATTGCTATCTATAAAACATATTGCGTGAAACAGTGCGTGAAACAACTAGCATTAACTTTAATCGCTTACGCTACAAGCAACATTGCCAATCCAGCTCCGTAAACAACCATTCCGCACATCATAATTGGAATCAAAGCTGTTCCAATTTGCGGGAAAACTGTTCCAGCATTGTATTGTGCGTCTTTAATCCAAAGGTGAGAAAGACCAGCCAAAACAAGAACAACAAACAATCCAAGAATTGCCACTAACACGCCAAGTTCTAATACGCGCACAGAAAAAGTGAATTTAATAATTGACGGCAAGAAAAGCCATCCAGGCAAGGCTGCGCATGCAATACTTGCAGTAAGGCAATGAGATAGGTTTCGTACAAGATTAGACCTATCTTCTCTAAACATTTGTCTAGCAAAACTAACAAATGTTGCTGCAACAAGAATTAGCGCAAAGTTTACCGCCCATCGTTCGTATGGTCTAATAGCAGCAACAAATTTGTGAATACTAACTTCTGATTCGCCATCAATCACACTGCTTGGCAGCCATCCTTTTAAGGCCAGCGTTGCGCACCACATAGACGCTAATGATGCAAGAAAAGGAATAGCTTTATCGGCTGTGGAGCCTTTGAGTGGCCAAAAAGTTATTAAAGCAAGAAGAATAAGAATGCAAACCGTTAAAACTGCTTTTGTTGTTGCAAACGGAAGCATTGCAGTAGATGCTAAAAGAACTATAGCAACAAATTGAGTTACAGCAATCGTAATGTGACCATACATTTTGTTGCGCTGAATATTGTTGCTCATTGTACGCTCCTATCGCGTTTACGCAGTATTCAATCTGTGTATTCAATCCGTGTATTTAATTCGTTAATCATGTATTTACATCATTTTATATGCAAGCGTACACTTGCGCTTTTTGATTCTTCTTAAGCATGGATTACAATTCTTTTTTATAACAGCTTGATTTTGAATTTTAATTCAATTCTATGCGCTATGGAGGTGTCAATATGACGGATATTACATTGATGACCTCTTGTGCCGCGCCTGCAAAAGTTTTGCCATCGCTAACGCTTCTTTCGCATCGCGTGCGCGTAGTGCCAATGGAACCTTCTAGCATGCTTAAAATGCCCGAAGATACTATTCTTCTTGTTGATGCTAGAGAAGACTTATCTTTAGCAAAATCGCTGTGTTCTCTTGTGCGCGCGTCTAATTTAACAATGTCTATTATTCTAATTCTTACAGAGGGCGGTTTTACAGTTGTAAACCCATCTTGGGGCGTTAGCGACGTTATGCTAACAACCGCTTCTCCTGCAGAAGTAGAAGGAAGATTGCGATTAGCCGCCAAAAGAGCAGTTTCTACCGATTCTTCTTCTGGCTCTACTGTTGCCGATTCCACAAGCGTTGAAGTTAACAGCAACGGTCAAATGTGCTCTGGAGACTTAGTTGTAGATACGCAAAGTTACACAGTTAGCTTGCACGGAAAGCCTATCGATTTAGCGTATAAAGAATTTGAGCTGCTTAAGTATTTTGTTCAGCATCCTCGTAGAGTTTTTACGCGTGCGCATTTGCTTCAAGAGGTTTGGGGCTACGATTACTATGGCGGAACGCGAACGGTAGACGTTCATATTCGTAGGCTTCGCGCAAAGTTGGGCGTTGAATATGAGCATGTTATTGGAACAGTTAGAAACGTTGGATATCGTTTCGACCCATTAGAAGCTCAAGTTGACGAAGTAGAAAATGACGATTACGCACAAAATGGCAATAGTGCGGATGCTGGCGATTCGCGTGCCGAGGATTCAAGCGTTTCCAACGATTTAGACTAGGCTTATATTGGCTAAGATAGATAAAATAAACAAAATGCGCAAAATGCGCGAAGAATATAGGATTTTATGCGAAGAAATCCCAAATCCAAAATGTGCGCTAAATTTTACGAACCCATTTGAGCTTTTAATCGCAACTGTTCTTAGCGCGCAAACAACCGATAAGCGCGTGAATCTGGTTACGAGTAAGCTTTTTAAGGCATACCCAACGCCAGTTGATTTGGCAAAAGCGCAAATATACAACGTGCAAGAAATAATTCATTCGCTTGGATTTTATAGAGTAAAATCGCAACATATTATTGAGCTTTCGCAAAAACTTGTTAAAGATTTTAATGGCGTTGTGCCAAATAATATGGCAGATCTTACAAAGCTACCAGGCGTAGGAAGAAAAACAGCAAACGTTGTTTTAGGAAACGCTTTTAAGATTCCAGGATTTCCAGTAGATACGCATGTTATGCGCGTTACGTCAAGACTTGGCTGGGTTAGTGAGGCTAGTGCTAAAGCTAAAGATGCTGCAAAAATCGAGCGAGAAGTCACAGCTTGTTTTGCTCCAGAAGAATGGACTAATCTTTCACATCGTCTTATTTTGCACGGAAGAATGATTTGCATTGCTAGAAATCCGCGCTGCGGCGATTGCCCGCTTAGGTTTTTATGCCCCTCGGTTAGATTGTAGAAAATAAATTTGCACAAGATTAATGGCGTCTAGTAAACCCTTTTAGAATATTTTTAGAATATTTTTAGACTATTTTGTGCATAAATTCGGCAATCAAATTCAAACGGTGATATAAACTTTTAATCATGCCTGAATTTGAAAGATACTCATCTGCTTCACATGTGCGTAGTGCAAGATATGCGCATAAAACTAGACGAAGCACTAAACCATGGGTTGTATTTATTGTTTTAATCGGCATTCTATCTGCAATAATTTGGGGCGGATGGCGGTTTATAGATGGAAGATCTTTAATACCTACAAACATTTTTCCAGCGTCAAATTCAACTTTAACAATAGGATTACGAACGGCTCCAGCCTCGCTAGATATTAGAACAGACGATAGTGATTCCTTACAACAGGCACTTTTAGAGAACGTTTACGAAACACTTGTAAAACGAGACGAAAACAATGCTTTACGCCCAGGACTTGCGCAATCTTGGAGCGTTTCGAACGATGGATTGAATTATAAATTTAGGCTTCGCAGCGGAATTAAGTTTGCTAACGGAGACCCAATGGACTCAAGCTCCGTTCTTAAATCGCTTCAGCAAGGCATTACAAAGAATTATCCTGGCTACGAAAAGCTAACAAACATAACAAGCGTTTCTAATTCTGGGCCTAGCGTTCTAAACATAACTCTTAAAACTCCAGACCCACTTTTGCCAAGGCGATTAGCTGGAAGAGCTGGAATTGTTTACAACACAAACATTTTTGTTAACTATGCTTCCGACGCTATTGGAACAGGTCCGTTTACAGTAAAGGGATACAATAAGGGTGGGGATCTCGTTCTTGTTAGAAACAACAATTACTGGGCAGGGCAAGCTGGATGCCAAAGCATAGCGCTTAAGTATTTTAACGATGACACGTCTTTAGCAAACGCTGTTAAAGATGGCAGCGTGCAAATGGCAATTCCACTAGACGGAAATGAAAACAAGCGAATGGCTGCAATGCCAAACACTAAGTTGGTAAAGGGAAAAAGCACAAGATTAAGAATGTTTGCTTTTAACACGGGAATGTCATCTATGTTCTGCGATCAGCAAATTCGTAGAGCTGCAAGACATGTGATTGAGCCAAATGTTATTCTTGCTTCCGATCCTTTTGGAGGCCAACTTGTTGGCGGACCAATCGACCCTATGTCTCCAGGGTATGAAGATTTTAGTAACACGTATCCTCACGACGTTCAAAAAGCTTATGGTATGTACCACTACTTTGTTGCAGGATATTTGCGCGGAATCACAATGCTTGTTCCAACTGGAATGGCTAGCGTTTGCGATCAAATGGCAAAAAACTTAAGCTATGCAGGTGGATTCCCAGTAAAACTAGAAGAATTAGACCAAAGTGTAATCGATCAACGAATACGCGAAGGTAAATACGACTTAGCTCTTACTTGGACTAATCACACTCTTGACTCTGGAATGTATGCAGACACTAAGTCTAACTATTTGTTCCAAGATCACGCTTCGCAAAAGTATTTTGCAGACGCAATGAAGTCTACAAGTCCGCAAGAGTACGAAGAAAACATTAAAAAGTACGCTAAAGAATTGTGCGATTACGCGGTTTCGGGATGGTTGTACGCAAGAAACAGCATTGTTGTTGCAAAGTCAAATGTGAGTGGATACCCTACTAGCATGACTGATCAGCTGCTTCCTTTGCATGATGTGACTGTTAAATAGTGCTGGCTTAGTGAGTTCTTAGTGCTCTGTTATAGTGCGATGTCTCAGTGAGTTTCTAATATTCAGTTCATGAGTGAACAGGATAACACAGTAAAACACGCACATTTAACACCATTGCCTAATAAGGTTGGTGTTGATGGTCTTGAAGACAAATGGCGTAGTAATTGGGATGAAGCTAAGACTTACGAATTCCACAATTCTCGCGACCGCAAGGCCGTGTATTCAATCGATACGCCGCCTCCAACAGTTAGTGGCCACTTGCACGTTGGTCACGTATTTTCTTACACGCATACGGATGTAATCGCGCGATATAAGCGCATGCAAGGCTTTGATGTGTTCTACCCAATGGGTTGGGACGATAATGGCTTGCCAACAGAGCGCCGTGTGCAAAACTATTACGGTGTGCGCGTAGATACTTCGCTTAAGTATGACCCTGATTTTAAGCCGCCATTTGAAGGTACAGAAGGCAAGAAGATTGAGGCAAAAGACCAGGTTCCTGTAAGCAGGCAAAACTTTATTGAGCTTTGCGAGCGATTGACTTCTCAAGATGAGAAGCTTTTTGAAGCTTTGTGGCGCAGGCTTGGTCTTTCTGTTGATTGGTCGCAAACTTACCACACTATTGGCGAGCAGCCTCGCCGAGTTGCTCAAAAAGCATTCTTGCGCAATCTTGCTCGTGGAGAGGCTTATCAGAAAGACGCTCCAGGCTTGTGGGATGTTACATTCCAGACTGCTGTTGCGCAGGCTGAGCTTGAAGCGCGCGAATACCCTGGTTTCTATCATAAGATTGCTTTCCGCTTTGAAGATGGTACGCCAATTTATATTGAGACTACGCGCCCAGAATTGCTTGCTGCTTGCACGTCTTTGATTGCACACCCAGACGATGAGCGTTACAAGAAGTACTTTGGCAAAGAAGTTTACTCGCCGCTGTTTAAGGTGAAGGTTCCGATTTTGGCGCATCCTGCAGCTCAAATGGACAAGGGTGCTGGCATTGCAATGTGCTGCACTTTCGGCGACGTAACAGACGTTGAGTGGTGGCGCGATTTGAGTTTGCCAACTCGACCAATCATTCAGCGAAATGGCCGCATTGTAATGACTACTCCTGATTGGATTACGGACGAGTCTGGCCGCGAAATGTTCGAGAAGATTGCTGGCAAAACCACGTTCTCTGCTCGCAAGGAAGTTGTTGAAGCTTTGCAAGCAGCTGGAGATATGGAAGGCGATCCAAAGCCAACAAAGCGTATGACGAACTTCTACGAAAAGGGCGATAAGCCTTTGGAAATCGTCACTTCTCGCCAGTGGTATTTAAAGAACGGCGGTACGGACGAAAAGCTGAACGCTGAGCTTATTGAGCGCGGTAAGGAACTTAACTTCCATCCAGACTTTATGCGCGTGCGCTATGAGAATTGGGTTCACGGCTTGAATGGTGACTGGCTTATTTCTCGCCAGCGCTTCTTCGGCGTGCCATTCCCACTTTGGTATCCAGTAAATGAAAATGGGGAAGTTGACTACGAGCATCCTTTGACGCCTAGCGAAGATCGTTTGCCAATCGACCCAACTATTGACGTTCCAGAAGGCTTTGACGAGTCTCAGCGAGATCAGCCAAATGGCTTTACTGCTGAGCAGGATATTATGGATACTTGGGCTACATCTTCCTTAACTCCACAAATTGTGACTCGTTGGGAAGAGCCAGGTGAGGAAAATCAAGCTTTGTTTAAGGCTACTTTCCCAATGGATTTGCGTCCACAAGGCCAGGATATTATTCGTACTTGGCTGTTTAGTACGGTTGATCGTGCACATCTTGAAAACGGCTGCTTGCCTTGGAAGCATGCTGCGCTTTCTGGCTGGATTCTAGACCCAGACCACAAGAAGATGTCTAAATCTAAGGGCAACGTGGTTGTGCCAAATAAGCCAATCGAAGAGTTTGGTGCGGATGCTGTGCGTTACTGGGCAACTTCTGCAAAGCTTGGCTTGGATGCAACTTACGACGAAGGTCAGATGAAGATTGGCCGTCGCCTTGCGATTAAGCTTTTGAACGCTACAAAGTTTGCGCTCGCAATTGGCCGTGAAGATGAGGAACATCAAGTTTTGGAGCCTGCTAGCGCGGATTGGGATTTTGCAGACGTTACGGAAGTTTTGGATCGCTCTGTTATGGCAAAGCTTGCATCCGTTATTCGTACCGCAACTGATGCGCTTGAATCTTACGAGCATTCCAAGGCTTTGGAAGCAATCGAAACCTTCTTCTGGGAGTTCTGTGACGATTACATTGAGCTTGCAAAGAATCGTGCTTACGGTACTGCAGAATCTACTGGACATACTCCAAGTGAAGCTGCTGTAAAGTCTGCTCGTACAACTCTTGGCCTTGCACTCGACGCTTTGGCTCGTTTGCTTGCTCCTTACTTGCCTTACGCTACTGAAGAAGTGTGGAGCTGGATGCATGATGGCGAAGGTTCTGTGCATCGCGCAAGCTGGCCATGCGCTAAGGCTTATGAGGCTGCTGCAAACGGAGTTTCTGCAGACACTTTGGCTTACGCGGGCGAGGCTTTGGCTACTTTGCGCAAGATTAAGTCTGAAGCAAAAGTTTCTATGAAGACTCCTATTTTGCAAGTGACTTTGAACGTAGCGCAAAACGCTTATAAGGCTGTTGAGGAGACTTTGGGAGACGTTGCGGAAGCGGGACGCGTTACTGGAGAAGTAAAGCTTAACGCTGTTAAGGCTGCGGATGCTGGAGATTCTTCTGATTCTGAATCTGAATCTGCGGAATCTGATGCAGCTAACGTAAACGTTTCTGTTGCTCAAAGCGAACTCGGTGAAGCTCCTGCAAAAAAGAAGTAAACGCAAGTAATCGCAAGTAATCGAAAATGATTAATCGCGAAGTAACTAATCGTAAGCTGCTTCGCGATTAATTGCAAAACAAAAGCGCTGGAAGTCAATCTTCGACTCCAGCGCTTTTTGTGTATTTAATAACTAAGCATCGTCACTTATTTCTTTTCCAAGTCAAGGCGCTTCACCACGTCGTCGAGTGGAGATGTTTCTAATTCTCCACGTTTGTATGCTTCAATATCTGCCATTAGTCCATATTCGTGTTCAAGTTCATCGATTTGAGCTTCTAGCGCTTGATTCATGTAAAATGAACGAGTGCGGTGAGTGGTTTTAGCGAGCTGATCATAACGATCTAAAACGTTAGACGGTACTCTTAATCCTGTAATTGTTGCAGCCATTTCTAATCTCCATTGTAAAACATGTAAAACATATATTACCTTATATGCAGAATAACGCAATCCAATACGTTATAATCGCGAAGCATCGCGCGGTAACGCTAGACTGTAAACCATGAATCCAGAAAGCTTAAGTGAATTAATTGAAAAAATTGCTAAAGATTTAGTAGCAAGCGGTAAAGCTGGCAGTCTAACAGAAGATTTGATTCCTGCTGCCGAAAAACTTGCAGTTATGAGGCCAAAAGATCGCGCACACGGCGATTGGGCTACAAACGTTGCTATGCAACTCGCTAAAAAAGCAGGTATGAAGCCTCACGATTTAGCTGAACTTTTTGCCGAGCGTTTGCAAGAAGCAGAAGGTATTGCGCGCGTAGAAGTGGCAGGCCCTGGCTTTATTAACATAACGCTTGATTCTGCGTCTGCAGCGGCTGTTGTTGACGAGGTCTTAAATCAGGGTGCTGATTTTGGCAAGAATACGCATTTGAGTGGCAAAACTTTGAATCTTGAGTTTGTTTCCGCAAATCCAACTGGCCCAATCCACATTGGTGGCACGCGCTGGGCAGCAGTTGGCGATTCTATGGCTCGAGTTTTGGAAGCGAACGGCGCAAAAGTTGTGCGCGAATACTACTTCAACGATCACGGTGAGCAAATCAACCGTTTCGCAAAGTCTTTAGTTGCTGCAGCTCACGGCGAAGAAACGCCTGCAGACGGCTACAAAGGCGCGTATATTAACGAAATCGCGGACGCTGTTATAAAAGAAGCAAATGCGGACGGCGTTGACGTTCTTTCTTTGCCACGAATCGATCTTGGAAAAGATGAAGAAGGCTTGCCACTTGGCGAAGGCGATTCAGAGCAGCGAGAAGAGTTCCGCAAGCGCGCAGTTCCAATGATGTTTGCGGAAATTCGCAAGTCAATGCGTGATTTTCGTGTTGGTTTTGACGTGTGGTTCCATGAAAACAGCCTGTACGAGGATGGCGAAGTTGAGCGCGCTATTGCGGACTTGCGTGAGCGTGGAGATATTTTTGAAAAAGATGGCGCAACTTGGTTTGAATCCACCAAGCATGGCGACGACAAGGATCGCGTAATTATTAAGTCTGACGGAAACTACGCTTACTTTGCTGCAGATATTGCGTATTATCGCAATAAGCGTCACCGCGAACAGAATCCTGCAGACGTAGCAATCTACATGCTTGGCGCAGATCACCATGGCTATATTGGCCGAATGATGGCAATGTGCGCAGCTTTTGGAGACAATCCTGGCGAAAATATGCAGATTCTTATTGGTCAGATGGTAAACGTTATGAAGGACGGCAAGCCTGTGCGCATGAGCAAGCGTGCTGGAAACGTTATTACGATTGACGATTTAGTTGATGCAATTGGCGTTGATGCTTCGCGCTACTCGCTGGCTCGCACCGACTACAACACAAGTGTTGATATTGATTTGGATTTGCTTGCTTCTCACAGCAATGATAATCCTGTGTATTACGTGCAATATGCTCACGCACGCAGTTGCAATGTGGCTCGTAACGCGGAAGACGCTGGAATTAGTGCAGACGGAGCTGATTTAAGCTTGCTTAATACTGAGGCAGACGGCGAAGTGTTGGCTACTTTGGCTCAATGGCCTGCAGCTCTTGCACAGGCTGGCGATTTGCGCGCTCCGCACAGAGTTGCGCATTATCTTGAGGATTTGGCTGCAAGCTACCACAAGTGGTACAACCTTGAGCGCGTAGTGCCAATGGAGTTGAGCGACCCAGAAAATCGCTTGCCAGAAGCGGAGCGCGAAGCGGTTCGCATTGCAAAGTGCCCAGAGCCAGCACGTGCTGCAGCTCGACTTAAGCTTAACGCTGCTGTGCGCACAGTAATCGCCTCTGGCCTTGATTTGCTTGGTGTTTCTGCTCCAGATAAGATGTGATTTAGCGCATTTGCCCTTTATTTAGGACGCTAGCTTTTATGTTAGCGTCCTTTTATTTTTGATTAGAAGACACGCGCGAAATTGTAAATTGCCGATTAAGTACATGCGATTTATTAATATACCCCCTAATATTATTTTTCGGTTTCAGTTTTGTTATTCAATGCGTTAAATAATATGCTTAAACAATTTTTCACCATATAGGAGGTGTAGCATGAGCGTCACAACACAAAGTGTCAGCACAGACAGTGCCCCGAAAAAAAGGAACTTGACAATTATTGAATCCGCATACGTGGCGGTCATGTTGTTTGGCATGTTCTTTGGCGCTGGAAACCTTATTTTCCCAGTATTCCTTGGTGCTAACGCGGGAAACAATTCTGCTCCTGCAGCATTAGGCTTTATTGTTACTGGCGTTGGCTTGCCATTGTTAGGCGTTACGGCTCTTGCAATGAGTCGCGCAAACGGTCTTTTTGAACTTTCAAGCAAAGCTAGTAAAAAATACGGCATGTTCTTTACATGCGTTCTTTATTTAACAATTGGCCCGTTCTTTGCAATTCCGCGATGCGCAACAACTTCATACACTGTTGGCTTGGAGCGAATTATTCCGCAAGACGGAAATGGGCAATTGTACTTGTTCTTGTTCTCTGTAGTGTTCTTTGCGCTCGCGTTCTTCTTTGCTATGAAACCAAGCGGCATACTTACGTGGGTTGGTAAAGTTCTTACGCCAATCTTCCTTGTGTTCCTAGCGGTTTTGGTATTTACTGCACTATTTTCCCCTATAAGCGGTGCTTCTTCAGATGCTGCTCCTATGGGAAATTACGTTAATAAGTCATTCTTTACAGGATTCTTAGATGGCTACAACACGATGGATGCTTTAGCTAGCTTGGCATTTGGAATTGTGGTTGTTAGTACCATTCGCCAGTTTGGTGTAAAAGATCCTAAAGATGTAGCAGTGAATACTGCTCGATCTGGATTCTTTAGCTGCTTGCTAATGGCTTTGATTTACGTTGCGATTGTTGTTGTTGGCGTGCGTAGCCGCGCTCTGTTCCCACCTGCGGAAAATGGTGGCGTAACTTTGGCACAAGTTGCACGTTACCATCTTGGAAATGCTGGCTTATTCGTGCTTGCTGCAACTGTAACGCTTGCCTGCTTAAAGACTGCGGTTGGATTAATCGTAAGCTGCTCGGAAACCTTCTCTAAGTTATTCCCTAAGGGTCCTAGCTACCGTGTTTGGGCTGTATTGATTACGCTTGTTTCGTTTGGTCTTGCAAACTTTGGATTGAGCGCAATCATCGAATACGCGGTTCCAGTATTGATGTTCTTGTATCCACTGTCAATCGTATTGATTCTTTTGGCTTTGTGTGGTCGACTTTTTGGAAATTCCAAGGTCGTGTATGCTTGGACACTTGGTTTTACTGGTGTTGCAGCTGTATTTGACTTTTTGAATAGTTTGCCAAACGCTTTGCGCAACGCATTGCATATGAATGATATGTTGATTGTTGTTCAAAACTGGCTGCCGTTCTCGGAATTTGGTATGGCTTGGGTTTGCCCTGCTGTTGTTGGATTTGTTGTTGGCTATGTTCGCATGGTTATATGTGACAACAAAGGTATGGAAGAAGTGGCTCGTGTAGCTGCTGGCCCAGATCTTGAAGGTAGTGTTGCTAGTAGCGATGACTATTCTTCAAGCAGCTCTGAGTTTGACGAGTTGGATGAGTTCGCTGTATCTGCTAAGTCTACTGTTGACGAGCCTAATTTTGGCAATCAATCCTAGTGACTATTGGTATTGTGTAAAAGCGCATAACATATAAGAAAAAATTCAGTTGTCGACATTTTGTCGACAACTGAATTACATCGTCTGACGGGAAAAATATGAGACAGACGCCGCTGATATGCAAGGAATTTTGCGCATTATCCAATCAATACCATCTTCAAAAGCTGGATTATTAAATCAAAAGCCTACGGCACGTTTTCACGTGCTGTAGGCTTTGTCTTTAAGTTATTTGATGGCGATTTTTGTATAAAACTTGCGACTAGAAGTTGCCGCCGTTCCAACCCCAGTCAGTTGTTGCAGTGTAGCGAATATAAGTGCGATCCTGTGGAATTCCAAGCTCGCGATTCAAAGCTGCCATAATCTGCTCTGTCAACTTTTCCCAAGTCGAGCCTGGAACGCTAGAACCAAACACGTTCACTTCAACGTAAGCTGCAGGTTTAGTATTATCTCCTGCAAAATAAATTGGCATGTTGTCTTCAAATGGGCACATAAGCCAATGTTCGCTTTTGCCTGGAACTGCGCTAATCGCCTTGCCGTACGCTGCTTTTAAGGCATCGCGCTGAGCAGGTGTAGTGCTTACAGAAACGTGAGTGTGAATAACTGGCATAATCGCTCCTTTGCTAAATTTTATAAATTTGCTAAGTTTTATAAACTTGTGTTACGCAACTTGTGTTACGCAATAATAAACTTGCGCTACGCAATAATTATAGTGAATTGTTAACCTCCGCGTGTTTAATTGAATGTATGAAAAAACTTATTGAACAGGTTGTTAAATTTGGAATCGTAGGCATCATTGCGCTGATTATTGACGTAGCGTTGCTAAATCTGCTTCTTCTTGTGCATCTTAATAACGTTGTTGCTGGAACAATATCTTTTATAATCTCACTTATTTTTAACTACATTGCCAGCATGAAGTACGTGTTTAAGCACCGCGAAGACATGGCTCGTTGGATGGAATTGCTAATTTTTGTTATTTCTGCAGTTATTGGTTTGCTTATTAACGATGCGATTATTTGGCTTAGCACGCTTGGAATGGTTGAAGCTTTGCGCGGTACTGCGATTTACATGCTTCGCACAAACATTGGCAAGCTTATTGCAACAGTTGTTGTAGCTGTGTGGAATTTTGTTATTAGAAAATGGCTTTTAGATGATACAAAGTCGCAAAAACCTGGTTATGATGCCGCTAAAGACAATACTTTTGCTCACAAGTTGGGCGAGTGGTCGTTAAGCAACACTCCAAAAGGCTGGAAGTAGGTTTGGAAGTAGGTTTAGAAAATATGCCAGCTACGACTATTCATTTTGTGCGCCACGGAGAAGTGGAAAATCCAAATCACGTGCTTTACGAGAGACTCCCAGGATTTCACTTATCTAATCGCGGCTTAGAAATGGCTCGCGCTACAGCAAAATATATTGCTACTGTTCCACAAATGCGCGGAATTAGTGCGATTTACTCGTCTCCTTTGGAGCGCACGCAAGAAACGGCGCAACAAATCGCAAACGCTTTGCAAATTGGCCCGATTATTTTAGACAATCGTCTAATCGAAGCGGAAAACAATTTTCGCGGAAAAAGAATCGGCTACGGCGAAGGCGCTTTGTGGAAAAACAACAATTGGAAGCTTGTATCTAACTTGTGGAAGCCGAGTTGGGGAGAATCCTACAAAAGCATCGCAGCTCGCGTTGGCGATTTTGCGCGCGAACAAGTGAAAAATCACCCAGGAGAACAAATCGTAGCTGTAACGCATGAATCGCCAATATGGTCTTATCGTCATCTGCTAGAAACGGGTCACGCGGAGCACAATATGCTTTTGCGCAAGACGGCTTTGGCGTCGATTACGTCGATTACATACGATTGCACAAATATGAATGTGCTTTCCATCACATATGTGGATCCTGCGGCGCGTGTGCAGTAGAACGTGTGGAATAATAAGCAGTAGACTTTAAATATGCATAAAAGATGCGTAGAAACCGTGTTTTTTACGGCTAATGCGAAGGAGCGTTATTATGGGTGATTCTGTAGAAAAGTTGGATTCAAAGGCTTTAGATTTGCTTGAGTCTGCTGCAAAGAAGGCCGCGGATTTAACTAAATTGTGGCCTTTAAGCGAAGCACGCCATTTAGATAATGACGCAAAATATGCGGAAAATCTTGAGGTAAGGGCGATTCGCGCTATTGCACGAATTATTACGGATTTAGACGTTACTGTTCCAGATGCAGAGTTTGTGTATGAAGGTGCGGATGTGATTCCAGGGCGCCCACAAGAGATAGTTGACGCGCTTTTGGCAGCAGCAAACGCTTACGACGATATGGATTTATGCTACGACCCAGACTATAGCGAAGCGCAAGAAGAGCTAGAAAATAACACGAATGATGTTAGCGCTATTTTTAACAAGCTTGAGTCCAATCTTTCTAACGATGTTAACGCAATCAACGGTGCTGCAGATTCTCTAAGCGTTGCAGGGAATTGGAGCGTTGAGAGCTTGCAAGATGCGTTTAGATGCGCAAAACAAGAGTGTGATTTTTGCGGGATTAATCCTGTAGAATCGCAAAAAATTACGGCAATACTTTCTATTCTTAAAAGTCTTATTGAAAAAACCAGTAACATTTACGAAACTTTGCCTATATTCCTATATATTAACGAAGTTTGTGAGTGTGCTGGAGTTCCGCGAATGATGTTTAAGGACGATCAGTGGCGTGCGCTTGTTGATTGCGCAAAAAGTGGCGATGATGGCGAAAATAGTGAAAATAGCGAAAATAGTATGAGCGCGCTGGTTGAATTTGCGGCTCCATTGCTTGAGCGTGAATGGTCAAAGCATAAGGAAGACGTTCTTTGGGACCCAGAAGAAGCTAAGAAGCTTGCAAAAGAAGAAGACGATAGAAAGTCTCGCGAAGCTCTTGCTGCTAAGTTTGCGCATGTGGAAGGTAATAAGGAATCAACTCAAGCTCTTGACTAGATAGGCACGTCCGTAACGCGCGGCACAATGGAACCTATGACTGATACAGAGGAAACTCAAGAAGTTGCTAATAATGCAACAAAATCCACAAAGCCTGAACTTCCAAAGAATGTTCGCGTGCGTTTTTGCCCTTCGCCAACTGGTACGCCTCACGTAGGTATGGTTCGTACCGCTCTGTTTAACTGGGCGGAGGCTCGCCACACGCATGGCAAGTTGCTTTTCCGCATTGAAGACACGGACAACGAGCGAGATAGCGAGGAAAGCTATCAGCAGATTATTGAGGCTCTTCGTTGGCTCAATATTGATTGGGACGAGGGCATTGATGTTGGCGGAGAAAATGGCCCATACCGCCAGTCTCAACGTATGGAGATTTATAAAGACGTAGCGAAAAAGCTTTTTGAAGCAGGATACGCTTATGAATCCTTCTCTACTCCAGAAGAGATTAAAGAGCGCAATATTGCTGCAGGTCGACCAGCTGAGTTTGGCTATGATGGCTACGATCGCAACCTTACTGAGGAGCAGAAGCAAGCTTTCCGCGATGAAGGTCGCAAGCCTGCGCTTCGCTTAAAGATGCCAAATGAAGACATTACTTTTAATGATTTGATTCGTGGCGAAATCACTTTTAAGGCGGGTTCTGTTCCTGATTATGTGATTGTTCGACCAAATGGCGATCCGCTTTACACGCTTACAAACCCTGTTGACGATGCGTTGATGGATGTAAACGTGGTTTTGCGTGGCGAAGATATTCTTAGCTCCACGCCTCGTCAAATTGTGCTTTACCGTTATCTTATGGAAATGGGAATTGCTAAGGAAACTCCGCTTTACGGCCACATGCCTTATGTTATGGGCGAAGGTAAGAAGAAGCTTTCTAAGAGAGACCCTGAGTCCAACTTGTTCTTGCATAGAGATAATGGCTTTATTCCAGAAGGCTTGCTGAATTACTTGGCTCTGCTTGGATGGTCTATTGCGCCTGATCGCGATGTGTTCTCTATGGACGAAATGATTGAAAAGTTTGATGTGCGCGACGTTAAAGCAAACCCTGCACACTTCGACTTAGACAAAGCAATTTCCATTAATGCTGAGCATATTCGCATGCTAGATCCGCAAGACTTCTTGAATCGCTCTGTGCCTTATTTACATAAGGATGGCGTAGTTAGCGCAGACAATTGGGATGCGTTGACTGATCGCGAGCGTGAAGTGCTCACCGCTGCTGCTCCTCTTGTTCAGCCTCGAGTGCGCTTGCTTGGCGAAGTTGCTGGCATGGTCGGTAGCCTGTTAAGCGAAGATGGCTACATTGAGCCAGATAACGATGCGCGTAAGCAGCTTAAGGAATCCGCTGGAGAGGTTCTTGATGCTGCGCTCGCTGCTTTGAAGGGTGTTGATGCTTCTGATTGGCATACGGATTCTTTGCACGAGCTTTTGAACAAGAAGCTTGTTGAAGAAGCTGGTTACAAGCCGCGATTGGCGTTTGGCCCTGTACGCGTGGCTCTTTCTGGCCGTCGTGTTTCTCCTCCGCTTTTTGAGTCCATGGAAATCGTTGGTAAAGACGTGACTTTGGCTCGCTTGGCTGGATTGCGTGAGCATTTGTAAAAAATGATTAAGCTCTAACGCGATTTGCCCCCAATGCTTGTTGATTTTTGCTTGCATTGGGGCATTTTTGTAGCTGATTTATGGTCGATTTGGATGTAGCGCGACACGCCGCTAGTTGCACATATTTGCGTTATGTTGTAAAGTCGACATTTGTTGCGTCTAGAGGCGTAGCAAATAAATTAAGCCCCCGTCGTCTAGCGGCCTAGGACTACGCCCTCTCACGGCGCCAACACCGGTTCAAATCCGGTCGGGGGTACAAAGACGGAACGGTTCCAAGAGCCGCGAAGCCTGCCAATTGGGGTATGGTGTAATTGGCAACACAGGTGATTCTGGTTCATCCATTCTTGGTTCGAGTCCAGGTACCCCAGCGAATAGCTCTCGTAATCGCGGGGGCTTTTTTTGTTCGCGACGACCTGCCTTTTCGCTTAAAGCGTAGCGCGAATCGACTTGCATGAGCGCTTTGACTGAGCTTGAAATTGCATAATGCATTTCAAGCTCCTTCAAAGCGTGATTTGGCTCAAATGTAAAGTCCAGTGGACTTTACATGCCAAATCAGCCGAGCGGCTACTAATAGCCGCGAGGAATAGCGCGCTTAGGCCGCGCTAACGGTTTTCCAATTCGGAGCGCTGAGCTTGCTCAAGGTTGAAAGCACGGTGTGCTTTCAACGCAAGCGAGGACGTTCGCGCGCTTAGACCGCGTGCGAGTCGACGATTTCGAGCTGCATAATGCGCGAGAAATCACCTCGATTCGCTGAGCCGCTCAAGGCAGAAGCACTGCTTCTGCGCGGCGAGGACGTTCGCGCGCTTAGACCGCGCGAACGATTACCTACCTTTTTGGGTTATAGGCCAAAAAGTGTGTAAGAAATCATAACTCACGCGTTGCCATACAAGCGTTTGTCGGTAATCGAATCTTACGTGCCTCTTGTGCAAGTCTTGCGCAAAACAAAACCCCGAGTGATTGGCTCGGGGTTTGAAAGAAGAGAAGAAGAGAGGTTCAGTTATTAGTTCTAAATCACTGATTATTGTGATTTATTTCGTCTATGCTTTATATGTAACCACTCTTTTCTTAATGCGAATAGGTTATTAGCTTAAAATTATCTTAAAATATTGTAAAAAAACGCTATTTTTGCGGCGTTTTGCGGCCTTCTGCCGTGTTTTTCTGTGTTTTTCCGTGTTTTGTTGATACGCCAGATGCTGTGCCGTATGCTTGAACTATGTTAGAAATTGCAGAATCTGATAAAAGCGACTCTAAGATTTTGGAAAGTAGTCTAAACGGGCAGGCGACTTCTCCAAACGCTAAGTCGTTAAGTTTTGCTAAGTCATCTAATGTGTCTAAGTCATCTGATGCATCTGATTCGTCAAAGCTACCAACATCCGTCTCTGCAAGATTAGGTAAGTTGCAATTTCATCTTTCGGGAAAATTCCGCGTTTTACAGTTTGCAGATGTTCAAGATGCGCCAAAAATCAGCAAAGACACGATTAAGCTAATAGAGTCTGCTTGCGATGCAGTTAAGCCAGATATTGTGATTTTTAGTGGCAATCAAATTGCAGGATATGCTAAAGATTTTGCGAACACTTTTGTGCGAAGGCGCTGGGATGAGTCGCAAGATGACCGTGGAGTAGATGCTCATGGAGTAAATGACCGTGGAGTAGATGCTCGCAAATCGAATGAAAAAGATTTGCAAGATACGCGCAAAAAAGTCTTAGAGCATATTAAGCGCATGGTAAAGCCTTTAGAAGATCGCTCAATTCCTTGGGCGCTAACGTACGGGAATCACGATTTTCAGTGCGGATTAAGTAACGCGGAGCTGGATTCGTTGTATCAAGAGTTTTCGGGATGCTTGAATCGCCAGCAAACCGATGAAGCATTTTCTAGCGGATCCGCAATGTCTCTTCCAAAAAGCATTTTGCCAAAGCAAATCATATTTCCTTGCAAAGCAGGAACTTTTGCTTTGCCTGTTATGGACGTAAATCAAGAAAAAGTCGTATTTTCTATTGTTCTTGTAGATTCTGGCGATTACGAAAAGCGTGGTGGTTACGGAAGTCCTTCTAGTAATGCACTTGACTTTTTAGCGGATTTGCCAAACTTTTTGCCGCCAAAATTCTGCGTTTTTCAGCATTTTCCGCTTCCGCAATACTACGATTTACTACGCGAAGTTCCTAAAGATTGTGCTGCTAAAGAAAACGCAATCGAAGGATATAGGCGTTTTGCTGGAAAATACTACGCTTTAGACGATAATCGCGTTTTGCCAGATGGGTATCTTGGAGAAGGCGTGAGCTGCCCAGATAAAGACAGCGGTGAATACGATATTTTGCAAAAGATTGGTGCTTTTGCTTTTTGCGCAGGGCACGATCACAGAAACGCGTTTGCTGGCAGGTGCAAGGATTCTGGCATGCTTCTAATGGCCACTGCAACGTGCGGTTTTGCATCTTATGGGCCAGTGGCTTCTAAATGCGGAGCAAGGCTTCTTGAGTTCGACATTCGTCACCCTTATGAGCCTAGAACGCAAATGCTGGAATTTGGCGATTTAGTTGGCAAAGCATCGTCTAAAAAAGCGTACACATATGGATTAAACGCGGATTGTAGTCACGATTTGCCAGAAGTCGATTTATTGCAAAAGCCTTCACTTTTTGCAAGGATTTTAAGAAGATGGCGGTCTATAGTTGCAAAATAGCGCGCGATTATTGTGCGGTTGCAACGTAATTTACATGCGATTGGCACGCGTATCGGTATTATAGTTATTAGTTTTAGTTGCAAACGAAAGAGGTAAATGTGTCTGCGCAAAACACGGCTGAACATAACGAAAGTGGCATCGACGCTGCAGACGTTTTACATGTAGAAGGTGGCAAGCCGCTTAACGGAACAATTAAAGTTCGTGGTGCAAAAAACTTTGTTAGCAAGGCGATGGTTGCAGCGCTCCTAGCTCCTGGAAAATCCGTGTTAAAAAATGTTCCAGAGATTAGAGATGTTCACGTTGTTTCGGATTTGCTTCGATTGCACGGTGTAAATGTAAGCGTTGATGGTGCTGCAGGCGTTGTTAGCATTGATGCAAGCAACGTTCAACTTGCAGACGTTGCCGACGTAGACACGTTATCGGGGTCTTCTCGTATTCCGATTCTTTTTTCTGGCCCGCTTCTTCACAGGCTTGGCGAGGCTTTTATTCCAGCGCTTGGTGGGTGCAATATTGGTGGGCGTCCTATAGACTTCCATCTTGAAACTTTGCGCAAGCTCGGCGCAAATGTAAACAAAGACCACGAAGACGGTATTCACATTACTGCTCCAAACGGTTTGCACGGAACTAAAATCCACCTTCCTTACCCTTCGGTTGGTGCCACTGAGCAAACTCTTCTTGCTGCTGTTCTTGCAGAAGGAAAAACGGAGCTTTCGGGTGCAGCAATCGAGCCAGAGATTATGGATTTGGTGGCTGTTTTGCAAAAAATGGGCGCAATCATCTCTGTAGACGTTGATCGCACATTTAGGATTGAGGGCGTTGATAAGCTTCAAGGTTACAATCACACTGCTTTAACAGATAGGATTGAGGCGGCATCTTGGGCGTCGGCGGCGCTTGCGACTCACGGAGATGTGTTTATTAAAGGCGCAACTCAGCCAGAAATGATGACATTCTTAAACGTGTTCCGCAAAGTTGGCGGCCAGTTTGACGTTGCAGATAATGGTATTCGATTCTGGCATCCAGGTGGAGACTTGCATCCAGTTGCTATTGAAACCGACGTTCACCCTGGTTTTATGACAGATTGGCAGCAGCCGCTTGTTGTTGCTTTAACGCAAGCTAAAGGCTTGAGCATTGTGCACGAAACAGTGTACGAGAA